>NZ_WWCP01000100.1 GCF_009857505.1 Duganella lactea
TTGCAGCGCTTGTCCGCGTTCACCGACAGCTTGTAGCCGAAATAGGATTTGCCGTGCTTTTTGGTCCAGCGCGCATCCAGGTCTTTCTGGCGCCGCTTAGGTGGCGACCAGTCGGCAGGCATGGCGTTCTGCTCCACGACGAGCGATTTTTCTTCCTTGTTCAGCGATTGCTTGGGAGCTTGGACGATGGAGGCGTCGATCATCTGGCCGCCACGGGCAATGTAGCCATGCCGGGCCAGTTGCCGGTTGACCGTTTCGAACACGCTTTCGCTGGCGCCAGCCTTGATCAGGCGCTCTTTGAAAGTCCAGATCGTGGTGCGGTCGGGAATCTGGCTGGAGTCGCGCAGGCCAGCGAAGCGCTGGAAGCTCAGCCGGTCCAGCAGTTGGAACTCCATCTGTTCGTCCGAAAGATTGAACAGTTGCTGGATCA
>NZ_WWCP01000101.1 GCF_009857505.1 Duganella lactea
TCGGTGGTCAGCGCGTGGACCTGGTTGCTGCTCAGCGCGGCGATCACCGAGGTCTTCAGCGCGGCCGCGTCGGCCGACTGCAGGCTCACGATCTGGTCGGTGGTCAGGCTCTGCGTCTGGGCGCTGTTCAGCGCGGCGGCCTGGGCGGTGCTCAGCGCGACGATCTGATCGGTGCTCAGCACTTTGATCTGGTCGCTGTTCAGCGCGGCGATCGACGAGGTCTTGATCGCGGCGAAGTCCACCGTGTCGAGCGCCTTGATCTGGTTGGTGCTCAGCGACGAGGCTTGGGCGCTGGTCAGCGCGGCGGCCTGGTTGGTGCCGATCGCGACGATCTGGTTGGTGCTCAGCGCGTTCAGGTTGTCGGTGCTGATGGCGGCGAACTGGCCGCTGGTCAGCGCTTGTACCTGGTCGGTG
>NZ_WWCP01000102.1 GCF_009857505.1 Duganella lactea
GGCATGCGCCGCTGGCCTTTCGCCACCAGCTGCGGCTCAAAACTGGACAGGCGGTCGCGTGGAATGTCGAGGTGCAGTTCACCGCCCGGTGCAAGAACCTTCTTGGGCGTGGTGCCGTTTCTATGGTTCTTGCTGGTCGCATCCTCGTTGGCCAAGTGATGTGTCAATTCGGCCGCCAGCATTCGCTCGGCCAGCATCTTCTTGAGCTGGCCTGCCAAGCCAGACTCACCGAGGATAGACTCGGCGTTCTTGTCCTGAACTTGGGCCAGCAACTGGTCGATCAGCTCAACTGGGAATGGATACGGCTCTTTCTTTTTGCGCGGTTTCTTGGTGGTCATCGTGTCGATCATGGAGCATCCCTTTCGGTATTATTTCATGACCCCGTTTCACACAGAAATTCTTACAGGCTC
>NZ_WWCP01000103.1 GCF_009857505.1 Duganella lactea
GGTGTCAGATACCGTCTTGAATGGCAAGCTTTTTCGATAAGTATTTGGGGTCGAAAGGCTTGCCAGTACGGATGACACCATAAATCAGATGCGTCAGTTTGTGAACGACAGCACTAATCACCGCCTTGTTTGACATACCATTTTTAGTCAACCGTTCGGCGAAGGTGTTGAGCAAGGGGTTGTGGCGCTTGGCCACCAGTCCCGGCATGTAAAGCGCCGCGCGCAGTGAGGTACTACCACTTCGGCTGATGATGGTGCGCCCCTTCAAGGAGGTGCCGGAGCTGCGTTGCATGGGCGTGACGCCGAGGAATGCGGCGAACGCCTTGGCACTGGTGAAGCGCCGTATGTCGCCGAACTGGCCCAGCAGCCTGGCCGCCGTGGTGGTGCCGA
>NZ_WWCP01000104.1 GCF_009857505.1 Duganella lactea
GGATGTCTATGCCGATAAAGGCTATGTCAACTACAAGCGCGAAGAGCGCCTGACCGGCCAAGGCTACCGCATGCACATCCAGCGCAAAGGCAGCAAGGACAAGCCAATTTCTGAAGCACAGCAGCGCCGTAACCGGCGCATCGCCAGCCCACGCGCCCGCGTCGAGCATGTCTTCGCGGGCATGGCGCAACTGGGTGGCAAGATGCTGCGCTCGATCGGCCTGGCACGCGCCACGCTGCAACTGAACTGGAAGGCCGCCGCCTACAACTTGCGCCGCCTTTGCTACCTGAAGGAGGCGAAGTTTTCGGCGTTTTGACGCCCGCAGTCCGTCTGGACCACGAAAA
>NZ_WWCP01000105.1 GCF_009857505.1 Duganella lactea
CGACGGCGCTGCATGACGCCGGCTTCATGGTGTCGGTCGCCAATCCGAGTTGCGTCAAAGGCTTTGGCCAGAGCGAAAACCTGCGCAATAAGACCGATACAGCCGATGCGGCGCTGATCGCGCGCTATTGCGCCTTGATAAAGCCGGCCGCCTGGTCGCCCCCCCCCGGGAGCAGCGACAGTTACGAGCCTGGTCGCAGCGACTTCAGGCACTCAAGGGGACCTCGAATTACTGCTGATTTGAACTGATGTGCTGAGAAAACGCCGGCTGTGGACGTATTCGCACGGCGGCTTCAGACCTTTTGGCACTTGTCTTGCTGTCCAAAACCACCTTTTTCGTGGT
>NZ_WWCP01000106.1 GCF_009857505.1 Duganella lactea
ACCTACTTTCACACTGGTTGCAGCACTATCATCGGCGTAGAGTCGTTTCACGGTCCTGTTCGGGATGGGAAGGGGTGGGACCGACTTACTATGGTCATCAAGCTTTGACTTGTATGCCACGCAGCCTTGGGCTGCGCGGCGAATCTGGAGAAGTAAAGTTTTTGTTGGGTAGCACTCACCATCATAGTAAATGCGCATAACCGTCAAGGTTATAGGGACAAGCCGTACGGGCAATTAGTATCAGTTAGCTTAATGCATTACTGCACTTCCACACCTGACCTATCAACGTCCTGGTCTCGAACGACCCTTCAA
>NZ_WWCP01000107.1 GCF_009857505.1 Duganella lactea
ACTGCACTTCCACACCTGACCTATCAACGTCCTGGTCTCGAACGACCCTTCAAAGAGCTCAAGGCTCTGGGAAATCTCATCTTAAGGCAAGTTTCCCGCTTAGATGCTTTCAGCGGTTATCTCTTCCAGACTTAGCTACCCGGCAATGCCACTGGCGTGACAACCGGTACACCAGAGGTCTGTCCACTCCGGTCCTCTCGTACTAGGAGCAGCCCCCTTCAAATTTCCAACGCCCACGGCAGATAGGGACCAAACTGTCTCACGACGTTTTAAACCCAGCTCACGTACCACTTTAAATGGCGAACAGC
>NZ_WWCP01000108.1 GCF_009857505.1 Duganella lactea
GCCCAGCTTCGTCAGCTTGGCTTCGCGCTCCTGCGCAGCAAAAAGGTTGGGTTTCATCATGGCAGAGTCGTCAAGGTTGATGCGCTGACATCATGCCACGGCCGGGCCGGTTTTTCGAGGCCCCCTCAAGGATATGCGTCAGCAGGAACATAACCGGCTGGAAAGCTATACGGTCAGCGGCATGACGGACGTGGCAGCGCATGCGCAAACGCTGATTGAGTGGCTCGACAAGGAGATCAAGCGTCTCGAGCAGACCATCGACGACCATATTGATGGCCACCCGCAACTCAAACGCGACG
>NZ_WWCP01000109.1 GCF_009857505.1 Duganella lactea
CCAGAAGTAGGTAGCTTAACCGCAAGGAGGGCGCTTACCACGGTAGGATTCGTGACTGGGGTGAAGTCGTAACAAGGTAGCCGTATCGGAAGGTGCGGCTGGATCACCTCCTTTCTAGAGTTTGCAGGTTCTTCGGAACATGCCAAGTGCTCACACTTATCTGCTGTAACGTTCTTTAACAATCTGGAAGAAGTAAAGTTTTATTTAAGCGTGTAGAAATACACACTTAGGGTAGTAAAACTCATCATCACAAAGTAGTAAATGCTTGCCTAATAGCCGTCAAGGTTATAGGGACA
>NZ_WWCP01000010.1 GCF_009857505.1 Duganella lactea
TGGGCGGCGGCGTCGGGCGCGGCGGCGCCGCTGCCGCCGCTGCGGGCGGTGCGTTGCAGGTAGGCGCTGGCCACCGCCACCACCTGCGCCGCGCGCACCGAGTCGGCCACGCTGCCGGACAGGATCAGCGCGTTACCGGAGACGGTCAGGCGGATGTCGCGTTCAGTCGGGAACAGCTCGCTGAACTGCTGGCGCAGGCCGGCGGTGTCCAGGTCGACGCTGATGTCGATGACGCTGGCCTGGTTGGCGCGGTTCCAGACGATCAGGTTGGTCGAGCCGGTGGTCTTGCCGAGCAGGTAGATTTCGCTGGGGTTGAGCAGGATCACGTCGGCGATCTTGGCGTCGCCGACCGCCACCCGCGCGGCCGCGAACGGCAGATGCATCAGGGTCGACTTGCCGGCCGACAGCGTGATCTCGCGCGCCAGTTCAAGCGCGGGCGCGGTGCTGGCCGCAGGGGGCGCTGAAAAAGCTGGCGGCGCGGCGCTCAGCAACACCGCCACGGCAACGGCAACCGCCGCCGGCGGCACGAAGGGGAAGGGCGTAGCGGATACCTTGCTCAAGTCGCGTTCTCCAATGCTTAAAATTGTTGTGAACTACGCTCCAGACCTTTGATGACTTCCACCTTGTCGCCTTGCCGTTGCTCGCGCGGCGGCCTTGGTGGTGGCGCGGGCGCAGCTGTCGCTGGTGGCGTCGGCAACGTGGTGCCGGCGCGCGGCGGGGCGGTGGCGATGGCGCTGTCACCGAGCAAGCTGCTTTTGGTGGCGCCCTCGGTGTTGGCCGATTGCGGATCGACCTGGTTGCGCAGCACCAGCGACAGCGTGCCGACGCTGCGCGCCAGGTCGAGCTGCTCCACCTGTTGCGGCGTCAGTTCCAGCGTGACGGCGTTGACCACTTTCGGCTTGGTATCGTCGCGGCTCGATTCCTGCGCGATCGCCAGCACCAGAATGCGCTCCAGCACGATCTTCGAGATGGCCTGCTCGCGTGCCAGGTGGTCGCCGTAGCTGTCGCTCTGCGTGTTGACCAGGATGTCGACATAGTTACCCGGCAGCGCGAAGCCGGCCACGCCGACCACGTCGTTGACGCGCACCGTCATCGCCCGCTTGCCCTCGGCCACCACCGACGACAGCCCGCCCTGGGTGCCGGCCGGCGCCAGCTTGGCCTCGGTGATCGGTTCGCCGCGCTGGACGTTGGCGCGGGTGATGCGCCCTTCGAGCGCCTTGACGTCGCTGGCGGCGCCGGCCGGCACCGAGTTGGCCGGCCAGTCGACCATGTTCACCAGTTCCGGCGTGATGCGCGCACCCATGCTGATATCGAGCAGCGCCACCGCCACCTTGTTGCTGTTGCTGGCGGACTGGCCGGCGATCCACTGCGCCGCCACCACCACGGCGGCCAGCGCCAGCAGCAGCGCGACACCGATCATTGTCAGAGCACGGGTATTTCTCATCCTTGCCTTCCTTGGCTAAGCGGGTTGGGCGGGTCGCGTCGTTGGCGTTCCCGCGGCTGCGGATCGGCGGCGGCGCGGCGGGCGCCGGCGCCGGCGAAGTAGTTGTGCCAGGCCCAGTCCAGCGCGCGCGCGCTGAGCGCGGGTGGCGTGCTTTCGTAGCGCGCCAGATCGCGCACCTGACGGATCAGGTCGCGTGGATAGCAGGCCAGTAGTGGCGTCTCGTCCTTGGCATGCAGGCCGCTCAGCAAATAGTCGAAGGCGGCGGCGTCGAATGCGATGCCGTACTGCGCGCAGGCCTGGCGGAACAGTTGCTGATATTCGGCGGGCGTTTGCGGCGGTACTTCTATCTTGTATCCCAGCCGGCGCAGGAAAGCGCCATCGGATAAGCGCTCGGGCAGGAAGTTAGACGAGAATACCACGACCACATCGAACGGCACTTGAAAAACCAGGCCGGTGTGCAAGGAAAGATAATCGACGCCACGGTCCATCGGCACGATCCAGCGGTTCATCAGTTCCAGCGGCGAGCAGCGCTGGCGGCCCAGGTCGTCGATGATGAAGATGCCGTTGTTGGCTTTCAAATGAGGAGGCGCTTGATACAGCCGTGTGTTGTGGTCGAAGCGCAGGTCGAGCATCTCCAGCGTCAGCTCGCCGCCAGTCAGCGCGGTGGGCCGTTGCAGGTCGCGTACCCAGCGCGCGTCGCGCGTGCGCAGCAGGTCGTTGCCATCGTCCCGCGGCGCCGCGTCGGCCAGCGGGCGATGTTGCACCGGGTCGTAGAAGGGCACGACCTCGCCGTCGATCATGATGGCGTAGGGCACGGCGATCGCGCCGCGCAGCAGATGGCACAAGCGTTCGGCCAGATAGGTCTTGCCGCTGCCGGCCAGGCCGTAGATGAAGATCGCGCGGCCCGAGTTCATCGCCGCGCCCAGCTGGTCCAGCACCTGCGCGCTGGCCACCACGTCGTGGAAGGCGGCCTGCACATCGGCGCGCGTGACGTGCAGATGGCGCACGCTTTGCGCCGCCATCTGCGCCACGTAGGCGGCCAGCGTGACCGGCGCCGGGCCGGCATAGGCGTTGCGGTTGAGGCAGGCGACGGCGCGCTGCGTGCCGGCCTCGGTCAGATGATAGGTCAGGTCGGCGTCGGTGCCGCTGCCGCCGCTGCGCGTGACCTCGCATAATTTTTCGTTGCGTAAATGCGTCACCAGCGGCGTGATCACGCTGATACTCAATTTCAGATGGCTAGCCAGGTCGGGCAGACGGACCTGACCGCGTTGGAACAGTACCTTGCACAACAGCTCGACCAGGAACAGAAACGGCAGGCCCGTTTCGTCCGTGGTGCGCGGCGCGCGCGCATCGGCGGGGGCGTCGGTCGTCTGCTGGATGTGCATGCGTCCCCTTAGAAAAACAGGTTGCGGCCGGTGGCGGCGCCGAACGCCAGGTAGGGCGCGGCGCCGGCGGCGATCGCCACCGCGTAGGGCAGGCGGCCGCTCGGCGTGGCCGGCGCTTCCATCTTCGGCACCTCGCCGGCGAGCGAGCGCAGCATGCTGTATTTGATCAGGTGCCAGGTGTTGTAGAGCATCGGCTTGAGGCGGCCATTGAAGCCGGCCACCACCAGCGCCAGCACGCCGCCGGCCAGCAGCGTCAATAGCGTGATGCCAGCCACGTCGCCGGGACCGGTGAAAGCACCGAGCATCGCCATCAGTTTGACGTCGCCGGCGCCGAGCGCGCGCATCGCATACATCGGCAGCAGCAGGAGCAGACCGACGGCCAGGCCGGCCAGTGCTTGCCAGATGCCGATGCCACCAAAGACTTGCACGAAGAGACCATCCCCTGCGGGCAAGGCGCCGTTGAACAGCAAGCCCAGCACGGCGCCGCCGAACACCAGCGCATTGGGGATGCGGCGCGTGCGTACATCATTCCAGACAGCCAGTGCCAGCAAGCAGCACAGTATGAGCAACGGCAGGAAGGTCATCAATCACCTTGTTGAAAAGGGAGCAGACGAAGCCTAGTGTATAGAAAATTTCCAGCGTGGCGTGTGCCGCTCTGGAAATTTTTATATCGTTGTGGCGTGGACGCCCGTGATGACTTCAGGTGCGGGAGTTGAGCACCGCCAGGATGGCGATGATGATGATCACTGACGCCAGCGCGGCGACCAGCGCGTACTCCATCAGCGAGGCGCCGTCGTCGTCGCCGATGAAGCGGGCAATGCCGCGGTGGATGGTGGGGAAGCGCATTGCAGGAACTCCAGCAGTAGGGGAGACGAAAGCGCAGTCTATACAGATGAGATCGTTTTCACAGCGGACAAAGCTCCCGATATCGGGTGACATTTGTCATGATTTATTTTCAGGCAAAAAAAGTCCGGAACCGAGGTCCCGGATAACTAACTACAAGGAGCTTACAACAAGGAGACTGGAATCAGGATGATTTGATCAGACCGGAAATATAAGTCAGCGAAGCGGTGATTTTTGGACCGAGGATAGCCAGGCCGGCGGTGATCGCGGCGGCGATGGCGGCGGCCATCAGGGCGTATTCGATGGCGGTGATGCCGTCTTCGTTGCGGAGGAAGTTGTGGATTGCGTTCATGATGAGCCTCGTAAAAGTTGGTTGAGTAAGGAATTACTGCATCAACTAAAACGGGGTTCGGGTTTTAGGTACTGCGTTACTGCTTGTGTGCTGCCGATGAAAGTCATTCTACGCAACTTGCCGTCGCCGCACAGCCGACAAACGTCATCTTTTGCAGTGACATTTGTCACTGCGCGATGATCGTGACACGCGGCCAGCGCGCGGCATAGTTCTTTTGCGCCACCCGCTGGCGATAGGTCGCCACACTCACGCGCGCCGGGTTACGCCGCACCACGCAGTTGAACAGATCATCGAGTCCATGCGGCGCGATCACATGGATCGTATCGTCCGCATCCAGCCACAAGCCCACCGAGGTGGCGTACTCCGGCCACGACGCCACCGCCTCCGGCAGCGATGTCAGCGGCGCGACCGCATGGCCGAAGTAACTTTCAAACCAGTGATGCACGCCAGCCTGATTCGTCACTTCCCACGGGATGTGCGGCATCGCCTCCGCCAGCCGACGCTGCAGCAGCGCATCGCGTTCGGGCGACACATCGGCCGCGTCGAAATAGGCGAGATCCAGATCCGCCAGCGATGACGGTGTGTGATAGTCGTGCAGCGCGTCCCACACCAGGTTGCGTACCACGCCGGCGCCGAGGCACCACGATGACAAGTCCAGTGTGCGCGCCGCGCGCAGGGCCGGCATCAACCACGGCGAGGAAGCGGCGAGATGGCGCAGGCGCCCCTCCAAAGACCAGCCTTGCAAAACGACAGGCATCGTCACTCACACCGCCTGCAGGCCATGTTTGGTCGCATACACATACAGCTCCAGCCGGTTGGCCACGCCCAGCTTCTGATAGATGGTGGTGAGGTTGTTGCGCAGCGTCGGCTCGGCGATGAACAGCCGGGACGCCAGCGCCTTGTTCGGCGCGCCGTTGCCTTCCACCACCAGCGCGACGATCTTGCGCTCCTTCGGCGTCAGCGAGGCGATGCGCGCCGCCTCCGGATCGGCCTGGGCCGGCGCGGAGAACTGACCCAGCAGCGCGTTCATCAGCGCCGGGTCGAGCGCCGTCTCGCCGCGCTGGACCGCGCGTATGCTGTTGAGCACCACGTCGGCCGCCGCCTCCTTGCTGACGACGCCGCGCGCGCCCAGCTTGACCGCCTGCGTCAGCAAACCCTGGTCGCGGTTGCCGCTCAAAATCATCACCTTGACGCCGGGATTGTCCTGCAACAGCCGCGGCAGAATCTCGATCGAGCTGCGGCCCTCCAGATCCAGGTCCAGTACGATCAGGTCCGGCTTCAGCGCGGCGGCCTGCTGCAGCGCGGTGTCGTTGTTGCTGGCGGTGCCGACCAGTTGCAAATCGGCGCCACCGCCGTCGATCAGTTTTTCCAGCCCCCACAACATGGTCTTGTGGTCGTCTACCAGCAGGATGCGGATCGGTGTCGTCATGCGTGTTGGCCTCGCTTATACCGGAATGGCGATGCTGATCGCCGTCGTGCCTTGCGTGGCGCAATCGACGGCGATGGTTCCGCCCAGCGCGGCGGTGCGCTCGGCCAGCGAGCCTGGCAGGAACGCCGTGGCCGGCCCTTCCGGGGTCTCGTTTTCGATGCGTATCCGCAGCTGGCCGTCAGCGTTGCTCAAGCTGATCTTGCCGCTGCGGGCGCGGGTGTGTTTGCGGATATTGTGCATGCCTTCATTCACGATTTGAAATACTTCGGCGGCCAGCCGGTCGCTGATCGACAAGCCCTCCTGTGCCGCGATGACGATCTGGATATCGTAGAACTGCTGCACCTGCTGCGCCTGCCGGCGCAAGGCCACCAGCAGCTCGGCCTCGGTCTGCGCCGCGCCGTTGCGCACGGTGCGCGCGAACTGCCGCATGTCGCCGATGACCTCGGTGGCCATGTCGATCAGTTTATCAAGTTCCGCCGCCAGCGGGTGATCCGATTGCAGCGACTGGCGCAGCGCGCTGATGCCGTGGCGCAGGCCGATATACGGCTGGATCGTGGTGTCGTGCAAGTCACGCGCGATCTTTTGCCGCTCGCGGAAGGCGGCGTCCGAGGCCAGCCGGTCGAGCAGCACGATGTTCTCGATCACCGGGAACACCTGCGCCGCCAGCTGCTGCAAAAACACCGCGTCGTTGCGGCTGAAGCGCTGCCGCGCCGCCACCACATAGATACGCCCCTCGCCCTTGCGCAAGGGCAGCGGCGCGCTGATCAGCGAGCCGGCGTCCAGCAGGTCGGCCAGCGGCGCCACCGTTTCCGGCGGCAGCGGTTGCCAGCGCGTCTCGCCGGGCAGGCGCTGACGCGATTCGACCGTGCGCGCCAGCCGCGGATGCAGCGCCGCCGCGTACTGCACCAGCGCCTGCGGCGCGAACGCCAGCAGCGGCGCGGCGGCGCCCTCGGACAGGCGCGCCAGCGCGGGGCGTCCGTCCGGCGCGCCCGACGAGTGCAACTGCCACGGCGCCTCGCCGCCGTCGCGCATCAGCAACACGCAATTGCTGGCATGGTAAAAGTCGCGCGTCTGGCGCAGCATGGCGGCGATGCTCTGGTCGACACCGAAGCGCGGGTTGGCCAGCTGGCTGACATCGCGCAGCAGGCTCAGGCGGCGGCGCTGCGCCACGCCCAGCCCGCCCCAGTAGGCGATCATGTAACCGAGCGCCAGCACAAAGGCGGTGCGCAGCAACAGGTGGCCGTGGTTGATCTGGCTGTCGGCCAGCCAGGTCGCCGCCGTCAGCGCGCCGGTCGCCCCCAGCGTGATGCGCGCGCCCTCGTCGAAGCCCCACTGGAACGACGCGGTCAGGATGACGAAAAAGAAGAACGGGTAGAAGAAGCTGTTGCCGCCGCCGGTGCAGTACACCATCAGCGCAAACCAGCCGAGGTCGATCCAGTAGACCAGCTTGCCGTGCCAGAAGGGATTGCGGTAGCGCCGCGCCGCCAGCAGCAGCGCCAGCGCGTGCAGCAGGTAGCCGCCGAAGATCAGCGCGTCGAGCAGCGTGCGCACGCCGTCCCGGTTGCCCAGGTCGCCCGGCGCGACCCACAGCGTCAGGAGGGCGGTCAGCGCCAGCAGCAGGCGCATGACAAACACCATCGAGGCGCCGCCGGCGTCGCCGCCGGCTTGCAGCGTGGCGGCAGGGGGGCTGTGTGGCATCACGGTCGGTCTCCAGGCCGCCGGTCTCGGCGGCGGTCGCTATGCAGCAAAACTACACAAAATAGCGTATCGATAGTTGTTGCTAACGCAATCGAGTCTACGCAGACATTGCTGCCATGTCCAGCCGGAGCGTGCTACGCTGCCACCAGGATGCCCGTCCGGCCACGCCGGACACCGTGTTGTTGAGGTTGACCTCGCCGATTAAATCACCGAGCGGAGTACCATGAATCGCACTACAATGGCTTACCGTCACCGCACTCCCGTGGCGCTGCGACCGGCACCGAGCGTGCCGGCCAGCCACCGCACCGCACCGCGCCGCGCCATTCGCGCCTGCGCTGTTTGTCCCGACCCCACCGTACCACGGACGCAACATGATCAAAGTACCCGCCCGCCCGCGCCGTCAGCGCGGCTCGGCCGTCGTCGAGATGGCCATCGTCGCCCCGGTGGCGTTTTTGCTGCTGATCGGCGTGATCGAATTCAGCCTGGTGTTCTTCGTCACGCTGACCATGCAGTACGCGGTGCGCGAGGGCGCGCGCTACGCCATCACTGGGCGCAGCGACGCCAACAGCACGCAGCTGGCCTCGGTGATGAACGTGATCCGCAACAACTCCGCCGGCTATCTCGACAGCGTGTGCCCGACCTTCTCGGTCAACGGCACCGCCTCCTCGTCCGGCAACGCCGGCCCCTTGCTGGGCGGGGTCGGCGACATCGTCGTGCTGCGGCTCGACTGCACGTGGAAACTGGCCACGCCGATCGTCGCCGCCGTGTTCCCCAACGGCGAATACAAGTTCGCCGTGGCCGCCACCATGACCAACCAATGACGGCGCGCCGTCCGCTCCCTCGGCGCACGCGCGGCCGCGGCCTGGCCGCCGTGGAATTCGCGCTGCTGCTGCCGGTGCTGCTGCTGCTGCTGATCGCGCTGGTCGACATCGCGCGCGCACTGCAGGCGCAGATGATCCTGATTAACATCAGCCGCGAGGCCGCCAGCATGACCGCCTACGGCAAGCTGCAACTGTCGGAAAACGCCCAGACGCTGATCGGCCAGGTGGCGGCGTCGGCGCCGCCGCTCGACATGAACAAGCTGGGCATGGTCTACATCACCCGCATCATGGGCAGCACCAGCGGCGGCACCACCCGCAGCGTGGTGCTGGAGCAGTACCGCTGGGACGACCCCGGCACCAACCGCGGCTACCGCGTCAGCGGCTACGCCCCGCTCAGCAAGATCTGGAGCTGCAGCAACTGGGGCGGCGCTGGCGCTGGCGCCGGCACCTGCGCCGTGCCCAGCGGCAGCAGCGCGCCGGTGGTGTCGATGATGAGCGGCCAGTTACTCGACGGCGAAGTAATCTACGTGGTCGAGGTGTTCTACAAATTCAATATGCTGTTCCAGAGCTTCAGCGTCGGCGGCTTCAGCACGCCGGCGGCGGTGACCGATTTCTATTCGATGACGGTGTTCTGATGATGCGTACACGGCACACACAACGCGGCGGCGTCATGGTGATGGTGGTGATCTCGCTGGTGACCTTGCTGGCGGTGGTCGGCCTCGCCTTCAGCGCCGGCCTCAGCTACCTGGTGCGCTCCAAGCTCAACGCCGCCACCGACGCCGCCGGCCTGGCCGCCGCACGCGCCATCAGCAACGGCAACAACCAGAGCGAGCAGACGGCCAACGCCAAGGCCGCCGGGCAGCGCTTCTTCGCCGCCAACTTCCCGCCCAACTACCTGATGGCGAACGCCACGCTGAACGACATCGGCGTCGCCTTCAGCGGCAGCGAGGTGACGATCACCGTCAGCGCCTCGGCCACGCTGCCGACCGTGCTGTTTGGCGGCTTCGCCAGCGGCGTGCTGACGCCGTCGGTGCTGACCGAAACCAAGCGCAAGGACCTCGACATGGTGCTGGTGATGGACGTCTCCGGCTCGCTGGCGCCGTCCGCCAGCAATGTGCGCAGTTCGGCGATCACCTTCCTCAACCAGTTCAACGTCACGCGCGACCGCGTCGGCCTGGTGCGCTTCGCCTTCGGCGGCATCGTCGACGACCCGATCCTGCAGACCGCGCGCGGCTTTGATCGCGCCAGCATGACCAATCACATCAAGGCCTACACGTTTAGTGGCGCGACCGCCTCGGCCGAAGGCATGTACTGGGCGCGGCAGCAGATCAACAGCGTGCCGACGGCCAACCTGAACCGCTCGAACCTGCGCGTCATCGTGTTCTTCTCGGACGGCACGCCGAACTCGATCGGCGCCTACCTGAACTGGAAGATTCCCGGCTTGTGCACCACGGCGGGCGTGGCCTACACCGACGACGACGGTGCCGGCGCGCCGGCCGGGCTGTACAAGCTGGACCAGCAATACGACGACATCGGCGGCACCTGCACGCCGTCCGACCTGCCGGGCTGGGCGGCCTCGCTGCCGGACTGGTACAATGCCCACGCCGCCAACTGGCTGGTGGCCAACGACCCGGCGCAGACGCCGCGCGAATTCCCCATCGTCACCAACTCGCCACGCGTGGTCACCAACACGCTGAACTACCAGAACGTCAACCGCGCCGCGCGCAACCTGGTCGAAGCGATGGCGGCGAAATCGCGCGACGAAGGCATCTATATATTCACACTGGGGCTGGGGGCCAGCCTGAAGGCGGCCACCGGCTACGACGGCGAGCGCGGCGAGGACACGCTGAAGTGCATGGCCAACGCGGTGGACGCGCCGTCGCGCTGCTACAACCCGGCCAAGCCGGTGGGCCTGTACTGCTACGCCGCCACCCAGTCGGATCTAACGCCGTGCTTCTCCAAGCTGGCTTCCGCCATCCTGCGCATCTCCAAGTAAAGGACGGTGTCAGACCTGACACCGGGTTTAGCCGTCGGCGCGGCGGCGCGCCACCATCGCCTTCAGCGCGTCGATCAGCGCGCTGTTCTGCGGGCTGGCTTCCAGCGAGGCGCTCAGTTGATCGAACGCGTCCACCGCCGCCGGCGGCAGTTCCAGCGAACGCATCTTTTCCTTGATTTCGGCCGCCTTGGTCATCTGCACCTTGAGGCGCACGCCGCTCACCTGCCAGCCGCGCTGCGCCAGGGTGTCTTGTAATTTGGGTAATTGCTGCTTCAGCTTGGCCGCCAGCGCCGTCGTCGGCAGCGATAGCAGCAGTTGCCCGTCCTCGAACGACAGGATGGCGGCGTGCTGGAACATGACCGGCAGGCAGTCGGCGCAGTCTTTCTGTAGCCGCGCCATGCGCTCGATGGCCGGCAGTAACGAGGCCATTTTGTCGTTGCGGCGCAGGAAATCGGTGGCTTCCACCGCCGTGCGGCGCTTCAGCGAGATGTTGGAGGAGTTGAATCGCATTTGCCGAAACATATCACAGCGCCCAAAGATCGTCACCAGCAGTTAAAATCACTTGATTTTGTGACACGGTTCACCTTTGGGCTATTGTTATATAGGCTAATAACCCAATCTAGCACCGGACGCGTGATAAAATCACCGTCTTTTGCCACAGTCCAACTCCGTGCAGCAGGGCGCAGGGCTTTTTTTAACGGCGTTTTTACAAGAATTCAAGCATGTCTTTTCTGACCAAGATTTTCGGCAGCCGCAACCAGCGCCTGCTCAAGCAATACCAAAAAACGGTACGCGAGATCAATGCGCTCGAGCCGGCCATGGAAAAACTGTCGGACGCCGAGCTGCAAGCCAAGACGCCCGCCTTCAAGGAGCGCCTCGCCGCCGGCGAGACGCTGGACCAGATCCTGCCGGAAGCCTTCGCCGTCTGCCGCGAGGCGTCCAAGCGCGTCATGAAGATGCGCCACTTCGATGTGCAGATGATCGGCGGCATGGTGCTGCATTACGGCAAAATCGCCGAGATGGGCACCGGCGAGGGTAAAACCCTGACCGCCACGCTGCCGGCCTACCTGAACGCGTTGGCCGGCAAGGGCGTGCACATCGTCACCGTCAATGATTACCTGGCGCAGCGCGACGCCGAGACCATGTCCAAGCTGTACGGCTGGCTGGGCCTGAGCACCGGCATCAACCTGTCACAGATGGAGCACAGCGCCAAGCAGCAGGCGTACGCCTCGGACATCACCTACGGCACCAACAACGAATTCGGCTTCGACTACCTGCGCGACAACATGGTGTTCGACGCCAAGGACCGCGTGCAGCGCGTGCTGAACTTCGGCATCGTCGATGAAGTCGACTCGATCCTGATCGATGAAGCCCGTACCCCGCTGATCATCTCCGGCCAGGCCGAGAACCACACCGATCTGTACTACAAGATCAACGAACTGCCGCCGCTGCTGACGCTGCAAGTCGGCGAGGAAACCGCCGACGGCAAGGGCAAGATCGAGGTGCCGGGCGACTACACCAAGGACGAAAAAGCCCACCAGGTGCTGCTGACCGAAGCCGGCCACGAAAAGGCCGAAGCCATCCTGACCAAGATGGGCCTGCTGCCGGAAGGCGCCTCGCTGTACGACTCGGCCAACATCACGCTGGTGCACCACCTGTACGCGGCGCTGCGCGCGCACGCGCTGTACTTCAAGGATCAGCACTACGTGGTGCAGAACAATGAAGTGGTGATCGTCGATGAATTCACCGGCCGTCTGATGACCGGCCGCCGCTGGTCCGACGGCCTGCACCAGGCGGTCGAGGCGAAAGAGGGTGTCAAGATCCAGAACGAGAACCAGACGCTGGCCTCGATCACCTTCCAGAACTATTTCCGCATGTACGCCAAGCTGGCCGGCATGACCGGCACGGCCGACACCGAAGCCTACGAGTTCCAGGAAATCTACGGTCTGGAAACCGTGGTGGTGCCGCCGAACCGTCCATCGGCCCGCAAGGACCGTCAGGACCAGGTGTACAAATCGGCGCAAGAGAAATACAACGCGATGATGCTGGAAATCCGCGAGTGTTACGAACGCGGCCAGCCGGTGCTGGTGGGCACCACCTCGATTGAAAACTCCGAGCTGCTGTCGGGCATCCTGACCAAGGCCAATCTGCCGCACAACGTGCTGAACGCGAAACAGCACGCCCGCGAAGCGGAGATCATCGCCCAGGCAGGTTCGCCCAAAGCCATCACCATCGCCACTAATATGGCCGGCCGCGGCACCGACATCGTGCTGGGTGGTAACGTTGAAAAACAAATCCAGTTCATCGAGGCCAATCCCGACCTGAGCGACGCCGACAAGGCCGCGCAAGCGCAGGCGCTGCGCGACGGCTGGCAGGCGCTGCACGAGCAAGTGGTGGCCGCCGGCGGCCTGCACATCGTCGGCACCGAGCGTCACGAATCGCGCCGCGTCGACAACCAGCTGCGTGGCCGCGCCGCGCGTCAGGGCGATCCGGGCATGTCGCGCTTCTTCCTGTCGCTGGACGATCCGCTGCTGCGCATCTTCGCCGGCGACCGCGTGCGCGCCGTCATGGACCGCCTGAAGATGCCGGAAGGCGAGCCGATCGAAGCGGGCATCGTCTCGCGCTCGATCGAGACCGCGCAGCGCAAGGTCGAGGCGCGCAACTTCGACATCCGTAAGCAACTGCTGGAATACGACGACGTCGCCAACGACCAGCGTAAAGTGATCTACCAGCAGCGTAACGAACTGCTGGAGGCGACCGATATTTCGGAACTGATCCAGTCGCTGCGTCACGGCGCCTTCACCGACCTGGTGCGCGAATACGTGCCGGCGGAATCGGTCGAGGAGCAGTGGAACCTGAAGGGGCTGGAAGCGGTGCTGGCGGCCGAATGGCAGCTCGACGTGCCGCTGACCAAGATGGTCGAGGACGAGCCGAACCTGACCGACGACGACATCGTCGAGCGCGTGGTGGCGGCGGCCGATGTGCTGTACCAGTCGAAGATCGAGATCGTCGGCAAGGAATCGTTCGGCGGCTTCGAGCGCAACGTCATGCTGCAATCGGTCGACTCGCACTGGCGCGAACACCTGGCGGCGCTGGACCACCTGCGTCAGGGCATCCATCTGCGCGGCTATGCGCAGAAGAATCCGAAGCAGGAATACAAGCGCGAAGCGTTCGAGCTGTTCGGCCAGATGCTGGACATGATCAAGAACGAAGTCGTCAAGCTGATCATGACGGTGCGCATCCAGTCGCGCGAAGAGATCGACGCGGCGGAAGCGGCGATGCAGCAATCGCACCTGGAAAACGTCAGCTACCAGCACGCCGACTTCAACCCGGACGCGGCGCCGGAAGACCTGCTGGCGCCGCCGCAATTCAGCGGCCTGCCGCCGGAACTGCAGAACCTGACGGGCGAACAGCTGATGGAGCTGGGCCTGAAAGTCGGCCGCAACGACCCCTGCCCATGCGGCAGCGGCAAGAAGTACAAGGCTTGCCACGGTAAGCTGGCCTAAACAAAACCGGTGTCAGGTCTGACAAAAGCACACGGGCTCAACTGCGTAGCAGTTGAGCCCGTGTGCTTTTGTCAGACCTGACACCGGTTTTTCCGCGCAGCCGCGTGAGGGATTACAATAGCGGCTCCTCTTTTTCATCCTCTGAGATCACATTATGGCCGTCAATTCCCCTCTGCCCATCGCCGCCGAACTGAAGCCTGTCGCCGGTGTTGAAATCGGCTATGCCGAAGCCGGTATCAAGAAGCCGAACCGCAAGGATGTGCTGGTGATGAAACTGGCGCCGACCGCGACCGTGGCCGGCGTGTTTACGCTGAACCGCTTCTGCGCCGCGCCGGTGCAGATCGCCAAGGCGCACCTGGCCGCCGCCCAAACCAGCGGCCAGCCGATCACCGCGCTGCTGGTCAATACCGGCAACGCCAACGCCGGTACCGGTGAACTGGGCCTGTCGCTGGCGCATCAGACCTGCGCGGCGCTGGCCGCGCAACTGGGCGTGGCGCCGACGCAGATACTGCCGTTCTCGACCGGCGTGATCCTGGAGCCGCTGCCGGCCGCCAAAGTGATCGCCGGCCTGCCGCAAGCCGTGGCCGGCCTGAAGGCCGACAACTGGTATCACGCCGCCGAAGCCATCATGACCACCGACACCCAGCCGAAAGCCGGCTCGCGCAGCGTGACCATCGGCGGCCACAGCGTGACCATGACCGGCATCTCCAAAGGCGCGGGCATGATCAAGCCGAACATGGCGACTATGCTCGGCTATCTGGCGTTCGACGCCGCCGTGGCGCAGCCGGTGCTCGATGAGCTGGTCAAGTACGCGGCCGACCGTTCGTTCAACTGCATCACCATCGACGGCGATACGTCGACCAACGATTCCTTCATGCTGATCGCCACCGGCGCCGGCACGCTGAAAATCACTTCGGTGGACCAGCCCGAGTACGCGCAGCTGCGCGACGCCGTCACCGAACTGTCGTTGTTCCTGGCGCAAGCCATCGTGCGCGACGGCGAGGGCGCGACCAAGTTCATCAGCATCATCGTGGAACAGGGCGCCAACGTGGAGGAGTGCCGCAAGATCGCCTATTCGATCGGCCACTCGCCGCTGGTCAAGACCGCCTTCTTCGCCTCCGACCCGAATCTGGGTCGTATCCTGGCCGCCATTGGCTACGCCGGCGTCGACGATCTGGACGTGTCCAAGCTGAACCTGTACCTGGATGAGGTGTGGGTGGCCAAGAACGGCGGCCGCAATCCGGACTACAAGGAAGAGGACGGCCAGCGCGTGATGCAGCAGGCCGAGATCACCGTGCGCGTCAAACTGGCGCGCGGCGCCGCCAGCGCGACGGTGTACACCTGCGACCTGTCGCACGATTACGTGTCGATCAACGCCGACTACCGTTCCTGAGATGTCGGCCGCCCTCGAACAATTCCTGGCCCGCGCCGAGGCCTTGCTGGCGCGGGTCGAGGCCATTCTGCCGCCGGCCGCGCCGCAGCCGCAGTGGGAGCGCGGTTACGCGTTCCGCTGGCGGCAGCGCGCCAACGGTCCGAGCTATCTGCAGGCGGTGACGCAGGTGTCCGACATCGCACTGAACGACTTGCAGCACATCGGCCCGCAGAAGGCGCAGATTGAGCAGAACACGCGGCAGTTCGTCGCGGGCAAGCCGGCCAACAACGTGCTGCTGACCGGCGCGCGCGGCACCGGCAAGTCGTCGCTGATCAAGGCGTGCCTGAACCAGTTCGCCAACGATGGCTTGCGCCTGATCGAAGTCGACAAGGCCGATCTGGCCGAGCTGCCGGACATCGTCGAGCTGGTCGCGGGGCGGCCGGAGCGCTTCATCATCTTCTGCGACGACCTGTCGTTTGAAGAGGGCGAGAGCGGCTACAAGGCGCTGAAGGTGGCGCTGGACGGCAGCATCTCGGCGCAGTCGGACAATGTGCTGATCTACGCGACCTCGAACCGCCGCCACCTGCTGCCGGAGCGCATGTCCGACAACATGAGCTACAAGCACGACGAGAACGGCGATCTGCATCCGGGCGAGACGGTGGAGGAGAAGATTTCGCTGTCCGAGCGCTTCGGCCTGTGGCTGACGTTCTATCCGTTCCGGCAGGACGATTATCTGACCATCGTCGCGCACTGGCTGGCCTCGCTGGGCTGCAGCGAGGCGCAGATCGCGGCGGCGCGTGGCGACGCCCTGCGCTGGGCCTTGCAGCGCGGTTCGCGTTCGGGCCGCGTGGCGTGGCAGTTCGCCAAGGATTACGCGGGGAAGCTGGCATGACGCAGAAGCCGATCGATGTCGCGGTGGGCATTCTGGTCAAGCCGAACGGTGACGTGCTGCTGGGCCAGCGCCCGGCGGGCAAGCCGTATGACGGCTACTGGGAATTTCCCGGCGGTAAAGTCGATCCGGGCGAGACGATCCTGCAGGCGCTGCAACGCGAGTTTGTCGAGGAGCTGGGACTGACCATCCACAGCGCCGAGGAGTGGTGCGGCGTCGAGTACGTCTATCCGCACGCGCATGTGCGGCTGCATTTTTTCATCAGCCGTGATTGGTCGGGCGAGCCGCAGAGTCTGGAAGGTCAGGCGTTCGCGTGGCAGGGGACGGTGGGCGTGGAGCCGCTGTTGCCAGCGACGATACCGCTGCTGGAGTGGCTGGAGCAGGTGCGCCACCCCGTCACCGCCGCGCGGGGATAACGGGTCTTACTCTTCGTCGATGGCGTCTTTGGGCGGGGCGGCGGGAATCGCGTACTTTTCCTCGGCCCATGCGCCGAGGTCGATTTTCTTGCAGCGTTCCGAGCAGAACGGGCGAAACTTGTTTTCCGGCTTCCACGCCACTTTGGCGGCGCAGGTCGGGCATTCAACTACAGTGGTCATGAGATTGGTCAGAAGTTACAGAGGGTCAGCTCGAATGGTACATCATCTTCCAGCGGCTTGGGTTTCAGATCGCCGCCCTGCGAGGTGAAGCGCACCCACAGCATGTACTTGTTGGCGGAAATCTCCGGAATCGCCCCCTGCGATGCATCCAGCGTCAGCCGCAGCATCTGATACACCTTGCCCTGCAACATTTGCTGATAGCTGCCGGCCACGGCGATCATCTTCACCGGCCCGCCCGAATCGCGCAGCAGGCGCAGCACCAGGGCCAGCGCGTCGAACAGCGGCGCCAGCGGCGCGAACCAGTTGATGATGTCGTTAAAGCGCGCCTCGGCCGGCCGCTGTTGCCAGGCGTAGTAAGACGGCAGGTCGAATTCGCAGGCGCCGCCCGGAATGATGGTGCGGCCGCGGATGCTCATCAGCCACTCGTTGTCGCGTACGTTCTGGCCGGTCTTGCCCTGCGCCGCCACCAGCGCGCCGCTGACGCCGTCCACCTCGGCCAGAATGGCGTCCAGCATCTCTGGTTCGACATTCGGATTCATGCGGTAGCCCAGCAGCGTTTGGCGCTGGCGCTCCAGTTCCTGCAGCAGATCGGATTTCAGGTCGGCGCGGCCGGCCACTTCCAGCATGTCGAAGATGGTCGACAGCGCCACATGGTGCTGCATCGGATGTTCTTGATGCACAAAGAACTTGAATTTCTCGTACAAATCCTCCAGGCGCAACAACGTGCGGATGCGCTCGTTGAAAGGATATTCGTAGACGATCAAAATGACATCCCTCTATAGATGGACATGCAGCAATTAATTCTCGTGATTTTGAAGCAAGCCAAGCAAAATTACAAACGTTGCGAAGGCATTATTGCCCTAATCCGCGAAATTACCAGCAAATTTGCGGCACATGTGCAGATAATCGGCGTGTAGACGTTCGACCTGCGCCGTCAACTCCGCAATTCCTGCATTATTGACAATCACATCGTCCGCCGCCGCCAGCCTTTGCGCCCGGCTCACTTGTGTCGCCATGATGGCGCGGACTTGCGCTTCCGGCAAATTGTTACGCGCCATCACGCGGGCAATTTGCACTTCTTCCGCACAGTCTACCGCCAGCACGCGGGTGACGCGCGCACGCCACGTTCCGGACTCGATCAGCAGCGGCACCGCGTAGATCACATAACTGCCGCTGGCGGCGGCGCCGGCGGCCAGCGCGGCGTCGCGGATGCGCGGGTGCAGGATGGCTTCCAGCCGCGCCTTGGCGCCGGCGTCGGCGAACACCAGCGCGCGCATGCGGGCGCGGTCCATGGCGCCGCTGGCGTCGGCGAACCCGGGGCCGAAGGCGCGCACGATGTCGGCCATCGCCGGCCCGTGCGGCGCCGTCATGGCGTGGGCGATGACGTCGGTATCGACGATGGTGGCGCCGCGCGCGGCGAACATGTCGGCCACGGTGCTCTTGCCGCTGCCGATGCCGCCGGTCAGGCCGATGGCGAACGGCGGCTGGCTCATGGCTGGCCCAGGCGCATGGTCAGGCCCAGCAGCGGGGCGCTGTACAGCATGGCGATCAGGCCGGCGGCGGCCAGGTAGGGGCCGAACGGAATCGGATTGTTGCGCGCGCGTCGGGCAAAGAGGATCAGGCCGACGCCGACCACCGCCCCCACCAGCGACGACAGCAGCACGATGGCCGGCAGCATGGTCCAGCCCAGCCACGCGCCCAGCGCGGCCAGCAGCTTGAAGTCGCCGTAGCCCATGCCTTCCTTGCCGGTGGCCAGCTTGAACAGCCAGTACACCGACCACAGCGCCAGATAACCGGCCGCCGCGCCGATCACCGCGTCCCGCAGCGGCACGAAGGTGCCGTTGATGTTGACCAGCAGGCCGGCCCACAGCAGCGGATAGGTCAGGTCGTCCGGCAACAGCTTGGTGTCGGCGTCGATGAAGGTCAGGGCGATCAGCACGTACAGGAAGCACAGCGCCGCCAGCCCGGCCTGGCCGCTGCCGAAGCGCCACACCACCAGCGCCGACAGCGCACCGGTCAGCAGCTCCACCAGTGGATAGCGCGGTGAAATCGCCGCCTTGCAGCCACGGCACTTGCCGCGCAACGCCAGCCAGCTGAGGACCGGAATGTTTTCCATCGCGGTGATCTGGTGCTGGCAGTGCGGGCAGGCCGAGCGCGGCACCATCAGGTTGTAGCGGTCGGTGTGCGGCAGCGGCTTGCCGGACTCTTCGGCCACGTAGTTGTCGGACTCGCGCTGCATCATGATCGGCAGGCGGTGGATCACCACGTTGAGGAAGCTGCCGAACAGCAGGCCGAAGACGCCGGCGATGAGGCTGATGGCGAGGTCGCCGGCGGGGGCGAACAGCAGGGAGGTGTGCAGCATGGGTGGTTAGCGGGCTTGAATGGTCACGGGCCCCATATTAAAGCATGCGCGCGGCGTTGCGCTGGGTTTTTCGGCCGACACTCCCTCGTCGGGGAGATAGTAAAACGCCGGCAACGGTGGCAAGGTGTCTGTTCTGTCCTTCCGCTCGGAGCGCGTCCTTGTCGTCGTCTTTGCAGACACCGTTATTTTGGCTGCTCGGCTTGCTTTTAGCATGCCTGGCGGCTGGCGCTGTCTGTCTGCTGTGCCTGCGTCGCCTGCGGCGCGCCTACCATGCCCGGCTGCGCCAGCTGGCCGAGCGCGAGCGTGTGGCCACCAGCCTGCACGACACGCTGCTGCAAAGCATGCAGGGCATGATCCTGCGCTTCCAGAGCGTCGGCCACCGGATGGCGGCCGACAGCGCGGAGCGCGCCGCGCTCGAACAAATCCTCGACCAGGCCGACGAGGTGCTGGCCGAGGGACGGCACCAGATTCTGGCGCTGCGCGTGCCGCTGGCCGACGGCGACAGGCTGAGCCAGGCCCTGGCCGCCGCCGGCCAGGCGCTGCAGGAAACCTTCGACGTGCCGTTCCGCATGCTCATCAGCGGCGACCCGGCGCCGGTCAACGGCGACCGCGCCGAGCAGATGTACGCCATCATGCGCGAGGCGCTGGTCAACGCCTTCCAGCACGCGCGGGCCAGCCGCATCGAGCTGTCGCTGGACTACGGCTGCGCCTTCCTGACGCTGCGGGTGCGCGACAACGGCCGCGGCATGACGCAGCTGCCGGCCGGCTACGCCGCGCTGCGCGAGCGCGCCGCCGCCATGGCCGCCAGCCTCGACGTCTTGAGCGTGCCGCGGCAGGGCACCGAGGTGATCCTCAAGGTGCCGGGCGAGGTGTGCTACCAGACGCCGCGCGCGCCGCGCCGGCGGCGCGGCCTGGCGGCCTGGCTGCGGCGGGGCTAGACCACCGAGCCGAGCTTGAAGATCGGCAGGTACATGGCCACCACCAGACCGCCGATCAGCACGCCGAGTATGACGATGATGGCCGGCTCCATCAGCGAGGCCAGCGCGGCCACCGCCTCGTCCACCTCATCCTCGTAGAAGTCGGCCACCTTGCCCAGCATGGCGTCCAGCGCGCCGGATTCCTCGCCGATGGCGACCATCTGCGTCACCATATTTGGAAACACCTCGGCGTTCTGCATTGCCACCGTGAGGCTGGTGCCGGTGCTGACCTCGGTCTGGATGCGGCGCGTGGCATCCAGATAGACGGCGTTGCCGGCCGCGCCGCCCACCGAGTCCAGCGACTCCACCAGCGGCACGCCGGCGGCGAACATGGTCGACAGCGTGCGCGTCCAGCGGGCGATGGCGGCCTTGCGGACCACCGCGCCGAACACCGGCAGCCGCAGCAGCAGCCGGTCCATGCCGCGCTGCATCCGCGGTGAACGCTGCCAGGCGCGCAGGAAGAAGTAGATGCCGGCGCCCAGCCCGCCAAAGATCACATACCACCACTGTACGAAGAAGGCCGACATGGCCATCACGAACAGGGTTGGCGCCGGCAGACTGGCGCCGAAGCTGGTGAACACCTCCTTGAAGGCCGGCACCACCCAGATCATGATCACCGCCGTCACCAGAAAGGCCACCGCCAGAATCGACACCGGATACAGCAGCGCCGACTTGATCTTGGCCTTGATGGCCTGGGTCTTTTCCTTGTAGACGGCCAGCCGTGTCAGCAGGTCCTCCAGAATGCCGGCCTGTTCGCCGGCGCCCACCAGGTTGCAGAACAGTGGATCGAAGTAGCGCGGGAATTTGCGGAACGCCTGATTCAGGCTGGTGCCGGTCTCGATATCGGCGCGCAACTCCATCACCAGCCGCGACACCGACGGATTGGCGTGGCCCTTGCCGACGATGTCGAACGATTGCAGCAGCGGCACGCCGGCCTTCATCATGGTCGCCAGCTGGCGGGTGAACAGCGTGATGTCCTTGTCGGTGACGCGCTTGCCGGAGCGGTAGGCCTTCTTCCTGACCTTGGTGACCAGGATGCCCTGGCGGCGCAACGTGACATTGACCACCGCCTCGCCGCCGGCGCGCAGCTCGCCGCGCACGGTCTTGCCGGTCTTGTCCTTGCCCTCCCAGGCGAACACCGATTCCTTGACCTGGATCTGGTTACCCGCGTTGCGCGCTGTCGCCATGTTCGCCGTCCTATTCGTTGGTGCAGCCCAGCACTTCTTCCAGGCTGGTCAGTCCGGCCTTGACCTTGGCCAGGCCGGACTGGCGCAGCGTGCGCACGCCCTCGGCCTCGGCCTGGGCGGCGATTTGCAGCGCGTTGCCGTGGGCCAGGATCAGCGCCTCGATCGCCGGCGTGATCGGCATCATCTGGTAGATGCCGACGCGGCCCTTGTAGCCGCCGCCGTTGCAGCGCTCGCAGCCGACCGGGCCGTAGGGGCGCCATGCGCCGTCCAGCTCGGCCGCCGTGAAGCCGGCCTTGAGCAGCCGCTCGGGTGCAATGTCGAGCGGCTGCTTGCAGCCGCACAGGCGGCGCGCCAGGCGCTGGGCGGTGATCAGGATCACCGACGAGGCGATGTTGAACGGCGCCACCCCCATGTTCAGCAGCCGGGTGAGGGTGGATGGCGCGTCGTTGGTGTGCAGCGTGGAAAATACCATGTGCCCGGTCTGGGCCGCCTTGATGGCGATGTCGGCGGTTTCCAGGTCGCGGATCTCGCCGACCATGATCACGTCCGGGTCCTGGCGCAGGAAGGACCTCAGCGCCACCGCGAAGGTCAGGCCGGCCTTGTCGTTGACGTTGACCTGGTTGACGCCCGGCAGGTTGATCTCGGCCGGGTCTTCGGCGGTGGAGATGTTGATGCCCGGCTGGTTGAGCAGGTTGAGACAGGTGTACAGCGACACCGTCTTGCCCGAGCCGGTCGGCCCGGTCACCAGCACCATGCCGTGCGGGCGCCGGATCGCGTCCAGCAGCAGTTGCTGCTGGGCCGGCTCGTAGCCGAGCAGATCGATGCCCATCTGCGCCTGCGTGGCGTCGAGTATGCGCATGACGGTTTTTTCGCCGAACAGCGTCGGCAGCGTCGAGATCCGCAGGTCGACGGTCTTGGTGGGCGAGACGATCAGGCGCATGCGGCCGTCCTGCGGCACGCGTTTCTCCGCGATGTCGAGCTTGGCCAGCACCTTGATCCGCGAGACCAGCTTGTCCTTGATCGAAATCGGCGGCTGCGCGTGTTCGATCAGCACGCCGTCGACGCGGAAGCGGATGCGGTAGAACTTCTCGAACGGTTCGAAGTGCAGGTCGGAGGCGCCCAGGTTGACCGCGTCCAGCAGCATCTTGTTGAGGAAGCGCACCACCGGCGCGTCCTCGACCTCGCTGGCGGCGTCGGCGGCGGCCGGCGTTGGCGCCACCACCTCTTCCTCGGCGAACTGGATGTCGCCGCCGTCGCCGGCCAGCTCGGCGATGCTTTGCTCGCTGCTGGTGTCGAGGCGGGCCAGCAGTTGTAGCAGCGCGTCGTGGGCCACGATCACCGGTTCGACCGTCGATTCGGTCTGGAACTTGATCTGGTCCAGCGCCTGGGTGTTGGTCGGATCGGAGATGGCCACCGCCATCTTATTGCCGCGCCGCGACAGCGCGACGACGCGCTGCGACTGCATCAGCTTGTTATCGATGATCTTGGCGGGCAAGGCCTCCGGGTGCAGCGCCTGGACGTCCAGCAAAGGGTAGGCGAAGGTATCGGCGCAGAAGGCGGCCAGTGTCCGGGCGTCGATCGCGCCGCTGGCCAGCAGCACATCGATGAAGGCGGCCTTGTCGGCGACGGCCTTTTTTTGCAGCGCTTCGGCCTGGCTCGTGGTCAGCCGCCCGGCTTGCAACAACGCCCGCGCCAGCCCCGGCAACGGGGCGCCTGCGACTGCGTTTGGTAGGACAGCGGCCATACAAGCGTCGGGTCAGGTTGGAGGAGGGCGGATCGGTAAAGGATGCTCCCCGGCATTACGTTGGTAAAGCCGTTATCACCAGTGTACTCCGCTCTGTCGCGCGCGCCTACGCGTTTGCGCGGCCTTAGCGCATGCCCTTGTTGTCGGCGCGCCGCAGTTTGACCACCTTGATGGCCTGGTCGTGCACCTGCACCACTTCGATGATGCACTGGTCGACCTTGAGGCTGATCGGCGCCTCTGGAATTTCTTGCAATAGTTCCAGCAGCATACCGTTCAGGGTCTTCGGGCCGTCGAGCGGGAAGTGCAGGTCGAGGCGCTTGTTGACGTCGCGTAAAGGCGTGGTGCCGTCCAGCAGGCAGGCGCCGCTGGCGTCCCAGCCGAAGCTTTCCGCCTTGGCCGCACCCGGGGTGGAGGTGGTGAACTCGCCGATCATCTCTTCGATGATATCGTCCAGCGTGACCAGGCCCTGCACCTCGCCGTACTCGTCGACGATGATGCCCAGCCGTTCCTTGTTCTCCTGAAAATATTGCAATTGCGTGAACAGGCGCGTGTCTTGCGGGATGAAATACGGTGTCGTCAGCAGCGCGCGGAAGTGTTCGGTGGTCAGTTCGTCTTCCTGGTTCAGCAGCGCGACCGCCTTGCGCACGTGCAGAATGCCGACGATGCGGTTGATCTCGCCTTCGTAGACGGGCAGCTTGTTGTGGTAGCAGGTGGTCAGCTCGCGCTTGATTTCCTCGACCGGCAGGTTCAGGTTCAGCGCCTCGATCTGCGCGCGCGGCGTCATGATGTCCTCGACCGAGATGGTTTCCAGGTCGAACAGGTTGAGCAGGATGCTCTTGTGCTTTTGCGGGATGAAATGGCCGCCTTCCAGCACGATCGAGCGCAGTTCCTCCGGCGACAGGCGCGGATCGTGCTGGTGCGCGCCGACGGTGATGCCGAACACCTTCAGCAATTGCGACACGAACAGGTTGACGAACCAGATCATCGGCTTGGCCAGCGCCATCAGCGGCCGCAGCACCATGCTGGTCGGCAGCGCGATTTTTTCCGGGAAGGTGGCGCCGATGACCTTGGGCGAAATCTCGGCGAACACGATCAGCAGGAAGGCCACCGCGCCGGTGGAAATGGTGATGACGTTGTCGTCGTGGCCGAAGGACTGGATGGCGATCGAGGTCACCAGCGCGGTGGCGGCGGCGTTGAACAGCGTATTGGCGATCAGCACCAGCGACAGCAGCTTATCGGTGCGTTCGAGCAGCCACAGCGTGGTGATGGCGCGGCGGCTGCCACGCTTGGCCTCATGGCGCAGGCGATACTTGTTGGCCGCCATCAGGGCGGTTTCGGCCATCGCGAAGAAGGCGGAACAGAGAATCAGGAAGAAGAGTGCAAGAAATTGCACCCAAAGGGGAACGGTATCCAAGGGAAAGTGGCAGACCGGTCAGGCGCCAGCAGAACGCAATAGCGCAAATTCTAAGTCAATGATGAGTTACGTGCAACTCCGGTGTCAGGTCTGCTGTTCAGTATCGGAAGATCAGTGGCAGGATGGGACGGAAGTCGTGCGTGAGGCCGCGCATTTCGTCGTCAAAGCTGATTTCCAGCAGGTGTTCTTTGCCTTCGGCGAAGGTGACGTCGCTGCCGAGGGCCGCCGCCGACAGGGCTGCCACAGCCGGCAGGGTGCAGCGCACGGCGCTGATGCGGTTCAGGCCCGCCGCGTGATCGGGCGGCGGTGGCAGGCTTTTGCCGCCGGCGAGGTAGAACCACATCGGCTCCGAGAGCGGCGCTTCGCTGGCGATGCCGATGCTCATGCCCGGCGGCAGATAGGATGGCTGGTAGTCGAACACTGGGAAAGCCGGCGTGCCGGCATCGCGGAAGCAGATGCCGAATGGCGAGGCGGCGCTGTCGGCACACAGGCGTTCGCCCAGCGTGGTCGGCGCGGTCAGCGGGCTGGCGACTTCCGCCGCGTCGGCAATCCACAGCAGTTCGAGGAAGGCGTTGGCGAAGAAGAAGCGGCGGTTGGCCGTGCCTTGGCCGGGATGCACGTTGCCGCTGCCCTCGGTCAGACCAAACGCGCGCAGCGCCTCGGCTTCCGGCGCGCCAGGTGTCGCGCGGATGAAGATGTGGTCTGGTTTCATTGCCAAGGCGTCCGCACTTCCAGCGTGGCTTCGTCACAATGGCCGTTGCTGATCGCATCCAGCGCTCGTATAAAATCATCCAGCAGTGCCGGTTCGGTCATCAAGTGCATATGGGCCTCGTTGGCGACATGCTTTTTGCCGAAGTCGAAGAAATTGGTTTGCATGTGAATCGTGATGCAGATCTTCCCGCGCTCGATAAACTGTAAGCGGGCGTGAAATCCACCCGCCGCGTATTCCGGTCCAAACTCGCCGAAGCGCAGATCACAGATGCCGCCATAGATCTGCGTCTTGAACTGCTCCAGCCGCGCCACGGTATTCGCCAGCTCGCTCTGCCCGACGTAGACTTCGTTGCAAAAGACCGAGACGACATTGCTGACGCTGATCTCCAGCGTGACCATGTGATCGTCGGTCATCACTTTGCGCATCGTGATTTTTTCAGCCATGGGCTACCTCGTCATAATCAGTGCATGGGCGGCGATCGGCGCGCCGTTTTCTTCGCGCGCGTCCAGCGCCTGCGTGGCCAGTACGGTGAAGCCGGTTTCTGTGGCCAGGCGTTGCAGGTAGGCCAGCGTGTGAGCGTAGCGGTTGGAGGGGCGTAGCACGTAGTCGGCGCCTTCGCCGGCTTCGACCGAGAAGCAGAAGCGTCCACCGGGACGCAGCGCCGCGTGCACCGCGCGGAACACCGGCGCCAGATCGCCGATGTAGACGAAGACGTCGGCGGCGACCGCAAGGTCGAAGGCGGCGTCGCGGCCGTCCAGATAGGCCAGCAGGTCGGCACAGGTTAGTTCGTCGTACAGGCCGCGTTGCGCCGCCTTGTCCAGCATTTGTTGTGACAGGTCGATGCCGTGCAGCTTGCGCGAGTAAGCCCGCAGGTACGGGCCGCACAAGCCGGTGCCGCAGCCCAGGTCCAGCGTCGATAGCTCGGACGATGGCGCCACGTGGCGCAGCAGCGCGTCCAGCACGGCCGGCGTTTTGTAGCCCAGTACTTCGGTCAGATGCTGGTCGAAGTGGTTGGCGTATTGGTCGAACAGCGAGCGCACATAATCGTTGGGCAGCGTGGCCGGCGTTTCGCCTGCGCCGACGGAGGCCAGCGCGAAGGCGATGGTTTCGGGATTGTCGCCATGCGCCAGCGCGGCGCGGTAGGCGTCGACGGCTTCCTCGCGCCGGCCCAAAGAGCGCAGCGCGTTGCCGCGTTGGTAGTGCGCCAGCGCGTCATCGGGTTTGTGCTTCAGCGCCTGATCGTAGCTGTCCAGCGCCGCCGCGAATTCGCCCAGCCGATGCAGCGAGGCGCCTTGCGCGCTGTACGCCTCCGCCCAGTCGGGACGCAGATGAATGGCGCGGTCGAAGCTTTCCACCGCTTCCGGCAGATAGCGCAGGCAGTGCAGCGCGTGGCCGCGTGCCAGCCAGGCGTCGGCGTAGCGGTCTTTGAGGTTGAGCGCGTCCTCGGCCGCGCCCAGCGCGTCCAGATAGCGTCCCTGATCCTGCAGGACGATGGCGCGGTTGCAGTGCGCCTCGGCGTATTGCGGCTGAATCGCCAGCGCGCGCTGGTAGCTGTCCAGCGCCTCATCCGGTCTGCCAAGCCGGCGCAGCGCGTTGCCGCGATTGCTCCAGGCCAGCGCATAGGAAGGATGGAGCGCCAGCGCGCGCTCGTGGCTGGCCAGCGCCTCCTCGGCCCGACCGAGGTCCAGCAGCGCCACGCCAAGATTGCAGTGGGCGGCGGCCTGGCTGTCGTTGACCGCGATCGCACGCGCGATCAGGTCGATGGCGCCGGCGGCGTCGCCCTGCTGGCGCGCGATCACGCCCAGCAGATGCAGCGCATCAAATTGCCGTGGATTGAGTTCGAGGACCTGCCGGTACAGCGCCTGCGCCGGCTGTAGCCGTCCCTGCTGATGCAGGGAGACGGCTTGTTCAAGGAGGGATGCGGCCAGTGATTCAGTCATAGTGCCCGCATCTTATCATTTCAGCTTCCGCGGTAAGTCGAATAGGACCACGGCGACACCACCAGCGGCACATGGTAGTTCTGCTCCGCGTGGGCGACGCCGAACGCCAGCGTTACCTCATCGATAAAGCGCGGCTCCGGCAGCGCCACGCCCTGCGCCGCGAAATAGTCGCCGGCGCTGAACACCAGCTCATATTTGCCCTGTTTCAGTGCATCGCCTTCCAGCAACGGGGCGGAACAGCGGCCGTCGGCATTGGTGACGTCGTTCTTCAGCAGCGTGCGACCCCGCAGCCCGACCGCATACAAAGCCACTTTGACGCCGGCGCCCGGCTTGCCCTGCGCGATGTCGAGAACGTGCGTACTGAGTTTGCCCATGATTGGTCCTATATTTGCTTGTGACAGGTATCTATTCAGTAAATCATATACTGCCACGGATCTGCGCATATATGATTAGAGTTATATTCCCCATAGACTTGCCAGCGCCATGACCACTTACGACAACTACCCGCGCGACATGATCGGCTACGGCCCGAAACCGCCGCACGCGCAGTGGCCCGACAAGGCCCGCGTCGCCCTGCAATTCGTGTTGAATTACGAAGAGGGCGGCGAGAACAGCGTGCTGCACGGCGACGCCGGCTCCGAGACCTTCCTGTCCGAGATCATCGGCGCGGCCTCGTTCAGCAACCGCCACATGAGCATGGAGTCGCTGTACGAATATGGATCGCGCGCCGGTCTGTGGCGGCTGCTGCGCATGTTCGAGGAGCGCAAGCTGCCGCTGACGGTGTTCGGCGTTTCGATGGCGCTCAAGCGGCATCCGGAGGCGGTGGCGGCGTTCCAGCAACTGGGCCACGAAATCGCCTGCCACGGCCTGCGCTGGATCACCTACCAGAACATGGACGAAGCCACCGAGCGCGCGCACATGAAAGAAGCGGTGGACATCATCCGCGAACTGACCGGCAGCGCACCGCAAGGCTGGTACACCGGCCGCGATTCGCCGCAGACGCGCCGGCTGGTGATGGAGCACGGCGGCTTCCGCTACGACGCTGACTATTACGGCGACGACTTGCCATTCTGGCAGAAGGTCGACTACACCAACGCTGACGGTGTGGCCGTCAGCGCGCCGCAACTGATCGTGCCGTACACGCTGGACACCAACGACATGCGCTTCGCCGCCGCGCAAGGCTTCAACGCCGGCACGCAGTTCTTCGATTACCTGAAGGACGCCTTCGACGTGCTGTATGCCGAAGGTGATCCCAACGGCCTGAATCAGCCCAAGATGCTGTCCATCGGCCTGCATTGCCGCATTGTTGGACGTCCGGCGCGCGCGGCCTCGCTGGCGCGTTTCCTCGACTACGTGCAAAGCCACGACAACGTCTGGATCACGCGCCGTATCGATATCGCCGAACACTGGCGCAAGGTTCACCCATTTGCTGAATGAGATTCCGATGTCCGACCCGATACGCTTTTACTTCCGTGGCGCAGTTCAGGAAATCCACGACGCCGCACCCACTCGCACCGTGCTGCAGCACCTGCGCGAGGACCTGCATTGCACCGGCACCAAAGAAGGCTGCGCCGAGGGCGACTGCGGCGCCTGCACGGTGGTCGTCGGTAGTCTGAACGCCGCCGGCCAGCTGGAGATGAAGGCGGTCAACTCCTGCATCCAGTTCGCGCCCACGCTGGACGGCAAGGCGCTGTTCACGGTGGAGGACATGCGGCAGCCGGACGGCGCGCTGCACCCGGTGCAGCAGGCGATGGTCGAGTGTCACGGCTCGCAATGCGGTTTCTGTACGCCGGGCTTTGTGATGTCCTTGTGGGGCATGTACCTCGACCAAGACGGCCAGCCGGCGCCGCGCAAGGAGATCGACGACTGCCTGTCCGGTAACCTGTGCCGCTGCACCGGCTACCGGCCGATCATCGACGCCGCGCGACGCATGACCGAGCTGCCGAAAGTGTCGTTCGACCGTGACGCGCTGGCGCGCCAGTTGCAGGCCTTGCGGCGCGAGGCCGGTTCGACCTATACAGCGCAGGGGCAGTCGTTCCACGCCCCGCGCACGCTGGAAGAGTTGGTGGCGCTGCGCGTCGCGCATCCGCATGCGACGCTGCTGGCCGGCTCCACCGACATCGGCCTGTGGGTCACCAAGCAGATGCGCGCGTTGGGCGACATCATTTATCTCGGCCATGTGGGCGCGCTGCAAAGCGTGCGGCAGAATGACGGCATGCTGGAAATTGGCGCGGGCGTATCGCTGAATGACGCCTATGCGGCGCTGTGCGAGCTGTATCCGGCGCAGCTGAGCGAATTGTGGCAGCGCTTTGCGTCGCTGCCGATCCGCAACGCGGGCACGCTGGGCGGCAATGTCGCCAACGGTTCGCCGATCGGCGATTCGATGCCGTGGCTGATCGCGCTGGGCAGCGAGGTTGTGCTGCAAGGTCCATCCGGCCGGCGCGTGCTGCCGCTGGAAGCTTTTTATCTGGACTATCAGAAGAAGGATTTGCAGGCCGACGAATTGGTCGCCGCCGTGCGCGTGCCGCTGCCTCGGCAGAATGTGCGGTTCCGTACCTACAAGCTGGCCAAGCGCTTCGACCAGGATATCTCCGCGGTGTGCGCGGCGTTTGCGTTCAGGCTGGAAGACGGCACGGTGCGGGACGCGCGCATCGCCTTCGGCGGCATGGCGGCAACGCCGCGCCGCGCCGCGCGCGCTGAAGCGTCGCTGATTGGCTTGCGCTGGAGCGAGGCCAATCTGCGCGTGGCGATGGACCAGTTGCAGCAGGACTTCGCGCCGCTGTCGGATATGCGTGCATCCAGCACCTACCGCATGCAGACGGCGCAGAACCTGTTGCGCCGCTTCTGGCTGGAGACGCGCCCCGATGCGCCGCTCGCGGCGGACGCCGTCAACGCTTTCGCGTGCCGCGCATGAAGGAGGCCATGATGAATGAATGGACAGCGGTAGGCGTATCGCGCCCGCACGAATCGGCCGAGCTGCATGTGCTGGGTCAGGCCACCTATACCGACGATATCCCCGAGCTGCAAGGCACGCTGCATGCGGCGCTGGGTCTGTCGTCCAAGGCCCATGCGCGCATCACGGCGATGGATCTGGCGCCGGTGCGCGCCGCGCCGGGTGTGGTGGCGGTCTACACCGCGGCTGATATTGCCGGTACCAACGATTGCGGGCCGATCATCCATGACGATCCGATTCTGGCTGTCGAGGAAGTGATGTATGTCGGTCAGCCGATCTTCATCGTGGTGGCGGATACGCACGACAACGCGCGCCGCGCCGCGCGCAAGGCGGTGGTCGCGTATGAGGAACTGCCGGCGATCTTCACGCCGCAGGAAGCCAAGGCCGCCGGCGCGTATGTGCTGCCGCCGATGCAGTTGAAACGTGGTGATTACCAGGCCGCTTTCGAGGCCGCGCCGCGCGTGGTCAAGGGCCAGTTGTTTGTCGGCGGCCAGGAACAGTTCTACCTCGAAGGCCAGATCGCCTATGCGATTCCGAAAGAAGACAACGGCCTGCTGGTGCAATGCTCTACGCAGCATCCGAGCGAAATGCAGCACGTGGTGGCGCATGCCATCGGCGTGCATTCGCACAAGGTGCAAGTGGAGTGCCGCCGCATGGGCGGAGGCTTCGGCGGCAAGGAGTCGCAGTCCGCCTTGTGGGCGGCATCGGCCGGCATTGCCGCGTCCATGTTGCGCCGTCCGGTCAAGCTGCGCGCCGACCGGGATGACGACATGCTGGTCACCGGCAAGCGTCACTGCTTCTACTACGAGTACGAGGTGGGCTACGACGACAACGGCAAGATTCTCGCGGCGCGCGTGGACATGACCTTGCGAGCCGGTTTCTCAGCCGACTTGTCGGGACCCGTGGCGACGCGGGCGGTCTGCCACTTCGATAACACCTACTACCTGTCGGACGTGGATATTCGCGCTGGTTGCGGCAAGACGAATACGCAGTCGAATACGGCATTTCGCGGTTTCGGCGGCCCGCAAGGTGCGATTGCGATCGAGTACATCATCGACGAGATCGCGCGTAACCTCGGGCGTGATGCGCTGGATATCCGCCGGCTCAATTTCTACGGCAAGACTGAGCGCAACGTGACGCCCTATGGCCAGCAGATTGTCGATAACATCATTGAGGCGTTGACGGCGGAACTGGAGCAGACCAGCGAATACCGCGCGCGCCGCAAGGCGATTGAGGCATTCAACGCCACCAGCCCGGTGCTGAAAAAGGGGATTGCGTTCACGCCGCTGAAGTTCGGCATCGCGTTCAATGTCACGCACCTGAATCAGGCGGGCGCGCTGGTGCATGTGTATGTCGATGGTTCGGTGCTGGTCAATCATGGCGGCACGGAGATGGGGCAGGGCATCAACACCAAGGTGATGCAGGTGGTCGCTCATGAACTGGGCCTTGATCTGTCGCAGGTGCGTATCACGGCCACGGATACCAGCAAGGTGGCGAATACCTCGGCGACCGCCGCGTCTACCGGCGCGGATTTGAACGGCAAGGCGGCGCAGGATGCGGCGCGGCAGATTCGTGAACGTCTGGCCGCGTATGCGGTCAAGCTGTATGGCGATGACGATGGCCAGCCGGTTCGCTTCCAGGATAACCATGTGCAGGTGAACGGGCACAATGTGCTGTTCGCGGAGCTGGTGCAGAAGGCGTATCTGGCGCGCGTGCAGTTGTGGTCCGATGGTTTCTACGCGACCCCCGGCCTGCACTGGGACGCGAAGACAATGAATGGGCATCCGTTCTCGTACTATGCGTATGGCGCGGCGGTTTCCGAAGTGGTGGTCGATACGCTGACCGGCGAGTGGAAGCTGTTGCGCGCCGATGCCCTGTACGATGCCGGTCGTTCGCTGAATCCCGCCATCGATATCGGCCAGGTCGAAGGCGCGTTCATTCAGGGCATGGGCTGGCTGACCACCGAACAGCTGTGGTGGAATGCGGCGGGCAAGTTGATGACGCATGCGCCGTCCACCTACAAGATTCCGGGGATTTCGGATTGTCCTGAGGATTTCCGCGTGAAGCTGTTCGATAACGGCAACGTGGAGGACAGTATCCACCGCTCGAAGGCGGTGGGTGAGCCGCCATTGCTGCTGCCGTTTTCGGTGTTCTTCGCGATTCGCGACGCGATTTCTGCGGTAGGCGGGCATCGGGTGAATCCGCCATTGAACGCGCCGGCCACCAGCGAGGAGATCTTGCGGGCGGTGTCGATTGTGGAAGTGATGGCGTGATGAATGTCTGGCTGACAACGCAAGTGTCGCAACCGGCGGTGCTGGTGACTGTGGTGATCGTCGAGGGTTCCGGCCCGCGCGAGCCGGGCGCCAAGATGCTGGTGACGGCGCGCGGTCAGCACGATACGATCGGCGGCGGGCATCTGGAAATGTGCGCCGTGGCGTTGGCGCGTGAGATGCTGAAAGGCGCGGCGACGGCGCGTCTGGAACGTTATGCGCTCGGCCCGACGCTGGGGCAGTGCTGCGGCGGCGTGGTGCATCTGGCGTTTGAGTTGGTCGGCCCCGAACTGGCCGCCGTGTTGGCCGGTCTGCGCGCGCGACCGCGCGAAGACCACTGGCGCCTCAGCGCCATCGACGGCCCGGCCACCGCGCTGCTGCTCGGCCCCGGCGAGTCCAGCATCCCGGCCGTCGACCGCGAGCGCGGCACGCATGTGCTGCGCGACGCGCAGGGGCGGCGCTGGCTGGCCGATCCTTGCCTGGCGCCACGCGCGCATCTGGTGTTGTTCGGCGCCGGCCATGTCGGCACGGCCATCATGCGCCTGCTGGGCGAGCTGCCGTGCACCGTCACCTGGGTCGATGAGCGCGAGGACATGTTCCCCGCAGACCCGCCGGTCAACGTCACCGTGGAAGCGACCGACATGCCGGAAGCCTGCGTGACCGCTGCGCCTGCGGACGCCAGCTACCTCGTGATGACCCACAGCCACGCACTGGACCAGCGCCTGACCGAAGCCATTCTGACGAGAGAAAACGTCGGCTGGTTCGGACTGATCGGATCGCACACCAAGCGGGTACAATTCGAGCGTCGCATGGCCGCGCGCGGCGTCCCGCAAGACCGTATCGACAACATGGTCTGCCCCATCGGATTACCGGGCATCTCCAGCAAACTCCCCGCCGCCATCGCCGCCTCCGTGTGCGCGCAATTGTTGATGGTGTGGGAGCGGCAGCAAACCGCCGCACTCAACGCGCCGGCACGGCTGGCTGTCGCAAGCTAAACTACGCATTCAGATTCAAGAAAGACCAACATGACCACCAACCTGCAAGCCTATCGTGGCAGCTTGCTGCACTTTCTCGCCGATCCGGCCTTCAACGAACGGTCTCACGACTGGCACGAAGACGGCCTGCTGATCGTCGAGGACGGCAAAGTCAAAGCCGCCGGCGACTACGCCGCGCTGCACGCCACGCTTCCCGCCGGCGCCGTGGTGCACGACTACAGCGGCAAGCTGCTGATGCCGGGCTTCATCGACACCCACATCCACTACCCGCAGACCGACATGATCGCCTCGCCGTCGGAAGGCTTGCTGCCATGGCTGGAAACCTACACCTTCCCGTCCGAACGCCAGTTCGAGGACAGCAAGCATGCCGCCAACGTGGCCGACTTCTTTCTCGACGAGCTGCTACGCTGCGGCACCACCACCGCCATGGTCTACTGCACCGTACACCCGCAATCGGTGGACGCCTTCTTCGCCGCCAGCGAGCAGCGCGGCCTGCGCATGGTGGCCGGCAAGGTGATGATGGACCGGAACTGCCCCGACTTCCTGCGCGACACCGCCGAAACCAGCGCCCGCGACACCGAAGCGCTGATCCAGCGCTGGCACAAGCGCGGCCGCGCGCTTTACGCCATCACGCCGCGCTTCGCGCCGACGTCCAGCGAGCGCCAGTTGCAGCTGGCCGGCGAACTGGCGGCCGCCTATCCTGACACCTACATCCAGACCCACGTATCCGAAAACGAGGCCGAATGCGCGTGGGTGCGCGAGCTGTTCCCCAACTCGCGCAGCTACATCGACGTCTACGACAGCTACGGCATGATGCGCCCGCGCGCCATGTATGGCCACTGCATCTGGCTCGATGAGCAGGACCGCCGGCGCATGGCCGAAACCCAGTCCGCCGCCGCCATCTGCCCGACCTCCAATCTGTTCCTCGGCAGCGGCCTGTTCGACTTCGAGCGCGCCGACGATGCCGGCGTGCTGCTCTCGCTGGCCACCGACGTGGGCGGTGGCACCTCGTTCTCGATGTTGCAAACAATGAATGAAGCCTATAAAGTAGCGCGCTTGAAGGGCAGTTATCTGCCGGCTTTGCGCATGTTCTACCTGGCCACGCTGGGCGCCGCGCGCAGCATGCAGCTCGAAGGCACCATCGGCAATTTCGCTGCCGGGACAGAGGCGGACTTCATCGTCATCGACCCGCAGGCGACGCCGCTGCTGCAGCGGCGCACGTCGCGCGGCAACAGTCTGGAAGAGCTGCTGTTCGCTTTGGCGCTGCTGGGCGACGACCGCGCGATCGCTGCCACCTATGCCGCCGGCCGTCAGGTGCATGCCCGTGAAATGAGTTAACCAAGGACCCGACCATGAAGAAAAACATCGCCAGCCTGAAGGCCGCCGCACTGGCCGCCGCCGTGTTCTGCGCCATGCCGCAGGCGCACGCCGCCAACGCCAATGAGGAAGCCACCAAGCGCCACTTCGCGTCGCTGGTCGCGCCGGGCAAGGAGCCAAAACTGGCCGAGTTGACGATGTTCTTCACGCTGATGCCCAAGGGCGGCGATCTGCATCACCACTACTCGGGCGCGATCTACGCCGAGCAGTATCTGGAGTGGGTGGACAAGGAAGGCTTCTGCGTCAACAAGACCAATTACACCATTGAGAAGGTCAAACCCTACGCCGGCTGCCTGTCGGGTGAGGGCGTCCTGACTGACAACACCGTGCTGGCCAATCTGCTGCAGCGCTGGTCGGACAAGGATTTCTACAACCACGGCGCCATCCAGTCGCCGCCGGATCGCCAGTTCTTCGACACCTTCGCCTATTTCAATCCGGTGGCGTCGACCAACGCGGTGGATGGCCTGCAACGCCTGAAGCAGCGTGCCATTCAGGAAAACGTCAGCTACATCGAAACGATCTACGAGATCGCGCCGATCGCGCAGGATGCGGACTTTGACAAGAAAGCGCTGTCCGCCGGCGTGACCGAAGCCGATTTCGCCGCGCTGTCGGCCAAGCTGGAAAAAGATCAGGCCTTCCAGGGCTGGATCAGCTCTTACCTGAAGAATGTGGACACGGTCAGTGTCGGCATCGACGATGCCAACTTCACGCTGCGCTACCAGCCGTTCGCGCTGCGCTTCCTGTCGCCGTCGCAGGTGTACTCGCAGATCGTCTCCAGCTTCAAGCTGGCCACCTCGAATCCGAAGATCGTCGGCGTCAACATCGTCGGCCAGGAGAGCGTGCATGTGTCGATGCGCGACTATGCGCTGCACATGCAGATGTTCAAATTCCTCAAGTCGAGATATCCGCAGGTGAAACTGGCGCTGCACGCCGGCGAGTTGTCGCTGGGCATGGTGGAGCCGGAAGGCCTGACCTTCCACATCAAGGACGCCATCGATGTCGCCGGCGCCAGCCGCATCGGCCACGGCATGGACATTGCCCACGAGAGCAATCCGCTGGCCATCATGAAAAAAATGCGTGATCAGAAGATCCCGGTCGAAGTCAATTTGAGCAGCAACGACTTTATCCTGGGCATCAAGGATCAGGCGCACCCGGTCACGCTGTTCCGCAAATATGGCGTGCCGTATGTGCTGTCGACCGATGATGCCGGTGTGTCGCGCAATAATCTGTCCGGCGAATACGTGCTGTATGCGGCGCGCTACCAGCCGGATTATGCGGAAGTGAAAAAACTGTCATACGACAGCATCCGTTATTCCTTCCTCAATGACGCCGATAAACAACGCTTGTTGAAGGCATTGGACGGCAAATTCACCAAATTCGAGGCGGAGATCGCCGGCGCCAAGTCGCCGGCCGGCCGCTGAAAAACGGGGCGTTTGTGGCGTCTAATCCACAAACGCCCCGGTTGTTACAAACTCGTTTCCCTGCCCGGCGCATTTCTCGCGCTGATATAAAACACAACAGTTATCCACGGCAAGTTTTTTTCTGATAACTATGTGGCCTGCTTACGACATAAATTCGAATCTCGGTTCAGACTTTTTATTTATTTGATATTGAATGGATTTCATCTTGGTCCGGCTGGCATATAATTTCGCCGCATGTTGACAGGCTGATACGTGATGCATGTTTTGATGACCAGAGCATGACTTATTTATATGTTTATCGTCTCAATATATAAGATAAATTGAATTTGTCGCCGCTTTTTGCTTATTGCATAGTTCACAGAATCGATCCAAAAAGGCAATATTTTATTGCCAGATTTACCGGCTGACATGGCGTCCATCGCCCCTGTTACGCCCTTGTTGATGTCATAACCCTGACACATTCGGTCGTTAAACTCACCCGCTGCCCTTGGCACGCTGGGTGTTGACGGCTCAGACCAGTTGCAGCAAACGTAAAGAGGAATACCTGCCACCAGCGGGGTTTCATATAACTATTAGTCTTTTTTGAGGTTATACAATGATCAATCATAAACGGCTCAAGCTGACGCAAATTGCGCTCAGCCTGTCTATCGCGCTAGCGACAGTACCGGCCCTCGCCCAGAACACCACCTCCGCGATCGGCGGCCGTATTTCGGTCGGCGATGGCAAGCCTGCGGCCGGCGCCACCGTGTCGATCCTGCACACGGAGTCGGGTTCGGTCACCAACGTCGTCACCGACGCTGAAGGCCGTTACGTCCAGCGTGGTCTGCGTACCGGCGGGCCGTATACGATTACGATTACCAAGGACGGCGTGACCGAAGTGCGCGAGAACGTCTTCATCCAGCTGGCCGAAACCGCCAACGTGGACGCCACCCTCGGCGGTCCGGTGGCCGCCGCGCAGATGCAGTCCGTGACCGTGGCCGGCAGCAGCCGTTCGGAAAAATTCTCGCGTACCGCGATGGGCGCCGGCACCAGCATCAGCGCGACCGAACTGGCGATCCAGGGTTCGATCAACCGTAACCTGCAAGACTACGCCCGTGCCGACCCACGCGTGTCGCAGACCGACAAAGAGCGCGGCGAAATGTCCGTGGCCGGTCAGAACTCGCGCTACAACTCGCTGACCATCGACGGCGTGTCGGTCAACGACACCTTCGGCCTGGAAGCGTCGGGTTCGCCGACCGCCAAGCAGCCGATCTCGATCGAGGCGATCCAGTCGGTGCAGGTCAACGTCGCCAACTATGACGTCACCCAGAAGGGCTACACCGGCGGCAACATCAACGCCGTCACCAAGTCCGGCACCAACACCGTCAAGGGCAGCGTCTACTACGTGTTCCGTAACGACAAGCTGGCCGGCGACCGCTACAACGCCACCAACGACACCTACGCGGCGCCAGCGCCGTTCAAAGAAACCACCAAGGGTGGCACGCTGGGCTTCCCTCTCGTCAAGGACAAGCTGTTCATGTTCGTGAACTGGGAAAAGCTGGAATCGACCCGCGCCGCGCCATCCTACGGCCCGCTGGGCAGCTCGATGACCAACGTCGGCGTGACGTCGTCGGCCATCGCCTCGGCCCAGTCGATCGCCAAGAATACCTATGGCATCGACATCGGCACCAGCGAGGTGCCAGCCGGCACCGCGCTGAACGTCACCGACAAACTGGTGAAAGTCGACTGGAACATCAACGACAACCACCGCGCCATGTTCCGCTACTCGAAGACCGATCAGAGCGAACCGCAGTTCTCCGGCCTGTCGGCCACCGGCATTTCGCTGAACTCCGAGTGGTATCAGCAGAACAAGACCATTGAGACCAAGGTCGCCCAGTTGCTGTCCGACTGGACCCCGACCTTCTCGACCGAGTTCAAGCTGTCGAGCCGCGATTATGATTCGCTGCCTAAACTGAACGCCAGCCTGCCACTGGTCGGCCTGCAGTTCTCGGGCGCGCTGCCAGCCGGCACGCCATCGACCATCTCGACGGGCAACCGCTTCATCAACTTCGGTACCGATAACAGCCGCCAGCGCAACGTCCTGGGCACCAAGACCACCGACGCCTACGGCGCGGGTAACTGGTCGCTGGGCGACCACGAAGTCAAGTTCGGTGCGGACTACAGCAAGAACGAGGTGTACAACGCCTTCCTGCAAAACGTCTGGGGCAACTACACCTTCAACTGTTCCAGCAACATTTCGTATCAGTTCCTGAACGGCGGCACCCTGAATTGCGCGACCGCGACCAATGCGCAGAACGAAGCGGCGGTGCTGGAGAACTTCCGCCGCGGCCGTCCAAGCTCGTACAGCGTACAGGTGGCCAACGCCGGCCTGACGCTGGACGATGCGGTCTCGAAGTTCGATATGAAGAACTATGGCCTGTTCGTGCAGGACACCTGGACTGTCAACTCCAACCTGACCGTCAACTACGGCGTGCGTGTGGACAAGACCGGCGTTGGCGGCCGTCCGCTGCGCAATGCGACTGTGGCGCAGGCCATGGTGGCCGGCAATCCAGCCACCAACACCCGCGCCACCGGCGGCTTCGGTCTTGACAACACCAACACCTTCGACGGCCAGAGCCTGGTGCAGCCGCGCGTCGGCTTCAACTACACCTTCGATACCGCGCGCAAGATGCAAGTGCGCGGCGGCGCCGGCCTGTTCCAGGGTTCGGCTCTGACCGTATGGCTGTCCAACCCGTTCTCGAACACCGGCGTGCAGACCCGCACCGTGGGTTGCGGCATTGGCGGCTATGCAGCCTGCCCAGCGACCGATGGCCTGTATAGCCCGGACATCAACAAGCAGGTGACCAGCTTCACCGGTTCGGTACCGGCCGCCAACGTCGACGTGCTGGCGCAAGGCCTGCGCCAGCCGTCGGTATGGAAGTCGAACATCGCGCTGGAAATGGAACTGCCATGGTACAACCTGGTGCTGGGTATGGAATACCTGAATACCAAGGCGCGTGACGCGATCTACTATCAGAACGCCAACCTGGGTGCGGCTACCCGTACCGGTACCGATGGCCGCGCGCTGTACTACAACGCACAGGGCTACAACCCAGCGTGCTGGAGCGCCACCGGCGGTTCGCTCACCAACGGGGTTTGCACTGGCTTCACCGCCAAGGCATTGAGCAATTCGGCCTTCAACAACGTGCTGGTCGCCACCAAGACCGACAAGGGCGGTTCCAACGTCGCCACCGTGTCGCTGTCGCGTCCGATGATCGGCGGCTGGAGCTGGTCGCTGGCGTACACCTACACCGACGCCAAAGAAGTCTCGCCGCTGACCTCGTCGACCTCGTCGTCGAACTTCGCCAGCCGCTCGGTCTTCAATCCTAACGAAGAGACCAACGCCAACTCGAACTACCTGGTGAAAGACCGGATCAGCGCGCTGATTAACTTCCGCAAGCGTCTGTTCGGCGCGTACAACACCACCTTCGGCCTGTTCTATGAAGGCCGTTCGGGCAAACCGTACAGCTGGACCGTCAACAATGACCTGAACGGTGACGGCATGGCCGGTAACGACCTGATGTACATCCCGTCGAAACCGGGTTCGGGCGAAGTGATCTTCTACGGCGACAGCGCCACCAGCCACGCCAACGAAGACCGCTTCTGGAGCGTGGTCAACAGTAACGGCGTGCTGAAACGCGCTGCCGGCGGCGTGGTCAAGCGTAACACCGACTTCGCTCCATGGACCAACAGCATCGACCTGCGCATCGCCCAGGAAATCCCTGGTCTGTGGACTGGCCACAAAGGCACGATCTCGTTCGACATCTTCAACGTCGGCAATCTGCTGAACAAGAAGTGGGGCCGTATCAACGAAGTCGGCTTCCAGACCAACGGCGGTCTGGCACGCAGCTTCGTCGACTACCAGGGTCTGGATGCTAACGGCAAGTACATCTACCGTGTGCGTGACGTGGAATCGGTCGATATCCGCCAGGTCAAAGGCGAATCGCAGTGGGCAGTTCAAGCCACCGTCAAGTACGAGTTCTAAGCTCGGCAAGACTGGCCTGAAAGGCACATGATCAAAAACGGCTGGTGGCGACATCAGCCGTTTTTTATTTGTAACGTAGTATTTACCAGCCGCCGATTGCCTGTAATTGCAGCTCGGTTGCGCTGTACAATATTCGATTACGTCCCGATTCATACGCAATGAAAAAAAATCTTAGCCTGATCGCGCTGGCCATGCTGAGCGGCTGCGCCGCGCTGTCCCGACCGCCCTTGCCGCCCGGTGTGGCCGAAGTCCAGCTGGTGACGCTGAACGACTTCCACGGCAATATCGAAGCCAGCAAATACACCTGGGACAGCGTCAACGGCGGCGGCGAGCGCGTGATCCAGGCCGGCGGCATCGACACGCTGGGCGCGGCCTTGCAGGCGTGGCGCAAGGAAGATCCGCAACTGCTGCTGGTCGGCGCCGGCGACTTGATCGGCGCCAGCCCGGCCATCTCCTCGATGTGGGCCGACGAGCCGACCATCGGCGCCATGAATCTGCTTGGCCTGCGCGCGACCTCGGTCGGCAATCACGAATTCGACCAGGGCCGCATCGAGCTGCTGCGCCAGCAGAAGGGTGGCTGCGTGTCGCCGCGCCCCGACAAGGCCTGCAAATTCGAGGGCACGTATCAGGGCGCGCAGTTCCAGTACCTGGCCGCCAACGTGATCGACATGAGCACCCGCAAGCCGGTGCTGCCGGCCTACAAAATCGAAACCGCCCACGGCGTGAAGGTCGGCTTGATCGGCACCGTGCTGCGCGAGACCGCCGAGTCGTCGCTGGCGTCCGGCATCGCCGGACTGGATTTCGTCGACGAGGCGGACGCCATCAACCGTCAGCTGCCGGAACTGCGCAAGCAAGGCGTCGGCGTGTTCGTGGCGCTGATCCACCAGGGCGGCAAGACCACCGATAAATTCGACCAGCAGGATTGCGCCAATCTGACAGGCCCGATCGTGGATGTGGTCAAGCGCCTCGATCCGTCGATTCGCCTGGTCATCAGCGGCCACTCGCATCAGGGCTATCTGTGCAAGGTGGGCGACCGCCTGGTCACGCAGTCCGACATGGGGGGCCATGTCATGAGTCGCATCACGCTGACCGTGGACACCAACAGCAACAGCCTGCGCGATGTCAGCGCGCGGCAGGAAGTGATGGTGCCGGGTAAATGGCCGGCCGATCCGGCGCTGGACGCTTATCTGAAAAAGACCCGCGCCAGCAGCACTGCCGCGCTGGCGCGTCCGGTGGCGAAGATCGCCTTGCCGAGCGTGAAGCGCGGTAAAAAAACCGAGGGTGAATCCGCGCTGGGCGATCTGGTGGCGGATTCCATGCTGCTGGCGGGCCGTCCGTTCGGCGCGCAGATCGCGCTGCAGAATTCGGGCGGCATCCGCCAGGATCTGGAATCCACCGCCGGCAATGTGGTCACGCTGGGCCAGGCCATGGCGGTTCTGCCGTTCGGGAACACGCTGGTGGCGATGAACCTGCGCGGCGCGCAGATCGTCGAGCTGCTGGAAGAGCAGTGGGTCGGCGGCCGCGATAGCGTTCGCGGTCTGCTGCAAGTATCGGATGGCTTCACCTACGCGTGGGACGAGTTCAAGCCGGAAGGCCAGCGGGTCGTGCCGGACAGCGTGAAGCTGAACGGCGAGCGGCTGGACATGAACACCTCCTATCGCGTGGTGACCAACAACTTCCTGGCCGAGGGCGGCGACGGTTTTCCGGTCTTTAAGAAAGGCAGCAACCGCGCCCCGACCAATATTCGCGACATCGATGCGCTGACCCAGTATTTGGTCAAGCGTGAACGCGACAACAAGCCTGCCGGCTCCGCCGAACCACAGGCTCGCTACAAGAACGTACAAGGGGAGTAATGATGCGCCGTATTTTAGTTTCCGCCCTGATGGCGGCGGGTGTTCTGGCCGCGCCGGCGCACGCCGAGTTTTCGATTCCCGGCTATGAGCTGGTGCAGACCGCGCCGGTCGAAACGCCGCTGCACAGCGACGATCTGCGCAGCCCCGCGCAGGTGTGGACCGAGATGTTCGACAACGCCACGAGCGAAATCGTCATCGGCCAGTTCTACGCGGTGATCAAGCCGGGCAGCGTGTTCGACAAAGTCGTTGAGCATCTGGAGGCGGCCGGCAAGCGTGGCGTGAAGATCCGTTTCCTGCTCGATCAAAAGGGCGTGGGCCTGTCGGAGAAGCCGACCATCGAGCGCCTGAAGGCGATTCCCAACCTGGACCTGCGCATCCTCGATTTCAACAAGCTGACCGGTAACGGCATCATCCACGCCAAGTATCTGGTGGTCGATGGTAAAACCGCCTTCATCGGCAGCCAGAATTTCGACTGGCGCTCGTTCGAGCATATCCACGAAACCGGCTTGCGCATCACCGATCCGAAAGTGGTGGGCCAGGTACTGGCGATCTTCAACCAGGACTGGCGCGCGCAGGCGCTGACCGCGGCCGGCCAGATCGCGCCGGTGCTGAATGTGAAGACGGCGCTGCCGGACATTCATCAGCCGACCTTCCTGTTGGCCAGTCCCAACCAATACAACCCGGCCGGCGTGGGCGACTCCGAAACCGGCCTGCCGGCGCTGCTGGCGGAGGCCAAGAGCGAAGTGCGCATCCAGTTGCTGGACTACGCGCCGCTGAGCTATGGTCCGAAAGGCACGCGTCCTTACTATGCGGTGATCGACAACGCGGTGCGCGCCGCCGCCAATCGCGGCGTCAAGATTAAGCTGATGGTCTCCAACTGGAACCTGGAGCAGCCGGCGCAGGTGTATCTCAAATCGCTGGCCATCCTGCCAAACGTGGAGATCCGCGTGGTGACGCTGCCGGTGGCATCGACCGGTTTCGTGCCGTTCGCGCGCGTCATCCACAGCAAGACCATGGTGATCGACAATCAGGTGGCGTGGGTTGGCACCAGCAACTGGGCCGGCGGCTACTTCGACCTGTCGCGCAATCTGGAAGTGGTGATGCGCAACGAGAAGATGGCCCAGCGCCTGGCGGCGTTGCAGGAGCAGACCTGGACCTCGTCCTATGCGCAGCCGCTCGACATCAACAAACAATATCCCAAGCCAGCGAAAGGCAGTCCTGAATGAAGAAGCTCGCATGCATACTGGCGCTGAGCAGCGCCTTCGTTTCCCTGAACGCCCAAGCCTGGGGCAATGACGGCCACCGCGCGGTGGGCGCGATCGCCGATCAGCTGATCAAGGGCAGCAACGCCGAGAAGCAGGTGCGGGCCTTGCTGCTGCCCGGCGAAAGCCTGGCCAAAGTGGCCTCGTGGGCCGACTGTGTGAAGGGCACTTACTGCGGCCCGCAAACGGAGGAGATGGTGGCCTACACCACCGCCAATCCGCAGCACAGCGAATACCACTACACCGACGTGCCGTTCCAGCTGTCGCACTACGAGGACCATGGCGTCGGCACCACCGATCATGACATCGTGCAGACGCTGAAGCAGTGCATCGCGGTGCTGCAAGGTAAGGGCGACGCCACCACCAATCCGCACAACTTCACGCCGCGCCAGGCGCTGCTGATGTTGACGCACCTGAGCGGCGACATCGCGCAGCCGCTGCATGTGGGCGAGGGTTATATCGGCAAGAACGGCGGCTTCGTGGTACCGACGCAAAAGCAGCTGGATGACAAGGAGGCTTTCGGCACGACCGGCGGCAACAACCTGCAACTGGACGACATCAAGCTGACGGCCAAGAGCGCGGAGCTGATTCCGGCGGCGCCGGAAGAGGAGAAGCCGGCGACCACGCCAGCGCGTCCGGCGCCGACCACGCGCGCGTTCCACTCGTACTGGGATACCACGGTGGTCAACTACGCGTTCCGCCGCATCGGTGCACGCACGCCGGAGCAGTTCGCGCAGATGGTCATCGCCGGCAATCCAGTGGTGGCCGCCAACACTGGCGATCCCGTGACCTGGCCGTACCAGTGGGCGGATCAGACGCTGACCGTGGCCAAGCTGGCTTATACCGACGTGGTGCCGGGTCCTATGGGGCAGCAGACCAGCAAGAAGGGGGAGGTCTATAACGTCTGGCCGCTGGCGATTCCGGACAACTATCCGGTGCCGTCGTCCGCCGCCGCGCGTGCGCAGTTGATTCAGGGCGGCTATCATCTGGCCGCCGTGCTGAAAGCGATCTGGCCGTAACCAATGACGGGGTTTATTTTCCGGTGATGGGATTGAACCAGAGTTCGCCGCGCGACAGCGGCGTCTCTGGCGGCAGATGGGGATTCTTTAGTTGCAGCAGGCGCCGCCCGGCCAGCGCGCCGGCCTTGATGCTCGCGCCCTTGTAGCGCTGGAACAGGGCGTTGAGCGAACCATCCTTGATCATCATCTCCATGCCGTCGGTGATGCGCTGCGCCAGCAGCTTGCCTTCGTCGTCGCGCCGCAGGAAGAAGTACAACGGCAGCGGATAGTGCAGCAACAGGGTCGGTTCGATCACCATGCGCGGGAAGGCCGCATGGCGCTCGCGCCACTCGCGCTGGGCCTCGTCGATGCCGCGCGAGAACCAGTCGAAGCGGCCCGCGCTCAGCATCGCGAACAGCCCGGGATAGCTACTGCCTTCCACCACGCTGAAGCCGGCGTCGCGCAGCAGCGGCACATCGATCCATCCGGCGCCCTGGCCGACGCGCAGCTTGCGCAAATCATCCAGCGTGTTGACGGCGGCGAAGCGTGGCAGATCATCGCTGCGCACCAGGAACATGCGGTAGCCCAGCAAGCCCTTGTCGATCGGCAGCCGCACCGGCAGGAATTGCCGCTCCAGCTCCGGCGACGTGGCGCGCGCGAAGATGTTGATGCGGCCACCGGGCGTCAGCAGTTCCTGCGCCACCCGCGGCGACGACATCGCGTGCGTCGACTGGCGCATCGTGAACGGCCCGTAGCGCGGCTCGGTCTTCCGCAAGGCCTCGCGCAGCACTGCCCAGTCGTACTCGTAGCGGCTGTCGGCGTCGTCCAGCGTGGTGAGCGGATAGACCAAGCGGTTCATCGCGCCGGCAGCGCCGGCCACCAGCCATAACGCTGTCAGCAGCAGCGGCCAGCGCAGGATTTTTGTAAAAGCGTCAGGCTTCGTCATCCAGTCAGTTTGCCATGCCAATGTTAAGCCTTGGTGACCTCGATGCCGAGTTTCCGATAACGCTTGAGCAGCGCTTCCGGCGCGTCGCCGCTGACGATGATGGCACTGACGTGCGACAGCGGCGCGATCTGGTACGGCGACGCCGTATCGAGCTTCTCCGGCGAGGCCAGCACCACGGTGCGGCGCGCCATGGCGCTGATGGCGCGCTTGATGCCGGCCTCGTCGAAATCGCCAGTGCTGATGCCCGATTCCGGATGCACGCTGCACACGCCCATGAAGTAGATGTCGGTGCGGATCTGGGCAATCGTCTCCAGCGTCGCCGTGCCCATCGCCACGATGGAATGCTTGAACAGCCGGCCGCCGATCAGGATCACCTCCGCCGCCGCATGTTCGGCCAGTTCCACCGCCACCGACGGGCTGTGCGTCACCACCGTGCAGCTCAGGTCTGGCGGCAGCGCGCGCGCCAGCTGCACGGCGGTGGTACCGCCGTCGATGAACACCACCTGGCCCGGCGTGATCATGGCCGCCGCGGCGCGGGCGATGGCCGGCTTGGCGTCGCTGGACAGGCGCTGGCGTTCGCTGAACTTGCCCATCGCCGGCGACGGCGGCAGGTCAAGCGGCAGCGCGCCGCCGTGCACCCGTTGCAGCAGGCCTTCGGCGGCCAGCTCGCGCAGGTCGCGGCGGATGGTATCTTCGGACAGACCCAGTTCCTCGCTGAGCGAGCGGGCGACGATCTGCCCATCCTGTTTCAGGCGGGCGAGCAGCAGTTCCTTGCGTTGGCGTGTCAGCATATGCACGAATTTTCTTGATATTGCATGATACTGCATGATATCGTAAAAAAACGCAATCAGGAGAACAGCATGCCCGACGACCATATCCGCATCCATCAGGTAGAGACCCTGTCCGACGACTGGTTCCTGCTGAAGAAGACCACCTTCGACTACCGCCGCCGCGACGGCAGCTGGCAGCGCCAGACGCGCGAAACCTACGACCGTGGCAACGGCGCCACCATCCTGCTGTACAACCGCGCGCGGCGCACCGTGCTGCTGGTGCGGCAGTTCCGCTTTCCAACCTACGGCAACGGCCATGACGGCTTCCTGATCGAGACGGCGGCCGGCCTGCTGGACCGGGCCAGTCCGGAGGAACGCATCAAGGCCGAGGTGGAGGAGGAAACCGGTTATCGCGTCGGCGAGGTGCGCAAGGTGTTCGAGGCTTTCATGAGTCCCGGTTCGGTGACGGAGCGCCTGTACTTCTTCGTGGCCGAGTACGACGCCGCGTCGCGCGCCAGTGAGGGCGGCGGCATCGCCGAGGAGGGCGAGGATATCGAGGTGCTGGAACTGCCGCTGGATCACGCGTTACAGATGATCGCCTCGGGCGAGATCGCCGACGGTAAAACCATCATGCTGCTGCAATACGCGGCGTTGCATCTGTTATGAAAACACTGTTATTGATCGTTTTGTTGGCCGCCACGCCGGCCCACGCGGCGGGGGATCCGAAGAACGGCGCGCTGCTGTTCCAGCGCTGCGCATCGTGTCACGCGGTGGGCCCGTATGCGAGCGCCGGTTACGGGCCTCAGCTGAACGCCATCGTCGGCCGCAAGGCCGCGTCGACCAGGGACTACAAGTATTCGGAAGCGATGAAGAAGTCCGGCCTGGTGTGGACCGAGAAGAATCTGGCGGCCTACCTGCGCGCGCCGCATGACGTGGTGCCCGGCACCAGCATGCGCTTCTGGGGAATCAAGGACGAACAGCAGGTCGCCGACCTGCTGTCCTATTTGAAGACGTTTTAGCGCGACTTCACGAACGGCGTGCCGAGCGCCTTCGGCGCCACCGACTTGGCCATCAGGCCGGCCAGCACGATCACCGTCAGCACGTAGGGCACCATCTGGATCAGCGCGCCCGGCACGCGGCCGACCACCGGCAGTTCCACGCCCTCGATCTGGATCTGCACCGCGCCGAAGAAGCCGAACATCAGGCAACCGAGGAAGGTGTGCAGCGGACGCCAGTTGCCGAACACCATGGCGGTCAGCGCCAGATAGCCGGCGCCGGCCGACATGTCACGCAGGAAGAAGCCACTCTGCACGATCGACAGGTAGGCGCCCGAGAAGGAGCACAGCACGCCAGCGATGATCATCGCCATGTAGCGCTGGCGCTCGACGTTGACGCCGGCCGCATCGGCCGCGTGCGGGTTCTCGCCGCAGGCGCGCAGGCGCAGGCCGAAGCGGCTGTGGTAGATGACCCAGTGCACCAGCGGCACCAGCAGGAACGCCAGGTAGACCAGCACCGAGTGGCCGCCGATCAGGTGCGCATACAGCCAGCCGATGAAGGGGATACCTTCCACCGCCGCCGAACCCGGCAGCACCACGTCGAACAGACGCGCCGAGCCCAGGTCCGGCGTGCGTCCGCCCTGCTGGAAGATGTACTGCGCCACGACGAAGGTCAAGCCGCTCATGGCGATGTTGATGGCGATGCCGGCCACCAGCTGGTTGCCCTTCTGCGTGATCGCCACATACGCTTGCAGCGTTGCCAGCAGCACCGACACCAGGATGCCGGCCATCACGCCGTACCACGGGTTCTGCGTGGTGAAGCCAACGGCGGCCGAGACGAAGGCCGACGCCAGGATCTTGCCTTCCAGGCCGATGTCGATCACGCCCGAGCGTTCAGCGAACAGGCCGGCCATGCCGGCGAAAATCAGCACCGGCGCGTTGCGCACGGTGGACACCAGAATACTGCCGATATGCAGGTCGTCTAAGGTCATATCGTTCTCACTTCTTGAAGTTGAGCGCTTTGGCGATGACCGGCGCGTACAGGTTTTCCATCGCGCCGCAGAACAGAATGATCAGGCCCTGAATCAGGATCACGGTTTCCGGCGGAATGTTCTGCTTTTCCAGCGACAGGTCGAAGCCGCCCTGGGTCAGCGCGCCGAACAGCACCGCCGACAGGAAGATGCCGACCGGATGCTGGCGGCCCATCAGCGCGATGGCGATGCCGATGAAGCCGGCGCCACCGACGAAGTTCAGCGACAGGTAGTGGGTCGAGCCCATGATGGAGTTGACCGAGCCGAGGCCGGCCAGCGCGCCCGAGATCAGCATGACGATGATGATCATCTTGCTGATGCGGATGCCGGCGTAGTGCGCGGCGTGCTTGTTCAGGCCGGTGGCGCGCAGCTTGTAGCCCCAGGCCGAACGCGACACCACCACGCCGTAGATCACCAGCGCCAGGATGGCGATGAAGAAGCTGATGTTGAGCGGCGTCTCGCCCAGCACCGGCAGCCATTGGTTCAGGCGCGGCATCTCGGCGGCGGCGCTGAAGGCGCGGCTGGCCGGATTCTGCTCGCCCGCCGGCACCAGCTTGACGATGACGGTGTTCATCAGCGACGCGGCGATGTAGTTGAACATGATGGTGGTGACCACCACGTGGCTGCCGCGCTTGGCTTGGAGGTAGCCGGGCACGAAGGCCCACAGCGCGCCGAACAGCGCCGCCCCGAGCATGCCGACCGGAATCAGCAGCCACGGCGACAGCGTGCTGTCGAAGCTTAGCATGGCCAAGGTCAGGCCCAGACCGGCGAAGTACATCTGGCCTTCGGCGCCGATGTTGAACAGGCCGGCCTGCATGGCGATCGAGACCGCCAGGCCGGTGAAGATGAAAGTCGAGGCGTAGAACAGCGTGTAGCTCAGGCCCTCCGGATTGACGACGGCGCTGTTGATCAGGATCGCCAGTGATTCGGTCGGGCTCTCGCCCAGCAAGTGAATCACCAGCGCCGTCACCAGCAGGGCCGACAGCAGGTTGAGGACGGGCATGACAAACGCGGTTGCCCAGCGTGGCAGGTCTTTATTCATGATTTGTGTTCGCCCCCCATCAGCAGGCCGATGCGGGTGGTGTCGAATTCTTCAATTTTCAGTTCGCCGGTGATGCGGCCGCCGCACATGACCAGAATACGGTCCGCCAGCGCGCGCACTTCTTCCAGCTCCACGGAGACCAGCAAGATGGCGACGCCCTCGTCGCGCAGCTTGAGCAGCTGGGCGTGGATGCTCTCGATGGTGCCGATGTCGACGCCGCGGGTCGGCTGGCCGACCAGCATCAGCTTCGGCCGCGCCAGCACTTCGCGCGCGATCACCACTTTCTGCTGGTTGCCGCCGGACAGCAGGCCGATGCGCAGGTCGTGGTTGTTCGGGCGCACGTCGAAGTTGCGCATCAGCTCCGCGCAGCGGCCGGCGATGGCCTTGAAGTTGAGCAGGCCCCAGCGGTTCTTCAGCTTGTCCTGGTAGCCGAAGATGGTGTTGTGCATCACCGAGAAGGCCTTGACCACGCCGTCGCGCAGGCGGTCTTCCGGCACGTGGCCGATGCCCAGTTCGCGGAAGGTGCGCGGCAGGCCATCGGCGTCGGCGCGGCCGGCGAACGGCAGCGGCTGGCCGAGGAAGTCGAGCTGGCCGGAGGTCGGCAGGCGCATCCCCGACAGAATTTCCATCAGCTCGCTCTGGCCGTTGCCGGACACGCCGGCCACCGCGACGATCTCGCCGGCGCGCAGCGTGAAGCCGATGTCGGCCAGCAGCTTGACGCCCTGGTCGTCCAGCAGTTGCAGGTCTTGCACCTGCAGCACCGGCGCGCCGGGATGGTACGGCGCGCGCGGCAGGTTGTTCTCGATCGGCCGGCCGACCATCATGTTGGCCAGCGCTTCCTTGGTGGTGTCGGCGGTCGGCACGGCGCCGATCACGCGACCGCCGCGCATCACGGTGACGGTGTCGGTGATGTCGAGGATCTCCTGCAGCTTGTGGGTGATCAGGATGATGGTCTTGCCCTGTTCCTTGAACAGGCGCAGGATCTCGAACAGCGACGCGGTTTCCTGCGCGGTCAGCACGGCGGTCGGCTCGTCCAGGATCAGGATGCTGGCGCTGCGGTAGATCTGCTTGAGGATCTCGACGCGCTGCTGCGCGCCCACCGACAGGTCTTGAATCGTGGCCAGCGGGTCGACGTCGAGGCGGTAGCGGGCGCAGATGTCGCGCAGTTCAGCCTCCACCTTGGCGCGCTTGGGCTTGAGCTGGAAGCCGCCCTCGCTGCCCAGCATCACGTTGTCGAGCACGGTCATGTTCTCGACCAGCATGAAGTGCTGGTGCACCATGCCAATGCCGAGGGCGATCGCCTCCTGGCTGTTGTGGATGCGGCGCGCCTGGCCATCGAGCAGGATCTCCCCGCCATCGGCGCGGTAGTATCCGTACAGGATGCTCATCAGGGTCGATTTGCCGGCGCCGTTCTCGCCCACCAGGCCGTGGATCGAGCCCTTGGCGATGGCGAAGCTGACGTCCGTGTTCGCTTTCACAGCGCCGAAGTGCTTGGCGATGCCGCGAAATTCTACTGCTGGCTGCATAGGATCGTTTTTGGTGCGGTTAGATAAAATGTTAAACGCGCCGCGCGGGGCGATTCCCCGGCGGCGCGCTCAATGTTCAGGCGAATATCAGGCTGGGCAGGCCGCGCCCGAACGGATGTCGATGACCTTGACCTTGCCGTCGATGATATCCTTGCGCGCGCCCGTCACGCGCTTTTCGATTTCCGGCGTGATCAGCTTGCGGTTGTTCTCGTCCAGCGCCCAATCGACGCCGCCTTCCTTCAGGCCCTTGGCGGTGACGCCAGCCTTCCAGGTGCCGTTCTTCATCTGCATGAACGAGTCATAGACGGCGTTGTCGACGCGCTTGACCATCGAGGTCAGGATGCTGCCAGGGTACAGGTGATTCTGGTTGGAATCGACGCCGATCGCCAGCTTGCCTTTTTCCTTGGCCGTCTGCAGCGTGCCCAGGCCCGAACCGCCGGCCACCGCGAACACCACGTCAACGCCGCGGTCGAATTGCGAGCGGGCCAGTTCACCGCCCTTGGCCGGGTTGTTCCACGAGTCGGACGAGGTGCCGACCATGTTGGAGGTGACGTCGATCTTCGGATTGACGGACTTGGCGCCTTGCGCGTAGCCGCAGGCGAAGGTACGGATCAGTGGAATGTCGACGCCGCCGATGAAGCCCAGTTTCTTCGACTTGGACGCCATGGCCGCCGCCACGCCCACCAGGTAGGAGCCTTCTTCTTCCTTGAAGGTGATGGAGTTGACGTTGGCGCCGTTGGCCACACCGTCGATCAGCACGAAGCGGACTTTGGGGAATTCCTTGGCGACTTTCTGCACGGCCGCCTGCTGGGCGAAGCCGATGGCGGCGATCAGGTCCAGGTTCTTGCGGGCGAGGCCGCGCATCACCTGCTCAGCCTGGGTGTCGCTGGAGGCTTGCACCTCGATGAAATTGATGTTGGTTTCTTTTTTGAAGCGCGTGGCGCCTTCGAAAGCGGACTGATTGAACGACTTGTCGAACTTGCCGCCTGCGTCATACACGATGCCCAGCTTAGGGTCTGCCGCGGACGCGCTGGCAGCGACAAACAATGCTGCAACCGTCAAACTAAGTTGTGAAAGTTTCATGAATAGGCTCCTGGAAGTTCGTTATTGTATATTTTTATTGGGCGGAACATGTACTGGCTGGCCGTTTTATTCCTGTAAATGCCTGATTACAGGCGGTAAGTGCTAGTAACTTGTCAAAAGATTGCAGGAATTGCAATTGGCAAACGTTCGTCTGGTTTCGTCATCCATGTCGCAATGCAACAACAGCGGCCACCGAATTAAAAATTTTTCTCGTGTTGCTTTTTTGTCCTAATGGACAAACTTCCATCGGCCTTACGTCACCCGGTTTCATAGAGAAAGCCGGTCAATGGCGCGGTTTTGGCCGATCCATGACTATGCACCAGCGCCAATATGTACGACAAATTCGTTTTTTCTTGGCTATTTATACAAAATAGATATGAATCAAGAACTGCAAAAGTTCACTTTCCGGCGATTTCTTCCGTGCTAGCATGTTTGGTAATGTGTATATCGTTATAACTAAAACCACACGATCACCATATAACTTAAGGGAGCAGGACCAATGAGCAAGCAACGCAGTATCGCCGTGCGATCGAGCATGATCGCACTCGCCGTCGCCAGCGCTTTTCCTCTGGCACAGGCACAGGAAACCAGCGCCAACCAGCTGGAAACCGTGATCGTCACGGCCCAGCGCCGCGCGGAAAACATCAAGGACGTGCCGATGTCGATCGCCACCATCAAGGGCGACAAGCTGGACACGCTGACCGCCGGCGCCGGTGACATCCGTATCCTGTCCGGCCGCACGCCGTCGCTGAACATCGAGTCCGACTACGGCCGCGCCTTCCCGCGGTTCTACATCCGCGGCCTGGGCAACACCGACTTCGACCTGAACGCCTCGCAGCCGGTCGGCTACGTGATGGACGACATCGTCATGGAAAACGCCATGCTGAAAGGCTTCCCGGTGTTCGACGTCGACCAGGTCGAGGTGCTGCGCGGCCCGCAGGGCACGCTGTTCGGCCGTAACTCGCCGGCCGGCGTGATCAAGTTCGACTCGGCCAAGCCGGTGTTCAAGCAGGAAGGCTATGTGCAGTTCGGCGTCGGCAACTACTCGGCCAAGACCGCCGAGGGCGCGTTCAACATCCCGGTCAGCGACACCGTGGCGCTGCGCTTCTCCGGCACCAGCCAGCACCGCGGCAACCGCGTGCACAACACCAACCCGACCCCAGGCAAGGGCACCCAGGACTTTGAAGGCTACGGCGACAACGCCTTCCGCCTGCAAGCGCTGGTCAAGCCGAACAAAGACTTCGAGGCGCTGTTCAATTATCATCAGCGTAACTACCACGGCAGCGCCACGCTGTTCCGCGCCAACATTCTGAAGCAGGGCACCAACGATCTGGTCGATGGCTTCGACTACGGCTCTTACCCGACCGACGGCATCAACTATCAGAAGCTGAAAACCCAGGGCGGCAGCATTCGCCTGAAGTACAACCTGAACGACATCACGCTGCACTCGATCACCGGCTACGAGAAGCTGGACTTCAACAGCCGCGCCGACGTGGACGGCGGCTATGGCGCCGTGTACGCGCCACCGTATGGCCCGGGCCGCATCCCGTTCGTGGTGGAAACCGCCGACCTGCTGCCGAACCACAAGCAGTTCACGCAAGAGTTCCGCGCCGAGTCCAACTACAAGGGCCCGCTGCAATGGATCGGCGGCCTGTACTACTTCAACGAAGCGATCCAGATCGACAGTATCAGCTTCGACAGCCTGGCGCCGGGTAACCCGCAGAACATCCCTTACGCACGCCAGAATCAGAAATCGAAATCGTGGGCAGCCTTCGGCTCGGTCAACTATGCCGTGTCCGACAAGCTGAAACTGCGCGCCGGCCTGCGCTACACCGACGACAAGAAAGACTTCTCCGCCTCGCGCACCGACTACAACGCCGCCAACGTGCTGGTTACCGTACCGCATACGCTGGATAGCAAGACCGACAATGTCAGCTGGGACCTCAGCGGCACCTATGAGCTGACCAAGGATACCAACGCCTTCGTGCGCGTGGCCACCGGCTACCGTGCGCCGTCGATGCAGGGGCGCCTGAATGGCCTGGCCGATGTGCCGACCATGGCCGGCGTCGAGAAAGCGCTGTCGTATGAAGCCGGTATCAAGCAGGATCTGTTCGACAAGCGCGCGCGCCTGAGCGCCACCGTGTTCCAGTACCGCGTCAAGGACAAGCAGCTGACTGCCGGCAGCGGCGGCGTCAACATGAACCGCCTGCTGAACGCCGACAAGGTCACCGGTCAGGGTATCGAGCTGGACCTGCAAGCCAACCTGGGCTACGGCTTCAGCGGCTCGCTGGGCTACAGCTTCAACGACACCGAGATCAAGGACAAGAACGTGCGCGTGCAGTACTGCGGTAACGGCGCCAACAATCTGGGCATGGGCTGCACGCCGACCAACGTCGCCGCGCCGGGCTACCCTGGTTACGTGCTGATCGACGGCAACGACATGCCGCGCGCGCCGCGCAACCAGGCCAACTTCTCGCTGAAGTACAGCACCGACGTGGGCAATGGCGAGCTGTATGCGATCACCGACTGGAGCTACCGCAGCAAGTACAACTTCTTCCTGTACACCGCGGTCGAGTACACCGCCAAGCCACTGACCGAAGGCGGCCTGCGCGTGGGCTACAAGTGGGGCGACGGCAAGTATGAAGTGGCCGCCTTCGGCCGCAACATCACCGACAAGATCGTGCCGCTCAGCGCGATCGAGTTCAACAACCTGACCGGCATGCTGAACGAACCGCGCACCTACGGCGCCACGTTCAAGATGAACTTCTAAGCCGTTTCATCCGCCGTTGTCGTCCCTCACCGATCCCCGCCGCGCTTGCCGCCCGGCGGGGATCGGTCCATTTGGCCTCAGCTATCGTGCTGTTCCAGATAGCGTTGCGCGTCCAGCGCCGCCATGCAGCCGGTGCCGGCGCTGGTGATGGCCTGGCGGTACACGTGGTCCTGCACGTCGCCGGCCGCGAACACGCCGGCCACCGAGGTCTGGGTCGCCATGCCGCCGCTGCCGCCGCGGGTCTTGATGTAGCCGTTGTGCATCGCCAACTGGCCTTCAAAGATGCCGGTGTTGGGCCGGTGGCCGATGGCCACGAACAGGCCGTGCACGGCCAGATGTTGCAGCTCGCCGGTGTGGCGTTGCAGCGTCACGCCGGTCACGCCGCTTTCGTCGCCGTACACCTCCTGCAGCGTGGTGTCCAGTTTCAGGGCGACGTTGCCGTGTTTGACCTTGTCCATCAGCCGGTCGATCAGGATCGGTTCGGCGCGGAACTTGTCGCGCCGGTGCACCAGCGTCACGCGCGCTGCGAGGCCGGACAAATACAGCGCTTCCTCGACCGCTGTGTTGCCTCCGCCGATGACGGCCACTTCGCGGCCACGGTAGAAAAAGCCGTCGCAGGTGGCGCACGCGGACACGCCGCGTCCCATGAACGCCTGTTCCGACGGCAGGCCGAGGTATTGCGCTGACGCGCCGGTGGCGATGATCAGCGCGTCGCAGGTGTACTCGCCGGCGTCGCCCACCAGGCGGATCGGCTTTTCGTGCAGATAGGTGGTGTGGATATGGTCGGTCAACATGCGCGTGCCGAAGCGTTCGGCGTGGCGCTGGAAGCGTTCCATCAGCTCCGGCCCTTGTACGCCGAGCGGATCGGCGGGCCAGTTTTCAACGTCGGTGGTGGTCATCAGCTGGCCGCCCTGCTGAATGCCGGTGAGCAGTGTCGGTTGCAGGTTGGCGCGGGCCGCGTACACGGCGGCGGAATAGCCGGCCGGGCCGGAGCCCAGAATCAGCAAACGGGAATGGTTGGACATGTTCTGGTTCTCTTTAGCTGGCGGTGCGCTGCAATTGGCGCAGGAAGGCATCGGGCGGCATGAAGCCGATCACGCGCGCCGGCGCCACTTCCTGGCCGCTGGCGTTGAACAGGATGATGCCGGGTGGGCCGAACAGCTGGAAGCGCTTCATCAGCGCGCGGTCGTCGGCGTTGTTGGCGGTCACGTCTACCTGGATCAGCTGCATGCCGCGCATGGCGCCGGCCACGCGGCTGTCGGAGAAGTTCATGCGCTCCATCTCCTTGCAGGCCACGCACCAGTCGGCGTAGAAGTCGAGCATGACCGGCTGCCTGGTGCTGGCCAGTACCTGGTCCAGTTCGGCCACGGTGCGGATGCGGGTGAAGCGTGGCTCGGCATGCTCGGCGGCGTTGCCGCCGGCCGCGCCGCCGCCGCCACCGCGCAGGTGCGCCAGCGGTTGCAGCACGTCGGTGCCGGAGCTGGCCGCGCCGATCAGCTGGAACAGGCCGATCAGCAGGAACACCACGCCCAGCGCCTTGGCCGCATAGGTGCCGATGCCGGCGCCGGCCGGCACCGCCGTGCCCGGACGCAGGAACACCGCGCACAGGATGGCGAACGCGCCCCACAGCGCCATGCTGGCGGTCACCGGCAGCACCGGGCCGATCATCCAGATCGCCACCGCGATCAGCATCAGGCCGAACACGCTTTTCACGTGGTTCATCCAGGCGCCGGCGCGCGGCAGCAGGCTGCCGGCCGACAGTCCGGTCAGCAGCAGCGGCACGCTCATGCCGGTCGCCATGGCGAACAGCGCCCAGCCGCCGGTGACGGCGTTGCCGGTCTTGCTGATGTAGAGCAGGGCGCCGGCCAGCGGGCCGGCCACGCACGGGCCGACGATCAGCGCCGACAGCGCGCCCATGACGAACACGCCGGCGATCTTGCCGCCGCTCTGGCGGCCACTGGATTCGCTCAACTTGCTTTGCAGCGCGCCCGGCAGTTGCAGCTGGTAGACGTCGAACATCGACAGCGCCAGCGCGAACAACAGCGCGCCGAAGGTCAGCAGCACCCACGGTTTTTGCAGCGCGCCGGCCAGGCCTTCGCCGGCGATGCCGGCCGCCACGCCGAGCGCGGTGTAGACCAGCGCCATGCCGAGACTGTAGGCGGCGGCCAGCAGCAGGCCGCGCCGGCGCGTCACGTTGCCCTCGCCGACGATGATCGACGACAGGATGGGCACCATCGGCAATACGCATGGCGTGAACGACAGCAGCAGGCCGAACACCAGGAAGGCGCCGCCGATGCGCCACACGCTGCCGCCTTGCAGCATGCGCTGGGCCAGCGAGGCGTCGTCCTCGGCGTGTTCCGGTGCCGCCGCGGCCGCGGCCGTGGCGCTGGCGGCAGCCGTGGTCGCCGTTGCAGCGGCCGGCGCCGCGTCGGTGCTACCGCCGGCCAGCGCCGTCAGCACGCCCAGCGCCGCCGGGTCGATGGTGAAGCTGCGCGTCTCGGGCGGGTAGCACAGGCCGGCGTCGGCGCAGCCCTGATAGCCGACCGTCAGCGTCAGCGCCCCGGTGCCGCTGACCGGCACGTCGAGGTCGAGCGCGTTGTAATAGGTTTCCATCTCCTTGCCGAAGTTCTCGTCGAACTTGCGCTTGCCGGGTGGCAGCTGCGGCTGGCCGACGCCGGGGCCGGTGAACGACAGCCGCTCGCGGTAAAGGTGGTAGCCGGGCGGAATGGCCCAGTGCAGCTTGACGGTATGCGCGTCGCGCAGTTCCGCCTTCAGTACGAAGGCCTGCTCGGGCGGCAGGAAGTCGTCCGCCGCCGCCAGGGGAAGCCATGCCGCCAGCAGCAGCGCGCACAGCCAGTTAAATATCGCCTTCATGTGGTTCTCCGAAAAATTTGTCCTGTGTGGTCGATGGCCAGGTAGCTCATGCCGCAGCGTTCCAGGAAGTCCAGGCCGTCCTGCTCCAGCAGCATGGCGGTGGTGGTGCAGCTGCCGGCGGTGATCGCCAGCGGCGCCACCACGCTCACCGAGCGCCAGTACGACACCGGCATGCCGCTGCGCGGGTCGAGCACATGGCAATAGCGCTGGCCGTCGATTTCAATAAAGCGTTCATAGTCGCCGCTGGTGGTCAGCGCGCCACGGCTGAACGGGATGCTGGCGATGGTCGCCGCCATGTCGCGCGGGTCCTGAATGCCGATGTCCCACGGCGTGCCGTCCGGGCGCGGCCCGAGGAAGCGCATGTCGCCGCCGAGGTTGACGTAGCCGTGCGTCAGCCCCTGCGCGGTCAGCGCCTCGGCCGCACGGTCCACCGCGTACTCCTTGCCGAAGCCGCCGAAATCGAGCTCCATGCCGGGCAAGGGCAAGAACACGCTGTCGTGGTCGTATTCAACGATCGGCCAGCCGACCAGCGGCAGCAGGTCCTCCAGCGCGCCCGGTTGCGGCGCGCGGCCGTGGCGGAAGTCCCAGGCCTTGCGCAGCACGCCGGAGGTGATGTCGAAACGGCCCTGGCTGGCGCGGTACAGCGTGTCGGCGTAGGCCAGCAGCGCCGCCGTTTCGCGGTCGCAGCTGACCGGGCGCAGGCCGGCGGCGGCGTGGATGCGGCTGAGCACACTGTCGTCGCGGTAGCGCGAGTACTTGCGCTCGATGCGGCGCACCTCGGCGATCGCCGGTGCGGCGGCGGCGTGCGCCGCGCGGCCGTCGGCCACCGCCAGCACCACCTCGCAGTGACTGCCCATGGCGGCAAAGCTGACCGTGTGCAGCCCGTTCACCACAGCCGCGTGAAGCCGATTTGCAGGCTGGTCGCGCGCAGCGGCGCCAGGCCGGGGCTGCCGTCGCCGAACACGCGCCAGGCGCCGCGCTGCTGGTAGCGTTCGACCTTCAGATCAACGCTCCAGTCGCGGTCGATCTGCTTGGCCACCTTGAGCCCGGCCGTGACGGCGCCGAAGCCCGACAGGCGCTGGTCGGCCGAGGTGAAGGCCGGGCCGCCGAACACATAGCCGGGCGGGAAGGGCTCGCCGATGCGGGCGTCGTACACCGGGTCGAAGTAGAAGCTGGCGGCGCGCTGGGTGTACAGCCGCAGCGACGGCGTCAGCGTCCAGCCGGCGGCCAGCGACTGCACCCATTCGCCCGACAGCGTGTGGGCGCTGATGCCGAAGGTGTCGCGGTAGTAGCGGTAGCTCAGGCGGCTGGTGGCGTCGAGCCCGACAAAGCGGTGGTTCCACTGCGCCAGCAAGGTGTCCTGCTCGCGCTTGCGCGGCCGGTTGTCGACCAGCTTGTACGGATCGGAATAGTAACCGTGGCCGCTGCTGTGGGTGTAGGTCAGCTGGCCGATGTCCACCGGGGTGAACACCTGTGTCACGCCGGCCAGCAGGTTGATCGTCTGCCGGCCCTCGTTGGTGACGATGCGGTTGACCGGGTTGATGGCGTCGTCCGAGCCGCCGATGCCCAACGCCCACACGGTGTTCTTGTCGGCGCTGTCGATGGTCGCTTGCAGCGACAGCGCGCGCGAGCGGTAGTCGTGCTCGGTGGAGAAGGCGGTGCCGACGCTGATCGTGCCGCCCGACAGGTAGCGGGTGACGCTGAGGTCGCCCGCCTTGCGCTCGTCGCTCATGCGCGAGGCGCCCGACACCGCCGTGTGATAGCGCGGCGTGGCGCCGGACACCGCGTCGCGGGTGGCACTGGCCGCAATGCTCCATTCGCCGGCCACCGGCATCATCACCGAGATGGCCGGCGCGTGCACGCGGATGCGGTCCAGACCGGACTGGTCTTCCTGGTAGTCGAGATATTTGACGCTGATGGCGCCGCGCTCGGGCGCCGTCTCGGCCTGCGCCAGGCCGGGCAGCAGCATCGCCGCCGCCAGCAACGCCGGCCCTAGGGCCGCTTGGGTTTGTTTGTCCATGGGATTCCTTGTCAATTGCAGCCGCAGCCGCCGCCGCCAACCGCGCTGCCGCCGGAGGCGGCTTCCTTGCTGGCGTAGATGTGTTCATTGAAACGGGTGGCGAGGCCGTCACCCTGAATCAGCATGTCGGGGCGCGCCAGCTCGCCCTTTTCCCACGGCTGCACCGGGGGCAGCGCGCAGCCGGACAGGCCGGCCGCGATGGCGCCCAGCAGCGCCAGGCGGGTCAGGATGCGCGGGCTCATTTGGACGCTCCCAGCGCCGCCTGGATGCGGCTTTCCAGCGCCGCGCGGTCGTCGGCGCGGAAGCCGCTGTGTTCATACAGCACCTTGCCGTCCGGGCCGATCAGCACACTGCTGGGCATGCCCTTGACGCCGTAGGCGCGCGGCGCCGTGCCGCTCGGGTCGAAGCCGATGACGAACTTGGCCGGCGTGCCGGTGAGGAAGTTGCGGGCGTCGTCGGTCTTGGCGTCGACATTGATGCCGACGATCTGCAGGCCCTTGTCGCCATAGCGCGCCTGCATCTCGTTCATCCACGGGAACGACTGGCGGCACGGGCCGCACCACGAGGCCCAGAAGTCGACGTACACCAGCTTGCCGCGATACTGCTCCAGCTTGACCGCGCCTTGCGGTCCCTCCAGGGCGAAGGCGGGCGCCGGTTTGCCCACGTCGGCGGCTTGCGCCGTGGCAGGCGTCACGGCCGGCGCCAGCAACAGCGCGCAGGCGGCCACGCTGGCCACGCCGGCCAGCGTGCCGGCGGCGGCGCGCGCCTGACGACGGCGCCACAGCAGCACACCGGCGGCCAGCAGCACCAGCGCCGCCAGGGTTGGGTCGTTGCCGTCCTGCGCGGCGGAGCAACCGCCACCGCCACGGTTCTGCGGCTGGCCGGTGGCCGGAGCCGCTGTCGCGCCCTGGCCGCTCAGCGCGATGGTCCAGCTGGCGCCGTTGGCTTGCAGGCTGACGTTGCCGCTGGCGCTGCCGGCGCTGGCCGGCGTGAAGCGCACCGGCAGTTCGCAGGCCGCGCCCGCCGCCAGCGTCAGCGGGAAGGCGGCGCAGGACTTGCTGTCGGTGGCGGCGGCGAACGGGCCGGTGAAGCTGGCGCTGTTGATGGTCAGCGCGGTGCTGCCGGTGTTGGTCAGCGTGAAGCGTTTGACCGGGCCGGCGTCGCCCAGCGTGGCGCTGCCGAAATCAAACGCCTGCGGATTGATGCCCAGGCTCGGGGCGGCGGCCGCCACGGCCACACCGTTGCCGCTCAGCGACAGGCTCAGTTGCGCGCCGCCGTCGGTCATCAACACCAGATTGGCGCTGCGGGCGCCGGCCGCGGTGGGCTGGAAGCTGCTGTCGATGGTGCAATTGGCGCCCGGGCTGATGCTGGCGCCCACGGCGCAGCTGCCCGCCAGCGCGAAGTCGCCGGGATTGGTGCCGCCCAGCGCGAGGGTGGTGATCTTCAGCGCCGCGCTGCCGTTGTTGCTCAGCGTGGTGCGGTGCGCGGTGGCCTGCTGGCCCACTTGCGTGCTGCCGAACGTGACCGGGGTGGTGTCGGACAACACCGGCCGCGCCACGGCGCTGGTGGTGCCGCTGCCGCTGATGCCGATGGACAGGTCCGGCGCGTTCGAGCGCAGTAGCAGCGTGGCGTTGACCGCGCCGGTCGTCGTCGGCGCGAACGACAGCGTCAGATTGCAGCTGGCGCCGACCGCCAGCGTGCCGCCGCAGCCGCCGCTGGCCAGCGTCACCGATGGCGCGCCGCTGACGGCGATGCTGGTGAAGTTGACCGGCACGTTGCCGCTGTTGGTCACGCTCACGCTTTGCGTCAGCGCGCTGGCGCCAATTGTCTGCGCGCCGAACGACAGCGCCGATGGATTGGCCGCCAGGGCCGGCGCCGCCGCGCTGGCGTTGCCGCTCAGGCTGACGGTGACGCTGGCGCTGGCGTTGCTGGCGTTGGAGGCCAGCGTCAGGTTGGCCGCGAAGGCGCCGGCGGCGGTGGGGGTGGCCACCACCGTGACGGTGCAACTGCCGCCGGCCGGCACGGCGGTCGCCGTGGCACAGGTGCCGCCGAGCTGGAAGATGCCGGCGTTGGCGCCGGACAGGCTGATGCCGGTCAGGCTCAGCGCCGCCTGGCCGGCGTTGCTGACAGTGATGGTCTGGGCCGGCGAGGCACTGCCGGTTAGCAGCGTGCCGAAGTTCAGGCCGTTGGCCGACAGGGCGATGGTCGGCGCCGCCGCCACATTGCCGCTGCCGCTCAGGCTGACGCTGCTGGTGCCGCCGGTGGCGTTGTGGCTGACGTTCAGGCTGGCGCTGCGGGCGCCGCCGGCGCTGGGGCGGAACACCAGCTGCACATTGCAGCTGGCGCCGGCCGCGACGCTGACGCCGGCGCCGCAACTGCCGCCGCTGATGGAGAAGTCGGCGGCGTTGGCGCCACTGACGCCGACCGCGCTGATGGCCAGCGCGGCGTTGCCGCTGTTGGTCAGCGTGGTGCTGAGCGCGGCGCTGGCCTGGCCGACGGTGGTGCCGGCGAACGACAGGCTGGCCGGCGCCAGCGTCGCCGCCGGCGCGGCCGTCACGTTCGGGTTGCCGATGAAGGCCGCCAGGTCCGACAGCTCGGCCGCCGAGAACTTGCCGTTGTACAGCGAGCCCATGCCGCCGCGATTGGTGCTGAAGGCGCTGCTGATCACACCGGGATTATTGGCCGCGGCAAGGATGCCGTTGACATTGTTGGCCGGCGTCGGGCCGTGGCAGGAGGCGCAGGCGGTGCCGCCGGAGGCCGGTCCGTTCAGATACAGGCTCCTGCCGTTCAGGGCGTCGGCGGCGTGCGCGGCCGGCGCCAGCATCAGCAAGGCCCACACGCTGGTCGCGCAGAGCGCGCCGCGGTGGGAAGGTGAGATTTTCTTCATCGGTTCTCCAATCAGCTCAAGGTCCAGAAACAGATCCACATACGGTGATCGCGCTCGCATTGCAAAGCGCGTGCAACAGGGCACACCAGCGCCAGTCCCGCCAGCGCTGGTAGACCGCGCCAAACAGCAAGCCCGGCCCGAACACCAGCGCCGCCGCCGTCAGGCCCGACCCCAGGTGCAGGGCGCTGAACGCCAGCGCGCTGACCAGCAGGGCGATGGCGGGCGCGGTGCGTTGCAACAGCCAGGCGTGCAAACCGGCGCGCACGACCCACTCCTCCAGCAGCGGCGCCAGCAATAGCAGGCGCGCCACGGTGGCCAGGTCCGGGTGTAATAGAGCCGGGCCGCAGAAAAGAGCAGAAGGGGAGGCAAGCACGCTGGCTGAACAATCCGTCAATGTTGGTGACGGTCAATACCCACGCGCGGCAAAATGGTTCAAAATTGGCGCAGAATTTATTTTTGTTTTTTTATTGAACCTTTTTTCCTGGGCTCGGTATTCACGTGATTACAGGAGAATTGCATGCGGATTGAGCGGGGCGGGGCGGACGAACTGGATGAAAGTGCCTTATTGCGGCGTATCGTGGGCGGCGACCGGTCGGCCTTCCAGGCCTTGTATCGCGCGTATTTTTCCCGTCTGGCGCGTTTTTTGGACCGCATGACGCGCGACGTGCCGCTGATCGAGGAAATTATCAACGACACCATGCTGGTGGTGTGGCAGAAAGCGGACACCTTCGATGGCAGTTGCAAGCTGTCGACGTGGATTTTTGGCATCGCCTACCGGCAGGGGTTGAAGGCGCTGCGCGGCGCCGACGCGCCGCTGGAGCCGCAGGACGATCAGTGCGGCGACGCGGCGGCGGAGCCGGAGCACGCGATGGCGGCGCATCAGCTGCGCCAGGGCGTGAGCCGGGCGCTCGATGCGTTGCCGGTGGAGCAACGGGTGGTGGTCAGCCTGACGTATTACCATGGCATGGCCTATCAGGAAATCGCCGACACCATGGGGTGTCCGGTGAACACGGTGAAGACGCGCATGTTTCACGCGCGGCAAAAGCTGAAGGGCATGTTGTCCGATCATATGGAAGAAATGCAATGAGTACCCTAAGCACGATGAGCGGCGCCGAGCATCTGGCGCTACAGGATTTACTGCCCTGGTATGCGTCCGGCGCGCTGGACGAGCGCGAGGCGGAGCGGGTGCAGCGGCACCTGAGCGACTGCGCGCTGTGCCGCGAAGACCTGGCCTGGCAGCGCAAGCTGCTGGAGACCGAAGCCCCGCTGCCGGCCGGGCTGGACCCGGAACGGGCGCTGGCGCGCCTGATGCCGCAACTGGAGGCGCGCCCGGCGGCGCCAGCGCCAGCGGTAACGGGGCAGCGCCTTGCCGGCCGCCTGCGCGCCTGGCTGGGCCTCGCCGGCTGGCAGGGCTGGGCGCTGGGCGCGCAGTTCGCCGCGATCGCGGTGCTGGCCTCGATGCAGCTGATGCCGCGCCAGGAAGCGCAACCCTATCAGGCGCTGGGGCGCGGCGCGGCCGCCACGCCGGACCTGCTGGTGGTGTTCAAGCCGCTGGCGCGGGTGGAGCAGGTGCAGCGCCTGTTGCAAGCGCACAGCGCCCAGATCATCGGCGGCCCGACCGTTACCGGCGCCTACATGCTGGAGGTGGAACAGAGCCGCCAGGCGCAACTGCTATCGGCGTTGCGCGCCGATCCGGCGGTGGAGCTGGCCGAATCGCTGACCGCCGGTAGCCAGCCATGAGGCCGCTGTTGGCACGTTGGCTGGCGGTGTGTTTGGGCCTGGCCCTGCTGACCGGCGCCACCGCCGCGCAAACCGAATCCGATCTGCCGCAGATCGGCGGCCCGTCCACCGACGTGCAGACGGCCGGGCCGGCGGCGCCCGAGGCGGCCGCGAACGCTGAAATCCTGGTGATGTTCCATCTGCCGGCGCCGCATTTTCGCCCCGACAGCTATGGCAGCGCCGATTACCGCGACGACGCCGGCCGCGCCGCGCGCCAGCGCCTGGCGGCGCAGCTGGCGCAGGAGTACCAGCTGGAACTGGTCGAGGACTGGGCGATGCCGGTGCTCAGCATCGATTGCTACCGCATGCGACTGCCCGCCGGCATGGCCACCGCGCCGCTGCTGGCGGCCCTGGCGCAGGACCAGCGCGTGGCGTGGACGCAGCTGATCCAGGACTTCGTGGCGCAAGGCGGCAGCGACCCGCTGTACCGCACGCAGCCGGTCGCCGGCGCCTGGCAACTGGCGCAGGTACGCAAGGTCGCCACCGGCCGCAAGGTGGTGGTGGCGGTGGTCGATAGCGGCGTCGAGAGCAATCATCCCGACCTGGCCGGCCAGGTGGCGTTGGAGGAGAACTTCGTCGATCAGCAAAAATACGTGGCCGAATTGCACGGCACCGCCATCGCCGGCGTGATCGCCGCCCGCGCCGGCAACGGCATCGGCATCGAGGGCGTGGCGCCCGAGGCGCGGTTGCTGGCCCTGCGGGCCTGCTGGCAGGCCGGCAGCGCCACCCGCTGCAACAGCTTCACGCTGGCCAAGGCGCTCAACTTTGCGTTGGCTAATGGCGCCCAGGTCATCAATCTCAGCCTCTCCGGCCCGCAGGACCGGCTGTTGCAGCAACTGGTGGAAGTGGCGCTGGCGCGCGGCATCCGCGTGGTGGGCGCGGTCGATCCGGCGCGGCCGGACGGCGGCTTTCCGGCCAATACGCCGGGCGTGTTCGCGGTGGCCTCCGATGGCGCCGCGCCGCACACCGGCAACCACGCGCTGACCGCGCCGGGGCGTGACATCCCCACCACCATGCCGGGCGGGCGCTGGGGGCTGGTCAGCGGCTCGTCCTACGCCGCCGCCCACGTCTCCGGCATGCTGGCCTTGCTGGAACAACTCAAACCGCAGATGCCGGCCGCCAGACTGCGCGACAGCATCGTCCTGAACGAAGGCGGCGTACCGTTGACGGGAATAGATCTGTGTGCCACCATCAGCCGCATTTCAGGAAGGTGCTCATGCGCGTGTACACACAGTTCCAGCAGCCAATTCGCACAGTCGCCCTAAGCCTCTTGTCATGCTTGCTGGCGCCGGCGGCCCAGGCGCAACTGAGCGGCAGCGCCGGCCTGATGTCCAACTACCTGTATCGCGGTATTTCACTGAGTAACAATCAGCCGGCGGCGCGTTTGGCGCTGAACTATGACGGCGCCGGCGGCTGGTATGCCGGCGGTCAGGCCGTGACCGGTCAACTGGTGACCGAACAGCAGCGCAACGTGCAATGGGTCGGCTATGCCGGTTATGCCGCGCGGCTGGCTTCCGGCCTGTCGTGGGAAAGCGGCGTCAGCGCCTATGCCTTTCCCCGCAGCCCGACCTGGAATTTTCGCGAAGTGTACGTCGGCCTGGCCGGTAATGGACTGAGCGGCCGGCTGCATTATTCGCCCGACTATCTGGGCATGAACGAGCGCACCTTGTTTGGGGAACTGAACGGCGGCTGGATGCTGGCGCCGCGCTGGCAGGCGTTCTGGCACGGTGGCTATCTGCACTCGTTCGACAACGCGCTGAGCAACCGCGCCGAGTTGCGTTTCGGCGTCGCCACCGGCCTGCACGGCTGGCGCGCGCAGGCCTCGTTCGACCTGACGCGTTTGCGCAGCGCGTCCAACAGCCGTACCTATATTGGCACGTCGGCCATCGATGTCGACTGGGAGCGGCGGCTGGTGCTGTCGTTTGCCCGCGCTTTCTGAACCAGGATCTTTGCATGGGGATGCGGATATGAGTACCGTGGTTAACCTGTGGCCGCTGCTGGGCGTGGCCGTCATCATCGCCGGCTTCGTGCTGCGCGCCCATCCGGTGCTGGTGGTGGTGGCGGCCTGTTTTGTCACCGGCTTTGCCGCCGCCATGCCGGTCGAGCAGTTGCTGGCCAGCCTGGGCGCCGCCTTCATCAAGACGCGCAACCTGCCGCTGATCCTGCTACTGCCGATCGCCGCCATCGGCTTGCTGGAGCGCTACGGCCTGAAGGAGCACGCGCAAGCCTCGATCGCGCGCATCCGCTCGGCCACCACCGGCCGGCTGCTGATTGTCTACCTGGCGGTGCGCGAACTCACCGCCGCCTTCGGCCTGACCAGCATCGGCGGTCATCCGAACATGGTGCGGCCGCTGGTGGCGCCGATGGCGGAAGGGGCGGCCGAGGTGCGCTATCCGAATATCACCATGGACATGCGGTACCGCATCCGCGCCATGGCGGCCGCCACCGACAACGTCGGCCTGTTTTTTGGTGAGGATATCTTTGTTGCCTTCGGCGCCATCGTGTTGATGCAAACCATACTGCATGGCGAAGGCATCGATGTCGATCCGCTGCACATGGCGCTGTGGGGCATTCCGACTGCGGTGTGCGCCTTCATCATCCACTCGTGGCGCCTGTACCGCTTGGACGCGCAGATCGCCCGGAGCGTGCGATGATCGTCACGCTGGATTTCTTCTACTACGTGCTGGGCGTGATGCTGCTGATCGTCGCCGTCATGGCGCTGCGCGATCCGCACAATCCCAGGCGTTACAGCAGCGCCTTGTTCTGGGCGCTGTACGCGGTGATCTACCTGGCCGGCGAACAACTGCCGCCGGTGGCGGCCGGTCTGCTGATGGTGGTGATGGCGCTGATCGCCGGCTTCGGCGGCGTAGCCCTGGGCCGCTATGGCGACCGCACGCCGGAGGAGCGCGGCACCAGCGCGCGGCGGCTGGGCCACAAGCTGCTGATTCCGGCGTTGCTGATTCCACTCACCACCGTCATCGGCGCCACCTTGTTGAAGGACGTGCGCTGGCACGGCCTGTTCCTGCTCGATCCGAAAAACATCACGCTGGTCAGCCTCGGCTGCGGCTCGTTGTTCGCGGTCGCCACCGCCTGCTGGCTGACACGCTCGACGCCGATGCAGGCGCTGCGCGAATCGCGCCGCCTGGTCGATCATCTGGGCTGGGCGGTGGTGCTGCCGCACATGCTGGCGGTGCTGGGCCTGCTGTTCACCGATGCCGGCATGGGCAAGGCGGTGGCGCATGTGGTCACGTCGTACATCAATATGGACGTGCGGCTGGTGGCGGTGGCGGTGTATTGCATCGGCATGGCGCTGTTCACCATCATCATGGGCAATGGCTTCGCGGCGTTTCCGGTGATGGCCGGCGGCGTTGGCATTCCGGTGTTGGTGGGCGTGTATCACGCCAATCCTGCGGTGATGGCGGCGATCGGCATGTTCAGCGCCTACTGCGGCACCTTGATGACGCCGATGGCGGCCAATTTCAACATCGTGCCGGCGGCGCTGCTGGAACTGCCGGATAAAAACGCGGTCGTCAAAATGCAGATTCCCACGGCATTGCCATTATTGTTAGTAAATATTGCGCTGCTTTATTTTTTGATGAATCTGTGAGACGCTGCTGGGTTAATGCGTCACGGAGTTCGTGGAGATGAAAAAGATCATATTGTTAACGGGCTTTGAACCGTTTAACAAAGAGACCATCAATCCCTCGTGGGAAGCGGTGCGTCAGCTGGAAGGTTGGCACGAAGGAGAGTTCGTGGTGCACGCGCGGCAGTTGCCTTGCGTGTTCGGGCGCGCGCTGAAGGTGGTGCATCAGGCGGTGGAGGAGCTGCAACCCAGCATCGTCATCGCGGTCGGGCAGGCCGGTGGCCGGCTGGATATTTCGGTGGAGCGCATCGCCATCAATATCGATGACGCGCCGATTCCCGACAACCAGCATCGGCAGATCGTCGACCAGACTATCATCAACGGCGGCCCCGCCGCCTATTTCTCGACCTTGCCGATCAAGGCCATCGTCCATGAGTTGCGCGCGGCGGGCTTGCCGGCGTCGGTGTCGCAGACGGCGGGCACGTTTGTCTGCAATCATGTGTTCTATGGTCTCATGCATCAGGCGCACGAATGGGGCACCACCATGCGGGCCGGTTTCATTCACATTCCGTATCTGCCGGAGCAGGCCGCGCGTCATCCGGGCACGGCCAGCATGCAGCTGGCGGATGTGGTCGAAGCATTGCGCATCGCCGTCCGCACCACGCTGGCGCACACCATCGATGTGCGCGAGGCGGGCGGGCTGACGCACTAGGCCTCAGTCGCGCGCCGGCGGGTTGAGGATATTCAGGAAGGCGCGCACCACGGGCGCGTCGTCGGTGGTGGTGTAGCTGATGTACAGATTGGCCGATGGCGGATTGCTGCGGATCTGCACGAACACCACGCCCGGCCAGCCGATGCGGCTGGTGGTCTCGGGCATCAGCGCCACGCCCAGCCCGGCGCCGACCATGGCCAGCAAGGTCTGCGGCTCGGACGCTTCCTGAAAAATCGTCGGCTGGAAGCCGGCCTTCACACAGCACTGGATCAGGTAGCGCGGGAACGATGACTTGTCCAGCGCCAGTGTCAGCATCGGTTCTTCGGCGATGTCGGTCAGCTCGATCGCCTCTTCCTTGGCCAGCGGATGGTGCTCGTTGAGGGCTACGCACACGTCTTCGCGGAAGCACAATTCCTGGCGCAGGTTGTCGTGTTTCAGGTCGTCCTCGTCCAGCCGCGGCTCGCGCCAGAAGCCGACGTCGATCTGCTTGGCGCGCAGCGCTTCGTATTGCAGCGTTGGGCCCAGTTCATGCAGCGTCCATGTCACACGCGGGAACTTGGTCTGGAATTCTTCCAGCAGACTGGGGATCGGCCCCCACATCGCCGAGCCGACGATGCCAACGCGCAGCCGGCCGACTTCGCCGCGGTCGATCTGGCGGATGGTGTCGATGGTCATGCGCATCTTGGCCAGCAGTTCGGACGCCTCGCTCATCAGCGCCTTGCCGGCCACCGTCAGCTCGAAGGTGCGGGTGGTGCGGGCGAACAGTTTGACGCCCAGTTCGCTTTCCAGTTTCATGATCTGCTGGCTCAGCGGCGGCTGCGAGATGTGCAGGCGCTCGGCGGCACGGCTGAAACTTTTTTCTTCAGCGACCGCGAGGAAGTACTTCAGTTGTTTCAGATCGATGGACATGGTGGCCTCGAAAGTTTGCCCCTCGTCATTCCGGCCTGCGCCGGAATGCCTGTTGGCGATCAGGTCCGTTGCATCGCCACCGCCAGCGCGGCGCCGCAACGGGCATTGTTTTTCACCAGCGCGATATTGGTGGCCAGACTGCGTCCCCCGGTCAGCGCCTTGATGCGGCTAAGCAGGAACGGCGTGACGTGCTTGCCGCTTACCCCTTGCTGTTCCGCCTCGCCCAGCGCCTGTTCGGTGATGCGGTCGATCTCTTCCTTCGGCATCGCCTCGGCGGCCGGCACCGGATTGCTGACCACGATACCGCCTTTCAGGCCCAGCTGCCACTTGGTGTGAATGAAAGCCGCCTGCCCGGCCGGCGTATCCAGCTGGAAGTCGGCGTTGAAGCCGCTCTCGCGGGTGAAGAACGCCGGGAAGCCGCGCTGGCCGACACTGATCACCGGCACGCCATGCGTCTCCAGGTACTCCAGCGTCAGGCCGATATCCAGAATCGATTTGACGCCGGCGCACACCACCGCCACCGACGTCTGCGCCAGCTCCTGCAAGTCGGCCGAAATGTCGAAGCTGGTCTCGGCGCCACGGTGCACGCCGCCGATGCCGCCGGTGACGAACACCTGAATGCCGGCCAGCTCGGCGCAGATCATGGTCGCCGCCACGGTGGTGGCGCCCAGCTTGTTCTGCGACAGCACGTAGGGCAGGTCGCGGCGGCTGACCTTGATCGCGTCGGTCGAGGTGCCCAGCAGTTCCAGCTGCGCCTCCGACAGGCCGATGCAGATCTTGCCGCCGATGATGGCGATGGTGGCCGGCACGGCGCCGCCGTCGCGGATCAGCTGTTCGACTTCCCGCGCCATCTGGACGTTTTGCGGATACGGCATGCCGTGCGAAATGATGGTCGATTCCAGCGCGACGATGGGCTGGCCGGCGGCGCGGGCGGCGGCCACTTCCGGCGAGAACAACAGGTATTGGTGCATGGTCTTATCCTTTACAGGGGAAGAGCGGGGCGCTCTGGTCAAAATCGTGGATGTCGTCGAGGACGCCGGCGCTCAAGTCCGGCGCCACGGTGGCGCGGCTTGCCAGCGTCAGCGCGGCCAGCTTCAGGCCGCGGCGGCAGGCCAGCGTCAGGTCGTCGCTGCCTTGATAGAGCGACCAGCAGACGGCGGCCGAGAACGCGTCGCCGGCGCCGGTGACGTCCACCACGGCCACCTGGGGTGCTGCCAGCCATACCAGCGCGCCGCCACGCGTGTGGTACACGCCCTGGCCGCCGCAGGTGACGATGACGTCCCGCGCGCCCTGCGCGCACACCTCATTGCAGGCGGCGCGCACGTCGGCTTCGGTCGGCAGCGCGCGGCCGACACGGGTTTCCAGCTCGCCGCGATTCAGAATCAGCAGCCGCAGGCCACCGAGGTCTGAAGGCAGACGCGCCATCTTCGGCTGCGATACGGCAACAATCACCAGCGGCACGTGGTCGCTGCGCGCACTTTCCAGCAGCGCGGTGATGCTGCCGGCGGGCAGGTTCAGATCGGCGACCGTCAGCGCGGCGGCGGCGCGTTGTTGCTGGCGGCTGGCCAGGAATTCAGGGGTGAGACGGTCGTACAGCGCCATGTCGGCCAGGGCCAGCACCAGCTCGCCCTTGTCGTCGAGGATGGCGGTGTAGGTGCCGGTGGTGCCGTCTTGCAGCTTGAGGCTGCCCAGCGTGTCGATGCCGGCCGCTTGCGCATGGTCTTGCAACTGGCGGCCGGCGCTGTCGTTGCCCAACGCGCTCAGCAGCGCCACCGGCAGATTCAGCCTGGCCAGGTTTTCGGCGATGTTGCGCGCCACGCCGCCATACACTTCCTCGGCGGTGGCGGGATTGGAGGTGGCCGGCTGCAGCGGCGCGATGCTGCGCAGCTTGCGGTCCAGGTTGGCGGCGCCGATGCATAACACCGGACGTTTATCGGGCAGCACGTAGGCGCGACCCAGCAGCCGGCGCTCGCGGATCAGGCCGGCGATGTGGCCGGCCACGGCCGAACGCGACAGGCGCAGCTGGTCCGCCAGCTCTTGCTGGGAAATGAAGGGATAGTCGCGGATCAGCTGGTACAACTGCTCCTTTTTTGAAGAATCGGTCATATTGCTTCCAAACAGTTGTCTGCAATCGTAAACATTTGTTTGAATCAAGTCAACCGCGCACCGCGGCTCAATTTGCCGTGGTTTATAATAGCCGGGATTTATATCGTTTATGTATAAATAGCTAAGAAAAATGGTATTTGCCATACATATGCACGATGATGCATAGTGGCAGCTTCCCCAGCCATATCAAAAAATTCGAGGATTTTCATGTCTAATAACTTCCCATTCCAGGCCGCCGAGATTGTTCGTGCCCGTCTTCCAGAAGGCTTCAAGCCACGCGTAGCGATGATTCTGGGTTCCGGCCTGGGCGTGCTGGCGGAACAGATGACCGACGCGGTCACCATTGGCTACGATCAACTGCCAGGCTTCCCGATCTCCACCGTGCACGGCCACGCCGGCGAACTGGTGATCGGCACCCTGGCGGGCGTGCAGGTGGTGTGCATGAAGGGCCGCGGCCACGTCTACGAAGGCTATGGCCTGGGCGTGATGACCAGCGCCGTGCGCACCATGAAGCTGCTGGGCTGCGAGATGCTGTTCGTGACCAACGCGGCCGGTTCGCTGCGCCCTGAAGTGGACGCCGGTTCGCTGGTGGCGCTGACCGACCATATCAACTTCCTGCCGGGCACGCCGATGATGGGCCCGAACGATGAGCGCTTCGGCCCACGCTTCTTCAGCATGGCCAACGCTTACGACGCCGATCTGCGCGCGCTGCTGCAAGCGTCGGCCAAGGAGAAGAACGTGACGCTGCATGAAGGCGTGTACATCGCCTACGCCGGTCCTAACTTTGAAACGCCTGCGGAAATCCGCGCGTTCAAGACGCTGGGCGCGGATGTGGTGGGTATGTCGGTGGTGCCGGAAGTGGTGTCGGCGCGTCACTGCGGTTTGAAAGTGGTGGGCGTGTCGGCCATCACCAATCTGGCGGAAGGCTTGTCGCCGTTCCCGCTGTCGCATGAACAGACCTTGAAGTATGCCGCCGTTGCGGCGACCTCGCTGGTGGAAGTGATCCTGGGCTTCCTCGGCAACGTGGCGAAAACGCCGCAGGCGTAAGTTACCTAAGGGGCGGCGTAGTCCGCCCCTTTTTTGTTAGCCCCTCCGCGTCGTCCCGGCTTGCGCCGGAATGACGCGCGCGCGGGGCGGATATGGAGTGATCATGAAACGCGCATTTATCCTGCTGCTCGATTCCTTCGGCCTGGGCGCCACGCCCGATGCGGCGAAGTACAACGATGTCGGCGCCAACACCTTTGGCCACATCGCGGAAACCGTTGCCAAAAACGGCAAGCCGATGTCGCTGCCGACCATGGAAAAACTGGGCCTGACCGCCGCCGCGCAGCTGGCCAGCGGCGAATGGGCCACCGGCTTCACGCAACGCGAAGGCTTCACCGCCGCCTACGGCGCCGCGCGCGAACGCTCGACTGGCAAGGACACGCAGTCCGGCCACTGGGAAATCGCCGGCGTGCCGGTGGAGTTCGACTGGGGCTACTTCCCAAAAACCGTGCCGTCGTTCCCGGCCGAGTTGACGCAAAAGCTGCGGGAACTGACCGGCGTACCGGGCTTCCTGGGCGACTGCCACGCCTCGGGCACGGAAATCATTAACCAGCACGGTGACGAGCATGTCGCCACCGGCAAGCCGATCATCTATACCTCCGCCGACTCGGTGCTGCAAATCGCCGCGCACGAGGAATCGTTTGGCCTGGAGCGCCTGTATGAAGTGTGCGAGATCGCCTTCAAACTGGTGGCGCCGTATAACATCGGCCGCGTGATCGCGCGTCCGTTCGTCGGCGCCAACGGCAACTACACCCGCACCACCAACCGTCACGACTATGCCGTCGCGCCGCCAGCGCCGACGCTGCTGGACCACGTGAAGAACGACGGCGGCGAAGTGATCGCGCTGGGCAAAATCAGCGACATCTTCGCCACGCAGGGCGTATCGCGCGTGGTCAAGGGCAAGGACAATATGGCGTTGTTCGACGCGCTGCTGAAAGTGGCCGACGAAGCCGGTGACAAGTCGCTCACCTTCGTCAACTTCGTCGACTTCGACCAGGCCTTCGGCCACCGCCGCGACGTCAACGGCTACTCGAACGCGCTGCACGAAATGGATGCGCGCCTGCCGGAGTTCATCGCCAAGCTGCAAGAGGACGACCTGGTGGTCATCACCGCCGACCATGGCTGCGACCCGACCTGGCCCGGCTCCGATCACACGCGCGAACATATCCCGATGATCTTCTTCGGTCCGAAGGTGAAGGCGCAATCGCTGGGCATCTCTGAAACCTTCTCGGACATCGGCCAGACCCTGGCCCATCACCTCGGCGTCAAGCCACTTTCGAACGGAAGCAATCTGTTATGAGCGACTTTAAGCGCAATGAAGCAGTCCCGCTGGACCTCGGCTGGATCAACCATATTCACGTCAACAAGAGCGCCGCCGACCGCCGCGCCGCCAGTCTGGCCAACCGTCGCACCGTGAAGAAAGAGTACCAGGCCGCCTGGCTGGTCAAGGCCATCGGCCTGATCGACCTGACCACGCTGTCCGGCGACGATACGCCGGGCCGCGTGGAACGCCTGTGCCGCAAGGCGCTGCGGCCGCTGCGCGCCGATCTGGTGGAGGCGCTGGGCCTGCAGGACTATAACCTGGCCACCGGCGCTGTTTGCGTGTACCACGAGATGATCAAGCCGGCGGTGGAAGTGTTGCAAGGCCGCCTGCCGATCGCCGCCGTGTCAACCGGCTTCCCGGCCGGTTTGACCAGCATGGAAACCAAGGTGCGCGAGATCGAATTGTCGGTCGCCGCCGGCGCTTCCGAGATTGATATCGTCATCACCCGCCAGCACGTTTTGACCGGCAACTGGCAAGCGTTGTACGACGAGATGCTGGCTTACCGCAAGGCTTGCGGCGAGGCGCACGTCAAGGCGATTCTGGCGACCGGTGAACTGGTCACGCTGGAAAACGTGGCCAAGGCATCGTGGGTCTGCATGATGGCCGGCGCGGACTTCATCAAGACCTCGACCGGCAAGGGGCCGGTCAACGCCACCATTCCTGTATCGCTGACGATGGTGCGCGCGATCCGCGATTACCACGAGCAGACCGGTTTCAAGATCGGCTACAAGCCGGCGGGCGGCGTCGGCACGGCCAAGGCCGCGCTGCAGTACCTGACCCTGATGAAGGAAGAACTGGGCAACGAGTGGCTGGAGCCGCACCTGTTCCGCATCGGCGCATCGAGCCTGCTGACCGACATCGAACGCCAGCTGGAACACTACGTGACCGGTAACTACTCGGCCGCACACCGCCACGCGCAACCATAAGAATCGGAACCGTCATGCCAACCATTAAAGAGATCCTTAACACCATGGAATACGGCCCAGCACCGGAAAGCACCAAAGAAGCGCAAGCGTGGCTGGAACAACGTGGCCGCCAGTTCGGCCTGTTCATCAACAACGAGTGGAGCGAAGCCGGTGAACTGTTCGCCTCCATCAATCCGGCCAACGGCGCCAAGCTGGCCGACCTGACCCAGGGCACCGCCGCCGATGTGGATCGCGCCGTCGCCGCCGCGCGCGCCGCGCAACCGGGCTGGCAGGCACTGGGCGGCCATGGCCGCGCCAAGATCATGTACGCGATCGCGCGCCTGATGCAGAAGCACGCGCGCCTGTTCGCCGTACTGGAAACGCTGGACAACGGCAAGACCATCCGCGAAACCCGCGACGTCGATCTGCCGCTGGTGGCGCGTCACTTCTACCACCACGCCGGCTGGGCGCAACTGCAGGCCGAGGAATTCGCCGACTACCGCGCCGTGGGCGTGGTCGGTCAGATCGTGCCGTGGAATTTTCCGCTGCTGATGCTGGCGTGGAAAATCGCGCCGGCGCTGGCCGCCGGTAATACCGTGGTCTTCAAGCCGGCCGAATTCACCTCGCTGACCGCGCTGCTGTTCGCCGACATCTGCGTGCAGGCCGGCGTGCCGGCGGGCGTGGTCAACATCGTCACCGGCGATGGCCGTGTGGGCGAAGCCATCGTCAAGCACGCGGACATCGACAAGCTGGCCTTCACCGGTTCGACCGAAGTGGGTCGTCTGATCCGTGAAGCGTCGGCCGGCAGCGGCAAGAAGCTGTCGCTGGAGTTGGGCGGAAAATCTCCGTTCATCGTGTTTGAAGATGCGGACCTGGACGCCGCCGTTGAAGGCTTGGTCGATTCGATCTGGTTCAATCAGGGCCAGGTGTGCTGCGCCGGTTCGCGCCTGCTGGTGCAGGAATCGGTGCAGGATAAATTCCTGGACAAGCTGCGCGCCCGTATGGACAAGCTGACCCTCGGTTCGCCGCTGGACAAGTCGATGGACATCGGCGCGCTGGTCGATCCGGTGCAGAAACAGCGCATCGAAGGCCTGGTGCAATCGGCGCGTGACGAAGGCTGCACCGTGTATCAGCCAGCGTGCGAACTGCCGGCCGATGGCTCGTGGTTCCCGCCAACCCTGATCACCGGCGCCTCGACCGCCGCCGCCGTGGCGCAGGCTGAAATCTTTGGCCCGGTGCTGGTGGCGATGAGCTTCCGCACGCCGCCGGAAGCCGTGCAACTGGCGAACAACACGGTGTACGGTCTGGCCGCCTGCGTGTGGACCGAGAATATTTCGCTGGCGCTGGACGTCGCTCCGGCGATCAAGGCTGGCGTGGTGTGGATTAACACCGCCAACCAGTTCGACGCCGCTTGCGGCTTCGGCGGCTACCGCGAATCCGGCTACGGCCGTGAAGGCGGCCGCGAAGGCATGTACGAATATATGACCGCGTTGTCGGAAGACGCGCGTCCGGCCGCGCCAGTGGTGGAGCCGAAGGCCAAGCCGAAAGCTGTGCCGGCAAGCGGTGGCGTGTTCGCCATCGACCGCACCGCCAAGATGTACATCGGCGGCAAGCAGGCACGCCCTGATGGCGCCTACAGCCGCGCGATTCACGGCGCCGACGGTGAGTTCATCGCCGAAGTGGGCGAGGGCAGCCGCAAGGACATCCGCAACGCGGTGGAAGCGGCGCACAAGGCCACCGGCTGGACCAAGGCCACCGCGCACAATCGCGCGCAGGTGCTGTACTACATCGCTGAAAACCTGGCCGCGCGCGGCGAGGAATTCGCCGCCCGCATCGCCGCCATGACCAGTAGCAAAAACGCCGAGAAGGAAGTGCTGGCGTCGATCGAGCGTCTGTTCTACTACGCCGCGTGGGCCGACAAGTACGACGGTCTGGCCCATCAGCCGCCGATGCACGGCATTACCGTGGCGCTGAACGAGCCGCTGGGCGTGATCGGCATCGTGTGCCCGAACGAGGCGCCGCTACTGGGCTTCATCTCGCTGGTGGCGCCGGCCATCGCGCTGGGTAACCGCGTGGTGGTGGTGCCGTCGGAAGCGCATCCGTTGTCCGCCACCGATCTGTATCAGGTGTTCGATACGTCGGACCTGCCGGCCGGTGTGGTCAACATCATCACCGGTTCGGCCGATGAGCTGGCGCGCACGCTGGCGACGCATGGCGATATCGATGCGGTGTGGCGTCATGACGGTTCGGCCGAAGGCTGCGCGGAAGTGGAGCGCCTGTCGGCATCGACGCTGAAGCGTACCTGGGTGGGCGGCGCCAAAGGCCGCGACTGGTACAGCACCGCGCAAGCGGGCGGCCGCGCGGTACTGGCGCACGCCTCGCAAGTGAAAAACATCTGGATTCCCTACGGCGTCTAACCCCACCCCGGTCATTCCGGCTTACGCCGGAATGACGCGTTTTGAATTACGGGAGAATTCATGTCCTATCTACCCCAAGAGATCATCCGCAAAAAGCGTGACGGCGGCGTACTGTCCGCCGAAGAAATCCAATTCTTCGTCGGCGGCATTACATCCGGCCGCGTGACCGAAAGCCAGATCGCCGCGCTGGCGATGGCGGTCTACTTCAACGACATGACCATGGACGAACGCGTGGCCTTCACGCTGGCCATGCGCGACTCCGGCGAAGTGCTGGACTGGCGCTCGCTCAACCTGAACGGCCCGGTGGTCGACAAGCACTCCACCGGCGGCGTGGGCGACGTCGTCTCGCTGCTGCTCGGCCCCATGGTCGCGGCCTGCGGCGGCTATGTGCCGATGATCTCCGGCCGTGGCCTGGGCCATACCGGCGGCACGCTGGACAAATTCGACTCCATCCCCGGCTATACCACGGTGCCGGACAATGCCCTGTTCCGTAAAGTGGTGAAAGAAGTCGGCGTCGCCATCATCGGCCAGACGTCCTCGCTGGCGCCATCGGACAAAATCTTCTACGGCGTGCGCGATGTGACCGCGACGGTGGAATCGGTGGCGATGATCACCGGCTCCATCCTGTCGAAGAAACTGTCGGCCGGCCTGGACGCGCTGGCGATGGACGTGAAAGTGGGCAGCGGCGCCTTCATGCCGTCCTACGACAAATCGGTGGAGCTGGCCGAGAGCATCGTCAAAGTCGGCAACGGCGCGGGCATGATGACTTCCGCCATCCTGACCGACATGAACGAATCACTGGCGCCATACGCCGGCAACGCCGTGGAAGTGCGCGGCGCGATCGATTACCTGACCGGCAAATCGCGTCCCGCGCGGTTGCACGAAGTGACCATGGCGCTGTGTGCCGAGATGCTGGTGCTGGGCAAACTGGCGGCGACCGAAGAGGAAGCGCGCGCCAAGCTGCAGGCGTCGCTGGACAGCGGCGAAGCGGCCGAGCGCTTTGCGCGCATGGTGGCGGCGCTGGGCGGCCCGGCGGACCTGATGGACAATCCGGACAAGTATCTGGAACGCTCGCCGGTCATCGTGCCGGCGCCGGCGCTGACTTCGGGCTACGCCGCGTCGGTCAACTGCCGCGAAATCGGCCTGGCCGTGGTGTCGCTGGGCGGCGGCCGTCGCCGCGCCGCCGATCCGATCGACTTCGCCGTTGGTCTGACCGATCTGGCGGGACTGGGAGATAAAGTGGAAGCCGGCCAGCCGCTGGCGATGGTCCACGCGCGCACGCGGGAAGCGGCCGAGCAAGCCATCCGCGAAATCCAGGCGGCCTACCGGATCGCCGACGCAGCGCCTGCTGCCAACCCTGTCATCTACCGTACCATCCGTCCATGAACAAACAAGAACTGATCGCCGAAGCCGCCGCCGCGCGGTTGAAGGCTTACACGCCATACTCCAACTTCAAGGTCGGCGCCGCGCTGCTGACCAGCGACGGTAAAGTCTTCCACGGCTGTAACGTGGAAAACGCCTCTTATGGCCTGTGCAACTGCGCCGAGCGCACCGCGTTCTTCAGCGCCTTCGCCCACGGCTACAAGCAAGGCGACTTCCAGCAACTGGTGGTCATCGGCGAAACCGATGGCCCGATCGCGCCATGCGGCGCCTGCCGCCAGGTGATCCTGGAACTGGGCGGTAACGAGCTGCCAGTCCTGCTGACCAACCTCAAAGGCGACATCTTCGAGACCACGGCGGCCGAGCAACTGCCGAATGCCTTCGGCGGCCAAGACCTCAAGAAGAAGTAATGGCGCTTAAGAAGACGATTGATGTGCAGGCGGCGGTCGCCATCGCCGCCTCGGAAGCCATCGCCGCGCGCACGCAAGGCACTTTCGGCGTCGGTGGTTTGATGCTCGACCAGTATGGCAACGTGCTGCAATCGCTGCACAACAACGTCGTCAAGGACGGCTTGATCTTCGATCCGACCGCGCACGGCGAACGCCAGTTGATCGACTGGTACTACGCCGAACGCGCAAAGGGCCGCGATCTGCCGCCGCCGCAGGACATCACCATCGTCACCTCGCTCGATCCATGCTGCATGTGCAGCGGCGCGATTTTGGCCGGCGGCTTTAAGGTGGTGGTGGCCGCGCCGGACAAGGAGTCCGGCATCAACTACGACAACAGCGCCAGCTTCACCGCGCTGCCCGCGGCGTTGCGCGAACAGGCCGGCGACAGCTTCAGCTACCCGGCCATTCTCGGGGCGTCGCTGTACGCGCGCGCCGCCAGTGGCGCCGCGCCGAAATCGTTCTTCATCGGGAAAACCATCGCCGAACCGACGCAAGCCTTGTGCTCACTGGTGTTCGAGGCCACGTCGGCCGAAGTGATCGGCATGTTCAGCGCGGACCATCCGCAGGAACTGCTGAAAGATCCCGCCACGCTGCCAGCTGACCACGCCATCGTGCGCGCGCTGAAGCAGCAGTACCCGGACGCCTTGACCTATCGCTGCCAATCGCACGCGCCGGATGCCGGACTTGCGCCATTCCTGCTGCAAGCGATGGCGCGCGACCGAGAACATGGCGGCACGGGTGACGCGGTGGCGCTGCTGGACTCCTTCGGCAACCTGCTGCTATGCATGCCGGGCCGGATGACGCAATCAGGCATCCGCAGCGCCTTCATGGAAACCACGCGCGCCTACGCGCAACTGCGCTACAAGCTGCTGCACGGCGCCACAAGCGCGCAGCAGGATGACATTCGCCGCTATCTCGGCCATCCGAAAGAGGGCACCTTTGTGTTCGCCCAAGGTCCGGACGCCAGCGCCATCAGCTACATGAATCTGGGCGCCTACGGCTCCACCATGGAAGGCCCGCTGCCACTGCAGAATCCCGCGCAGCTGCAATACGTGCTACCCGCGCTGCCGGATGCCGAACTGGCCGCACTGTGCGCCGCCATGCCGCCGCTCTACCGCAACATCATCCGCATCCGCCCGGTTCAGGTGGCCGATGCCGCGCTGGTTGCCGCGCTCTCCGCATAGGGATCGTAGGTCCCGATACTCCACACGTGACCCTCTGGATCGGCGCAGGTGAAGCCGCGGCCGCCGTAATCTTCGTCCTTGATGTCGAGCAGGATTTTGCCGCCGGCTTCCAGTACGCGGCCATATACCAGGTCGGCGTTGTTCACGACCAGATAGGCGCTCTGGGTGACGAAGCCGCCGGTGTCGGCGGGCTGCTTCAGCAACCGGCCGTAGTCGGTGTCGAAGGCGGAGCCGAGCATGATCATGCTGTGGCCGAAGGTGAGCTGGGCGTGGGCGATGCTGCCGTCCGCATCCGGCACCACGAACTGTACGGTGAAGCCGAGCGTGTCGCGCAGCCAGTCGATGGCCGCCGGGGCGTCGCGGTAGCGCAGGCACGGGATCACGCCACATAAGGTTTGCTTGGGTATGCTGGACATCGTTCCCTCCCTTGGAAGCAGAGGGTCAGTATACGCCGATGGCCTTCACCGCACGTTACATTTGCTGGAATAAATGTGTGTGGCCGCGGCTTACTTCCAACAATTCTCCATGGTTGCGAACACGCACCATCTGCCGCCCGCGCAGGTCGCGCGTGACCTCCTGGATGGCGTCCACGCGCACCAATGTCGAGCGGTGGATGCGCCAGAATTCGTTCGGGTCCAGCTCATCCGCCAGCTCCTTCAAGGTCTTGCGGATCAGCACTTCAGACTGCTCGGTCTGCACGCGCGTGTACTTTTCGTCGGCCTGGAAGAACAATACTTCGCGCGTCGAGATCATGCGCAGGTTGGCGCCCACCACCGCCTGGATCCAGCGCAGGTAGTCCTGCTTCGGCGCCAGCTTGTTGTGGTGCGACAGCAGCTGGGTCAGTTGCCGTTCGATATTGGAGGGCTGTTTGCCGATGCGCGCTTGCAGCCGTCCGCAGGCGGTCTTCAGCCGCTCGCCGCCGACCGGTTTGAGCAGGTAGTCCAGCGCGCCCTGCTCGAACGCTTCGATCGCATACTGGTCGTAGGCGGTGACGAACACCAGGTGGCAGCGGTTGAACAGCATGCGCGCGGCCTCGATGCCGGACAGGCCGGGCATGCGGATGTCGAGGAACACCACGTCCGGCTGATGCTGGCCTGCCAGCGCCACGGCCTCGATGCCGTTGGCCGCCTCGGCCACGATGTCGAGCTCCGGCCAGGCTTCTTGCAGGCGGCTGCGCAGCTGCTGGCGCATGCCTTCCTCGTCATCGGCGATGACAGCGGTAGGGCGGCTCATTTGGCGCTCCCGGCAAAAATATCTGGTGCATACGGCACGCGGATGCTGGCGCGGGTGCCGCCGTTCAGCGGCGCTTCGATCACCAGTTGCGCGCGGTTGCCGTACTGGATGCGCAGCCGCTCGCGCACATTGGCCAGGCCGAGGCCGTCACTGGAGAAGGGATTGAAACCGACGCCGTCGTCGATCACGTCCACCTGCAGCATCTGGCCATCCACGGCGGCGCGGATGTCGATGCGGCCGCCGTCGATCTTCGGTTCCAGCCCGTGCTTGATGGCGTTTTCGATCAGGATCTGCAGCATCATCACCGGGAAGGTGGCGCTCAGCATTTCCGCCGGCACGTCGATCGACACCGCCAGCCGCGCGCGCATGCGCGCCTGCATGATGGCCAGGTAGGCGCGCGACATCTCGATTTGCCGGCCCAGCGTGCCGGTGCCCTTGGCGCGCATCTGCGGCAGCGTGGCGCGCAGGTAGTCGATCAGGTTCTGGTGGATGCGTGCCGCTTGCGGCGGATCGGTCTCGATCAACTGGCCGATCAGCGCCAGGGTGTTGAACAGAAAATGCGGCTCGACCTGCGCCTGCAGGGCGGCCATGCGCGCCTCGACCACGCGCCGTTCGATGCTTTCCTCATCGGCGTGGGTCTCGGCGTTGCGCGCTTCCAGCTCGGCCTTGCGCTTGCCGCCGGCCAGCACCTTGAGGCCGAACGAGGCCAGCACGAAGCCCCAGATCTGCTCGTTGATGTGGAACAGCGACGCCGACAGGATCAGGAACAGCAGCCAGATGATGAGCAGCTTGCGCCACTCGACCTGCGCCAGCCAGTCGAAAAAATGCCACCAGACGCTGACGGCGGTTTCGCCGACCTCGCGGACAATGTCCAGCAAGCCGGCCGTGGCCAGCTTTGTCCTTTTCATTCAACGTCCTTGTAGGTGGTGTAGCGTGGGCGGCGGGCCAGCACGCTGGCGCCAAAGGCCAGCTTCACCAGCAGGAACACGACGAACAACGTCAGCGCCAGCGGCAACACGGCGCAGATCAGGGCCAGCACCAGCGCCGCCCCCAGCAAGGCCGCTGGCGACATGCCGCCGATCAGGCGCACGCCGTAGCGCAGCGCGCGGGTGAAGGCCTGGAAGATTTCGTCGAACAAGGCGGTAACTTTGGTCATTTGTTGCTCCATGAAAGGTTGGGCGATGGAGACACTGTAGCAAAGCGACCGGCGCGGCCGGGGCGGATTCCGATCAACTGCCATTTTACAGGGCTGGGCCGCTATTGCGCGGGATGAACGGCGGCGTCCCAGTCGCGGCGCAGCAGCCCGTAGATGACGCTGTCCGACACCTCGTCACCGACGATCCAGCGCGCCCGCAGCCGGCCCTCGCGCTGAAAATGCAGGCCTTGCAACAGTCGCTCGGAGGTAATGTTGTCTGGATGGATATCAGCTTCCAGCCGCGATAGTTGCAGCGTGCCGAAGGCGTAGTCGAGCAGCGCGCGCGTGGCTTCCCGCATGTAACCCCGGCCCCAGTGCGGGCGGCCGAGAATGTAGCCGATTTCGCAACGGCGGTTGGCGTGAATACTGGCGGCATCGGATGTTCCTGGTGATATGGGCGCTAAGCGGCGGCGGCCGGTGGCACGCTGATCACCGCCAGCACCATGTCGACGATGAGTTTTTCGGCATCGTCGAAGTCTTTGTCGGTCAGCTGTTTGCGGTTCAGGACCAGCGCCATCTGGGCCGAGAAGTCGGCATAGGACTGTGTCATCGCCCAGATCGCGAACAGCAGATGCGTGGCGTTGAGCGGCGCCATCTTGCCCTCGCTGATCCAGCGTTCGAAGACCTCGATGTCCTTGCGCACCAGCGGCACCACGCGGGTCTGGATCTGGCCGCCGTACAGCGGCGCGCCGCTGATCACTTCCATCGCGTAGACGCGCGAGGCCCACGGATTCTCGCGCGAGAAGCGCAGCTTGGCCTGCACGTAGGCGCGCAGCACGTCGCGCGGGTCCTGTTCGGCCGCCGCCAGGCTTTCCATGCGCGCCAGCCAGTCGTCCAGCACTTCGTCCAGCACGCGCTGGTACAGCGCCTGCTTGGTGGGGAAGTAGTACATCAGGTTCTGCTTCGACAGGCCGGCCTTGTCCGCCACCGTGGCGATCGACGTGCCTTCGTAGCCGCATTCGGCAAACACGCGCACCGCCTCGGTGGTGATGCCGGCTTCCAGCTTGTCGCGGTTGAGCAGGCGACGGTTGATTTTTACGGTCGGCATAGTAGTCTCAGGAAGTTGAGCAGTTGCGGATGGTCGGCGTAGGCGACGTTGAAGCGGAACCAGATCGCCTCCGGCGCGCGCAGCATGAAGAAGTCGCACGGCGACAGCAAAATGCCGTGCTTCAGCGCGAGGTCGGCGATGACCTTGCCGTTCCACGCCGGCGAGGGCGCGTCGTGCCAGCCGGCGCTGACGAACATGCCGCCGCGCGGGCGCGCCAGCAGCGTCATGCCGGCCTCGCGCAGGCTGGCCATGGCGCGTTCGCGGCCGGCGTCGAGCTGCGTCACCAGCTTGTCCACCATGCGCCGGTAGGGGCGGGCGGTGATGGCGTGGTAGACGGCGCGCTCGTTGATTTCGGAGGTGGTCAGGCCGGCCAGCATCTTCACCCGCAGCAGTTCGGGCAGCAGCGACGACGAGGCGCTGATCGAGCCGACCCGCAGCACCGGCGACAGCGTCTTCGAGAAGCTGCCGACGCGGATCACGCGCCGCAAGCCATCCATCGCCGCCAGCGACGCCTCGCCGCGCGGCGCCAGTTCGCGGTAGATGTCGTCCTCCACCAGCCAGAAGTCGAACTGCTCGGCGAGCGCCAGCAGGCGGTGCGCCTGCGCCACCGTCAGCGAGGTGCCGAGCGGATTTTGCAGCACCGTGTTGACGAACATGAGCTTGGGCTGCGCCAGCGCCGCCTGTTGCGCCAGCGCGTCCAGATCCAGCCCATGCTCGTCGCGCGGAATGCCGACCGCCACGCAGCCGTGATGGCGGATCAGCGACAGCAGGTTGCTGTAACCGGGATCTTCGACGAGCACCGTGTCGCCCGGCTTGGTGAGCGTGCGCAGTATCAGGTCGAAGGCGTGCGTGGCGCCGTGCGTCAGCAGGATTTGTTCGGCTTCCACCGGATACAGCTCCTCGCTCAGCGTGGCCGCCATGTGCTGGCGCAGCGTCGGGAAGCCGAGCGGGTGGCCGTAGCCGCGCAGCCGCGCGGCGGGGATGCGCATCGCCTGGCGCACGGCGTCGAGGATGGTGTCCTCGCCATACCACTCGGGCGGCAGCCAGCCGGCGCCCACCGGCAGCGCCTCGGACATGCCGGAATACAGCTCGGCGGTCAGCGCGTCGATGGCCGCCGGCGGGGCGCTGGGCGTGGCGGGCTGGGCGGTCGCCAGCAGCGTCGCCGGCAAGTCCTGGCGGGCGACGAAATAGCCCGAGCCGCGCCGCGAGGAAAGCAGGCCCAGCGTCACCAGGCGGTCGTAGGCCTCGACAACTGTAAAGGTGCTGACGCCATTACACTTGGCGAATTGCCGCACCGAGGGCATCTTGGTGCCTATACGCAACTCTTTGCTGGCCACCAGGGCGCTGACGGCGGCGACGATCTGCTCGACCAGGCTGCCTTTCTGGCGCCGCTCGATGGCGACCACCGGCCAGCCGGTTTGATCGAGCACAGCACGCATTGCTTCCATCCTTGACTCCACGCAGCAAAAGTGAAACTGTAGTGTTTTTGACGCCAGTACGGTTGGACAGTTTGATTAATTGTGTATCTGTGCCACAGTGATCCTGCTGTCTATTATTGCATCATCATTTTGCCAACTGGTAAATTTTTTTACAGCTGTCAAAAAAATCCGAAGAAAGTTGTTTCACAGGAGAGGTGCATGAACGAGTCCAGACCCGAATCGATGGCGTCCTTCTGGATGCCCTTCACGAACAACCGCGATTTCAAAGCCCATCCGCGCCTGCTGGTGTCGGCCGAAGGCATGTACTACAAGGATGTCGACGGCCGCAGCATCCTCGATGGCACTGCCGGCTTGTGGTGCGTGCCGTGCGGCCACGCGCAGCCGAAGATCGTCGCCGCCGTGCGCGAGATGGTCGGCCAGCTCGATTTCGCGCCGACCTTCCAGATGGGCCACCCGGCCGCCTTCGATCTGGCCGAGCGTCTGATGGAATACACCAACCATCGCTACGGCCATGTGTTCTACACCAACTCCGGTTCGGAAGCGGTGGATACCGCGCTGAAGATCGCGCTGGCGTATCACAAGGCGCGCGGCGACGCGAGCCGCACGCGCTTCATCGGCCGCGAACGCGGTTATCACGGCGTGGGTTTCGGCGGCATTGCGGTCGGCGGCATCGCCGGCAACCGCAAGCCGTATGGCGTGATGCTGCCGGGCGTCGATCATCTGCCGCACACGCATAATCTGGAGCTGAACGCCTACACGCGCGGCGAGCCGGAACACGGCGCCAACCTGGCCGATGAACTGGAGCGCATCGTCGCGCTGCATGACGCATCGACCATCGCCGCCGTGATCGTCGAGCCGGTGGCCGGATCGACCGGCGTGCTGATTCCGCCGAAGGGCTATCTGAAGCGCTTGCGCGAGCTGTGCACCAAGCATGGCATCCTGCTGATCTTCGACGAGGTGATCACCGGCTTTGGCCGACTGACCACGCCATTCGCCGGCGACTACTTCGGCGTTGAGCCGGACATGATGACCACTGCCAAGGGCCTCACCAACGGTACCATTCCGATGGGTGCGGTGTTCAGCAAGCAGTTCATCCACGACGCCTTCATGGAGGCGCCGGCGGGGATTGAACTGTTCCACGGTTATACCTATTCCGGCCATCCGGTGGCCTGCGCGGCGTCGCTGGCGACGCTGGAAGTGTTCAAGGAACAGAACATCCTCGAACACGCGGCCGGCATGGCCGAGTACTGGGCCGACGCGGTGCATTCGCTGAAAGGCCTGCCGCACGTGATCGACATCCGCACCATTGGCCTGATCGCCGGTATCGAGCTGGCGCCGATTGCCGGCAAGCCGGGTGTGCGCGCCTTCACCGCGTTCAAGAAAGCGTTTGAGGACGGCATTTTGATCCGCACCACCGGCGACATCATCGCGCTGTCGCCGCCGCTGGTGCTGGAGAAAAAACACATCGACGAATTGTTCGGCAAGCTGGCGGAAGTCCTCAAGAACCTGGACTAACCGCCGTCGTTCAAAACCCATCCCAAGCCGCACATCTTGAAAGAGCATCATGAATACCATCACCCATTACATCAACGGCGCCAACGTCGATACGCAAAGCGGCCGCCATGCGGACGTATTCAATCCCGCGCTGGGCGAACCGGTCGCTCGCGTGGCGCTGGGCACGGTGGAGGAAGTGGATGCCGCCGTGCGCGCGGCCGAGAAGGCATTTCCATCGTGGGCCGCAACGCCGCCGCTGACGCGCGCGCGCGTGCTGTTCAAGTACCTGCAACTGTGCCAGCAGCACGTCGACGAATTCGCGGCGATGATCACCCGTGAACATGGCAAGACCTTCTCCGACGCCCAGGGCGAGGTGGCCCGCGGCATCGAGATGGTGGAGTTCGCGGTCGGCATTCCGCAGATGTTGAAAGGCGAATTCACCGACCAGATTTCACGCGGCATCGACGCCTGGTCGATGCGCCAGGCGCTCGGCGTGGTGGCCGGCATCACGCCGTTCAACTTCCCGGTGATGGTGCCGATGTGGATGTTCCCGGTGGCGCTGGCCTGCGGTAACACCTTTGTGCTCAAGCCTTCCGAGCGCGATCCATCGGCGTCGCTGCTGCATGCGCGCCTGCTGAAGGACGCCGGCCTGCCGGACGGCGTGTTTAATGTTGTGCAGGGCGACAAGGTGACGGTCGATGCGCTGCTCGATCATCCGGTGGTGCAGGCGATCAGCTTTGTCGGCTCGACGCCGATCGCGGAATACATCTACGCGCGCGGCTGCGCTGCGGGCAAGCGCGTGCAGGCATTGGGTGGCGCCAAGAACCATATGGTGGTGATGCCGGATGCGGATATGGAGATGACGGTCGACGCCTTGATGGGCGCCGCATTCGGCTCGGCCGGTGAACGCTGCATGGCGATTTCGGTGGTGGTTGCGGTCGGCGAGGCGGGCGACAAGATTGTCGATGCACTGGCAAAACGCACCGCCGCACTCAAAGTGCGCGAAGGCATGGCGCCGGAGGCCGAGATGGGGCCCGTTGTCACCAGCGCGGCCAAGCAGCGTATAGAGCGCTTGATCGGCGAGGGTGTGGCGCAGGGCGCGAAACTGGTGGTCGATGGACGTGATTACAAAGTGCCTGGACACGAGAACGGCTTCTTCATCGGCGGTACGTTGTTCGATCACGTTACGCCGGAGATGACGATCTACAAAGAAGAGATTTTCGGCCCTGTGCTATGCATGCTGCGTGCGCCGGACGTGGGCAGCGCGGTGGAGCTGATCAATCGCAATGAGTATGGCAATGGCGTGGCGATCTACACGCGCGACGGCGGCGTGGCGCGCGAATTTGTGCGGCAGATTCAGGTCGGCATGGTGGGTGTGAATGTGCCGCTGCCGGTGCCGATGGCGTTCAACAGTTTCGGTGGTTGGAAGCGTAGCCTGTTCGGCGATCATCACGCCTATGGTCCGGAAGGCGTGCGCTTCTACACGCGTCACAAGGCGGTGATGCAGCGCTGGCCGAATACCGCCAGCGCTGGCGCAGAATTTGCATTCCCTCAAATGAAGTAAGCGCCCCGTTGTCATGGATTCCCGCCTTCGCGGGAATGACGGTTATCTCAGCAGACGCCAGGAAAAGATCATGATCGAATCGCTCAGTTATATGCCCACGTCGAAGGAGTCCAATGACTCCCTGGCGAAACACTTCACCGACCTCGCGCCGGCGCTCAACGCGCGCCAAGCCGCCATCGAAGCCTCGCGCTGCCTGTATTGCTACGATGCGCCATGCACCCGCATCTGCCCGTCGGACATCGACGTGGCCAGCTTTATCCGCAATATCCACGACGAGAATATCAACGGCGCCGCCGTCGGCATCCTCAAACAGAACATCCTCGGTGGCAGTTGCTCGCGCGTCTGTCCCACCGAAATCCTGTGCGAGGACGCCTGCGTGCGCAATCACGACGCCGAAGGGCAGCCGGTGAAAATCGGCCTGTTGCAGCGCTATGCCATCGACAACATGAAGCTGGAAGAGCACCCGTTCAAACGCGGCCCATCGACCGGCAAGAAGATCGCCGTGGTCGGCGCCGGCCCTGCGGGCCTGTCGTGCGCGCACCGGCTGGCGATGCTGGGCAATGAGGTGGTGATCTACGAAGCGAAGGAGAAATCCGGCGGCCTCAATGAATACGGCATCGCCAAGTACAAGCTGACCGACAACTTCGCACAGAAGGAAGTTGATTTCCTGTTGCAGATCGGCGGCATCAGCATCAAGCATGGCCAGACGCTGGGCGTGAACCTGCAACTGCGCGACCTGCATACCAATTACGACGCGGTGTTCCTCGGCCTCGGCCTCGGCGCCAGCAAGCAGATCGGCCTGACCGGCGAGGATGCGCCAGGGCTGCTCGCCGCAGTGGACTACATCGCCGCGCTGCGCCAGGCGGATGATCTGAGCAAGTTGCCGGTACCGGCGCGCGCCATCGTCATCGGCGCCGGCAACACCGCCATCGACATGGCGGTGCAGATCCAGCGCCTTGGCGCGGATGACGTCACGCTGGTCTACCGTCGCGGCTTCGAGGCCATGAGCGCCACCGAACACGAACAGCATATCGCCAAGGAGAATCAGGTTCGCATGCGCACCTGGGCGCAGCCGCAACAGGTGCTGCTGGATGCGGACGGACGCGTGCAAGGCATGCGCTTCGAGAAGACCGCGCTGGTCAACGGCCGACTGGCCGGCACCGGCGAAACGTTTGACATCGCCGCCGACGCCATCTTCAAGGCCATCGGCCAGGGCCTGGAGGAGACCAGCATCAGCGACCCGCTGGCGACAACCCTGAAACGCGATGGCGACAAGATCCATGTCGATCCGCAGTTCCGCACCTTCCTGCCGCGCATTTACGCCGGCGGCGATTGCGTGGCGCCGGGACAAGACCTGACCGTGCAGGCGGTTCAACACGGCAAGCTGGCGGCACACGCCATTCATCACGACATCAATGGTCTGAAGGAGGCTGCATAATGGCTGATCTGAGCATAGAATTCTGCGGCATCAAATCCATCAATCCGTTCTGGCTGGCCTCCGCGCCGCCGACGGACAAGGCCTACAACGTGGTGCGCGCATTTGAGGCCGGTTGGGGCGGCGTGGTATGGAAAACACTGGGTGAGGACCCCGCCGCCGTCAACGTGTCGTCGCGCTATTCGGCGCATTACGGCAAGAACCGCGAAGTCCTCGGCTTCAATAACATCGAGCTGATTACCGATCGTTCGCTGGAGCTGAACCTGCAGGAGATTACGCAGGTGAAGAAGGACTGGCCGGACCGCGTGATCATCGTCTCGCTGATGCTGCCGTGCGAGGAGCGCCTGTGGGCCGATATCCTGCCGCAGGTGGAGGCCACCGGCGCCGATGGTATCGAGCTCAATTTCGGCTGCCCGCACGGCATGCCCGAACGCGGCATGGGCGCGGCGGTGGGGCAGGTGCCCGAATACGTGGAGATGGTCACGCGCTGGTGCAAGCAGCACACCAGGCTGCCCGTGATCGTCAAGCTGACGCCGAACATCACCGATGTGCGCGCGCCGGCCCGCGCGGCCAAGGCGGGCGGCGCGGATGCGGTCTCGCTGATCAATACCATCAACTCCATCACGCACCTGGACCTGGACCAGATGGTGGCCTTTCCGATTGTCGGCGGCGCCAGCACGCACGGCGGCTACTGCGGTTCGGCGGTGAAGCCGATTGCGCTGAACATGGTGGCCGAGATCGCGCGCGATCCGTTGACGGCTGGGTTGCCGATTTCCGGCATCGGCGGCATCGGCAACTGGCGCGATGCGGCGGAGTTCATCGCGCTGGGTTCCGGCTGCGTGCAGGTCTGCACGGCGGCGATGCTGCATGGTTTCCGCATCGTTGAAGAGATGAAGGATGGCCTGTCGCGCTGGATGGACCAGAAAGGCTACCAGAGCATCGCGGAATTCTCGGGCAAGGCCGTGCCCAATACGACCGACTGGAAATACCTGAACATGAATTACAAGGTGATCGCGCAGATCAACCAGGACGACTGCATCAAGTGCGGCCGCTGCTACGTCGCTTGCGAGGACACGTCGCACCAGTCGATCAATCAACTGGTCGATGCGGCGACAGGCACGCGTACCTATGAAGTCAACCAAGAGGAGTGCGTTGGGTGTAATCTGTGCGAGATCACCTGTCCGGTGCAGGGCTGCATTACGATGGTGCCGCAGGATACCGGCAAGCCTTATATGAACTGGACGCAGGACCCGCGCAATCCGCGCGCGGAGAAGGTGGCGGCCGGGCAGGTGGCATAGGTACGAAAATTGCAGCATTGAAGGAATCACTCAACCTTTTGGGAGTATGCCTTGAGCCATGAATCCTCTGGCAGCACGCAGTTGTGGAACGAAGACCTTGCGCCGACCACGGCGGCACAGCGCACCTGGCGCTGGTATCACTTCTCCGCGCTGTGGGTGGGCATGGTGATGTGCATACCGGCGTACACCTTGTCCGCAAGCCTGATCGAAGGCGGCATGTCGGGTTATCAGGCGGTGCTGACGGTGTTCCTGGCCAATGCGATCGTGCTGCTGCCGATGCTGTTGATCGGCCATGCCGGCACCAAGTACGGCATTCCGTATGCGGTGCTGGCGCGCGCGTCGTTCGGCACGTCGGGCGCCAAGCTGCCGGCGCTGATGCGGGCCATCGTGGCCTGCGGCTGGTATGGCATCCAGACGTGGTTTGGCGGCCAGATGATTTATACGTTGTTAAGCGTGATGATGGGCGGCGATATCGGCGGCGGCAAGATCGCGGGCCTCGGCATCAATGGCGGCCAGCTGCTTTGCTTCCTGGCTTTCTGGGCGATCCAGTTTTACTACATCGTGCACGGCATGGAGTCGATCCGCAAGCTGGAGACCTACACCGCGCCGTTGAAGATCGCCATCTGCTTTGTGCTGCTTGGCTGGGTGCATAGCAAAGCGGGCGGTTTCGGCGATCTGCTGTCGGCGCGCTCGCAGTTTGTCGAAGGAGGCAAGAGGGCCGGCCAGTTCTGGTCCGTATTCTGGCCATCGCTGACGGCGATGGTGGGCTTCTGGGCCACGCTGGCGCTGAACATTCCGGATTTTACCCGCTTCGCCAAAACGCAGCGCGACCAGGTGATCGGCCAGACCGTCGGCCTGCCTCTGCCTATGGGCCTGCTGGCGGCGATGGCGGTGATCGTGACCTCGGCCACGGTGGTTTTGTATGGCAAGGCGATCTGGGACCCGGTTGATCTGGCGAGCCGCATGACCGGCGTGGCGGTGCTGGTGGCGCTGGTGATCCTGCTGATCGATACAGTGTCGGTGAATCTGGCCGCCAACCTGGTCGGCCCGGCGTATGATTTTTCGGCGCTGTCGCCGAAGACCATCACCTACAAGACCGGTGGCTACATCACCGCCGCCATCGCTATCCTGATGATGCCGTGGAAGATACTCGAATCCACGCAAGGCTACATCTTCACCTGGCTGATTGGCTACTCGGCGTTGCTGGGACCTATCGCCGGCGTGCTGATTGTCGACTACTACCTGGTGCGCAAGACGCAGCTCAACGTCGGCGATCTGTATCGCGAAGACGGTCAGTATTCGTATGGAAAAGGCTGGAATACGGCGGCACTGGTGGCCTTTGTGATCGGCGTGGTGCCGAATATTCCGGGCTTCCTCAACGCGGCTTTCCCGGCATCCTTCCCCGAGGTGTCGGGCATGTTTAAAACGATTTATACCTACGCATGGTTCGTTGGCATCGCCATTTCGGCCGTGGTGTACGGTGTTTTGATGAAAGGGAAGACGGTGCCCGCAGTTCGCGCGCCGGCTCACCCATAAGGAGACGCTTATGAAGACTATCATCCGTGGCGGCACTGTCGTCAACGCCGACCGCGCCTTCCGCGCCGATGTGCTGTGCGACGGCGACAAGATTATCGCAGTCGGCGAAAACCTTGAGGCGCCGGCCGGCGCCAAGGTGATCGACGCCGGCGGCCAGTATGTGATGCCGGGCGGGATCGATCCGCACACGCACATGAACCTGCCGTTCATGGGCACGGTGACGCAGGATGATTTCTACACCGGCACCGCCGCCGGTCTGGCTGGCGGCACCACCACCATCATCGACTTCGTGATTCCGTCGCCGAAGCAGAACCTGATCGAAGCGTACCAGCAGTGGCGCGAGTGGGCGAAGAAGTCGGCCGGCGACTACACCTTCCACGTGGCGATTACCTGGTGGGACGAGACGGTGCACCGCGATATGGGTATTCTGGTGAAGGACCATGGCGTCAACAGCTTCAAGCACTTCATGGCCTACAAGAACGCCATCATGGCCGACGACGAAACGCTGGTGAAGAGCTTCCGTCGCTGCCTGGAACTGGGGGCGATGCCGACCGTGCACGCCGAGAATGGCGAATTGGTTTATCAGTTGCAGCAGGATTTGCTGAAACGCGGGCTCACCGGACCGAGTTCGCACCCGCTGTCGCGTCCTCCGGAGGTGGAGGCGGAAGCGGCCAACCGCGCCATCGCCATCGCCAATGTGATGAATACGCCGATCTACATCGTGCATGTGTCCTGCGCCGAGTCGCTGGAGGCGATCACGCGGGCACGCGCGCACGGTCAACGGGTGTATGGCGAGGCGCTGGCCGGCCATCTGGTGATTGACGACAGCGTGTACCAGAGCGATGACCTGGAGTTCGCGGCGGGCCATGTGATGAGCCCTCCGTTCCGCGGCAAGCATCATCAGAAAGCGCTTTGGCAAGGGCTGCAAGGCGGGAATCTGCATACCACAGCGACCGACCACTGCACCTTCTGCGCCGAGCAGAAGGCGATGGGCAAGGATGACTTTACGAAGATTCCGAACGGCTGCGGCGGCGTGGAAGACCGCATGTCGGTGATCTGGGACGCGGGCGTCAATACCGGCATGCTGACGCCTTCGGAATTCGTCAAGGTCACCTCCACCAATACGGCGCAGATCTTCAATATGTATCCGCGCAAGGGCGTGATCGCGCCGGGTGCGGATGCGGATGTGGTGATATGGGACCCGGAAGGCACGCGCACCATCTCCGCGCTGACGCAGTTTGCCAAGGGCGGCTTCAACGTGTTTGAAGGCCGCACCGTGCGTGGCATTCCGAGCACCACGCTCTCCGCCGGTAACGTCGTGTTCCATCGTGGCGTGCTGATGGCCGTGGAGGGCGCGGGCCGCTATATCAATCGTCCGGCGTTCAAGGCCACGTCGGCACGTCAGGGAGTCGAGTAATGAAAATTAATGGTGAGCGCCTGTGGGCGTCTTTGATGGAACTGGCGAAGATCGGCGCGACGGAAAAGGGCGGCGTCAAGCGCCTGGCGCTGACCGACCTGGATAAACAAGGCCGCGACCTGGTAGTCGGCTGGGGCAAGCAGGCCGGCATGTCGGTCACTATTGACCAGATCGGCAACGTCTTCATGCGCCGCGACGGCACCAACAACGCACTGCCGCCGGTAATGACCGGCAGCCATATCGACACCCAGCCGACCGGCGGCAAGTTCGATGGCAACTACGGCGTGCTGGCCGGCCTGGAAGTGGTGCGCACGCTGAACGATTTGAACATCAAGACCGAAGCGCCGATCGAAGTGGCCTTCTGGACCAACGAGGAAGGCTCGCGCTTCGTGCCGGTGATGATGGGCTCTGGCGTGTTCTGTGGCGCCTTTTCGCTGGAGACCGCATATGCCGCGCGTGACGTCGATGGCAAGTCGGTCGGCGACGAGCTGGAACGCATCGGCTATAAAGGCACGCAGGTGCCCGGTGACCATCCGATCGGCGCGTATTTTGAAACGCACATCGAACAAGGCCCGGTTCTGGAAGATGCCGATAAAGTGATCGGCGTGGTACCGGCCGTGATGGGACTCTCCTGGTACGACTGCGTGGTCACAGGCATGGAAGCCCACGCCGGCCCGACGCCGATGGGGCTGCGCAAGGACGCGCTACAGGTGTCCACAAAAATCATGCAGGAAGTCGTCGCCATCGCCAACCGCTATCCACCGTATGGGCGGGGCACGGTCGGCATGGTGCAGGTGTTCCCGAACAGCCGTAACGTCATCCCCGGTGAAGTCAAATTCAGTATCGATCTGCGTAACGTGAACGATGAGCTGCTCAACACCATGCATGAAGAGATGCTGGCCTTCATTGACAAGATGCGCGGCGAAAGCGGCCTGAAGATATCCGTCGAGCGCGTCTCCTACTATCCTCCGTGCCCGTTCCACCCGGAGTGCGTGGACGCGGTACGCAACGCCACCGCAAAACTCGGCTACTCGACCATGGACGTGGTCTCCGGCGCCGGTCACGACGCCATCTACGCCGCCCGCCTGGCGCCCGCCGGCATGATCTTCGTGCCTTGCAAGGACGGCATCAGCCACAACGAAATCGAGGATGCAAAATCCGAGCATCTGGAAGCCGGCTGCAACGTTCTGTTGCACGCGATGCTGGAGCGCGCCGGCGTCGTTTGACCGTCGCGCGGGGCCGGTGCATACTGCTTCGCATGCATACCGATCCCCAGCAAGCCTATCAAGATGCCAACGAGCGCCTGGCCGCCGGCGACCATGCCGGCGCCGAGGCGAGTTATCTGCAAGCGCTGGCATTGCAGCCCTGGCATGCGGCGGCGCGCGCCAACCTTGGATACCTGAAGGAGCAGCAGGGCGCCGCGGCGGAGGCGGAGTTTCATTATCTGCAGGCGCTGGCGCTGATGCCGGATCACCCGCAGCTCTATCAGAATCTCGGCGCGTTGCTGCTGAAGGAGAAGCGCTTTGCCGAATCCGAAACGGCGCTGCGCACGGCGGTGGAGTGTGCATCCGATTCGGCGTCCGCCTGGAATATGCTGGGCGCGCTGCTGGCGTGTACCCATCGCGAGGCGGAGGGCGAGGCTTGCTACCGCGAAGCGCTGGCGCTGGAGCCGGAACATGCGCGCACCCAGTTCAACCTGAGTTACCTGCTGCTGCGTCAGGGACGTTTCGAGGAAGGCTGGCGCATGCTGGACGCGCGCTGGCAGTTCGATCATTTTCCGCTGTCGTTTGATTGTCCGTTCTGGGAAGGCGAGGCGCTGGCCGGCAAGACGATCGTGCTGGGACTGGAGGCGGGCCACGGCGACATGATCCACTTTGCGCGTTACGTGCCTTTGCTGAAGCGGCGTGGCGCGGCGCGCGTGGATGTGGTCTGCCATCCGGCTTTACAGCGGCTGTTTGCGTCGCTGCCTGGCGTGGACCGCGTCCATGCGTTGGGCGAGAAGCTGCCGCAGGATTGGGACTACTGGACGCGGCCCATGCGCTTGGCGGGATTGTTCAACACAGACCTAGCGATGATTCCGGCGGAGGTGCCGTATTTGCGCGCACAACCGGAGCATTGGCGTGGCGCGCTGCCCCGGCATGGCTTGCGCGTCGGCCTGGCGTGGCGCGGCAATGCCAACTTCGAGAATGACGCCGACCGCTCCTTGCCTTCGTTGATGACGCTTGCGCCGCTGGCGGCCATCGATGCGCATTTCGTCAGCTTGCAGAAGGGCGCTGGTGAGGCAGAGGCATTGCAGCCACCAAGCGGCATGTCGCTGCTTGCCATCGGCGCGCAGCTAGCTGATTTTGCGGAGACCGCAGCGGTCATCGCCGATCTGGATCTGGTGATCAGCGTCGATACGGCGGTGGCGCATCTTGCCGGCGCGCTGGGCAAGCCTTGCTGGCTGCTGCTGCCTGATTATCGCTGCGACTGGCGCTGGATGGCGGAGCGCGGCGACACGCCGTGGTATCCGACTATGCGGCTATTCCGCCAGCAGCCGGGCGGTGGCTGGGCGCCGGTGATCGCGGAGGTGGCGGCCGCGCTGGCACGATGGACGCCCGTTCAAGCGCGATCACTGTGATAGTTGCGCAGGAAGTCCAGCAGCACACGGGCGGCGATGTCGGCGTCGTCGGCCGTCATGGTTTCCAGCGGATTGTGGCTGATACCGCCATTGCCGCAGCGCGTGAACAGCATGGCGACATCGGTGATGGCAGCCATCGCCATGGCGTCATGGCCGGCGCCGGACAGCAGCTCGAAACGTGGCAGGGCGGCGCGTTCGATGGCGTCGCCGAACTGCCGCATCAGGCGCGACGCGCACGGTGCCGCGCTGGCATCCAGCAGCAGCTGTAGCGTGTATTCGATCTGGCGGCGCGCGCAGATGGCGGCGATGCCGTCCAAGATGTCCTTCACGGCGGCCTGGCGCACGGCGTCGTCGGCGGCGCGAATGTCGAGCGAAAGCTTGCAGGCGCCGGGGACGACGTTGACCGAGCCGCCTGGCACCTGCAACTGCCCGACCGTGCCAACCAGCGACGGCGCCTGTGCGCAGCGCTGTTCGAGCAGCAGCACGATTTCGGCGGCGGCGGCGGCGGCGTCCTTGCGCATCGTCATCGGCGTGGTGCCGGCGTGGCTGGCCAGCCCGGTCAGTTCGAGCAGATAGCGTGAGCTGCCGGCGATGGCGGTGACCACGCCCAGCGGCAGGTCACGCTCCAGCAGCACCGGGCCTTGTTCGATATGCACTTCCACAAAGCCCAGCAGGTCGGCGGGATCGCGGGCGATGGCGGGGATGCGCGCGATGTCATGGCCGGCGGCCAGCAGCGCCTCGCGCATGCTGACACCATCGGCGTCGGTCTGCTCCAGCAGCGACAGGTCGAAGCGGCCCGTCACCGCGGTGCTGCCGAGGAAGGTGCTCTTGAAACGCACGCCTTCTTCTTCGGCGAAACCGACGACCTCAAAATTGAACGGCAGCTTTTCGCCGCGCGCGTGCAGATGGCGCGCGATGGCAATCGGCAGCAGAATGCCGAGGCGCCCGTCGTACTTGCCGCCGTTGCGCACGGTGTCGTAGTGCGAGCCGGTCATCAGGGTTTTGGCGCCGGGCGTGTCGCAACGGTAGATGCCGACCACGTTGCCGACGGCGTCTATGTGCGCATCCATGCCGGCCGCGCGCATCCACTCCAGCAGTTGCGTGGCGGTCTTGCGGTGGGCTGGTGTCATGTAGGCGCAGGTCAGGGCGTCTTCGTCGTCGCTCCACGCGGCCAGGTCTTCGCTCCATTGCATGATGGCCGGGCCGAATTCCAGCTGCACGGACAGCAGGTCGTTGAGGCGGATTTCGGCGATGCGCTTGATCTGGCGGAGGCATTCGGCGATTTCGTCGGCACGCTGATTCTTCAGGCGGCGCGCGAAAGTGGAGATGACCACCTGGCGCGTGAGCCCTTGTCCGGTCGGCCCTTTGACGGCGAGGATGAACGGAAAGCCGAACCTGGCGTTGTAGTTGGCATTCAGCTGATGCAGCGTGGCGAATTCCTCGGCGCTGCACAGGTGCAGGCCGGACTTGGCCTGCTCGCTGGTCGATTCGGCGGTCAGTTGTCCGGCCACGGCGGCCTTGCCGGTCAGTTCCGGGTGGGCGCGGATCAGGCCCAGTTGCTCATCCAGCGTGGCGGCGCTGACCACGTCCTGCAAGGCCAGCTTCAAGGCGGCCAGGCTGGCGAACGGCCGCCGTGCGGCGGCGCGTTCCGGTATCCATGGCGAGTGCTCGTAAATGCCGCGCAGGCGGTCGACGAAGGTGGCGCTGTCGCAGCTGTTCAGTTCAGAGAGTGTCGTCATCATGGACTCCATCATAACGCGCCAGAACCGCCGCGATATATGCGGTATGCGGTACGGTTTATATGGTTGCGCTTAATTCTGTGTGAGTGCTTTGGCGGCGGCGGTGACTTGCTCGCGCAGCCATTTGTGTTCCGGCGCCTGGTGCACCCGCTCGTGCCACAGCTGGTAGAAACGCATCGCCGGGAACTTGACCGGCACGGTGAACTTTTTCAGTCCCATCTGCTTTTCGTAGTGGCGCACGAACTGGCTGCCGGTGGTCAGCATCAGGTCCGTCTGCGCCAGCATGTTGGGGATCAGGCCGAAGTAGGCCGATTCCACCACCACGTTGCGCTGCAGGCCCTGGCGCTCCAGATAATCGTCGATGACGCCGAGGTAGCCGGGCAGGATCTGCGTTGGCGCCACGTGCGGCAGCGTGAGGTAGTCGTCCATCGTCATCTTGTCGCTGTCGGTGCGCAGCGCGTAGGGCGCGTCGGCGCGCATCACGCACACAATCGGGTCCTCGAACAGCTTGGACATGTGCAGGTGCTCGGGCGGCTCTTCCCAGTTGGCGATGACCAGGTCCATATCGCCATCCGACAGCAGGCGCACGTAGTCCGATCCCGGCCCCAGACCGTGAATCTTGATGCGGCTGTTGGGCGAGCCGCGTCGCAGCAGCGCGACCAGATTGGGCAGGAACTGGCTGTCCAGATAATCCGGCGCGGCGACGTGAAAGGTGCGCGCCTCTTGCTGTGGCATGAAAGCTGCCTTCTTCAGGAACAGGTTCTCGGTTTCATCGAGAATGCGCTTTGCTGGTGCAAGCAGGCTTTCACCATGCTGGGTTGGCACCATGCCGCGCGCACCACGCACCAAAAGCGGATCGCCGGTCAGCTCGCGCAGCTTGCGCAGCGAGGCCGAGATCGAGGGCTGCGGCTGATTCAGTTTCAGCGCCACGCGGGAGACATTTTTCTCAACCAGCAGCAGGTAGAGAATGCGGATCAGGTGAAGGTCCAGGTGTTGCGGCAAAGCGGACATGTGTTGGAGTCGTTTATACGGAAATGAATATGTTTAATATACTCCAATGTTCATGTGGCAGGAATCAAATCCGTTTATCTTCTGTAAATTAGCCACATTATTGACTTCTGAAACAGCATGGAATACCTGATCCCTTATGGCCTCGAATGGGCTAACCTGCTCGTGCGCTGGCTGCACATCATCACCGGCATCGCCTGGATAGGCGCTTCGTTCTATTTTGTGTGGCTGGATAATTCGATCCGTCCGCCGGCGCCGGGCTCGGAGTTGGCGAAGAAGGGCGTCTCGGGCGAGCTGTGGGCGGTGCATGGCGGCGGCTTTTACAATCCGCAGAAGTATCTGGTGGCGCCGGCCGAGCTGCCGAAGGAGCTGCACTGGTTTAAATGGGAGGCTTATTCCACCTGGCTGTCCGGCATCGCACTGCTGACCATCGCCTACTACTTCAACGCGCAGGCGATGATGATCGACAAGCAGGTGGCCGACATCAGCAGCCTGCAGGCGGTGGGCATCGGCATCGGCACGCTGGTCGTTGGCTGGACGGTGTATGACCTGCTGTGCCGGTCGCCGCTGGGCAAGCATGATTTGTGGTTCGGTGTGGTGATTTTCCTGCTGATTACGGCGGCGGCGTATGGCCTGACGCATGTGCTGAGCGGGCGCGCCGCCTATATCCATGTCGGTGCGCTGATCGGCACCATCATGGTCGGCAATGTGCTGATGCTGATTATTCCCGGCCAGCGCAAGATGGTCGAGGCCATGTCGGCCGGCCGCATGCCGGATCCGGTGCACGGCCAGAAGGCCAAGCAGCGCAGTGTGCACAATAACTACTTTACGCTGCCGGTGCTGTTCATCATGATCAGCAACCACTATGCGATGACGTACCGTCACCAGCATGCGTGGCTGGTGCTGGCGATGATCATGGCGGCCGGCGTTTTCATCCGCCACTTCTTCAATCTGCGCCACAAGGGCCGCGTGGAGTGGCGCTACCCCGCCATCGGCGTGGCGCTGCTGGCCGGCGTGGCGGTGGCGATCGCACCAGCCAGACCGGTCGCGGTTGCGGCGTCGGCGGCGCCGGAATTCGCCACGGTGAAAGCGGTGATCGATACGCGCTGTCTTGCCTGTCACGCGGCGCACCCTACGCAGCCCGGCTTCGCCGCCGCGCCACTGGGCGTGGCCTTCGACACACCCGAAGAGATTCATCAGAATGCGGAGAAAATTTACAAGCAGGTGGTGCAGACCAAGGCCATGCCGCTGGCTAACCTGACCAATATGACGGACGCCGAGCGGGCGCGGATCGCCGCATGGTACGAGGCCGGCGCAAAATGAAGGAACAAGCGATGAGCAAGCAACAACTGGCCGCGTGGATCGACGCGCATTTTGATGAGGAAGTCGGCGTGTTGCAGCAACTGCTGCGCGTGCCGACCGATACGCCTCCCGGCAACAACGCGCCGCACGCGGACATGGTGGCCGATCTGGTCAAGGCCTATGGCTGGACAGCCGAGAAGCACGCCGTGCCGCGGCAGACCGTGCGCGATTACGGCATGGAGAGCATCACCAATCTGATCGTGCGCCGGCCTTATTCGGCGGACGGACCGACCGTCGCGCTGAATGCGCACGGCGACGTGGTGCCGCCGGGCGACAACTGGACCTATCCGCCGTATGGCGGCGTGGTGGACAACGGCTATATCTATGGCCGTGCGGCGGCGGTTTCCAAGTGCGATTTCGCAACCTATATCTTTGCCGTGCGCGCCTTGGAGGCGCTGGGCGTGCCGCTGAAGGGCGGGCTGGAACTGCACTTCACCTATGATGAAGAATTCGGTGGCTTGCTGGGACCGGGCTGGCTGCTGGAACAGAAGCTGACCAAGCCCGATTATGTGATCGCGGCGGGCTTCAGTTACAACATCGTCACCGCGCACAACGCCTGCCTGCAACTGGAGATTGCGGTGCACGGCAAGTCCGGTCATGGCGCTATGCCGGAAACCGGCCACGATGCGCTGCAGGCGGCCACGCGTATCCTTAATGCCATCTACGGCCAACTGCCGGAGCTGAAGAAGATCAAGTCGAAGATCGCCGGCATCGATTCGCCGACCATGCTGGTGGGCCGCATTGATGGCGGCACCAACACCAATGTGGTGCCGGGCAAGGTGGTGATGAAGATGGATCGCCGCATGATTCCGGAAGAAGATCCGGCGCAAGTCGAGGCCCAGGTGCGTGCGCTGATCGAAAACGCGGTGCAGGGCGTGCCCGGCATCACGCTGGAGATCCGGCGCCTGCTGCTGTCGCACGCGCTGCGCGAACGCTCCGGTACGGAAAAGCTGGTGGCCAGCATTCAGCGAAATGCCGAAACCTTCATCGGCGAGAAAATACCGGCGCAGGGCACGCCGCTGTATGCGGATGCGCGCCTGTACGGCGAGCATGGTATTCCGGCGGTGCTGTACGGCGCCGGTCCGCGCACGGTGCCGGAGTCGAACGCCAAGAAGGCCGATGAACGTCTGAACCTGGAAGATCTGCGCAAGGCGACCAAGGTGGTCGCATCGACCCTGTTCGATTTTCTCGGGACCTGAGATTCCGGCTGGCCTGATGGGTATTTGCGTGAGTGTTCTATCATAACGAATCTGGCTTTGTCGTATGATAGGGCCATTATTGCTCATCCGGCCGGCCTGTGCATCGATACGATTTAATCAGCTGTCACGATTGCGGCGTGCTACACCAGCACCGCCCGCTGCGTTCGCGCGAGAAGGCGCGGTGCGTGCGTTGCCGCTCGATCCTGTATCGCGGCATCCATCCTGACGCCGGCCGCATGGCGGCGATCACGCTGGCCGCCTTGTTCACCTTTCTGATTGCGCAGTTCTTCCCCATCGTGGAGCTGGAAGTGGGCGGCTACAACAGCAGCGCCACGCTGCTGGGCGCCATCCGCGTGCTGTGGACGGAACAGATGCAGCTGGTGGCGGTGGTGGTGTTTTTGTTCACCATTTTGTTACCGGCGGTGGAACTGGGCTCCCTGCTGTATGTGACCATGTCGCTGCGCGCCGGCCGCCGGCCGCCGGGTTTCGATCATCTGTTGCGCGCGGTCGGCATGGCGCGACGCTGGGGCATGACCGAGGTGCTGATGATCGGCATCCTGATCACCATTATCAAGATGACCAGTCTGGCCGAAGTGGTGCTGCATCCCGGCCTGTTCGCCTTCGGCGCGCTGACGATCATGCTGGCCATCGTGGTGTCGTTCGATCCGAAAACGCTGTGGAATATCGGCGAGCACTTGCCGGGGCCGCGCCGCGTGGCGCAGAAGACTTTCAAGTATGCGGCGCTGGTGAAGGGCGCGCCGCTGCTGGCCTGCCATGCGTGCGGGCTGGTGGAATCGCTGAAGTACACGGTGCGGCATCAGTACTGCGCACGCTGCGGCGCAAGCCTGCATCGGCGGCGGCCGGACAGCGTGGGGCGTACCTGGGCGTTCCTGCTGGCGGCGACCATTCTTTATATTCCTGCCAACCTGCTGCCGGTGATGTACACCCATTCGCTGTTCGGCAAGGAGGACGACACCATCATCAGCGGTGTGGTGTTCTTCTGGAACAGCGGCTCGCCGGGGCTGGCGGCCATCATTTTCATCGCCAGCATCGTGGTGCCGGTGGCCAAGCTGGCGGCATTGGCGCTGCTGGCGTGGACGGCGCAGCGGCGCTCGCGCTGGCGGCCCTTGCAACGCACGGTGTTGTACCGCATCGTGGAGTTTGTCGGCCGCTGGTCGATGCTGGATATTTTTGTCATTACGCTGACGGTGGCGCTGGTGCGGTTCCAGTCGCTGGCGGTGATCACGGCCGGTCCCGGCGCGCTGGCGTTTTGCGCGGTGGTGGTGCTGACCATGATCGCGTCTATGCAGTTCGATCCCCGGCTGATCTGGGATCCCATCGATACACACGGAGAGAAGCATGCCTGAGAACGAGAACGGCAATCCGCCGTTGAACGAGCCGGAAGTGGAGAAGGCCAGCCGCTGGCTGCCCTCGCTGGTATGGCTGATCCCCCTGCTGGCGGCGTTGATCGGCCTGACGCTGGTGGCGCGCACGATACTTGATCAGGGGCCGACGGTGACGGTGAGCTTCCGCAGCGCGGACGGACTGGAACCGGGCAAGACCAAGGTCAAATACAAGGATGTGGATATCGGTCTGGTCAAGTCGATTTCGCTGGCGCGCGATTTGTCCAAGGTGCTGGTGACGATCGATATGAGCAAAGAGGCCAAGCGCTTCACCGCGCAGGACACGCGCTTCTGGGTGGTCAAGCCGCGCATCGGCGCGAGTGGCGTGTCCGGCCTGAATACCTTGCTGTCCGGGTCTTACATCGGCGTCGATGCCGGCAAGTCGGAAGAGACCACCACCGAATTCACGGGACTGGAGAAGCCGCCGCAGGTCACGCGCGACGAGAAGGGCACCTCGTATGTGCTGCACAGCGAGACGCTCGGTTCCATCGATGTCGGTTCGCCGATTTTCTATCGCCGCATTCAGGTGGGGCAGGTCACCGGTTTCGATCTGGAAGAGAAGGGACGCGGCGTCAAAATGACGGTGTTTATCGCCGCGCCTTACGATCAGTATGTGGGCAAGAGCACGCGCTGGTGGCATGCCAGCGGCGTCGATGTGCGCCTGGATTCGAACGGCTTCAAGGTCAATACGCAATCGCTGGCGGCGGTGCTGGTGGGCGGTATTTCGTTCGAGTCGGTGAGCGGACAGAAACCGTCGGCGGTGGCGCCGGGCGGCACCGCGTTCATGTTGGCGGCCGACCAGGCCAGCGCGATGCGCGAGCCGGACGGCGTGGCGGTGACCACGGTGCTGTATTTCGACCAGTCGCTGCGTGGTTTGTCGGCCGGCGCGCCGGTGGACTTCCGTGGCATCGTGCTGGGCGAGGTACGTTCGGTGGGCGTGGAGTTCGATCCGGTTAAGAAAAACTTCCGCATGCCGGTAACGGTGGATATGTATCCGGCGCGTCTGGGACGCAGCTTTGCGCGTACGGTGGAGCAGGATCAGGAACGCAGCGCCGGCACGCAGGTGTTGGAGCGGCTGGTGGCGCGCGGCTTGCGCGGGCAGCTGCGCACCGGGAATCTGCTGACCGGGCAACTGTACGTGGCGCTGGATTTCTTCCCGAACGCGGCGCCGGTGAAGATCGACACGACCGCCGAGGTGGTGGAGCTGCCGACCGTGCCTAATAGCCTGGATGAATTGCAGACGCAGCTCTCCAGCATCGCGCGCAAGCTGGATAAGGTGCCGTTCGATGAAATCGGCAAGAATCTGCGCGACAGTTTGAAGAGCGCCGATGTGCTGATGAAGCGCCTGGATGCGCAGGTGGTGCCGGAGCTGAAGGACACGCTGGCGGCGGCGCGCAAGACCTTCAGCCAGGCGGACCAGCTGCTGCAGAAAGACTCGCCGGTGCAGTCGGATCTGCGCGAGGCCTTGCGGCAGGTGACGGAAACCATGGAGTCTTTGAATGGCCTGGCGGACTATCTGGAGCGGCATCCGGAGTCGCTGATACGCGGTAAGCCGGAGAAAAAAGGAGAGCAGAAATGATGCGTGCAGTTGTCGCCGTGGCGGCGTTGATGCTGGCGGGATGCGGCAGCGTGCCGCAGGAGCGGTTCTATAGTCTGAGCAATGGCCTCGGCGCGCCGGCGACGGATGCCGCGCGCACCACGCTGGCGGCGCCGGCCTACTACATCGAGGTGCCGGCGGTGACGGTGCCGAAGCAGGCGACGCGCAATCAGCTGGTGGTGACCACCGGCGCGGGCCGCGTCGATGTGCTGGAGCAGGAGCGCTGGGTCTCGCCGCCGGCGGCGGAGATCGGCCAGGCCTTGTCGCTGGCGGTGAGCGGGGAGTTGGGCACGGTCGACGTGTTCCGCGCGCCGGTGCCGGACCAGGCGCCGGTGTACCGCATCAGCACCAATGTGCAGCGGTTTGAATCGGCCCCGGGCCGGTACGCGCTGATCGACGCGGTGTGGAGCGTGCGCCAGGTTGGCAGCCCGCAGGTGCTGACTTGCCGCAGCGTGGCGCAGGAGACGGTGGGGGCCGGCTACGATGAACTGGTGGCCGGGCATCGTCGCGCCGTTGCGCGTATCGGCGCCGACATCTCCAAGGCCGTGCGGGCGCTGGCGGGCGGTAATCAGCCCGCTTGCTGACTTGCGCCGCGTAGACCGGCTTACTCGGCCGCCTTGCTGGTTGCGGCGAGCAGCATCCGGAAAGCTTTCAGCGCGGCTGGGTGGTAAATCGTCGCGTGCGTTTCGGCTGGCCAGTTCTCGTAATGGTAGTTCAGGTTTTTAATCGGTCCGAACGTGGCGGCGAGCGTGGACTGATTGATGAAGGACTGGCCGTCCGCGCTGGAACCGATATACACATTCTTCTTGCCGCTGAACGCCAGGTGCTTGTCGGCGGCTTGCGTCAGCAATTTGCCGCCATTCCACCACAGGCTCGGGTCCAGCGCGATGTATGTGTCGAACAGGTCCGGCTCCTGCACCAGCGTTTCGACAACGAACAGGCCGGCCAGCGATTCGCCGACGATCGCGCGTTCGGAGGTGATGCGGTAGCGTTTCGCCACCTCGGGCATCAAATCGTTCCGTATAAAGGCACGAAAAGCCTTCGACCCGCCGTCGCCCGGCCCATGCACATGAAGCCGACCACGAGCAAGAATGCCAGTGCGCCTAGCAGGTTGGTGGAGAAGTCTTTTGCTTTGGTAATCAGCGTCCGGTGGTGGAAGTTGTTTGGTTTCATAGTCCTGTGGTTGACAAGTTGCAATTCCGACACTTTAACTGATCTGGCAACTTGTGTCAGGCGACGGCCTGCATCGCTGCGGCGACTCGGGCGCGCAGCCAGGTGTTGGCAGGATCGTTGTCGACGTTGGCGTGCCAGTACAGGTAGACGTCCAGCGATGGCATCGTCAGCGGCAGCGGCAAAATCTGGTTGCCGAATTGCTGGTTGACGATGCGCGCCAGACGGTCGGGCATGGTCAGCGCCAGATCGGTCTGGCTGACCACGCGGCAGGCGGCGAAGTAGTGCTGGCAGCGCAGGCGGATGCGGCGTTGCAGCCCTTGCCGGCTCAGTTCCACATCCTCCAGGCCGGGGCCGCGCCGGCGCGAGCTGGTCTGGACGTGTTCCAGTGCTAAATAGGTTTCCAGCGGCAGTTTGCCGCGCTTGATCAGCGGATGGCCGCGCCGCACCAGCACCACCGTCTGGTCGCCGGCCAGTTGCATGCGGCGCACCTCGTTTGGCAGCGGCAGCAGCACGTCGATGGCGGCGTCCAGCGTGCCGGCGGCCAGTTCGCTGGCCAGTTCCTTGCGGCTCACTTGCAGCGTGTTCAGCGTGGCCAATGGCGCCTCGCGTGCGATGCCGGCCATCAGCGGCGGCAGCACGTTCGCTTCCAGCACGTCGCGCATCGCCAGCGAGAAGCCGCGTTCGCTGCTGGCGGCGTCGAAGCGGGCGGCGCCGGTCAGCGTCACTTCCAGTCCGCGCAGTGCGCGCCGCACCGGTTCGATGATGGAGCGGGCCAGCGGCGTGGGCGTCATCACGTTACCCTGGCGCTCGAACAGCGGGTCGTCGAACAAGTCGCGCAGCCGCTTCAGCGCATGGCTGATGGCTGGTTGCGTCAGGTTCATTTTCTGGCTGGCGCGGGTGATGCTGCCTTCCGTGTAGATCGCTTCCAGCACGATGAACAGGTTGAGGTCGATCTTGGATATATGCATGGGATTTATCCGGGTGCATTAATGCTATTCATTTGATGAATTATAGGCCAGCCGCTAAGCTACAGGTCTCTGGGAGACGATATGGGACAGATTTTTCTGGTGCGCCACGGGCAGGCCTCGTTCGGCAAGGCCGATTACGATCAGCTGTCGGCGCTGGGCCTGGAGCAGGCGCGCCTGCTGGGCCGGTGGTATGCCAACACGCGTCAACGCTTCGACAAGGTGATCCATGGCGGCATGACGCGCCACCGCCAGACGGCGGAGGCCTGCCTGGGCGAGCTGCCGACCGCGCTGCTGCCCGACGCGCAGTGGATCACCGACGATGACTTTGCCGAGTTCGATCACAAGGAGGTGCTGCTGCGCCATTGCCCGGCGTTTGCCGATGCGGACGCCTTCAAGGCGCAACTGGCCAACGAAGCCGATCCGTCGCGCGCGCTGGAACAGTTGTTCCGCGCCGCCATGCAGCGCTGGATGGACGGCGGCGATTACACGGAAAGCTGGCCGGCGTTCCGCGGCCGCTGCGTGCGCGCGCTGGAACGGCTGGATGCCGGCGGCGGCAAGCAGGCCACCATCGTGTTCACCTCCGGCGGCGTGATCGCGGCGCTGATGCAGCATCTGCTGGGCTTGCAGGATACGCAGACGATGGCGCTGAACTGGTCGCTGGCCAACTGCGGCGTCACCAGGCTGCTGCACCGGCCCGGCCAGTTCACGTTGAACTGTCTGAACAACTACGCGCATCTGGAATGGCTGGGCCAGCCGGGTGCCGTCACCTACCGCTAAGCACAGGAGCGCATATGGATTTTGATTACAGCCCGAAAGTACAGCAATTGCAGGCCAGGCTGACGGCCTTCATGGACGAGCATATCTATCCCAACGAGGCCGCCTTCCACGCCGAGATCGACGCCAACCGCGAGGCCGGCAACGCCTGGGTGGCGACCCGGCTCATGGAACAGCTGAAGCTGGAGGCGCGCGCCGCCGGCCTGTGGAATCTGTTCTTGCCGGATTCCGCGCACGGCGCCGGCCTGAGCAACCTGGAGTACGCGCCGCTGTGCGAGATCATGGGCCGCGTGCACTGGGCGCCGGAAGTGTTCAACTGTGCCGCGCCGGACACCGGCAATATGGAAGTGCTGGCGCGCTACGGCACGCCGGCGCAGCAGCGGCAGTGGCTGGCGCCGCTGCTGGACGGGCGCATCCGCTCCTGCTTCGCCATGACCGAGCCGGCGGTGGCGTCGTCGGACGCGACCAACATCGAAAGCGCCATCGTACGCGATGGCGACGCGTATGTGATCAACGGCCGCAAGTGGTGGTCGTCCGGCGCCAACGATCCGCGCTGCGCGCTGTTCATCTTCATGGGCAAGAGCGATCCGGACCACCCGAGCCGGCATCAGCAGCAGTCGATGATCCTGGTGCCGCGCGACGCGCCGGGTGTCACCATCGTGCGCCATCTGCCGGTGTTCGGCTTTGACGACGCGCCGCACGGCCACGCCGAAGTGGTGTTCGACCAGGTGCGCGTGCCGGCCGCCAATCTGCTGCTGGGCGAGGGCAGGGGCTTTGAGATCGCCCAGGGCCGCCTCGGCCCAGGCCGCATCCACCATTGCATGCGGCTGATCGGCCTGGCCGAGCGCGCGCTGGAGCAGATGTGCCGGCGCAGTCTGGCGCGGGTGGCGTTCGGCAAGCCGGTGGCGCAGCAGGGGGGGACGCTGGAGCGCATCGCCGAGTCACGCATCCTGATCGATCAGGCGCGGTTGCTGGTGCTGAACGCGGCGTTCATGATGGATACCGTTGGCAACAAGGTGGCCGCCAAGGAAATCGCCATGATCAAGGTGGCCGCGCCCAACATGGCCTGCCAGGTGATCGACTGGGCGATCCAGATGCAGGGCGGTGGCGGCATGGCCGATCCCTTCCTGGCCCACGCCTACGCCAGCGCCCGCTCGCTGCGCCTGGCCGACGGCCCGGATGAGGTGCACCGGGCGCACATCGGCAAAATGGAGCTGGCGCGATACAAATAAGGTCCGCTTGGCGGCGGCGGGCGGCCGGCTTTCGGCGTGTTATGCGTGTTGTGAATCTCAGGCATCAGAAAGATAAATTGGATTAATAGCTTGGCGACGGGCATCATTGCACCTGTCTCCTCTATTCTCCTCCAAGGAAATAGATTTAGCCCGCTCCCTGGAGCGGGCTTTTTTTTGCTTTTTTTTTGCCGCGAGCAGGGCGCCCCGCCCCTCAGGCGTTGGCCGGCGGCCGCGTCTCGGTCGCGCCGTGCTTGCGTCCCAGCGGCAGCCACAGCGTGAACAGCGTGCCGGCCGCGCCCGATTCCCAGCGCACCGTGCCGTCCACCGAGGCGGCCCGGCGCTGCTGGTTCTGCAGGCCGCGTCCGCCCCCCTGGCGCAGCGCCTGGGCGACGTCGAAGCCGTCGCCGTTGTCGGCGATGTGCACCTGCACGCCGTCGCCGCCGGCGGTGGTGCCGACCCGGATCTCGGTGGCGCGCGTGTGGCGCAGGATGTTGGCGATGCTCTCCTGCACAATCCGCAGGATGTGCAGCGCGCTCGACGGATTCAGCCACGGCAGCACCGGCAGCTCGCGCACCTCCCACAGCAGCCGCACGCCGGTGCCCTCCAGTCGCGGTTCCAGGCGGAAGCGCAGCGTGGCCAGTAGCAGCAGCAGGTCGGCCTCCACCGGCTCCATCGAGTCGATGGTCAGTTTGAGGTCATCCAGACAATCTTTCAGAATCTGCGACACGCGCGCGTCGCTGATGTCGCCGCGCTCCACCGAGCGGATCGCGCTGATCAGCGACGAGCCCAGGCCGTCGTGCATGTCCTGCATCAGCCGCTGGCGTTCGTCGCTGATGGTCTGGCGTAGCTCGATGGTGCGCAGGCGCTGGTGGCTGGCCTCCAGCTCGGCCTCGCGCCTGGCCAGCCGTTCCGCCAGGCTGGCGTTGACCAGCTCGACCTCGGCGATCGCCGCCACATAGCGCCGGTACATCAGGATGCCGAAGGTGATGAAGCAGACCGCCGGCGCGTAGGCGCCCAGATACCAGCCTTCGGCGCTGATCACGTTGTTCTGCAGCAGCCAGTCGGTCATGCCCATCGCGGTGCAGGCGAACAGGCCGTACACCACCAGCCGCCCCTCGGACGAGTGGCGCCAGGCGCAGACGCCGCCGACCACGCAGGCGATCGTGCTCATCAGCGCCGCCACCGGGTAGATCAGCGGCGTCACCGTCGGCATATTGGGCAGCACCGCCAGCGACGGCAAGGTCAGCACGCCGATCAGCGCGGTCACCGCCACCAGCGCGCGCGTCAGCCACACCAGCGCCCGTCCGTGCAGCTGGCACAGGAAGAAATGCACCGCCAGCACCAGCCAGAACAGCGAGTTGACCGTCAGCCAGGCGAACCAGTCGTTCTCGACCCGCAAGTCCACATAAAAATGCAGGCCGCGCAGGAAGCCGGTGGCGGACAGGTTGAAGAACAGCAGATAGGCCATCTCATGCGGGCGGCGCACCCAGACGAACACGGCGAACACGCCGACCGCCAGGAAGGCGGCGCTGAGCATGGCCGGCAATTGCTGTTGCAGCCATAGCCGTACATGGTAGGCCGGGCGCAGCGCTTCCGCCGGCCCCAGCCGCAGCGACGCCACCGCCGTCTGCGACGCGTAGGTATGTTCCAACCGCAGCAGGATCTCGTGCACCGGCGGCGCGTCGCGGCCGCCGTCCAGCTGGAACCACAGCGGCGTGCGGGTGCTGTTCCACGATGGTCCGTTCTGCTGCGCCTGATAGCTCAGGCGGCCGTTGACGTACACCGCGATGGTGCCGTCGGTCTTGACGCGCGCGCTGTACAGCGCCAGATGGTGGCCGGCGGCCGGCAATGAGTCGAGCGCCACCCTGAGCCAGGTCACGCGCACCGCGTGCGGCGGCGTGGTGCTGGCACCCGACTGCGCCTGGCGCAGCAGCGCGATCGGCGGGTTGAACGGCAGCGGTGTTGTTTGCCAGACCGGCGGCAGCGTCGCGCTGTTCAGCGTGGGCGGCGGCGGCGTGTAGCCGCTCGCCACGGTTTCCTGCCACTCGGCCTGCGTCAGGCGCAGCGGCGCGCCGGCGCCGCCTTCGTTGTCCAGATACAGCGCGGCGGCCGCGATCAGCACGGCGATGGAGAACAGCAACAGCAGATGGGCCAGCAGCCGTGCCGGGCGTGCCATCAGGACAGCAGGCCCTGGGTGCGGGCTTCGTAGATGGCCTCGGCCTTGGAGTTGACCTTCAGCTTGCTGTAGATGCGTCGCACGAAGGTGCGGATGGTGAAGTGCGACAGCTGCATCAGGCCGGCGATTTCATGCACGCTGAAGCCCTTGGTGATGTAGTCCAGCACTTCTTTTTCGCGCTGCGACAGCAGCGTCGGCGCATCCGCCGGCGGCGTGGCGGCGCTGGCCGGCGCCTCGGTCGGCATGTGGCGGAAGCGCGCCAGCACCTGCCGCGCGATGATCGGGCTGATCGGGCTGCCGCCGTTGGCCAGGCTGCGGATCTCGTCGCTCATCCGCGCCGGCGAGCTGTCCTTCAGCAGGTAGCCGGCGGCGCCGGCCTCGATCGAGCGCATCACATGGGTTTCATCGCCGAAGTTGGTGCTGACCATGGTGCTGCAGCTGGGCCACAGCCGCGCCGCCGCGCGGATCACCTCGATGCCGGAGCCGTCCGGCAGGCCGAGATCAACCAGCAGCACATCGGCCGGCGGCCCCGACAGCATGGCCAGGCCCTCGGCCTGGGTGGCGGCGCGGCCGGTCAGCAGCAGGTCGGCGCAGGCCTGCACCGCCAGGCTGAGGGCGCTGCCGAAATCCGGGTCGTCCTCAACGATGGCAACGTGGATGCGGCGGGTATCTTGGGGCAGTGTGGGCGTCATGCGGGCATTGTACGCCGTAACGGCGGCGGCCTCGGCGGTGATCGCCGCCGTGTAGTACATTCGTGCTACAGACACGATGCGATATCGCAACATACAATCTGCACCGTTATCTGTTCTCCGTTTTCCGACTCGCCATGTACGTCCAATCCAAGTTGTCGCCCCGTCCCGTGCGTCGCCCCATGCAGGAACTATCACTGACCGGTCAGCCGCGCGCCTGGCAGGTGGGTGAACACCTGTACCGTTGCAGCGGCTACGGCCGCGCGCGCTGGGGCATGGACGTGGCCACCGTGATGCAGGCGATCGCCGAAGAGCATCCGGCGGCGCAGGCGACACTGCGCCACGAGTACGACCGCTTCAGCGGCGAGCAGCGGCTGGAACTGAGCTTGCCGGCGTTGCCGCCCGGGCCCGGCGCGGCGCGGCTGCACTACCTGTTCGACGCCGAGCACGGCGTGCTGTGCGCGGTGCAGGTGTACTGGATCAGCGGCGGCGACCCGTCGCAGGAACAGCGGCTGCCGCTGGTGCGGGCGGCCACCCGTCTGGTCGGCGAGCTGTTGCATTATCGCTGGTCCGGCCTGTCGACCTTGCGCGGCGCGGTGCGCGGACCGGGCGCGCTGCTGCTGTTCGCCGGTCGCGCCGAGGACGGCGCCAGCGTGGAAATCAGCCTGGACGGCGTGGCCTTCGACGTCGAGCGCGCGGGCACGCCGGGTCAGCCGGAACACCGGCCGGCGCCGCGCGGCCCGGCAGCCCTGCGGCTGACCTACCACGCCGGGGGATGGCTCAGCACAGAGTAGTGTAAACTGTATGCGCATACAGTATAATTCTGGCATGACGCATACCGCACAAACCGGCTTCATCCTGACCCGTCACTGGCGCGACACGCCCAGCGGCACGGAGATCGATTTCTGGCTGGCGACCGACGCCGGCCCCAGGAAAGTGCGCCTTACCGCGCAGACCTCGGTGGCCTTCGCCGAGGCCGCGTTGCGCGAGGCGATCGCGGCGCAGATCGCGCCCGGCGCCGGCATCGCGCTGCGCGAGCTGCCGCTGAAAACCTTCCAGCAGCAGCCGGTGGTCGGCGTCTACGCCTCGCGCTACAAATCACTGACCGCGCTGGAGCGCGTCTTGCGCGACCACGGCATCAAGCTGTACGAGGCCGACATCCGCCCGCCCGAGCGCTATCTGATGGAACGCTTCATCACCGCCAGCGTGCAGACCGAGGGCGGCCACGCCAGCGGCGCCGTCATCCACAACTGCAAGCTCAAGCCCGCGCCCGACTACCGGCCGACGCTGACGATGGTGTCGCTGGACATTGAAACCAGCGCCTACGAGGACCTGTATTCGATCGCGCTGGAAGGCTGCGGCCAGCGCCAGGTCTACATGCTGGGGGCGGCGCCGGCCGACGCGCCGGCGGTCGACTTCGCGCTGGAATACCTCGCCACGCCGCGCCAGCTGATCGAGCGTCTGAACGCCTGGATGGCGCGCCACGATCCGGATGTGATCGTCGGCTGGAACGTGGTGCAGTTCGACCTGCGCGTGCTGCAAAAGAACGCCGACAAGTACAAGGTGCCGCTGGCGCTGGGCCGCGAGGGCAAGGGCATCGAATGGCGCGAGCATCCGGGCAAGCAGGGCTATCTGTTCGCGCCGCTGCCGGGCCGCATCATCCTCGACGGCATCGACGCGCTGAAGGCGGCCTCGTGGATGTTCCCGTCCTTCAGCCTGGAAAACGTCGCGCAGGCGATGCTGGGCGAGGGCAAGGAAATCGGCGACGACTACGACAAGATGGCGGAAATCGAACGCCGCTTCCAGCATGACAAGACGGCGCTGGCGCGCTACAACCTGAAGGATTGCGAACTGGTCACGCGCATCTTCGCCAAGGCCAACCTGCTGGCCTTCATGATCGAGCGCGCCACCGTGACCGGGCTGGCGGCCGACCACCTGGGCGGCTCGATCGCCGCCTTCAACCACCACTACCTGCCGCGCATGCACCGCGAAGGCTATGTGGCGCCGAATGTCGGCGACATCAGCGGCGGCGCCTCGCCGGGCGGCTTCGTGCTCGACTCCAAGCCGGGGCTGTACGATTCGGTGGTGGTGCTGGACTACAAGAGCCTGTACCCGTCGATCATCCGGACCTTTCTGGTCGACCCGGTGGGCTTGATCGAGGGCGAAGCCGCCACCGATCCGGCCAAGGTGGTGGAGGGCGTCAACGGCACCGTGTTCTCGCGCGACAAGCACTGCCTGCCGGCCATCACCACCGATATCTGGAAACAGCGCGACGCCGCCAAGCGGGCCAAGAACGAGCCGCTGTCGACCGCGCTGAAGCTGCTGATGAATTCCTTCTGCGGCGTGCTGGGCGCCAGCGAGTGCCGTTTCTTCAACCCGCGTCTGGTGTCGTCGGTGACGCTGCGCGGTCACCAGATGTTGAAGCAGACGCGCGAGCTGGTGGAGGCCAAAGGCTACGACGTCATCTACGGCGACACCGACTCCATCTTCATCTGGCTGAAAAAGGAATACCCGAACCAGGAGGCGCTGGCCATCGGCCATGCGCTGGCCGACGACATCAACCAGTGGTGGCGCACCATGCTGAAGGAAAAGCACGGCCTCGACTGCCACCTCGAAATCGAGTTCGACACGCATTACCGGAAGTTCTTCATGCCCACCATTCGCGGCACCGACCTGGGCAGCAAGAAGCGCTATGCCGGTCTGGCCGTCAACGCCAAGGGCGAAGAGGAAGTCATCTATCGCGGACTGGAGGTGGCGCGCAGCGACTGGACGCCGCTGGCGCAGCAATTCCAGCAGGGGCTGTTCACCCGCATCTTCAAGGATGAGCCTTACCAGGATTATGTGCGCGAGTATGCCGAGAAAACGCTGTCCGGTGACCATGATGACCTGCTGGTCTATCGCAAACGCCTGCGCCAGCCGCTGGACGAATACAAGGTCAACGTGCCGCCGCAGGTGCGCGCCGCGCGCATCGCCGATGAATACAACCAGTCGCAGCGGCGCCCGTTGCGCTATCAGAACGGCGGCTGGATCAGCTACATCATGACCACCGGCGGCCCCGAGCCGCTGGAAGTGGTACGCTCGCACATCGATTACGAGCACTACCTGAGCAAGCAACTGCAGCCGATCGCCGATTCGATCCTGCTGCCGATGCATGACAGTTTCACCGGCCTGACCACGGCGCAAGCCAGCCTTTTCTAACGGAGATGACATGAGCGATTTCAAGAAGCTGCACGACGGCAGCCAACTGCTGCACCTGCCAAACGCCTGGGATGCCGGCAGCGCCCGCCTGTTTGAGCGTCTGGGCGCGGCGGCCATCGCCACCACCAGCGCTGGCGTGGCTTGGGCGCAGGGCTATGCCGACAACGATCACTTGCCGGTCGACAGCGCCATCGCGGTGGCGGCCAACATCGCGCGTGTGATCAAGGTGCCGTTGTCGGTGGACTTCGAGAACGGTTATTCGGCCGATCCGCAGCAGGTGGCGCGCAACGTGCTGCGTCTGATCGAGGTCGGCGTGGCCGGCATCAACCTGGAAGACGGCAACGACGCGCCGGCGCTGGTGGCCGACAAGATCCACGCTATCAAGCGGCTGGACCGCGAGATCTTCGTCAATCTGCGCACGGATGTTTATCTAAAGGGGCTGGCGCCGGAAGGCGAGCGCGTGGCCGAGGTGTTGAAGCGCGCCAGGTTGTACAAGGAGGCCGGCATTGACGGCCTGTTCGTGCCGGGCATCTGCCTGGTGGAGGAAATCAAGCAGGTGGTGGCGGGCGCCGGTTTGCCGGTCAACGTGATGGACTGGCCGGGGCTGCCGTCGGCGGAAGCGTTGCACCAGTTGGGTGTGGCGCGTCTCAGTGCGGGCAGCGGCATTCCGCAAGCGTTGTGGTCGGTCGCGGCCGACATGGCCAAGGGCTTCCTCGCCACCGGCAACGCTGGCCCGCTGATCGCCAAGGCGATGCCTTATGGTGATCTGCAGGGGCTGTTCCTAAAGCCTTGAGCTTGCTTGACAGCACAAGCGGTCGGCGTGAGGACAACGCTGTCTATCAGTTCACCTCGCGCATGGCGGCATTCGGCACTGCTTCTGAGCGCCAGCTTCGCTTTCGCACGCTACGTTTGAGGTTGCTCTTCCATCCGAAATACGCGATCATGTCATGAAAACGTTTTCAAGATAAGAGGACTAGACGTGAGACAAACCCTTCTGATGCTGACGCTGGCCGGCCTCGGCGCGCACGGCGCGGCCAGCGCGGATGACATCAAACTCAATCAGCTCGGTTTTTTACCCGGCGCAGCGAAAGTGGCGGTGGTGCCGGACGGCGTCGCGCGCGACTTCGCGGTGGTGGACGCCGACAGCGGCAAGGTGGTGTTCCATGGCGCGCTGGGCCCTGCAACAAGCTCGCCGGACTCGGGCGACACCGTTCGCCTGGCCAGCTTCGCCCCGCTGAACACTCCCGGCAAGTACCTGCTGCGCGTGACCGGCCTGCCGGATTCGTCGCCGTTCGAAATCAGCCCCTCGGCTTATCAGGCGGTCAGCGCCGCCGCGCTCAAGGCGTTTTACTTCAACCGCGCCAGCACCGCGCTGGACGCCCGATACGCCGGCATCTACGCGCGCGCCGCCGGCCATCCGGACACGCAGGTGCTGATCCATGCCTCGGCCGCCTCGGCCACGCGCCCGGCCGGCACCGTCATCGCCAGCCCCAAAGGCTGGTACGACGCCGGCGACTACAACAAATACATCGTCAATTCCGGCATCGCCACCTACACCTTGCTGGCCGCCTACGAAGACTTCCCGGCATTCTTCCAGCGGCAAGACCTCAACATCCCCGAAAGCGGCAACGGCCGGCCCGACATTCTCAACGAAGTCTGGTGGAATCTGGAATGGATGCTGACGATGCAGGACCCGGCCGATGGCGGCGTCTATCACAAGCTGACCAATCTGCACTTCGACGGTATCGTGATGCCGAACCAGGCCACGCAGCCGCGCTACGTGGTGCAAAAGACCACCGCCGCCGCGCTCGACTTCAGCGCCGTCATGGCCACCGCCAGCCGCGTCTACGCGCCGTTTGACAAGGCGCTGTCGGCGCGGATGCTGACGGCCGCGCAATCGGCATGGCGCTGGGCCCAGGCCCATCCGCGCGAGTATTATCAGCAGCCCAAGGACGTCAGCACCGGGGAATATGGCGACAAGGATGTCAGCGATGAATTCGCCTGGGCCGCCGCCGAGCTCTATATCACGACCGGCGACGATGCTTACTACCAGGCCATGCGCGCGCCGGAACAGGCCACCAGCGTGCCGTCATGGGGCGAGGTGCGCGGTCTGGCCTGGATGTCGCTGGCGCGCCACCGCAAGCAGTTGAGCGCCGCCGCCGACCAGCGCTTGATCACGAACCGTGTGGAGGTGCTGGCGCAACAACTGGCGGACGGCTGGAAAAAATCGCCCTACGGCATCCCCATGCAGACCCACGATTTCGACTGGGGCAGCAGTGGCTTGGCGCTGAATCAGGCCATGGTGCTGCTGCATGGCTACCGCCTGACCGGCAAGCGTGACTATCTGGACGCGGCGCAAGCTGGCCTGGATTATGTGCTGGGCCGCAACGCGGTCGAGACGTCTTTCGTCACCGGCTACGGCGCCAGATCGACGCAGCATCCGCATCACCGGCCGTCGCAAGCCGATGGCATCGCCGCGCCGGTGCCGGGCTTTTTGGCTGGCGGTCCGCAGCCCGGTCAGCAGGATGCGCAGCACTGCCCGAAGCCGTATCCATCCAGGCTGCCGGCTAAATCCTATCTCGACCATGAGTGCTCTTACGCCAGCAACGAGGTCGCCATTAACTGGAATGCGCCGCTGGTCTATGTCGCGGCCGGCCTGCAGGTCTTGACGCCGCGCTGACCAGGCGTGGCATGGTGTAGTCAACCAGAAGCCGGGGGGGCGGCGCGCGGCTGCCGCCACCACGTCCACGCATACAAGGCCAGCGTGGCCGCCACCATCGCCATGCCCAGTAGTTGCAGGCCGTCATCGGCCCGCGTGCAGCTGGCGCAGATCTTGGACAGCAGCAGTTGCACGCCGCTGACTGTGCACAGCGCCACGATCGGCCAGCCGAGGCGGCGGCGGAAGCGCTGCATTGCCTGCTGGCCGGCGCCAGCCGCGATGCGCGCGGTGGCGTAACCGTCCAGCGCATCGGTCACGGCCATGCCCAGCACGAATGTGCCGGCGACTTGCAGCGCACTCCAGTTGCCGCCGCCCAACTGCGCCGCCGCGTAACCCCAGGCCAGTGCCTGCAACAGGCTTTCCACACCCAGCGCGAACAGCATGCCGATGCCCAGCGCGGTCAGCGGCCGCACCCGTGTCAGCGGCGCCAGCAGGCGCGCGCCGACGCCGCCGCGCGGACTGGCTTGCTGCGGCCGGCACAGGCTGCGCGCGTTCAGCGCGGCCAGCGACAGCAGCAGAATGCCGGGCAGCCATTCCAGCGTCGCCATCGTGTCGAGCAAGGCGGAGTCCAGTTGCAGCCAGTCGGCGGCCAAGTCGGCCAGCGCCACCATCAGCAGCACAACCGCGCCATGGCCCAGCGCGAACAGCGCGCCCATCCATGGCGCGCTGGCCAGCCGCGCGCGCATCGTCAGGCCGTCGATGGCGGCCAGGTGATCGGGCGCCAGGCCGTGGCGTAAACCCAGCAGCAACGCTAATTCGATTGTCGGGAGAGATTCGGTCATATACAATATTAATGCAAGTAAGTTGCGTTAATTATAGACCTTAACTGTCCAGTCCGTGTGATAGAATCCGCGCTCAAACGTGAATGGTGCCCCGCGTCTTTTCAGCCGCGGGGTGAAACGGGAAGCCGGTGACGCGCGCGATTTTCATTGCGCGCCAGTCCGGCGCAGCCCCCGCTGCTGTGAGCCTGACGACGCTGTCCAACCGCCACTGTGCATCCGCACGGGAAGGCAAGGGCAGGGAAGGATGAGGGCGAGCCAGAAGACCGGCCAGTCACGATGATTGCGCAACGCACGGGGTGTGGCTGTTGCCTGTTATTGGTTCGCTGTTTTCCTTGACTGCTATCGCTTCCGCAGGCTGCCGGCCGGCGCGCGCGCGTTCGCTTGTCATGGCGCGGCGGATTATTCCAACCTTTCAGTCAGAGAAAACTCATGATCCGTTCTCCTTCCTTGCGTCCACTCGTCACTCTCATCGGCTTGCTGTGCAGTGGCGGCGCCTTTGCCGACGACGCTTTACCCAGCGTCACCGTGCAGGGGGCATCCACCAACGATGGCCTGGGACTGACGCGCCAGAACGCCACCGCCAGCCGCCTGAACCTGACCGCGCAGGAACTGCCGGCCAGCGTCGAGGCGCTCAGTGCCGACACCATGCAGGCGCGCGGCGACTTGCTGGTCAAGGAAGCGGTCACTCGCACCACCGGCCTGACCGACATCAGCTCGCCCGGCAACGGCGTGGCTTATTCGGCGCGCGGATTCACCGGCAACGGCGCGATCGCGCTGCTGGAGAACGGCCAGCGTCCGCAGGTGGGATCGGGCACGGCCACTTACCCGGCCGATCCGTGGGGCTACGAATACATTGAGGTGCTGCGCGGTCCGGGTTCGATCGTGTAGGGCAGCGGCACCACCGGCGCCACCATTAACGCGGTGCGCAAGGCGCCGTCGCGCGCCAGTTCCTTCGAGGCGATGGCCGGTGTGGGCGGCGGCCAGGCGCTGCGCGCGGGCGTCGGCGGCACTGGCGCGCTGGGCGAGAAGGGCGCGTTCCGCATCGATGCCTATGCTGATCACAGCGACGGCTTCATCGATCGCGGCGACGCGCGTCACGGCAAGGTGCTGACCAGCGTGAACTATGCGCTGTCGCCGGACCTCGATCTGGACCTGTCGCTGGATCACCTGGAGCAAAAGCCGCAGCGCTATTTCGGCACGCCGCTGGTCAACGGTGGCCTGTCGCGCGCGCTGCGCGATCAGAACTACAACGTCAGCGACGCCGATATTCATTTCGTCGATGATAAGGCGGTGGCGCGCCTGACGTGGCGCTATTCGCCGGCGCTGACCGTCAGCAACGAGCTGGCCTACATGAAGGCGCGCCGCAACTGGCGCAACGTCGAGTCCTACAGCTACAACGCCGCCGCCAGCGTGGTGGAGCGCAGCGATTACATCGGCATTCACCATGATCAGGAGCAGACCGGCAACCGCCTGGAAGCGCGCTGGGTGGACGGCGCGCACCGCGTGGCGGCGGGTTGGGAAGCGTCGATCATCCACTTCAAGCACACCAATAACTCGCCCTACGGCGGCGCCTCGACGGTGACGCCGTTCGGCTTCAATCCCGGTGTGTTCGACAGTCCAGACCCGATTCAGCCGAACTTCGCCACCGACACCACGAGCTATGCCTTCTACCTCGAAGACGCCTACCGCATCACGCCGGAGCTGCTGTTGCTGGGCGGCCTGCGTCACGACCGCTACAAGGTGGAACGTGTCAGCCTGCTGGGCGCCGCCGGCTTCACTTCGACCTTGCAATCGAACGCCGCGCGCCTGGGTCTGACGTGGAAGCTGGATCAGGCCACCGCGCTATACGCACAGGTCAGCAGCGGTAGCGATCCGGTCGCCAGCCTGCTGTCGCTGAACCTGGCCAACAGCCGGTACAAGCTGACCTCGTCGCGCCAGGTGGAAGCCGGCGTCAAGCAATCGCTGGCCGGTGGCAAGGCCGAGTGGACGGCGGCGCTGTACCGCATCACCAAGGACGACATCATCACGCGCGATCCAGCCAATGCGGCGCTGTCGATACAGGGCGGCGCACAATCGTCGCGCGGCGCCGAAGTGACGGCCAGCGTGGCGCTGAACGCGGCATGGCGGGTCGACGCCAACGCCGCCTACACCGACGCCCAATTTGATCGGTTGATCGAGGGCGGCAACCTCTCGCGCGCCGGCAACCGTCCGGCGGACGTGCCCAAGATCTCGTCCAACCTGTGGTTCAACTACAAAGCCGATGGCTGGCGCGGCGCGCTGGGTGCGCGCTATGTGGGCGAGCGCTACATCGACAACGCCAACAGCCAGGCGCTGCCGGCCTACACCACCTTCGACGCCTCGCTGGGCTGGCAATACAGCCGCAACGTGCTGGTGCAGTTGAACCTGCGCAACCTGGCCAACAAGCTGTACGCCGTCACCTCGTACACCAGCAGCCAGTACCTGCTGGGCGACCGCCGTCACGCCGAGCTGACCGTGCAGTGGCGCTACTGAGCATGTCCTCCTGGAAGCGCCAGGCGCACCTGTGGCACCGCTGGCTGGGCATCGTGTTCGGCCTGCTGGTGTTGCTGTGGTTCGGTTCCGGCGTCGTGATGATGTACGTGCCGTATCCGGCGCTGACGGAAGCGGAGCGCATGGCGTGGCTGGCGCCGCTGGCGGCGCCACAAGTCCGGGTCACCGCCTGGGACGCGTGGCGGGCGGCGGACCGGCCCGGCATGCCGGCGGCGGTGCGGCTGAACCAGGTGGCGGGACGCCCGGCCTACCACTTCCAGGCCGATGGCCGCTGGTGGTCGGTCTGGGCCGACAGCGGCCAGCCGCTGCGGATGACGGCGGCGCTGGCGGCCGACAGCGCGCGCAATGCGGCGCCGGGTGCGCGCCGGCTATCGGCGGAATTGATCGACATCGATCAATGGACCTTCGGCCGCGTGCAGGAGCACAAGCCGCTGTATCGTGTCAGCGCCGACGATGCGGCGGGCAGTGTGTTGTACGTCTCCAGCCGCACGGGCGAGCTGGTGCGCGACACCACCCGCAGCGAGCGCGCATGGAACTGGGCCGGCTCGGTAATTCATTGGATCTACTTCACGCCGCTGCGCGAGCATGGACAGCCGTGGCGGCAAGTGGTGATGTGGACCTCGGCCTCAGCGCTGCTGCTGGCGCTGCTGGGCATGGTGCTCGGCATCCTGCGCCTGCGCGTGCGCCGCCGTTACGCCGGCGGACGCTGCTCGCCGTACCGTGGCTGGCAAGCGTGGCATCACTGGCTGGGATTGAGTATCGGCACGCTGATGCTGACCTGGCTGTTCAGCGGCTGGCTGTCGGTCACGCCGTTCGGCTGGTTGGCCTCGCCCGGCGTGACCGCAGAGGACCGGCAGGCCTTCGCCGGCGGCGCGCTGAGTCGCGAAGACCTGGCGGCGCCGGTGGACGGCATTGTTCGCGCCCATCCCGGCCTGCTGGAACTCGAATGGCGCCGCATCGGCGGCCAGCTGAATTTCAGCCTGCTCGATCGCGGCCGGCGCCAGTTGCTGCTGCCGGTGTCCACCGAGCGCCTGCAACAGGCGATGCGCGCGCTGCGTCCCGGCGTGCCGGTCACGTTCGTCTCGCTGACCAGCGAGGACGACTACCACTACAGCCACCACCAGCAAGCCGTGCTGCCGGTGGTGCGCGCGCAATTTGATCTGGCCGATGACACCACCTTCTACATCGATCCGCTGCAAGGCGACATCGTCGGCTATGCCGACCGCAATAGCAAATGGAACCGGTGGCTGTTCAACGGTCTGCATCAACTGGATTTCGCCTCGCCGCTGCGCGCCCGTCCGGTCTGGGATGTCGTCGTCATCGTCCTCTGCGGGCTCGGTTTCGTCGCCACGCTGGCCGGGGTGGTGCTGGGCTGGCGGCGCCTCGCGCGGCGCAGCTAAGGGTGTATCATTCTCCGAAAAGGAGAGACAGCATATGCGGAATTGGTTTGAGCAAGGCGGAAGCGATTACGCCCGCTTCCGGCCGGAATATCCGGCGCAGCTGGCGGCGTATCTGGCTTCCGTGGCGCCGGACGCCGGCCTGGCGGTGGACGTGGGATGCGGCAACGGCCAACTGACGCAGCTGCTGGCCGCGCACTTCGGCCAGGTGGTCGGCCTTGATCCCAGCGCCGACCAGATCGCCAACGCCACTACCGGCGACCACCTCAGCTATCAATGCGCGCCGGCGGAGCGGCTACCGCTGGCCGACCACAGTGTCGGCCTGATCACCGCCGCGCAGGCCGCCCACTGGTTTGATCTGCCGGCGTTTTACAGCGAAGTACGCCGCGTTGGCGCTCCGCGCGCGGTGCTGGCGCTGATCAGCTACGGCGTGCTGGATCTCGACGCCGCGTTGAACGAGCGTTTCCAGCGTTTCTACTGGCAGGAGATCGGCCCCTACTGGCCGCCGGCGCGCAAGCTGGTCGACAGCGGCTATGCCACGCTCGACTTTCCGTTTGAGGAATTCCAGGCGCCGCCGATGCACATCCGTGTCGCATGGCGGCTGCCGGAATTCCTCGGCTACCTGCAGACCTGGTCCGCCGTGCGCAGCGCCAGGGAGGCGGGGCGCGAGGACATCGTCACCCGCTTCGCGGACGACCTCGCCCTCCTGTGGGGCGACGAACAGACCCCGCGCTCCGTGACCTGGCCGATCAATATGCGCATCGGGCGGCTGTAAGCAGGGAATCAGGCCAGCAGCTTCAGCAGCGCCTCGGCGACGGCTTCCGACGAGGCCGGATTCTGGCCGGTGACCAGCAGGCCGTCGGTGATGGCGTAAGACTGCCAGTCGCCGACCTTGGAGTAGATGCCGCCGTTTTGCTTGAGCATGTCTTCCACCAGGAACGGCACCACATCGGTCAGGCCGACCGCGTCTTCCTCGGTGTTGGTGAAGCCGGTCACTTGCTTGCCCTTGACCAGCGGCGTGCCGTCGGCGGCCTTGACGTGGCGCAGCACACCCGGCGCGTGGCAGACGGCGCCGACCGGTTTGCCGGCGGCGATCATGTCCTCGATCAGCTTGATCGAGTGGCGGTCCTCCGCCAGGTCCCACAGCGGGCCGTGGCCGCCGGGATAGAATACGGCGTCGAAGTCGGCGACGTTGACGTCGGCCAGCTTGCCGGTGTTGGCCAGCACGGCCTGGGCCTCGGCGTCCGCCTTGAAGCGCTTGGTCGCCTCGGTCTGCGATTCCGGCGCGTCGCTTTTCGGATCGAGCGGCGGCTGGCCGCCGGCCGGCGACACCACCGTCAGCTGCGCACCCGAGGCTTTCAGCGTGTAGTAGGGCGCGGCGAACTCCTCCAGCCAGAAGCCGGTTTTCTTGCCGGTGTTGCCCAGTTGGTCGTGCGAGGTCAGTACCATCAGAATCTTTTTCATTGTCATTTCCTTTATCAGAGTGCGGCTTCAAGAATACGGCGGCTGCGCGCGAGGTCGATGTCGCGGTGTTCGCCGAGGGCGGTCATGCCGTGCGCTTCCAACTGCTTGAGCACGGCTTCCACGGCGTCCTGGCCCAGCGCGTAGGCGGACAGGCGGGTTGGAATGCCCAGACCTTCAAAGAAGGCGCGGGTGCGGGCGATGGCGGCGTCGATGCGCTCGTCGTCGCTGCCGCTGGTGATGTTCCAGACGCGCTCGCCAAACTGTAGCAGCTTGGCGCGTTTCGGCTCGCGCTGTACGTCCAGCAGCGCCGGCAGCACCAGCGCCAGCGTGCGGGCATGGTCGATGTCGTACAGCGCGGTCAGCTCGTGGCCGATCATGTGGGTGGCCCAGTCCTGCGGCACGCCTGCGCCGATCAGGCCGTTCAGGGCCAGGGTGGCGGTCCACATCAGGTTGGCGCGGGTGTCGTAGTCGTCCGGCGTGTCAATGGCGGTCGGCGCGATGTCCACCAGGGTTTGCAGCAAGCCTTCGGCGAAGCGGTCCTGCACCCGCGCTTGCGCTGGATAGGTCAGGTATTGCTCGGTGGTGTGGACGAAGGCGTCCACCAGGCCGTTGGCGACCTGGCTGACCGGCAGCGTGAAGGTCTTGCGCGGATCGAGGATGGAAAACTGTGGATACACCAGCGTGCTGTGGAAGGCCAGCTTGGCGTGCGTGGCTTTCTTGGTGATCACGCTGCCGGCGTTCATCTCGGAACCGGTGGCCGGCAAGGTCAGCACCGTGCCGAAGGGCAGCGCTTGCTTGATGTTGGCGCCGCCGCGCTCGGCGATTTCCCACGGCTCGCCGGCATACAGCGCGGCGGCGGCGACGAACTTGGTGCCGTCGATGACCGAGCCGCCGCCGACCGCCAGCAGGAAGTCCAGCTTTTCACGGCGCACTTGTTCGACCGCGCGCATCAGCGTTTCATAGCTGGGGTTCGGTTCGATGCCGCCGAATTCCTGCACGGTGCGGTTGCCCAGCGCGCTACGCACCTCGGCCAGCGTGCCGGTCTTTTCGGCGCTGGCGCCGCCGTACAGGATCAGCACGCGCGCGGTTTCCGGCACCAGTTTGGACAGTTTGGCGACGGTGTCGGCGCCGAAGACGATTTTGGTCGGGTTGTGGAATTCGAAGTTCTTCATCTGCTCTTCCTTTGTATTAGACTGGTCGTCTAGAAAATGATTCAAAAAATATGGCTACAGTTTCAGCAGGGCCAGCGTGGCTTGCCAGGCCGATTGCAGCGCGCTTGGATCGCGGCGTAGCTTGGTCAGCATGGCCGCGCCCAGCCACAGCTGGTACAGCGTTTGCGCGGTGTGGGCGCTATCGGTGATCGACGTCAGCGAGCCGTCCGCCACGCCTTGTTCCAGCGTGAGCGCGATACGGGCGATGATGCGGCTGGTGCCGTCCAGCAGGGCGACGCGCATCGGTTCCGACATGTCGGCCACTTCGCTGCTCAGTTTGACCACCAGGCAGCGGCAGCCGCAGTCCTCGGCGAACCAGCCGGTCCAGTAATCCATCAGCGAGCGGGCGGCGTTCTGGCCGGGGCGGGCCAGCGTGGTGTCCATTTCGGCCAGATACTGATGCACGTAATCTTCCAGCAGCGCCTCGCCGAACAGCTCCTTGGACTTGAAGTAATGGTAGAAGGAACCCTTGGGCACATCGGCGGCCGTCAGGATCTCGTTCAGGCCCACCCCCGCAAAACCTTTGCGGGTGATGATGGCCTTCCCTTGATCGAGAATATGCTGGCGGACGTTGGTGTATTCGGCTTTCATGCGCTGCAGTATAACACAATTAGACCAGTCGTCTAGTGGTCTTCAGCGGAATGTTTCGCCCGCGCGCTCCGGCTGGTACGGCACCTCCAGGATGCGCAGCGTGGTGAGCTGGCCGTCCGGGCGCGGCCAGTCGATGCTGTCGCCGACTTTCAGGCCGAGCAGCGCGGTGCCGATCGGCGTCAGGATGGAGATGCCGTCCGGTAGCTCGGCCATGTCCTTGGGATAGGCCAGCGTCATGCACAGCTGTTGTGGCGGGTTGTCGATGGCGAAGCGGACCTGCGAGCGCATGGTGACCACGTCGGACGGGATCTCCTCGGGCTCGACCACGCGAGCGCGGGCCAGTTCCTCCTGCAATGACGGGTTGTGACTGGTTTCCAGCAGGGCTTCCAGGCGTTCGATGTCCAGCGTGGACACGGTGATGTTCGGTTTCATTCTTCACTCCAAAAAAGTGCGTGACGATGCCGCCTGGTTCGTTGTCCAGCGGCGCTTCAGGGCAGGGAGGTCGGCTCGGCAGGCGCGGAAACCGGGAGGGGTTCTGGCTTACCGAGCAAAAGAAAGGCTGGCGATATCCTTCGTGGACACGCGTCGGCGTCCGGCCACAGGCAATGCTCCCTCGTTCAGGGCGGAACAGTGGCGCGGCATGGTTATGCGGTCGATGTTCACGGTGCGTTGTCGGAATAAGCCATTTGGATAGGCCGAGTATATACCGTTTACCCTGTTCGTCAACCGCGTGGCGGCCGGGCATTTATTGCACTAAATCCACACTCGCGAAAAAACAGGCACACTAGCGTCTGCTGTTATCCATTTCCGAGAGGTCCGACATGCTGTCCAAGCTGTCCGCAATGCTGCGCTACTTTAACGACGCGGTGCCATTCCGCCTGGTGCCGGCGGCGATCGCCACGACGGTGCTGCTGGTGCTGCTGGCGTTGCCGTGTCCCGCCGGCCTGGAGCCCAAGGCGTGGGCGCTGGTGGCGATCTTCCTCACCACCATCGTCGCCATCATTCTGAAGGTGATGCCGATCGGTGTGATGGCGCTGATGGCGATCGTCATCGTCGCCCTGTCGCAGGTGACCTCAAGCTCGTCCAAGGGGGCGATCGCTGATGCGCTGAGCAGCTTTGCCAGCCCGCTGATCTGGCTGATCGTGGTGGCGGTGCTGATTTCGCGCGGCCTGAAGAAAACCGGCCTGGGCAGCCGCATCGGCCTGCTCTTCATCGCCCTGCTGGGCAAGCGCACCATCGGCATCGGCTATGGCTTGACGGTGTGCGAGCTGGTGCTGGCGCCGTTCACGCCGAGTAACACGGCGCGCGGCGGCGGCATCGTCCATCCGGTGATGAAGTCGATCGCCAATGCCTTCGACTCCGACCCGGCCAAAGGCACCGAAGGCAAGGTCGGCACCTATCTGGCGCTGGTCAACTACCACGCCAACCCGATCACCTCGGCCATGTTCCTGACCGCCACCGCGCCGAATCCGCTGGTGGTCGATTTTGTCGCCAAGGCCAGCAACCAGAACTTTCATCTGAGCTGGACCACCTGGGCGCTGTGCATGCTGTTGCCGGGCCTGGTCTGCCTGCTGCTGATGCCGCTGGTGATCTATCTGCTGTCGCCGCCGCAACTGAAGGCCACGCCGGACGCCGTGCAGTACGCGCGCAGCGAGCTGGCGCGCATGGGGCCGCTGGCGCCGAAGGAAAAAGTCATGCTCGGCACCTTCGGCCTGCTGCTGGTACTGTGGGCCAACGTACCGGCCATGCTGTGCGGTCCGGCGTGGACGCTGGACCCGACGGTGGTGGCCTTTCTCGGCCTGTTTGTGCTGATCATCACCGGCACGCTGGACTGGGACGACGTGCTGTCGGAAAAGAGCGCGTGGGATACGCTGATCTGGTTCGGCGCGCTGGTCATGCTGGCCGAGCAGTTGAACAAGCTGGGCGTGATCGCCTGGGCGGCGCTGGCGATGAAGGAGGCGATCACGGCCAGCGGCATGGGCTGGCTGCCGGTGGCGACGGTGCTGTTGCAGGCCTTCGTGTTCTCGCACTATTTGTTTGCCAGCACCACCGCGCACATCAGCGCCATGTTGTTTGCCTTCATGTCGGTCGGCGCGCAGTTGCTGCCACCGGCATATCTGGCGCCGTTCCTGCTGATGATGACGGCCGGCTCGTCGATCATGATGACGTTGACCCACTACGCCACCGGCACCTCGCCGATCATCTTCGGCAGCGGCTACGTCACACTGGGCAACTGGTGGCGGGTGGGTTTCGTCATGTGCGTGCTGGAGCTGGCGGTGTTCGCGGTGATTGGCGGCGCCTGGTGGAAACTGCTGGGGTACTGGTGAACCGATGAAACGCCTGCACCTCACGTTGCCACTGGCGCTGGCGGCGCTGCTGGTCTGGTTGTTCCTGACCGCGGGCTTGGGCAGCCTGAGCGGCGGTGCGCCGTCGCTGGCCGCGTCGGTGGCGGGCGGCGTTGGCATCGGATGGGCGCTGGCCGCGCTGTTTGCGTTGCTGCTGGTGCTGATCTCCGAGCGCCGCGCCGACGCCGGCCTGGGGGCGCCGCGACCGTGGCGCATCTTCCTGCTGGCCTTGCCGCCGCTGCTGTATGCGCTGCTGATGCTGCTGGTGGCGTGGGCGGGCGGCTGGCCGCCAGCCAATGTGCTGCTGATCGTGGCGTGCAACACGGCGCTGGTGGCGGTGTCGGAGGAGTTGATGTTCCGCGCGCTGCTGCTGCGCAGCCTGCTGGAGCGGCATGCGTTGTGGCCGGCGGTGCTGATGTCGTCGGCGCTGTTCGGCGTGGCGCACGCGGTCAACGGCCTGGCCAGCGGCGACCTTGGCGGCGCGTCATGGCAGGCGCTGGCTGCGTTCCTGCAGGGCGTGGGCTATGCGGCCATCCGTCTGCGCACGCGCTCGGTGTGGCCGATGGCGCTGGTGCACGGCGTGTGGGACTTTGCGCTGGTGACCTCGCTGCTGACCACCGCCGGCACCGGCGAGGGCTCGGTGCTGCCGTTCGCCGCCCTGCTGGCGGTGTTGCCGTTGTGCCTGTATGGCGTGTATCTGCTGCGCGCCAGTCAGCGCGCCGCGTTTCAATCACCGAATTGATTAGTTCGTTCATGTCTTTCTGCTATCAGGCCTTTTTCAGGCCCCGCCATGGCGGGAATGGCGGCCGCTTGCAGCCAAAACAACAGACTGAGCAATTCGCAATCAACAATTTGATTCTTTGAAGAACAGGTGATTTTTTCTTGCAAGTCCCCCCTAGAATGCATTGCATAAGCTGACTTAAAAATAACGGGGGACATCAAGTGTACAAACCAACACAAGCCAACCGGCTGGCACGCCCAGCCATCAGCATCGCCGTCGCATCGGCCCTGGCCATCCTGGCCAGCAACGCCGCCATGGCCCAAACCGAGACCGCCGCCAAGGAGACGGCTAGCACGCACAGCGAACCAGACGCCGCCAACACCGTGATGGTGGTCGGTACGCGCAAAGCGGTGGCCTCCGCGATTGACCGCAAGATCCGCAACGCCACCGTGTCGGACTCGATCATCGCGGAAGACATCAACCAGTTCCCGGACAAGAACGTGGGTGAGGCGCTGTCGCGCATCACCGGGGTGCAGCTGACGCGCGACTTCGGCGAAGGCTCGCAGGTGTCGATCCGCGGCGTGGCGCCGGACCTGAACCGTATTGAGATAAACGGTATGTCCGTTTTGGGCACCAACGGCGGTGCCGGCCGCGGCGCCGAGCTGCGCGAGCTGGCGTCCGAGCTGATCGCCTCGATCGACGTCTACAAGGGCACCACCGCCGATCTGACCGAGGGCGGCGTCGGCGGCACCGTATCGATCCGCACCCGCAAGCCGCTGGACTTCAAGGAACGCACCATCGCCGGCACACTGGCGGGCGAGCACTCCACCAGCCGTGGCGGCACGCAGCCGCGCGCCAGCCTGCTGTGGGCCGACAAGTTCATGGACGGCCGCCTGGGCCTGATGGCCAACCTGGTCTACGACGAGGTGCTGACGCAGAATGACTACAGCCGTAACACCAGCTGGCGCTTCCTGCGCGACTGGGATAATTCGCCGGAGAAAACGGTCAATTCGCTCGACCCGGCGGTGGCGGCCGTCAACACCGTGGCTGGCTGCTCGGCCAACACGCTGACGGCGGCGCAAAAGACCGCCTGCCAGCAGCAGTGGTATGACTACAGCCCCGGCACGCCGCGTTACGGCATCTGGACCCGCGACCACAAGCGTTCCTCGGCCGAGCTGACCGCGCAGTACAAGTTCAGCAACGATCTGAACGCCTTTGTCAGCTATCAGCGCAACGACCAGGATCAACGCCTGAACGACCGCAACTTCGGCACCGACTTCAGCGCGCTGTCGCGCTTGTCCAGCGCCGGCGTCGCGCCGGTGTACAACCCGGCCACTGGCGTGCCGAACACCGGCACCGGTACCTGCGTCGCGCTGCCGGCCACCAGTACGCCGTCCAGCATGGTGGTGAGCAATCACATTGTCACCGATTACACGGTGGGCAATTGCCAGTACGTCGGCGGCGCTGGCGGCCAGGGCGCGTTCAGCACCTCGGCGCGCGACTTCAAGCTGAAGATCAATTCGGACTACCTCAGCACCGGTTTCAATTTCAAGCGCGACATGCTGGAAGTGGAGGGCTTGCTGAACACCTCCAAATCGACCTACCACAACGAGACCAACTCGATCGTACTGTCACAGAACGCGCCGGGCCTGCGGGTCAAGCTGGACGACCTGGGCCTGCCACAGTTCACCTTCCCTGCCGGCTACTCGCCGGATGCTCCGGGCTCCTACGTGCAGGCGCAGTTGCAGTACCGTCCGTATGAAACCAAGAACTCGGAAGACCAGGCCAAGCTGGACTTCAAATACCGTTTGAGCACGCCGTTCTTCAGCAAACTCTGGTTTGGTGCCCAGGCCCGTCGCGCCGATTCCCAGCGCTATGACGGCGGTGGCTATCTGGTCAGCAACAACGGCACCGCCGCCACGACGGACGATATCTACGTGCCGTCCGCCAACGTCAACTCGACCATCGTGTACGATCCGTACAATACCGGCAAGCTTCGGAGCAGTTCGGTGCCGTCCTATCCGAACTTCTACTACAATGATAAGTATGTGAACAAGACCGATATGGCCGCGCTGATCTCGGCCGTGTCGGGCCGTTCGCCGGGCACCTTCTTCAGTGGCTACAACGGCATCGGCAACGTGCCGTCCGGCTGGATGACGCCGGTCTACAACAGTGCGCTGCCGTACTTCGACACCTCGCACTTCAACTTCGACAGCGTGTATTCGGCCACCGGCAACGATGGCAAGGTGTATCCGCAGATTCCAACCTTCAAGGTCAAGGAGACGGTGCGCTCGGCCTATGTGCGCGCCGACTTCGACACCGAGCTGTTCGATCGCGGCATCTGGGGCAACATCGGCGTGCGCTACACCGGCACGACCGACACCTCGACCGGCCTGAACAAATTGACGGTACGCACGCCAAACAGCGGCGGCGGCACCACTTATACCGATACCGTGATCAGCAACGGCATCGTCAGCGTGGACAGCAAATACCACGACTACCTGCCGAGTGCCAACGTCATGATGTGGCTGGTGCCTGATCAATTCATGGTGCGTCTGGGCTGGGGCAAGGTGATGGCGCGTCCGGCGATCGACAAGCTGGTGCCGGCGGCGGCGTGCATCATCGGCAGCGGCTCGCCACTGGTGGGCGGCGACGGCACCGACGATTGCACCGCCGGCAATCCGGACCTGAAGCCTTACCGCGCCACCAACAAGGACCTGAGCCTGGAATACTACCCAAGCGCGGATACCCAGTTGACGGCAGGCTTCTTCCGCAAGGATATCGACAGTTACATCATCGACAAGGCGCTGCGCAAAGGCGTCGACCTGTTCCACAACGGCCTGAAGTTTGACGTCACCGGCCCGACCAACGGCCAGGGCGCCACCACCGACGGCGTGGAACTGACGTGGCGCCAGGCGCTGACCTTCCTGCCGGGCTATGCGCGTGGTCTGGGCCTGGACATGAACTATACCTATATGAAGTACAAGTATGCACCGGGTACAACGCTGATCAACCCGCTGGATGGCACCGAGCTGACTTATCCCGGCCTGTCGAAGAACAGCTACAACGCGGCGATCTGGTATGACCTGGGCGATTTCAATGCGCGTGTGGCCTACAACTACCGCGACCGCTATTACACCGGCACCGCGGACCAGGCGGGCAACCCGACCTTCCAGCAAAACACCGGCTTCCTGGATGCGAAGATCCAGTGGCGCTATAACAAAAACGTGACCGTGTCGCTGGAAGGGAAGAACCTGACCGACCAGGCGCAGACCACCGATGGCGGTTCGTCACTGCGCGTCAACGAGGTGGCGTGGTCCGGTCGCCGCTACTTCCTGACGCTGTCGGTGAAGCTCTGATGATCCGGCGCCGCCTGCTGACAACGCTGCTGCTGTGGTGCTGCGCCACGGCAGCCCTGGCCCAGGCGCTGCCGGCCGCCGTCAACACCGATCCGGCCAGGGCGCAGGTGGTCTTGCCGGAGCCGGCCGATCCCAGGCTGCCATCGCTGATCCTGATCGGCGACTCGACGGTGCGCAATGGTCATGATGACGGCCAGGGCAAGGGACCGGCAGGGCAGTGGGGCTGGGGCAATCCGCTGGCGGCGTATTTCGACGCGACCAAGCTGAATGTGGTCAACCGCGCCGTGGGCGGCCTGAGCAGCCGCACTTACCTGAGCAGCGGCCATTGGGAGCGCACACAGGCCTACATCAAGGCGGGCGATGTGGTGCTGATTCAGTTCGGCCACAACGACAGCGGCGCGCTCAATGACACCAGCCGGGCGCGCGGCACCATCAAGGGCGTTGGCGAGCAGAGCGAGGAAATCGACAATCTGCTCACCGGCAAGCATGAGACGGTGCACAGCTATGGCTGGTATCTGCGTTTCTACATCGCCGAGATCAAACGGCGCGGGGCGACGCCGGTGATCTGTTCGCCGATTCCGCGCAAGGACTGGGATGCCAGTGGCAAGATCGTCCGCAGCCGCGACGGTTATGCAGGCTGGGCGGCGCAGGTGGCGCGTCAACAGCAGGTTGGCTTGATCGATCTGAACGAGCAGGTGGCGCGGCAGTACGACGCGCTGGGCCGCGAGTCGACGATGCGGATGTTCCCGCAGACCACGCCGGAGGAACGTGTGCACACCAATTGGGCTGGCGCCGAGTTGAATGCGCGCACCGTGGTGGCCGGCTTGAAAGCGTTGCGCTTGCCGCTGCCGTTCAGCGCCGCCGCGCAGGCGATCGCACCGCTGGAGGATGAGCGGCCGGTGGTGGATGCCGCCAGGGTCAAGGCGGAAAAGCCGCGCGACGCCGCCTTGCCGACCTTGTTCCTGGTCGGCGATTCGACGGTCAAAAGCGGCGGCGTCAACGGCGCCATCGGCTGGGGCGAGCGCATCGCGCCGTACTTCGACGTCAACAAGATCAATGTGGTCAACCATGCCATCGGCGGGCGCAGCAGCCGTACCTTTTATACCGAAGGGCGCTGGCAGCGCGTGCTGGAGCAGCTCAAGGCCGGGGACGTGGTGGCGATTCAGTTCGGTCACAACGATGGCGGCCGCATCGGCGATCCGGCGATGAAAGGCCGCGCCTCCGGCAAGGGCATCGGCCCGGAGACGGTGGAAGACATCAAGCCTGATGGCGGCAAGGAGCAGGTGCACACGTTCGGCTGGTATATGGCGCGTTATGTGGCCGACGCCCGCGCCAAGGGGGCGAGCGTGATCCTGCTGTCGCCGGTGCCGCACAAGGATGTGTGGGAGCAGGGCCGCGACTTCGCCAGCTTTGCCGAATGGGATCAGCAGGTGGCGCGCAACGGCGGCGCACAGTTCGCCGACCTGACCATGGTGATCAGCGACGGCTACCGCAAGCTTGGCGCGCAGACGGTCGGCGACTACTTCGCCGACGCCCGCACCCACACCAACGACGCCGGCGCCGTCTTCAACGCGCGCAGTGTGGTGTCCGCCTTCAAGGGGCTGCCAGGCAATCCGCTGGGCGCTTATCTGTCCGCCGAAGGGCAGCAGATTCCGGCCGCCGATCTGAAGTAAATTTGTAGTACCTCAATACAGCGGCCCGGTTCGTTCTCTTAGACTGGGCTGATGCGTAATACCGCCCCGCCCGCCCGTTACGATCTTCCCTGGAAAGCCGCATTGACGCATGCGTTCCAGGAATTCATGGCGTTCTTTTTTTCCGATCTTTGTGTGGAGATCGACTGGTCAAAACAGCCGCGCTTTAATCCTTTTGCTTGGGTCACGCTGGCTCATTTGCGTACCCAGCGTGCCCGCCGCGATCCCGATCAACTCTATGCGGCCAAGTGGCAACTCACAAAGCTCCTGTTTCAGCATGGTTGGAGTAAGGCGCGCATAATTGAATTGTTCAAAGTGATCAACTGGATGATGGTCCTGCCACCGCTGCTGCAGCGGCGTTACTGGCGAGCTGTCGTCAAGCTGGAAAAGGAGAGCAAAATGGAGTGCTGCCCGAGGCGCAATCATTGAAGCAAGTGTTTGCCGCTTAGAGGCTCGGACCGTTGCCACCAGGGGCACGGAACATGCCGCCGCCATTGCGCAGGCGTGGATCGCCGGTCACACCTCCGAGCCGGAAACTCAACGCCACCGAGTAGACGCGCCCGGCCTGCCTGCTGTAGCTCTCCGACTGCACAAAATCCGAGTACTGCACGCCGCGATTCACATTGCTGTTGAACAGATCGCGGATGCTGGCGCGCAGCGTGATGCCGGGCGTGAAGGTCCAGTTCCAGGCGGGCGTGACCATCCAGGTGGAGCCTGTCTGGTACTGACCGTACAGGCGCTTGCCGGTGTAGTTGCCGTTCAGTTGGAAGCTGTGCGTGCCGAGTGTGTATTGCCCGCGCAGCTGCAGCGTTTTCGGATTCGACGTCAGCGCCGTCTCCCTGGTGTAGCGCGTGCCGTCCGCGTTGTAGTTGTTGGACAGCACCGACTGGGTCAGGCGCTGCAGATTGAGGGTCGCGCCAAAGTTCAGCGTGCTGTCCGGGCGGCCCTGCAAATTAAGGCTTAGCCCATTGATGGTCTTGGCGCCGAAGTTGGCCGCCTCGACGATTACCACCGCGCTGCCCGGCACCGGCGTCAACATGCGGCCGATCAGCGGCGTATCCTTCTCGCGGTAGGGCGTGATGGTGTAGTTCAGCCAGCCCGCCTTGTCGTCGTATTTCAGTTCAAACTTGTCGCCGTGCGTGGCGGCCAGGCGCGGATCGCCGAGGCTATAGCTGGTGTCGCTCGTATAGCGCAGATTCGGATTGATGTCGTCCATCGAGGGGCGGGTGATGCGGCGGGTGAACGCGCCGGTCAGCGTCGCGTTGCTGGAGCCGCCCCAGGCATACTGCGCAAACATGCTCGGCATCAGCCGCTGGCTGCTGTCGCCGGCCGAGTTCTGCTGGTTGATGTAGTCGATATCGCGCCGCACCGTCTCGTAGCGCAAGCCGGGCTTGATGGTCCAATGTTCGCTCAGCCTGGCGTTGCCGGTCAGGTAGACCGCATACGAGCGCTCGATGTTCTTGAACGCGCTGGCGCGGTTGACGTCGATGACTTCCTCGCCGGTCAGCGGGTCGATGTTGAAGTAGTCGGCGTCGGTGCGGCCGGTGTTGAGGCCGGCCTTGAGCCCCGCCGTCACCAGCAGCATGGGCGTGAGGGCCCGGGTGTAGTCCATGCTCAATTCGCTCAGGCGGTTGGTCACGTTATTCCCGTTGAGGAACTGCGCGCGTGGGCCGTTCGGTGGCGTGATGGTGTAGCTGTTGCGATTGTGGCTCTCGCCGATGCGGTCGTTGGCGGAGGTGCGGAAGTCGTAGCTGAGCTTGTCGGTGCGATTGAACTTTTGTTCGTAGGTGACGGCCAGCTGATACATCGTCATATGGCTGTCGTTATCGCTGCGCTGCCGGTATTGCTGATAGGGCGCCGGGCCGCCCTGGTAGATCAGGAAATCATTGACTGACGCCGTCTCGCTGTTGCCGCGGTTGTAATTGAGCGCCGCCCGCAGGCGGTCGGTTTCGCCGACGTTGTAGCTGAACGTGGGGTTCAGCGACAGCCGGTTCGATGCCATGCGGCTCGTGCCTTCACGGTGGCTGGTGGAGCTGCTGCTCCCCAGATTGGTCTGCGCATCGCTCCAGCCGCTGCGCTGGAAGATGTCGCGGCCGAGGTTCATGCCGCCTTCGATCTGGTAGCGGCCGGCGTTGTAGCTGCCGTTGAGGGCGGCGGTATGCCGTCCATCCGGCCCGAAGCCGGCGCTGATGGTGCCCTGGCCGCCCACCGGGCGCACGCGGCGCGTGATCAGATTCAGGATCGGCCCGCCGCCGCCCTCGGCGCCGAATTCGGCGCCCGGCACGGTGATCACCTCCACGCTTTCCAGCGCCCCGGCCGGATAGCTGCTCAGCGCATCGCCGGCGTTGGCGCCGGAGAACATCGCCGAGCGTTTGCCATCGACAAAGACCTGGGTGTTCTGGTTGCCGCGTATGGCCACCTTGCCGTCCTGGTCCACCGTGACGTTCGGCACGTTGGCGAGCACGTCGGCGGCGGAGGCGGCCGGCGTGATCACCTCTTTGCTGAGGTCGTAGACGGAGCGGTCGATCTGCTCGTTCGGCCGTTGCGCCACCACGGCGATGCTTTGCACGGCGTCTGCTTCGGCCGTCGTGGCGGGCTGTGCCGATTTGGCCGTCACCGGCGCGGCCGGCTGTGGCTTGGCTTGGGCTTGCGGCTGGGCTGGTGTCTGAGGTGGGCTCTGCGCCAGCGCCGTGGCGCCGGCGCAGAGCAAGGTCAGGCCGGCCAGGCGGACGGGCAGCGGGGCGGTGCGCGGCATGGGATTTTTGTGCATCAGTTCGCTTTTCGAAGGCGGTCGAGTAAGGCTTCCGGCACGGCGATCACGGTGCCGTGGCGCATGCGTTGCGGCGTGCCCTCGTCCGGGAAGTGCATCTGCTGGCTCACATCTTCCCAGTGCACCAGATCGCGCGAGCGCAGCGCGCCGTAGCGCTTGTCAATGTAGGCGTCATAATAAACGATGGTGTCGGCGCCGATCTGAATCGCGGTCGGCCCCTCGACCCACACGCCGGGTGGCGAAATCGGCGCGCTCAGCTTGCCGAACGGCCCATGCAGATCCGGCGCCGCCACCACCTGTAGATATTTGCGCGGTGGATGGCGCGTCTCATCCTTCACCAGCAGATGCTGCTGGCCGTTGGCGCGCACGAAGGTGGCGTCGATCACGCTGAAGCCGGGATCGTAAAACAGCCTGGTCGGCGTGAAGGTGACGAAATCCTTGGTCGTGGTGGCGTAGATGCGGTGGTTGTACTTGTCCTCGGAGGTTCCCGCCGTCTGCGCAAACCTGCCCGGCACGGTGGAGGACCAGAAGATCAGGTACTCGCCGCGTGGCGCGTCGTAGACGATTTCCGGCGCCCAGGCGTTCAGCGTGCCCGGCTCGTGCGCCATCACCGGCAGCGCGCGCTGCGCCGACCAGTGCAGCAGATCGGTGGACGAGGCGTAGCCGATGTGCTGGTCCTTCCAGCCGGAGGTCCACACCATGTGGTAGATGCCGTCCGGGCCGCGCACGATGCAGGGATCGCGCATCAGCCGGGCGTCGCCCACGGTCGGCGTCAGATAGCTGCGGCCGTTGCCCAGCTTGTCCCAGTGGTAGCCATCGGTGCTGGCGGCCAGATGCAGGCCGTCCTCGCCGTTCTGGATGAAGTAGGTGAAGAGGTAGGCGTCCGCCGCCCGTGCCGCAGTGTGCGCACAAGCGACAGCCAGCAAGGCGGCCGCCAGCGCGCGGCGCATCACTTGGCGGCCCCGCCCGGCAGATAATCGCCGATCAGCGCCAGATTCTGGATCGCCGCCAGGCCCCACTGCGCGGTGTCGTTGGTGCTGACGCCCTCGGCCTCCTGGACCGGATTGAGCACGGTCGGGCCATGCAGGTCCAGCGTGCGCAGCGGCTTGAGCGGCTGATCGAAGAACTCGCTCCAGGCGCGGCGCGCCAGCGCGGCGTCGCCGGTGCGCCAGGCGGCGTAGGCGGTCAGGCGTGAGTGGCCGACGCGCAGCACCGGACTGCCGCCGTGTGGCATGCCCAGCGCGCGCACCTGCGCCGCCTTGTCGGCGTTGAACAGCGTGCAGTATTGCAGCCACGCCTGTTCAAAATCCTTGTGGCCGGTCAGCGCGATCAGCTCGGCGAAGATCTCCACCGCGCCGAACACCGAATTGAGGTGGCTGGCCGCGACCTTGTCGCCGGTCATGTTGTGCAGGTGGCCGCTGTCCTGCTCGTAGCCGGCGCGGTCGGCGTTGAAGAAGCCGTGCGGCATGGCGGCGATGTCTTTCATGCCGGTCAGCAGCTTGTCGCGGTAGCGCGGATTGCCGCCGCGTTCCCATTCGGTCAGCCAGTTGCCGGCCAGCGAACCCCAGTCGGTGCCGAAGCTGGCGCGCGCCGGATACTGGCCCTTGGGCGGCGCGTCGGCGATCTTGCGCACCGGATCGGTCGCTTCGAGCATCGCGTCGGCGTCCAGCAGTTCGCGCAGGATGTCGCCGATGCGCTCGTCGGCGGTCAGGTAGTAGTAGTAGCGGCGGTAGACGGCGGCGCTGATGCGCAGTTGCTTGGCGCTGCAGCCCCAGTGCTGCACATTGTGGCGCGAACCGAGCCCTGCGAAGCGGCCCAGGTGGTAGATGTCGACCTCGCTGGTGTGGCGCACCATGGCCTCGGCCAGGCGGAAGATGTCGGCACGGCCGCTGCGCAGGAAGCTGTACCACAGCCACAGATCGGGCGAGAGCTCGGAGTTGTCCCAGGCGTAGCCGCCGACATCGTAGCGCCAGACGTGGCGGTCGGCGTCGTAGGTGTGCATGATGTCGCCGTAGTTCCAGAAGCCGTACCAGTGGCGCTGCTCGACCTGGCCGCGATAGAACGCGAAACGGCGGTCCAGCTCATCCTCGATGGCGGCCTTGGCCGGCGTCGACCGGTCCGGCAGGCTCCACAGGCCGCCGAACACGCCGCTGGCCAGGAAGTGCGCCGGCGCCGCCACCAGCTGCGGCGGCGTCTGCACGGCGGCGGCGATCTGCACCATGCGCTCGCGGCTCGGCGTGGCGGCCAGCGCCCACAGCGTGATCTCGCTGCTGCGCGCCACGCCGTGCGGCGTGCCGTAGCCTTTTTCGTAGTCCTCGTAGGTGATGTCCAGCCCTTGCAGCTCCTGGGCGTGGGTCTCCATGCCCATGCCGTCGTGGTAGAAGCGCAGGTCCATCGCCGGCGCGTCTGGCGACCACATCCATAAAGTGACCTCGGCGGCGCTGGTGTGGGCGTGACGGATATCCAGGCGGGTGGGGTGGCGCTGCCAGAATTCGCGCAGGCCGAAGGCGACGCCGCCGCCGTTGCCGCCGATGTAGCCGCTGCCGGCGGCGCGCTTGCCGGCGTCGGCGTCGATCCAGCCGTGGCCGGGCTTGGTGCGCTTGCGGATCTGGAAGCCGTCCGCGCTCAGCTGCGACAGCGTGTAGTCGCCCCAGGCCGGCACCAGATGCAGCGCCGACGACACCCGTGGCGCCATCTGCGCGATGGGCGGACACGGCAGACCGGCCACCTGCGCCTGGCGGAAGGCCGCGCCCGGATCGCGCCGCAGGCCGGTCAGGCCCTGGACGGCCTCGGCCCACAGGCCGGGCTGCTCGCCGGCGAAGCGCACGTGACGGTCGTACAGCGGGCCGTCGAGCGGCACGTCGAAGCGCAGGCCGAGGCCGCGCAGGAAGTCGGTGTTCTCGTCGCCGTCAAACACGAAGGTGTGCAGGATGCGCACCGATTCGGCGCCGGCGTAGAAGTACAGGCGCAGCGAGAACGGCAGCCAGGCGCGGCCATCGGCGCTGTGTTTGCCCTCGACCTTGACGACCGCGCGCACCGGCCCGCGCTGCTCCACCGTGACGGCGGTGACCGCGCTGTCATAGTGGCGCTGCACGGTGTTGGCCGCTTCGCTGTCGGGCGTGTTGGCGGCCAGCGCCACCAGCCGGCCGTTGCGGGCCATGTCGCGGCCGTCGCGGCTGATGGCCTGGATCACATGGGGACCACGGCGCGCCACGCTGCAGCGGATCACGCCGGTGTTGACGACGATGCTGTCGGCGCGTTCCTCCACCGTCACGGCGGCGGCCGGTGCTGTCGCGTCGGCGACCGCTGCCAGTTGCAGCGTGGCGGACAGGCCGGCGTTGGCCGGTAGTGCGTGCGCTGACCACTTGATCGAGCCATCCGGCCACCAGGCCAGCGGCCAGCTTTGCACCGGCACTGGCTGGCCGTCTTCCGTGGTCAGCGCGAAGGCTGGCGTTTGCGGATGGCGACCACGCGGCCACGGCACGCCCAGCGTTGCCCCGGAAGAGAAGGCCGGCACGCCGCCCTCCAGCCAGTGCAGGGCGGCGCTGCCGTCGCCGGCGGCTGGCGTGGCGCGCGTCGGCGTGGTGGTGGTGGTCGTTGCCGTTGCCGTGGCAACGGCGGCGGCGGGCAACGCGGTGACGGCGGCGGACTTCAGAAAATTGCGGCGGCTCAGTGACATGGTCTCCAACTTCGGCTGGTAATTTGTGTGCACCGAGTATCGGGACCTGTCCCGGCAGTGTCAACCGGCTGGCGCCATCTAATCACGTTTGTGATTGGCCGCTGTGCCGCTGGCGGAAGCGGCTCGGAGTGTCGCCGGTCCAGGCCACAAAGGCCTTTCTGAAATTGGCGGCGTCGCTGTACCCCAGGCGCACGGCGATGTCCTCATTGCTGAGCTCACGCTGACGCAGATACAGCAGCGCCAGTTCCAGCCGCTGGGCGTTGACGATATCGCTGAAGCGGGTGCCTTCCGTCTGCAGCCGGCGCCGCAGCGTGCGCGGATGCAGCGCTAGCTGCGCCGCGGCCTGGTCGATATTGTGCATCGTGTTTGGCCGTTCGCGCAGCAGCGCCGCCACGGCGCTGGAAAACGACTCGGTGGGGGCCAGCCGTTGCGCCTCGCTCTCGCACAGTTGCAAGGCCAGCGCGTGCGTCATCGGATCGGGACGCGAGACCCCTTGCAGCACGGTGTCGGCGTCGGACAGGATGACCTGGTTGAGCTCCTGTGCGAACTCGACCGGGCATTGCAGCCGCTGTGCATACGCCGCCGCCTGTGCCGGCGCGGCATAGCGCAGCCGCACTTGGTGAAAGCGGAACTGCGGCCCGTACAGGTCTTTGCCGATGGCGAGGGAACTGGCCAGTTTCAACTCCGTCGCGAAGCGGTAAAGCGGGTGTTCCGGATCGGCCGGCAACAGCGGATCGACCTGCCACACCGAATAGCCCGGCAAGCGCGAGTACGTCACGCGTGTCAGCGGATCGACCAGGTGGGCGTATTTGCGGACCACGCCGATCAGTTGCTGGCGGTCGGGACTGCTGAGCATGGCGTAACCGTAAATGCCGCAGGCGACCACCTGCAGCCTGGCGCCGACATCGAAGGCGATCTCCGGTGTCAGCCGCAAGCTGTTCATCACCACGCGCAAGATTTGCAGCACCGAGTAGCGGCTGGCGGTGGACGCCAGTGTCGCCGGCGTGATGTCGCTGCCCGCCAGCGCCGCCTCCAGCGCCACGCCCTGGCGGCGCATTTCGCTCACCAGAAAAGTGATGAGGTGCGGCGAGTAGCCCCGCACCATGACATTGAACATGGAATTGTGTTGCAGTACGCCGCCAAATTCGCTCAGCAGCGCCTTCATGCCGACGCTCCCCATTGTCCCGATTCGCTCAAAAAGTGTCCCATTTCAACCTGTAATACTTTCTTTGGAATAACTATACTGCCGGTGCAGTCGTGGTGTCAAAAAATATAGTCACTTCCTTAAAACCTAGCGAGCGTGATATCGCGTGCCGATTCATGCAATATAACTATGACAATTAACTCTTCTATTCGTCAGCGCCTGATCGGGGCGATGACCATTCTTGGCCTGTTGGTGATCCTGACAGGCGTCGCGGGTATCTACGGCATGCGGGCGATGTATGCCAGCATGCGCGAAATCAACACCAACACCCTGCCGTCGGCGCTGGCGATCGCCGACTCCCAGCTGGCCATCGCCCGCGCCAGGCTGGTGCTGGACCGGGTGGTGGTCAAGGGCGGCCAGGCCGACGAGGCCGAACTGGGCCGGGCCGCGGCGTACATGACACAAGCCGACAAGGCTTGGGCCGACTACCTGGCGCTGCCGCAGGAAAGCGCGGAAAAAGCCCTGTCCGACGAAGTCGGCCGGCGCCGGCGCGCCTTGAGCGACGAGGGCTATCGCCCGATGCTGCAAGCCATCGGCGCGGAAGACAACGCCCGCGCGCGACATTACGCGATGACGGTGTTGCCGGCCCTGTACACTGAACTGACCAAGGCGGCGGCGGCGCTGACCGATTTCCAGAGCCAGGTCAACCAGCGTTATTACGCCGCCAGCCAGGACAGTTACCAGCGTCAGCTGTGGATCGCCGGGGCCGCGATTGCCGTCAGCCTGTTGACCAGCGTGGTGGCTTGCCTGTCGCTGTTGCGCGCCATCATGGGGCCGATTTCCAGCACCATCCGCCACTTCGACGGCATCGCCACCGGTGATCTGGGCAAGCCGATCATCGTGCACAGCCAGGACGAGATGGGCAAGCTGATGCAGGGACTGGCCGGCATGCAGCAGCAGTTGGCCGGCACCATCCGTGCCGTGCGCAACGGCACGGAAACCATCGCCACCGCCACCACGCAGATCGCCGCCGGCAATCTGGACCTGTCGCGCCGCACCGAGCAGCAGGCCGCCAGCCTGGAAGAAACCGCTTCGTCGCTGGAGCAGTTGACCGCCGCCGTGCGGCAGAACAGCGAATCGGCGCGCCAGTCCAGCGCGTTGGCGCACACCGTCTCGCAGGCGGCCCAGCAAAGCGGCGAGCTGGTGCATGGCGTGGTGGGCACCATGAGCGACATCCGCCAGGCCTCGGCGCGCATCGCCGACATCATCGGCGTGATCGACGGCATTGCTTTCCAGACCAACATCCTGGCGCTGAACGCGGCGGTGGAAGCGGCCCGCGCCGGCGAGCAGGGGCGCGGCTTCGCCGTCGTGGCCGCCGAGGTGCGCCATCTGGCGCAGCGTAGCGCCGAGGCCGCCAAGGACATCAAGGAACTGATCGGCGAATCGGTCGGTCGGGTCGACCGCGGCGCCGACCTGGTGGCCTCCGCCGGCGACTCGATGACCCGGCTGGTCGGCGATATCCAGCGTGTCGCGCGGCTGATGTCGGAGATCGAGCATGCCGGACAGGAGCAGGAAGTCGGCATCGGCCAGATCAACCAGGCCATCACCGAACTGGACGCCGTGACGCAGCAAAACGCGGCGCTGGTGGAGGAGGCGACCGCCGCCGCCGAGGCGCTGCGTGAGCAGGCCGAACGGCTGGCCGGCGAGGTCTCGGTCTTCCAGCTGGACGATGGCGCCCAACGCGCGGCATCGCCGCCGCGCCAGCTTCCCCGCTTGCATTCGCCAGCGGGCCAGCCAGCCATGATGCCGGCGACGCTGGGCTGATCCGCCCAACCGTCTTAGCGCAACAACGTCAGCGGGTGGGATTCCGCCTGGTCCAGGCGGAAGCGCAGCACCAGTTGCGCCAGCAGGCTGGCCTGGTCCTGCATGCTGGCCGACGCCGACGCCGCCTGTTCCACCAGCGCGGCGTTTTGCTGGGTGACCGCATCCATTTCATTGATCGCCTGGTTGACGTGGCCGATGCCGACGCTCTGTTCGTGCGAGGCGGCGCTGATCGCGCTCATGATGGTGGTCACGCGCGAGACGCTGTCCACGATCTGGTCCATGGTGGCGCCGGCCTCGGCCACCAGCGCGCTGCCGACCTTGATGCTATCGACCGAGTCGTCGATCAGCGTCTTGATTTCCTTGGCGGCGGCGGCGCTGCGCTGCGCCAGGTTGCGCACTTCGCTGGCCACGACCGCGAAGCCGCGTCCCTGTTCGCCGGCGCGGGCCGCCTCGACCGCCGCGTTCAGCGCCAGGATGTTGGTCTGGAAGGCGATGCCGTCGATCACGCTGATGATATCGACGATGCGCGTGGCCGAGTTGTTGATGGCGTCCATGGTCCGCACCACTTTCGACACCACCTCGCCGCCCTTGCCGGCCACGCTGGAGGCCGAGATCACCATGTCGTTGGCCTGCTGCGCGTTGACGGCGTTCTGGTTGACGGTGGAAGTCAGCTCCTCCATCGAGGCCGCCGTCTGCTCCAGTGAACTGGCCTGCGACTCGGTGCGCGCCGACAGGTCCATATTGCCGCTGGCGATTTCGGCCGAGGCCAGCGCGATGGTGTCGGCGCTGCGGCGGATTTCGCCGATGGTGTTGGCCAGCTGGGTCTGCATGCTTTTGATCCCGAACAGAATGCTGCTGTCGTCGTGCGCGTTGGTGTGGATCGGCAGGCTGAAGTCACCGCTGGCGATGCGGCCGGCGGCATCGCGCACCAGCGCCGGTTCGCCGCCGATGGTGTCGCGCAGGCTCTGGTTGATGCGGGTGACGATGAAGCCCAGCAGCAGCGTCACACCCAGCAGCACGCCGCCCGATTTCAGCAGTTCGGCCTGGAAGGCGCGGTCGATATCATCCATATAAACGCCGGTGATCAGGTCCCAGCCCCACGGACCGTAGCGGTCGACGCGGCTGATTTTCGGCAGCGGCTCCTTGCCGCCCGGCCGCGGCCACACGTAGCGGACATAACCCGACCCGGCGGCGCTGGCGCCGGCCGCGGCGATCTCGCGGTACAGGTAGTAATTATTGACGTCCTTGAAGCCGCTCATGTCCTTGCCATTGTTTTGCGGCGCGAACGGATTCATCAGCGAAATCATGTCCTTGCTGGCGATGGCGGTGTAGCCGTCCTGGCCGAAGCGCAGCGAGCGTATCACGTCGGTCGCGCGGCGTTGCGCCTCGGCTTTCGTGATCTGCCCGGCGGTGGCTTGCGCGTCGAAATGCTTCACGATGCTCAGCCCAGCCTGGTTCACATTGGTGAGATCCTTCTGCCGCTCCTCAAGGCGCAAGTTGCGCGCCTGAAGCGCGTCATGGACAAAGATCACGAAAATGCAAAGCAGGCTCAGTATCAGGGGCAGCCACAGTTTTTGTTTGAACGACAAATTTTTCATTGTTTGTAGTTTTGTGAAATTTAAGAAAAATTAATGATAATTGAATGTTTCTTGATGGAAAACTAATTTCTTCTTGGAATTTGTTGTTTAGAAGTGAAGCCCTAAATTCGAATGTGGCGATAGGGCGGACGAGATGTCCAAACCGCCAATCAGCCTTCGCGCACAAAGCCTGCATCCACATCAAAAATGGGATATGATGATCATCATGCAGAAAAAATCTTCCCGATCCACCGTCAAGAGCCGCAAGGAAATCTCGCATGACCGCATCGTTGAGGTCGCGGCGCGCGCGATCCGCCGCAGCGGTTATGACGGTACCGGCGTGGCCGACATTATGAAGGAAGCCGGTTTGACGCACGGCGGCTTCTATTCGCACTTCGCGTCGCGCGACGCCTTGCTGGCCGAAGCCGGCGGCAAGGCGTTCGCCGATGCGGCAGCGCTGGCGGCTAAGGTGGTGGCATCAGCGCCTCCGGGGCAGGCATTACAGGCAATTATGCAGGCTTATCTGTCGCCTGAGCATATCGGTGCGATTGAGACTGGGTGTCCGGTGTCGGCGCTGGGCTCGGAAATGCCGCGCCAGACGCCGGCGGTGCGGCATGCGGTGACCTCGCACATTAAAGAGATGGTCGATTTGATTGCGCGTCAGTTACCAGGATGGGGGCAGCAGCAAGCGCATGAGCAGGCGATGGCATTGCTATGTGCGCTGATCGGCACCACCATGATTGCGCGCGCGGTGGATGATCCAGCGCTATCGCAAGCATTGCGCGCCGCCACCCTCAAACAGTTCACGCCGGCCGCCGGCTAAACACGCCGGCGGTTTTTTTTAAACATAAATATGATGGTCATAATATTTTTGCGCGATGTTGATCACTGTCCGTCAAGCCGCCGTCATCAACGGCGCGTCGTCCGGCATTGGCGTTGTTGCAGATCACAATCTCAGAAGAAGGGAGTAAACAATGAAAGCGCTTATCCTGAAAAGTTACGGTGGACTCGACAAGCTGGCATTTGCCGAGTTGCCGCGACCGGCGATCAAGCCAGACGAAATGCTGGTGCAGGTGCATGCGGCGGGCCTCAATCCGATCGACTATATGATCCCCAAGGGCATGTTCAAACCGATCATGCCGCTCCAATTGCCCCACGTGGTGGGCAGCGACCTGGCCGGTGTGGTGGTGGAAACAGGCAGCCGGGTCACGCGCTTCAAACCGGGCGATGCGGTCTTTGCCAGCATCTTTGACCTGCCCGGCGGTAGCCTGGCCGAGTTCGCGGCGGTGCCGGAATCCGCTGCGGCACACAAACCGGCCAATCTGGACTTTATCCAGGCCGCCTCCATTCCAATGGTCGGGCTGACCTCGTGGCAGGCGCTGCAGGAACGCATGCAATTGCAGCGCGGTCAGAAAGTGTTCATTCCAGCCGGTTCCGGCGGCATCGGTACGTTCGCCATCCAGCTGGCCAAACATTTCGGGGCGACTGTCGGAACGACCACCAGCAGTGGCAATGTGGCACTGGTGCGCACGCTCGGCGCGGACGAAGTGGTGGACTATAAAAAGTATGAGGTTGAGCAGGTCCTGCGCGACTACGATGCGATCCTCGGCACGCTGCGCGGCGATGCGCTGGAAACATCGCTGGCGATCTTGAGACCGGGCAGCAAGATCGTCTCGCTGATCGGGCCGCCGGATGCCGCTTTCGCCCGCGCGCGCGGCATGAACTTCGCCATGAAGATCATCTTTAGCCTGTTGAGCGCCAAAATCATCCGACGCGCCAGGCAACGGGACGCTGACTATTCCTTCCTGTTCGTGCGCCCGGATGGGCGCCAACTCGCCGAGATCGGCGCTTTGCTGGCCGCCGAACGCATCCGGCCGGTGATTGATCAGGTATTTGCGTTTGAGCAGGCAAAGGAAGGTCTGGCGTATCTGGAGCAGGGCAGGGCTAAAGGCAAGGTCGTGGTGCGGATGGGCGTATCACCGTCCAAAAATTAAAAACGAAAGGAAATGCTATGTCGACTTCAAAGGTGGTGTTGGTAACCGGCGTCTCATCCGGTATTGGCCGTGTCACCGCCGAGCAATTTGCGGCGCACGGGTGTGTTGTGTTTGGCACCGTCCGCAGTCTCGCTAGCGCGGCGCCATTGCCTGGCATCACGCTGGTGGAGATGGATGTGCGCGATAGCGATTCGGTGCCGCGTGCCATCGCTGAGATTCTCGGTCGCGCCGGCCGCATTGATGTGCTGGTCAATAATGCCGGGGTGAATATGACCGGTGCCGTGGAGGAAACGAGCATCGCGGAAGCACAGTTGCTGTTCGAGACCAATGTCTTTGGCGTCATGCGCACCATTCAGGCGGTGCTGCCGCAGATGCGGGAACAGCGTTCCGGGCGGATTGTCAATGTCAGTTCGGTGCTGGGCTTTCTTCCCGCTCCTTACATGGGATTGTATTCGGCATCGAAGCATGCGATTGAAGGCTTATCTGAATCACTGGACCACGAGGTCCGCCAGTTCGGCATTCACGTCACGCTGGTGGCGCCGGCTTACGCCAGGACCAGTCTGGAAGCCAATTCGCCGGTGGCAAAAGCCACACTTGCGGCCTATGACCGCGAACGCGCCGCTGTGGCGGCGGCGGTGGCCCGTGACATCAACAACGCGCCCTCTCCCCACAGTGTGGCCGCCACCATTGTTGACGCGGCACTGGGCAAGTGGCGCATGCGAAAAACGCCTCCCGGCCAAGCAACGCTGTTGAGTCGCTTGCGCCGTTTCCTGCCGGCCGCACCGGTCGATGCCAGCTTGAGAAAACAATTCGGCATTGGTTAGACGCGCAAGCCACTATACGCAAGTCGCCATCCTTCTGACCGCGTGGGCCAGTTGGGAAGTCCTGACTGCTAATCGTTTCTTCGTCCGGAAATCCACCGAGGCAGCATTGAAAGGAGAACTTCATCTCGCAAGAAAAAGTGATGGTATAACGCGGCTGCCGCATGGAAGCCCGCCAGCCAAATAATGATGTCTCCTAGCAGGCCATGTAGTTCTCCAGCGGTTTCGCCCAACATACTGTTCGAAGAAATTGGCGATGGTATTTCGATGCTTCCCAGGAGCGTTATCGCATGCCCCTCCAGCCAGATGCCTGTGATGGCAGTCAGTGGTAGCGCAAATAAAAGAGCATACAGGGAGAACTGCACTAGCTTGGCGGCCCTGGCGATTGTGGGAGATAGCTCAGGCAGTTGGGGGCGAGGTGTGATGGCGCGCCAAAGTAGTCGCAATATCGAAACAACGAAGACGCACAGCCCTAGAGTCTCATGGACCTGCCGCCCCAGCTTTTCCTGTGCATCGTAGACATGTCGCTCTGAGCCTTCTGGACCAAGAATAAAGGCGACGACAACCAGTAACGCAGTTGTCCAGTGAAAGATTTGGCTTACCGCTCCGTATCGGGAAAATTTAGCGATTCTCATTTGACTTCCTTGGCCGTGTCAATAATTCACCGGCCAATATCGCTGGTTGTTATCCTCGACGTCAATCACAAATCTCAAAGAAATCTAAACTTTCCCACTTCACGCAAGTCATCGGACACCTTGCGGGCCACCGGCTGTTTTTGGCCAACAACCGCCGGTTCAAATCAATAGATGATATTCAATGAAAATATTACTTGCCTACGGGCTTTGTTGGTCGGGGCGAGAGGATTCGAACCTCCGGTCTCTACGTCCCGAACGTAGCGCTTTACCGGACTAAGCTACGCCCCGACTGTGATGTTAATTACACCAGATTTCCGCGACGTTATCAACTGGCGCCGCCGCGTGGCGCTCGTCCCCCATGGTCACCCTTTACATCGGGGTGCATAAAAGACAAATAATAATTTCCTTTGGGAAATTTTTATTTTATAATTATTTTTAAATAATCAAGAAATGGGATGAGCAATGGAATTCAAGCTTCGTGTTTCGCTGGTGTGTGCTGTTTGCTGCGTGTTGCTGGCGCCTTTGGTGGTGAGGGCGGCGGACGAGCCGGTGCCGAATGTCGCCTTCCTGTCGCTGGCCGGCGATAGCATCACGACGCAGCTCTTTATGCGCGGTACCGGCAGCAAAATGGACGCCAACCGCAAGATGGTGATGCCGATCGATAATCCCGTGCTGGACGTGGAAGCGATTCAGGCCGCCAACAAGGCGTTCAAGATGTTACGTCCGGGTGTCATGACGACGTTGCTGGTCACCGCCGACAAGGACCTGTTCAAGGCGCAGAACGATTTGTTCGATGAAGTAGACGCCAACCGGGATAACCGCGCCTATCTGAGCAGCCTGCTGTCGAAACGCGCGGTCACGCAGCTGATCCTGATCACCAAGAATCGCGCCTATGCGGAATTTCGCATACAGGATGGCATGGTGGGCGGCGGCCGGATCGAGGGACTGGGCTTCTACATTGATAATGAAACGCGGCTGATGAATAGCCGCTCATTGGTCACCGGTAGCGGTTTCGTGGCCACCTTCGTCTATCTTAAGGTGCGTCTGATCGATGCGCAGACCTTGAATGTGCTGAAGGAGGTGAACGTCAAGGAGTCGGACCTGAACGTCAACTACCAGTTGACCGAGGCGCACCAAGTGGCATGGGACGCGACCACCGGCGAGCAGAAATTCAAACGCCTGAGCGAGGTGATCGCGGGCGCCATGAGTGACGCTATTCCTGCACTGTTAAAGACGCCGGTTCTGTAGCAAAGAACAAAGATCGCCGACCTGTTCAGGCGTTTCAAATAACCGACACTTGGCAAAGATTTTGCTTTTTAAAAATACCAATGTGGTAAACATAAGCAAACTGCCCAACTTTGGGGCGCCAGGGAGAAGATCGGACATGGATATTCGACGCACCATCATCGCCGCCGCCGTGCTGGCGGCCTTCAGCGGCCAGGTTTGGGCACAACAGCCGTCCCCGGACGAAATCGAAGTCGTCAAGGTGACGGCGCAAAAGCGCCAGGAAGATCCGGCCAAGGTGGCGATGAGCATCAGCGCCATCACCGGCACGCAACTGCAGGCCGAGCAGGTGCGCGACATCACCGACCTGACGCGGGTGGTGCCGAATATCTCCTTCACGGCGGCCAGCGGCAACGGCGGCGCCGGGCCGGGCACGTCGAACGTCGAGATTCGCGGCATCAGCTCCACGGCGGGGGCGGCCACGGTCGGCATCTACCTTGGCGATACGCCGGTCACGGTGGGCAACGTCTACACCATGGGCAATATCGAGCCGCGCTTCTTCGACATCGACCGGGTGGAGGTGCTGCGCGGGCCGCAGGCCACCTTGTACGGCGCCAGCTCGATGGGTGGTACCATCAAGTTCGTGCCGAACGAGCCGGATCTGAAGGAGCGCGAATTCACCACCTACACCGAAGGCTCGAACACCAAGGGCGGCAGCGCGAATTATGCGGCCAACGTGGTGGCCAACTTTCCGCTGATCGCCGATGAACTGGCGCTGCGCATCGGCGTGCAGGCGCAGCACACCGGTGGCTATATCGATCAGGTGGATGGCGCCGGCAACGTCATCGCCAATAACATCAACCAGATCAACGACCAGGAACTGCGGGCGTCGCTGAAGTGGCGGCCGACGCGGGCGCTGACGGTGACGCCGTCGGTGTACTACCAGCGCATCGACGCCAGGGATATCGCGGCGTTCAATCTGGAGCTGCCGGCGTATCAGGCGCAGAAGCAGGTGCGCGAGCCGTCCGTCGATAAGCTGCTGGCGCCCAGCGTGACGGTCAACTGGGATCTGGGGGCGGTCGATCTGACCTCGGCCACCAGCTATTTCCAGCGCAAGTTCGACCGCACGCAAAATGGTTCGGCGTACAACAGCTATTCGCTGTCGACCTTCCTGACCTCCACCGACGATGGTGGCAAGGCGCCGCCGGCGCTGATCGAGGCGATCGCCGGCTTGCCGTCGGCGGTGTATCTGAATAATCAAGTGCGGCAGGTGTCGCAGGAGTTCCGTCTGGCCTCGCGGCCGTATGACGAGAAGGTGTCGCCGTGGACCTGGCTGGTGGGCACGTACTTCTCGCGCCAGCACACCAACATCATCGAGAACGATCCGATCTTCGGCGTGACGGAGACGTTCAAGCAGTTTGGCTTTGACATCGCGGACCCGGAGCTGCTGCCGGATGCTCGTCCCGGCCAGTTCCCCAACGATAACTCGTTCGCGGGCGCTTTTCATTATCGTGAAAAGCAGGGCTCCCTCTTCGGCGAATTGAATTACTACATCACGCCGACCGTGCACGCCACCGTCGGTGCGCGCTATCTGAAGGCGAACACCACGCTGGAGCAGCGCAACGGCAATTACCTGGCGGGCACCGGCAACAACAGCGGCGCCGAGACCACGTCGAAAGCCTTCACGCCGAAGTATGCGCTGACGTGGGAGGTCGATCCGTCCAACACGGTGTACACCAGTGTGGCCAAGGGCTTCCGTCTCGGCGGCGCCAACATCTACGTGCCGCCGACCACCTGCGGCCCCGATCTGGAGGCGAACGGCATCACGGCGGGGCCGCCGTCGTACTCGCCGGACAGCTTGTGGAGCTACGAGGTGGGCAGCAAGTCGCGCTTCCTCAACAACCGGCTGACGGTGAACGCGGATGTGTTCTACGTGAAGTGGAAAAATATCCAGCAGGGCGTCTACCTGCCGACCTGTGCCTACACCTACAACGCCAACGCCGGCGACGCCACCACCAAGGGCTTCGAGTTTGACATCAAGGCCAAGCCGCTGCCCGGACTGACGCTGAGCGCCTCGGGCGGCTACGTCAAGGCCGAGCTGTCGAACGATGTCGGCATCGACAACGGCGTGGTGGGGGCGGTGGCGGGTGCGCGGATTCAGGGTGTGCCGAACTACAACGCGGCGGTGAACGCGACCTATAACTTCTCGGCGTGGGAGCGGCCGGCGTTTGTGATGGGCGGCGTGCAATGGGTCGGCTCCAGCAAAGGCTCGCTGGATCCGTCACAGACCGACCATGATCGCCCGGCCTACCACACGGCCAACTTCAGCGCTGGCATGACTTTCGGCGCGTATGCGTTCACGCTGTTCGTGAAGAACGCGTTCGATACGGACACGATCATCCAGCATCCACAGGTGGCGTCGATTGTGCAGGGCTACCGGTTGGCGCCGCGCAGCCTGGGCGTCAGTCTGGCGACCAAGTTTTAAGCGATAATGCTGCCTTTGTCATTCAGCACGAGGGCAGCATCATGAGCATCACGATTTATCACAACCCCGCCTGCGGCACGTCGCGCAAGACGCTGGAAGCGATCCGCGCGAGCGGCGTCGAGCCGCTGATCGTCGACTACATCAAGCAGCCGCCGTCGCGCGACGCGTTGAAGGCGATGATCACCGAGGCCGGCATCGGCGTGCGCCAGGCGCTGCGCAACAAGGGCGAGCTGTACGAGACGCTGGGACTGGCCGACACCACGCTGTCGGACGAGGCGCTGCTGGACGCGATGATGGCGCACCCGATCCTGATCGAACGGCCGTTCGTGGTGAGCAACAAAGGCGTGCGCCTGTGCCGGCCATCCGAGCTGGTGCGGGAGATTCTGTAAAACCGGGGTGTCAGACCTCGTATATTGAATCTACCGCGCCATCGCCGGATAATGTGGAGGTGGCAACGGTCAGGCAGGGTGACGCCGACCAGACTTTGGGTAGTTGAACCCGTGTGTCAGATAGGCGCCCTT
>NZ_WWCP01000110.1 GCF_009857505.1 Duganella lactea
CACTTATCGACTGTAATGAAGAGAGAACAGCAAATATTGGGGCTGTAGCTCAGCTGGTTAGAGCACCGTGTTGATAACGCGGGGGTCGTTGGTTCGAGTCCAACCAGCCCTACCAGTTTCGATCTGAAGTGCCAGACTAAAGTCTTGCACACTGTGTCTTAATGGGGGATTAGCTCAGCTGGGAGAGCACCTGCTTTGCAAGCAGGGGGTCGTCGGTTCGATCCCGTCATCCTCCACCACCTGTTTTTACGTAAGCACTAAGATGTTTAGGTAAAAGCAGTATCGTTCTT
>NZ_WWCP01000111.1 GCF_009857505.1 Duganella lactea
CGCCGTCCACTGCGCGCTCTGGCGTAGGGATGTAGCTGTCCAGTGCTTCGGCCAGGGCCATGATGGCTTGCTCGCCCAGAGGACCGGTGTCGCCGTCCAGTGCTTTACGTGCCGAACCTTTGATGATCGGCAGGTCGTCGCCTGGGAACTCGTATTTCGACAGCAGCTCGCGCACTTCCATTTCAACCAGTTCCAGCAGCTCTTCGTCGTCCACCAGGTCGCATTTGTTCAGGAACACGACGATGTATGGCACGCCAACCTGACGGGCCAGCAGGATGTGTTCGCGGGTC
>NZ_WWCP01000112.1 GCF_009857505.1 Duganella lactea
TTTCAACCAGTTCCAGCAGCTCTTCGTCGTCCACCAGGTCGCATTTGTTCAGGAACACGACGATGTATGGCACGCCAACCTGACGGGCCAGCAGGATGTGTTCGCGGGTCTGTGGCATTGGGCCGTCCGCGGCGGAGCACACCAGGATCGCGCCATCCATCTGCGCTGCGCCGGTGATCATGTTTTTGATGTAGTCGGCGTGGCCTGGGCAGTCAACGTGCGCGTAGTGACGGGTAGCGGTTTCGTACTCGACGTGCGCGGTGTTGATGGTGATGCCGCGGG
>NZ_WWCP01000113.1 GCF_009857505.1 Duganella lactea
CGATATTGTTGGTCGACAGTGCGTTGAACTGCGACGAGTTCCAGCCGCTGAACTGCGCCGAACCCATGGCGACGATCTGGTCGGTGCTCAGGCCAACCAACTGGTCCGAGGTCATCGCCGCGAACTGCGCGCTCTTCAGGGCAGCAACGTTGTCGGTGGTCAGCGCGTGGACCTGGTTGCTGCTCAGCGCGGCGATCACCGAGGTCTTCAGCGCGGCCGCGTCGGCCGACTGCAGGCTCACGATCTGGTCGGTGGTCAGGCTCTGCGTCTGGGCGCTGT
>NZ_WWCP01000114.1 GCF_009857505.1 Duganella lactea
CAGTAATGCATTAAGCTAACTGATACTAATTGCCCGTACGGCTTGTCCCTATAACCTTGACGGTTATGCGCATTTACTCAGATGATGAGAATGCTACCCAACGAAAACTTTACTTCTCCAGATTCGCTGCGCAGCCATGAGGCTGCGCGGCATACAAGTCAAAGCTTGATGACCATAGTAAGTCGGTCCCACCCCTTCCCATCCCGAACAGGACCGTGAAACGACTCTACGCCGATGATAGTGCTGCAACCAGTGTGAAAGTAGGTTATCGTCAA
>NZ_WWCP01000115.1 GCF_009857505.1 Duganella lactea
TGACACCGTAAATCAGATGCGTCAGTTTGTGAACGACAGCACTGATCACCGCTTTGTTTGACATGCCATTTTTAGTCAGCCGCTCTGCGAAGGTGTTGAGCAAGGGGTTGTGGCGCTTGGCCACCAGCCCCGGCATGTACAGCGCCGCGCGCATTGAGGTACTGCCACTTCGGCTGATGATGGTGCGCCCTTTCAAGGAGGTGCCGGAGCTGCGCTGCATGGGCGTGACGCCGAGGAATGCGGCGAACGCCTTGGCACTGGTGAAGC
>NZ_WWCP01000116.1 GCF_009857505.1 Duganella lactea
TGATGGGAAGCAGGTTAATATTCCTGCACCGTCGTATGATGCGATGGGGGGACGGATCGCGGAAGGTTGTCTGACTGTTGGAATAGTCAGTTTCTGGTTCATAGGAGGTACTTAGGCAAATCCGGGTACGTAATCCAAGGGACTGGGACGAGTGAACTTGTTCACGTAGCAATCGGAAGTGGTTCCAAGAAAAGCCTCTAAGCTTCAGTCATACGAGACCGTACCGCAAACCGACACAGGTGGGCGAGATGAGTATT
>NZ_WWCP01000117.1 GCF_009857505.1 Duganella lactea
GCCTCCAGGCCGACCTTGGCCTTGAACTCCGCCGTATGCACCCTGCGTTTTTTGCCTTCACTCATGCGCTATCATCCTTTCACGGACAACAGCTTAAACCACCGTCTCAAATTCGGGGTCCACTATACTTCTTTGACATAGGACACGCTCATCAGGTCGTTGCTGTACATCTCGGAGGCGAGGTCGTTTATTCTCGCCATGTTCAATATCCCGACAAATGCGACGATTGCGCCCATTACCGAAACGAATACAAAGC
>NZ_WWCP01000118.1 GCF_009857505.1 Duganella lactea
GCAAGTGCTGGAGCGGCATGTCGACTTCGCGGCGCTAGCTGATGCGGTCGATACTGCTGCGCCACGGCCAGGCCGCGAACGCGGCGGTCGGCCGCCGTTCCCGACCGAAGTGATGGTACGTATCCTGCTGATCCAGCAACTGTTCAATCTTTCGGACGAACAGATGGAGTTCCAACTGCTGGACCGGCTGAGCTTCCAGCGCTTCGCTGGCCTGCGCGACTCCAGCCAGATTCCCGACCGCACCACGATCTGGAC
>NZ_WWCP01000119.1 GCF_009857505.1 Duganella lactea
GGCGAAAAGAACCCCGGGAGGGGAGTGAAATAGATCCTGAAACCGTGTGCATACAAACAGTAGGAGCCTCCTTGTGGGGTGACTGCGTACCTTTTGTATAATGGGTCAGCGACTTACATTCAGTGGCGAGGTTAACCGCATAGGGAAGCCGTAGAGAAATCGAGTCCGAACAGGGCGATAGTCGCTGGGTGTAGACCCGAAACCAAGTGATCTACTCATGGCCAGGATGAAGGTGCGGTAACACGCACTGGAGGT
>NZ_WWCP01000011.1 GCF_009857505.1 Duganella lactea
GCTGCTGGCTGGCGTGCTGTTTAAAGATGGACTTCCGGCGCAGGACAATCCGCCGGAACAACAGAAACTCGCCGCCTGATGGCCCTACGCTTCAGGATTGGCATACACCAGATTTGACATTAGCTCCAGTCGCACTTGGGGGCATGACAGAGGATAACGGTGCAAGAGGGTTTTTTGCGGTCATTGTTGTTACGCCTGTGGCGAAGGCTTTGATGCCAAGTATCGCCCCGGACATGTTGCCGATGAGATCAACCATTGGGCCGGGTAGATATTTATAGGGTTCGCGTTCCAGAAGAACCTCATATCGCAAAACGATATTTTCTGCGGTCTCAGCAACCACTAGCGCAGGTCTTGTTTTTTGCTCTATGGTTGATTTGAAATATGAAACATGATTGATCAGGCTTGAAACAGTCGCCATCAGATGATGAGTGATCTTGACTAGCTCCTGACGTCGATCATCTTCCCTTTGTATGTCTCCCCTAACCAATATGTGCTTCGCGTTCCTGGATACTAAGAGCGCTGAAAGTGATGTAGCCAATGGCGTAAGGGTAGGCCATAGATCGCCACCCGTGCCAGCGACGTATGCTGTTCGAATACCGAACACAAGAACAAAGAACACTAAGCAATATGATATGCAGTCGATATCACGCTGTATTGCTGTAAGCACTGACAGGGAGGTTTTCAGTCGCATGTTTTTTACAACTGGTTAGGGGGGGCTTAAGTGTAGCTCACTACTCCTGATTGGTGGCAGCAAGAGGCATGACTGGGAGCTTTTGCGGAACTATGCCGAATTTGCGGAACCATTAGATTGGCGGTTCGCAACCTAAGTCTTTGATTTCATTGGAGCGGGTGAAGGGAATCGAACCCTCGTATGAAGCTTGGGAAGCTGCCGTTCTACCATTGAACTACACCCGCGTGCCCCGCATTCTACGCGGGTTCTAACGTTGTTGACAACCTTGCGGCGGTTAGAAGTGACGACTGGCGGTCACAACTTGCCCGCCACCGCCGCTCTCAAGGACGCTATGTTTTATAGTACCGCCAAAATCGTCGGTAATTCGAGGTCTCCTTAGTTCGAAATCAAAAAGAAGCAATAGGGATAAACATAGGTGAGGGTGCCGGGCTTTTATCGCCGTCCAAAAGGTGGAATCCCAGTTTTTGATAAAACCCCTTGGCGATTGCACCGGCATCCGCATCCAGATACATTCCATAACATCCAATATGCGCTGCGCCAGCCTTCGTAATGTCCAAGGCATGATTCATTAGCATCTTGCCGAATCCATTGTTGGAATCGCTGTGGTTAATCCCAAGCATGATCAACCTGACGCATGGAATGACTTTCGGCAATGATCCAAGTTGCAAAGCTGAAAGAGAATCCAAAGGAATGGAGTGGCTAGCTATCGTAAAAAAGCCCACAAACCTGTCATCTGAGTTGGCATCCTGGCTTTCTTCAAGCAGCGCGTAGGCGACACTCAATCCCTGCTTTACCTGCTTTTTCAGTGAGTCTTTGACAAATTTATTGATCTGCTGATGCTGACAGTCAAACTGGTTATAGCCTGCATATTTGGCTGAGGGGTCAAAGCGCGCGATGACAAAACTCATTCACGCACTTTCAGGCGAGGCTGGCGACGCAGCTCTTGCATGGCGTCGGTAGGTGCCGGCTGGTGCTGCAACAAATTGGCAAGTTCTATTTGCCCTTTTGCTGATAAGGCAATGGCGGTGTGGTCACGGACGATGGCGCGTGCTCGATCCATAGCGGAAGCGATCATGAAGGACGACAAGTCCATTCCCTGAAGAACAGCAGCCTTGCTTAAAAATTCTTTGGCCTCGGCCGTGGTTTTCAGCTCCAAGCGAGCGTCTTTGATGGCAAATGTACTCATATCTGATCTCCTGATTGCTCTTTTATTATACGGCTATTAGCCGTATTTTCAAACAAGACAAAGGTAATCGTCGAACGCTCAGTGCTCGCCCTGCTCCGCCCACAACGCCATGTATTCCGGCGAGCGGTTGAGCAGGTTCTGCTCCATGTCGGCCGTGCGCTGCTTCGGCGGCTGCGCGCGATGTGTGTTGAAGCCGCTGTAGCCCAGCCCCATGCGGCCGTCCGGCACGTCGTAGCCGACGAATTCCAGGATCGTAGGCAGCATGTCGAAGTGGAGCATCTGCGCGCGGTTCGGCGGCGGCGCGTCTTGCGCGATGAAGCGGTTGAAGATGGTGCGCTCGCTCACTTGCGACAGCTTCTCCGTCAACGGATTCTTGCGCGCCAGGTGGTCGCCGAGGATGACGATGTTGGTGTTCTGCAGATAGCCGTTGTCCCGCGCGTAGCGCACAAAGTCCGCCACCTCCTGCGCCGTGCACGACACCACGCCCTCAAAGCCGCGAAAGCCGCGCCGCGCGCAGGACGGCGACAGATGCCCTTCCGGTTCATGCATGTCCACCGTCAGCAAGGTCAGGTTGAATTTCTCGCCCGACGCCGACAACTCGCGCAGCCGGGTCCTGGCGCGCGCGAACAGGTCGGCGTCGTACAGGCCCCAGCCATTCATGGCGCTTTCCGGCACGCCGCTCTTCCGCCATTCCGCGCGCCCATACATCTCATGGTAATGATGCTGACTGAGGAATTTGTCCTTGCCGGCAAACGCGGTGGCCGCGCCGCCCATGAAGACGTTGCGGTAGCCGCGCGCCGCCAGCAGGTCGGTCAGGCACACGGCGTTCTTGAGGAAGGAGTCCATCGCCTGCCCCTGCGTATTGCCGTCGAGGAGAGTGACCCGTTCCAGCGGCACGCCGCACTGCGTCGCCACCATCGCGGCGATGGTCCAGCCGGTGCCGGCCACCTGCTGGTAGCTATCGAAGCTGAAGCCCGGCAGATTGTTCAATGGCGCCAGCAGATCGTGGCCGAACACCGCGCGCTGGCCGTAGCCTTGCTCCAGGCTTTCCACATAAATCAGCACCAGGTTCCTGGGCCGGTGCGCGGTGATCGTCACCACATCGGGACGCACGTAGTTGGCGCCGAAATAGTCCGGGCCGAAATCCTCCGTGACATATTTGAAGGCCGATACGTCAGACATCCAGAACAGCGCCGCGCCCAGCACCATCAGTTGCGGGAACCAGCGGTGCAGACGATACAGCAGCGCGCGTCCACGCGGCGGCGTCTTCTCGATCATCCCCAGCCAGCGCCGTTCGGCGTAGTACAGCAAGGCCAGGAAGATCGGCGGCGCCAGCACGCACCAGCGCACAAAGCGCCGCACCACGACCGGGTCGACGGCGTCCGCCAGTTCGACGCCGAAGCTGAGGTGGTAGGCGATCTGTCCCAGGTCCGGCTGGCCGAATGAGCGATGCAGCCAGTAGCTGAAACAGAGCAGGAACACGGCCAGCAAATACGCGCCGCCGCGCAAAAGAGAAGTGGGCATGGATGTCATTGCGCCATCTTGGTTGCCGCAGTTGTCTGCAACATTGCAGAAGGCTTCACTTTTGTATCGGAGTGTTGTGATGCGCTTACATGGATTTACGTTCGCCGGCATCTGATGCAGAATGGCCGGGCCTCCATTAAAACGATAAGGATGTCCCATGAAAGCAGTTGCAGCTTTGAGCGTGGCGCTGGCCTTGGCCGCGCCGATGGCGTTGGCCCAGGCGCCGACCGATCCCGTCTCGCAGTTGGTCAAGCAGTTGGAGCTTGCGCGCTACAAGGCCACCATCAAGGGCCTGACCCAATTCGGCGACCGCCGCCAGGGCACGCAGCGCAATCGCGATGCGCTGGACTGGATCGAGGCGCAACTCAAGTCCTACGGCTGTACCAACATCGAGCGCCTGCAGTATCAATACACCCAGCCGGCACCGGGCGCGCCAGCGCCCAAGCGCGCGCCCGGCATCCCCAGCGGCGGCGCCGGCGGCCCGCCGGGACAAGGCGGCAGCACGCTGTTCGGCAACCGCGTTCCGACCGGCGTCAACACCGACCCGCTGCGCCAGCCGGACGAACGCCTGCGCGCGCTGAACGCCGAGCAGACGCCGGTCGGCACCTCGCTGCGCGAGAACCTCTATTGCACCAAGGTGGGCACCAGCCATCCGGAGGAAATGTATATCGTCAGCGCCCACATGGACGGCATCGGCTTCGGCGAGGCGGCCAACGACGATGGCTCGGGCACGGCGCTGGTGATGGAGCTGGCGCGCATCTTCAGCCAGCCGGGCGTGGAGACCGACCGTTCGATCCGCTTCATCCTGTGGAACAACGAGGAGACCGGCCTGAATGGCGCCGCCGCCTACGTCGAACAGCGCAAGGATTTGCAGGGCATCGAGTCGCCGAAGGGCTCGGGCAAGTACCCCGAGCCGAAGTGGCTGGGCATGATCCAGCACGACATGATGATGTACGACCACGGCATGCCAGTTCCAAAACGCGACGCCAGCGGCAAGCAGGTGCTGGACGAGAAGGGCCAGCCGGTCTACGTGTCGCCGCCGGAGCAGCGTCTGGAGGCGGACGTCAACATCGAGTATCAGTCGGTCTCAAAGCAGGCCGAGGGCTCGGCCAAGCTGGCGTGGGCCTTCCGTGCCGCCAACGACAAGTACGCCACCAACTATCCGGCCGCTGTCGGCTTCCACATGACCAACACCGATTCGACGCCATTCATGGACCTGGTGCCGTCGATTTCGCTGCGCGAGAGCGAGCGCGGACAGCAGATCGGCGCCGGCTGGAATCCGCACTGGCACCAGCCGACCGATCTGTTCGCCAACTACTCCGATAAGGACTTCCTGCTAGGCCTGAACGCGGCCCAGACCACGCTGGCCGGCGTGGCGCGCTTGGCCGGCGTGCGCGTGACGGGTAAATAACGGTGATCAGCCGGGCAACGCGCCGATGCGCTCGCGCATCAGCGCCAGCTGCGCGTTGTCCAGGCGCGACGCGGCATGCTTCAGATAGCGGGCGGCGGCGGCGAAGCCGGCGCGTTCGGCCATCGTCAGCCACAGCCAGGCCTGGCCGGCGTCCGGCTGCACGCCCTGTCCGGCCAGATACATCAGGCCCAGGTTGAACTGCGCGCGCGCATGACCTTGCGACGCGGCCTGCAGATACCAGTGGTGCGCCTGCGCGTAATCGCGCGCCACGCCCAGCCCATTGTCGTGCCGCAGGCCCAGCGCGAACTGCGCCAGCGTGTGATTCTGCTCCGCCGCCTTGCGATACCAGTGATAGGCCTGCATGCAGTCAGGCTGCGGGCCGTCATCGCGGTCATACAGCAGGCCAAGGCTGTACTGGGCCGCCACATAATCCTGCTCGGCCGCGCGCCGGTACCAGCTCATCGCCTTGCGGACATCCTGCGGCACGCCGCGCCCCGTTTCATAGCGCAGGCCCAGGTCGAACTGCGCGCGCAGGTGGCCCTGGTCGGCCGCCTTGCGATACCAGAAGATCGCCTCCTGATGATCCAGCGCGACGCCATGGCCGGCGTCGTGCAACACCCCCAGATGATACTGCGCGCCGGGGAAGCCCTGCTCCGCCGCCTTGCGATACCAATACTCGGCCTGCTGATAATCCTGCGGCACGCCCTGGCCGTGGTGATAGCGCAGACCGAGGTTGTTCTGCGCCGCCGCGTGGCCCTGCTCGGCGGCCTTGCGATACCAGTCCAGCGCCTTCTGTTCGTCGCGCGGCACGCCCTGGCCGTTGTCGTAGATCAGGCCCAGGTTGAACTGCGAACTGGCATGCTCCTGCTCCGCCGCGCGGCGATACCACAGGATCGCTTTCTGCGCGTCGCGGGGGATGCCGTCGCCCTTGTCGAAGCGTAGCGCCAGGTTGAACTGCGCCGGCGCGTAACCCTGGTCGGCCGCCTTGCGGTACCACGACATCGCCTGCCCCACGTCCTGCGGCACGCCCTGGCCGTTGTCGTAGCGCAGGCCCAGATTGAACTGCGCACGCGCATAGCCCTGCTCGGCCGCCTTGCGATACCAGAAGATCGCCTGCTTGAAGTCCTGCGGCACGCCCTTGCCGGTGTCGTACATCATGCCGAGGTTGTTCTGGGCGCCGGCGTCGCCCTGCTCTGCCGCCTTGCTGAACCAGTGCATCGCCTGCTGCGTGTCGTTCGGCACGCCCTGGCCTTTGGCGTACAGCCAACCGAGGTTGTACTGCGCGGCGGCGTAGCCCTGCTCGGCGGCCTGGCGATACCACGCCGCCGCCTCTTCGAAATTCTGGCCGACGCCCTGGCCCTTCTGATACATCACGCCCAGGTTGTACTGCGCGTGTTCCAGTCCCGCCTGGGCGGCCTGGCGATACCACACCACGGCCAGCTCGTAGCTCTGCGCCACGCCCTGGCCGTTGAAGTACATGAAGCCCAGGGTGTGCTGCGCATTGGCGATGCCGCGTTCGGCCAGCCCCTTCACGCGCAGGAATTCCGCGCTGTGAGCACCGCCGTCGCCGGCGTCGGTGGAGCGGTAGTTCGTCATCAAGCCTGGATCGCGATCATGGCCGGGCGATATTCCAACGGCGCAGTAGCAGCGGCAGCGGCAGCGGCAGGCGCGGCGCGGCGGTTCTGCTCCTGCAGCACCTCGATAAAGCAGTTCAGCGACATCGGCCGGTGATACAGGTAGCCCTGCATGGTGCTGCAGCCGTTGGCTTCGAGGTAGCGCGCCTGCACGGCGGTCTCCACCCCTTCGGCCACCAGGTGCAGGCCCAGGCCGCGCGCGATCGAGATGATCGCCAGGATCACCGGGTAGTGGCCGCCCTCGTCATGGATCTCCTTGACGAAGGACTGGTCGATCTTGATGGTGTGGATCGGGAAGCGGTGCAGATACGACAGCGACGAATAGCCGGTGCCGAAATCGTCGATCGCCACCGACACGCCCAGCTGGCACAATTTGTTCAGCTGTTCGATCGCATATTGCGGATTGCGGATGCAGATGTTCTCGGTGATCTCCACCTCGATCTGCGCCGGTGAAATGCCGTAGCGCGTCAGCGCGCCGCGCATCTTCTCGAAGAAGTCGCCGCGGTCCAGATACTGCGGCGACAGGTTCAGCGACAGCCGCAACGCTTCGCCGCCGGCCGCGTTCCATTGCACCAGGTCGCGGCACAGCGCGCCCAGCATCCAGTCGGAGATCGGCAGCATCAGGCCATTGTCCTCGGCGAACGGCAGGAACTCGCCGGCCGACAGCAGGCCGCGCTGCGGATGGTTCCAGCGCATCAGCCCTTCGGCGCCAACGATGCGGCCGGTCGCCACGTCCACCTGCGGCTGAAAGTACATTTCCAGCTCGTTGTGCTCCAGCGCCTTGCGCAGCGCCTGTTCCAGCGCAATCTTCTGGTGCGACACGTCCAGCATCGAGTTGTGATAGAAGCTGTGGCCATTCTTGCCCAGCGCCTTCACCTGGTACATGGCGATGTCCGCATGGCGCAGCAGTTCGTCGATGGTCTCGCCGTCGGTCGGATACACGGCGATGCCGATCGAGGCCGAGATGTGCACCTCGTGCCCGTCCAGATCGAACGGCCGCTGCAGGCTTTCGAGGAACTTGTCGGCGATGGCCTTGGCGTCCTCGCGGTCGCGCAACTCCGGCAGCACGATGGTGAATTCGTCGCCGCCCTGGCGCGCCAGCGTGTCGCCGCGGCGCAGGCAATCCTTCAACCGCGCCGCCACCTGTTGCAGCAGCTCGTCGCCCTTCACATGGCCCAGCGTGTCGTTGACCAGCTTGAAGCGGTCCAGATCGATGAACATCACCGCCAGCTCGGTCAGTTTGCGCTTGGCCTGGATCACCGCCAGCCCAAGCCGGTCCTTGAACAGCATACGGTTCGGCAGGTCGGTCAGGATATCGTGGTAGGCCTGGTAGGAAATGACTTCCTCGGCGCGCTTGCGGTCGGTGATATCGCGCGCCACACCGTAGGTGCCGAAGAACTCGCGGGTGCGCGTGTCGTGATCCGGCACGTGCATGCCGATCGCGTTCAGCGCGATCGTCATCAGCGTGTTGTTGAAGGTGCGTTCGACGCCGGCGCCGGTGTTGCACTTCAGCCGCAGCTCGACGTTGCGCGACGCCCGCTCGTCGACGCGGCGCTCGTTGAAGGCGTAGCGCGCGCGCTCCTGGTCTTCGTCATGCACCAGCACCGAGTAGTGGCGGCCGATCAGCTCCTCGCGGCTGTAGCCGAGCAACTGCTGCACGCGGTCGTTGACGAAGGTAATCTTGCCCTCGTGGTTCAGCGTGTAGATGATGTCCGGCGACGAGTCCACCAGGTAGCGGTACATCTTCTCCGAGTTTTCCAGCTTGGAGGTGATGCGCTCGTTGTCGACCGCGAGGCGGCGCTTTTGCAGCGCGTTCTCCACCGTCTTGAGCAGCTCCTCGCGGCTGTACGGCTTGCGCAGGTAATCGTAGGCGCCGCGCTTGAGCGCGCCAATGGCGGCCTCGATGCCGACATCGCCGCTCATGACGATGACGTCGCCGTCGATCTCGCGCGCGTTGATATAGTCCATGATCTCATGCCCGCTCATATCCGGCAGGCGGAGATCGAGCAGGATCAGATCAAATTTAAGTTTGGTCAACTGGGCCAGCGCCTCGCTGCCGCAGGTCGCGGTCACCAGTTGGTAATCGCGATCGCGCAGCAGCTCATACAACGACGACAGCAGGCGCGGTTCATCGTCGACAAGCAAAAGACGCGGGCGATAATCAGAAGACAGCGATTCGACGGGGGCTAGGTCGAAAGAGTTCAGGTTCATCATGGCCTTAAGCGGAATCCATCGCCCGCGTTTGCACGCCTGCGACTTGGCTGTTACTGCCCTTGGCGGGCAGCAGGATTTCAAAAGTGGTACCCGTTTTTCCGGAACGGCAGGTAATCAGGCCTTGCATTTTCTTGACCAGGCTGTGGACGATGGACAGTCCAATGCCATGGTGGGCGCCCTCCTTGCCGCTGCGGACAGGAGAGAACAGGTTGGCCAGCACGTCTGCCGGCAAACCAGGACCGGTGTCGCTGACCACCAGTTCCAGGTACAGCTTGCGCTCACGATTGACGTGACCGCGGTTGGCGATCTCGATCCGGCCGCCGGCGGCCAGCGCTTCGACGGCGTTCTTGATCAGGTTCACCAGGATCTGCTTGAGCAGGTCGGCGTCGCCGTCGATCTCCGCCGGCTCCTCCTGCATGCGCACCACCATCTGCACCGAGGCCGGCACGAAATCGGTGGCGCGGAACAGGCGCAGCACGTCGTCCACCACCTTGGTGACGTCGGTCACGCGCGAGGTCTCGGTCGGCTGCAGGTCGGCCAGGCCGTTGATCAACTGGCCGACGCGGTCGATCTCCTCGTTCAGGATCGACATCTCGCCGACCACCGGCTCGCGCCGCGCCAGCTTGCTGTCCAACACCGACAGGTAGTTCTTGATGATCGACAGCGGGTTGTTCACCTCGTGCACCACGCGGCGCGAGGCTTCGCGGTACTCCTCCGCCACATGGGCGAGCTGGCGCTTGGCGTGACCGCGCTCGCTCATCGCCGTCTCCAGCGCGGCGGCGGCCTGGGTGCCGAACGACAGCAGGAAGCGCTCGCGCTTTTGCAGCAGTTGCAACTGCCAGGCCGGCGCGCCGCCGATCAGCACACCGAGGCAGCGCTGGTTGGCCACCAGCGGCAGACACACCATGCTGTCGCTGCCGAGGATGCGGAACAGCTGCTCTTCCGGCACGCTGTGGGTCTGGCCGTCGCGGTTGACGTAAGCCAGCGTGCGCTCCAGCGCCGCGCGCGCCATCGGCCCGCCCTGATTCAGCGGGATGACGAATTCGGCCAGCCGTTGCTGGCCTTCGCCGGTGGCCACGCCGTGCAGCGCGTGGCCGGTGGGGTTTTCCAGCAGCAGCACGGCGTTTTCCAGATCAAACAGGATGCGCGCCGAGCGGGTGATGGCTTCCAGCAGGCTGGCCTCGCCGTTCTGACGGGCGAAGGTCTGGCCCATTTCGGACACCAGCATGATGTTGCGCACTTCTTCCGACAGCCGCTGCTGCACCGGATCGACCAGCGGCGGCGCGTAGGCCGCCGGCGCGACGATGTCGTCGGCGCCGGCCAGGTCGATGCTCAGGTAGTCGGCCGATTGTTCCACCTGGCGCGCGGCGCTGTTGACGATCAGCTCCAGCTTGTCGCCATCCAGGTTGCACAGGCGGGCCGCCTCGTCGATGGCCTGCTGCTGGCCGGTATGGCAGCACAGCAGGTGCGCCAGGCGCACGATGCGGATCAGCGGATGCGCCGCCTCCAGCCGCGTGACCGGTTCATGGTGATACAGCACGCTGTCGGCCAGGAACGAATCCAGGCTCCAGCGTTCGATCAGCCAGGCGCCCGCTTCGGCGTGGGTAATTTGCAACGTGCGCTGCTCGACGGCGCACAGCGCCTCGTCGTCGCGGGCGGTGAAGTTGAACGCGTATTCCTTCGGCGCGGCGGCCAGCAGCGCCAGCCGGCCGACGTTGTGCAGCAGGCCGGCCAGGTAAGCCTCCTCGGCGTGCGGATAGTCGGTCTGCCGGGCGAGGTCGCGCGCGATGACGGCGGTGGTCAGCGAGCTTTTCCAGAAACCGCGCAGGTCGGTGCTGGCGGAATGCGGGAAGCTGTTAAAGGTCTGGAACACCGATTCGCTGATCACCAGCGTCTTGATCATGTCGGTGCCGAGCGACACCAGCGATTGCTCCAGCCCCACCGCGCGCTGATTGCGGTGGTAGGCCGAACTGTTGGCGACGGTCAGGATCTTGCTGGTCATCGCCGCGTCCTTGGCGATGAGGGCGGCCAGCTCCGGCATGCCGGCATCATCGGCTTGCAGGTGCTCAATCAGCTTGATCAGGATCTGCGGCATCGCCGGCAGACGGGCTATCAGCAGCCGATTGCGAATATCGTGGTCAGATTGTTGATGCATCGTATCAAACATTGCCGCCGGTAGACATCGATCAAGGGTCGTAACGCCACGGCGAAATGCCGTCAACGTGAGGTTTTATGCGGGTTGTGGCGCGTTTCAGCGGCGCCGCCCTGCCCGCCAAAAAATGATCTTAGCATAAAGTCTGATGCTTACTTAGCACGAGGAAAAATTTCTTACTCAACCAAGTCAATTTCCGTGGCGCAATAATTATCAACCGATATTGCGCGTTAGCATGCTCCGGTAATAGCGCGACGTCAACCACAAAGCCAGAGCAGCGCTACTAAACGCCATCTGTCCGGCGGCTAGCCACAGCGCCGAATGTGATAGGAAGGGGGCGATCACGCCGGCCACGATGGCGCCCAGCAGCGTCACCGCGAACGACTGCACCGAGGCCACCGTGCCGCGGATGTGCGGGAACAGGTCGAGCGCCAGCAGCGTGGCGCCGGGCGCCACGATCGACATGCCGAAGGTGTAGAACAACATCGGCAGCACGGTCCATGGCAGCGCCGGCGGCAGGAAGCTGTGGTACAGCAGGTTGACGCTGGACGCCGCCAGCAGGAAGCAAAAGCCGATGCCGATCTGGCGCGCAAAGGGCATCTTGCCGGCGATGCGGTTGGCCGCCAGCGCGCCGAGGAAGATGCCGGCCACCGACGGAATGAACAGCCAGGCGAATTCCGAGGCGCCCAGGTGCAGCTGCTCCGGCAGGAACACCGGCGCCGCCGCGATGTAGATAAACAATCCGCTGAAGTTCAGCGCCACCACGCCGGTCTTCAGGTGGAACAACGGCGAGCGCAGGATCTCACTATAGTTCCGGATCAGGAAGCGCGGATTGAACGGATGGCGTTTTTCCGGCGGCAGCGTTTCCGGCAGCCGGCGGTAGCAATAGATCAACAGCAGGATGCTGTAGGCCAGCAGCGACAGGAAGATGGCGCGCCAGTCAAACAGCGTGACGATCCAGCCACCCAGCACCGGCGCGATGGCCGGGGCGATGGCGAAGATCATGGTCACCAGCGACAGCAGGCGGGCGGCGGCGGCGTCCTCGTACAAGTCGCGGATGATGGCGCGGCCAACCACCACGCCGGCGCCGGCGGAAATGCCCTGCATGATGCGGAATACCCACAGATAGTGGACCGTATGCGCGGCGGCGCAGCCCAGCGTGCCGATGGCGAACATCGCCAGCGAGACCAGGATGACGTTGCGGCGGCCGAAGGCGTCCGACAGCGCGCCGTGCCACAACACCATGCCGGCGAAGGCCAGCATGTAGAAGGTCAGGCTTTGCTGCACCTCCAGCGGCGTGGCGTGCAGCGTGGCCTGGATGTTGGGGAAGGCCGGCAGGTAGGCGTCGATGGAGAACGGGCCAAGCATCGACAGGCCGGCCAGCATCACCGCCAGCGCGGCGGCGGTGAGCGGCTTGCGGTGCGGCGGTTCGGGTGGCGGGACATCATGGTCGATGTCCTGGTCCGGGAGGTCGGCGGGCGGTGTCGGCAGCATATCGGTTTCCAGTCAGATTGGCCCTGCGCGGGTACGGCGTCGCTTATTCTTTCGGCTTGGCGGCTTCGCGGCGGTTGAAGCCGGCCACCATGTCGAAGCGGAACAACCGGCATTCCAGCGCACCGTTGAAGAATGGCGTCTTGCGCGACTCCTTCAAGCGCAGCAGCTTCGGCACACCCAGGTCGGCCGTGAACAGATACACCGTCCAGCCGGCGAAGCGCTGCTTCAGCGTCGAGCTGAGTTCCGCGTAAAAGCTGTTGGCCAGTTCATCCTGCGGCATGGTGCTGTCGCCGCGCACGCCGATCCGCTCGCCGTAGGGAGGATTGGTCAGCAGGATGCCCGGCTGCGCGGTCGGCGCCTGCACCTGCTGCGCCTCGATCTGCTTCAGCGGCACCTCGAACAGGATGCCGGCGCTGCGCAGGTTGTGACGTGCCATCGCCACCATGTCGCCCGAGATATCGGAACCGAAGATGGTCGGCTCGGCCGGCAGCGGGTTCGGCTTGATGGCGGCCTTCATGTCCTGCCACACCTGGGTCTCGAAATCATGGAACTTCTCGAACGCGAAACGGCGGCGCGCGCCGGGCGGCACGCCCTGCACCATCTGCGCCGCTTCGCACAGGATGGTGCCGGAGCCGCACATCGGGTCGAACAGCGGCATGCCCGGCTTCCAGCCGGCCACGCGCAGCAGGCCGGCGGCCAGGTTCTCGCGCAGCGGCGCGTCGCCGGTCTCGGTGCGCCAGCCGCGCTTGAACAAGGCCTCGCCCGAGGTGTCCAGGTAGACGATAAACTGGTGCGCGTCGACGAAGCCGAAGATACGCATGTCCGGCTCCTTGGTATCGACCGACGGACGCTTTTTATACTGATCGAGGAAGCGGTCGCAGATGGCGTCCTTGATCTTCAGCGTGGTGAACTCCAGGCTTTTCAGCGGCGACTTGACGGCGGTGAGATCGACGCGGATGGTGTGGTCGTAGCTGAACCACTCTTCCCACGGCTGCGCCAGCGTCAGGTCGTAGATATCGTTCTCGTTCTTGTAGCCGCCGGCGGCCATGCGCATCAGCACACGCGAGGCGATGCGCGAGTGCAGATTCATGCGGTAGGCGTCGGTCAGCTCGCCGGAGGCGTGCACGCCGCCCGGCACTTCGTTGTGCACCTTCATGGTGGTGCTGTGTTGCGCGATCTCGCGCAGTTCTTCGGCTAACGCCGCTTCCATGCCACGCGGGCATGGGCAAAAGAAAGATGCCATAGGAGTACCTTTTGTCCGTTAAAAAATGCGCGCCGCCCACGCGGGCGCGGCGCCTGTTGCACGAAGCCTGTTGCAAACAGCTTGTTACTTCGTCATTGCGCGTTCCAGGAAGTCCAGGCGGTCCTGGCCCCAGAAGTTTTCGCCTTCCAGCACATACCACGGCGATCCGAACACGCTGGCGGCGTTCGCATCGTCGGTGTTACGGTCATACTCGGCCAGCACGCTGGCCGTCTCCGACGACTTGACCAGCGCCTTGCCATCGAGCTCGCAATCGCCGGCGATCTGCACCAGCGTGGCCTCGTCGCCGATATTGCGGTCCTCGGCCCACAGGCCGCGCATGATGGCGCCGGCCAGCTTGAGGCCAACTTCGGTGCCATGCGTCATGCGCGCGGCCACGATCATCTTGTTGGCCAGCTCCGGCGACACCGGGAAGAACCGCGGCTGCAGCGTCAGCGCGATCCCCAGATACTCCGCCCAGCGCGCCAGCTCCACCAGGCGGTACGCCTGCCGCTGCGGCGCACGTTTCGCCAGCGGCAGCCCGCCCGACACGCCAAACACCTTGCTCAAATCGCAGGGCTTTACATCAATCTGCACGCCATGTTTGCGCGCCATGGCGATGAACCGTTCGTGGCCCAGATAGGCCCACGGCGAGTGCGCGGCAAAGAAGTACTGACATACCTTGCTCATGAGGCTTCCTTTAGAAAGGCTTCACAACCACCAGCAGCACAATGCCCAGCATCAGGAACACCGGCAGCTCATTGAACACGCGGAACCACTTGTGGCTACGCTGGTTTTCACCACGCTCGAAGCGCTTCAGGATGCCGCCGCAGGCATGATGGTAGCCGATCAGCACCACCACCAGCGTCAACTTGGCGTGCAGCCAGCCAGGCATGTGCACGCCGTAGGCCAGATAGATCAGGTACGCCCCGAACGCCACCGCGAACACCGAGAGCCACATCGAAAACCGATACAGCTTGCGCGCCATGACCTGCAGGCGCGAGATGCTGTTCTTGTCGGTCTCCATCGCCAGGTTGACGAAGATGCGCGGCAGGTAGAACACGCCGGCCATCCAGGCGATGACGAAGAAGATGTGCAGTGCTTTAATCCAGAGGTACAACATGATCTATCCTTATTGTCGAACTTCTCCGTGGCCAAATACCACGTATTTCAGCGAGGTCAAACCTTCCAGTCCGACCGGGCCGCGTGCGTGCAGCTTGTCGTTGGAGATGCCGATCTCGGCGCCCAGGCCGTACTCGAAACCGTCGGCGAAGCGCGTCGAGGCGTTGACCATCACCGACGACGAATCGACTTCGCGCAGGAAACGCATCGCCGCCGTATGGTCTTCGGTGATGATCGCCTCGGTGTGCTTGGACGAGTAGGTGTTGATATGGTCCATCGCCTCATCCATGTCCGCCACGATCTTCACCGCCAGAACCGGCGCCAGATATTCGGTCGACCAGTCTTCCCCGGTGGCCGCCGCCAGATGCGGATAGCCTTGCAGGATCGCGGCCGCTTCCGGATCGGCGCGCAGCTCGACCTGTTTGGTCGCGTACAGCGCGGCCAGTTGCGGCAACACCGCCGGCGCCACCGCGCGCGCCACCAGCAGCGTTTCCATCGTGTTGCAGGTGCCGTAGCGGTGGCACTTGGCGTTGAAGCCGATGTCCAGCGCTTTCTTCAGGTCGGCCTTGGCGTCGATGTAGACGTGGCAGATGCCGTCCAGGTGCTTGATCATCGGCACCGTGGCTTCGGCCATCAGGCGCGCGATCAGGCTCTTGCCGCCGCGCGGCACGATCACGTCCACATACTGCGGCATGGTGATCAGCGCGCCGACGGCGGCGCGGTCGGTGGTGTCCACCACTTGCACGCCGTCGGCCGGCAGACCGGCGCCTTCCAGGCCTTCCTTGACCAGTTTCGCCAGCGCGCGGTTGCAGTGGATCGCTTCCGAGCCGCCGCGCAGGATGGTGGCGTTGCCGCTCTTGATGCACAGGCCGGCAGCGTCCACCGTCACGTTCGGGCGCGACTCGTAGATGATGCCGATCACGCCCAGCGGCACGCGCATCTGGCCGACCTGGATGCCGCTCGGGCGGAACTTCAGGCCGGAGATTTCGCCGATCGGGTCGGCCAGCGCGACGATCTGGCGCAGCCCTTCGATCATCGTGGCGATGGCCTTGTCGGACAGCGCCAGGCGGTCCAGCATGGCCGGCTCCAGGCCGTTGGCGGCGGCGGCGTCCATATCCAGTTGATTGGCGGCGCGCAGCGCGTCGGCGTCGCGTTCGATGGCGTCGGCGATCAGCGTCAGCGCGCGGTTGCGCGTGGCGGTGTCGGCGCGGGCCATGGCGCGCGATGCCGTGCGCGCCTGCCGCCCCAGTTGTTCCATGTACTGCTTGATGTCCATTCTTTATCCCCTGCCCGTCATGCCGGCGCAGGCCGGAATGACGCGCTTATCAGCCACGGGCGACCTTGAGGGCCAATTGCAGCATGGCGTCCCAGGCATCACCGGCAAACGCTTGCGCGCGCAGCCCTTTAATCATCTTGTCCACTTGCGCGGCCTCCTTCATCGCCGCTTCCAGCGTCGGCAACGAAATGCGGCGCAGCGCCGGGTCCATCATGCGTTCCTTCGGCCCCCAGATGCGATGCTCCTTGAGCAGCGCGCCGAGCGGCCGGCCTTGCGCCATGCCCGCCTTCAGCTTGAGCAGCGTGCGGATTTCCTCCGACACCGCCCACAACACCAGCGGCAGCGCCTCGCCCTCGCCTTTCAGGCCGTCCAGCATGCGGATCAGCCGCGCCGGATCGCCCGCCAGCATCGCCTCGCTGAGCTTGAACACATCGTAGCGCGCCACATTCAGCACCGCCGCGTGCACCTGCTCGTAGCTCAGCTTGCCCGGCTCGTGCAGCAAGGCCAGTTTTTGTATCTCCTGATGGGCCGCAAGCAGATTGCCTTCCACGCGATCGGCGATGAAGTCGATGCTCTGCCGGTCCGCGCTCAGCCCTTGTTGGGCGAGACGCTGGCCTATCCAATTGGGCAAATGCGCCCGTTCCACCTGCGGGATGTCGATATACACCGCCGCCTGTTGCAGCGCGGCCACCCAGGCCGCCTTCTGCGTCTGCCAGTCCAGCTTGGGCAACGTGATCAGCGTCAGGTTGTCCGGACTCAGATCCTTGACATAGTGTTGCAGCGCCGCGCCGCCATCCTTGCCCGGCTTGCCGGTCGGGATGCGCAGCTCGATCAGTTTCTTGTCGCCAAACAGCGACAGCGCCTGATTGGCCGCCAGCAGCTCGCCCCATTTGAAGCTGCGCTCCACGGTCAGCACGTCGCGCTCGGAATAGCCCTGGGCGCGGGCGGCCTTGCGGATCTTGTCCGCGGCCTCCAGCGCCAGCAAGTGCTCGTCGCTGGTGATGACGTACAGCTGCGACAGCGATTTGCTCACATGGCCGTCCAGCGCCTCCAACCGTAATTGCATGCGGCGCCTTTACTGAGCCGGCACGGCCGGCGGTGGCGGCAGCGACACGCCGGCCGTCTTGATGGCGGCGATGCGGCGCATCATCTGCTGCACCAGGTCGGTCTGCATATCCTTGTACAGCAGCGCCTCTTCCTGCTCTTTGGCCAGCAGCTGGCTGTCGCTGAAGTCGATCGGGCGCGACAACGCGATGTTGGTCGGCCCCAGCAACTCCTTGCCCTGCTTGTCGAGGACGCGGAAGACGATGCTGTAGCTCAGCAGGTACTGGCGCACGCGGCCATTGTTGTCCAGCGCCAGAATGGTCTTGGTCTTGGTCTTTTCCGGATTGGACAAGACCTCGATCACGCCATCGGCGTCCCTGGCGCTGCCGACCACCGTGGTGCCGCCGTTGGCGCGGATGTTGCGCTTCAAGTCGATCGCCAGCGGCGACGACTCCGGCAGCCCCACATACATCGTCGGGAATGGCAGCGTGTAGTGGCCGCCGTCGCCACGCAGGTGGAAACCGCAGCCCGACAGCGTCAGGGTGGCGGCCAGCACCGCCGCGCACATGAATTTGGAAGAAGTCGCCATATCTGCCTTTAGACCACGATGTTGACCAATTTACCCGGCACCACGATCACCTTCTTCGGCGTGCCCTCGATGAATTTCTGGACCGCTTCATTGGCCAGGGCGGCGGCTTCGATGGCGGCCTTGTCGGCGCCCTTGGCCACCACCACGCTGCCACGCAGCTTGCCGTTGACCTGGATCATCATCTCGATTTCCGACTGTTCCAGCGCGGCGGGATCGACCTGCGGCCAGGCCGCGTCCAGAATGTCGCCAGCGTAGCCGAACTCTTGCCACAGCACGTGGGTGATGTGCGGCGCCACCGGGTTCAGCAGGCGCAGGAAGATCGCATAGCCTTCCGACAGCACGGCCGCTTCCACATCCTTGGCCGATTCCAGCGTGTTGAGCATCTTCATGCAGGCCGACACCACGGTGTTGTACTGGATGCGCTTGACGTCGTAGTCGGCCTGCTGCAGCACCTTGTGCACCTCGCGGCGCAGCGTCTTGCCGGCGTCGGTGGTGGCGGCGGCGTTCAGCGGCGCGCCGGCGGCGGCGATGGCTTCACGCTGCGCGTAGCCGAAGGCCCACACGCGGCGCAGGAAGCGGTTGGCGCCCTCGACGCCGCTGCCCGACCATTCCAGCGTCTGCTCCGGCGGCGAGGCGAACATGGTGAACAGGCGCGCGGTGTCGGCGCCGTATTGTTCGATCTGCGCTTGCGGGTCGATGCCGTTGTTCTTCGACTTCGACATCTTCTCGGTGCCGCCGATCTTGACCGCTTCGCGCCCAAGCTTGAGGAACGCGGCGAAGGGGCGCCCCTTGTCATCCATCTCCACGTCGACGTCGGCCGGATTGAACCAGGTTTTCTTGCCCGACTCTTCCTCGCGGAAGTAGGTCTCATTGAGCACCATGCCTTGCGTGAGCAGGTTGGTGAACGGCTCGTCGAATTTGACCAGGCCGAAGTCGCGCATCACCTTGGTCCAGAAGCGCGCGTACAACAGGTGCAGCACGGCGTGCTCGATACCGCCGATGTACTGGTCCATCGGCATCCAGTAGTCGTTGCGGCTGTCGACCATGGCGTCGTTCGCGCCCGGCGAGGTATAGCGCATGTAGTACCACGACGAATCGACGAAGGTGTCCATGGTGTCGGTTTCGCGGCGCGCAGGCTTGCCGCACTGCGGGCAGTCGCATTGGAGGAAGGCTTCGTACTTGTTCAGCGGGTTGCCGCTGCCGTCCGGCACGCAGTCTTCCGGCAGCACCACCGGCAGGTCTTTTTCCGGCACCGGCACCGAACCGCAGTCCGGGCAGTTGATCATCGGGATCGGCGTGCCCCAGTAGCGCTGACGCGAGATGCCCCAGTCGCGCAGGCGGAAGGTGATCTTCTTCTCGCCCAGGCCGAGGGCGGCCATGTCGGCGGCCACCGCATCCACCGCCTCGGCGTAGCGCAGGCCATCGTACTTGCCGGAGTTGGTGACAATCGCCACTTCCTTGTCGCCATACCATTCCTGCCACGCCTCGGTGGAGAACTCCTGGCCTTCCGCCTTGATGACTTGCCTGATCGGCAGATGGTATTTTTTGGCGAAGGCGAAATCGCGCTCGTCGTGCGCCGGCACGCCCATCACGGCGCCGTCGCCGTAGGTCATCAGCACGTAGTTGCCGACCCAGACCTCGACCTTGTCGCCGGTGATCGGATGGGTGACGAACAGGCCGGTCGGCATGCCCTTCTTCTCCATCGTCGCCATGTCGGCCTCGATCACCGAGCCCAGTTTGCACTCGGCGTTGAAGGCGGCCAGTTCCGGGTTGCTCTGCGCGGCCAGCACCGCCAGCGGGTGCTCGGCGGCGACGGCGCAGAAGGTCACGCCCATCACGGTGTCCGGACGGGTGGTGAACACGTACATCTTGCCGTCGGTGATCAGCTTGCCTTCGGCGTCCTTGATATCGTGCGGGAAGGCGAAGCGCACGCCGGTCGACTTGCCGATCCAGTTCGACTGCATGACGCGCACACGCTCAGGCCAGCCTGGCAGCTTGCTGTCGACATGTTCCAGCAGCTCCTCGGCGTAGTCGGTGATGCGCGCGTAGTACATCGGGATTTCGCGCTTCTCGATCACCGCGCCCGAGCGCCAGCCCTTGCCGTCGATAACCTGCTCGTTGGCCAGTACGGTCTGGTCGATCGGGTCCCAGTTCACGGTGCCGGTTTTTTTGTAGATGATGCCTTTTTCCAGCATCTTGAGGAACATCCACTGGTTCCACTTGTAGTATTCCGGCTTGCACGCGGTCATTTCACGCGACCAGTCGATGGCCAGGCCCATCAGCTCCATCTGCGAACGCATGTGGGCGATGTTGGAATAGGTCCATTGCGCCGGCGGCACATTGTTGGCCATGGCGGCGTTTTCGGCCGGCATGCCGAAGGCGTCCCAGCCCATCGGCATCAGCACGTTGTAGCCGTTCATACGCAGATAGCGGTACATCACGTCATTGATCGTATAGTTGCGGACGTGGCCCATGTGCAGCTTGCCCGATGGGTAAGGCAGCATAGAGCAGGCGAAGTATTTACCCTTCGGGAAGCGCGGGTCGTTCTCGACGGCCTTGTAGGCGTCGATCGCCTTCCAGTGGGATTGCGCGGCTTGTTCAACGTCGGCGGGACTATATTTATCTTGCATGATGGTGTACGGCCATGAGTGAATATGAACCTTACATTATACCTTGAGCCACGCCAGTACAGCGCGGGCTGGCAGAGTCAAGTTGATCAGGAGCGTATCCGATGTTCTACCAGGAGTATCCACCGCATCCGGCGCTGGCGCGGCATGTGGCGTGCGTTTGGGCGGCGCGGGCGCCGGGCGGCGGGCCGGCGCATCGGGTGTTGCCGGATAATTGTGTGGACATGCTTTGGCAGGATGACGGCCAGGCCGGCTTCGCGGTCGGGATGATGTCGTCGGCGATTCTGGTTGCCAGCGCGCGGCCGGTGTGGACGCTGGCGGTGCGCTTCAAACCGGGCATGGCGGGCTCGTTCCTGGCGCTGCCGATGCAGGAAATTACCGATCAGCGCGCGGACATCGATTTGCTATGGGAACGCGGCGAGGCGGAGCGGCTGACCGATGCGCTGTGGACCGGCGACGCGCCGGTGCGGGCGCGGCTGGCGCTGATCGAGCGGGCCTTGCTGCGCCGGCTGCGGGACGGCGGCGACGACGGCGCCAGCACCGGGCTGGCGCAACGCGCCATCGCGGCGCTTGAGGGCAGCGGCGGCGAGGTGCGGGTGGCGGCGCTGGCCGCGCAATTGGGCGTGTCGCGGCAGCATCTGGCGGCGCAGTTCCGCCAGCATGTCGGCCTGTCGCCCAAGCTGTTTGCCAGGATTTGCCGTTTCCGCAAGGCGACGGCGGCGATCAAGGCCGCGCCAGCCCCCGACTGGGTGCAGCTGGCACTGGCCTGCGGCTATTTCGACCAATCCCACCTGATCCACGATTTCCAGGAATTCTGCGGCAGCGCGCCCGAGCGATTCCATTTTTCCAATCCAACCGTGGCCTGATGTGCCAAGATGGCGTTTTGACTAGTTGGAGACCCCCATGATCAACGGACTGCGCAGCGCCATCTACCCGGTGGCCGACCTGGCCAAGGCGAAACAGTGGTACACCGAGGTGTTCGGCGTCACGCCTTATTTCGACCAGCCGTTCTACGTCGGTTACAACGTCGGCGGCTTTGAGCTGGGCCTGCTGCCGGATGGCGGCACGCCGGGCAGGGCCGGCGCCATGGTCTACTGGGGCGTGCGGGATATCGAGGCGGAAGTCGCGCGCATCGTCGCGCTGGGCGCCGCCATCCACCACCCGATCACCGATGTCGGCGAGGGTATCAGGACGGTCGAACTGGCCGACCCGTTCGGCAACCTGCTCTGCCTGATCGACAACCCGCACTTCGATTTGACAGCGGTCCGCTAGCGGATGTGGGAAAATACCGCCTCTGCACATCAAGAGGTCGTCCCATGTCCCGCCCCCGCCACAACGCCAATCTCATCAAAACGCCCGAACAAATGGTGCAAGCCCGCGTCGCCGCCCAACTGGCGGCCGACGTGCTGACCATGATCGCGCCCCACGTCAAACCCGGCGTGACCACGGCCTACCTCGACCAGCTGTGCAACGACTACATCGTCAACGTGCAGCGGGCGATTGCGGCCAACGTCGGCTACGGCGGCTTCCCGGCCACCGTGTGCAGCTCGGTCAACCATGTGGTGTGCCACGGCATTCCGTCGGCCACCCAGGTGCTGAAGAACGGCGACATCATCAACATCGACGTCGCCGTCATCAAGGATGGCTGGCACGGCGACACCAGCCGCATGTACTACGTCGGCGAGCCGTCGAAACCGACCCGCAAGCTGGTCGAGACCACCTACGCCGCCATGTGGGCCGGCATCCGCGCGGTCAAGCCGAAGGCCACGCTGGGCGATGTCGGCTTCGCGATCCAGACCGTGGCCGAGAAAGCCGGCTACAGCGTGGTGCTGGATTACTGCGGCCATGGCATCGGCCAGGTCTACCACGAGGATCCACAGGTGACGCACTACGGCCGGCCAGGCCAGGGCATGGTGCTGAAGCCAGGCATGCTGTTCACCATCGAGCCGATGATCAACGCCGGCAAGGCGGCCACGAAGGAATTGAGCGACGGCTGGACCGTCGAGACGCGCGACAAATCGCTGTCGGCGCAATGGGAACACATGGTGCACGTCACCGACACCGGCTTCGAGGTGCTGACGCTGGCGCCGGGCGAAACCGGCGCGAAAGCCAATATCCCGAACGCCGTGCCGGCGGGACTGGCAATCAGCGCAGAGTGAGTTTCAGGGCCGGCTGCTCGCCGTAGTCCTCATAGCGCTCGTTGAGGCCGGCCACGCAGTAGGTGACTTCCTCCAGGATGTCCGGCTGCATGGCGGCCGCATCCTTGATGACAATTTCCAGCACCTCGTTCGGCTTCAGGCGGAACTTGCTCATGCTGTCTTCGTCGCGCAGGTAGCTCAGGCAATCGACCCAGGCGTCCATGGTGTCGCCATAGGTGTCGGGGAAGCCCATCGCCGCCTTGCACGCGGCGTGGAAGGCGGGAAAATCGTTGATGGCTGCGCCATTCAGTTCTGCGGTTGCCATTACTTTTGCTCTTTCTTGGGGTCCGTGACGAAGCCCAATTTGGTTAATCCATTGCTCTGCGCCGCGGCCATCACCTGGGCCACCACTTCATAGCGCGTGTCCTTGTCGGCGCGCAGCTGCAGTTCCGGTTGCGGGTCCAGCTTGGCCGCCGCGACCAGCCGCGCCGTCAGCGCGTCCTGCTCGACCGGATCGCTATTCCAGAAAATCTTGCCCTTGCCGTCGATCGACAGCGTCACCGTGGCGGCCGGCGGCGACTCCACCGCCGGCGCTTGCGCCTTCGGCAGCTCCAGCTGCACCGAGCCGGTGAACATCGGCGCGGCCAGGATAAAAATCACCAGCAGCACCAGCATCACGTCCACCATCGGCGTGACGTTGATATCGGCCATCGGGCCGGGATTGCGGTGGTGGTTGAAGGTGCCGAAGGCCATGATGCGCTTACCTGGTCACGCCGTTGGTCAAATACGCATGCAAATCATGGGCGAAGGCATCGAGCTCGGCCAGCGTCAGACGGTTGACGCGGTTGAAGCCGTTGTACGCCAGCACGGCGGGAATCGCCACGGTCAGGCCGATGGCGGTCATCACCAGCGCCTCGCCCACCGGGCCGGCCACTTTGTCGATCTGCACCGTGCCGTGCGACGACACATTGGCCAGCGCATGGTAAATGCCCCACACCGTGCCCAGCAGGCCGACGAAGGGCGCGGTGGCGCCGATCGACGCCAGCAGCGTCAGCCCGCCTTCGAGGCGGTTGGTCGAGCGCTGGATCGCCGTGCGCAGCACGCGGGTGACTTGCGCCGAACGGTCCATCTCGCCGCCCAGCGACGGCCGCGCGGCGGCCTTCAGCTGCGTGGCGCCCTGCTCGGCCAGCGGCAGGAAAATCTTTTCGGGATCGGCCAGCGTCAGGCCGGCCACGCCGTCCTGCATGCTTGGCGCCTCCCAGAATGCCTGCACCGCCGGCGCGCCGCGACGGATGCGGTAGGCGGCAAACGCCTTGGCCAGAATGAAGAACCAGCTGACCAACGACATGCCCAGCAGCACAAACGCGACCGCGTGGCTGACGGCGTCGCCCTGCTCCCAGAAGCGGGCCAGGGTGAACTGGCTGGCGGACGGGTTCATTGGTCCTTCAGTCCCAGCACATCGTACATGTCGAACAGGCCGGTCGGCTGGTCAGCCAGGAAGCGGCAGGCGCGCAGGGCGCCGTGCGCGTAGGTCACGCGGCTGCTGGATTTGTGGCTGATCTCGATGCGCTCGCCGATGCCGGCGAACAGCACGGTGTGATCGCCAACGATGTCGCCGCCGCGGATGGTGGCGAAACCGATCGACGACGGATCGCGCTCGCCGGTCACGCCTTCGCGCGCGAACACGCCATCCTTCTTCAGGTCGCGGCCCAGCGCGTCGGCGATCACCTCGCCCATTTTCAGCGCCGTGCCCGACGGCGCGTCGACCTTGTAGCGGTGGTGGGCTTCGACGATTTCGATGTCATAGCCGGTCGACAGCGCCTTGGCGGCCTGCTCCAGCAGTTTCATCGTCACGTTGACGCCGACCGAGAAGTTGGGCGAGAACACGATGGCGGTTTTCTTCGCGGCCTCGGCGATGGCGGCCTTGCCGGCGTCGTCGAAACCGGTGGTGCCGATCACCAGCTTGATGCCGTGCGCGGCGCAGTATTTCAGGTGTTCCAGCGTCGCTTCCGGGCGGGTGAAGTCGATCAGGTAGGCGGCGCCCGCCAGGCCTTGCGACAAGTCCGACGCCACCGGCACGCCGGCCGGCTGGCCCAGGAAAGCGGCGGCGTCCGGCTGCTCCGAGCCGGCGCGGTCCAGCGCGCCGGACAGGCGGGCGTCGTCGGCGTTCTGCACCGCTTCAATCAGGATGCGGCCCATGCGGCCGCCGGCGCCGGCGATGGCGATGTTCATGTGCGTCATGCTGGAGTTCCTGTTATTTCTTGTCGTTGCCGATCGTCGCTTCCACCGGGGCGGCGTTGGCCTTGTCCGGGCCGGAGGGCAGCGGTGCTGCCGGGGCCGGCTTGGCCAGCGCGGCATCCTGCGCCGCTTCCTTCTTGGCGTTCGGCGCCGGGCCGGCGATGCGGGCGATGTATTCCTTCTCGGTCGGCAGGTTGCCGCCTTCCCAGCGCGCCACCTTGCCGTCCTTGTCGAAGAACACGATCACGCGGCTGGTGGTGATTTCGCCGTTGCCCTTGACCAGGCGGAACGCATAATCCCAGCGGTTGGCGTGGAACGGGTCGGTCAGCAGCGCGGTGCCGAAGATGAAGCGGACCTGATCCTGCGTCATGCCGACTTTCAACTGCGACAACATTTCCTCGGACACGAAGTTGCCCTGCTGGATGTCCGGGCGATACGGCGAGAAGAACCACATGAAGCGCTGCAGGCGCGTGATGGTGGTGGTTTGCGCGCCTTTGCTGGCGTCCAGCGTTGGCTCGTGGTCTTTGACTTCGGAGGATGTCTCGCCCAGCGTGGTTTTGGTCGCGCAACCGCCCAGCGCCAGCGCCACGCACACGGCAGCAGCGGCGCCGGCGGCGGGAGTGAAACGGTGCAACAAAGACTGCGAAAAAGCCTGGGTGACGCGCATAAAGGTCCTCAATCTGGTCAAGCGGGAGTGCTGCAAAACGCTATATCATAAAGCACTCGCTGCGGGATGGGGCATTATCCGCCAAAACAAGTGCAAATCTTTGTAAATGAGAAATTCCCACAGGAAATTGTGCGATTTCGCAATGTGGTGCGGAGCGGGTCGGAGTACGTTAAACTAACGCCTAGCTATCGCCAACCACATTAAGAGTCATGACCATGGGTAACAATCCTGCCGATCTGAAGGCCAGCGGCCTGAAAGCCACCTTGCCACGCATCAAAATCCTGGACATTTTCCAGAATAGTGAGGTGCGTCACCTGACCGCCGAGGATGTCTACAAGATCCTGCTGGCCGATAATATGGATGTGGGCCTGGCCACCGTCTACCGGGTGCTGACCCAGTTCGAGCAGGCCGGCCTGCTGAACCGCAACCACTTTGAAACCGGCAAGGCGATCTTCGAGCTGAACGCCGGCTCGCACCACGATCACCTGGTGTGCATGGATTGCGGCCGCGTGGAGGAGTTCTTCGACGAGGCGATCGAAGAGCGTCAGAACGTTATCGCCAAGGAGCGCGGCTTCAAGATTGCCGAGCACGCGCTGGCGATCTACGGCAACTGCACCAAAACCGTCTGCCCGCACCGCCCCTGAGCTTGCCCCTGAGCGTATGCCTCAGTTATGGCTGAGCGCGTTGGACAGCAGCTTGGCCGTGATATCCACAATCGGGATCACCCGTTCGTAGGCCATGCGGGTCGGGCCGATCACGCCCAGCGTGCCGACGATCTTGCCGTTGGCGGTGTACGGCGCGGTCACCACGCTCATCTCGTCGAGCGGCACCAGGCTCGACTCGCCGCCGATGTAGATCTGCACGCCGCTGGCCTTGCTCGACACGTCGAGTAGCTGCATCAGGCCGGTTTTCTGCTCGAATATGTCGAACATCTGCCGCAGCGACGACATATTCGACGACAAATCGCTGACCGACAGCAGGTTGCGCTCGCCGGCGATGACCATGTCGTCGGAATCGTCCTTCATCGCCTCGCTGCCCGCCTCGACTGCGGCCTGCATCAGCCGGCCCATGTCGTCGCGCAGCTGGCGCACCTCGTTCTGCAGGCGCGCATGGACTTCGTCGAACGCCAGGCCGCCGTAATTCTGGTTGATGTAGTTGGCCGACTGCACCAGCTGCGCCGGCGTGTAATCGACCTCGGTCAGCAGCAAGCGGTTTTGCACGTCGCCGTTGGGCGCCACGATCACCAGCAGGATGCGCTTCTCGCCCAGGCGCAGGAACTCGATCTGCTGAAACACCGACTCGCGGCGCGGACTCAGCACCACACCGGCGAACTGCGACAGCGACGACAACATCTGCGCCGCGTTGGTGATCATCTTCTGCGGCTGCGGCGATTGCAGGCGCAGTTGCGCGCCGACCGTCTGCTCGTCGATGTGCTGCACCGTCAGCAGCGTGTCGACAAAGATGCGGTAGCCGCGCGGCGTCGGCACCCGGCCGGCCGAGGTGTGCGGACTGGCCACATAGCCCAGTTCCTCCAGGTCCGCCATGATGTTGCGGATGGTGGCCGGCGACAGCTCCAGCCCGGAAATCTTGGACAGCGCCCGCGAGCCCACCGGCTGACCGTCCGCGATATAGCGTTCCACCAGGGCCTTGAGCAGGGTTTGTGCGCGGATATCGAGTTGCATGCTAAATCTAGTCTCGGTGTTGATCAGTGATGACGGAGGGTTCTGCCTATTATGCACGGCTATGCTGCATCTGCCCACGTATCCAGACCAGCAGCTCGTCAAACGTGGCGCAAATGGCATCCGGCACCACGCCGGCGGCCAGATGCGCGGTGCTGCCGTGGCGGTTCATCCAGACCGCGCGCAGGCCGGCGCTCTGCGCGCCCTGCACGTCCAGCCGCAGATCGTCGCCGACGTAGACCGCGTCTTGCGGCGCCACGCCCATGGCGGCGCAGGCGGCGCGGAAAATCTCCGGGTCCGGCTTGGCGCGGCCGAACTGCGACGACGACAGCCGGTACTCGAAATGGTGGTCCATGCCGATCACTTCAAGATCGGCGTTGCCGTTGGTGATCACTCCCAGCCGCAACATGCCCTGCAACAGCGGCAACACCGGCAGCACGTCGGCATACGGCACCACCAGGTTGCGCTTGACGGCGAAATGCCGCATCGCGCCTTCGATATGCGCCGGGTCGTCGCCGGTTTCGGCAAACACCTCGGCCAGCGCCTCGCGGCGCAGCTGGTACAGGTCGGCAATCAGCTCCGGCCGGCGCTCCAGCAGCGCCATGCGGCGCACGCGCAGCTCGGCCGCGCTGAAGGCGGCGGCCACGCCGGGCGCGTGCTGGGCCAGCCAGGCGTGCCAGCTTTCCTCGGCGGCGGCGATCACCGGGCCGATCGGCCACAGGGTATCGTCCAGGTCGAACAACAGGGCGAGCGGGCGGCGTGCGGTCATATACGGTCAATAAGAATGACGAAATGCATATTGTAAGCCCATGGTAAATTATGCGGATTATTCCCGCTGGAGAACCCGTGCTGTCATCCCTGCTGAAACGCTGTTTACCCGCCGCGCTGCTGGCCGGCTGCGCCGCCACCAATCCATCGCCGCCACCGGACTTCACCGCCTACGTGGTAGTGGGGGAGTACGGCGCCGCCGTGGCGCGCGTGCTGATCGATGCGCCGGCCTGCCCCGCCATCGTGCTCAACCAGCGCAGCCAGCCGATGACGCTGCGCGCGCCGGCCGAGACCATTCCGCTGCGGAGCACGCCGTTCGCCCCGGCCGACTCCAAGCCGGCCGCTTTCCCGCTGCTGACCTGCGAGGCCAGCCTGCCCGCCGGCGTCACCAGCGCCAGCGTGCTGGGCCGCGCCCTGCCGCTGGCCAAGGCCGAACCGCGGCGCATCGTGGTCATCGGCGACACCGGCTGCCGGCTGCAAAAGAGCAGCAACGGCTGGCAGGCCTGCAACGACCGCGAGCAATACCCGTTCGCCACCGTGGCCGCCCAGGCCGCCGCGTGGAAACCCGATCTGGTGATCCACGTCGGCGATTATCACTACCGTGAAAATGCTTGCCCTGAAGGCAACGCCGGTTGCGCCGGCAGCCCGTGGGGCTACGGCTGGGATGCCTGGGACGAGGATTTCTTCGCCCCCGGCGCCAGGCTGCTGGAGGCCGCGCCATGGGTGATGGCGCGCGGCAACCACGAAAACTGCCTGCGCGGCGGCCAGGGCTACTGGCGCTTCCTCGATCCGCGACCACTGCTCAAGGGCCGCGACTGCAACGCCGCCGCCGATGACGACGCCGGCAACTACAGCGATCCCTACGCGATTCCGATCGGCCAGGACACCCAGCTGCTGGTGCTGGACACCGCCAACACCACGTGGAAGGGCCTGAAACCGGGCGACACCGGCTACGCCCGCTATCGCGACCTGTACCGCAAGGTGGACGCGCTGTCGCAACGCGCGCAGAACAACATCGGCATCAGCCACCACCCGCTGCTGGGCATGGGCGCCGACCGCAAGGCGGACGGCGGCATCGTGCTGCTGCCGGGCGACGCCGGCCTGCAGGCCAGTTTCGGCTCGGTCAACCCGCTGCTGTTCCCGCCGGCGATACAGGCCATGCTGTCCGGCCACATCCACCTGTGGCAGCAGTTGAGCTTTTCCAGCGCCCATCCGAGCCAGTTCGTCTCCGGCTTTGCCGGCACCTCGGAAGACATCGTGCCGCTGCCGGAACGGCTGCCGGCCGACAAGCCGCCGGCGCCGGGCGCGGTGGTCGAGCAATTCAGCTCCTGGGTGGACGGCTTCGGCTTCATGACCATGGAACGGCGTGGCCCGCAGCAATGGGAGGTGCTGGTGCACGACCGGCACGGCCAGATCCGCAACCGCTGCCAGCTGGACGGCCGCCGTTCGCAATGCGCGGTGGCCCAGGTGAAATAGCCGGCGGCGACACACGCTGTTACATCCATTTGCACGGACCGCGTTACCAAATGCACTAAAATACGCCGCACAAGTGTAATATGCTGCCTCCCGTGCGTGCTGCCGGGCCCTATTCGTTTTGGAGAGAGAGTTTTTATGAAAAGTTCGTTTCTGCGTGCGGGCCTGGCCCTGCTGTGTGGCGTCATACTGAGCGCCTGTGGCGGTAACAATGGCAGCCTGGCGCTGTCCGGCACGGTCACCTACAACGGCACCAGCACCTCGAGTGTGGTGCTCGCCAACCAGTCCAACGGCGACAAATTAACCGTCAGCATCGGCACCGGCTCCACCAGCTTTGTGTTCGGCAAACTGCTGGCGACCGACGAACAATTCAATGTGGTCGTCGAATCGTCGCCGCCCGGCGCAACGTGTACGACCACCGAAGCCAGCGGCACCGCCTCCTACTACACCGTCTACCGCGTCGCCATCACCTGCACCGCCAACCCCTACACGCTGGGCGGCACCGTCAAGGGCCTGAACAGCAAAGGCCTGGTGCTGGCCAACGGCAGCGACACCATCGGCGTGCTGCCGGCCGCCACCGCTGGCGCCGACGTCAACTTCGCGTTCTCGCTCAAGGTGGGCAACGGCTCCCCGTATGGCGTGACCGTGCTGAGCCAGCCAGACAAGCAGACTTGCGCCGTCAGCCCGAATCTGAATCCGGGCACGATGCCGTCCGCCGACCAGTTGGGCCTGGTCGTGAACTGCACCAACAATCCCAGCAACTAAGCCGCCGGCCGTTTAATTTTTGGAGAATCACATGAAATTTTCGTTAGTAAGCGGCGCCGTGGCGCTGGCCGTGGTGGCCGCGCTGGCCGGTTGCGGTGGCAAGCAGCAGTACACGGTGAAAGGCACGATCGTCAATCTGAGCAACAGCGGCCTGGTGCTGACCAATAACGGCGAAGACCTGACGGTGCCGAACGGCGCCACCAGCTTCGCCTTCGGCAAGCAGATCGACTACGGCACCACCTACAATGTGGCGATCAAGAGCCAGCCTGCCCACATGACCTGCAACTGGAGCAACGGAGCCACCACCATCACGGGCTCGGCCGGCTACAACGTTGAGATCGCATTAGCGCTGGCTTGCGTGCAGAACAGCTACAACCTGGGCGGCCAGGTCAGCGGCCTGACCGCCGCGGCCGACGGCACCGCGCGCACCATCACGCTGATCAACGGCTCGAACACTCAAACCGTGTTGAGCAGCGCCAGCGCCAACGCCGGCACGCTCGACTTCGTCACCGGCACCGTGCCATATGGCCAGGCCTACGGCGTGACCTTCCTCGACACCAACAACGGTCTGACCTGCGACGTCACCAATGGCGTTGGCGTCATGGGAGAAAGCCCCATCAGCAATATCGTGGTGGCCTGCCGCAACAAATAAAGGGGCGCGGAGGAGATATCCGTTATCGGAATAGTTGATATTCGGAAAATAAAGTAGCCTTATAGCTGTCAACGCACCATACTGCACCTGTCTCCTCCACTTCTCTCAAAGAAATGGATTTAAGCCCGCTCAACAGCGGGCTTTTTTTTATTTCACGCCATGATGTAGCCGGCGCCCCTGCCCAGCGCCCCCCTTCGATATGCGAAAACGCCATAGGTAGCGTCAAAAACCTTATACCACCTTAATTGTTGATAGCAATACACTTTATTGCGCGCACTACCTGCCCAACCCTAGCCTGGTTGTCGCCGGATTTGCTTGGTAGCGTACAGCAGCAATAGAGGGCACTGCCCAAAAAAACATTAAGGGGAGCTAGATGAGACACGAAAATACCAAAACGCTGAGAAAAACGATGGTGGCCCAAGCTTGTGCACTTGCACTGGCAGGGCCAATTGCCGCGCATGCGCAGGAAGCCGGAACTGCCAAGGCAAGCGAGGACACGGCTGCCCCGGTTGCCGTCGTCATCACGGGTCAGCGCGCGGCCTTGAAGTCGGCGCGAGATCTCAAGCAGGACTCCAACCAGATCGTCGACTCGATCCAGGCAACCGATATCGGCAAGCTGCCGGACGTGAATACTGTCGAGTCGCTGCAGCGGGTCGCCGGGGTGCAGATCCAGCGCCGCTATGGCGAGGGGGGCACCGATTACGACCATCGCACCGAGCCGGCGATCACGATCCGCGGCATTACCCAGGTCCGCAACCTGATCGACGGACGCGACTTCTTTACGGCCAACGGTGGTCGCGCACCGGACCTGGAAGGGCTGCCCTCTGAACTGATGGCCGGGGTTGATGTGTATAAGAACGCGGCATCCAACCTGATCGAAGGCGGTGTCGGCGGCGTGGTCAACATTCGCACGCGACTGCCATTCGACTCGAAAGAGGACCTCAATGTCATCACCGTCAAGTCCAATTACTATGATCGGATACGGAAGTCTTCACCGTCCGTTTCGGGCCTGTTGAGCCGTCAATTCAATACCGGCGCCGGACGCATGGGCATCCTGGTGAATGCAACCGGCAGTGAGACCTACTATCGCCAGGATGCCGTTCTGCAGCAGCAGCAGCACTGTCTTACCGCAACGGTGGGGAAATGCGGCAACGACCCGACGCAAGCCCCCTCGGCGGCAAAGGTTGCGGCCTTCAATTCGATGCCAAACAAGGGCTCGCTCACCGAACTCTATGTGCCGACTTCCTTCGAGATGTACCAGGACTCGGGGAGCCGGAAGCGCCAGGGCCTGTCGCTTGCCTACCAATGGCAGGTGAACGACGACATGCTGTTGACCGCACAAAATCTCTATTCCAACTACAAATTTATCCGGCGCGGCGAATATATCTACGGCGACGACAAGAACAACGACCCGCGCGCGGCGGCCGGTTCCACCTGGACTTGGGCTGCGGACGGCAGCGCCACGAGCGGCACGCTGGGGTCGCAGATTTTCTCGTCCTCGCGGTTTGACCAGGAAGTGCGCAATCGCACGAACTTATCCGCCGTGAACCTTAAGTGGCGCGTCTCGGAGAAGCTCAGGTCGAAGACTGATTTCGCCTACGAAAGCGCCCGCTATGACGCCGACCGCAATGGCGACTCCATCAAGCTTTACGATAACGAAAGCAGGAGCGTCGCGAATATCCCCAATCTGAATCTGGCCTTCGATGTGCGCGGCAAGATTCCCGCGTTTTCCATCGTTGATCCCGCCAACCCAAGCAACCCCTACGCCTATTTCGGCAATCCGAAGAATTGGAATTATGAGTGGCTGGCCAACGGGGTCGACCGCGACAAGCTGAAAATGTCGGCGCTGAGCCAGGATTTCGACTATGACGTCGGCGATCACTTCTTTACCAAGCTGCACGCCGGCGTTCGCCTGGCGGATACCAAGGTGTCATTGCGGGGTAACTGGAACAGCACCGGCGTCTGTAATGACACGGGCACCAACCCGAGCTGGGGAGCATGCCCGCTCATTCCAGTGGCACAACATCCGAATCTCGCCTACGCCGGGCCTGCCAGCAACTTCATGAAGCCGGGCGTGGGGTTCCCTGTCGCGGTGTTCCCCGAGTACGCCAATCCCAACGCCAGCGTTTTCGATCGCACGGTCGCGACTTACGCGCAGTTATTCGCCGGCAAGCCCAATTCCTATACGTTTGATACGTCGTTTGCTCCTGCCGATATCAATGAGCAACACGAAAAGACGCAGTCTCTCTTCGTTACGGGCGACTTCGCTACCGACGTATTCGGTTACGAACTCGATGGCACCGCCGGTGTTCGCGCGGTCAGGACGGATCATAAATCTATTGGCTATATTCAGGATAGCACCGGGTCTCATGCGGCCGTTTTCAATAACAAATACTCCAATATTCTCCCCAGCCTCAACACCCGTCTGCACCTGAACGAGGATGTACAGATCCGCTTCGGCTATGGCAAGACGATGACGCGGCCAAACTTCAGCGATATGGCCGCCCATGTTCAGCTGAATCCGAACATCCCCTCGCAGCTGAACGCCAACGGACGTCCTACCGGCAGTTCCGGTAACCCGTTCCTGGAACCGATGACCGCGACCTCCTATGATTTGACGTTGGAGAACTATTGGGGCACGTCGAATATGGCGTCCCTGGGAGTATTCAAGAAGGATATCAAGGGCTACCTCGCCAGCGGCATCGAAGCGATGAACTTCGGTGGCGTCGTCTACGATATTGGCACCAGCATCAATCTGGGCAAGGGTTCGGTAAAAGGCATTGAAGTTGGCTTTACGCAATTCTTTGATTTCCTGCCAGATCCATTCAAAGGATTTGGCGTACAGACCAACTATACCTATGTCGATTCAAGAGTTGAGCTTAGCCCTGGGGTCCTTATTCCCTTGCCGAAGTTGTCCAAGAACAGCTACAACCTGATCGGGCTCTACGAACAAGGTCCGCTGCAAGCCCGGATTGCGTACAACTGGCGCTCCTCTTACCTGGACCAAATCAATGGTAGTGGTGTTTCTGGTGCCAACCAATATGCAACGCCCTATTCGTCACTCGACGCCTCGGTGAGCTACCAAATCAACAAGACCTTCACGCTGTCGGCGGATGCCGTCAATGTGAGAAACTCGATGTACAAAACGTATGTCGAGCGCCCTTCGGGCGGCTTGTTGTGGCAACTCAACGACCGTCGGTATAGCGTAACGCTGAAAGCCACCTTCTAGCATCCCGCAGGGAGCCCCACGCAAAGCTGATATCAAGCAACGCGCCGCACGTCTTTCCGCGGCGCGTTTTTGCTCGATACAGAGTTCATTCGCGGCAGGATGTGCTGGCCCCGGCAACGTATCGCCACGCGGCCGGGGAAGGAGGTGTGATGCGCAAAAGTAGATGGATTTCGAAAGTAGTGATTCTCGGCGGCGGTACCGCCGGATGGATGACAGCGGCCGCGTTGTCCCACACATTTGGTCAGGCCGTCGAGATTATCCTGGTCGAGTCCGACATCATCGGCACGGTGGGTGTGGGCGAGGCGACGATTCCGCCGATCCGGATGTTTCATCACATGCTAGGCATTAATGAAGCCGAGTTCATGCGCGCCACCGGGGCGACGTTCAAACTGGGCATCGAATTTCGCGACTGGCTGAAGCAAGGCTCAACGTACTTCCACCCTTTTGGCGCGTATGGGGTGGAACGCGACATGGGCTACTTCTTCCAGTACTGGCTACGTTTGAAGGAGCAAGGGCAAGTCGCCGACTTGTCCGAATTCTCGCTCTGCACATTGGCAGCGCGAAGTAATGTCTTTGCGCCCACTTCTGAACGGCCAGGCGATCCGCTGCAGCATCTGCAGTCCGCCTATCATTTCGACGCGGGCCGTTATGCGCAATATTTGAAGGGTCTCTGCCTGGCGCGCGGGGTGTCGCACAAGATGGGCGACATGCTGACGGCGGAACGTGAGCCTGAGAATGGGTATGTCACCGGTCTGAAGCTGAAGTCGGGCGAGCTTCTTTCGGGCGACTTGTTTGTCGACTGCTCCGGAATGCGTGCAATGCTGATTGGGCAGGCGTTGGGTGTCGACTATGAAGACTGGTCGCACTGGCTGCCGATGAACCGCGCGTGCGCGGTGCCTTGTGAACAGCAACTGGCGCTGACGCCCTATACGATTTCCACGGCTAAACCTTTTGGCTGGCAATGGCGGATACCGCTGCAACATCGCGTTGGTAACGGTGTGGTGTATTCGAGCGAATTTGCCACGGATGAAGCGGCAGAGCGCTGTCTGCTGGAGGGATTGGAGGGGGCGCCACTGGCCCCGGTCAACCGCATCAAGTTCACCGCGGGAAGGCGTAGAACTCCTTGGCACAAGAACGTGGTCGCCATCGGACTTGCCAGCGGTTTTCTCGAACCGCTGGAATCGACCAGCATTCAGTTTATTCAATCCAGCATCCACCGGCTCATTCGCTATTTTCCGGATGCGGGGTTTTCTCCGTTGTGCGCGCAGGCTTTCAACCAAGACGCCATGCGGGAAATCGAAGACGTCAGGGACTTCCTCATCTTGCATTACCACGCCACTGAACGCGACGACGCGGAATTATGGCGCTACGTAAAAGCGATGCGGATTCCGGACAGTCTGCAGGAAAGAATTGAGCTGTTCCGTGAGCGTGGACAATTGAACCTTGCTGCCGAAGAACTGTTCCCAAGCACGTCGTGGCATGCCGTCCTGTTGGGGCAAGGCATTCGACCAAGAACCTACATGCCGACGATGGCCCTGCAAGACGACGCGATGCTCGCGACCGCGTACAGCAATCTTGAGCGCAAATTTAAACACATCGTTTCGCGGCTGTCGGACCACGCCAGCTACCTAAAAGAAAACAAGCTTACTTCGATAATGGAAACTCGCTGATGAAGTATTTACGGATTTTTTCCTTACCGTGCATGGTTTTAATGGGACTGTGTGTCCTTCAAAGCGGTGCGCGGGCCCAAAACAACGACGACCAGCCGGCGACGACGGTGTCCGCCGTTGTCAACGTCGACTGGCGGCATCCGAGTCAGCCGTTTGAAGGATGGGGAACCGCTCTGGCATGGTTTGCCCATGTGACCGGGAGATTCGCCGAGCCGCATCGCAGCCAGTTGGCCGATTTGCTTTATGGACGGGACGGTCTTGCACTCAATATCGCACGGTACAACATTGGTGGCGGCAATGCGCCCGAGACAGCTTCGTATTTGCGCCCCGGTGGCGACGTGCCGGGATTCTGGCGCAAGCCGGGTGGGCGAGACGGGACGGATGGGTGGAATCCGGACGCCGACGATGCCTGGGACTGGTCCGCGGATGCGGGGCAGCGCTGGTGGCTGGATGCGATCAAAGCCCGCGTCGCGTCGCAAGACTTGATTCTGGAGGCGTTTTCAAACTCTCCGCCCTATTTCATGACGCGCAGCGGTTTGGTGTCCGGGCACGCCGATGCGTTGGAGGACAATCTCAAGCCTGGTTTTGAAACGCAATTTTCAAGGTATCTGGCGCGAGTAAGCGCTGAGCTTGAGCGGCGGCATGGTATTCGTTTCCGAACATTGTCTCCAATTAACGAGCCCAATACACCCTATTGGTTTTCCAAGAACACCCAGGAAGGCGCTCATTGGTCGCCGGAAGCGCAGTCGCGCATGTACATCGCGTTGGCTCAAGTCTTGAGAGCCGACGGAATGCGGACAGAAATATCTGGGCCGGATGAAACAAATCCTCAGACGTTTTTTGTTGATTGGGCTGGTATGTCGGCCGATGCGAAAGCTGCCATCCAACAAATCAATGTCCATAGCTACGAATGGATCGGCAAAAGTGGCGTCAGGGATATCGCGCAAACATCCGGGAAGCGATTGTGGATGTCGGAAACCGATCTGTCCCCCGCCAATGTGCGTGAAGACATCAACGACATGCGTCCAGCCATTGCGTTGGCGCAGCAGATCATTGCTGACATCAACGGCATGAGCCCCCGCGCCTGGGTGCTATGGCAGGCGATCGAAAACAGGTCTTCTTCCGATCCCAAGAACAGCTCGAACTGGGGCTTAATCAAGGCCGACTTCGCCCATCCGGAGCGACCGGACTATCAGCTCACGAAGAAATTCTGGGCGTTTGCCAATTTCACCAAATTCATCAAGCCAGGATATCGGTTCCTGAAATCCGATCACCCGGATACGTTGGTGGCTGAAAATCCGCAGACGAAGGAAGTCGCCATCGTGGTCGTCAATCCAGGCATCGTTTCGCGCAGGCTGGACATCCGGCTGCCCGATGCACAACGCGGCAAATTGACATGCAAAACTTTTATTACGCAGGCAGAAGATAAGCCGGCGACGTTGAAACCCACATCATGCGCCGCCAGGTTGTCCATCCATTCACGCCCCATGTCCGTGGTAACGGTCGTCGCTAACATCCAGAGAGGAAATAAATGAGGTACTCCGCTATTTTGATGCTCATGTGTGCGATCCCGGCGCTTGCGCTTGGAGCACAGCCGATATCGCCGCGCTTCAGTGCCGATCCGTCCGCGCATTTTTTCAGCGATAAAGGCCAAGGCCAGTTCTACGTGTACGCCACGGACGACGCGTCAAACTCCGGCAAATATTGGGACTCGACCAGTTGGCGCTTGTACACTTCGCCGGACAGTATGCGCTGGAAAGATGCCGGCATTCCCTTAGCCGTGACGGTGTTTAAATGGGCCCGGCCGGATGCCAAGGCATGGGCTCCGGAAGTCGCCCAGCGCAATGGCAAGTATTATTTTTATGCCCCGGTTGGCGGTGACAAGATCGGTGTCGCGGTTTCCGACCGTCCCGATGGCGGCTACCGTGATGCGAGAACGACCGCGCTGGTCGACAAGGCACGCGATGCAAACGCCGGGGATGAACCGATCGATCCTGCGGTGTTCGTCGACAAGTCCGGGCAAGCCTATATGTACTTTGGCACGCGTGTTCCCAAGGTGGTCAAACTCAAATCTGATATGACCAGCACCGATGGCGCGATCAACAATGTGGTCATCCATAATATGCCGAACGCTAGCCAATACGGCGAAGCGCCGTTTTTGCACGAGCACGCCGGCGTTTATTATTTCAGTTTCTCGACGGGGTGGCCAGGACAGATAGTCTATGCGACCGGCGCGTCGCCATTGGGCCCCTTCACCTACCGGGGTGTGATCGTCGATTACCTGAAAATCTCGACCAATCACCATTCCATCGTTGAGCACGACGGGAAAAGTCTGCTGTTTTACCACGACAGTCTGCTGCCTGGCGGGAGTTCCTATCGTCGCTCGATCACCACCGCGCCTTTAGACTACACGTCTGATGGCGACATCCGGAAAATCGAGCTCGCCCCGTCACAACTGGGTTCGAAACCAAAACCATAAGGCCTTATTTCAGCAGGTTGGCCAGCGCGACGTACTGCGCCAGGCCGACGGCTTCCGGCCGGTCGGTCGGGTTGATGCCGGCGGCGACGATCTGCTCTTCGGTGAACATGCCGGCCAGGCAGTTGCGGATCACCTTGCGGCGCTGCGAGAAGGCTTTCTGCACCACCGCCTCCAGCGTGGCCTGGTCGCACGGCAGTGGATGGGCCACCGGGATCATGCGCACGATCGCCGAATCAACCTTCGGCGGCGGATCGAACGCTTCCGGCGGCACCACGAACAGCAGCGACATGTCATAGCGCCATTGCAGCATCACCGACAGACGGCCATAGACTTTGCTGCCCGGCTCGGCCACCATGCGCTCCACCACCTCTTTCTGCAGCATGAAATGCTGGTCCTGCACCTGCGGCGCGAACGTCGCCAGGTGGAACAGCAGCGGGCTGGAAATGTTGTACGGCAGATTGCCGACGATGCGCAGTTTCTGTCCCGGCGGCAGCGGAATGGCGCCGAAGTCGAACTTCAGCGCGTCGCCCGAGTGGACCGTCAGCTTGTCGCGCGGATAGGCTTTTTCCAGGCGCGCCACCAGGTCGCGGTCCAGCTCGACCACATGCATGTGTTTGAGCGAGCGCAGCAACTGGTCGGTCATGGCCGCCAGGCCGGGACCGATCTCGACCATCGTGTCGCCGGCCTGCGGGTGGATGGATTCGGTGATGCTGCTCAACACATTCTGGTCATGCAGGAAGTTTTGGCCGAAGCGTTTACGGGCTACGTGTTTCATATTTTCATCTAAAAGTTAAGGGGCGGCGTGCACCGCGTTGGCCATCGCCAGCGCCGTGCCGATCGCCTGTTCCATGCTGCCGCAGTCGGCCTTGCCCAGCCCTTGCGCGGCCAGGTCCAGCGCCGTGCCGTGATCGACCGAGGTGCGGATCAGCGGCAGGCCCAGCGTGATGTTGACACCGTTGCCGAAGGTGGCGTACTTCAGCACCGGCAAGCCCTGGTCGTGGTACATGGCCAGCACGCAGTCGGCGTCTTGCAGATACTTCGGCTGGAATAGCGTGTCGGCCGGATACGGGCCGCGCGCATCGATGCCGCGTGCCCGCGCCGCCTCGATGGCCGGCGTGATGACCTCGATTTCCTCGCGGCCCAGGTAGCCGTTCTCGCCGGCATGCGGGTTCAGGCCGCATACCAGGATGCGCGGGCTGGCGATGCCGAATTTGTGCCGCAGGTCGGCGTGGATGATGTCCAGCACGCGCGCCAGGCCGTCCCGGCTCAGCGCGGCGGCGACGTCCTTCAGCGGCAGGTGGGTGGTCGCCAACGCCACGCGCAACGGTGCGCCGTCGCCTTGCTGCGGACCGGCCAGCAGCATCACCACCTGCGGCGTGCCGGTCTGGTCGGCAAAGTATTCGGTGTGGCCGGAGAACTTCACGCCGGCGTCGTTGATGGTGCTCTTTTGCAGCGGCGCGGTGACCACCGCCTCGAACCAGCCGGCCCGCGTGCCTTCGATGGCGGCGTCCAGCGTGTCGAGCACGGCGCGGCCGTTTTCCTTGTTCAACTGGCCGGCCACGACGTGCGCGGTCAGCGGCACGTCGATCACCGTCAGGCGCTCGGCGCCGAAGTGCGGCAGGCCGCCGTTGCGCACCGCCATCAAGGACAGCGAGGATAAACGGATGTCGGGATCGATGTCGGCGGCCGTCATGGCCAGGAAGGCGGCGTCGCCCAGCAGCACGCAGTTGACCTCGTGCCGCCGCGCCCACGCCGCGCGAATCGAAATCTCGGGACCGATGCCGGCCGGTTCCCCGACCGTCACGGCGATGGCAGGGCGCACTCCCGGGCGCCGTTTGGATGAAGTGGCGCTCAAGCGTGCTCCCCTTTCTGCTTACTTGTTGGCGGCGGCGTTGGCGGCCTTGTCGTCGTCGTTGCGGTACTCGACGTAGGCGCGGTCGCGCACTTCGCGCTGCCAGCTCTCGGTCGCCTCCTCCAGCTTGCGCTCGCGCAGCGCCTGGCGCGCGTTGTTGCGCTCGCGCTCTTTCGAGACGTCGTCGCTCTTGCGCTCCAGCACCTCGATCAGGTGCACGCCGAAGCTGGTTTCCACCGGCTGCGACACTTCGCCGATCTTCAGCGCGTTCATCGCCGCCTCGAATTCCGGCATGGTGTCGCCCGGATACAGCCAGCCCAGGTCGCCGCCCTTGGAGGCCGAGCCGTCGTTCGACACCAGTCGCGCCAGGTCTTCGAACTTGGCGGCCTTGTTGTCCAGGCGCTCCTTCAGCTCCAGCAGCTTGCGCTTGGCGTCGGCCGCGCTCATGGTCGGCGTGACCTTGATCAGGATGTGGCGGGCGTGGGTCTGCTGTACGGCGGCCACGGCTTGCGCCTCGGCCAGACTGCGGCGGTCCACCGCCTTGAGGATGTGGAACGCGCCCACGCTCTTGATGATCGGCGTCACCTGGCCGGGGCTGAGCTTGCTCAGCGCCTCGGCGAACACCGGCGGCAGGCGCTCGGGCTGGCGCCAGCCGACCGCGCCGCCCTGTAGCGCGTCGCTGGCGTCCGAATAGGTGGCGGCCATCTTGGCGAAGTCGGCGCCGGTGCGCAGCTGGCGCATCACTTCCTCGGCGCGCGCGCGGCGCTGGGCGATCACCTCGGCCGAGGCGTTGTCCGGAATGCGGATCATGATCTGCGAGATATTGATCTCGAACTGGTTGGCGGCGGCGGCTTTTTCGGCGGCGATGAAGCTGTCCACCTCGGCGTCGGAAATCTGGATCTTGGCGTCGACCTCATGCTCGCGCAGGCGCTGCATGATGATCTCTTCGCGGATTTCTTCGCGGAACGCCGCATACGGCGTGCCGTCTTTTTCCATCTGGTCGCGCAGCTGCTGCACGGTCATCTTCTGCGCCTCGGCGATGCGCTGGATGGCGCGGTCCAGTTGCAGGTCGTCCACGCGCACGCCCATTTCCTTGGCCAGTTGCAGCTGCGAGCGCTCGACGATCATGCGCTCCAGCAGTTGGCGGCGCAGGTCGGCCGGGGACGGCATCTGCACGTTCTGCGCCTTCATGCGCGCGGTCACGCTCTTGATGCGGTTGGCCAGCTCGCGCTGGGTGATGACGTCATCATTGACCACCACCACGATCGAATCGATCTCCACATTGCCCGAGGAGCCTGGCGGCAGGAAGCCGCTGCCGTCTTTCTTGGCGACGGCGGCCGGCGCGGCGGGCGCGCTCTTGGCCGCGGCCGGCGCGGCGGCGGCCGGGACCGGGGCCGGCTCCGGTTTCTTTTTCGACGAGAACAGGCTACAACCGCTGAGCGCGGCCGTGCACAACAGGACTGCGAGGACTTTCATCTGGTACTTACTGGCATTACGCATGGTAGAAGAACGCTCAAAGGTGTAAAAAAGTCAAAAGGCGCCGCGACCCGAAATCGCGCGGCGGCCGCCCAGTGTACATGGGTTAGCGGCCATAACCATCATTCAGGCGCTGATAGCCGGGAATCGTGCTCTTCATCGCCTCCAGCGGGCTGCCGACGCCCAGGTGCGACAGGCCGTTCAGCTCCAGCTGGAAGAAGATCTGGGTCGACTGCTTGGTCGAGGTGGTGACGAAGCGCTGGGCGCCGGTGCGGAACACCCAGCAGTCGGCGTTGTATTCGAGGCCGACCAGGCTTTCCAGGATTTTCTTGGTCAGCATCGAATAGTTGATGCGACCGACGCCGTACCAGCGGTCGAAGATCGGCCACTGGCTCGACAGCTCGACGTTCTTGAAGCTGTCGCGCAGATAGCGGTAGCTCAGGTTCAGCACCTTCTTCGCCCCCGGTACCCACTGCGCCGAGTAGCTCTGCGACACGACGCTCTTATCGGCCTGGTTGTACTGCACCGCGCTGTCGAAGGTCCAGGTGTCCGAAATGCGGCCGGTGGCCGCCAGCAGGATGTCGGAGCGCGAATCGACCACCGGCGTGGACGAGTCGAGCTGCACCTGCTGGTCGCGGAAATAGAAGCGCTGGCCGAACGCCAGGCGCAGCATCTCGGCGCCGTTGGCGTCGAGGAAGCGCGAGGTCAGCGCGGCGGTCAGCTGGTTGGCGTCGCCGATGCGGTCGGAACCGACGAAGCGGTTCTCGCTGAAGATCTGGCTGAAGTTGAAGCTGGCGGCGTCGGTGTCGAAGGTCGGGAAGCGGCTCTGGTCGCGGTACGGCGTGTAGACGTAGAACAGGCGCGGTTCCAGCGTCTGCGTCATCTGCTTGCCGCGCCAGGTGACGTCGCGCTCGAACACCAGGCCGGAGTCCAGCGAGAAGGTCGGGATCGCCCGCGACATGTTCTCGGACGACTGCGTGTTGTACGCGTCCAGGCTGTAGGTGGCGGCGTTGACCATCACCTTCGGCGTGATGAAGTAGCTGGGCCCGATGATCGGATAGCTGACCTGCGGAATCGCCACCAGCCGGGTACCGTTGATCAGCGTCGGATGGTAGAAGCGGGTCAGCTCGGAATCGAAGGCCCAGTCAAAGCCGCCGGCCACGTCGTACTGCGCGGCGTGGAAGTTGACCGCCGGCAGACGGTCATACGGCCGCGGCACGGGGGTGGTCGAATCCGGGTCCTGCAGCACCTGATACTTCTGCACGCGCGCGGTCAGCGTCCAGATGTCGCCATGGTAGTCGGTGCGCAACTCGCGCAGCAACTGGCGCTCGGTCGAGTTGGCGACGGTCTTGGAAAAATCGTTCGGATAGTTATCGTCCGAGGCGGCGCGCACGTTCCAGCTGTACGCCCAGTCCGGCGTGATGTCCTGCGTATGGTTCGAGCGCACCATCCAGCGGTCGCTCTTCTTGTCCGGGTTGGCCTCGGCATAGGCGCGGTCGCGCGGCATGACCTCGAGATATGTCTCACCCCGGTACAGGCCGCCATCGGTTTCGCCCATGTAGCGGGCCAGCGCGCCGACCTGCAGGCCGCGGTTGCCGATCAGTTTGGGATACAGCGTCAGATCGCGGTTGGGCGCGATGTTGAAGTAGTACGGCACCACCAGCTCGGGACCGTTCTTGGAGCCGAAGCCCGGTGTCGGCGACAGCCAGCCGGAGCGGCGCGCGCCGGACAGCGAGAACGACAGCGCCGGCGTGCCAAGGATGGGCACGTCCTTGAAATAAATCAGCGTCTTGCTGGCGGTGCCGACATCGCGCCCGGAATCGAGGTTCAGCGTATCCGAGCGCAGATACCAGTCCGGCGTCACGCTCTGGCAGGTGCTGTAGGTGCCGTTGACCACCTGCGCCTCGTCCTCGTTGATGAAGTTGATGCGCTCGGCCTTGCCCTGGGCATGGTTGGCCTCCAGCTTGTACGTCGGGTTGAGCATATAGCCCTGGCCGCTGTCCAGGTTCAGTTTCAGCTCGTCGCCGGTGAAATAGTCGCCGAAGCGCCAGATTTTCACATCGCCCTCGGCCTGGACCTCGTTCTCCACCTGGCGGAAGCAGGCGGTGTCGGACTTGACCTTGGTCTTGTCCTTGATCACCTCGGCGTCGCGCTGCAGCACGATCTCGCGCTCGGGGCGGCCGCTGATGTCTTCCGCCATCAGGACGGTCGGCGCAGTCTTGTCTTCCACGCGCGGCGCGCGCTGCTTGGGCGTCTGGGCGTAGGCGTGCAACGGCAGCGCCGATACGGTAAAGATAGCGGACAGGGCATACGCCAAGCGCTGCAGTTTGGGCATGCGAGTCATGAAAAGAAAGGGCTTAGCACCATGAAAGGCGATTTTTTGATTTGAATCCCTTATTATATGGGAATTGTCACCAGACGCCGGTTTCCTCGGCACGCTTCAATGTCTTTATTACAGAATTTAACCTCCGACACCCGCCTGCAATTGCTGGCCACCTGGCTGCGCGGCCTGAACGTGGTCGACGTGGAAAGTATGCACCCGGCCTCGGCCGACGCCAGCTTCCGCCGCTATTTCCGCCTGAACGTCTTGCCTGAACAACAAGCCGCGCTGGGCCCGACGCTGATCGCCATGGACGCGCCGCCCGAGCGCGAGAATGTGCTGGGCTTCGTCAAGGTTGACGAAATGCTCACGCACGCCGGCGTCACCGTGCCGCGCATCATCGCCACCGACTACGAGGCCGGCCTGATGCTGCTGTCCGACCTGGGCAACACCACCTATCTGTCGGCGCTGAACCACGACAACGCCTCGACCATGTACGCCGAGGCGCTGGAGGCGCTGGTCAAGTTCCAGATCACCAGCCGTCCGGACGTGCTGCCGGAATACGACCGCGCCTTCCTGCAACGCGAGATGAGCCTGTTCCCCGAGTGGTACATCAGCAAGCATCTGAACGCCACGCTGACGGACCAACAGACCGCCGAGCTGCAGGGCGTGTTCGACGCCATCCTGGCCAACGTCACCGCGCAGGCGCAGGTGTTCGTGCACCGCGACTTCCATTCGCGCAACCTGATGGTGGTGGACGCCGGCAATCCGGGCGTGCTGGACTTCCAGGACGCGCTGTACGGTCCGATGACCTACGACCTGGCCTCGCTGCTGCGCGACGCCTACGTGCAGTGGGACGAGGAGCTGGTGCTGGACTGGGCGATCCGCTACTGGCAGCACGCCAAGTCGCTGGGGCTGCCGGTGAACAAGGACATCGACGCCTTCTACAAGGACTTCGAGTACATGGGCCTGCAGCGCCACCTGAAGATCCTCGGCCTGTTCTGCCGCCTCAACTACCGCGACGGCAAGGCGCAATACCTGGACGACCTGCCGACCGTGATGGACTATGTGCGCAAGACGGCCGGCCGCTACAAGGACCTGAAGCCGCTGATCAAGCTGCTGGACCTGCTGGAAGACAGCCAGCCGCAAGTCGGCTACACCTTCTGAAGGCCGCCGCATGAAAGCGATGATTTTCGCCGCCGGCCGCGGCGAGCGCATGCGTCCGCTGACCGACACCACGCCCAAGCCGCTGCTCAAAGTGCGCGGCCGGCCGCTGATCGTCTGGCACATTGTGAATCTGGTCAAGGCCGGCATCACCGACATCGTCATCAACCACGCCCACCTGGGCGAGCAGATTGAAGCGGCGCTGGGCGACGGCAGCCAGTTCGGCGCCCGACTGCTGTACTCGCGCGAAGAGACGGCGCTGGAAACGGCCGGCGGCATCGCCCAGGCGCGGCACCTGCTGGGCGAGGAACCGTTCGTCGCCATCTCCGGCGACATCTACGCGCCCTACTTCGACTTCGAGCAGGTCAAGGACGTGTTGCACGACAAGGACATGTGGGGCAATCGCTACCCGGCCGACCAGCGCGACATCTGCTGGCTGTACATGGTACCCAATCCCGACTGGCACCCGGAAGGCGACTTCGGCATGACCATGTATGCGCTGACCAACGACGGCACGCCGAAATGGACCTTCGGCAACATCGGCGTCTACCGCATGGAGATGTTCGACCGCATCGCCGCCGGCGAGCACGCCAAGCTGGGCCCGCTGATCCGCGAATACGCCGACAAGCGGCAGGTCGGCGGCGAAGTCTACGAAGGCGAATGGCATAACGTCGGCACCGTCACGCAGCTGGACCTGCTGAACGCCCCGCTGGCCGCGCTGGCGCCGGCCGGCAAGGGCGTGCAGTAATGACGACGCCCTACGCCGCCCGCCGCGCGCGCCTGCTGTCGCAAATGGCGCCGGGTGCGGTGGCGGTGCTGCCGACCGCGCCGGAAGTCACGCGCAACGGCGACAGCGATTACCTGTATCGCCACGACAGCAACTTCTACTACCTGACCGGCTTCACCGAGCCGGAAGCGGCGCTGGTGCTGGTGGCGGCCGTGGGCGACACGCCGGCCCTGTCGATCCTGTTCTGCCGCGAGAAAAATGTCGAGCGCGAGATCTGGGAAGGCTTGCGCCACGGCCCCGAAGCCGCGCGCGCGACCTTCGGCTTCGACGAGGCGCACCCCATCGACGCGCTGGACGACGACATGGCGCAGTTGCTGGCCAACGCACCGGCGCTGTATTACGCGCTGGGCGGCGCACTCGATGCGCGCGTGGCCGGCTGGCTGTCCGCCGTGCGCGCCAAATCGCGCACCGGCGTCACCGCGCCCGCGTCCACCGTCGACCTGCTGCCGCTGCTGGACGCAATGCGCCTGCTCAAGGACGAACACGAACAAGCCATCATGCGGCGCGCCGCCGACATCTCGGCCCGGGCCCACATCCGCGCCATGCGCGCCGCCCGCGCCGGCATCCACGAATATGAACTTGAAGCGGAACTGCTGTACGAGTTCCGCCGCAACGGCGCGCAAGCGCCGGCCTACAACGCCATCGTCGCGGCGGGCGCCAATGCCTGCGTGCTGCACTACAGCGCCAACAACGCGCCAACGCGCGACGGCGATCTGGTGCTGATCGACGCCGGCTGCGAACTCGATGGCTACGCCTCCGACATCACCCGCACCTTCCCGGTGAATGGCCGCTTCAGCGCACCGCAAAAGCGGCTGTATGAACTGGTGCTGGCCGCGCAAGCCGCCGCCCTCGACGCCATCGCTCCCGGTCTGCCGTACTCCGGCGCGCACGAGGCGGCGGTGCGGGTGCTGGCGCAAGGCATGCTGGATCTGGGCCTGCTGCACGGCACGCTGGACGACGTCATCGCCGACAAGCGCTACACCCAGTTCTATATGCACGGCACCGGCCACTGGCTGGGCATGGACGTGCACGATGTCGGCCAGTACCGCGACGTCACGCTGGCCGACAAGCCATCGCGCCCGCTGCAAGCCGGCATGGTGTTGACGGTGGAACCGGGCATCTACGTGCGCCCGGCCGAAGGCGTGCCGGAGGAATACTGGCACATCGGCATCCGCATCGAAGACGACGTGCTGGTGACCGCCGACGGCCACACCATCCTCAGCGCCGCCGCGCCCAAGACGGTGGCCGACATCGAACAACTGATGCAGCAATCATGAGTGAACCTATCTACGACATCGCCATCTGCGGCGCGGGGCCGGCCGGCATGGCGCTGGCGGCATTGCTGGTCAAGCGCGGCGTGGCCGCAGACCGCATCGCGCTGATCGACGCCAAGACGCTGGCCCAGGCCAGCAACGATCCGCGCTCGCTGGCGCTATCGTGGGGCAGCCGGCAGATCCTCGAAGAGATCAGCGCCTGGCCGACCGCCGCGACCGCCATCGAACAAATCCACGTCTCGCGGCGCGGGCAATTCGGCCGCAGCCTGATCGACCGCAAGGACTACGACCTGCCGGCGCTGGGCTACGTCACCCGCTACGGCGACATCGTCACCGCGCTGGGCGCCATGTGCCAACGCATCGGCGTCGCCTCGCTGCGTCCGACCCGCGTGACCGCGCTGGATGAGGGCGGCGACGCCGTCACCCTGACCATCGACGCCAACGGCGCGGCGCAAACCGTGCGCGCCGGCATCGTGGTGCAGGCGGAGGGGGGGCTGTTCAACGAACAGCAAGTCCGCAGCACCAACCGCGACTACCAGCAAACCGCGATCATCGCGCAGGTGCGCAGCAGCACACCGCCACCGCACCGCGCCTATGAACGTTTCACCGAACAAGGACCGCTGGCGCTGCTGCCGCAGGATGACGAGTATTCGCTGGTGTGGTGCGTGCGTCCGGAAAACGCCGGCGCGCTGCTGGCATTGAGCGACCAGGACTTCCTGAACGCGCTGGGCCAAGCCTTCGGCGACCGTGTCGGCAGCTTCACGCACGCCACGCCGCGCCTTGGTTTCCCGCTCGGATTGAACGCCGCCGCGCGCAGCACCGCGCGCACCGTCACCATCGGCAACGCCGCGCAGACGCTGCATCCGGTGGCCGGACAGGGTCTGAATCTTGGACTGCGCGACGTTACCGTGCTGGCGCGCCTGCTGGCGCAAGGCGCGACGCCGGCGATGCTGTCGCAATACACCGAACTGCGCCAGCGCGACCGCTCGACCACCGTGCGGGTGACCGACACCATGGCGCGCATCTTCGCCAACGACTCGCCGACGCAGGCGCTGCTGGGCCTCTCGCTGGCCGCGATCGACATGGTCGCCCCAGCGCGCGGCCTGCTGGCCGAACTGATGATGTACGGCCGCCGCTAACTCCCGTCATTCCGGCGAACGCCGGAATGACGATGACGGGGGCGATTACTCGACAGCTTTCACCATGTCCTCAATGACCTTCTTGGCATCACCGAAGACCATCATGGTATTGGCCTGGTAGAACAGCTCATTATCCAGCCCCGCGTAGCCGGAAGCCATCGAGCGCTTGTTGACGATGATGCTCTTGGCCTTGTACGCCTCCAGAATCGGCATGCCGGCGATCGGCGATTTCGGATCTTTGGCCGCCGGGTTGACCACGTCATTGGCACCGAGAATCAGCACCACATCGGTCTGGCCAAATTCCCCGTTGATATCCTCCATCTCGAACACCTGATCGTACGGCACCTCGGCCTCAGCCAGCAACACGTTCATATGGCCCGGCATACGCCCCGCCACCGGGTGGATCGCATACTTCACCGTCACGCCCTTGTGCGTCAGCTTCTCCACCAGCTCTTTCAGCGAGTGCTGCGCGCGCGCCACCGCCAGGCCGTAGCCCGGCACGATGATCACACTCTCCGCATTCGCCATGATGAACGACGCATCATCGGCCGAGCCGGATTTGACCGGCCGCTGTTCCTTCGCGCCGCCGCCCCCCGCCTCCGCCGGCGCGCCGCCAAAGCCGCCGAGAATCACGTTAAAGAACGAACGGTTCATCGCCTTGCACATGATGTACGACAGGATCGCGCCGCTGGAGCCCACCAGCGAACCGGCGATGATCAGCATCGAGTTATTCAGTGAAAAACCGATGCCCGCCGCCGCCCAGCCGGAGTAGGAATTCAGCATCGACACCACCACCGGCATGTCCGCGCCGCCGATCGGGATGATGATCAACACGCCCAGCACGAAGGCGATCGCGGTCATGATCAGGAACGGCGCCCATGCCGGCTCGGTGCCGCCGGCCGCGACGAACACCAGGCCCAGGCCCACCATCACAATCGCCAGAATCAAATTCAGCAAATGCTGACCGGGGAAACTCACCGGTGCGCCCTGGAACAGGCGGAACTTGTATTTGCCCGACAGCTTGCCGAACGCGATCACCGAACCGGAAAAGGTAATCGCGCCGACAAAGGTGCCGATAAACAGCTCGATCCGATTCCCGGTCGGCAGCGCCTCGCCCACCGCCGCAATGCCAAACGCATGCGGCTCGGACACCGCCGCCACCGCGATGCACACCGCCGCGAGACCGATCAGCGAATGCATCGCCGCCACCAGTTCCGGCATCTTGGTCATCTCGACCTTTTTGGCCAGCACCGCGCCAATGCCGCCGCCGACAACCACACCCATCGCCACCAGCCCCAGACCCATGCCGCCGCCGGTGCCGATGCGCGCCGCGGCCTCCGCCTGCAACTTGAGAATCAGCGCAATCGTCGTCACAAACGCGATCGCCATGCCGGTCATGCCGAAGGCGTTGCCGGCGCGCGCCGTCGCCGGCGACGACAAGCCTTTCAGCGCCTGAATAAAGCACACCGAGGCGATCAGATACAGCATCGTCACCAGGTTCATGGAGATGAAGTTCATTGCTTATCTCCCTGCTTGGCTTTCGGTTCCTTTTTCTTGAACATCTCCAGCATGCGCTGGGTGACCAGGAAGCCGCCGAACACATTGACGGCGGCCAGCGCCACCGCCACCGTGCCGGCGATCTGCCCGACCAGTCCCTCGGTCAGCGCCGCCGCCAGCATCGCGCCCACGATGATGATCGCCGATACCGCGTTGGTGACGGCCATCAGCGGCGTATGCAGCGCCGGCGTCACCGTCCAGACCACGTGGTAGCCGACATAAATCGCCAGAACAAAAATAATCAGATTGATGATGGTGTGGCTGATTTCCATGCTGTCTCCCCCGGTTATTTGCGCAGCAGTTCACCGCCGCTGCACAGCAGCGTGGCCTTGAGGATCTCGTCCTCGCGATCGATCACCAATTTGTCTTCCTTGTCGATGATCAGCTTGAGGAAGTCCAGCACATTGCGCGCGTACAGCGCCGACGCGTCGGCCGCCACATGCGTGGCCAGATCCGGCTCGCCGACGATATGCACGCCATGCTTGACCACCGTTTTATTCAATTCCGACAGCGGACAGTTGCCGCCCTGCGACACCGCCAGATCGACGATCACGGAGCCCGGCTTCATCGCCTTCACCGTCTCCTCGCCAATCAGCACCGGCGCTGGCCGGCCAGGGATCAGCGCGGTGGTGATGATGATGTCGGCCAGCCTGGCGCGTTCGTGCACCAGTTCGGACTGACGGCGCATCCAGTCGGCCGGCATCGGCCGCGCATAGCCGCCGACACCCTGCGCGATCTCTTTTTCCTCGTCGGTCAGATAAGGCACGTCAATGAACTTGGCGCCCAGCGACTCCACCTGCTCCTTCACCGGTGGCCGCACGTCGGACGCCTCGATCACCGCCCCCAGGCGCTTGGCGGTGGCGATGGCCTGCAAGCCGGCCACGCCGACGCCCATGATCAGCACCCGCGCCGCCTTCACCGTGCCGGCCGCCGTCATCAACATCGGCATGAAGCGCTGGTAGGTATTGGCCGCCACCATCACCGCCTTGTAGCCGGCGATGTTGGCCTGCGACGACAGCACGTCCATCGACTGCGCGCGCGTGATGCGCGGCACCGCCTCCAGCGCAAACGCCTGCAGGCCGGCCGTCGCCATGGCGGCGTTGTTTTCCGCGTCGAAGGGATTGAGCATGCCGATCACCACCGTGCCCGGCGCGATCCGCGCCCGCTCCTCGGGATTGGGGGCACGCACTTTCAGGATCACATCGGCCGCCCATACCGCGTCGGCGGGCACGATTTGTGCACCAGCCGCAACATAGGCATCGTCGGTGACGGAGGCGGCCAGACCGGCCCCGGACTGCACCACAACCTGATGCTTGGCGGCCAACTTTTTAACGGTTTCCGGGGTGGCGGCCACCCGGGTCTCCCCCGGCCTGGTCTCGGCCGGTACGCTTATTCTCATGGTGCCTCCAGAGGATTAATAAACTGACTACAATCTATCACGCTTTTTTAGCCCATGAAACCACGGTTTCATCAATTCAAGTATGACTATTTGTCATTAATTACCCTGTAAATTTGTTCCAGCGCAAACCAAATGCTTGGAACAAGCTAAAATATCGGCTCTTTCAAGGATGACTCATGCCGCGTATCTGGAAACCCTCTGTTACTGTTGCCGCCATCGTCGAAAAAGATGGCAAATTCTTGCTGATCGAAGAAGAAACCAGCGATGGCATCCGCATCAACCAGCCTGCCGGTCATCTCGATCCGTATGAATCGTTGGAGCAGGCCGTCATCCGTGAAACGCTGGAGGAAACCGCGTATGACTTCACGCCGACCGCGCTGGTCGGCATGTACATGGCGCGCTACACCTCCAACCGCACCGGCGAGGAAGTGACCTATCTGCGCTTCACCTTCTGCGGCTATCCGGGCGAACAACATGACCGTCCACTGGACGAGGGCATCCTGCGCACCATGTGGCTGACGCGCGACGAACTGGCGGCCTGCGCCGACCGTCACCGCAGCCCCACCGTGCTGCAATGCGTCGACGAATATCTGGCGGGCCAACGGGCGCCGCTGGCACTGTTACAAACACACGCTTCGGTCTATCGGGAAGCGGTTAGCACTGCGAATGGATAAGGAATAATGAGCAAAGGGTCGGGCAAACAACGGGTCGTGATCGGCATGTCGGGCGGGGTGGACTCCTCGGTCTCGGCATGGCTGCTGAAGGAGCAGGGCTACGAAGTGATCGGCCTGTTCATGAAGAACTGGGAAGACGACGACGACTCGGAATACTGCTCCACCCGCGAGGACTGGATCGACGCGGCGTCCGTCGCCGATGTGGTCGGCGTGGATATCGAGGCGGTCAACTTCGCCAGCGAATACAAGGACCGCGTGTTCGCCGACTTCCTGCGCGAATACCAGGCCGGCCGCACGCCGAACCCGGATGTGCTGTGCAACGCCGAAATCAAATTCAAGGCCTTCCTCGACCACGCGATGTCGCTCGGCGCCGACCTGATCGCCACCGGTCACTACGCGCGCGTGCGCCATCACAACGGTCAGAGCGAGCTGCTGAAGGCGGTCGATCACACCAAGGACCAGAGCTACTTCCTGCACCGCCTGAATCAGGCGCAGTTGTCGAAGACCTTGTTCCCGCTGGGCGAAATCCCGAAAACCGAAGTACGCAAGATCGCCGAAAAACTCAAGCTGCCGAATGCGGCCAAGAAGGATTCGACCGGCATCTGCTTCATCGGCGAGCGGCCGTTCCGCGAATTCCTGAACCGCTACCTGTCCTACAAACCGGGGCCGATGATGACGGCGGACGGCAAGGTGGTGGGCGAACACGTCGGTCTGTCGTTCTACACGCTGGGCCAGCGCAAGGGCATCGGCGTCGGCGGCGTCAAGGCATACCAGAACGCCGACGGCTCCAGCGACGCCTGGTATGTGGCGAAGAAGGACGTGGTCAACAACGTGCTGTACATCGTGCAGGGCCACGACCATCCATGGCTGCTGTCGTCGACCTTGCGCGCCGACCAGGCCAGCTGGATCGCCGGCGCGCCGCCGGCGGCGGGCGCGCTGTCGGCCAAGACCCGCTATCGCCAGGCCGATGTGGCATGCGAGATCGCGCCGGACGGCGCGTCCGACTTCGCGCTGAGGTTCATGGAGGCCCAGTGGGCCGTCACGCCGGGACAATCGGCGGTGCTGTACGACGGCGACGTCTGCCTGGGCGGCGGCATCATCGCCTGAGCCGCGACTTACGAAGCGCCGGGCTCGCCGCCGGGGGTGGCTGGTGCTGATGCCGGCGCGGATTCGCCGGCCGCGCCCTCTTCCGCCTTGGCCATCGCCGCGCGCTGACGCTTGACCATCGCGATCACCACGTTACGTATCGTATTGAGCACGGTGTCGGCCTTGAACGGCTTGACGATGAAGCCGCTCACGCCCAGCGCATGCGCCGACTGGATGGTGGCCGCGTCCAGCTCGCTGGAGACCATGAACACCAGCGTCTTCGGCCAGTTCTTGCGGATTTCACTCAGCGCCTCGCCCTCTTTTTCGATCTGCTCCCTGGCGATGCAGACGATGTGCGGATGGTGCTTGATAAACTGGACCATGGCGCTGGCGCAGGTATGGGTGGCGCCCACCACGTCGTAGCCGCCGTCCAGCAGCACGGTGTTGAGCAGGCCGCGCGCGACGGCGCTGGGGTCGATAATGACAGCTTTTAACATCTTGCAAACCTTGTTAGTGGGACCAGAGCAGCATGTTCCAGCTCACGCCGACCTTGACGTCCGTTTTCAACTGGACCAGTTGTCGAGAAAGATACAGCATTTCACGTTCTTTTCGTAGAGTTTCCCCCAAGGTATCCTTCAGAATGCCGGCGCCGGCCATGATGGCGTCCAGATTGCCGTAAGTACGCAACAGTTTGGCGGCGGTTTTGACGCCCACCTTGGACACGCCGGGCACCGAATCGGTCACATCGCCCATCAGCGCCAGCAGGTCGGGCAACTGGTCGGGCGGCACGCCCCACTTCTGCGCCACCCAAGCCTGGTCGTGCCATTCCGACTTGAAGTGGTCCCACACGCGCGCGCCCTGGGCGATCAGGCAATGCAGATCCTTGTCGGTGCTGGCGACGGTGGCCTCGCCGCGGCCCTCGGCCAGCCAGCGCAGCACCACGGTGCCGATGACATCGTCGGCCTCCACCTCCGGCAGCGCCACCACGTGCATGCCGAGGCCGCGCAACTTGTCGTAGAAGGCCGGCAGCGCATCGCGCAGCGGCGACGGCATCGGCGCGCGGCCGGCGCGGTAGCCGTCGTACAGATCGTGGCGCCAGGTGCGGCCGCCATAATCGAAGGCCGGCAGCAGATGGGTGGGGGCGTGGTCGTTGACCAGGGTGCGGAAGGACGACAGCGCGTGGCGCAGGGCGATGTCGGCCTTTTCGGGGCTGTCCGGTTCGGGGCTGGCTTCGTAGACGCGGCGCACAATATTGAGGCCGTCAATGGCAAGGAGTCTACCCATGTTCAACGTCATCCGGGCTTGATCAAGCCGCCATTCTACCCGACCTGCCTCAAACTCCGGACGCATCGGCGTTGCCCGGCTCATAAAAAGCCTATAATTTTTCCATGTCCTGAGCAAGGAGGGGCGACATGGTCACCGCAATTTCACTGTCGGAGTTCAAGAAAAGTGCGCCAGAGATTTATCGGCGCCTCATCGAATCAGACGGGCCAATTTACATTGAAACCGATGGCCGTGCAGTGATACAGATCCGCAGATTCCATCATGGCCCCGAGATCTCTCATATTCGTGAGGACTTAAGACTGAACGATGAGGATATCGTCTTTCCAATCGAGCCGGACGGATATGAGCCCTTCAAATGATCATGCTCGACACGCAAAGCGGCAGCATTGTCGTGTCTGCTTTTTCGCTTTGCGAAGTCGCCTTGCTGGTTGAATATAACCGACTATGGCCAACGCCAGATTTTGCAGGTTGGCAGAAGGCTGTAGAAGCAATAGACCGCCTGCGCTTCATCCCGGTCGATCATCACATCGCCGTATCTTCGGTTCAACTAACCGCCGGGCTGCATAAAGACCCGGCAGACCGCATTATTGTCGCAACTGCGCGACTATTATCCACACGTGCGGACGATCTGGTAGCGGCTTACTTCAGCAGCTCGTAGGGGCCGCCGCGTTCGAGGGCGCGCTGGAAGGCGGGGCGGCTGTGGATGCGTTTCAGGAAGGCCGTCAGCTGCGGCCGGCTGGCGTCCAGACCGGCGCGGGCGGCGGCGGCTTCCAGCGGGAAGCTCATCTGGATGTCGGCGGCGCTGAACGCGTTGCCGGCGAACCATTCGCGCTGGCCCAGCTCGGCCTCCAGGTAATCCAGGTGCATGGCGATCTGCGGCTGAATGTAGCTGCCCTTGACCTTGGCCGCGATCGCCTTCGCGATCGGCTTGACGAAGAACGGCGCCGGGCTGCTTTCGACGCGGTCGAAGATCAGCTTCATCAGCAGCGGCGCCATCGCCGAGCCTTCGGCGTAGTGCAGGAAGTAAGTCCAGCGGCGGCGGTCCTCGGTGCCGGCCGGCGGGATCAGGCGGCCATTGCCGTAGGTGTCGATCAGGTACTCGGCGATCGCGCCCGATTCGGCCACCACCACGTCGCCATCGGTGATCACCGGCGACTTGCCCAGCGGGTGGATGGCCTTCAACGCCGGCGGCGCCAGCATGGTCTGCGGATCGCGCTGGTAGCGCACGATCTCGTAGTCCAGACCCAGCTCCTCCAGCAGCCACAACACGCGCTGCGAGCGTGAATTATTCAAGTGATGAACGACGATCATGTGCGATATCCAGGAAAAAGAACGGCCGTGCGCCGCGATGCCGCTAGCTTAACATTGTTGCCCTTGCCCTGTCCTCCTCCGCCTGAAGTACACTCAACAGTATCCAAGCCGCCGTCGGAGAGTTCATGAATCTGTTATCCCCCCGTTACCTTGCCTTTACCGCAGCCATCGTCACCCTGCTGGCCTCGCTGGCCTTGCACGCCCCCTGGGAAATTCCGGCCGTGGCCGCCGCGCTGGTGGCGGTCGGCATCGCCGATCTGCTGCAAACCAAGCGCGCGCTGCGGCGCAACTACCCGATCCTGGCGCACTTCCGCTTCTTCTTCGAATCGATCCGCCCTGAAATCCGCCAGTACTTCCTGGAGGACGACACGGTGGCCGAACCGTTCTCGCGTAACCAGCGCAGCATCGTCTACCAGCGCGCCAAGCAGGACAGCGACAAGCGGCCGTTCGGCACGCAGATGAACGTCTACGCGCCCGGCTATGAATGGATCAACCACTCGATCGCGCCGGCGCCGGAGCAACCGCACGACTTCCGCATCGAGATCGGCAATCACCCCGATTGCCGGCGCGCGCAGCCGTATTCGGCCAGCGTGTTCAATATTTCGGCGATGAGCTTTGGCGCGCTATCGGCCAACGCGATTCTCGCGCTCAACGGCGGCGCCAAACTGGGCGGCTTCATGCACGATACCGGCGAGGGTAGCATCAGCCCCTACCACCGCCAGAACGGTGGCGATCTGGTGTGGGAAATCGGCTCCGGCTACTTCGGTTGCCGCAATGACGACGGCACCTTCTCGGAAGCCAACTTCATCGCCAACGCCACCACGCCGCAGGTGAAAATGATCGAGCTGAAGCTGTCGCAGGGCGCCAAGCCGGGCCACGGCGGCGTGCTGCCGGGCGCCAAGGTGACCATCGAAATCGCGCAGACGCGCGGCGTGCCGGTGGGCCGCGACTGCATCTCGCCGTCGCGCCATTCCGCCTTCAGCACGCCGATCGAAATGCTGAAGTTCATCGACCGCCTGCGTGAGCTGTCCGGCGGCAAGCCGACCGGCTTCAAACTGGCGATCGGCCACGCGTGGGAATTTTTCGGCATCGTCAAGGCGATGCTGGCGACCGGCATCGTGCCGGACTTTATCGTGGTCGATGGCGGCGAAGGCGGCACCGGCGCGGCGCCGGTGGAATTCACCGACCATATTGGCACGCCGTTGCAGGAAGCGCTGCTGCTGGTGCATAACACGCTGGTGGGCGCCAACCTGCGCGACCAGGTCAAACTCGGCGCCTCGGGCAAGATCATCACCGCCTTCGACATCGCCCGCACCCTGGCGCTGGGCGCGGACTGGTGCAATTCGGCGCGCGGCTTCATGTTCGCCCTGGGCTGCATCCAGTCGCAGAGCTGCCATACCGACCGCTGCCCGACCGGCGTCGCCACCCAGGACAAGGGCCGCCAGCGCGCGCTGGTGGTGCCGGACAAGATCCAGCGCGTGGCCCACTTCCACCAGAACACGATGGAAGCGCTGGCCCAGCTGATCGCCGCCGCCGGCCTGACACACCCGTCGCAACTGCGCCCGCGCCACCTGGTGCGGCGCATCTCGGAAAATCAGGTCAAGCTGGCCTCGGCGCTACTGCCCTACCTGGAGCCGGGCGAGCTGCTCGACCCGAGCCAACTGTCGCGCCTGCCGCCGGTGTTCGGCCACTACTGGCCGATGGCGCAAGCCGAATCCTTCGACCCTTTCTGCGGCTGAGGTTTATTCAGGAAACGGCACGTAACCGCGCCGGATCGCCCACTCTCGCAGCACAGCATTGATGCCCTGCTGCCAGTCATCGCCCTGGCGCTGGAATGCCGCGATCGTCGCGGCATCAAACGCCATCGTCAGCGTCACAGTCTCCGAGCCCGGCGGCGCCAGCAACCTGGCTCGCCAAGGACGAAACTGAGCCAGTTCTGCCGCAGTCAAGGGCTGCGCATCCGGATCAGACAGCGCCGCGGCAGTAATCGCAGCATCCTCCTCGTCTGTCGGCCAGATAATTTCAGGTCTTTTGTCGTACATAGTGCGTTCCTTCCTCTTTATTAGCTCGCCGCAAGCTGATAACTCTGATTAGATCAGCTTCAGCAGTAAAAACCAGAAAATATAAGTGATTGCCAATAAATCCCAGCGCACACTCCCGCAATTCAGTGTAGTGGTAACGCAGGTCGGGCCAGACTAGCGCGCTATCCCAGTCAAACTGCGAGGCAGCAGATAGCGAAACGCCGTGCTTGCCCCGGTTGAGTCTGTCTTTGCTGGGATCGAAGGTAATCACCATTTTTCATCTTATCCGCAGAAATTGAGAAAGCAATCATCTGCGGACAAGATTAAAACGATGCGGAGCAGGCGGCTTTGCGCCGCCGCAGGGGATGTGGTTAGCGCTGCACGTGCAGCTTGATCACGCGCTGCTTGGATGTGGTGGTGGATTTGCTGTCGCAAGACGTCGATGTCGACGGGCCGCAGTCGGAGCAGCCGCTGCCGCAGCCACCGCCGCCGCTGGTCTTGAAGAACCTGGCCAGTTTGGTTTCATTGAAGCCGCGCTTGCCCAGCGTGTAGACGATGCGGCGGCGCCAGGCCAGCGGCAGGTACTTGGTGCTGAAATGCACCAGCGCGCCCGCCACGATCAATGCCACCATCAGTTCTTGCCACATATCAGCCTCCCAACGCGCGCGCGACGTGGTACGTGATGAACGACGCCACATACGCCAGCGCAAACAAATAAGCCGCCATCAGCCACGCGTAACGCGCGCTGCCGGTTTCGCGGCGCACGGTACTGAGCGTCGCGATGCACTGCGGCGCGAACACATACCAGGCCAGCAGCGACAACGCGGTGGCCAGCGACCAGGTCGCCGAGATGATCGGCGCCAGCGTCTGCGCCACCTCGTCGCCGGTCTGCGACAGCGCGTACACCGTGCCCAGCGCGCCCACCGCCACTTCGCGCGCGGCCATGCCCGGCACCAGCGCGATACAGATCTGCCAGTTGAAGCCGATCGGCGCGAAGATGAACTCCAGGCCGCGACCGATGATGCCGGCCAGGCTGTAGTAGATCGGCGGATGGGTCGCGCCTTCCGGCGCGCCGGGGAAGGAACTCAGCACCCACAGCAATATGGTCAGCGTCAGGATCACCGTGCCGACGCGGGTGATGAAGATCTTGGCGCGCTCCCACAGGCCCAGCGCCAGATTGCGCAGGTGCGGCCAGTGGTAGGCCGGCAGCTCCATCATCAGCGGGTGCTTGCCCTGCGCGCCCATGAAGCGCTTCATCACATACGCCACCGCCATCGCCGAGACGATACCGGCGAAGTACAGCGCGAACAGCACCAGTCCCTGCAGATTGAACAGGCCGGCCACCGCGCGGTCGGGAATGAAGGCCGAGATCAGCAGCGCATACACCGGCAGGCGCGCCGAACAGGTCATCAGCGGCGCGATCATGATCGTCACCAGACGGTCGCGGCGGTTCTGGATGGTGCGCGCCGCCATCACGCCCGGAATGGCGCAGGCAAAGCTCGACAGCAGCGGGATGAAGGCACGGCCCGACAAGCCGACGCCACCCATCAGGCGGTCCAGCAGGAAGGCCGCGCGCGGCAGGTAGCCGCAGTCCTCCAGGAACAGAATGAAGAAGAACAGAATCAGAATCTGCGGCAGGAACACCAGCACGCCGCCGACGCCGCCCATGACGCCATCCACCAGCAGGCTGTGCAGCACGCCGTCCGGCATGGAGGCGGTCATCCACTTGGCCAGATGCTCGACGCCGTCCTTGATCATGTCCATCGGCGCCGCCGCCCAGCTGAACACGGCCTGAAACACCAGGAACATCAGCACCGCCAGGATCACCGGGCCGAGTACCGGATGCAGCACCACGTTGTCGATTTTTTCGCTCAGCGCGTCGCCGGCGTGCGCCGGTTCGGTCAGCGCCAGGTCGAGGATGCGGCGCACCTCGCGCTGCGTGTCCTCGACGCCGACGGCGTCGATCGCCGCCAGCGGCTGCGGCGTCGACACCGGCAGCGGCCACATCAGGTCAAGCGCGCGCAGCAGCGACTTCTCGCCGCCGGCCTGCACCGCCACGGTCTCCACCACCGGCATGCCCAGTTCCCTGGACAGCACATCGGCATCGACCACCAGGCCGCGCTTCTTGGCGACGTCGACCATGTTCAGCGCCAGCACCATCGGCAGGCCCAGGCGTTTTACTTCCAGCACCAGGCGCAGGTTCAGGCGCAGGTTGGTGGCGTTGACCACGCACACCACCACGTCCGGCGCGGCGTCGCCCTTGCGCAGGCCGGCCACCACGTCGCGCGTGATTTCCTCGTCCGGCGTTTGCGCGTTGAGGCTGTAGGCGCCGGGCAGGTCCAGCACGCGGAAGCCGTTGCCGGCGGCGGTGGTGAAGCCGCCTTCCTTGCGCTCGATGGTGACGCCGGCGTAGTTAGCCACCTTCTGGCGCGCGCCGGTCAGGCGGTTGAACAAGGCGGTCTTGCCGCAATTCGGATTGCCCAGCAACGCCAGCATCGGCGTGCGGACTGCGTTCGGCGACGACACCACCGCTTTATCGACTGCACCCATATTGTTATTCCGGTTGAATCGAGACCAGCGCGGCTTCAAAGCGGCGCAACGCAAAAGTGGAGTTGCCGACCCTGATCGCCAACGGCTCACCGCCCGGCATGCCGCGCTTGAGCATGCGGATTTTTTCGCCGGGCACAAAGCCCAGCTCCATCAGGCGGCGCGACAGGCTGACGCCGTCATCGGCGGGCTCGCCGGCAAAAACGCGCACCACGGTGGCGGTGGCGCCAACCGTCAGTGCATCCAGGGTCATCGGGGGAACAGCGTGCGTCATGAGCAAATCCGGTCGAAATTGCCGCTGGCAAGATAGCTGCGGCATGGAATGAGATACTAGCATTATAAACGGTAATGCGAATGACTACTATTTAGCTTGCATACTGCTGCGGTTTACGGCAGTATACGTTTAATGATAATGATTCGCATTAAGTTGCTAGCAATCATGTCAGAAAAGTCTTAATGAAGCCTTATCCCCAAGCCAGAAGGTGCATCAATGATTGTTTGTGTTTGCAATAACATCTCCGATCGCGAAATCCGTCAAGCCATGGAATTTGGAATCACGTCGATGGATGAGCTGCGTGACGCTCTCGGCGTGGCCACGTGCTGCGGTCAATGCTTCTCCTGCGCGGAAGACATCCTCAATGAACAGCTGGCCGCGCAAGCCGCCGCCGCAGACCTTCAGGAAACTGTGCTGAAACGTCCAGTCTTCACCAACTAATATGAATACAATGAGCTACAGTCGGACGGCGTCGTCGCTGTCCGCGGACGACGCCGGCTTCGCACTGGAATTCAAACGCCGCAGCCGCAAACTGGCGCCGCTGACCGCCATCATCGTCGGTCACGCCGTGGTCTTTTATCTGGCCTACTCGGGCCTGCTGCGCAGCGTGACGCAGGCCATCATCCCGCAAGTGGTCACCGTCACCTTCGTGGCGTCGCCGGAGCCGCTGAAGCCAGCCCCGCAGCCGAAGGAAGTGCCGCTGGTCACGCCGAAACAGACCTTCATTCCGCCGCTGCCGCAAGTGAACATCGTGCAGACCGAACCGACGATCACGCTGCCGCCGCCGCAACCGCGCCCGAGCGAACCGGCGCCGGCCAACGCCGTGCCGTCGTACACGGCCGCGCCACCGGCGCCGCCAGCGCCCGCCGCGCCTAAGACAGTCTCGGGGGTGGAGTACATCCGCGCGCCGCAGCCGGTCTATCCCAGCATCGCCCGTCGCATGGGCGAGAGCGGCACCGTGACGCTGCGTGTGCTGATCGGGGAAAAAGGCAACGCGGAGCAGGTGACGGTGCAGAAATCGTCGGGCTCCGCCAATCTGGACGAGGCTGGCCGTCAGGCGGTGCTGCGCGCGCTGTACAAACCGCATGTCGAGGATGGCAAGGCCATCCCCGTCTACGCGCTGGTGCCCATCAACTTCCAGCTCGGTTAATCACATCACAGGTCCAGGCGACCCTCGATCGAATCGTCGAGGGTCTTGCCGATCACAGCGCCGATCAGCATCTTCACGCTGGCCACGGCCTTGCCGTGCCTGGTGTCCCAATAGTAGCCGTAAGTCGGCGCGAACTTGATCAGCGTGATGCGCGGATCGTCCTCGCCGCCGCTGAACCAGGTCTTCATCGTAAAACTCCACAACGCCTTCAGCTTGACCGGGTCGCGCAGCACGGTGGCGATGCCTTCCAGATGCATGAACCCGGCATGCGCCGCGCCCTGGAAATACAGCGTGGCCGACGGGTCGAGCGCCAGCTCCTGATTCTTCAGGCTGTCGCTGGCGGAGATAAACCACAGATTGCCCAGGTCATCGACCTCAAGCGCCGTCATCGGCCGGGCGTCGCCGGGTCCGCCTTGCGCATCGCTGGTGCAGAAAAAGCAGCCCGGCGTGCTGTCGACGAATTCACGGATCTTGCGCACCGCGTCTTCGCCGATGAGATCCTGGTGGTTGTGCTCCGGTTGCTGGGCGTTGATGGAATCCATGGCAAGCTCCTTTTCGTTGAGCTTCCATGGTAACGGCGCGCCGGGGCCCCCTCAGTTGGGTGCCACACACTGCGGCATAACGAATGCTAATAGTTTTCATTTGCGCCAATGCTCTCAATAACCGAAGTTAGAGGCCATTTCGGCGAAATTATCGGAAATTCGCTACACATCCTGAGGAAAATCGTGCACAATGGCGCCATTCGTAACCAACACAGAAAGAACAGCCATGAAGGGCGACCAAGAAGTTATCCGTTTGCTGAACGCTCAGCTGACCAACGAACTCACCGCGATCAACCAGTACTTCCTGCACGCCAAGATGTACAAGCACTGGGGCCTGGAAAAAATCGGCAAGAAGGAGTGGGAAGAGTCGATTGGCGAGATGAAGCATGCGGACAAACTGATCGACCGCATCCTGATGCTCGATGGCCTGCCGAATCTGCAAGCCATGCATAAAGTCATGGTCGGCGAAAACACCGAAGAGATGCTGGGTTGCGACCTGAAGCTGGAAAAAGGCGCACAGATCACCGTCAAGGAAGGCATCGCCGCCGCCGAGAAGGCCGCCGACTACGTGTCGCGCGACCTGCTGCTGATGATCCTGGAAGACACCGAGGAACACATCGACTGGCTGGAAACCCAGCTCGACCTGATCGGCAAAGTGGGCATCCAGAACTACCTGCAAAGCCAGATGAACGGCGACGACTAATTACGTCGGCGTCACCGCATCACTCAAAGGCCGCAAGCTCGCTTGCGGCCTTTTTATTTTCACCATCAACACGGCGACCGCGCCGCACAGCATCAGCACGCCGGCCAGGCGGATCACGTTTTCCGGATTACCACCCAGCAGGCTGCGGTAGTACAGCGGCAGCGTGAAGATCTGGATGATCATCGGAATCACGATGAACATATTGAAGATGCCCATGTAGACGCCGGTGCGCTCCGGCGGTATGCAGCCGGCCAGCATCACATACGGATTGCCCATGATGCTGGCCCACGCCAGCCCGATGCCGATCATCGGCACGAACAGCCATGCCGGCGTATGAATGTGCGGAATGCTCAGCATGGCCACGCCAGCCAGCGCCAGGCAGATGCTATGGGTGATCTTCGGCCCATGGCGGCGCGTGAACGGCACCAGCGCCAGCGCGCCGACAAACGCGATGAAGTTGTAGAACGCGCCGACCTGGCCGGTCAGCAGGCCGGCATCGCGGAAGCCTTGCGAGGCCTGGTCGGTGGTGCCATACAGCGTGGTGGACAGCGACAGCATGATGTATTGCCAGTAGCAGAACATGGCGTACCACTGGAACAGCTTGACCCACGCCAGCTGGCGCATGGTCGACGGCATCTCGCGCACGGCGTCGACGATGTCGGCCAGCGCGTAACGCCAGCCTGCCGGCCGCGCGCGCATCGCCTGCAGCTCCGCCTCGGTGAGCGGATGTTCCTTGGTGGTCTTCAGCGTCCACAGCACCGACGTGATCGAGAACACCGCACCGATCATGAAGGCGACGATGACGATGTGCGGAATATGGCGGCTGTTCACCGCGTCCTTGTTCATGCCCAGCCAGACCAGCAGCGACGGCGTCAGATAGGCCAGCGTTTGTCCCAGCCCGGTGAAGGCGCTTTGCGTCAGGAAGCCAAGCGAATGCTGCTCCGGTTTGAGCTTGTCGCTGACGAAGGCGCGGTACGGCTCCATGGTGACGTTGTTGGCCGCGTCGAGTATCCACAGCAGGCTGGCCGCCATCCACAGCGTGGGGCTGAACGGCATGGCCAGCAGGCCAAGGCTGCAGAGAATGGCGCCGATCAGGAAGTACGGCGTGCGGCGTCCCCAGCGCGTGATGGTGCGGTCGCTCATGGCGCCGATCAGCGGCTGCACCAGCAAGCCGGTCATCGGTCCGGCCAGCCACAGGTAAGGCAGGCTGGCCTCGTCGGCGCCGAGGTATTTGTAGATCGGGCTCATGCTGCTCTGCTGCAGGCCGAAACTGAACTGGATGCCGAAGAATCCGATATTCATGTTGACGATCTGCCACAGCGACAGACGCGGCTTCATGACGCCGCTCCCGGCCGCACCGCGCCGCGCTGCCAGCTGGCGATCCACGGCGCATAGAAGCCGGCATCCGCCGGCACCGCGCCGGAGATGCCGCAGATGGCGCCTGCGAACGCGTTGGCGCGCGCCAGCGTCAACGGCAGCGGCCAGCCTTGCAGTTGGCCGAACAGAAACACCGAGGAGAAGGCGTCGCCGGCGCCCACGGTGTCGACGATGCGCGCCGGCGCGTGGCACTCGTGGTTGGCGGCGACCGCGCCGTCGGCGCTGAAATACAGCGCGCCGCGTTCACCCAGTGTGACGATCAGCCCTTGCAGGCCGAAGGTGCGCATCAGCGTCAGGCAGGCCTCGCGCATTGCCGGACTGTCGGCGTCGGTGGCGGGCTGCGTGTGCGTGTACCAGCGGAACAGGTCTTTCAGCTCGTCCTCGTTGACCTTGACGATGTCGGCCAGCTTCAGCGACTCGTGCGCGATACGCTCGGTGACCTGCCCTTCCCGCACATTCAGATCGAGGTAGCGCTGCGCGTCGGAGGCCTCCAGCATCGCGCGCAGCGTGGCGCGCGACTGCTCGTGGCGCTGCGCCATGGTGCCGAAGTAGATCACCCGCGGCCGCGCCGCAGCCAACGCCGCCAATGCCGGCGCGGTCTCCACATAATCGTAAGCCTGATCCGGCAGAATGATGAAGCGATGGCCGTCCGCATTGCGCTCGACCACCACGCGGCCGGTGGCGCCGCGTTCATCGACCTGCAATCCGGCCTCGCTCATGCCGAAGCGCGTGAACTCGTCGCAGATGCCGGCGCCATTCCTGTCGGCGCCGATGCGCGTGACCATCAGCGTGGCGACGCCGAACGCCGCCAGGTTGCGCGCCACATTGAACGGCGCACCGCCCACCACCTGTTCGGTGATGAAATCGTCCACCAGTGCCTCGCCGAAAACGGCGATGGAATGTTTGCTCATGCTGTCGCTCCACGTTCCAGCCAGTGCATCGCATACGGCGCCAGCGTCAGCGCGCCATCGACTATGCCACCGTCCAGGCAATCGGTCCAGCGGCCTTGCAGCGGGTAAGTCTGCGGCGCGCCGGAGAAGTTGAACAAGGTAATCAGGCGCTCGCCGCGCGCCACCGCCAGCACGCTGTCCGGCGCGTCGGCCAGTAGCGTGCGCGGCGCGTTGGCGGCCAGCGCGTCATGCTGGCGACGCGCGCGCACCAGCCGGATCAGCGACTGGTACATGCGGCCGACGTTGGCGCCGGCGTCGATGTCATACCGTTGTTGCCAGCGCGCGTCGTCAAACAGCGGGCGTTGCAGCCAGCGGCTGTCCATCGCGTGCTGCGGACGATCCAGGTAGGAGTAATCGTTCTCCATCGCCAGCTCGTCACCCATGTACAGCACCGGCAGCGCGCCGAAGCTCAGCGCCACGCCGTGCAGCAGCAGCAGGCGGCGCATGGCCAGCTCGCGTTCCTCGTCCGAGCCCGCGCGCTCCAGGCCCACCAGCGAGGCGGCCGAGCCGTTGCTGCCATGGGCGGCGTTCGGATCGGTGCTCTGGAATACCGCGCCCGATGCATAACTGCCTTCGGCGCCGGCGAAGAAGCGCGAGGCCCTCGCCAGGCGCGCGTTGGCGTCGCTGCCATCGGCAGCGGCTTCCGCGCGCAGCACATTCCAGCCGATGTCGTCGTGGCAGCGCACGTAACTGAGCCAGGTGGCGGCAGGCGGCAGCGCCGGCGTATTGCGGATCACTTCGCGCATCACGCCGGTGTTTTGTTCCGACAGAGCGACCCAGCCGGCGGCCATCAGGCTGCTGTGATAGGCGATGTGGCACTCGCGCGCGTCGGCACTGCCCAGGTAGGCCGGCAGCTCGCGCGTCGGCACAATGGCTTCGGCTTTCAGCAGCACGCCCGGCGCGACGATATCGACGATCGCGCGCAGCGCTTGCAGGATCTGGTGCGCCTCCGGCTGGTTCATGCTGTTGGTGCCTTCGCGCTTCCACAGGAAGGCGGTGGAGTCGAGGCGGAATACTTCGATGCCGCGATTGGCGAGGCGCAGCAGCGTCGCCGCCATCGCCGAGAACACCGCCGGATTGGCGTAGTTCAGGTCCCACTGATACGGATAGAAGGTGCTCCACACCCAGCCGCCCAGCGCGTCGACCGGCACGAAATTGCCCGGCGCGACCTGCGGGAACACCTGGCCCAGCGTGCGCTCGTAGCGGTCCGGCATTTCGCGGTCCGGGTAGACCAGGAACTTGGCGCGCGCCGCCGCGTCGCCAGCCTTGGCGGCCAGCGCCCACGCGTGGTCATCGGCCACGTGATTGAGGATGAAGTCCGAGCACAGGCTGATGCCGGCCGCGCGCAGCCGCGTGGTCAGTGCATCCAGATCGGCGTTGGTGCCCAGCGCCGGCTCCACATCATCAAAGCTGGACACGGCGAAGCCGCCGTCGTTCTCGCCGGCGCGGGCGCGCAGGAACGGCAGCAGGTGCAGATAGGTGACGCCCAGCTCCTGCAGATACGGAATCCGCTCGGCCACGCCATTCAGATCGCCGCCGAAATTCTGCACATACGCGCAGTAGCCCAGCATGCGCTGACTGAGGAACCAGTCCGGCTGCGCCGCGCGCTGTTCGTCCAGCGCGCGCAGCCCGGCGGGACGCGCCGCGTACAGCGCGCCCAGTGACGCCATCAACTCGGCCAGCCAGGCGTCGAAGTCGGCGTGCCGGCCGTACAATCCGGCCAGCAGCCGGCGCAGCACCGGTTCGCAGGCGGCCAGACGCTGCACGGCTTGCGGCCGCAGTTCCTCGGGCAGGACCGCGAGCATGCGGTCCGTCGTTACATTAGAAGGCATAGGACAGACTGACTTTGGCGGCACGGCCGGAGATGGAGCGCGCCGCGTGACCGTCGCCTTCCACTTCGGTGTAGCCGATCTTGTTGAGCAGGTTGTTCACGCTGAGCGACAGCGTGGCTTTCGGCGTCAGGCTGTAGTTGACGAAGGCGTTCACCACCTCATACGCCGGCAGCACGATGGTGTGCGCGTCATCGCCCCACGACTTGCCGGTGCCGATCAAGCTGGCGCCGATGGTGGCGTCGCCAAAGCTGTAGGTCGGTGCCACCTGATAGATGGTCTTGGCCTGACGACGCGGCGTGTTGCCGATGTTGGCCACGTCCGCCGCCGCGGCGCCGGTGATCTTGGCGTCGGTGTAGGTCATGCCGCCGGTGATGCGGAAGCCACCGTTGCTGTAGGCGCCCTCCAGCTCCACGCCCTTGGCGTCGTACTTGTTGGAGGTGCTGCGCTGGGTGGTCGCCTCGAAGTTGCTCTCGTCGGTCTTGGCCTGGAACAGCGTGACGAAGGTGCTCACGCCACCGCTGCGCCATTTGACGCCGCCCTCGATCTGCTTGACGGTGTTGATGGCGATCGGCGCCGTGCCATCGAGCGGGGTGCCGAACAGGATGCGGTCCGCGTTGAAGGCCACACCATCGCTGACGCGCGCAAACACCGACAGGTTCTTGGTGAACGCGTAGTTGCCGCCGACCGAGTACGAATTGTGGTTCAGTTCATAGTCGACGAACTGCTGGGTGGCGGCGTCGTAGCGCAGCGCGCCGTTGTTCAACGTCGCGATGTTGGCGGTGCCGTTGGCTTTCTGGCGGTCCTGGCGGAAGCTGGCGTCCACGCTCAGCGGGCCGGTCTCGTAGCCGACGTTAACGTAGGGCGAGGTGAATTTGTATTCCATGTCCACCGCGCGCGAGCAGCAACCGCCGAAGGCCGCGCCGACCAGGCCGGGCGTGGCGCTGGCCGTTTGCAGCAGCGCCGGTTTGGCGCCGGTGAGCTGCATCAGGTATTCGTTGAAGTTCCAGGTCAGCGCCAGCTTTTGCGTCGACAGGTACAGGCCGCCGGTGGTGGTCAGCTTGCTGCCGTCGGCCAGTTTGAAGGTCTTGGACAGCTTGGTGTCGTTCAGCGTGTTGCCGGCGTCGTCGATCGAGGTGTTGAACACCACGGCGGAGAAAGCCAGGCCGTTGTAGGCCTTGCCCTTGTTCGGGCCGGTGGCGAAGGTGTAGTTGCCGGCGACGCCGTTGTTGCCGGCGAAGACGCCCGCAAAGCGGCCGCTGTTGCTGGACGTGCGGAACTTGTTGTTCAGGTTCCAGCCGTCGCCCAGATCGAACGAGCCCTCCAGCCCCACCGAATTGCTCTTCACCTTCAGGCCGTCGTTGATGTCAGTCGAGACCGGCGTATTGTCCTTGCTCAGCACCACATCGCGCACCCAGTACGGCGAATAGAAGCTGACCGTGCGCGGATCGATGCCGGGGATTTCCTGAATCTGCTGGTTGACCACGCGCACCGGCACCGGCAGCGCGGTCGGCGCCTTGTCGTCCAGATGCTTGAACGACAGGCGGATGAAGCCGTTGTCCAGGTCGTGCGTGATGTTGCCGCGAATCTGGCCGCCGCCTTCGGTACTCATGCCAGTGTTGCGCACGCCTTCGCCAGTGCGGTAGTTGCCGCCGATGAAGAAGCGGGTCTTGTCCGAGATCGGCGCGCCGTAGTCGAAGTCATAGCGGGTTTCATCGTAGCCGAGGCCGCGGCTGATGCCGATGTGGCCGCCCTTCTCCTCGCCGGTCTTGCTGATGAAGTTGACGATGCCGCCTGGCGCGTTGGTCGCCAGCGTCGAGGCCGAGCCGCCGCGCACCACCTCCAGGTGGTCCAGCGTGCCGTCGATCTTGACGAAGCTGTCCGGCGTGGTGAAGTTGAAGTCGCCGAACTGCAGCACCGGCAGGCCGTCTTCCTGGATCTGCACATAGCGCGCGCCGCCGGCCGAGATCGGCACGCCGCGCACCGTGATGTTGGCGTTGCCCTCGCCGCCCGACGATTCCGAGCGCACGCCCGGCACCGAGCGCAGCACTTCGGCCGCGCTCAGCGGCGCGCTGTTCTTGATGGTGTCGGCTTCCAGCGTCGAGATCGAGACGCTGGTTTTCATTTTGGACGAAGCGGTGCTGGTGCCGGTGACGACCACGCGCTCCATGTTCAGGCCATCGGCCGGCGCGGCGGCCTCCTGGGCGTTGGCGGACATGTGCAGAACGGCGGTTGCGACAGCGGCGGCGATGCCGCCCAGTTTCAGGGTGCGTGGTTGCATGAATTGTCTCCAGTGTTATCGTTGTCTGCTGCTTTCTTGAGCAGGTGAGCGCATTATGCAATCGATTGCATCAACTTGCAAAAGACTTTTTTGTTATGCCTTTTGGCTTCTATGCAATCGGTTGCACAAATCAGACAGTGCTGTCGCGGACGATCAGCCGGGTCGGCAGTTGCAGCGAGGGCGCGGGACGGCCCTCGGTCAGTTCCAGCAGCGAGGCCACCAGCGCGCGGCCGGCGTCCTGGATCGGCTGCTGCACGGTGGTCAGCGGCGGGTGGAAATAGCTGGACAGCGGAATATCGTCATAGCCGACCACGGCCACGCGACCCGGCACATCCAGCCCCAGCTGACGGAAGGCGTTGATGGCGCCCATGGCCATCAGGTCGCTGCCGGCGAACACGGCGTCGAAGGCCACGCCGCGCGCCAGCAGTTCCTCGACCGCCAGGCGGCCGCCGTCCGGCACGAAGCCGGCGGGCACCAGCAGTTGCGGATCGGCCGCCACGCCGGCCTCGTTCAACGCCTGACACAGCCCGGCGTAGCGGTGGCCGATTTCCGGCAGGTTGATGTCGCCAAAGAAGGCGATGCGCCGGCGCCCGCGCGCCAGCAGGTGCGCGCCGGCCAGCGCGCCGCCGGCCACGTTGTCGCCGCCGACGGTGCAGTACAGCTGCTGCGGCAGCTGCGCGCCCCACACCACGATCGGCACGTGACGCGCCGCCAGCTGGTTCAGTTGGTCATGATGGCGCCACTGGCCGATCAGCACAATGCCGATGACGCGGCCGGTGTCGAACGGCGCGGCGGCGGCGTCGAGCTCGCTGGCGTCGACGCGCGACACCAGCATGTCGAAGCCCTGCTCGGTCAGCGCGTCGGCCAGGCTGCCCAGCATCGACAGGAAGAACGGATCGGACAGATGCTGGCGCGTGGCCGGATCATACGGCACCACCACGCCGACGGTGCGGTTCTGCTTGCGCCGCAGATTCTGCGCGCCGATATTGATGTTGTACTTGAGCGAACGCGCCAGCTCCAGCACGCGGCTACGCGTTTCCTCGCTGATCAGCTTGCTGCCGGCCAGCGCGCGCGACACGGTCGAGGTGGACACACCCGCCAGCCGCGCGATATCGGCCATTTGCAGGCGCCGCTGCTGGGCGCTGCCGCTGTCCGCGTCCGGCGGCGGCGTGGTTTTTGGCATCAGGCGGGAACCGTGTCCTTGAACGACGGGCGTTCGGACAGCTTGTCGTACAGCTTGGCCAGGTTGGGGTGGTCGTCGCGCCAGCCGATGTCCGGGAAGCGGAATGACAGCCAGCCCAGCGTGCAGCCGACCGCCACGTCGGCCAGCGAGTAGTGCACGCCGGTGCAGTAGGGCTGATCGCCCAGCTTGTCCGACAGCGCCTTCAGGCCCAGCTCGACCTTGCGCATCTGACGCGCCATCCACTCCTCGCTTTGCAACTCTGGCGGACGCATGGTGCGCTCCAGGCGCACGCTGACGGCGGCGTCCAGCATGCCGTCGGCCAGCGCTTCCCAGCACTTGACGTCGGCGCGGTCGCGGCCGGTCGGCGGCAGCAGCTTGCAGACCGGCGTCAGCGTGTCGAGATACTCGACCATGACGCGCGAGTCGAACAGCACCGTGCCGTCCTCCATGACCAGGCTCGGCACTTTGCCGAGCGGATTGAGCTGGCTGATGGTGGTGTCAGCCGCCCACACATTCTCCAGTTCGAACTGGTAATCGAGCTTTTTTTCCGCGAGGACGACACGCACCTTGCGGACGTAAGGGCTGGCGAGGGAACCGATGAGTTTCATAGCGACAGAGTGAACAATGGAGGGAATGACAATAGCCTTCAGTATAACATCGGCGATAACATCGGCGGCGCGGCCGTCCGCCAATGGTAAAATCCCGGACTGCTCTTTCAACTTCCGCTCTTTCCATCATGACCACTACTCCTTACTCCACGCTGTCGGCGCTGTCGCCGCTGGACGGCCGCTACGCCGGTAAAACCGATCTGCTGCGCCCGATCCTGTCCGAATCCGGCTTCATGCACCACCGCGTCAAAGTAGAAATCTCCTGGCTGCAAGCGCTGTCGCTGGCCGGTTTCGCCGAAATCAAACCGTTCTCGGCCGAGGCAAGCGCGCTGCTCGACAAGATCGCCGCCGACTTCACCGAACAGGACGCCGCCCGCATCAAGGAAATCGAAGCCGTCACCAACCATGACGTCAAGGCGGTGGAGTACTGGCTGAAAGAACAGGTCAAGGACGTGCCGGAACTGGTGGCGGCGTCGGAATTCATCCACTTCGCCTGCACCTCGGAAGACATCAACAACACCTCGCACGGCATGATGCTCAAGGCCGCGCGCGACAGCGTGATGCTGCCGTCGCTGCGCCAGGTGATCGCCCGGCTGACCGAGATCGCCCACGCCAACGCCGAACTGCCGATGCTGTCGCGCACCCACGGCCAGACCGCCAGCCCGACCACCCTGGGCAAGGAAATGGCCAACGTCGTGGCCCGTCTGCAACGCGCCGTCAAGCGCATCGAACAGGTGGAAATCCTCGGCAAGATGAACGGCGCGGTCGGCAACTACAACGCCCATCTGTCGGCCTACCCGTCGTTTGACTGGCCGGCGTTCTCGAAGAACGTGATCGAGCAGCGCCTGGGCCTGGTGTTCAACCCGTACACCATCCAGATCGAGCCGCACGACTACATGGCCGAGCTGTTCGACGCCTTCGCCCGCGCCAACACCATCCTGCTGGACCTGAACCGCGACATCTGGAGTTACGTCTCGCTGGGCTACTTCAAGCAGAAGCTGAAGGCCGGCGAAATCGGCTCGTCGACCATGCCGCACAAGGTCAACCCGATCGACTTCGAAAACTCCGAGGGCAACCTGGGCCTGGCGAACGCCGTGCTCAAGCACCTGTCCGAGAAGTTGCCAGTCTCGCGCCTGCAGCGCGACCTGACCGATTCGACCGTGCTGCGCAACATCGGCGTCGGCCTCGGCTACACGCTGCTGGCCTACGACAGCTGCCTGCGCGGCCTGAACAAGCTGGAAGTCAATCCGGCCCGCCTCGAAGCCGACCTGGACGCCAACTGGGAAGTGCTGGCCGAGCCGGTGCAGACCGTGATGCGCCGCTACGGCATCGCCAACCCGTATGAGCAACTGAAAGAGCTGACCCGCGGCAAAGGCATTTCGAAAGCCGCGCTGCAGGAGTTCATCAACGGCCTGGCCGTGCCGCAGGAAGCCAAGGACCTGATGCTGGCGATGACGCCGGCCAACTACACCGGCATCGCCGCGGCTCTGGCTAAAGCCATCTGATGTAATCAGGCAATCTGCTTTACACTAGTCCCGGCAGCGCCCAGCGCTCCCGGGGCTTTTTTTCGGCCCCGCCAGCGAAGATAACCATTTTTTGGTATATTTAGTCCTAATAAGTACTATTTTCTCCGGAGCCGTTTTATGCCACGCTATACCAAAACCGCCATGTTGCTGCACTGGCTAGTCGCCTTGCTCATCATCGCCACCTTCTTCCTCGGCCTGTCGATGGTCGCGATTCCCGGCTTTTCGCCGACCAAGCTGAAATACTTCTCCTGGCACAAATGGATGGGCGTGACGGTGCTGTTGCTGGCCGTGCTGCGCGTGCTGTGGCGCGTCACCCACCGGCCGCCGCCGAAGCTGGTCTCGATCCCCGACTGGCAGCACAAGATCGCCGAAGGCATGCACGTCCTGCTGTACCTGCTGATCTTCGCCGTGCCCTTGTCCGGCTACCTGTACTCGTATGCGGCGGGCGTGCCGGTGGTGTACCTGGGCCTGTGGCAGATGCCGGCGCCGTTCGCGCCCGATCCTGAACTTAAGGCAGCTTTAAAAACGGTCCATTATGTTTTGACCATGACGATGGCGGCATCGGTCGTCGCGCACGCCCTGGCCGCCCTGAAGCACCACTTTATCGACCGCGACGTGACGCTGAAGCGCATGTTGCCGCTGTAATCCCCCCACTGGAGCCTGAATCATGAAAACCCTGAACAAAATCGCCCTCGTCACCCTGATGGGTGTCGCCTTCGCCGCCGGCGCCGCCGTGCTGAAAACCGATCCGGCCAAGAGCACCGTCACCGCCACCTTCAAGCAGATGAACGTGCCGATCGACGCCAAATTCAAGAAGTTCACCGCCAACATCGACTACGACGCCGCCAAGCCGGACGCCGCCAAGGCCACCGTGGAAGTCGAGACCGGCAGCATGGACTTGGGCGACGCCGACTACAACAAGGAAGTGGCCAAGAAAGAATGGTTCAACGCGGCGCAATTCCCGAAAGCCACCTTCGTCTCGTCGTCGATCAAGCCGGCCGGCGCCGGCAAGCTCAACGTGACCGGCAAGCTGACCATCAAGGGCAAGACCACCGACGTCAGCTTCCCGCTGACCGTCAAGGCCGACGGCAAGGCGCAAGTGTTTGACGGCGTGCTGCCGATCAAGCGCCTGGCCTACAACATCGGCGAAGGCGAATGGAAAGACACCAGCATGGTGGCCGATGACGTCACCATCAAGTTCCACGTCGTAGCACAATAAAACCACCGACCACCAAAGGAGACACCGGAAGATGAAAGCACAGATCCTGATCGCCACGCTGCTGGCCGCCTCGGCCACGTCCGCCATGGCCGCGACCTACAACCTTGACCCGACGCACACCTACCCGAGCTTCGAGGCCGACCACATGGGCCTGTCGGTATGGCGTGGCAAGTTCAACAAAACCAGCGGCACGGTGACCCTGGATCGCGCGGCCAAGACCGGCGCGCTGGAGGTCAAGATCGAAGCCGACTCGATCGACTTCGGGCTGGAGGCGATGAACAAGCACGCCAGGGATGAATCGATGTTCAACGTCGCCAAGTTCCCGACCATCACCTACACCAGCAAATCGTTCAAGTTCGACGGCGACAAGCTGGTCGGCGTGGACGGCGAGCTGACGCTGCTGGGCGTGACCAAGCCGGTCTCGCTGAAGGTGGACAAGTTCAAGTGCATCATGCACCCGCGCTACAAGAAAGAAGTCTGCGGCGCCGACGCCACGGCCGAGTTCAAGCGCAGCGACTTCGGCCTGAACTACGGCCTGCCGAACTTCTCGCCGGAAGTCAAACTCGCGATCCAGATCGAGGCCATCAAAGCCGACTAAAACCCGGTGTCAGGTCTGACAAAAGCACACGGGCTCAACTGCTTCGCAGTTGAGCCCGTGTGCTTTTGTCAGACCTGACACCGGGTTTTTCCACCAAATTCTGGTTGACGTGCGCGGAAGGTCTGCGGATACTGCTGTGCGCCACATCTTTTTATCTGGAAAACCATGAAAAAATCTCTTCTCGCGCTCGCCATCCTGAGCACCGCCGCCCATGCCGATGAGGGCATGTGGATGCCACAGCAGCTGCCACAAGTAGCCAAGCAACTCAAAGCCGCCGGCCTCAAGCTGGACCCGGCCGCCCTGACCAAGCTGACCGAGTTCCCGATGGGCGCCATCGTCAGCCTCGGCGGCTGCTCGGCGTCCTTCGTGTCGCCGCAAGGCCTGGTCGCCACCAACCACCATTGCGTCTACGGCAGCGTCGCCCATAACTCGACGCCGGAACGCAATCTGCTGGCCAACGGCTTCCTGGCCCATAACCTGGCCGAGGAACTGCCGGCCGCGCCGGGCACCCGCATCTGGGTCACCAAGGCCGTGACCGAGGTGTCGCAACAGGTGATCACGCCGGCGGTCGCCAAACTGAGCGGCAAGGCGCGCAGCGACGCCATCGAGAAGAATCAGAAAGCCATCCAGGCCGCGTGCGAAAAAGACGCCGGCCACCGCTGCACCGTGTCGTCCTACTACGGCGGCCTGGAGTTCTACCTGATCAAGCAACTGGAAATCCGCGACGTGCGCCTGGTGCACGCGCCGCCGGAAGGCGTGGGCAAGTTCGGCGGCGACACCGACAACTGGATGTGGCCGCGCCACACCGGCGACTACGGCTTCTACCGCGCCTACGTCAGCAAGGACGGCAAGGCCGCCGACTTCAGTAAGGACAACGTGCCTTACGTGCCGCAGCACTTCCTGAAGCTGGCCAAGGAAGGCGTCAAGGAAGGCGACTTCATCATGGTGCTGGGCTATCCGGGCCGCACCAATCGCCACCGTCTGCCGTCGGAAGTGGCGTTCACCTTCGACTGGAACTATCCGGCGTATGTGCAGCAGTCGGCCGAAAGCCTGGCCATCATCGCCGACACCACCAAGGACAACAAGGACACCGCGCTGAAGTACGCGTCGCAAGTGGCCAGCATCAACAATTACTACAAGAACCGCCAGGGCATGCTGGACTCCTATGCCGGCAGCGACATGCTGCAGCGTAAGACCGCCGAGCACGAGGCGTTGAAGCAGTGGATCAACGCCGACGCCAAACGCAAGGCCGAGTACGCCGCCGACATCGACGCGGTGGAGAAACTGATCGCCCAGCGCGACGCCGAAATCAAGCGCGACTACTACCTCGGTTCGTCCAAGCCGCGCCTGCTGAACACCGCGCGCGTGCTGTACCGCCTGGCCAACGAGAACACCAAGCCGGACGCCGAGCGCAAGTCGGGCTATCAGGTGCGTGACGTGCCGCGCATCAAGGCCTCGGTCGATGCGCTGGTGCGCAACTACGACGAGAAGGTCGACAAGGCGCTGGTCATGAACAGCCTGGTCAAATACGCCGCGCAACCGGCGTCGCAGCGCAACGCCGCGTTCGACACGGTGGCCGGCGTCAAGGATGGCATGAGCAAGGCCGATCTGCAGGCGGCGCTGGACAAGCTGTACGCCGGCAGCAAACTGGGCGACGCCAATGAGCGCAACGCCTGGCTGGAACGCAAGCCGGCCGACTTCAAGGCCAGCGACGACAGCTTCATCCAGGCCGCCGTCGCGCTGTACGAGCCGGACCTGAAGTCCGAAGCCGAGGAAGAGGAACTGGGCGGCAAGCTGCAACAAGCCTACGCCAATTACATGAAGGCCAAGATCGCCTACATGCACAGCAAAGGCCAGGCCGTCTATCCGGACGCCAACAGCACGCTGCGTGTGACCTTCGGCAAGATCGCCGGCCGCGATCCGGGCGCCGACGGCACCACCTGGAAGGCCTTCACCACCGTGCAGGGCGTGGTCGCCAAAGCCACCGGCAAGGGCGAGTTCAACGCCCCGGCCGCGCAGCTGACAGCGATCAAGGCCAAGGAGTACGGCAAGTACGCCGATCCGGTGCTGAAAACCGTGCCGGTCAACTATCTGGCCACGCTGGACATCACCGGCGGCAACTCCGGCTCGGCCGCGCTGAACAGCAAGGGCGAATGGATCGGCCTGGCGTTCGACGGCACGCTCGATTCGATCATCTCCGACTGGGACTTCAACAAGAAGATGACGCGCGACATCCAGGTCGACCTGCGCTACATCCTGTGGAATATGAAACACGTCGACCACGCCGACAACCTGCTGAAGGAAATGGGCGCCGAATAATCAGCAGCGCCCCGCGCGCCTGATGCCCAAAGCCACGCCGTGGAAACGCGGCGTGGCTTTTTGTTTGGATCGGTTATGATGGTTTCAACTCACACCACCGAAAGGAGATGTCATGCCCGCCAAGAAAATCGCCGTTGTGATCGGCAGCCTGCGCAAGGCGTCGCTGAACCGCAAATTCGCCCACGAGGTCATGGCGCTGGCGCCGGAATCGCTGCGCCTGGAAATCGTCGAGATCGGCGAACTGGCCATCTACAACGAAGACCTGGAAGGCAATGGCGTCACGCCACCACAGGCGTGGACCCAGTTCCGCGACCGCCTCAAGGAATTCGAAGGTGTGCTGTTCTTTACCCCCGAATACAACCGCTCGACGCCGGCCGCGCTGAAGAATGCGCTGGACGTGGGCTCGCGCCCGTACGGCGGCAGCGTGTGGGGCGGCAAGCCGGCCGGCATCATCAGCGTGACGCCGGGCGCCACTGGCGCGTTCGGCGCCAACCACCATCTGCGCCAGTCGCTGGTGTTCCTCGACATGCCGGTGCTGCAGCAGCCGGAAGCCTACCTCGGCGGCGCCGCCAAACTGCTGGACGAGCACGGCAAGATCAACAACGACAGCACCCGGCAGTTCCTGAAGAAATTCATCGACGCCTACGCCGCCTGGGTCGAGCTGACCACCAAGAAATAATCAGCGCTTCAACGCCTTGAAGGCATAGCCGGCCGCCGTCAACGTGGCCGGCTCACCTGAGTCCGGCGTGCCGCGATTCAGCGCCAGCACACGCGTGCCGCCCTGCGCCGGCAGCAGCGCCAGATCGGCGCCCGGCAAGCGCTGCGCCAACTGCGCCAGTTCGTCCTCCGCGCCGCCTGCATACACCCGGTAGGAAGCGCGGCGATTGCCCAGGTCCAGCAGATAGCCGGCCAGCGCCGCCATGCCAGGCCGGCCCGGCAACGCGGTCACCCGCAACCGGGTGCCGTGCTTGCGCAGGTCCAGCGTGTTCCACGGCTGCATCGGATACAGACGCGGCCCCAGCGCGCCGCCGCCGCCATCGACCGCGCCCTCCGCCACAATCACCGGCGCGCCGTCGCGCAGCACACGCAGCGGCGCCAGACCGTCGTAGCGGCCGGCGCTGGCCGGCAAGATCACCAGCAGGTCCGCCGCCGGCCAGTCCGGCACCGCCTCCTGGCAGTAGGACTCGGCATCGGCCGCCACCACCAGCACGCTCAGCCCCTGAAAACGGATCAGCACCAGGCCTTTGCCGGCCAACTGCACCCGCCCCTGTGACGCCGCCGGCGCCGCCGTCCCCGGCAACTCGATCACATAACGCGGCCCCACCTGCGCCACGCCCCAGCGGCAAACCAGCGCCAGCAGCAACACCATCAGGCACCATCGCATCGCAGCCTCCCGTCGTCGTTGGTCATTGAGTGACCAGTAGAGCATCCGTCCGTCGTGTTTGCCTTGAAGCAACGCAAAGCCGGCGCTGCGGCCGCTCAAAAAACGGGCACGATGATACAATTCCGCCCTTCCCTCCATTCCCGCGGAAATCCAGACGACCATGCACGACATGCTGACGCCTTACGAAAAAGGCAATCAAAATCAAACCACCACCTGGAGCGAGTGCATCGCCTTCTACACCGAACTGGCGCAACGCTTCCCGCATGTGCTGCGGTTTGAGCAGATCGGTCTGTCCGACGGCGGTATTCCGGTGCACGCCGGCGTGGTCAGCGCCGACGGCGTGCACGACCGCAGCCTGATCAAGGCGGCGGGCCGCACCGTCTTCTTCAACAACAACGGCATCCACCCCGGCGAACCCGAAGGCGTGGATGCCTGCATGGCCATCGTGCGCGACCTGTGTGTCGATCCGGCCAGGCTGGCCGCGCTGGGCGAGACCGTGTTGCTGTTCGTCCCGCTGTACAACGTCGACGGCGCGCTCAACCGCGCCGATACCTCGCGCGTCAACCAGGACGGCCCGGAGCAGTTCGGCTTCCGCGGCAATAGCCGCCATCTCGACCTGAACCGCGACTTCGTCAAGTGCGATACGTATAACGCCCAGCTGTTCAATCAACTGCTGACCAGCTGGGACCCGGACGTGATGGTGGACACCCACACCTCCAACGGCGCCGACTATCCGTATACCATGACGCTGATTCATACCCAGGCGGACAAGCTGGGCTACGGCCTCGGCCCCTTCCTGCGCGAGACCATGCTGCCGCATATCTACAAAGAGATGGAGGCCAAAGGCTGGCCGACCTGCCCCTACGTCAATCCCGTCAAGGACACGCCGGACGACGGCATCGCCGAATTCCTCGAAGTCCCGCGCTTCTCGACCGGCTTCGCCGCCCTGCACCACGTGATCGGCTTCATGCCGGAGACGCACATGCTCAAGCCCTTCAAGGACCGCTACGAGTCGATGCGCGCCCTGCTGGACGTGACCATGGCCTTCACCGTCCAATACGGCGAACAAATCAAACAACTGCGCGCGGAAGCGAAAGAGCAAGCCGCCAACGCCAGCGAATGGACCGTCAGCTGGAGAATGGACGAGACCAATCCATCGACGTTCCGCTTCAAGGGCTACGAGGCGCAACGCAGTCCCAGCCTGCTGGGCGACTACCTGCGCCTGTCCTACGACCACAGCAAGCCGTGGGAAAAGGACATCGCCTACTACAACAGCTTCGTGCCATCGGCCGTGGTGCGCGCGCCAAAGGGCTACATCATTCCGCAAGCCTGGCGCGAAGCGATCGAGCGCCTGCAATGGAACGGCGTGGAGATGGCGCGCTTCGAAGACGCACAGGAAGTGGAAGCGCAGTACTACCACATCGTTTCCGTGACCTCGCGTCCCAACGCCTACGAAGGCCATATGTACCACGACGACGTGCAGCTGGAAGCGCGCACCGCGCTGTTCACCGTGCGGCCCGGCGACTGGTTCGTGCCGCTGAAGCAGGCCAACGCCCGCTACGCCGTCGAGACGCTGGAACCGCAAGGCCACGACTCCTTCTTCCGCTGGGGCTTCTTCAACAGCGTGTTGGAGAAGAAGGAAGCCTACTCCGATTACGTGTTCGAAGACCTGGCGCTGGAAATGCTGAACACCGAGCCGGAACTGAAAGCGAAGTTCGAAGCATGGAAGGCCAACAATCCATCGCTGCTATCGAGCCAGGACGCGGTGCTGGGCTTCATCTTCGCCAACGGCAAGCGTCACGAAGAACCTGAATGGCGCCGCTATCCGGTGCTGTCGGTCTTCTAAAAAACTCAACCCGCGTTACACACCATGCGCATCCTGGCGATCCTGGGATGCGCATGCTAGCTGCCCACAAGGCCATAGCCATGCATTACGCACTCAATCTGCGCACCTTCTTCTATAGCCATTATTTTTATCTTGGCTTGCGCTTCGCCGCCGGACTGGTCGGCGTTACGCTGATTACCCTTCAATTTGCCGACATGGCCGTCGCCATGACGGTCTGCATCGGCGCGCTGTGCACCGCGCTGATGGACATGCCCAGCCCCCTGCGTCACAAGTTCAACGAGATGAGCGCGTCGGTGCTGCTGTGCAGCGCCGTGACGCTGCTGATCAGCCTTTGCGCGCCGTATCACTGGCTGCTGATGGCGATGCTGGTGTTGATCAGCTTTGCCGCCTGCATGATGGTGGTCTACGGCCGCAAGTCGATGCCGCTGCAACTGGCCACGCTGTTCATCATGACGATGTCGATGGAGCACACCATGTCGGTGCGCCAGTCGTTTATCCACACTGGCCTGTTCACGCTGGGCGCGGTGGCGTATCTCGCCTATGCGATGGGCGTATCGTGGGTGCTGCGTCACCGCATCAAGCAGCAGGTGCTGGCGGAGGCGCTGTTCGAGCTGGCGGCGTATATCGACATCAAGGCCGATTTCTACGACACACGCTTTAACCTCAACGAGCAATTCAATAAGCTGATCCGCCATCAGAGCCTGCTGGCCGACCGTCAGCAGGCTTCGCGTGATCTGATCCTGCGCTCGCACAACAACGCCAAGGACGCGGTGGTGGTGCAGGTGCACGTCTGCATGCTGGATTTGTATGAGCTGATTCTGTCGACGCATACCGATTACGCGCTGCTGCGCACCCACCTGGCCGATTCGCCGGTGATGCAGACGCTGCACGATCTGGCCTACAAGGCGGCGCGCGATATCGAATCGGTGGCGTATGACGTCACGCGCAAGAAGTCGTCGTATCCCGAGATCAGCTACGCGCCGGAGCTGGAGGCGATCGAGGCCGAGCTGGCGGCGCTCCAGCGGCACATCGACGCGGGCAAGCCGCGACACGAGGCGCTGGCGGTGCTGCGCGCGCAGCGCAACAAGATCCGCGCCATCATCCGAATGATCGGCGAGCTGCATCAGGCCAGCCAGAAGGCCTACGACACCACGCCCTTCTGGGCGGACGCCGACATGGGACCGTTCCTGTCGCAGCAAAAGTACGAATTCCGCATGATCCTGTCGCATCTGCGCATGGATTCGCCGATCTTCCGCTTTTCGCTGCGGGTGGCGATGGCGATCTCGGTCGGGCTGGCGGTGGCGGCGTATCTGCCGTATGCGGCGCACAATTACTGGATCGTGCTGACGATTGTGATCATCCTGAAGCCGTCCTTCAGCATGACCAAGCAGCGGCGCTCGGACCGCATTATCGGCACCATCATCGGCTGCATCATCACCGCGCTGATCATCAAGTTTCTGAATTATCCGGCGGTGATACTGGGCATACTGGTGCTGGCGACGGTGGCGACGCCGACCTTCATCTACCTGCGCTACCGTTACGCCGCGATCGCCGTGTCGGTCATGATCCTGCTGCAGATGCACCTGATCGCGCCGGGCAATCATGACCTGATCATGGAACGGCTGGTGGACACCTTCATCGGCGCAGCGGTGGCGACGGCGTTCAGCTTTGTGCTGGCGAACTGGGAATATCAATCCCTGCCGCGCCTCGTCGGCGAGGTGCTGAATGTGAACCTGCGCTACATGCAGGCCAGCTTCGATCTGCTGCAGGGCAAAGGCAAGGACGATTTCGCCTATCGCATCGAACGCAAACGGCTGATGGATTCGCTGGCGGCGCTCAGCTCCGCGCTGGTGCGCATGCTGGACGAACCTTCCAGCAAACAGCGCGCGGTGGAGGACATCAATCTGTTCATCGTGCAGAACTACCTGCTGGTGGCGCACGTGGCGGCCTTGCGCGCGATTCTGCGCCGGCACACCACCGAGCTGCCGGTGGAAGCCGTCAACGCCATGCTGGCCGAGAGCCACGACCAGGTGGTGGCGATCCTCGAACGCGCACTGGCGCCAGACGGCGCGGCGGCGGCACAGGCACAGATGGCAAAGGTGGCGCCGGCGGCACCGGCGACGCAGGTGCCGTGGTCTGGCTGGCCGCTGGTGCAGCGCCGTATCCGCCTGCTGCAAGCCGACGCCGTCAAAATCAGCGTCCACCGCGCAGCCATCCTGCGCAACCTGGCCTGATTCCCCCGCCATCGCGAAGCCTGCTAGTATCGGTGGCATGACAACCTCGGCCACCACCTCCCGCTTCAGCAACCGCGACCTGCTGTCCGCCCTGCTGGTCATCGTCATCTGGGGCACCAACTTCGTCGCGATGAAAGTCGGCCTGCGCAACCTGACGCCGTTCCAGCTGGGTGCCGCGCGCTACCTCTTCGCGGTGCTGCCGCTGATCCTCTTCATCAAGCCGCCCAAGCTGCCGGCGAAGTGGGTGATCGCTTACGGCCTGAGCCAGGGTGTCGGCCAGTTCGGCTTCCTGTTCCTGTCGCTGAAGGTGGGCATGTCCGCCTCGCTGGCCTCGGTGATCCTGCAAACGCAGGTCTTCTTCACCGCCATCTTCGGCTTCATGCTGCTGCACGAACGCGCCAGCCGCGCGCTGCTCGCCGGCCTGGCGCTGGCCGCATTGGGCCTCGGTTGCTTCGCCATGAACTTTTTCGAAACAGGCCACGTCAGCGACATCACGCCCGCCGGCTTCGCGCTCTGCCTGACCGGCGCCGCCCTGTGGGCCACCTCCAACATCGTGGTGCGCGGCGCGCAGACAGCCTCGCCCGGCTTTGACGTCGTCAGCTTCATGGTCTGGTGCAGCCTGGTGCCCATCGTCCCGTTCATACTGCTGTCGCTGGCATTCGACGACCCGGCCACACGCTGGCAATGGACCGGCGCCCCGTTCGCCACGTGGATCGCGGTCGCCTATCTGGGCTGGATGGCCAACATCCTAGGCTACGCCATGTGGACTCGCCTGCTCAAACGCCACCCGGTCAACCGCGTCGCCCCATTCAGCCTCGGCGTGCCGGTGGCCGGCATCAGCTCCGGCATGCTGATCCTGGGCGACACCATCAACGGCTGGCAGTGGAGCGGCATCGCGCTGATCGTCGCCGCGCTGGTGTGCACCATGTTCGGCGGCCGCTGGCTGGACCCGAAATAGGCGGGCGACCACGCCTCCAGTTATACGCTTAATTTATCGCGCTCATCACAAATCAAAAGTTTATTTATCTCTGAAAGCGGAGCATACTGCAACGCAACAAACGGATATTTAAGGAGTTCATGATGAGCGCAACCACCTACACCACCATTAATAACAATGGCTACTTCGTTAATGTTGTCGGCGCAGTACGTCAGCTGATCGCCGCCGTGTTCGCCGTAAAGCCGAATATGTCGCAGCGCAACAAAGAAGAAGCTGTCTACGAGCTGAACAGCCTGGCCAATGACTGCGAGCGTCATTCCCCCAGCCTGTCCGCCGAACTGCGCTTCCTCGCATCGCGCGGCTAATCTGACTCACTGAATTGACGGAGAACCACCATGCTGACCATCATCGAAAATCTGCCTGCCGCAATCGCGGTATCGGCTCTGGCGCTGCGCCTCTACCTCGGCAGCAAGCCGGCGTCGAAAGCGTAAGCCACGCCTGACGACTGAGCATACATGGCAAAAAGCCCCGGCACGCGCAAGCGGCCGGGGCTTTTTTAGTGGCTGAACCGCTCAGTTCAGGCGCGAATGGCGCATGCCGTACAGCAGGTAGGTCAGCACCGCCGCACTCATCCAGATAGCGAACACGGTGTAGGTCGTCAGCGACAGGCCAAACATCAGGTACAGGCAGGCCGCGATGCTCAGGCCCGGCACCAGATAAGGGCCGCCGGGGACGCGGAAGCCTTTTTCCGCCGTCGGACCGGTCTTGCGGCGCATCACCGGCACCGCCAGCGACACCACGCTGAACGCCGTCAGCGTGCCCATGCTGACCATGTCCCACAGGAAGGTGGCGTCGACAAAGCCGGCCACCAGGCCCACCACGATGCAGACGATCAGCGTGTTGCGGGTTGGCGCGCCGGTGCGCGGGCTGACTTTCTGGAACACCGGCGAAATCAGCCCGTCCTTGGAGATGGCGTACAGAATGCGGGTCTGGCCATAGATGGTCACCAGCGTCACGCTGAACACCGACACCACGGCGCCCGCCGCCAGCACCAGCGCCGGCCAGGTGTGGCCGGTGACGTTTTGCAGAATCACCGCCAGGCCGGCTTCCTGGCCGGCGAACATCCTGGCCGGCTGCGCGCCCATCGCAGCCACCGCCACCAGCATATAGAAGATGGTGACGATGACCAGCGCGGCAAGGATGCCGACCGGTACGTTGCGTTTCGGATTTCTCACTTCCTCGCCGGCGGTGGCAACGGTATCCAGCCCGATGAAGGAGAAGAACACGGTGGCGGCGGCGGCCGTCACGCCGGCCGCGCCGGTGAAGTGGACGCCGTCCGGGCTGAAGAACGGATGGAAGTTGTTGATGTCAAACCCGGTGAACGCCACCACCACGAAAAAGATCAGAATCGCCAGCTTGATCAGCACCATGATGGCGTTGGTGGTGGCCGATTCCTTGGCGCCGCGAATCAGCAGCAGGCAGCACAGCACCACCAGGATGATCGGCGGCAGGTTGATGTGGCCGCTACGGAATTCGATGCCATGGGTGGCGGTGGCGACGATGCTGGGTGAACGCAACATCTCGGGGATGTGCCAGCCGAAGGCGTTGTTGAGGAAGTTGTTCAGATAGTCCGACCAGCCGATCGCCACGGCGCTGGCAGCCAGACCATATTCCAGCAACAGACAGGCCGCCATGACGAAGGCCAGGAACTCGCCGACGGTAGCGTAGGCGAACGAATACGAGGAGCCGGAGGCGGGAATGCGGAACGACAGCTCGGCGTAGCACAGCGCGGTCAGGCCGGCGGTGACGGCGGCGATCAGGAAGGACAGGATCACCGACGGGCCGGCCTTGGGCACGGCTTCGACCATGGTGAAGAAAATGCCGGTGCCGATGGTGGCGCCGACCCCGATCATGGTCAGGGGGAACAGGCCGACCGAGCGATGCAAGGTGTTGCTGCTTGTAGCGTGTTCACTGCTTTTACTATCGACCGGCTTGGTACGGGTCAGTTTCTGGACCAACGTTTGGTTCACAGGCGTTCCTTGTGGGAGGTTTGTTCGGGCAAAAACACAGCGATTATAGGGCCATCCGGGCCGCTGTCGCTAAAGGATTTTTGTGCCTAAAAAACAACCTCGTTACAAGTGCTTACTTTTGATACAGTGGTGCGTATAGATTGGAAACAAGGCTCGGGTTACGCTTGAGGCAAGTATTACTCTAGAGCCAAGAAGGAGAACCCCGCCATGCCGATCCAGAAAATCCCGACCGTCTCCCGCCGCATTCACCCAGCCGCCCTGACCGGCGCCGCGATGGTGCTGCTCGGCCTGGCCATCACGCTGACCACGCTGCTCATCCGCGCTTAACCGATATAGACCGCGCCGGGCAGCCTGGCTGCCCGGCGGTCAAAAGTCGCTACCTGCAAGCGGTTGGTCAGCCGAGATCTGACTTCGGCAAGATTCCCTTGAGCGAAGCGCGCTCCCGGTTCTTTGCGATCATCCGCAAGGGTCCGCATTTGGCCGCAAGCGGCCTCTCGGAACTCCAACTCATCTGACAGTTCGTGCCAGGTTAAGTCTGAGCTAGCAGAACTCAGGCCATGGCGTCGACGTTGTTGCCGAGCTTGTCGGCGCTGGTGGTGCTGGTGGTGCTGGCGCCGGACTTGGCGGCTTGGGCTCTGTCATAGACGAGTTGTTCTTGCTCAGTGACGGTGCCGTCTTCGTTTTTGTCGGCGGCTTCGTAGGTTTTGGTGCTGCTGGAGACCGTGGCGCTCGTGCCTCCTGCGCCGCCAGCTCCACGCGCTCCCTGAGTTCCGCCTTCACCGCCGCTTTGTGGGCGCTGCGGTTTGAAATCACCACTCTTGATGGCCGATTCCAGATCGCTCTTGGTGATCGAACCGGTGCCTTCCTTGTCGATCGCTTGGTATTGCTTGGTCGCGTCCTCTGACGAAACGCCTTTGGATTCGAGGCCTTTGACGAATTCGTCTTTGGTCACCGAACCGTCGGTGTCGGCGTCCATGTCGCTAAAGACTTTGGTGGCGAGGCGCGAGGCGGCTTTCGATGGGTCGAACGTGGTGGCGCTGGCGGCGGTGCTGCTGGACAGGCTGCGGATGGTACTCATGGCTCTTACTCCGTAGTTAAGGACAATGTATGTACTTATTAACGAACCAAACCATGTATCGATAAGCCCGCAGAGTGTAAAGGCGGGTAAAGATCAGCCAACCCGCACCACCATCAGGCCCGCACGCAGCCCCACCCGCACGTCGGGATTCGGGAACACCACCAGTTCTTCCGGATGCTGCACCGTGTAGATGGTGTCGCCATCGCGCGCAATCTCTTCACCCTGTTTCATGGCGGTGAAGTTATGCGTCTCCTTACCGAAAGCCATCTTGAACTGGTCGCTCAACTTGATGATCTGGCGGGCGGTGTTGAAGATGTGTGGCCGCTGCGCGCCCGCGCGTTTCGGCGCGCCGCGCAGCAGGTCGTCCAGCGCCTGCGAAGCATCCTTGAACTGCGCCAGGTCGTTCTGACCCAGCATGCCGATGCGGCCCAGTTCTATCGTGGTGCCGGCCGCCGCGTGGTGCTCGGCCGAGTAATAGCTGTAGGTGCCCACCGACGCCGGGTTCATGATGATGGCGCCGATGCCGGCGAGGCCCAGCCAGTCGATCAGCCGCGCGCGCGGCGCGTCGGCAATCAGCTCCGGCACGATGGCGAAGGTTGGATACACCGAGGGACGAATCGCCGTATGCAGGTCCAGATGCCAGCGCACCGGGCCTGCATCCTTGAAGAACGCGGCGGTGGCCGCGATCATCACATCGGCACGCGCGGCTTCGGCGGTGCCTTCCAGTGTGCCGCGCTGTTCGCGGAACATCCGATTCAGGTCGGCGTCGATGAAGCGTTTGCCGGCACGGATGGCGCCGATATTGCCGACGCAGAGCATCAGGTCCACCGCCAGCGCGGAGGGCTGATGCGACAAGGCGTCCAGCAGATAAGCCACCACTTCGATCGGCCCCGTCTCGTCGCCGTGCACGCCGACGGAGATCAGCACCGCCGGGCGAACGGCGGCGCTATCGCCGGCACGAATCGTGATGATGCCGTCCGCCGGCTCGGCGACCGTGAAGCCGGCCGCCATGAAGCGCGGCGCGATGGCGCTGAAGTCCGCCTCCGCCAGCGCGCGGACGGCTGGCGGCAATGCCGCTGGCAAATCGCTCATCGGCTTATGCCGCCAGCGCCAGGGTGCTGGCGTTGACCGCCTCGGACAAGGCCCACACGTCCAGCATCGCCTGTTCAAGGTCCGTGGCCGCAGCATAGCCCGACAAGCCCAGCGTGTTGGCGACGACTTCCACCGCCTCCACCGCCTCCAGCGCCGAATGGCCGCCGGTCGCCTGCTTCAGCACTTGCGACAGCAGGCGTTGCTGCGTGCGGCGCAGCGCGTTCTGTGCATAGGCGCGCAGCTGTTCCTGCGAACGGCTGGTGGCCGGCAGCTTCAGGCCACGTTCCAGCGTGTCGATGCCGATCTGCGCGCGCAGCGCCAGGCCTACTTGCAGGAAGGCCGGCAAGTCCATGCCCGCCGGGCGCGATACCGACAGCGCCGCGAACACAAACGCCGCCACCGCGTCGAGCGCATCGACCGCCATCCAGGCGCGCACGAATTCCACGCGCAGACCGGCGGTCAACTCGGCTTCCGACTGACCGCTGGCTGGCGTCAGTTGCGCCAGCGTTTCCGGTTGAGCGAACAAGCGGGTCAGCTCGGCCACGCCTCCCTGTGCCTGCAACTGCTCGGCCGACACCGACAACGCGCCTTCGATGACGGACTTCTGCAGCACGCGGGTATGCGCATCGACCTTGATCGATACGGCGCGCGGCACCTTCAGTGCATCTTCGTCCAGCGTGTTGAAGATAGGCGCCAGATTCAGCGCGGACCATGCCTGGCCCCAGGCCAGGATCACATCCGCTTCATCGACGCTATGCTCGCCGGCCAGCTGGCGCAGCATCAGCGGGCCGCAGCGGTTGACCGATTCATTGGCCAGCACGGTGGCCAGGATGGCGTTGGCCAGTGGGTGCGCCAGCGCCGGACGCGTGGCCACCAGCAGATCCGGGAAGTACGGCTTGAGCACCGACTCGGCCCAGCTGTTGCCGGTCAGCGGCAGCGCCGACAGAATGCGCTTGTAGCGGTTCTTGACGTTGGCGATAACCACCGCCAGCTCCGGCGTGGTCAGGCCGCGGCCATCGGCCTTGCGGCGCGCCAGTTCGGCCACCGACGGCAGTTGTTCCAGCTCGCGCGACAACGCGCCCTCTTCTTCCAGCGACGCGATCAGCGCGGCGTAACCGTCCTGCACATCCGGGTCGGCCTGCGCCTGCAATTCGCGCACCAGCAACTGCGTTTGCAGCGTGTTGTCGCGCAGGACCAGGCGTTCGATATCGTCGGTCATCTCGTTGAGGATGCGGTTGCGGTCCGCTTCGCTCAACTGGCCGGCGTTCATTTCCACGTCCAGCCACATCTTCGCGTTCACCTCGTGGTCCGAGCAATCCACGCCGGCCGAGTTGTCGATCGCATCGGTGAAGATGCGGCCGCCGGACAGCGCGAATTCGATACGGCCGGCCTGCGTCGCGCCCAGGTTGCCGCCCTCGGTGACGACCTTGCAGCGCAGCGCATTGCCGTTGACGCGGATGTTGTCGTTGGCGCGGTCCTTGACCTGCGCATGCGTTTCGGTCGACGCCTTGATGTAGGTGCCGATGCCGCCGTTGTAGAACAGATCCACCGGCGCCAGCAGGATGCGGTGCATCAGCTCTTCCGGCGCCAGCGCGGTTTCTTCAATATCCAGCACGGCGCGGATTTCAGGCGACAACGCGATCGAACGCGCCGTGCGCGGGAACACGCCACCACCTTGTGAGATCAGCTCCTTGTTGTAGTCCTCCCACGAGGAGCGCGGCAGCGCGAACATGCGCTCACGCTCCTTGAACGACACTTCCATGTCAGGATTAGGATCGAGGAAGATGTGGCGGTGATCGAACGCCGCCACGACTTTCAGTTTGCGCGACAACAGCGCGCCGTTGCCGAACACGTCGCCCGACATGTCGCCCACGCCGACCATGGTCACCGGCTGCGCGTGGATGTCGTGGTCCATTTCGTAGAAGTGGCGCTTGACCGCCTCGAACGCACCCTTGGCGGTAATGCCCATCTTCTTGTGGTCATAGCCGTTGGAGCCGCCGGAGGCGAAGGCGTCGCCCAGCCAGAAGCCGCGCTGCACGGCGATGCCGTTGGCGATGTCGGAGAAGGTCGCGGTGCCCTTGTCGGCCGCCACCACCAGGTATGGATCGCTGTCGTCATAGCAGACGGTATCCACCGGCGCGACGATGTTGCCCAGCACGCGGTTGTCGGTCACTTCCAGCAGGCTGGAAATGAACAGGCGGTAGACCGCTTCGCCTTCCGCCGCGATGACTTCGCGCGCGGCGTCCTTCGGCATCTGCTTGCATACGAAACCGCCCTTGGCGCCGGCCGGCACGATGACGGCGTTCTTCACCATCTGCGCCTTCACCAGGCCGAGCACCTCGGTGCGGTAGTCTTCCATGCGGTCCGACCAGCGCAAGCCGCCGCGCGCCACCGGGCCGCCGCGCAAATGCACGCCCTCGAAGCGGCGCGAGAACACGAAGATCTCGCGGAACGGGCGCGGTTCCGGCAGCAGCGTCAGATTGCTGGTGTCGAACTTGAAGATGATCTTGTCGCCCTGCTGCGCGTTCTGGAAGTAGTTGGTGCGCAGCGTGGCGCCGATCAGCGTGGCCATCGCGCCCAGCACTTCCTCGCTGTCGGCGTGGTTGATGGCCGGCAGGCGGCCGCGGATGTCGGCCATCTTGTCCAGCGCGGCGGCGCGGGTGGCTTCGTCGTTCGCCGGATTGAAGCGCTGCAGGAAGACGTCCACCAGTTCCTTGACCAGCACCGGCTGCTTGCGCAGCGTCTCCGCCATGTAGCGCACCGAGAACCGCGGGCTGGCCTGCCGCCAGTAGCTCATGTAGGCGCGCACCAGCTGCACTTCGCGCACACTCAGGCCGCCTTCGATGACCAGGCCATTCAGGCGGCCATCCTCGGCTTCGTTGTTGAACAGCGCGGCGAACAGCTCTTCGGCCACCGGCACGATTTCCGGCTTGGCCAGCTTGGCCGCGCTGGCGGCGTCCACCGACAGGCTGGTAACGTAGTGACGCTCACCGTTCACGCGCAGCGAGTGCGCCTGTTCGCGGTCGATCGCCACGCCGGCGTTATGCAGCGCCGGCAGAATGGTCGACAGCGACGGCACGCGCTCCACCGAATACAGGCGGATGGTGGTGTGGCCGTTGTCGGCGTCCACGCGGGCGTGAACACGCGAGGTGTCCGGGTGGCGCAAAATGGCGCCCAGATCGTGGAAGGCGGCCGATGGCGTGGTGCTGGCGACGTAGTCGGTCGGCAGCGTGGCGCACAGCTTGCGCAGGCTGGCGCGCAGCGGTACGTTGGTGACGGCGTCGGCCAGCACGGAGAATTTGTCGTGCCAGCCGTCCAGCACCGCCAGCAACGGCTGCTGAATATCGGTTTCCAGATCCAGCGGATAGCGGGCGCCATGGGCGATCAGGTAGACGCGGGCCAGCGGGCCGTCGGCCACCAGCGTCTGCGAGCTGACGTGCTGCGCGCCGGAACTGGCTTGCAGCGCCTTGGCCAGTGCCGAGGCAACGCTTGCGCTGTAACGCTCGCGCGGCAGGTAGACCAGCACATTCAGGTGGCGCGCATACACGTCGCGGCGGGCGAACACCTTGGCGCGCGGCTGTTTGTACAGCGAAACGACGGCGCCGCAGACTTCGGCCAGCCATTCAGGTTCCGCTTCCAGCGCCTCGGTGCGCGGCAGCGATTCGAGGATCTCGACGAACTTCTCGGCGCGGAAACCTTCCTGGCGCACGCCGGCGATGCTCAGCACACGCGCCACGCGGCCACGCGCGAACGGCAGGCGATTCAGCGGTGTGACGTTGCCGGCGCGGGTGAACAGGCCAACAAAGCAGTACTCGCCGAGGATCGCACCCTGCGCGTCGGTGTGGCGAATGCCGATGAAGTCCAGTTGCTGGTCGCGGTGCAGCGTGCCATCCACGTCGGCCTTGACGATCGACAGCGTGTGGGCGCGCTTGGACAGCGTGTCGAAGTCGCCGGGGATGTTGGCCAGGCAGGTGCCGTAGACCGGGTGCGAGGTATCCTGCAGCACGCCGATGCGGCTTGGGATGTCGCGTTCCAGTTCGCGCACGCCCGGCTTGACGGCGTAATAGGCGTAGCCGAACGGCTCGAAGCCTTCGGTCCTGGCCCAGTCGAGGAAGGCGGCGACTTCCTTGCCTTCTTCGCCATGGGCGGCGGCTTCGGCGCCGATGCGGCTGAAGTGTTCCAGCATGGAGGCGCGGTCGCGGCGCACCACGGCTGCGTCCCGCGAGACCATAACGATACGGTCGGTCAGCGCACCGATTTCCGCTTCCGGCAAATCTTCAGACAGCAGCACCAGAACATACGATTCCAGCTTGGCGCCATGCTCGCCCACGGCGGTCACCACGCCGTCGGCGTTGCGCGCCACCGGCAGCACGGCATTGAGCACGCTGTTGGCGGTCACGCGCAGTTTGCGCATGGCCATGACGATCGAGTCCACCAGATACGGCATGTCATCGTTGAGGATCAGCAGCGCGGTGGCTTTGCCGCCGCGGCCATCGTCGTAGTGCAGCCGGGCGATCTGCGCACCGCTGCCGCTACGTTTGGAGGCTTGGGTGAAACCATCCGCCAGGACCGGCGCCAGGCTGTCGGGCGCGGTGCCCGCCAGGTCTTCCGCGTCGATGGAGGCCAGCCATGCGCTGACCAGGGCAGCGACTTCGGTGGCGGGCTTGTTGACGTTGACCAGCTCCAGTGTTTGCTGGCGCAGGTCTTGTGGCGTTTGTTTCATCTTTGCTTCTCCAATACGTTATAGGTATTTTGTGCTGCAAGGGGCCGCGCCGGCTTGTGGCTGCGCGGTTTAGTCGTAGAGTCCCGGAAGACCAAGAAGTCGGCTCAACTCTTCCAGTGCATTATGCACTTCTATCGCCAGTTGTGGGTCCGCCAGATCGGCGGGTTCCAGCCGGTCGCGGTAGTGTTTTTCCACCCACGCCACCAGCGTGTGATACAGCGCTTCGGTCATCAACACGCCTTGATGCATGGCGGCGGCTTCGGCGTCGGTCAGCGCCACGCGCAAACGCAGGCATGCCGGACCACCACCGTTGCGCATCGACTGGCGCAGATCGAAATGTATCAGTTCATCGACAACGCCGCCACCCGCCACAAGGTTTTCCAGGTAGCGCGCCACCGAGCCGACTTCCTGGCACTCATGCGGAATCACCAGCGCCATTTTGCCATCGGCCTTGCTCAGCAACTGGCTGTTGAAAAGATAGCTGGCGACGGCATCGGCCACCGGCACGTGGGCGGTGTCGACGCGGATCGCGTTCAGGTCCGCGCCCACCGCGCCCATCGCACGGCGCAACTGATCGAGCGCGCCTGCTTCATCGGCGAATGCCTGCTCGTGGTAGAACAGAGCATTGGCGTTACCTACCGCGATCACGTCGTTATGGAACACGCCTTGATCGATGACATCGGGATTCTGCTGCACATAGACGGTACGCTCGGCCGACAGGCCATGCAGTCGCGCGACGGCCTGCGAGGCTTCCAAAGTCTGGCGTGCCGGGTACTTGCGCGGCGCGGGCGCCCCGGCGTCAAACTCGCTACGGCCGTAGACGAACAGTTCGACGCCAGCGCTGCCATGCTCCTTGCACAGGCGCGTGTGATTGGCCGCGCCCTCGTCGCCAAAGGCCGGCGTGCCAGGCAGCGCGTCATGCACGGCGAAGTGTTTCTCATCCTTGAAGATGGCGCGCAGCGCGCGCGCCGACTGCTCGTGCTCAAAGGCGCGGTGCAGCTTGTTGTTCAGGTTAGCGGCGGTGAAGTGGGTACGGCCATCGGCGCTGTCGGCCGAGGGGCTGACGGTGGCGGCGTTGGCGGTCCACATCGGCGAGGCCGAGTAAGCACAGGCCAGGATCACCGGCGCTTCCCTGGCGGCCTTCGACAACACCTCGGCGTCCGTGCCGGTGAAGCCTATGCTGCGCAGCAGGCGGAAATTCGGCCGGTCCTGCGGCGGCAGCAGCGCCTGGCCGAAACCCCGCGCCGCCAGCGCGCGCATCTTGGCCAGGCCTTGCAGCGCGGCCAGCTTGGGATTGGACGCGCTCTTGACGTTGCTGAACGAGGCGACGTTACCGAACGACAGGCCGGCGTAGTTATGCGAGGGGCCAACCAGGCCGTCGAAGTTGAATTCGCGTGCGGACATGAGGCGTTACCTTCAGAAGTGCATGCCGGGCGACAGCTTCGCCGGCATTTCGAGGACGTTGTTTTCGATCGACGCGACCGGATAGGCGCAGTAGTCGGCCGCGTAGTAGGCGCTCGGACGATGGTTGCCCGACTGGCCCACGCCGCCGAACGGCGCGCTGCTGGCGGCGCCGGTGGTCGGACGGTTCCAGTTGACGATGCCGGCGCGGGCACGCACCTGGAAGATCTTCCACAGCTTTTCGTCGTTGGAGATCAGCGCCGAGGCCAGGCCGAAGGCGGTGTTGTTGGCGGCGTCGATGGCGCTCTCGAAGTCCGGCACGCGGATAATCTGCAGCAGTGGGCCGAACCACTCTTCGTCCGGGATGCCCTTGGCGTCGGTCACGTCAACGATGCCGGCCGAGACGAAGCCGGTATTGGCATCCAGATGCTTCATCTCCAGCAGCAGCTTGCCGCCGCGCGCGACCATGTCAGCCTGCGCCTGCACCAGCCGTTTGGCGACGGCGGCGGAGACCACAGGCCCCATGAACGGCGCCGGTTCGGCATCCGATGGGCCGACGGTCAGGCGGCTGGCCACATCGACCAGGCGCGCGACGATGGCGTCACCCGCCGCGCCGACCGGCAGGATCAAACGGCGCGCGCAGGTGCAACGCTGGCCGGCCGAAATGAAGGCCGACGAAATCGCCATGAACACGGCGGCGTCGGTTTCTTTGGCGTCCCAGATAACGAGCGGGTTGTTGCCGCCCATTTCCAGCGCCAGCATCTTGCCCGGCTGGCCGCCGAATTGTTTATGCAGCGCGGTGCCGGTCTGGCAGCTGCCGGTGAACAGCACGCCGTCCAGCAGCTTGCTCTGGCCCAGCGCGACGCCGGTATCACGGCCGCCATTGACCAGATTCAGCACGCCATACGGCAGACCGGCCTTCTCCCACAGCTGCACCGTCTTGACGGCGGTGCGCGGCGCGTACTCGCTTGGCTTGAACACCAGCGTGTTCCCGGCGATCAGCGCCGGCACGATGTGGCCATTCGGCAGGTGGCCGGGGAAGTTGTACGGGCCGAACACGCCGAACACGCCGTGCGGACGATGACGCAGCACCGCTTCGCCGTCGGCGACCTTGCTGTGCGTTTCGCCGGTGCGCGCGCCGTAGGCCTGCACCGAGATGTCGATCTTGTTGGCGATGGTGGTCACTTCGGTGCGCGCTTCCCACAGCGGCTTGCCCACTTCCTCGGCGATCAGCAGCGCCAGCTCCTCGGCATCCTGCTTGAGCAGATCGCGGAAGCGGGTGCAGACGGCGATGCGGTCTTCCAGCGGCGTCAAGGCCCAGGCGTCGAAGGCGGCGCGGGCGGCGGTGGTGGCCTGCGCCACGTCCTGCGCGGTGGATGCGCGGCTGGACCAGGTCTGCTTGCCGGTGGCCGGATTGATGGTGATCAGTTCCGCGCCGCTGCCATGCAGCCACTCGCCGTTGATGAAGTTACTGATGTTGGTCGTTGCATTAGCCATTGTTCTTCCTCGGATTGAGAGTCAGGGTGCGCACGGTGTCGCCGCTGTGGCAGCGCAGGAGGTCTTGCTCCTCCTCCGGCAGGGAGATGGCGCCGTTGACCGGCACCGCCTGCGACAGAATCATGCGGAAGTCTTTCATGTTGGTGTTGGAGACCAGCATAGGCTCGGTCTCGCCGCCGGCCGGCGCGCAGGCGGCATCCCAGTCGGTCGCCGGGCCGATATCGGCCAGCGTGCTGTCGCGCATGGCGCGCAGTTCGGACACGCGCGCCTGCAGCACCGGGCCGGCGTCGAAGATGTCGACATAGCCTTCAAAGTACATGCCTTCCTGTTCCAGCAGGCGACGCGCCGGAGCGGTCGAGGTGTGGACCTTGCCGATGACTTCCCGCGCGTCCTCCGGCAGGTAGGCCACGTACAGCGGCTGGCGCGGCATCAGCTCCGCGATGAAAGACTTCTTGCCGACGGCGGTCAGCGCATCGACATGGTCGAATTCCATCTTGAAGAAGTGGCGGCCCAGCCCCTCGTAGAACGGCGACCGGCCGCTCTCCTCCTGGTAGCCGCGCATCTCGGCGATCAGCTTTTCGGTGAACAGATGCGGGAACTGCGCGATGAACAGGAAGCGGCTCTTGGACAGCAGCTTGCCGTTGTTGCCGCTGCGGTAATCGGGATGCAGGAACAGCGAACACAGTTCGGTGCTGCCGGTCAGGTCGTTCGACAGGTACAGCGTATCCATGCGGGTGAACACTTCCAGCTCGCGGCTGGAGTGCACCAGGGTGCCGATGCGGTAGTTGTAGAACGGTTCGTTCAGCCCCACCGCGCCCTTGATGGCGCACACGCCGGCCAGGCGGCCGTTGTCGGTATCCTCCATGACGAACATGTAGTCGCGCTTTTCGGGCGGGATGGTTTCGGCGAACGAGGCGACGGCGATGTTCAGGCGGTCGCCCATCATCTTCATGTCCGGCTTGAGCGTGGTCATGCCGCTGCCCACCTGGGTGGCCATCACGTACAGGGCGTCGAGGTCTGTGGCTTGGATTGCGCGTACTACTAGCATAGGGGGTCTCGTTTTTATATTCTGACGCAGATGACGGTGTCGCCTTCGGCGACGTGCAGCGCTTCCTGTACCTCGACAGACAGCGCCACGCTGAGTTGCGCGTCGAGCGCCGGGCAGTGCGTGATGACGGCGCGGAAGTCATGCTCGGAACCGGACGACACGGCGTAGCGCAGTTGCGGCTCGCGGCCGCGGTCCGGCTGTTCGGCCGACGTCGACACGCGCCGTTGCAGCGCGCCGGTGAAGGTGCGCAGCGAATTCTTGTGCGCCTGCAGAATCGGGCCGCCGTCGAAGATGTCGATGTAGTCGTCGGCCTCGAAGCCTTCGGCGGTCAGCAGGTTGAACGCCAGTTCGCCCGACGGATGGATCTGGCCCATGGCCGCCTGCGCGTCGCCCGGCAGCAGCGGCACGTAGACCGGATAGTGCGGCATCAGTTCGACGATCAGCGTGCGGTTGCGGGCGCCGCCGATGGTGCGTTCGGCGTCGAGGAAATCCATCTGGAAGAATTTTCGGCCCAGCGCATCCCAGAACGGCGAGCCGCCGTCGCTGTCGGTCACGCCGGCCAGCGGCACGAAGAAACGGTCGGCGAAGCGGTGCGGCGCCACCACGGCCAGCATCAGACGGGCGCGCGACAGCAGCGCGGCTTCGGCGGTGCCGTGTTCACGCTCGCCGACGTAGAACGACGACAGTTGCGAGTAGCCGGTCAGCTCGGAGCACAGCGTCAGCGCGTGCACGCTGTGGCTGATGTTGAGGTCACGCGAGACCTGCTGGATCACGTCGTTACGGAAGGAGAAGTAGGTGCCGTTGGAGCCGGCCGCCGCATACATGGCGGCGGTGCCGACGATTTTTTTCTCGTCCAGCGATTCCAGCACCAGCAGGTAGCCCTCCTCGCTCGGCAGATCGACCTGGGCGGCGAACGAGGCGATCGACAGTTCGACCATGGCGCGGATTTTCTCGCGCGTTTTGGGCAGGGTATGCACTCCCGGCATGGGGACCGCGGCCAGCGCTTCGAGGGCCGGGATATCCGCAAGTTCGACCGGACGGACTACATACATAGAAACTCCTTAAATAGTGGCCGTAAACGTCGTTCCCGCGCAGGCGGGAACCCATAGAACGCTGGCGACACACGCTCAGCATGGATCCCCGCGTGCGCGGGAATGACGGGGGATCAGGCGGCTTTCAGCAAACCATCCAGCGACAAGCGCAGGATGCGATCCGCCTCGGCGATCTGCTCGTCGGTGACGATCAGCGCCGGCGCCAGACGCACCACGTCCATGCCGGCGATCAGCACCATCAAGCCATTGGCTTCAGCGGCCTTCTGAATATCTTTCGAACGGCCCTTCCACGCGTCGGTGACCACCACGCCCAGCAGCAGGCCGGCGCCGCGTACCTGCGCGAACACCTGCGGATAATCGGCCGCCAGCGTCTCCATGGTCGAACGCAGCTTGGCGCCGGCTTCCTTGACGCGCGCCAGGAAGGCCGGCTGGTTGATGGTTTCCAGCACCGTCAGCGCGATGGTCGCGGCCATCGGGTTGCCGCCGTAGGTGGTGCCGTGCGAGCCGACGTTCAGCGTGGCGGCCAGCTCGTGGGTGGTCAGCATGGCCGCCACCGGGAAGCCGTTGCCCAGCGCCTTGGCCGAGGTCAGGATGTCCGGCACGATGCCGTAGCTCATGTAGTGGAACAGCTCGCCGGTACGGCCCATACCGCACTGCACCTCGTCGAAGATCAGCAGGGCGCCGGTTTTGGTGCACAGGTCGCGCAGCTCCTGCAGGAAGGCTTTGTCGCCCGGCACCACGCCACCCTCGCCTTGCAGCGGCTCGACGATCACCGCGCACACATCATCGCCGATGGCGGCGCGCGCCGACGCGATGTCGTTGTAGGTGATGTGATCGATCGATGGCGGCAGCGGCTCGAAACCCTCGGTGTATTTCGACTGGCCGCCGACCGACACGGTGAACAGCGTGCGGCCGTGGAACGACTGGTAGCACGAGATGATGCGCGATTTATGCGCGCCGAACTTGCTGTGCGCGTGCTTGCGTGCCAGCTTCAGCGCGGCCTCGTTGGCCTCGGCGCCGGAGTTGCAGAAGAAGGCGCGGTCGGCGAAGGTGGCTTCGGTCAGGGCCAGGCCGAGGCGCAGCACCGGCTCGTTGGTGTAGCCGTTGCCCAGGTGCCACAGGGTGTTGGCCTGGCGGGTCATGGCCTCGACCAGGATCGGATTGCAATGGCCCAGCGCGTTGACGGCGATGCCGGAGGTGAAGTCCAGGTAGTGTTTGCCCGACTGGTCCCACAGGTCCAGGCCCGAGCCTCGGACCGGCACCATCGCCGCTGGTGCATAGGTCGGCACCAGGACCTCGTCGAACGTCTGACGGGTCACAGGACGGTTGAGGGCGGTCGTATCTACTTTGGCATTCATGGCATTCCCTATCAAGATGTGGGTCATGCGCGGCACAGCGCCGCGTGGACCCATTGTAAAAGCCGGGATGCTAAAGTTCTTTTCAAATGGCGACAAGAATTTTTACTTTTGGCCGCAAAGTAAACTTGCCAGAATACAAACCCCGGTGTCAGGCCTGGAGTTTGCGCTGGCGTTCTTCGCGCGGGGTGTTGCCGAACAGCGCGCCGAAGGCGGTCGAGAAGTGCGAGCCGGAGGAGAAGCCGCACATCAGCCCCACCTGGACGATCGAATGGTTGGTTTCGAGCAAGAGCTGGCGCGCGCGCTGCAACCGCAGCTCCAGGTAGTAGCGCGACGGCAGGCTGCCCAGGTATTGCTTGAACAGCCGCTCCAGCTGGCGCCGCGACAGGCCCACCAGGTTGGCGATGTCGTCGGTCGACAGCGGTTCTTCGATATTGGTTTCCATCAGCGTCACCGCTTCCGACAAGCGCGGCTGCAGCGCGCCGAAGCGGGCTTGCAGCGCCACGCGCTGGCGCTCTTCGCCGCCGCGCACGCGCTCGATGCACAGGCTTTCCTTGACGCTGGCCTGGACGCCGGCGCCGAACAGTTGCTCGATCAGCGTCAGCGCGAAGTCGATCGAGGCGGCGCCGCCGCAGCAGCTCAGGTGCCGGCCGTCCAGCGCGAACAGTTGCGGGGTCAGGATGGCGCGCTCGGTGACCGGGTCGCTGTCGGCCGCCAGCGCCCATGGCAGCGCGATGCGCACGCCACCCATCAGCCCGGCCCTGGCCAGCCACAGCACGCCGGCGCCGACGCCGCCCCAGTAGCTGGCGGAGCGGCAGCGCTCGATGACGGCGCGCGCCTGCTCGGCCGGCAGCGGCGGCTGTTGTTCATCCGCCACCAGCAGCGCGATGTCCCAGCCCGGCTGCGCCAGCACCACCTGCGCCGGCGTCATGGTTTGCAATTGCAGCGCGTCGCGGCCGACCTGGGCGGCGGCCAGCCGCAGCGGCTGCACCAGCCCGGCCCAGCTCAGGGCGTCCGCCTCGCCGGCGTTGATCAGCAACAGCCGCAGGGGTTGCTGCCGGGCGAGACTGGAAAGGGGGGCAAAGGACATCAGCGGTTCGTGGCTTTCTTGGAAGTGCGCATAGTGTACCTCGCCGGAAAGCCGGATGCGAAGCGGCTATAATCTTGAACTATGGGTGAACGCTTCTTGAAAAGCATCCGGCTGCTGGCCGAGTGTATGCAAGGCTACGAAAGGCTGTCCGGCGAGTATGTGCGCCGGTGCGGCCTGACGCACGCGCAGTTCGACATCATCGCCACGCTGGGCAACACGCCCGGCATGTCGTATAAGGAACTGGGCGACAAGACCTTGATCACCAAGGGCACGCTGACCGGCGTCATCGAGCGGCTGGAGCAAAAAGGCCTGGTCGAACGTCAGCGCAGCGACTGTGACAAACGTTCTTTCTTTGTGCGGCTGACCAAGGCGGGCGAGCAGACCTTCTGCACCGCGTTTCCGGCAGTCGTCGCGCAAAGCGGCAAAGTGTTCAAGGATTACTCCGAGGACGACTTTGCCCGGCTGGAAAGCGCGCTGTCCGCCCTCAAACAGGTGATCATGGCCGGCCAGGCAGCAAGTGCGCCCCACCGTGAATGCGATTAAAAAACCAAGGATACAGATTTGAAAACCTCTCTGCTGGACGGCATTAAGCCTGCCAAATTCGACAAACATATCATCGGCAACCTGTTGCTGGACGTGGCGCCGCCGGACGAAGTGCGCCAGGAAGCGCTGATCGTCGGCGTGCGCAACGCCGACGGCCAGATCTACCGCCTGATCGGCGCCTCGACCCACAACAGTTTCATGAACGCGGTCGAGGAATTGTTCGACCTGGGCCTGACCGACGAGCTGCAGGAAACCGATGAGCCCGTAGAGGGCTGCGACGCCATCTTCAGCGAGCAATAACCAATTTGCTTGCTTGCGGGGAAAACCGTCATAAAAAGTCATGCTTTAAAAAGTTCCGCAAAGAAATATTGCGAGTATAATTTTTGGCAATGGACAGACTCGACGCCTTCAAGCATATCGCTGCTCAAGCGAGCCGGGGGGACATCACGTTCCCGGCCAACGTCAACGCTTCGCTGCGCCTGCAGCAGGCCTTGAATGACCCTGACTGCCACGTTGAAGAGGCAGCCAGGCTGATTCAGGCGGACCCGTTGCTGGCGGCGCGTAGCGTCGCCATCGCCAACTCGGTCGCCTACAACCGCTCCCGGACCGAAATTTCCAGCGTGCGCGCGGCCGTGCAGCGGCTCGGCGTGCGCACGCTGCAATCGCTGGTAGCGGCGCTGATCGTGCGCCAGATCGGCAGCCAGGTCAGCGAGCCGTCGCTGGCGGCCAAGATCAACCAGCTGTGGGAGCACACCGCCCATGTGGCCGCGCTGTCGCAGGTGATCGCGCGCCGCGTCACCCACGTCGATCCGGATACGGCGCTGTTCGCCGGCATCGTGCACGAGGTGGCCGGATTCTACATGCTGTCGCAGGCGGGCGACTATCCGCAGGCGATGGAAGGCGAGCCGGAGGATTGGGTCGAGCATGGCGAGATCGCCATCGGCCGTGGCGTGATGGCGCATCTGGGCGTGCCGGAGAGTGTGGTGCAGGCGATCGAGGCGATGTGGATCGGCTTGCGCGCGCTGCCGCCGGAGACCATGGGCGACACGCTGCTGCTGGCCAACGACCTGTCGCCGGTGCATTCGCCGCTGTATCAGCGCCCCGGCGCCGCCACCTTGCAAGGCGCGCGCACCATCGATTTCGTGGTCGGCGAAGGCACGCTGCACGCCATCATGACCGAGTCGGCGCAGGAAGTGCAGTCGCTGTACGCGGTGTTGATGCTGTAAAAAAAAAGCCCGCTAGGCAGCGGGCAAAGTCCAAAACTAGGGATCTCCTCCAGAGGAGACGGTTCCAGAATACTCCCCCGCCCGCTCGCACTCTGTGCGCTGGTTCACATAACGGGATGTTTCGCGGTTAATGCTCCTCGCGCAGGCCCAGCTCCTGTCGCCAGGTCTTCAGCAGCTCGCCGCGCCGCGCCGGATAGCGCTGGCCCAGCGATTCCACGGCGGCAATGCGGTCGATGCGGAAATGCCGGTACGCCTCGCGCAGCTCGCACCAGGCGGCCAGCAGGCGGCAGCCTTCGAGAAAAGCCAGCGCGAACGGCCACACCACCCGCTCGGACGGCGCGCCGTGCTCGTCGCGGTAGGACATGCGCAGCCGGTGCTGGTAACGGATGGCTTCGCGTACCGGTCGGACGTGGATATCGGTGGCGTCCGGCTGATTCTGGCCGATCGGCACCCACAAGCTGGTTTCGGCCATGTCGTCACGCAGGTCTTTCGGCGTGGCGGCGGCGATTTTCGCCAGCGCGTTGTTGGCGGCGGCGGCCAGCGCCTCGTCGCCTTGGCGGCGCACCCAGCGCGCGCCCAGCACCAGCGCCTCCAGCTCGTCGGCGCCGAACATCAGCGGCGGCAGGAAGAAGCCGCTCTTGAGCATGTAGCCGACGCCGGCCTCGCCCTGCACCGGCGCGCCGAGGCCGGCCAGCGTCTGGATGTCGCGGTAGATGGTGCGTTCGGAAACACCCAGCTGTTCAGCCAGGCGCGCGGCGGTGACGGGTCGCCGATAGCCGCGCATGGCGTCCATCAGCATGAAAAGGCGGCCGGTGCGGCTCATGGTGCGGTCTCACTCCACGGTGATTGATACAAGCGGTGAAGCTTGACCGCTGCCGGGCCGCCGGTCAAGCAGCTCACTCCAGCAGAAAGTTGCGCGGTGACGCCTCCAGGCTGGACCGCAGCTGCGCCGTCTCGTCCTTGAGGGCGACGCCCGACACCTGGCGGCGACGCGCCTCGCTCAGCAGATAATGCAGCTTGAACGCCGCCGCCTCGTAATCCAAGCCCTGCGGACGGACGTTGGAAATGCAGTTGCGGCCGGCATCGCTGAGCCCAAGTCGCGGCGCCCAGCTCAGGTACAAGCCCATGCTGTCGGGCGAGCTCAGACCGGGACGTTCGCCGATCAACACCACCACCATGCGCGCGCCCAGCAGTTCGCCGACCTCATCCCCCACCGCCACCCGTCCCTGACGGACCACGCTGAGCGGCGCCAGCGTCCAGTGCTCCAGCGCCAGCCGCGCCCGCAAGGCGTGCAGCAGCGGCGCGGCGTTTTGCGCCAGCGCCAGCGAGGACAGGCCGTCCGCCAGCACCAGCGCCAGGTCGACTCCGGCCGGGTCGCGCGGCAAGGCTTGCAGTTGCGCGCGCGAGGCCGCGTCGAGCCGCCGCCCCAGATCAGGCCGTTGCAGATAAACGCTGCGGCTGGATGCCGCGCTGTGCAGTTCCAGCAGCGGGCCGGGCAGATCCAGCGCCGCCAGCGCCGGCCGCAACGCCGCCACGTCCAGCGGCGCGTGCACGGCGTCGCGCGCGCGCGCATGATCGAGCTGGAAGGCCAGTTGCGCGGCGGTAGGCAGGCTGACGCCGGCGCGGCCAAGGCCGATGCGCGCGTCGGTGTGGCGGCGCAGCGCGCGCCAGGGGTTCTCAACCACCAGGTCTGATTTCATCGGCGCTCCGTCAAGCCAGGCGCGACAGCGCGCGTGCGAACGCCGGCGGCAGCGTTGCCGCCGGCGTGGCCGCCTCGTCGCTGGTGAAAATCGCCATCTGCCGCAGCCAGGCCTCGAATTCAGGCGCCGGCTTCAGGCCCAGCACGCGGCGCGCGTACAGCGCGTCGTGGAACGAGGTGGTCTGGTAGTTCAGCATGATGTCGTCCGAGCCGGGGATGCCCATGACAAAGGTGCAGCCGGCCGTGCCCAGCAGCGTCAGCAGCACATCCATATCGTCCTGGTCGGCCTCGGCATGGTTGGTGTAGCACACATCGCAACCCATCGGCAGGCCCAGCAGCTTGGCGCAGAAATGGTCCTCCAGCCCGGCCCGCACAATCTGCTTGCCGTCGTACAGATACTCGGGACCGATGAAGCCGACCACCGAGTTGACCAGCAGCGGTGCGTAGGCGCGCGCCACCGCATAGGCGCGCGCCTCGCAGGTCTGCTGGTCGACGCCATGGTGGGCGTTGGCCGACAGCGCGCTGCCCTGCCCGGTTTCAAAATACATGACGTTGTTGCCAACGCTGCCGCGCCCCAGCGACAGCGCCGCCTGTTGCGCCTCCGCCAGCAGCGCCAGGTTGATGCCGAAGCCGGCGTTGGCGGCCTCGGTGCCGGCGATCGACTGGAACACCAGGTCCACTGGCGCGCCGCGCTCGATGGCGGCGAGGGTGTTGGTCACATGGGTCAGCACGCAAGACTGGGTCGGGATGCCATAGCGGTCAATGATCTCGTCCAGCATGGTGACGATCTGGATCACCTGCGGCACGTTGTCGGTGGCCGGATTGATGCCGATGACGGCGTCGCCGCTGCCGTACAGCAGGCCGTCGAGCACGCTGGCGGCGATGCCGGTGGCGTCGTCGGTCGGGTGGTTCGGCTGCAGCCGGGTCGACAAGCGCCCCGGCAGGCCGATGGTGTTGCGGAAGGCAGTGACCACGCGGCATTTCCTGGCCACCAGGATCAAATCCTGCACCCGCATCAGCTTGGAGACCGCCGCCGCCATTTCCGGCGTGACGCCGGGCGCCACCGCGGCCAGCGCGGCGCTGTCGGCGGCGTCGCCCAGCAGCCAGTTGCGAAAGTCGCCCACGGTCAGATGGGCGATGGCGGCGAAGGCGGCGCGGTCGTGGCGGTCGATGATCAGCCGCGTCACCTCGTCGTTCTCGTAGGGAATCAGCGCCTGCCGCAGAAACACGCTGAGCGGCAGGGCGGCCAGCGTCATCTGCGCCGCCACGCGCTCCTCGGCGGTGGCGGCGGCCAGCCCGGCCAGATAGTCGCCGGAACGGGCCGGCGTGGCCTTCGCCATCAAGTCCTTCAGGTCGCGGAACTGATATGTCCTGCTGCCCACCATGTGCGAAAAACTGCTCATGCCCCCCCTCCGCGCTGCGCTATTCAGAAATTGCGGGTCACCGACAGCAACAGCCGTTTCTGCGCCACATACTTGCCGCTGCCATCGGCATTGTAGAAGGTCCACAACGGCGTGCCATCGCGCTCTTGCTTGCCGCTGTTGTACACGGCGGCGGCCGAAAACGCCCAGTTGCCCGCCGTCTTGGTCACGCCCGCCTTGACGTCGTAGAAATTGTACATGCCCAGATTGCGCACGCTCTGGCGGCCGGCGTGCAGATTCAGCGTCAGGCCCGGCGCCAGTTCCGGATTCCAGTTGACCTCGCCATACAGCGAGCCGCGCGTGTCGACCTGCCGGCCGCTGAACGGATCGGTGGTGAAGCCGAACCAGTACTTGCTCAGCGTTACCCAGCCGGTGACATTGAACGCGCCGGTGTTCCAGGCCAGCTTGGCGTCCTGGCTATGGTACTTGATGTCCTTGCCGCCCGCCGGGTAATGCGCGCCGGGGAACCAATAAGTGACGACGCCGGCGTCGAGCGTGCTGTCGGCCCCCACGGGCGCGCGGTAGCCGCCGTAGACGTCGATCTCGGCGCCGCCGCCGTTGTTATAGGCCGCGTGCGAGACGCCGGAGCCGAACAGGCCGACATACCAGCCGCTGGCGTGGGTGAAGTCCAGGTTGGCCTGCGCGGTCGGCTTGGCCTGGGTTTGCGAGATGCTGCGGAACAGGTAATCGGACACCACGGTGACATTGCCGGTGTCGGTCCATGCCGGCGCCGGATCGGCGGCGAAGGCGCCGCCGCTGACGGCGGCCAGCGTGAGAAGGGTCAGGGTACGGACGCGGGTGCGAGTAAGGGTCATGCGTAGTCTCCAGGGTTAAGCGGATAGGCGGATTAGCGGATTAAGCGGCGGCGTGCCGGATGCGGTTGCTCTTGGTGGCGAGGAAGAAGCCATAGCCCACCGCGAGGAAGGCGGCGAACAGGCCGAAGATCAGCGGGTTGTAATAGATCATGGTCACCATGCACACGCAGGCGCCGGCCAGCGCGATGGCCGGGAACAGCGGGAAGAACGGTGCGCGGAAGGGCCGCGCCATGGCCGGCTCGGCGCGGCGCAGCTTGAACAGGCTGAGCATGCTGAGGATGTACATGGTGATGGCGCCGAACACCGACATGGTGACGATGTTGGCGGTCAGCGTCTGGCCGCCAAACTTGATCAGCTCGTCGCTGTAGATGGCGGCGATGCCGACCACGCCGCCGGCGATGATGGCGCGGTGCGGCGTCTTGAAGCGCGGATGCACGGCGGCCAGGTAGCGCGGCAGGTAGGCCTCGCGCGCCAGCGCATAGATCTGCCGCGAGTAACCGAGGATGATGCCGTGGAACGAGGCGATCAAGCCGAACAGGCCCAGCCACACCAGCATGTGCAGCCACTTGCTGTGCTCGCCCACGATCAGCTTCATCGCCTGCGGCAGCGGGTCGTTGATGTTGGCCAGCTTGGTCCAGTCGCCGGCGCCGCCGGCAAACACCATGACGCCGATCGCCAGCAACACCAGGGTGATGATGCCGGTGATATAGGCGATCGGAATCGAACGGCTCGGCTCCTTGGCCTCCTCGGCCGCCATCGCCACGCCCTCGATCGCCAGGAAGAACCAGATGGCGAACGGAATCGCGGCAAACATGCCGGGGATGGCCAGCGCGCTGAAGCTGTCGTGGCCGGCCCAGCCACCCTTGGTGAAGTTGGTCATCGAGAAGCCCGGCGCCACCACGCCCATGAACACCAGCAGCTCGAAGATGGCCAGCAGCGCCATCAGCAGTTCAAAGCTGGCGGCGATCTGCACACCGACGATATTGAGCGTCATGAAGACCAGGTAGGCGCCGACCGCCGCCAGCTTGGGGTCGATGGTCGGAAACTGCACGTTGAGGTAGGCGCCGATGGCCAGCGCGATCGCCGGCGGCGCGAACACGAATTCGATCAAGGTCGCGGCGCCGGCCAGATAGCCGCCCAGCGGACCAAACGCGCGCTTGCTGTAGGCAAACGGGCCGCCGGCATGCGGGATCGACGTGGTCAGCTCGGTGAAGCTGAAGATGAAGGTGATGTACATCACGGCGACACACAGCGCGGTGATGATGAAGCCCAGCGTGCCGGCCGAGGCCCAGCCATAGCTCCAGCCAAAGTATTCGCCCGAAATCACCAGGCCGACCGCGATGCCCCATAGCTGGAAAGTACCCAGTGACTTCTGTAGCGCCGGGGAAGCCCCGGCTGCCGGTTGTGCGCTCATCTTATTCTCCTAAATAGCGGGTATGGAAGTTGCTCGATTTGAGTATAGGAGCGCGTGCGGCGCCGCCGTTATAGGAAATCGGCAAACCTGCGGCACGCGCAAAAACAACCACAGCAGGAATCGACATGCACCACACCGGCACACTCCTCCCGCACCAACAGAGCGCCATCCGCACAGTGCTGGCGCACGATGCCGACCAGTTGGCGAGCGAACTGACCAACTGGCACCAGTGTTACGACCAGATCAGCGCCGGCCTGTTCCACGGCGCGCTGACCGAGTTGCGCTTGCCGGAGCTGCAAGTGTTTCGTGAGGATCTGAATCAGGCAGTGCGGCAGTCCTGCCGGGTGTGGCCGGACGCCATCTGGTTCGGCCTGCCCGAACACGGCGCGCTAACGCGCATCAACGGCCGCCAGGTGGAAGCGGACTGGATCATGGTGCAGCCCGGCAATGTGGAATTTGAACTGGTGACGCCGGCGGCCTACCGCATCTACGGCATCGTGGTCAGCCGCCAGTCGCTGGTGGAGGCGGCGCGCCGCCAGGGCTGCCAGATCGACTGGCAACGGCTGCGGTCGGCCGAGGTGCTGCGGGTCGACCGTGACGCGCGCGCCGCCTGCGCGCGCCTGCTGGCGCGGCTGCTGCCGGAGGCCGGCGCCAGCTTGCCGGCGGACGCGGGCGGCCCATGGCGGCAGGACGTGCTGTCAGCACTGCTCGACATGCTGGACCAGCGCTGCGTCGAACCGGCGCTGGCCGCCAGCCTGCAACGCCGCCGCCAGACGGTGGCGCGGGTGCGCGACTACATCGCGGCCCACCACGGCGACAGCATCACGGTACCGGCGCTGTGCGCGCAGGCGCACGTCAGCCGGCGCACGCTGCAATACTGTTTCGAGGATGTGCTGGGCATGAGCCCGCTCGCCTACCTGCGCACGGTGCGGCTGAACGGCGTGCGGCGCCAGCTGCGGGACGGCCGCGCCATCGGCGAGCTGGCCGGCGAGTGGGGGCTGTGCAACTTCAGCCAGTTCTCGTCCGACTACCGCAAGCTGTTCGGCCTCAGCCCATCTGCCGCGCTGAAGCGGCGCGGCTAAAAAAAATCCCTCCGCGCGGGAGGGATCGGGACGACTTAGACGACGGCGCCGTCGGTTTCATCTTTCGGCTTGATCGGCTTGATCAGGTCTTCACGCTTGACGCCCAGCCACATGGCGACGGCGGCGGCGACGAACACCGACGAGTAGATACCGAAGCAAATACCGATGGTCAGCGCCATGGCGAAGTAGTGCAGCGTCGGACCGCCCAGGAACAGCATCGACAGCACCATCATCTGCGTGCAGCCGTGGGTGATGATGGTCCGCGAGATGGTCGACGTGATGGCGTTGTCGATCACCTCGTGCACGGTGGCGGTGCGCTGCTTGCGGAAGTTTTCGCGAATCCGGTCGAAAATCACCACCGACTCATTCACCGAGTAGCCCAGCACCGCCAGGATACCGGCCAGCACGGTCAGCGAAAATTCCCACTGGAAGAAGGCGAAGAAGCCCAGAATGATCACCACGTCGTGCAGGTTGGCGATAATCGCCGCCACCGCGTACTTCCACTCGAAGCGGATCGCCAGGTAGATCATCACGCCGATAATCACCATCACCAGCGCGTTCAGGCCGTTCTGCTTCAGCTCGTCACCGACCTGCGGGCCGACGAATTCCACTTTTTGCAGGCCGACCAGCTCACTGCCGGCGGCGTTCGAGCAGGACTGCTTGACCACGTGCTCGCCCTTGGCGGTCACGGTGTCGATCTGCTGCATGCTGCCGCTTTCGGCTTTGCACAGCGCGTCGTACACCTTGGCCGAGGCGTCTTTCGAGGTGATGCCCTTGATCACCGGCAGACGCAGCATGACGTCGTGCGCGGTGCCGAAGCCGGTGGCTTCAGGCTGCTCGTAGCCGATCGATTCCAGCGTGTGGCGGATCTTTTCCAGATTCGCCGCCTGCTGGTATTTCAGCTCCATCACGGTGCCGCCGGTGAACTCCACCGACAGGTGCAGGCCGCGATGCAGCAGGAAGAACACGGCCGCGACGAAGGTCAACGCCGAAACGACGTTGAACACCAGCGCGTGGCGCATGAACGGGATGTCTTTTTTAATGCGGAAAAATTCCATGTTTCGTGCCCCGAGTTATGTCCGACTATTTCTGACCCGGTACCCAAACGGTACCGATGGCGATCGATTGCAGCTTCTTCTTGCGGCCATACCAGAGGTTGACCACACCGCGCGACACAAACACGGCCGAGAACATCGAGGTCAGGATACCCAGCGTGTGCACCACGGCGAAGCCGCGGATCGGACCGGAACCGAACACCCACAGCGCCACACCGACGATCAGCGTGGTGACGTTGGAGTCGATAATCGTCGCCCAGGCGCGGTCGAAGCCGGCGGAGATCGCCTGCTGCGGCGAGGCGCCGGAACGCAGCTCTTCACGCACCCGTTCGTTAATCAGCACGTTCGAGTCAATCGCCATCCCCAGCGCCAGCGCGATCGCGGCCATGCCCGGCAAGGTCAGCGTGACCTGCATCAGCGACAGGATGGCCAGCAGGAACAGCAGGTTGCAGGCCAGTGCGAACACGCTGAAGAAGCCGAACATCATGTAGTAGATGATCATAAAGATGGCGATCGCGGCGAAGCCGTACACGGTCGAGTGAATACCCTTGTTGATATTCTCCGCGCCCAGTGCCGGACCGATGGTGCGCTCTTCGATCACGTCCATCGGCGCCGACAACGCGCCCGAGCGCAGCAGCAGCGCCAGCTCGGTCGAGTTTTCCATGCTGCCCATGCCGGTGATCTGGAAGCTGCTGCCCAGTTCCTGCTGAATGGTGGCCACCGACAGCACTTCGCCCGGCTTGCCCTTCTTCTCGAACAGCACGATGGCCATGCGCTTGCCCACGCGTTCGCGGGTGGCGTCGCGCATGCGGCGGCCGCCGTCGCCGTTCAGGTCGATGCTGACCGCAGGCTGGTTGTTCTGGTCGGTACGCGCCATGGCGCTGGAGATGTAGTCACCGGTCAGCACCACGTCCTTGCTGAGGATGACCGGCACGCCCTTGCCGACGGTGAACAGTTCCGAGTTGAATGGCACGGCGGCCGACAGCTCGGTGCCCGGCGTGATCGACTCGTCGACCATGCGCACTTCCAGCGTGGCGGTGCGGCCGATCACGGCGCGCGCGCGCGCCACGTCCTGCACGCCTGGCAGCTGGACCACGATGCGGTCCGGGCCCTGCTGCTGGATGATGGGTTCCGCCACGCCCAGCTCGTTGACGCGCTTGGACAGGGTGGAGATGTTCTGCTTGACGCCGTCATCGATGGTTTGCTTCAGCGCGGCCGGTTTCAGGCTCATCACCGTTTTCAGCTCGCTGCCGGTGCCGGCATCGACGAACTGCAGGTCGGTCATGGTGCCGTTCAGTACGTCCTTGGCCTTCTGGCGGGTGGCGTCGTCACGGAATTTGATTTCCACGGTGTTGCCGACTTTCTCGATACCGGCGTGGCGCACGTTCTTGTCGCGCAGCGCGACGCGGGCCGCCGTCTGCATGCCCTGCACGCGCTTGTTCAGCACGCCTTCGGCGTCGACTTGCATCAGGAAGTGCACACCGCCGCGCAGGTCAAGGCCGAGGTACATCGGCAGCGCGTGCAGCTTCTGCATCCATTTCGGCGTGTCGGCCTGCAGGTTCAGGGCCACCAGATAGGTCGGATCTTCGGGATCGGTGTTGAGGCCTTTTTCCAGCACCGACTTGGCGTGGAACTGGATGTCCGGGGTGGCGAAACGTACACGCACCGAGGCGTAGTTGCCAGTACCGTCGTAGGTGATGCCGTCATTGGCGATGCCGGCCTGGGCCAGCACATCGGCCACCTTGGCGGTCATGTCCGACGTCATTTTGACGGTCGACTTGCCGCTGGTCACCTGCACCGCCGGCGATTCGCCGAAGTAGTTGGGCACCGTGTACAGCGTGCCCAGTAGGATGGCCACCACGATCAGGATGTATTTCCAGACTGGATAACGATTCATATAGCTCTAACGTTCAGTGTAGACGTCAAAAGGCCCGCGCGACGGCGGGCCCGGGGAAGTTACAGGCTTTTCAGCGTGCCGTTCGGCAGCACGGTGGTGATCGCGTTCTTTTGCACGACCAGTTCCGCGCCGCTGGAGATTTCCAGCGTCACGTAGGCGTCGGCGATCTTGGTGATCTTGCCCAGCACGCCGCCGGCGGTCACCACTTCGGCGCCCTTGGTCAGCGCTTCCATCATGGCTTTCTGTTCCTTGGCGCGCTTCTGCTGAGGACGAATCATCAGGAAGTACATGGCCACGAACATCAGAATCAGGAAACCATACTGACCCAGGAAGCTGGACGAACCCAGAACGTCGGTCGCGGATTGGGCGTAAGCATTGGAAATGAAGAAGGACACAGTGACTCCGATATCTATAGTTTAAAAAACAGCGCTGTATTCTAGCACTGGCCGCCCGCCATGCAGGACTTTTAGACCCCGCGCGCGCGATCGGCGTGGAATTGCTGGACCCAGGCCGGGAAACGGTCGGCATCCAGGGCATCGCGCATCTGCTGCATGATGTCCAGGTAGTAATGCAGATTGTGGATGGTGTTCAGCCGCGCGCCGAGGATCTCCTGGGTGCGGTTCAGGTGGTGCAGATAGGCGCGCGAGAAGTTCTTGCAGGCGTAGCAGGAGCAGGTGCTGTCATACGGCTCCTTGTCCTCCTTGTAACGGGCGTTCTTGATCTTGATGTCGCCAAAGCGGGTGAAGATCCAGCCGTTGCGGGCATTCCGGGTCGGCATCACGCAGTCGAACATGTCGACGCCGTGGGACACGCCCTGCACCAGATCCTCCGGCGTGCCGACGCCCATCAGGTAGTGCGGCTTGTTGGCCGGCAGTTTCGGGCCGACGTGTTGCAAGATACGCATCATATCTTCCTTCGGCTCGCCGACCGACAGGCCGCCGATGGCCAGGCCCGGGAAGTCGATGTCCTCCAGACCGGCCAGCGATTCATCGCGCAGGTTCTCGAACATGCCGCCCTGGACGATGCCGAACAGCGCGTTCGGGTTCTCGCCGCGATGGAACTCGTCGTGCGAGCGCTGCGCCCAGCGCAGCGACATGCGCATCGACCTGGCCGCCTCGTCCAGCGTGGCCGGGCGGTTGTTGATTTCATACGGCGTGCACTCGTCGAACTGCATCACGATGTCCGAGTTCAGCACGCGCTGGATCTGCATCGACACTTCCGGCGACAGGAACAGCTTGTCGCCGTTGATCGGCGAGTTGAAGTGGACGCCCTCCTCCGTGATCTTGCGCATCGCGCCCAGCGAGAACACCTGGAAGCCGCCGGAGTCGGTCAGGATCGGCTTGTCCCACGCCATGAAGTCGTGCAGGCCGCCGAACTTGGCCATGACGTCGTTGCCCGGACGCAGCCACAGGTGGAAGGTATTACCCAGAATAATCTGGGCGTTGATTTCCTTCAGCTCCAGCGGCGACATCGCCTTGACCGAGCCGTAAGTGCCGACCGGCATGAAGATCGGCGTCTGCACCACGCCGTGGTTCAGCTTGACCTCACCGCGACGGGCTTTGGTCACGCCGGTGGTGTCGGTTTTGTGTAATTTAAATTCCAGCATTCTTATTCCTTGTTCTGCGTCGTCAGCAGCATGGCGTCGCCGTAGCTGAAGAAGCGGTATTCATTGGCGATCGCGTGGGCGTAGGCCTTGCGGATCTCTTCAAACCCGGCGAACGCCGACACCAGCATCAGCAGCGTCGATTTCGGCAGGTGGAAATTGGTGATCAGACGGGTCACCGTTTTGAACTGGTAGCCCGGCGTGATGAACAGCGCCGTATCCGCGCTGCCCGCCTCCAGCTGGCCGCTCTGCGACGCCGACTCCAGCGCGCGCAAGGACGTGGTGCCCACCGCCACCACATCGCGCCCGGCCGCGCGCGTCGCGCGCACCGCATCCACCGTCTCCTGCGGCATGGTGTACCACTCGGTGTGCATCTGGTGATCCGACAGCTTCTCATGGCGCACCGGCTGGAAAGTGCCGGCGCCGACGTGCAGCGTCACGTAAGCGAAGTTGACGCCCTTGGCCTTCAGCTTCTCCAGCAGCGGCTCATCGAAATGCAGGCCGGCGGTCGGCGCCGCCACAGCGCCCGGCACCTTGTTGAACACCGTCTGATAACGGTTCTCGTCGAACGAATCGGCATCGTGCTCGATGTACGGCGGCAGCGGCAGGCGGCCGTGCGCCTCGATCAGATCGAAGACATCGGCATCGAAGTGCAGCGTGAAGAACTCGCCGGCGCGCTCGCCGACCGTCACATCGAAGGCATCGGCCAGACGCATCTTGGTGCCGGCCAGCGGCGACCGCGAGGCGCGCACCTGGGCCAGCACCGTGCGGTTGTCCAGCACGCGCTCGACCAGCGCCTCGACCTTGCCGCCGCTTTCCTTGGTGCCGAAGAAGCGCGCCTTCAGCACCCGGGTATTGTTCATCACCAGCAGATCGCCGGCCTGCAACTGGTCGACGATATCGGCGAACTGGCGGTCGATAATCTTCTCCCCGTCCAGATGCAGCAGACGGGAAGCGCTGCGGTCTGGCAGCGGGAATTGCGCAATACGCTCTTGCGGCAAGTTAAAATCGAAATCGGAAAGCGAATACATTTGCGGACACTCTGTTCTTAACAAAAATACGGCAGGCCTTACAATACCGGCGGCCAACCCTCTATTTTACGCCATATGCCTGTTTCACCGTCTAAAACTGCTAAAAAAACCGTCAGCGCAGAAGCCAAACTGGCGAAATTGGGCTTGCACACCGATATGGACCTGGTGCTGCACCTGCCGATGCGCTACGAGGACGAAACCCAGGTCATCAGCATCGAAGAAGCCCGGCTGCATGGCGGCGACACGTCACAAGTTGAGGGCGTTGTCGTCAAAAACGAGATCGCCTACAAGCCAAGACGGCAATTATTGGTCCACATCAGCGACGGCAGCGGTGATTTGCAGTTGCGCTTCATGAATTTCTACGGCAGCCAGGTCAAGCAACTGGCCGAGGGCACGCGGGTGCGCGCGCGCGGCGAATTGAAGCACGGCTTCTTCGGCGCCGAGATGGTGCATCCGGCCTACAAGGTGGTCAACGAAGGCGCACCGCTGCCCACCTCCCTGACGCCGGTCTACCCGGCCGGCGAAGGGCTGTCGCAGCCGGTGCTGCGCAAAGCCATCGGCGACGCCATGAAACGGGTCGACTGGACCGACACCGTGCCGGCGGAGATTCGCCAGCAGTTGCAGCTGTCCGAGCTGGAACCGGCGGTCAAGCTGCTGCACTATCCGCCGCAACAGGTGGACGAACACGCGCTGGCCGACCGCTCGCATCCGGCCTGGACGCGCGTCAAGTTCGACGAACTGCTGGCGCAGCAGCTGTCGCTGAAACGCGCCCAGCGCGCACGCCGCGCCAAAGGCTCGCCGGCGCTGACAGTGATCGGCGCGCTATCGGCCGGCTTCCAGGAAGCCCTGCCCTTCAAGCTGACCCGCGCCCAGCAAAAAGTGCTGAACGAGATCCGCGACGACCTGCGCCAGCCGTTCCCGATGCAGCGCCTGTTGCAAGGGGACGTCGGCAGCGGCAAGACCGTGGTCGCCGCGCTGGCGGCGGCGCAGGCGATCGACAGCGGCTACCAGGCCGCGCTGATGGCGCCGACCGAAATCCTGGCCGAGCAGCACTTCCGCAAAATCGCCGCGTGGATGGAACCGCTGGGCGTCAAGGTCGCATGGCTCAGCGGCAGCCTGAAAAAAAAGGACAAGCAGGCCGCCTACGACATGATCGAATCCGGCGCAGCGCGGCTGGTGGTCGGCACCCACGCGCTGCTGCAGGAGGTGGTGACGTTTGAAAACCTCGGGCTGGTGATCGTCGACGAGCAGCACCGCTTCGGCGTCGGCCAGCGCCTGGTGCTGCGCAACAAAGGCGTCGAAGGCGCGGTGCCGCACCAACTGATGATGTCGGCCACGCCGATTCCGCGCACGCTGGCCATGACCTACTACGCCGACCTGGAAGTGTCGGTGATCGACGAGCTGCCGCCGGGACGCAGCCCGATCGTCACCCGCACCATCGACCAGAATCGCCGCGACGAAGTGATCGAGCGCGTACACGCCGCCGCGCAGGAAGGGCGGCAAGTCTACTGGGTCTGTCCGCTGATCGAAGAATCGGAAGCGCTGCAACTGCAAACCGCCACCGATACGCACGCCCTGCTGGCCGAAGCGCTGCCCGATCTGCATGTCGGCCTGGTGCACGGTCGATTGAAGGCGGCGGAAAAGCAGGAAGTGATGGACGCCTTCATCGCCAACGACATGCAGGTGCTGGTCGCCACGACGGTGATTGAAGTCGGCGTCGACGTGCCCAACGCCTCGCTGATGGTGATCGAGCACGCCGAGCGCTTCGGCCTGTCGCAGCTGCACCAGCTGCGTGGCCGCGTAGGCCGGGGCTCGGCGGCGTCGGTGTGCCTGCTGCTGTATCAAAGCCCGCTGGGCCAGATCGCCAAACAGCGCCTGATGACCATGCGTGAGACCACCGACGGCTTCGAAATCGCCCGTCGCGACTTGGAGATCCGCGGCCCCGGCGAATTCCTCGGCGCGCGCCAGTCCGGCCAGGCCATGCTGCGTTTCGCCGATCTGGAGACGGACGGCTGGCTGGTCGACCAGGCGCGCGACGTCGCCCACGAACTACTGCACGCCAACACCCCCGAAAAAGCCGCCACGGTCGAAGCCCACCTCGCCCGCTGGCTGGGCGGCCGCGAAGAATTCCTCAAGGTGTAACCCCGGGGTTACCGGGTTAGAAGCAGAGGTCGATGCGGTTGGCGAGGTCCACCACGAAGTCTGGCCGCAGGTAGGCGGCGAATACCAGCGCCAGCACGGCGGCGATGGCGGCGCGCGGCAGCCAGGTTTTCATCATGCCGCCTGCGCGCGCACCAGCGGGCGCTCGTTGATCGGCAGGTTGATCAGCCCGGCCATGACGCCCAGCGCGATCGCGATGCCCCACACGATGTCGTAGCTGCCGGTGGTCGAGTACAGGTAGCCGCCCAGCCAGACGCCCAGGAAGCTGCCCAGCTGGTGCGAGAAGAACACCATCCCCGCCAGCATCGACATGTGCTTGACGCCAAACACGCCGGCGATGATGCCGTTCGTCAGCGGCACCGTCGACAGCCATAGCACGCCCATCGCCGCCGCAAACAGGTACACCGACAGCGGCATCAACGGCGCCAGCAGGAACAGCGAAATCACCACGGAACGCGCGAAGTAAATCGTCGACAGCAAATGGCGTTTCGGCAGGCGCCCGCCCAGCTTGCCGGCGTAGTACGAGCCGAAGATGTTGAACAAGCCGATCAGCGCCAGCGCCAGCACCGCGACGCCGGCATCGCCGATGCCTTTGTCCTTGAGGTACGCCGGCAGGTGCACGCCGATGAACACCACCTGGAAGCCGCACACGAAGTAGCCCGCCACCAGCAACAGGAAGGAGCGATTGCGCAGCGCCTCGCCCGCCGCTTCGCGGATGCTTTGCTGCGGACCATGCGCATGCGCCACCGCCGGCTCGCGCAGATGAAAAGCCATCGGCACCATCAGCAGCACCAGCAAGGCGCCCAGGATGTAGAAGGCGTTCTGCCAGCCCACCGCCGATATCAGTTGCTGCTCGACCGGCATCATCATGAACTGTCCAAACGAGCTGGCGGCGCCCGAGATACCGAACGCCCACGAGCGTTTTTCCACCGGCGCCACGCGGCCGATGATGCCGCTCACCGCGCCAAACGCGGTACACGCCAATCCGACACCGATCAACAACCCGGAGCCCAGCACGAACAAGGTGGGTTGCGTGATGGTCGCCATCCACACCAGCCCAAGCATGTATGAAATGGCGCCGACCAGCACCACGCGCATGGTACCGAAACGGTCCGCCGCCATGCCGGCGAACGGGCCGATGGCGCCCCACATCAGGTTCTGCATGGCCTGCGCCAGCGAATAGGTCTCGCGCGTCCAGCCGTTGGCCTGCGAGATCGGCTGCATCCAGAAGCCGAAGCCGTGCCGCACGCCCATCGCCAGCGTCAGCACGACGCCGGTGGCCAGCAGCACGGTCTTGAGTGTGGGAGCGCGCTCGGCGACGAACATGATCTGTCCCTGTTGTTGAATTGGTATCCGTTGATTGTAACCAGTTCGTGCCGGCCTTGCTCAGGCGTCGGCCGGATAGCGCAGGCCGATCTGCGCGCGGATCTCGTCCAGCGTGCCCATGATGGCCAGCGTTTCCGCATGCGGCATCACCGGGCTTTCGATCAGCCCCGCGCGCAGGCAGCGCCCCACCTCCTGCGCCTCGTGCGTGTAGCCATTGCCGCTCTTGGGCAGCGTCACCGTGCGCTCGCTGCGCGAGGCGCCATCGACCACCGTGACGGTGAAGCTGTCGGCGTTGTGGAAGCGGTCGTGCAGCCGCACAAAGCCCTTGGTGCCGGAGATGGTCAACTCGGTCGGCGTGCGCGCACGCAGGCTGCAGGCGCACGACGATACGGCGCCGCCTTCGTGCGTCAGCGTGAACGCGGTCTGCATGTCGACGCCGGTGTCGGTCATCTCCGCCTGCGCCTTCACGCCCGCCACCGCACCGAGGAAGAACGACGACATCGACAGCGGATAAATGCCCAGATCCAGCAGCGCGCCGCCGCCCAGCGCCGGCGCGAACAGGCGGTGCTCCGGCCCCGCGTTCGAGGTGAAGCCGAAATCGGCGCTGACGTGCGCCGGCTTGCCGATCTCGCCGCTGTCGACGATGCGTTTGGCTTCCGCCACGGCCGGCATGAAGCGCGTCCACATCGCCTCCATGACGAACAAGCGCTTCGCTTGCGCCAGACGGATGATGTCCTCGGCCTGGCGGCGGTTCATGGTGAACGACTTCTCCACCAGCACCGCCTTGCCGCCGTTGAGGCACATCAGCGCATTCTCATGGTGCATCGGATGCGGCGTGGCGATATAGACGACGTCCACCTCGGGATCGTCGGCCAGCGCCTGGTAGCTGCCGTGAAAGCGCTCGGCGGCAAACTCCTGGCCGAACTTGGTAGCGCTATCTACGGTGCGTGACGCAACCGCCGCCAGTGTTGCGCCGGGCGTGTCCCGCAAGGCGGTGGCGAAATCCCGGGCGATTCTGCCCGTCCCCAGAATACCCCAGCGAATCGGCTGCGTCATGGCGTGCTCTTTCTGCCGCGTCGGCGGCGTGTTGGTTGATGTTGGAATGGCTATTCTACTGCGCTTCGCCGCTTGCGCGCTTGGGCCGGAACACCGTTGTGTCGGCGTAGAAGGCGGCGTCCTGCTCCGGCCACCAGCCCGGCACGCCCAGCGCCTGCATCGGCGTGAACGCGGACGTGTCCAGTCCCTGCTCGGCCAACTCCCGCGCCACGCGCGCGTCGATCCATGCGCGGCGCGCATCGTGCGTCAACGTGAAGAAGCGCTCATCGGCAAGCACGATGCGCGTGTGCGCGGTGATCGCCTTGCGCGGCGCCACCAGCTTCTCCATCAGCGCATGGCCGAACAGCCAGACCTGCGCCGCCGCGCCCCATTGCGCGCGGCGCTCGACAAACGCCTCGTGCCAGCGATGCTCGCGCAGCGCATCGATCAGCATCTGCCCGTCGACGCTATCGCGCACCACCAGCAGCGCGGCGTTTTCATCGAAGATGGTGGCGCCATCGCGCGCCGGCCCGCGCGACTTGCCCACGCCGTCGCGCGCGATCTGCGCCGCCTGCAAGGCGTTCAGCTGCACTTTAATGCGCGGGAAAGTCAGCCATACCAGGCCGTTGAAGAAATCGTGGAAGTTGTCGCGCGTCGGCACGCCGCCGGTGGCGCCGATATGTTCCTCGTAGGCCGTGCCCTCCGGCAGATCCTCCTGCGGTACAAAGGAGATCGGCAGGCCGAGATGATTGCGCAGGCCCAGCGCGGCGGCCTGCGCACAGAACCCATCGCGGAAATGCGTCTGCGCCGACAACCGGCTGGCAGCGTCGCGTACCGATTCGTACCAGGGACGCGACCAGTCGATCAACTCCAGCACTGCTTACACCATCTTCCAGTTGATGGTTTCGCCGGCGTTGAGGGGAATGACCCGCTGGTCGGCCAGCGGCAGCGCTTCGGGCAGCGTCCACTGCTCGCGCTTGAGCGTGATGGTGTCCTGATTGACCGGCAGGTTGTAGAAGGCCGGACCATTCAGGCTGGCGAAGGCTTCCAGCTTGTCCAGCGCACCGGCGCGCTCGAAGGCTTCGGTGTACAGCTCCATCGCGTGCAGCGCGGTATAGCAACCGGCGCAACCGCAGGCGGCTTCCTTGGCGCCTTGCGCGTGCGGCGCCGAATCGGTGCCGAGGAAGAAGCGCTCGTCGCCGCTGGTCGCGGCGGTCACCAGCGCCAGGCGGTGCTCTTCACGCTTCAGCACCGGCAGGCAGTAGTAGTGCGGACGAATGCCGCCCTTGAAGATGTCGTTGCGGTTGTACAGCAGGTGGTGCGCGGTGATGGTGGCGGCGATCGGGCCTTCGGCTTCGGCCACGTACTGCGCGGCGTGCTTGGTGGTGATGTGCTCGAACACGATGTTCAGCGCCGGGAAATCACGGCGCAGCGGGCGCATCACGCGCTCGATGAAGAGCGCCTCGCGGTCGAACAGGTCGATGTCCTGGTCGGTCACTTCGCCGTGCACCAGGAATGGCATGCCGACTTCCTGCATCTTCTCCAGCACCTTGTAGCAGTTGGCCAGGTCGGTGACGCCGGCGTCCGAGTTGGTGGTGGCGCCGGCCGGGTACAGCTTGACCGCGTGCACCACGCCGCTTTCCTGCGCGCGCAGGATTTCATCCGGCTGCGTGTTGTTGGTCAGGTAAAGCGTCATCAGCGGCTCGAAGTTCATGCCCTCCGGCAGCGCCGCCAGAATGCGTTCGCGGTAGGCGATGGCGGCGGCGGCGGTGGTGACCGGCGGTTTCAGGTTCGGCATCACGATGGCGCGGCCGAACTGGCGCGCGCTGTGCGGCAGCACGCTGGCCAGCGTCGCGCCATCGCGCAGATGCAGGTGCCAGTCGTCTGGACGGAGGAGGGTGATGCTGTCGGGAGTGGTTGCAAGATCGGACATGGCGGCAGGTTTTCAGGCTATCAAATGCGAATAGCCGACATTTTACCTCGTCGCGGTGCCCGCGCCCGGCTTTATAAGCTGGTCGACGAAGCCGCCGCCAGCCATGCTCCGGTCACGATCACCGGCAAGCGCAACAACGCAGTGCAGGTCTCCGCCGAGGATTGGGCGTCGAATTGCGCATGTGGACGCATTACGATTAGCGACGCTGTTTATTCCGCCTTGGTCTGCGCGGCCCAGGCTTTGGTGTCGGCCAGGATTTGGTCGAGACGGGCGCGGTCGTAGAGGTTGCCGTGGCTGATCACGGTGCGGATCTGGCGCGTGGCCGAGATGTCCCGCAGCGGATTGGCGTCCAGCACCAGCACGTCGGCCGCGTTGCCGGCTGCCAGCGCGCCGTAGCGGTCCTGCTTGCCCAGGAAACGCGGGCCGTTGATGATCGCGGTCTGCAAGGCCTGCGCCGGCGTCAGGCCATAGTTCACGTACAGGCCTATCTCGTCATGCAAGGCCTGGCCCGGATAATCGTAGGAATTCAAAAAACCGGCATCGGTACCGGCGATGATGCTGACGCCCTCCTGCTGCAGAATCGGCAGCAGCGAGGCCGATTTCTCAAACACCGCCTTGCGATGCGCGATCGCCGCCGCGTCATCCTGCGCCGCGCGCCGCACGCGCCAGTCGTAGGTGGCGCGCAAGCCCTTGCCGATATACTGCAAGGCCTCATCGTGCGAGTGGTCGTCCTGATCCAGATACGCCACCACGCGCGACACCGACAGGGTCGGCACCACCGCCGTGCCCTTGGACGCCATGTAGCGGAACGACGCACGCGCCGTCGCCTCATCATAAGAAGCCAGGCTCTGCTTCACGGCCTCACGCCCGCTCAGCGTGCCGGCCGCCACCTGCGCGGTCAGCGCCGTCTCCTTCGGCGTGGCCGCGCGCAGCAGGTAGGACTGGTGCTCCACCGTGCCCAGGCCCGCATCGAACATCGTGGCCAGGGTGAGCTGCACCGGAATGTGGCCCGAGGTGCGCATGCCCCGCTGCCTGGCCTGACGCAGCGCCTCCAGATACATCTCCGGCTTCAGCGTATTCTCGGTAATTTTGACGAAGTCCACCTTCTGCGCCTGCAGCCGGTCCAGCGCCTTGCTGATCTCTTCCGGCGTGCCGACCTCGATCGTGCCCTTCCACAGCGGCTTGTAACCCTCCAGCTTGGCGCCGGACGTGAAGATGGTCGGCCCTTCCAACTGACGCGCATTGATCTGCTCACGCCACTGCAGCACGGTATCCGGCAAATCGCCCGAGCAATCGCGCACGGTGGTGATGCCATATGCCAGATGCAGCGCCAGCAGATGCTTGTTCTCGTCGATCAGCGCCGGCCCGCCGCCAAAGTGCACATGGGTATCCCACAGCCCCGGCATCACATACTTGCCCGGCAGGCTGATAATTTTCTTGGCGGCATAATTGGACAACTGCTTATCATCCACCACCGCCAGAATCGTATCGCCCTTGAGCACCACCGATTTGCCCGTGACCGTCTTGCCGGCCGCCACATCGATCAGGGTCGCCTTGGTCAGCACCAGATCGGCAGCGATTTTGTCGGCCGCATGGGCGGCACTCAACAGTCCCAGCGCCAGCATCGCGCCACTTAATTGCTCAACAGAAATCTTCATCGTGCATTCATCAGTGAATAATACGGGCCAAAAAGTCGCGGGCGCGTTCCGTGCGCGGCGCCTGGAAGAACTCCTCCGTGGGCACCTCTTCCAGAATCGCCCCCTGGTCCATGAACACCACCCGCTGCGCCACCTTGCGGGCAAAGCCCATCTCGTGGGTGACCACCATCATGGTCATGCCATCCTGCGCCAGGCCGACCATCACCTCCAGCACCTCGTTGATCATCTCCGGGTCCAGCGCGGAAGTCGGTTCGTCGAACAGCATGGCGATCGGGTCCATGGCCAGCGCGCGGGCGATCGCCACCCGCTGCTGCTGCCCGCCGGACAGCTGGGCGGGGAATTTGTCCTGCTGCGCCAGCAGGCCCACGCGGTCCAGATACAACAGGCCGCGCGCGCTGGCCTCCTCCTCGCCGCGGCCCAGCACCTTGATCTGCGCCAGCGTCAGGTTCTGGCGCACCGACAGATGGGGAAACAGCTCGAAGTTCTGGAACACCATGCCGAGACGCGCCCGCAGCGCCGGCAAATCCGTGGCTTGAGCGCCGACCGAGGTGCCGTCGACGATAATAGCGCCTTGCTGGAACGGTTCCAGCCCGTTGACGGCCTTAATCAGCGTGGACTTGCCGGAGCCGGACGGGCCGCAAATCACCGTCACGGCGCCCTTCTCGACGTGGGTGCTGCATTCCCTGAGCACCTGAAATGCCCCGAACCACTTGCTGACGTTGTTGATATCGATCATAGGAAAATAGATTATTCGGTCCGGCCGGGCGCGGCGCGGCGACGCGCTTGACAGCGCCCCGGCCCACAAGGATACTGCGGAACTTGCCAATAGTTTCAGCAGCCGGCGCACTCCAAACCGGCTGTCGCCTACGCAAACAAGAACGCAGCGGCGGCCATCCCGCCCGTTGCGCAGGCCCAGAGAGACACTACCACAGGGAACCCGAAAATATGAACAAACAAAGCCGCTTGACCACCTACATCCTGATTGGTCTCGCCATCGGCATCATCACCGGCTACGTCGCCAACACCAACCTGGCCAATCCGACCGGCTTCGCCGACACCATGGCGCTGATCACCACGCTGTTCCTGCGGCTGATCAAGATGATCATCGCGCCGCTGGTGTTCTCCACGCTGGTGTGCGGCATCGCCAAGATGGGCGACGCCACGGCGGTCGGCCGGGTCGGCGTCAAGACGCTGGGCTGGTTCTTCATCGCCTCGGTGATGTCGCTGAGTTTGGGCCTGGTGCTGGTCAACATCTTCCGTCCGGGCGACGCGCTGCTGGGCCACATGGCGGCCACCGCCGCCAAGGCCGACCTGGCCACGTCCAGCCTGACGCTGAAGGACTTCGTCACCCACCTGGTGCCGTCGTCCATCGTCGACGGCATGGCCAAGAACGAAATCCTGCAGATCGTGATCTTCTCGCTGTTCTTCGGTTCGGCGGCCGCCGCCATCGGCCAGAAAGCCAACGTGCTGATCGAGGCGCTGGAGGGCGTCGCCCACGTGATGCTGAAAGTCACCGGCTACGTGATGATGTTCGCGCCGTTCGCCGTATTCGCGGCGGTGGCCGGCACCATCGCCAAGAGCGGCCTGGGCGTGCTGTCGACGTATGGCGTGTTCATGGCCGAGTTCTACTTCGGCATCGCGCTGCTGTGGGCCTTGCTGATCTTCATCGGCTTCCTGTTCCTGAAGGGCCGCGTCTTCGCGCTGATGAAAGAGATGCGCAGCCCGGCGCTGCTGGCCTTCTCGACCGCGTCGAGCGAAGCGGCGTATCCGAAAACGCTGGAAGGCCTGGAGCGTTTCGGCGTGCGCAACCGCATCGCCTCGTTCGTTCTGCCGATCGGCTACTCGTTCAACCTGGACGGCTCGATGATGTACTGCACCTTCGCCACCGTGTTCATCGCCCAGGCCTACGGCATTGAAATGTCGCTGGGTCAGCAGCTGACGATGATGGCGGTGCTGATGCTGACCTCGAAGGGCATGGCCGGCGTGCCGCGCGCCTCGCTGGTGGTGATTGCCGCCACGCTGGGCCAGTTCAACATTCCGGAAGCCGGCATGCTGCTGCTGCTGGGCATCGACCACTTCCTCGACATGGCGCGCTCGGCGACCAACGTCATCGGCAACGGCATCGCCACTGCGGTCGTCGCCAAATGGGAAGGCGAGATGGACCCGCCGAAAGAAGCCGCGTAAGCGGAGACCAGCAAGCCACCGTTCGCGGTGGCTTTTTTTCGTCTTTACAACCAGGTTCGCTTGCCCTCTGGCTTGGCGCCCATTTCCCGCAGCCGGCGGCGCAGGCGGAAGTTGTCGCCGATCGTGCCGGCCAGCGCCAGCAGAACGATGATGTTCAGCGCGTCGCTACCGAATATTTTGAAGAACAGCGCCGCGCCGACAGCACAAGCCACCCCGGTAAGCAACAACATCAAGCCATCTTTCATTTGCTCCTCCGCTTATAAATCTCAGGATGGCGCACCAGCACGCCCGGTAGCCAGGGACGATGCAAATGATTCATCTGGGCGTCGAGCAGCACATCCGCGATCGATGTGCCACCTGCAAGGCTACGCCCGGTGGCCACTGCAATGCTGCCAATAACGGCCCCCACATAATACGCGGCGCTCATTGCCCCGATCACCGCAAGCTTTTCGCCCCTCAGGCCGGCACCTATCATTTCCCGAACCGTCACACGTTTGCCGAACCGCTCCAACAGCCCGATAAGCGCCGTCGCGGCCCCGAGCGCCAATTGGGCATTACCAAACAGGGTTTCCGGTGCAGGCAGGCCCGGCGCGTCCATATTTTCTTTGAAGTATTTATAGAATTCAGACATAAGTCCTCCGAGGTGTGCAATGTCATCGAAGGGTAATCCGAGTAGCCATGATGCGCTTTGCGGCGGCGCATATCAAGCAGGCGGAGCGTTTGCACAGAATCGATTCCGGCCTGCACCACAATGTGTTCGGCGGCTTGGTCAGCCTGCAACCCGGCATCGACAGCGCGGGCGCAGGTACGCTGAAGATGCGCGACGTTATATAGCGCGCACTGGTTTAAATCTGCTCGGCGTAGATTTTCACCAGTTCGTGCAGGAAGGTGCGCCCTTCCATCAACGACTGCACGCCGATGTACTCATTGAGGCCGTGGATATTGCCCAGGTCCGGCGTCAGGAAGATACCGCTGATGCCATAGGTCGGAATGCCGGCCGCGTTGAGGAACTGGCCATCGGTGGCGCCGGACTGCAGGATCGGCATCACCGGCACGCCGGGCCACATCTTCTGCGTCAGCTTCTCCACCGGCGCCATGATGGCGCGCGTCAGCGGTGGCGGCGCCGAGTTCTCGCCACGGATCTCCAGCGTCTCCACCTTCACCGCCGGGTCGTTGACCGCCTTGACCAGCGCCTCGCGCACCGTCTCCTGCGTCACGCCGGGGAAGATGCGGCAGTTGATGTTGGCGCGGGCGCGCTGCGGCAGGGCGTTGGTGGCATGGCCGGCGTCCAGCATGGTCGCCACACAGGTGGTGTGCAGCATCGCCGCCCAGCTCGGGCTGGCGTCGGACACCAGCTTGACGGCCTTGCCATCGGCGGGATTCTTCGCCACCGCCAGCATGGCGTCGGCGACCTCCTTGTGGCCGGCGGCCAGCTGGATCTTCGACATCGCGTTCAGATAACCCTTGCTGCCATCGGTCAGCTGGATCGGGAACTCATAGCCCTGGATTTTCTCCAGCGCACCGGCCAGATGGTAGATCGCGTTGTCCTTCATCGGACGCGAACTGTGGCCGCCGCGATTGGTCACTTCCAGCCGGTAGTTCTGCGCCACCTTCTCGCCCGCCTGCACCGTCATCGACACGCGCCGGCCGGCCTCATTCAACTCGCCGCCGGCGCCCTCGTTCAGCGCATAGGCGGCATCGATCAATTCACGGCGGTTCTTGGTCAGCCACTCGGCGCCGTTGAAGGCGCCGGCGGTCTCCTCGCCGCACGTCAGCGCCATCTTCAGCGTATGGCGCGGCTGGTAGCCTTCCTGCTTGAAGCGCACCAGCGAATCGGCCCAGATGGCCGCTTGGGCCTTGTCGTCCAGCGCGCCGCGCGCGTAGAACTTGCCGTCTTCCTCGATCAGCGTGAACGGATCGCGCACCCAGTCTTCACGCTTGGCTTCCACCACGTCGATGTGCGCCAGCAGAAGGATGGCTTTCGCCTTCGGATCGCGGCCCGGCAGGACGGCCACCAGACCGCCCTCTTTCGGATGCGCCGGATCGGCAAACAGGTGCAGGTCCGCCTCTGGGAAGCCCGCCGTCTTCAGGCGCGCGGCGATGCGTTCAGCGGCCAGCGTGCAGCTGCCGGCGGACAGCGTGGTATTGGTTTCGACCAGCTCCTTGTACAGGGCACGGAATTGCGGCTCCGTCGGATCGGCGGCATACGCACTTTGCACGCACGCCAGCATGGCGGTGACAGCACCCAGCACAAAACGAGACTTCATTGGTCAGCTCCTTCGGTTAGCACATCCTCTTCATCCGCCCTGGCTTGCTGGCGTTCCCACATTTGAGCATACAGTCCGTTCGCTGCCAATAGCGATTGATGCGTACCCCGTTCGACAATACGGCCGTGATCGAGCACGATGATCTGCTGCGCGTCGGCCACGGTCGACAGGCGGTGCGCGATCACCATGGTGGTGCGGGTGCGCGAGATTTCCTTCAGCTGCGCCTGGATCGCCTGCTCGGCTTTGGAGTCCAGCGCGGACGTGGCCTCGTCGAAGATCAGGATGGCGGGATTCTTCAGCAGCGTGCGGGCGATCGCCACGCGCTGCTTCTCGCCGCCGGAAAGCTTCAGACCACGCTCGCCGACCATGGTTTTGTAGCCATCCGGCAGACTGTCGATGAAATCATGGATCGACGCGGCGCGCGCGGCGGCCACGATCTCGTCATGCGTAGCGCCCGTCTTGCCGTAGGCGATGTTGTATTCGATGGTGTCGTTGAACAGCACCGTATCCTGCGGCACGATGCCGATCGCATGACGCACTGAATCCTGCGTCAGCGCGCGCAGATCCTGGCCGTCGATGGTGATGCCGCCGCTGTTCACCTCATAGAAGCGGAACAGCAGACGTGACAAGGTGGATTTGCCGGAGCCGCTGTGCCCCACCACCGCCGTCGTGGTGCCCGGCGCGATGGTGAAGTCCACATCAAACAGAATCTGGCGCTTCGGATCGTAGCTGAAGTCCACATGATTGAAGCGCACCTCGGCGCCGTGCGTGACCAGTGGCCGCGCATCTTTGGCGTCGGCGATCTCGCGGTTCTGGTCCAGCAGCGAGAACAGCTTCTCCATGTCGGCCAGGCTTTGCTTGATTTCGCGGTAGATCACGCCGAGGAAGTTCAGCGGAATGTACAGCTGGATCATGAAGGCGTTGACCAGCACCAGATCGCCCAGCGTCATCTTGCCGTCAATGACGCCGACGGTGGCACGCCACAAAATCAGCGTCACCGCAATCGCGATGATCATCGACTGCCCGGTGTTCAGCAGCGACAGCGAAGTTTGCGACTTGACCGCAGCGCTCTCGTAGCTCTGCAAGCCCTCGTCGTAGCGCCGGGCCTCGTACTCTTCGTTTCCGAAGTATTTGACCGTCTCATAGTTGATAAGCGAATCGATCGCCTTGGTATTGGCCTTCGAATCCATCTCATTCATGCTGCGGCGGAAGTGCGTGCGCCAGTTGGTGATGATGATGGTGAAGCAGATGTACGACACCAGCGCCACTAGCGTAATCACCGAGAACCAGATATCGTAGTGCGTCACCAGGTAGCCCAGCACCAGCGTGATCTCCACCAGCGTCGGCAGGATGTTAAACAGCGTGTAGGAAATCAGCGAACCGACGGCGCGCGTGCCGCGCTCAATATCGCGCGTCATGCCGCCGGTTTGGCGATTAAGATGGAAGCGCAGCGACAGCGCATGCAGATGACGGAACACCTGCAGCGCGATGGTGCGCACGGCGCGCTGCGTCACCCGCGCGAACAGGAACTCGCGCAGCTCGGTGAACACGGTGGTCGACACGCGCAGCATGCCATACGCCACCAGCGCGCCGAGCGGCAGCACCAGCAAGGCTTGCGGATGGGAAGGCGTGATGGTCAGCGCATCGATCAGCTTCTTCATCACCACCGGCACGCCGACGTTGGCCAGCTTGGCGCCGACCAGGCAGCCCAGCGCCAGCGCCACGCGCCATTTGTAGACCCACAAATAAGGCAGCAGGGTTCTCAGGGTGGAAAAATCGCTGCGGGATGAGGCAGTGCTGGCGGGAGCTGGCGGGGAATCGGCGTAACGGCGCATGGTGGATAATAACGTTTTATGGTTCAATCCTACTCATTGTAGCCCCTGAAGAGATTTTAAGATGACCACGCCCGAAACCACCGCCCCAAACGCCGTCACCACCATCAATCGCGGCCTGCCCGCCGGGAAGATGCCGGAACTGCGCATGATGCCGGCGCCGTCCGACGCCAACGTCTACGGCGACGTGTTTGGCGGCTGGATCATGGCCCAGGTGGACATCGCCGGCTCGCTGCCGGCGACGCGCCGCGCCAATGGCCGCGTGGCCACCATCGCGGTCAATTCGTTCGTGTTCAAGAACCCGGTGTTCGTCGGCGACCTGCTGTCGTTCTATGCTGATATTGTCAAGGTTGGCAATACGTCCATCACCGTGCAGGTCGAAGTGTACGCGGAACGCAACCGCCTGCAGGCGGACACCGTCAAGGTGACCGAAGCCACACTGACCTACGTCGCCACCGACTCCGACCGCAAGCCGCGCAAGGTGCCGCCGATTGAAACGCTGATGCATCGCTGAAGCCCGGCGGCCGCCGCATGGATGAACAACGCCGCATCTTCCTCGCCACCACCGGCCGCCTGTCGGCGCTCAGCGCGGCGGTGCTGACCAGCGCCAGCGCCAGTACCGCCGCGCTGGCGCAGAACCGCGTCGCCGCGCGCGAGAGCGGCAACACCTATCCGTTCAGTCTTGGCGTCGCCTCAGGCTCACCGTTGCCGGACGCCGTCATCCTCTGGACCCGCATTCTGTACGATCCGCTCAACGCCGCCGCCATGCCGGCGCTGGCCCTGAGCGTGCGCTGGGAAATGGCGGAGGACGAAAACTTCCGCCGCGTCGTCGCCAAAGGCTCGGCCAGCGCCGCGCCCGAGCTGGCGCACAGCGTCCACGTCGACGTCACCGGTTTGCGGCCGGACCGCTGGTACTGGTACCGCTTCATGCTGGGCGATGCCGTCAGCCCCGTGGGCCGCACCCGCACCGCGCCCGCCGCCGGCAGCATGCCGAAGCAGCTCAAGCTGGCCGTAGCCTCCTGCCAGCACTGGGAATTCGGCACCTACGCCGCGCACCGCCACATCACCGCCGCCGCGCCGGATCTGGTGGCCTTCCTCGGCGACTACATCTACGAATGGGGCCCCTACCAGTTGCGGCACCCGACATCGGCGGTACGCGTCGCCGAAAGCTTCACGCTGGCCGACTACCGCGCGCGCTACGCCCAATACAAAACGGACCGCGACCTGCAAGCCGCGCACCAGGCCGCGCCATGGATCGTCACCTGGGACGATCACGAAGTCGCCAACGACTACGCCAACGACCGTGACGAACGTCTCGACCCGCGTTTCATCGAACGCCGCGCCGCCGCGTATCAAGCCTTCTACGAACACATGCCGCTGCGCGCCCGGCCGGCCAACTTCACCCACATGCGCATCTACCAGCGCTACGACTGGGGCAAGCTGGCGCGCTTCCACGTGCTGGACGACCGCCAGTACCGCGCCCATCTCGCGTGCGAACCCAAAGGGCGCGGCGGCTCCAACTCCGTGCCGCTGCGCGCCTGCCCGGCGCTCAAGGACAAGCGCCGCACCATGCTGGGAAAAGAACAGGAACAATGGCTGGCCCAAGGACTGAGCGCATCGCCGGCGCGCTGGAACATCCTGGCCCAGCAAACGCTGATGGCACAGAACAGCCAGCTACCGATCTTGAAAGAAGGCGATGGCCGCTTCTGGACAGACGGCTGGGATGGCTACCCCGCCGCGCGCCAGCACCTGATGGACACGCTGCACACCAGCCGCGCCAGCAACCCGCTGGTACTGTCGGGTGACGTGCACAGCTTCTTCGCCAGCGAGCTGACACGCAACCCCACGCGCCCGCGCAGCGCCGGCAATCCAGTCATCGCCACCGAGCTGTGCGGCACATCGATCACCTCGCCATCGCGCCCGCAGACGCGCACCGAGCAATACGTGCGCATGAATCCCGCGATCAAATACGGCCGTAGCGACAAGCGCGGCTACATGCTGCTGACCATCACGCCGACCGACACCACAGCGTACTTCATGGCGCTGAGTGACGTCCACAACAACGCCAGCCCCATCACCCGCGCCGCGACCTTCATAATAAACGGTGTCAGGTCTGACAATCGCACACGGGCTCAACTGCTACGCAGTTGAGCCCGTGTGCGATTGTCAGACCTGACACCGGGTTTTAGTTTCAGGCCGCAGGCTTTTCGTCGCGCAGTTGGCGGCGCAGGATTTTGCCGACGTTGGTCTTCGGCAGCTCGTCGCGGAATTCGATGTACTTCGGCTTTTTGTAGGCCGTCAGCTCGTGCTTGCAGTAGTCGAGGATCTGCTCAGCCGTCAGATTCGGGTCCTTGCGCACCACGAACAGCTTCACCGCTTCGCCCGAGTTCTTGTCCGGCACGCCGATGCAAGCCACTTCCAGCACGCCCGGATGCGACGCCACCACTTCCTCCACTTCGTTCGGGTAGACGTTGAAGCCGGAGACGATGATCATGTCTTTCTTGCGGTCGACAATCTTGGTGTAGCCCTCGCTGTTCATCACGCCGATATCGCCGGTCTTGAAGAAGCCGTCGGCGGTCATCGATTTGGCGGTCTCCTCCGGACGGTTCCAGTAGCCGGCCATCACCTGCGGGCCGCGAATGGCGATTTCGCCGGTCGCGCCCAGCGGCAGTTCCTTGCCGTCGTCGTCCAGGATCGCCACGTCCGTCGATGGAATCGGCAGGCCGATGGTGCCGGTGAATTCCTTGATGTCGACCCGGTTGGCCGTCGCCACCGGCGAGGTCTCCGACAAGCCGTAGCCTTCGATGATCGGCGTGCCGGTCACCTTCAGCCAGCGCTCGGCCACGCCCTTCTGCACCGCCATGCCGCCGCCGTTGCACAGCTTGTAGGACGAGAAGTCCAGCTTGGCAAATTCGGGATTGTTCAGCAGCGCGTTATACAACGTGTTGACCGCAGGCAGCACCGTGACCTTGTACTTGGCCAGCTCCTTGACGAAGCCGGGGATGTCGCGCGGATTCGGAATCAGCAAGCTCAGGCCGCCGGTGCGGATGCTCATGAAGCCGCTGATCGTCAGCGAGTAGATGTGGTACAACGGCAGCGCGCTGACAAACACCAGTTGCTCGCCGCCGCCCTTCATCTGCAGCCACGCTTCGTTCTGCAGCACGTTGGCGATGATGTTCCGGTGCAGCAGGATCGCACCCTTCGACACGCCGGTGGTGCCGCCGGTGTATTGCAGGAAGGCGATGTCGTCGTGCCCCTGCTTGACCGGCTGCAGCGTCTTGCCGGTGCCCTCGGCCAGCACCTGCTTGAACGACAGCGAACCGGGCAGCGAGAACGCCGGCACCATCTTCTTCACATTGCGCACCACGAAGTTGACGATGAAGCCTTTCAGCCCGCCCAGCATGTCGCCCATGGTGGCCACCACCACATGCTTGACCGCCGTCTGCGCCACCACCTGCTGCACCGTGGTGGCGAAGTTCTCCAGCACGAAGATGGCTTCGGCGCCCGAGTCGGTCAGCTGGTGCTGCAGCTCGCGCGGCGTGTACAGCGGGTTGACGTTGACCACCGTATAGCCGGCGCGCAGGATGCCGGCCATGATCACCGGATACTGCAGCACGTTCGGCAGCATGATGGCCACACGCGCGCCCGGTTGCAGGCCCTTGCTCTGCAGCCAGGCGCCGATTTTCTGCGACAGTTGATCCAGCTCGCCGTAGGTCAGGAATTTATCCATGCACACGAAAGCGTTGCGGTCCGCGTACTTGCGGAAGGATTCCTCCATCAGATGCGTGACCGAACGGAACTGGGTACTGTCTATGGTCGCAGGCACGCCTTCGGGGTACGACTTGAGCCAAATCTTTTCCATCTTTATGCAGCCTTTTTCTTCTCGCCGGTGGGTTCGTCGCGCAGCACGCGCCGCAGAATCTTCCCGACATTGGTTTTGGGTAGTTCCTCGCGGAACTCAATGTATTTCGGCTTTTTATAGCCGGTCAATTGTTCCTTGCAGTAGGCCATCAGGGCCTCCTGCGTCAGCGCCGGGTCCTTGCGGACCACGAACACTTTGACGGCCTCGCCCGAATGCTCGTCCGGCACGCCGATCACCGCGCACTCCAGCACGCCCGGATGGGCGGCAATCACGCCCTCCAGTTCGTTCGGATAGACGTTGAAGCCGGACACCAGGATCATGTCCTTTTTGCGGTCGACGATCTTGACGAAGCCACCCGGGTCCATCACGCCGATGTCGCCCGATTTGAAGAAACCATCGGCGGTCATCACCTTGGCCGTTTCGTCCGGGCGGTTCCAGTAGCCGCTCATCACCTGCGGCCCGCGGATGGCGATCTCGCCCGGCAGGCCCAGCGCCACCTCGTTACCGTCATCGTCCAGGATGGCGATGTCGGTTCCCGGCACCGGCAGGCCGATGGTGCCGGTGAAGGCGGTGTTGTCGGCGCGGTTACAGGTGGCCACCGGCGAGGTCTCCGACAAGCCGTAGCCCTCGATGATGGAGACCCCGGTCACCTTCAACCAGCGGTCATTGACCGCCTGCTGCACCGCCATGCCGCCGCCATTGCAGATCTTCAGCGCCGAGAAGTCCAGCTTGCCGAACTCCGGATGGTTCAGCAGCGCGTTGTACAGCGTGTTCACCGCCGGAATCATATTGAAGCGGTACTTCGCCAGCTCCTTGACGAAGCCGCCGATGTCGCGCGGATTCGGCACCAGGATGTTCAGCGCGCCCATGCGCATGCCCCACATCGCGCACGCGGTCAGCGCGAAGATATGGTACAGCGGCAGCGCGCAGACGATCTGCATCTGCTCGTGCGAACCGTGCAGCGCCGGCATCGACCATGCCTCCGTCTGCAGCACATTGGCGACGATGTTCTGGTGCGTCAGCGTCGCCCCCTTCGCCACGCCGGTGGTGCCGCCGGTGTACTGCAGGAAGGCCGGATCGGTGTACGTCCGCTCGACCGGCGTCAGCTTCATGGCGCCGCCCTGCGACAGCGCGTCCTTGAACCGCACCGCGTTCGGCAGCGAAAACGCCGGCACCAGCTTCTTCACGCTGCGCACCACGAAATTCACCAGCATGCCCTTCAGGCCGCCGAGCATCTCGCCCATGCTGCCAACCACGATGTGCTTGATCTGGGTCCGGACCAGCACCTGCTCCAGCGTGGTGGCGAAGTTCTCCAGAATGAGGATGGCCTCGGCGCCCGAGTCGTTCAGCTGATGCTCCAGCTCGCGCGGCGTGTACAAGGGGTTGACGTTGACCACCGTGTAGCCGGCGCGCAGGATCGCCGCGATCGCGATCGGATACTGCAGCACGTTGGGCATCATGATGGCCACCCGCGTGCCCGGCTTCATGCCACGGCTTTGCAGCCAGGCGCCCAGCTGCTTCGAGTACGCGTCAAGTTCGGCATAGGTAAGGAATTTGTCCATGCAAACATACGCGTTGCGGCTGGCGTACTTGTGGAAAGACTCTTCCAACAACTGCACCAGCGATCGGTACTGACTCGTGTCCACCGACGTCTGCATGCCAGGGGGATACGACTGCAACCAGATTTTCTCCATCCTGTGCCTCTTGTCTCGAATAATTATCGTTGTAAGGCCGGCGCGCGGAGCCGGTCAGGGAAGCTTGCTGATGATGCGATGCTATCGGGCGGCGAGCCCGTCCGCAAGCGCATTTAACCATAATTAGAACGGAGGTTCTAACGGCTTTTCATGCGGCAACGCAACATCACGGCGCGCCTCCAGCCGTTGGTTGCGCTCCCTTGCCGTCGTCCGCGTTGAGCATCGGCGGGCGGCCCAAGAGGTCGAACTGCTGTCGGCGTTGAGCGGTATCCAACGTGGCTATCTTTTGCACCGCAGCATAAAAACGCACGAACGTTCGCTCTTGCTTTAACAATACGCGGAAGGCCGGCAGATAATCATGGTAGGTGGCCACCGCCGACAGCTGGGCATTGGTCAGCGGTTCGGCGAACCAGCGGTCGTAACCGGCGTAGCCGCCCCAGCTTTCCTTGAGCCTGGCATAGTCGGACTTCAGGTGGTGGAAGATGCGCGCCTTCTCGGCGCGCTTGTGGCGGGTGCTGGTCTTGCCGGCGTACAGGTCGGCCAGCATCTTGCGGTGCTTGACCAGCAGCGCCAGGAAGTCCTGGCGGCGCGCGTTGTAGCGCGCATAGGCCTCGCGCATCGGATCGGTGCCATACAGTTCCAGCCAGCGCGCCACACCGGCTTCCTCCACCGCCGTGGCAAAGCCTTCGTTGAACTGCGAATCGCCCGGCACATACACCACCTGGTGCGCCAGTTCGTGGAACACCATGCGCGCCAGTTCGGCGTCGGAATAATTGATGAAGGTCGACAGCAGCGGATCGCTGAACCAGCCCAGCGTGGAATACGCCGGCACGCCGCCCACCTGCACGTCGTTGCCTTCCTTGCGCAGTTCCTCGGCGTAGGCCATGGCGTCTTCCTTGCTGTAGTAGCCACGGTAGCTGACGCAGCCCGCGATCGGGAAGCACCACTGGATGGGCCGCAGCGACAGTTCCGGCGTCGCCACCACGTTCCACAGCACGAAGGGCCGCGACAGCGCGGCGTAGTTCTTGTAGCTGGCGTTATCGGGCAGCCCCAGTTCCTTGACCGCGAACTTGCGGATCAAGCGGGCTTTTTCGAGGCGCGCGCGCAGCTGGGGATCGGTGGCGGGATCGCCCAGCCAGTCATCGATCGGACGGGCGTCCGACCACAGTGAATACTGGCCCTGCGCGGCCTGCATGTAGTACTTGAATTGCGCGCAACCGGCCAGCATCGCCGCCACGCACGCCGGCGCCAGCCAGTATCTGGCGCGGAGCATTTGGCGTGCAATATTGCGCATACATCACCTTCAAGCGGAGACCTTCTCGACTTGAACCAGTGTATCGTAAAACGTCGGCGCGCGGCCCATATCTGTCAACTGTTGGCTGGTAACCTCATTGGCGTTTTTACCATCCGTGGCGAGCTTTTTCCACCATACTGACAAGCCGACAACCAGACCGGCGCGCGCCTTGTCCGTCACGCGCGCCTTGGCCACAAAGGCGCCGCGGTCGTTGAAGATGCGGACCATGTCGCCGGCGGCGATGCCACGCGCCGCGCTGTCGTCCGGATGGATGTCCAGATGCGGCTCGCCCTCCGCCGCTCGCAGGCTCTTGACGTTGACGAAGGTGGAGTTGAGGAAGTTGCGCGCCGGCGGAGAAATCATCGCCAGCGGATAGCGCGCCGCCAGCGCCGGATTGCTGGCCACCGATTCATACGGCGGCACATACGCCGGCAAAGGATCGAGACCATCCTTTTCCATCTGCGCGGAATAGAACTCGCACTTGCCGGACGGCGTGAAGAAACCACCTTGCGCGAACGGCGCTGCCGGCATGTTCAATTTCTGCCAGCCCTTGCGCTTCAAGGCGTCCCAGTCCAAACCGACGGCGCGCACGTCCCGCGTGTTGAAGGCCTGCGCCGCCAGCTGGTCGTCCGACTCCTTGAAGCAGTCGTCGTCGAAGCCCATCTTCGCCGCCAGCAGGCGGAAGATTTCGGTGTTCGGCTTAGCCTCGCCCATCGGCGCGATGGCGGGGTTATTCGCCATCATGTACAGATGGCCGTAGGAGGTATGCGCGTCGATGTGCTCCAGCTGCGTGGTGGCCGGCAGCACGATGTCGGCGTAATCGGCGGTGTCGGTCTGGAACTGCTCCAGCACCACCGTGAACAGGTCTTCGCGCAGGAAGCCGCGCATCACCTTGTCCGACTCCGGCGCGATCGCCAGCGGGTTCGAGTTGTAGACGATGAGCGCCTGCACCGCCGGCCCGAAGTCCGGCGATGCTGGCCGCAGCAGGTCGTCGCCGATGGTGGTCATGTTGATGGTGCGCGGGATTTTCTTCAGCAGGTCGGTGCGCTGCAGCCACGGCTTGTTGGTCGGGAAGGAGCCGCTGGACGACAGCTGCATGCCGCCGGCCGCGTGGCGCCACGCGCCCACCAGCGCCGGCAGACAGGCGATATTGCGCACCGCCATGCCGCCGCCGCGCACCCGCTGCACGCCGTAGTTGGCGCGAATCGCCACCGGTTCGCCGGCCTTCGCCATGCCGCCGTAAAGGCGCGCCAGGTCGATCACTTCCTGCGCGGTGATGCCGCAGGTGGCGGCGGTGCGTTCCGGCGTCCACTCCTGGGCGCGCTGCCGCAATTGCGCGAAGCCCAGCGTGTAGTTGGCGATGTAGTCGTGGTCCAGCAAGTCCTCGTTGATCAGCACATGCATCAGGCCCAATGCCAGCGCCGAATCGGTGCCCGGCAGCGGCGCGATGTGCTGGTGGCACTTCTCCGCCGTCAGCGAACGGTATGGATCGATGGCGATCAGCTTCGCGCCATTGCGCTTGGCTTCCTGCGCGCGCGTCCAGAAGTGCAGATTGGAGGCGATCGGATTGCCGCCCCAGATGATCAGCAGCTTGGCGTTCTGGAACTGCTCCATGTCGGTGCCGACCGAGGCGCCCACCGTGTACTTGTAGCCGGTGAAGCCGGCCGTGGCACAGATGGTGCGGTCCAGCAGCGAGGCGCCGAGTTTGTTGAAGAAACGCGACGACATCGACTCGCCCTGAATCAGGCCCATGGTGCCGCAGTAGCTGTACGGCAGGATCGCCTCCGGCGCCCGCGCGGCGATGGCGGTCAGCTTGCCGGCGATGGTGTCCAGCGCCTCCTCCCAACTAATGCGCTCAAACTTGCCCTCGCCCTTCCTGCCGACGCGCTTGAGCGGATACAGCAAGCGGTCTTCATGGTAGGTGCGTTCGGTGTAGCGCGCGACCTTGGTGCACAGCACGCCGGCCGTGGTCGGGTGGTCGGGATCGCCCTTGACCGCAGTGGCGACGCCGTCTTCCACCGTCACCAGCAAGGCGCAGGTGTCGGGGCAGTCGAGCGGACAGGCTGCGCGGACTTGTGTGGTTGTCATGTCGGAAATCCAAAGTAGCGAATGCGGAATGCCGTATCGTAAACCATTGCGCCCGCTCTGGCTTAACTCAGCGGACAAGGGCTACAATGGCTGTTCTCGATGCTTAAAAAGCAAGCGAACAGAATATTGGAGAAGCAGCATGAAACTGGTAGATCCCATCATTGCATTTCAATCCGAGATTCAAGCGATACGGCGCGACCTGCACGCCCACCCGGAACTCTGCTACGAAGAAAAACGCACCGCCGACGTGGTGGCCGCCAAGCTGACCGAATGGGGCATCCCGGTGCTGCGCGGCCTGGGCGTGACCGGCGTGGTCGGCATCATCCGCAACGGCACCTCGTCACGCGCCATCGGCCTGCGCGCCGACATGGACGCGCTGCCCATGCAGGAAGTGAACACCTTCGCGCACGCCTCGCGCCATCCCGGCAAGATGCACGCCTGCGGCCACGACGGCCACACCGCCATGCTGCTCGGCGCGGCCAGGCACCTGGCCAGCCAGCGCAACTTCGACGGCACCGTCTACCTGATCTTCCAGCCGGCCGAGGAAGGCGGCGGCGGCGCCCGCCGCATGATCGAGGACGGCCTGTTCGAGCAATGCCCGATGGACGCCGTCTACGGCATGCACAACTGGCCCGGCATCCCGTCCGGCCACATGAGCGTGACGCCCGGCCCGCAAATGGCCTCCAGTAACGAGTTCTACCTGACGGTGAAGGGCAAGGGCGGTCATGCCGCGCAGCCGCACAAGTGCATCGATCCGGTGATCATCGGCATGCAGATCGCGCAAGCCTGGCAGACCATCGTCAGCCGCCGCACCAATCCGATCGACACCGCCGTGCTGTCGCTGACGCAGTTCCATGCCGGCACCGCCACCAACGTCATCCCGGACGAGGCCAAGCTGGCCGGCACGGTGCGCACGCTGTCGGGCAAGGTGCTCGACGCGATCGAGCGGCAGATGGAGGAAGTGGCCGTCAACACCGCCGCCGCCTTCGGCGCGCAGGCGGAATTCAAGTTCCGCCGCAACTACCCGCCGCTGGTCAACCACCCCGAGGCGACTCGCTTCGCGGTCGAGGTCATGAAGAGCGTGGTCGGCGCCGACAAGGTGGACGACCAGACCGAGCCGTCGATGGCGGCGGAGGACTTCGCCTACTTCCTGCAGGCCAAGCCCGGCTGCTACATCTTCATCGGCAACGGCGAGGGCGACCACCGCGATGGCGGCCACGGCCTCGGTCCCTGCGTGCTGCACAACGGTAGCTACGACTTCAACGACAACCTGCTGCCGGTCGGTGCCAGCTTCTGGGTCAAGCTGGTGGAAACCAGCCTGCCGTTAGCTTAATTGATCGGGCGCGGCGCCGACGCGCTGGCCCGGGTTCAACTGCTCCAGGCCGATCAGCGCGGCCGCGTGATCGGCTTGCGGCATCGTCTGCGCCAGCGTTATGTAGCGCGCCGTCACCAGCGCCGTCAGCGGCAGCACAATGCCCGCCGCTTCCGCCGCCGCCAGGATATTGCGCTGATCCTTCAGCTGCGTGCTCACCTTGCCGCCGGCGACAAAATTGCGGTCCAGCATGCGCTGGCCGTGCACCTCCAGAATCTTCGACTCGGCAAAGCCGCCGCGAATGGCCGCGCGCATCGCCGCTGGATCGGCGCCGGCCGCCTGCGCCAGCAACAAGGCCTCCGCAACAATATTGATCGTGGCGCCGACAATCAGCTGATTGCACAGCTTGGCCACCTGGCCGCTGCCCGCCGGCCCCACCAACGTCGCGCGTCCCAGCGCCGCCAGCACCGGCTCGGCTTCGGCAAAGTCCGCCGCGCTGCAGCCCGCCATGATCGCCAGCGTGCCGGCCGCCGCGCCGCCCACACCACCGGACACCGGCGCGTCGATGAAACGCCGGCCCTGCGCGGTCAGCTGCGCATGGAAGGCCTGCGCCTCGGCCTGCTGCGTCGAACTCATGTCGATCCACAGCGCATCGGCTTGCAGCGCCGGCAAGGCCGCCGCCAACACCTGTTGCACTGTCGGGCCCGCCTCCAGCATGGAGATGACGATCCTCGCGCCGCTGACGGCCTGCGCCAGATCCGCCACCGGCCGCGCGCCAGCTTCCGCCAGGGCCTGCGCCTTCGCATGCGTGCGATTCCAGACCGTCACCGGATGGCCGTGCGCCAGTAAACGGCGCACCATCGGCTCCCCCATCAAGCCGATCCCTAAAAAACTGATATGCATGGACAATTGCGCTCCTGAAGATTTTCCGGAACCCCGGTACAATCCCTGATTAGCCGTATAACAATCTGAGATACAGCACTCCAAAACATTTTAAGGATACTATGTTCAAGCAAAAAATGATGGCGCTGGCCGCTGCCCTGGTCGTTGCGCAAGGCGCATACGCCGATGACAAACTGGTCGACTCCGTGTCAGTCGATGTCGGTGCCGGCGAGCACGTGCAGATGGTGCGCTTCAACGCCGCCAAAGACTGGGACAACAAATGGTTCCAGTCCAACGGCACCCATCTGGGCGGCTACTGGGAACTGAGCACCGGCGTCTGGCGTGAAAACCGCTACCAGAACCAGATCGGCGCCGAGCAGAAACTGTGGGACATCGGTTTCACGCCGGTCTTCCGCTTCCAGAACGACAATAAAAAAGGCATGTACTACGAAGGCGGCATCGGCGTGCACATGTTTTCCAAGCTGTACAACAACAGCGACAACCGCCTGTCGACCCACTTCCAGTTTGGCGACCACATCGCTACCGGCTACGTATTCGACAACAACTGGGAAGTGGCGCTGAAGCTGCAGCACTTCTCGAACGGCGGCTACAAAAAGCCGAACTCGGGCGTGAACTTCCTCGAGCTGAAAGCGGCGTACCACTTCTAAGCGCCATGATGTAGCTGGCTCCCCTCCCGTAAGCGGTTTCTGTTTTATATCATGTGCTGCCGCCCACAGCATATGGGAGGCTCAATCGTATATCAGAGAGGGGAGTATGACTCGAATTCCAGTATCACTTAACTGGTTGGTTCGTCGTAGAGCGCGCGTCAAAGGACTTCTTGATGCAAGCGAACATGAGTTACTACGTTTAACCAAAGTACAAAGTCGGCTAGAAGGATTGAGATTAGATTTGAATGCGCTGGATCGCATTCTTCTCATACATGACATCCCTATTGAAGGACACACGATTCCCTCGGTTCGGCCACTATCAGATTTGAGGATCGGATTGAAGCAGTGGTTTTCCCATGGAGAGGTCGGGCGTTCACTTCTGAAAAAGCTAGCGGACTGCGGACATAGAGGTATGACTACAAAACAATTGGCCCAGGAGCTCCTACTGATCGTCCATGTAAGATACCCGAATCAAATTTTGGGCACTGCGGAGGCAGAGCGAGTTCGAAGGTTGACACACAAGCGCCTAAAGGGGTTGTGTACACGTGGAAAGGTGGAGCGTGTTATTCCAATTGAACAAATTAAGGTCAGTGGCGGTGGCGAGCAGATTTGGCGTCTAGCTGGTAGCTACGACACCCACTACACCGAATTTTCCATCGATCGGCTTACTGAGTGACAGCCAGCGCAGCTCTTTTCCTCGCTTGTCTTTTCGCTGGTAGTACCCTCGGAATTTTGATAAACCCGCGCTTAAAACTCGGTGAACTAGTCCACCGATCCGCTCGAGATTAGTTAAGTGGCGAGTATCTTCTCGCCACACAAACTCATCAGCGATTGATTGCAGATACTGAGGTCTTAGGCTATGGAAGACTCCGTATTCAGCGCGGCGAAGCCTGCTGTTGAAAGATTCGCACTGGTTGTCATTGACACCGTCGCTCGAGCAGAACTCAAGTGAATGTTGAACGGATTGATGATCATAGCCGTATGAGACGAGACTATTGTACGCGGGGCATTCGTCTGTCATTATGATTGAACCGGGCTCCACATAGGAGCGAATGATTGCTGTGGCATCAATCTCGTTTTCAGATTCAGTTATAAATGCGTAGCCTTGATGGGAGGCCTGATTTTTTCCTCCGCCTATTTGCCGGAGAGAAATCATGACGCGTCTATTTTGGCGCTTTTTGATGTTCAGAAATTCTTGCTTGGTAAGTTTTTTCTTCGCTAGCTTACCATTCTTGATCTTTTCCTGAATGTGATCTACATCCTTCTTTTTTCGTTTATTGCCTTTATGTGGTTTCCCACATAGGTACATTCCATCTGCTTCAATGGTGCCACTTAATTTGAAGGTCGGTCGAGTCGCTGACAGCGCCTCGCGCAACTTTCCTCGAAAAATCCATGCCGTCTTTTGAGTTATACCCAAATGTTTCATTAGCTCATCGGCGGAAATAGAGTGTGCTGAGTTGGCAAATAAAACAAAGCCTTTCAAAATCGTCCTAAGTGGAATGCGGTGGCCAGCGAAGATAGTTCCACTGGTGACGGAAAATTCGGCTTCACAGCTTCTGCAGCGCCATACGTTACGGCGAGTCCTCCACTTGTGATCAGTAACCAAACCACATGATGGACAGGTCTGCGCTCCTTTTGTCCCCCAGCGCCATAGAGCCAGCACATCGACAATCTCCCTATCAGAGAGACGATCAACGTGACCTAGCGAGTAGTCCCGCGCTGCGGAGCTACGCTGCCAGTGCTGTGCCATGGCTTCGCTTAGAAGATGTAGTTAGACCTGCCGAGACCGTATCCTGTGATGTAGTTCAGGTGCTGCGAGTTTGATTTCGTTCATGCTCTTCTCCTTTTTTGGGCAATACGACGCCCTTGCCGCCGGTGAGTGGTGTGGCAAATTGGATGCAAAACGCCCTCCCGTGAAGGGATAGCATTGACAGGGGAGGTGGGAAGGAAGATACTTGGACGTGAAGACATCAAACTTCATCAATCCCAAACGGCCTGCGAGTCCTACCTCGCAGGCCGTTGCTGTTTCTACCCTCCTAATATCTTTTTAGTGCATAAAAAATCTCCTTGGCCGCGACTCCAAATGGTCTGCGGCCTTTGTTTTTGCAAATGAAAATGCTGCGCCGATTTTGCGCAAGTATCACTAACCTAATCTCTAGCGTCATCCTGTGCAAGCAACGGGCCTAGTTAAGTGGTGTCAAAAAAGATGTGATTGCAGTTTTTTGATTATTACGCCTGTTTTTTTGTCAAAAACATCGCTTTTATCTTGAATATAAGAGTGAATAGCCGTGAATTTTTCACATGTCTTTTCGTCTTAAAAAAACCGCCAATTCGGTGTTATTTTGAAAATGAATTGGCAAAAAATAAGACTTAGCCGTAGGATATGATCCTCATTTTTTTTTGAGCTCAACGACAACGAAATGTTGTTTTTATGGGACAGTTTTCTAGAGATATATCTCAATGGATCTGAGTATGAGCAAAAGAATTTTCTCGACCTCATCACCTCGCCACTTGATTAGGCTAAGGAATCGAACGTGAGCATATTGTGGTGCTCCATTTGGTAAAACGCGGCTCACACTGATGAACACGTGATTGGACGATATTTCGTACCGAAGGGAACTCTGGCCCGGCGTGTGGAGCGTAGTGGTGTATGCCTGCAAGAAATGCATGTGGCTTAGAAGACGATATTTCAGTTATCTCGATGCTCCCAGCTTTCACCGGTCCTGTGCACAAACCACTCAACCTGACCACCAAGGTAGTGATCGCTGGCAGGACTACGACAGTTAGTGACGCCTTTGGCCGATTTTATGATCGCTCAGACAAGAATTGCGACCGGACGTGTTAATCACTTAAGCCGAAGTTTGATTGACGCTATCGACTGGATTCCAGCCAACATTTTTTCACGTGCAGAGCTGTTTGCAGAATGAACGGAGATAATTGGTGGCGCAAACCCTTTGGTTGCAACTGCCTCCTCGATCCAAAGGACGACATCGTAGCCAGTACCACGCGCGTCATCACCGAGGTCATGATCAAGGCTTACATGCGTAACTTCCCCTGTTTCCAGCAAAGCGATCACTTCATCAGGCCAGTAGGCGCGCACCCAACCGTCAGGGGTTTGACGTTCGTCGTCAAGATAAACTCTCATGATTATTTCTATACGGTATGCAGTGCTTCGTGAGTTGGCGGCACCGCGATAATATGGTGCCGCCAACATGGCCAAGTTAACCAGCTTCAATAAACCGAATGTGAGATGTCGCTGGCCTCGCTAATCCAATAGGCTCCATCAATCAGACTACATGTATGTTCTCTGGGCACCACAGTGTACACGCACCCACATCAGGGATAGGCATACCCCACATAGATACCTTGATCAGTAATAGCGGTTTTGTCGAGCATAACGCCCCTTGCCATACCTGACATTGAGGCCTGAATTTTAATTGCATCGGCTAGTGTCGGCGGACAGGTGTCCATCATCCGGCCCGCGCCGCTGACATCAAAATAAGAGCAGCAGGCCGGGGCAGTGCCACATCGGATTTGGCGAAAGTTAAAGCTACTTTCTGATAGTCGGGAGAGCTTGGGCCGCCGCGCGCTGCGCCGCACAGGACGGCACCAGCAGGAATCGGGGAGTTGGGATTTGCAGCTAGGGCAATCGGTGGACTTTGTCGCCCAGCAGTGTCGGGTCCGCAAAGCGCTGTAAATGTTGCGGGGTCAAGATTGATGGTATGGAAATCTCGGTTTGTGGGTTTTTCGGTTGAAAATACTTCCCTGGCAGCAATTTTTTTGGATCTAGCCGCCGTGTACTTCAATTTTGGCGTACGCATGTTTAATGCATGGTACAAGCGACAGGAACCGCCGAAGGATCGCGTGCATGTTGGCGCGGTCGTTATGAGTACTGTTTGCTTCGTTTTCGGCAGCGTCTTCGTGCAGCCTCAGTTTGACAAAACGGAAGCTTGCACCGACGCAGGTTACTCGCTAGGCCAGTGTGTTTTTTCGCAAAATTAGTGAGCGTCCAGCACCGCCTGTAGGCGGTGCTTATTTGAACAGCCAGTGGAGGAAATCGCCCACGATACCATACCCAATGTAGCCAACAATTGAAAGAATGGCCAACACCAATACAAGTTTTCGGATGGCGTAGGCAATTGCGAACATGAAAAGACCTGCGATGATGTAGGTCAGCTTTGCCGTAGTTGTATGAACAATGAAAAAATTAAATTGCGCCATGAACGTCATGAGCATACCAACTCCGAAATAGGTCAACAGCCCCGGCAGCCCGACGTCAAATATCAAGAAATACAATTCCTGCCCTCTGGTGCTAACCTCCCGATCACTTAAATACGAATTTCCGATTTTGTGCCAAGCCATATCGTCCCTCCCCCTAAGTTCCTATGCAATAATGAGGATTATAGTCCACAAGTATGACCTATAGTGCATATTTGTGGACTATATCCTGTGGATTGACAGTCCCGATAGCATCATGCTCGGGTCATGGCACGGAACTATGATCAGATTCGCAAGCAGCTTGCGAGCAACATCCGAAGGCGGCGCGGCTTTAAGGACATGTCGCAGGAAGCGCTCGCCCTTGCTGCCGAAACGGACCGGAGTTATATCAGCCAAGTCGAGCGTTGCATTGGAAACCCATCGCTGCTAGTCCTCTCGAAAATCGCAGACGCACTGGACGTGGATATTCAAGAACTGTTTGCGGACAGAGCGACCATTGGTCCCGACACCGTGAAGTGACATCAGTTGATCGGCCGTGCGGGATGCGGTACTTGATTGCAACGACCCTATGACTTTTTTTAAGCCAAGATCCATAGTAAGGGCTCGATCTGATAGTTCAATCTCAATAACTTGGGCGTATATACCTTGAGAGGCACTTAACTTCTAAGAGGGGGAAGTTCATGCTCATCTCAGCTGCCATCCACATGATACCATTTGAGAATTTCAGCTACACAGAGAGGCTGTAAGTGGAACGATTTATTACGTTGGCTTGTTTGTTTATTGTTTTTGCGATTGGTTTTCTTAACCTTCTTTCTAAGCTGAAAAAAATCCGCAAAAAAGTAGATTTCGCCAATGAATTTATTGAAAACCTTTTTCAATACGTAGGAAGTCATGGACGAGATGGAGAAGCTTACACGTGGCTAATTCATCGCTCCAGTAAGATGCAAAGTCAAATGGGAAGTATGGGACGGTTGGCGTCGTTCAGTCCACCTTACTCTAGAGTTAGATACGAAAATTACGAAATAATCGTAAATCTACTGCCCTCACTACGACAATCTTTTGTAGATAGAATATCAGTCAGCGATACTCTATCAGACTCTTACGCCGCAACCATTCACGAGAGTATCTTAAGATATATTGGCATTCTTGATGATAATTCAGAAAGTATTTCTGAAAAAATACGAAATCCATTCATTTGGTTTACTACTGGTGTTTCCATACTATTTATCCTCCCAGTGCAAATTCTTAGTTGGTTTGGAATAATTGGGAAGTCTGTATTGATTTTCCTTACCTCAAGCTACATCTTTCGACTAATTGTGGGGATTTCTAGTTTAATTGGGTTTTTCAGTGCTATAGTGGGATTGGTAACAGGGTGGGATCAATTTATGGCGTTAATGAAGCCGATCGTTTCTAAAATAATTTGAATTTCATTCTGAAAGATGAAAAATTAAAAATAAAAGTTATATATTATTTGAGCGCGATCCAAATTCCATTTTCGGATTCAGCAGCACCAACCGGGCGAATACTGATACGATAAACGCGTTACTTAACTGGGAATCGCGGAGTGTGGGGAGAAGCTATTTGAGACTTGACGACGACACCGATGAGGCGTCACTTCGTGCCCAATTAGCATGGGATGCTGACGATCATCAAGCTGGTGATGACCTCAACAGTGCCTGCGCTAAATTTGGTGTTCAGCGTACCTCCGAACAGTAAACTACGTAGTTAGCCGTGTCGACCAGCGCAGGTAGCCCTCTCTTAATGCGCGGGCATCTGCTAACGCGTGATGCTCGGGCAATGCCTTTGTATAGGTAAGCACTTCGCCCAATTTGTATGCCGAAGTTCTAAATATCCTGTGATCGATCAACTGGTGCCCCGCAACATTAGGAGGTAACTCCTCATGAAAAGTAGCTTTCAAAAGTTGCCAGTCCACCTCATAGTCGTAGACGATAGTAGCTAGGCTGGGAAGTGCATCAAACCATTCTTGCAGGCGACCAATCAGCTCCTGAGAGGTGCACGCTGCCTCAGGCGAACGCCCCAATAGTGGCAGGATCTCTGCGACCACGAACTCTGAGCAGTCTTCTCGTTTATAGTCGGTGAGCTCGGCGTAAAAATCATTGCCCCCAACTGCTGCCAGCCCAATGCTAATTAAGCTCGGACGATTGTGATTAGTGAATTCCGTATCGATGAAGACCAGCATTAGAACAACCCTATAGGTCCACGGCCGTGCCAGTTGCCGCCTGCCCAAGCTGCCCAATCCCAAGCGAACGCACATTTACCCAGTGTCTCCTCAAGTGGGCAGGCACTTCCATGTAGATCCGCAGCAAACTGGTCACGCCAAGGCTGAGGGATACTGTCAAGTACAATGAGAAAAGGCCTACCATTCCTTGTGTGCACCGGCACAGTCGCGATCAATTCTGCCCTCGTCATGTCTGTGCTCCTTTTCTGCTGTCTTGCCATGCAAGCCATCCATGTCGATGGGCGCGCGCGTCGTGCAGCGCATGGTGCCACTGTCCGCTGAGCTCGTGGTACTTAACCACAGCGTGATGGAATATTGAAGAATCTATGTGCTCACGCAGATCGTATCTGCCCCAGAGATTGGCTGGGCGCTCACCATCCATCGCATCTAGCATCAATTCCCAATCCGTGAAGCTGTCGCATGCCACCGTTACGTTGCCAGGGAGTTTCGAAACCCACTGTGTTAGCCGCGTGGCCAGTTGCTGCCGGTCGAGGGCCGAACTCATACTTCCAAGTTGCGAAAGTACTGCGGTATGGACAAACGAATTACACCAATCTTTACGGAAGTCAGACCGCTCCTCGTAGAACTCGTACTGGCCATCCTCGCTCACCATGCCTATGGAGATAAGATCGCAGTCAATGGCATCCGTGTATTCGGTGTCCAGAAAGATCAACATTTGCCCCCCCCATGATCGAAGTGTCACATAGACGAATAGTAGCCACTTCCAGAGTGGTTCTGTGGCCAACTAATGGTGGTGCTTCCAAATAACATCATATCGCACGCTCCACATTACAATGCATAGCCTAAGTCTTCAAACAGTCGTTGCGGGTCTTTAAAGCAAATAATTGCCCGCTTCATCATAATGAGGGCAGTTGGTTCTACCAAAACCTTGCCAAAGTGTATTTAAGATCGCAGCAACTATCCTGTCCACATTTGCTTGTTCGACGCTTTCAATCCAGACAGGGTCTAACACATACTCAGATCGCCCGCTAGGTTCAGAAAGATTATGTATGTTCGTGTCGTTTCCGAGTTGGAGGTGGTAGCCACGCGCGTTGAGAAGCGCACAGTGTAGTACTGCGGCACCGGGCATTTCTAATATTCCTGCCACATTAATAAATTGCTCTACTTGCGCACGAAGATTCTGCGTAATTTCCTTGCTAAACAAAATAGCTACCCCGCTACTTCTCGACGGGCTTATCTGCCGAACTTGGCCCGCTAAGCTCACTGCCTCTATTAAGCCTCTGCGGTAAATAAATTTATATCCGTATGATTCCGCTACTCCATCATAAATAGCCAACCCGTCAAAGTTTATCTTCCTTGTGAGATTTGCGTCTCTTGGTAAGCGGAACTGTTCATAGCCCCCCTTATACAACGAGTGAATATCAATTCTCGCCCTTCCGGCCAAGGCTACAAGAGGCATAAAGTGCAAGACCATGTATGCCCCTGTTTGCATCTTTATTGGAGAGTCAAAAGAACCGATCTTGCCGTAACGCTCCCTAGAAAATTGCCTTGCGTGCTGTGTTAATATCTCCGATCGAGTAAATCCAACACGTATTTGGTCGAAAGTCATTTCAGTAGTTGTAGTGCCATTTCGCATTACAAATCTCCGATTGCTATTATTTCTAACACAGTGAGGGCCGTCATATGATGATTCGACGCATACTGCCATAACGTAACCGCCAGTCACGTCAATCGTTCGAATACGGACGCCAGGAACACGCGGCTCTATTCCTGAATCAAGTATTTGTATAATTCTTCGATGAGCGGGATCACGTGATTCAGAAATTGGTATTATCTGTGTCGCTTGACCGTCCACCTCGTCAATCCCGTAGATAATGTATCCACCGTCAGCATTGGCCATAGCGCATACATCTTTTGCAATTTCGATTTTATCCTGCTCCAACTTGCTTGGTAACTGCCGTTTAAAATCTAAAGTGGATGATTCTGAATAGCCTTCCTCGCATAGCTGCTTCAGAAACGCTTCATCAATTGCGTCAATTTCAATCTTTAGCATTTAGCCTCCAATTGGCAATATGGGTTCTCATCTCGTGACGCACTTTGCAGACATACATCGCTATTATCCATTCATTTCATCGCGTTTCGCGTAGAGCGCACGCTCTTGAGATTCTCGTGCTTGTCGGTTCCACTCCATTTTTCGATGAGCTTTCATTGCAGCCTCGTGCTTTTTCGCAGCGTTACGGACAATTGAATTTAAATCGTTAATACGGACTGGCTCGCCGTTCCATTTATCCTTGAAGATCCGGTCAAAGGCGGCACGCGCACTGTCCGACAGTTAAAGTGGACCCGTCAGTCAAGACACTCAGGCGGTTAATTTAAGCTGTGCCCGTTTCCACTTCCGCAGCTGCTCGGCGCTGCCCCGTACCGCTGATTTTTTCCCGCACCTGGTCTGCGTCGCCGAAT
>NZ_WWCP01000120.1 GCF_009857505.1 Duganella lactea
TCAAAGGAATTGACGGGGACCCGCACAAGCGGTGGATGATGTGGATTAATTCGATGCAACGCGAAAAACCTTACCTACCCTTGACATGGATGGAACCTCTGAGAGATTGGAGGGTGCCCGAAAGGGAGCCATTACACAGGTGCTGCATGGCTGTCGTCAGCTCGTGTCGTGAGATGTTGGGTTAAGTCCCGCAACGAGCGCAACCCTTGTCATTAGTTGCTACGCAAGAGCACTCTAATGAGACTGCCGGTGACA
>NZ_WWCP01000121.1 GCF_009857505.1 Duganella lactea
GCAAGTGCTGGAGCGGCATGTCGACTTCGCGGCGCTGGCTGATGCGGTCGATACTGCTGCGCCACGGCCCGGCCGCGAACGCGGCGGTCGGCCGCCGTTCCCGACCGAAGTGATGGTACGTATCCTGTTGATCCAGCAACTGTTCAATCTTTCGGACGAACAGATGGAGTTCCAACTGCTGGACCGGCTGAGCTTCCAGCGCTTCGCTGGCCTGCGCGACTCCAGCCAGATTCCCGACCGCACCACGATCTGGAC
>NZ_WWCP01000122.1 GCF_009857505.1 Duganella lactea
TACTCATCTCGCCCACCTGTGTCGGTTTGCGGTACGGTCTCGTATGACTGAAGCTTAGAGGCTTTTCTTGGAACCACTTCCGATTGCTACGTGAACAAGTTCACTCGTCCCACTCCCTTGAATTACGCGCCCGGATTTGCCTAAGCACCTTCTATGAAGCAGAAACTGACTATTCCAACAGTCAGACAACCTTCCGCGATCCGTCCCCCCATCGCATCATACGACGGTGCAGGAATATTAACCTGCTTCCCATCA
>NZ_WWCP01000123.1 GCF_009857505.1 Duganella lactea
TGTCACCGGCAGTCTCATTAGAGTGCTCTTGCGTAGCAACTAATGACAAGGGTTGCGCTCGTTGCGGGACTTAACCCAACATCTCACGACACGAGCTGACGACAGCCATGCAGCACCTGTGTAATGGTTCCCTTTCGGGCACCCTCCAATCTCTCAGAGGTTCCATCCATGTCAAGGGTAGGTAAGGTTTTTCGCGTTGCATCGAATTAATCCACATCATCCACCGCTTGTGCGGGTCCCCGTCAATTCCTTTGA
>NZ_WWCP01000124.1 GCF_009857505.1 Duganella lactea
CTTGACGTTCGTTCCGAAGAACTCTGCAAACTCTAGAAAGGAGGTGATCCAGCCGCACCTTCCGATACGGCTACCTTGTTACGACTTCACCCCAGTCACGAATCCTACCGTGGTAAGCGCCCTCCTTACGGTTAAGCTACCTACTTCTGGTAAAACCCGCTCCCATGGTGTGACGGGCGGTGTGTACAAGACCCGGGAACGTATTCACCGCGACATGCTGATCCGCGATTACTAGCGATTCCAACTTCATGCAGT
>NZ_WWCP01000125.1 GCF_009857505.1 Duganella lactea
CATGCAAGTCGAACGGCAGCACGGAGCTTGCTCTGGTGGCGAGTGGCGAACGGGTGAGTAAAATATCGGAACGTACCCAGGAGTGGGGGATAACGTAGCGAAAGTTACGCTAATACCGCATACGTCCCAAGGGAGAAAGTGGGGGATCGCAAGACCTCATGCTCATGGAGCGGCCGATATCTGATTAGCTAGTTGGTGGGGTAAAGGCCTACCAAGGCATCGATCAGTAGCTGGTCTGAGAGGACGACCAGCCAC
>NZ_WWCP01000126.1 GCF_009857505.1 Duganella lactea
GTGGCTGGTCGTCCTCTCAGACCAGCTACTGATCGATGCCTTGGTAGGCCTTTACCCCACCAACTAGCTAATCAGATATCGGCCGCTCCATGAGCATGAGGTCTTGCGATCCCCCACTTTCTCCCTTAGGACGTATGCGGTATTAGCGTAACTTTCGCTACGTTATCCCCCACTCCTGGGTACGTTCCGATATATTACTCACCCGTTCGCCACTCGCCACCAGAGCAAGCTCCGTGCTGCCGTTCGACTTGCATG
>NZ_WWCP01000127.1 GCF_009857505.1 Duganella lactea
ATGGGAAGCAGGTTAATATTCCTGCACCGTCGTATGATGCGATGGGGGGACGGATCGCGGAAGGTTGTCTGACTGTTGGAATAGTCAGTTTCTGCTTCATAGAAGGTGCTTAGGCAAATCCGGGCACATAATTCAAGGGAGTGGGACGAGTGAACTTGTTCACGTAGCAATCGGAAGTGGTTCCAAGAAAAGCCTCTAAGCTTCAGTCATACGAGACCGTACCGCAAACCGACACAGGTGGGCGAGATGAGTATT
>NZ_WWCP01000128.1 GCF_009857505.1 Duganella lactea
GCGTTCAGGTTGTCGGTGCTGATGGCGGCGAACTGGCCGCTGGTCAGCGCTTGTACCTGGTCGGTGCTCAGCGCCTTGAACTGGTCGCTGCTCAGCGTGGCGATGATGTTGGTTTTCAGGCCGACGATGTCGCGGGTTTCAATCGCCGCGATATTGTTGGTCGACAGTGCGTTGAACTGCGACGAGTTCCAGCCGCTGAACTGCGCCGAACCCATGGCGACGATCTGGTCGGTGCTCAGGCCAACCAACTGGTCC
>NZ_WWCP01000129.1 GCF_009857505.1 Duganella lactea
GTGGCTGGTCGTCCTCTCAGACCAGCTACTGATCGATGCCTTGGTAGGCCTTTACCCCACCAACTAGCTAATCAGATATCGGCCGCTCCACGAGCATGAGGTCTTGCGATCCCCCACTTTCTCCCTTAGGACGTATGCGGTATTAGCGTAACTTTCGCTACGTTATCCCCCACTCCTGGGTACGTTCCGATATTTTACTCACCCGTTCGCCACTCGCCACCAGAGCAAGCTCCGTGCTGCCGTTCGACTTGCATG
>NZ_WWCP01000012.1 GCF_009857505.1 Duganella lactea
GCCCAGCTTCGTCAGCTTGGCTTCGCGCTCCTGCGCAGCAAAAAGGTTGGGTTTCATCATGGCAGAGTCGTCAAGGTTGATGCGCTGACATCATGCCACGGCCGGGCCGGTTTTTCGAGGCCCCCAGTAGTTTTGCAGAAAGAGTTAATGTGTCTTTTATTGGCCTAAAATACAAGATGGCTTGGGCTGCGCGCAGTATCAACGGAGTTTTTCATCAGAATTTTTTCAATAAAACTACAATAGGCGGATTTCACCTCTTCCGACTGCAGCAAATTGCTATGTGAACCGTCCTTCACCAGTAAAAAGCGCTTGTCTTTACTGTCAATTGCGTCAAACACTAAACGTCCCAACGCCGGTGGTGTTTGAGTATCAAGTTCTCCGGCGATTACAAAACTCTTTCCAGCATAGTGCGACACTGCATTTACATTATCAATTGCCCGCAAATCGTCGGCAAGGTCGATTCGTATGAAGGTTCTGATCCATGCGGGAATTCTGGTATCGATGACGGCGCTCATTGTATTTGCCGTCGCTTGAAGTATGAGCCCATCCGGTTGCCGATATTGCGCGACATGCGCTGCCATAAAGCTGCCCATAGAATAGCCATGCACAATCAGGCTCCCTTTGGTTTTTGCCCGTAGGTCGTCATAGAGGCGCAATGCATCTTCTTTCATGCGGTCCATCGTATGCTCACCCGTGCTGCGGCCAAAGCCACGATAATCGTAGAGGCTAATATTGATGGCACATTTTCCTATCGTGCTGGCGATAGTTTTCGCCGCATTATCGACATGATCTCCCCCACCAGGAAAAAATAATACAGAAATCTGAGCTTGATCTTGCAGGATGCTCAGACCTCCAAGAGAAATTTCCGGCGAAACCGTAACTGACTCTATCTCCAGCTTGGCTAATGGAAGACGCTTTGTTAGCTCGTCATTATCAAACGGTTTCTTCACTTGGTAGCCACTTAGCCTATCGGGCATCATCACATCATTATCATTGAGGTGAAAGCTGATACAACCGGTGAGTGAAAACATTAATGCGAAGGACAAGACGAAAAATTTGATTCGCATACAATTTATTGAGAAAGTAGTATTTGAAAATGCCAGTCTTCGAAGGTCCGCTTCCAGGCCGATAGCAGCCCTTCAAAACTCCACGCGTCCAACAGCTTGGTCTCAAGTCAAATCATCGCCCACGCAGCTGAAGCGGTACGCCATCACCGTGGAATACTCTTCGTTCGGACGCAGGATCGTCGATGGGAAGTCCGGGCGGTTCGGCGAGTCCGGGAAATGCTGCGGTTCAAGGCAGAGGGCGCTGCGGTGGCCGTAGGTGCGCCCTTTTCCGCTCACGCCGTCGTGCAGGAAGTTGCCGCTGTAGAACTGGATGCCCGGCTCCTGCGTCAGTACTTCCAACACGCGGCCGGACGATGGATCGACCACGCGCGCCGCCAATTCCAGCGCGCCAGCTTGCTTTTTCGTCAGGACGAAGTTGTGATCGTAGCCGGCGCCGTAGGCCAGTTGCTGATCTTGTTGATCGATCCGTTCGCCGATCGCGTGCGGCGTGCGGAAGTCGAACGGCGTGCCCGCCACGTTGACTGGTGCGCCAACCGGAATCAGGCCGCTGTCGACCGGCGTGTAGGCGTCGCCGAAGATGGTCAGTTGGTGCCCCAGGATATCGCCCTCGCCGGCCAGGTTGAAGTAGGCGTGGTTGGTCAGGTTCATCGGTGTCGCCTTGTCGGCGATGGCATGGAAGGCGATGCGCAATTCATTGTCGTTGCGCAGTTCGTAGATCACCGTCACCTCGGCGGTGCCTGGGAAGCCCTGCTCGCCGTCCGGGCTCACATAGGTCAGGATCAGGCCCACCGACTTCGGCGTATTGAAGGTTTCGGTGGTCCACAGGCGGCGGTGGAAGCCGTCGGCACCACCGTGCAGGTGGTTGACGCCATTGTTGACGTCCAGCTGATATGCGATGCCGTCGAGCGTGAAGCGGCCATTGGCGATGCGGTTGCCGTAGCGGCCGATCAGCGCGCCGAAGTAATGCGAGTCGCCCATGTAGGGGGTGACATTGTCGAAGCCGTGGCAGACGTCGGTCAGCACACCGTCGCGGTCCGGCACATGCAGCTCGGCGATCACCCCGCCGAGGTCGCTGATCCTGGCGATCATGCCGTTGGCGTTGGTCAGGGTGTAAAGGGTGGCTTCGCGGCCGTCCGGCAGCGTGCCGAACGGGGATTGGGTAATCGTTGCTTGCATGGTCAGGCTTTCTAATGACGTGGCGGCCGGCGGCGTCTGATTCCGCGTCGGCCGCCGCGCCGATGTTCTATGGGCTCCCGCCTGCGCGGGGGTGACGGTGTGCTTTCGTCGGCTTGCCGGCCAGCGGCATGCTCTGCTCTTCCCACTCGGGGTGGGTGCATGATAAACCAACATCATGCCCTTGCGCGCTTTCGATCTGCCCCGCCGGCATGGAACTGCATTGTTGACAATCGCCTTTTCCACGAATGATAATGATAAACATTCTCATTCAAAGCAGGAGTCCTCCGTGCCGTTGCCTCAGTCCCCATCGTTGACATACCGTCCTCTCGTTGCCGCCCTGCTGCTGGCCTTTCTTGCACCGGCGCTGGCGCAGGACGATGCCGGCGACACGGTGGTGATTTCGGCGTCGCGCTCGAACATCGAGGTGGAGAAGGCGCCGCAAACGGCGGTGGTGATCAAGCGGGACGACATCGCCCGCCAGCTGACCCTGTCCAGCAATTCTTCCGACGTGCTGAGCAATATCCTGCCCTCCTACACGCCCAGCCGCGGCAAGATGAACGGTTCCGGCGAGACGCTGCGCGGCCGCACGCCGCTGATTCTGATCGACGGCGTGCCGCAATCGAATCCGGTACGCCCGACCGGCCGCGAGGCGCACACCATCGATTACGCGATGGTCGACCGCATCGAAATCATCCAGGGGCCGAACGCGGTCAACGGCCTGGGCGCCACCGGCGGCACCATCAACATCATCACGCGCCGTCCGGAAAAAGGCACGCTGAACCAGAACATCGACGTGCAGGTGACCGCCCCCACCACGCATGTGGATGGCGACACGCTGAACTACAAGACCAACTACCGCCTCGACGGCCGTCTCGACCAGCTGGACTACCTGTTCGCCGTCGGCTACGAGGACCAGGGCCTGTATCTGGACGGCAAGGGCCGCGCCATCGGCGTCGATGTCACCCAGGGCGATCTGATGGATTCGCGCAGCTACGATGTGCTGGCCAAGCTGGGCTACCGCCCGGACGATAAGCAAAAGCTGCAGTTCTCGGTCAACCGTTACCGCATCAAGTCGAAGGCCGGTTATGTCGGCGTGGCCGGCAACCGCGAGCTGAACATTCCGTCCACCTCGCGCGAGGGCACGCCGCCCGGCACGCCGGCGTGGAACGATGTGTGGACCTCCAGCGTCAGCTACAACCACTACGACCTGGCCGGCATGGAGCTGTCGGCCATGGTGTTCAACCAGGAGTTCGTCGGCCTGTTCGGCGCCGACAATTCGGCCACCTTCCAGGATGTGCGCATCGCGCCGCGCGGCACGCTGTTCGACCAGTCGCGCGCGGTCGCCTCCAAGTATGGCAGCAAGGTCGGACTGACCAAGACCGGCCTGCTGGACGGCCGACTGAAACTGACCGCTGGTTTCGACACGCTGTTCGACCAGGGCAAACAGGATATGTATGGCACCGGCCGCACCTTCGTGCCGGAGTCAAAGTACAGCAATCTGTCGCTGTTCGTCCAGGGCGAATACCAGCTACTCGACAAGCTGACGCTGCACGCCGGCGTGCGCCGCGAAAACGCCGATCTCAAAGTGGACACTTACCGCACGCTGGCGGCCTACAACAACACCCTGGTCCAGGGCGGCAAGATCAAGTTCAACGAAACCCTGCTGAATGCAGGTCTGGTGCTGACGCCGGTGCGCGACGTCACCGTCTACACCAGCTATTCGGAAGGCTTCGGCCTGCCCGACATCGGCCGCACGCTGCGCTCGATCAACACGCCCGGCCAAAGCATCTCCAGCCTGCGCGCGCTGGAACCGATCCTGACCAAGGGCGTTGAACTGGGCACCCGCGTGCGCAAGGGCGCCTGGGAGCTGGACGCCGCCTACTACCGTTCGGATTCCGATTTCGGCACGCGCGTGGTGTCGGTCAACGGCCTGTTTTCCATGGCGCGCGAGAAAACCCGGCTGGAAGGCTACGACGCCAGCGCCACCTACCGCTTCAGCAAGGCGCAGCGCGCCGGCCTCGCCTACGCCTACACCAAGGGCCGCTACGACAGCAACGGCGATGGCAGCCTCGATGCCCGCCTCGACGGCCTGAATGTCGCGCCGAACCGCGTGATCGCCAACTGGAACGCCGACTGGAACGACAAGCTGTCGTCCTTCATCCAGGTGCAGCAAGCATTCAGCCAGAATTTCGACGACCCGGCCAAGCGCTTCAGCGGCTACACGCTGGCCGACGCCACCGCCAGCTACAAGCTGCGCCACGGCGCGCTGCGGATCGGCGTATCCAACCTGTTCGACCAGAACTACATCACCTACTACTCGCAAAGCGCGCTGGTCGAGCCGACTCGCTACTTCGCCGGTCGCGGCCGCACCATCACGCTGGGTTATGCGCTGAAGTTCTGACCGGAAAACCGCCATGCAACGCAAGCCGACGCCACGCCTGTTGCCACTACTTGCCGCCGTGCCCGGCGCCTATCTGCTGTCCGCGCTGGCGGTCGGCGGCCTCGGCGCCGCCCTCGCCTGGGCCGGGCTGGCCCGTCCGGAAGCGGTGGTACTGGGCGCCATGTGCGGCTTTGTCATCTGCCTGACGGTGCTGTTATGGGGCTATCGCGCCGCGCTGGGGTGGTTGCACACCTGGGTCGGCGTGGCGCTGGGCGGCGTCCTGTTCGCGATATTCTGGATGGGGACGCTGAGCGTGTTCGACCGTGAAATCGACCGCTGGATGATGCCCGACACCCGCCTGCCGCCGCAGGTGCGGCAGCAGCCACTGTCACTCGACCGCATCGCGGCGGCGGTGGCGCCGGCCGTGCCGGCCAAGGCGACGCAGTGGCGAATCGACCTGCCGACCGCGCGGGTGCCGGTGCTGCGCTTCACCTACAAGGCTGGCGCCGACGAGGCGCCGGTGCGCCTGCTGGACCCAACAAGCCTGGCCTTCCTGCCGGAGCCGGGCACCTTGGGCGCCAGCGGCTTCATCTTCCCGTTCCATTACGGCCTGCACCTTAAATGGAACGATCTCGGCAAATGGATCGTTGGCCTGGCCGGCATGGCGATGCTGGTGTTGCTGGTGTCCGGCGTCCTCATCCACAAAAAGATCTTTATCCAGTTTTTCACCTTCCGGCCACAGAAGTCGCTACAGCGCGGCAGCCTCGACCTGCATAATCTGACCGGCGTGCTGGGACTGCCGTTTCATTTCCTGATCACGCTGTCCGGCCTGATCATCTTCATCACGATTTACTATCCGCAGGCGCATTCCAGCGTGTTCGGCGGCGGCAAGGAAGGCAAGGCCGCCTTCAGCGCCGAGGCCTACGGCAAATTCTCCCGCGCCAAGGCCAAGGCGCCCGGCACGCTGGCCTCGCTGGACGCCATGGCCGCGCGCGCGGAAAGGGAATGGGCCGGCGGACGCCCCTACTTCGTGCGCGTGTGGCATCCCGGCGACGCCAACAGCTACGTCGAGCTGCGGCGCTCCTATGCAAATGACGTCACCATGAACCTGGACCAGATCTATTTCGACGCCGCCAGCGGCGAGATCCTGAACCGCTTCAGCGCCGGGCCGGTCATGTCGGCCCAGCGCTTCATCTCCGGCATGCACTTCATCCAGTTCGAGCACTGGCCGCTGCGCTGGCTGTACTTCCTGGCCGGCCTGAGCGGCTGCGTGCTGATCGCCACCGGCTTTCTGTTCTGGCTGGAGTCACGGCGCGCGCGGCACGCCAAACGCGGGCTGGCCGGCGTGCGCGTGGTCGAAGGCATCGCCGTCGGCGGCGTGAGCGGCATCCTGATCGCCACGCTGGCCCTGTTTGCGGCCAACCGGTTGCTGCCGCCGCACGCCAGCCTGGCCGGCGCCGACCGCGCGACGCTGGAAATGTGGGCATTCTTCATGACATGGCTGGCCTGCCTGATCCACGCCTGGCTGCGTGGCCGCGCCGCATGGCGCGACCAGACATGGACCGTATGCGCCGGCGCGGCAATCTGCGTGGCGCTGAACGCGCTCACCACCGGCGACCATCTGCCGCGTGCCTTGGCAAACGGCATGTGGCCGGTGGCCGGCATGGACTTGATGCTGCTGATCGTCGCCGCGCTGGCCGGGTGGGCAGCCCTGCGCATGCGCAAGCCGACACCCGCGCCACGGGCCGGAATGGCGTTGGAAAGCGTCTCGTGAGCGCGGCGCTGTTGCTACTGGCCTGCGCCGCCAGCTATGGCGGCTTCGCCTGCATCGCGCTGGCCATGCCGGATTATTGGGAGCGCGCGGGCGGCGACACGGCCCGCCACGCACCACGCCGTCGCCGGCTGCGCTACGGCGGCGCCGCGCTGCTGGCGCTGTCTCTGGCCGCGTGTCTGTGGCGCGACGGCCCCGGCTTCGGCGCCCTGCTGTGGGGTGGGTTGCTGACGGCGGGCGCCATCGCCGTGGCCTTCACGCTGACCTGGCGCCCGCGATTGCTCGGCCTTTTTACTGGAACGCCACCTCGGTAAAACTGCGCAACTTGCGGCTGTGCAGTTTGTCCACGCCGAGCGCGCGCAACAGCTCCATCGCGCGGATGCCGATGCGTAAATGCTGGTCAACGCGGTCGCGATAAAACTGGTTGGCCATGCCGGGCAGCTTGATTTCGCCGTGCATCGGCTTATCGCTCACACACAACAAGGTGCCGTAGGGCACGCGGAAGCGGAAGCCATTGGCCGCAATGGTTGCGCTTTCCATATCCAGCGCGATCGCCCTGCTCTGGCTGAAACGGCGCTCGGGCGTGCGCTGCGGCATCAGCTCCCAGTTGCGGTTGTCGGTGCTGGCGACGGTGCCGGTGCGCATCACGCGCTTCAGGTCATGGCCGGTCAGCTGGGTGACCTCGGCCACGGCGGCCTCGATCGCCACCTGCACCTCAGCCAGCGGCGGAATCGGCACCCACAGCGGCAAATCCTCGTCCAGCACATGGTCTTCACGCACATAGCCGTGGGCCAGCACATAATCGCCCAGCTCCTGGGTGTTGCGCAGGCCGGCGCAATGGCCCAGCATCAGCCAGGCGTGCGGACGCAGCACCGCGATGTGGTCGGTGATGGTCTTGGCGTTGGCCGGGCCGACGCCGATGTTGACCATCGAAATGCCGGTGCCGTCGGCGCGGATCAGGTGATAACCGGGCATCTGCGGCATGCGCGGCGGCGGCGCGCCATGGGCGTCGCCCGGCGCCACCGCCTGCCCGACGCGCCGCTTCACCAGGTTGCCCGGCTCGACGAAGGCGATGTAGTCGTGACCGGCCTCATCGGCGGGACTGGCCATCAACTCGTGACCGAGCTGGATGAATTCGTCGATATAGAACTGGTAGTTGGTGAACAGGACAAACTTCTGGAAATGCTCGCACGAGGTGCCGGTGTAGTGGCGCAGGCGCTGCAGCGAATAATCGACGCGCGGCGCCGTGAACAGCGACAGCGGCTGCGCCTCGCCCATCGGCGGCTCGTGGGTGCCGTTGGCGATGCCGTCGTCCATGGCCGCCAGATTGGGCAGGTCGAACACGTCACGCATCAGCAGGCGGCGCTCGGCGGTCATGCTGCCCTCGATGTGCTCGTGCTCGGCGAACGAGAAGTGAATCGGAATCGGCTGCGCGCTGACGCCCACTTCCAGCTTGACGTGGTGGCTGCCGTGGTTCTTCAGCAGCAGCTTGAATTGCTGCAGATAGTAGCGGGCGAACAGCTCGGGCCGGGTCAGCGTGGTTTCGTAGGTGCCGGGACCGGCGACAAAACCGAAGGCCAGACGCGAATCGGCACGGGCCACGGTGTCGGTATGCACGCGGACGAAGGGATAGCAAGCGCGCACATGCTCGCCGATGTCTTCGCCGGCGACAAAGCGCCTCATGGCGTCGCGCAGGTAGGCGATGTTGGCGTCGTAAATCGCTTGCACCTGATCGAAGGCGGCCTGGGCGTCATCAAACTGCATCGGGGCGATGAATGGGCGGGTGGAAGACATGCGGCTCCTTCAGTTTTTGCTCGTATTTCCTATTGTAAAGGCTGTAAGCAGAACTTGCATTCTTCCTCTAGGGGAACCATCTGCCGTACCGTACAATGATGCTCTGATACCGATAAAAGTTTCCGCATGACCCAGCCTGCAATCCCCCCTTCCGACGTTCTTTTTGGCCCGTGGCAGGAGCACCTGCTGCGGGAAGAAATCCTGGCCGATCTGCTGGAAGCGACGGCCGCCCGCGTGCCGGACCAGATTGCGCTGATGTCCGGCGACCATGCGCTGACCTACCGCGAGCTCAACGCGCAGGCCGATCTGGTGGCGGCGCGGCTGATCGCGGCCGGCGTGGGACCGGGGCAGATCGTCGGTTTGTGGCTGCCGCGCGGCATCCCGCTGCTGGTGCTGCAGGCGGGCATCGCCAAGGCCGGCGCCGCCTGGCTGCCGGTGGATGAGGACACGCCGGTCGAGCGTCTGCAAGTCTGTCTGGACGACGCCGCCGGCGCCGGCGTGCTGACCTGCGCCGCCTTTGCGCCGCGGCTGACCGCGCTGGGCGAGTTTGCGGTGTCCGGCCGCCCGGTGTGGACCGCCGAAGCCCTGCTGGCCGCGCCGTCCCCCGATGAAACGCTGGCCCGCCGTGGCGCCGTCTCGCCGGATGTTCCGGCCTACGTGATCTATACCTCCGGCTCGACCGGCAAGCCGAAAGGCATCCTGATCACCCAGCGCAGCATCTGCCACTTCCTGCGCAGCGAAAACGAGGTGCTGGGCGTGACCGGCGCCGACAAGGTCTATCAGGGTTTCTCGGTCGCCTTCGACATGTCGTTCGAGGAAATCTGGATTTCCTATCTGGTCGGCGCCACGCTGTGGCTCGGCCCCAAGGAAATCAGCGGCGATCCGGAGACCTTGCCGCGCATGCTGGAGCAGAACCACGTCACCGTGCTGCACGCGGTGCCCACGCTGCTCGCGCTGTTCAATCAGGAGGTGCCCAGCCTGCGGCTGATTAACCTCGGCGGCGAAGCCTGTCCGGAATCGCTGGTCACGCGCTGGTCGCGCGACGATCGACAGATGTTCAATACCTACGGCCCGACCGAAGCCACCGTCTCGGCCAGCCTGGCGCGTTTGCAACCCGGCCAGCCGGTCACCATCGGCCGTCCGCTGCCCAACTACGGCCTGCTGATCATCGACGCCAACACCGATCCCGCGCCCGGCGACACCGCCGCCGGCAGCCCTGTCCTGCGCCTGCTGCCGCACGGCGAAGTGGGCGAACTATGCATCACCGGTCCCGGTCTGGCGGCTGGCTATCTTGGCCGCCCCGACCTGACGGCCGAAAAATTCCTGCCCAATCCCTGGTCCACCGGCCCGCGCGATACGCGCCTGTACCGCACCGGCGACCTGGCGCGCATTGGCCCGGACGGCGAAGTGACCTGTCTTGGCCGCGCCGACGACCAGGTGAAGATTCGCGGCTTCCGCGTCGAACTGGGCGAAATCGAAGCCCTGCTCGCGCAGCAGCCGGGCGTGGGCACCGTCGCCGTCCTGCTGCGCAAGGACGACGGCATCGACCAGCTGGTCGCCTATCTGGTCGCGGACAGCAACGTCACGCTCGACCCGCGCGCGCTGCGCGGCGCCCTGGCCGAAAAACTGCCGCCCTACATGGTCCCCAGCCGCTACGAAATGCTGGACGCCATGCCGCGCCTGACCTCCGGCAAAATCGACCGCAAAACGCTGAAGGCCACTCCCTTGAGCGCACCGGCGGCTGGCGGCGCCGAGGACTCCGACCTGCCCGAAACGCCGGCCGAGGAAGCGCTGTTCGCAGCGCTGGCCAGCCTGTTCCCCGGCCAGCCCATCGTGCGCAGCGCCGATTTCTTCAGCGATCTTGGCGGCCACTCCTTCTTCGCCGCCCGTCTGGCCTCGTCGCTGCGTGCCGACCCGCGCTACGCCCACATCACCGTGCGCGACATATACCAGCAGCGGCAGATCGGCAAAATCGCCGAGGTGCTGGCCGCCACTCCCAACGCAGGCAAAGAAGAACAGGACTGGACGCCGCCATCGCGCCTGAAGCGCTGGATCTGCGGCATCGCCCAGGCGGCGGCCATGCCGCCGCTGGTCACGCTGCGCATGGCGCAATGGCTGGCCCCCTTCTTCACGTATCACTTCTTCACCGGCGATCCGGGCGACTCGATCGCCCGCGCCATCGCCGCCTCGGTTGGCGTATTCCTGCTGGCCACCGTCGGCGAATTTGGCATCGCCATCGTCGGCAAATGGCTGATCGCCGGCCGCCTCAAGGCCGGCACCTATCCGCTGTGGGGCGTGACCTACTACCGCTGGTGGCTGGCCGACCGCCTGGTCGAATCGGCGCCGGCCTATCTGCTCAGCGGCTCCTCGCTCAACACCTGGTGGCTGCGCGCGCTCGGCGCCAAGGTTGGCAAGGACGTCATCATCGGCTCCATGACGCTGCGCGCGCCGGACCTGCTGCACATCGCGGATCACGTCAGCATCGGCAACGCCGTCAACTTTGAAAACGCCCGCGTCGAACGCGGCCAGCTGCACCTCGGCCTGATCGTGCTGGAAAAGGATGCCTGCATCAGCTCTTTCGCCATCATGGAAGGCAATACCCGCATCGAAACGCTGGGCCACCTCGAAGGCCAGTCCGCGCTGGGCGATGGCGGCGTGGTGCCGGCGGGCCGTGTCTGGTCCGGCTCGCCGGCGCGCGATGCCGGCGCCTTCGACACCAGCAGACTGCCGCCACGTCCGCTGGTTGGCGTCGCCCGGCGCATGGCGGAAGGTGCGTTCTTCGTGCTTGGCATCCTGTTGATCGTCACGCTGTTCTTCATGCCGGTCTTCCCCAGCTTCGTGCTGATCGACTGGTTCGACGACACCGGCTGGATGCCTTGGCTGCAGAGCGACGACATGCGCATCCAGCTGCTGCGCTACTTCGTGCTGGCCTTCCCGGCCAGTGCGGTACTGATCATCCTGACCGCGCTGCTGTCGGCCGGCATCCGCTGGGCCGCGCTACCACGATTGAAACCGGGCCGCTACGCGGTCCACAGCAACACCTACTGCGCCAAATGGCTGGTCAGCCAGATCCAGGAATCGAGCCTGAACGTCCTGCATGGCATCTACGCCACCGTGTTCGCGCCGTACTGGTATCGGCTGCTCGGCGCCAAGGTCGGCAAGGACGCCGAAATCTCCACCGCGCTGGGCGTGGTGCCGGACATGCTGACGCTGGGCGACGAAACCTTCATCGCCGATGCCGTCATGCTGGGCGACGAGGAAATCGACGGCGGCTGGATGACCATGCAGCCCACCGTGATCTCGCACCGCAGCTTCGTCGGCAACGGCGCCTACATCCCGGACGGTACCACGCTGCCCGAGCATGTGCTGATCGGCGTGCACTCGCGCGCGCCGCACAACGCGCAGATGAACAGTGGCGACACCTGGCTCGGTTCCCCGCCGATCAACCTGCCGGCGCGCGAGCAGACCAGCGGCTATCCGGAGTGGCTGACCTTCCATCCGTCGCCGCTGCGTCGCCTCGGGCGCGGCCTGATCGAAGCGTTCCGCATCGTCGCGCCGCACGCGCTGGTGATCGCGGTCGGCTACACGCTGGTGCTGGCGGTGATGCCGGCCGCCGGCGCCGGCCGCTGGGGTGAGGTGATTTGGGACATGGCGCTGGCCGGCCTGGCCTACGGCGTGGGTAATTACGTGTTCGTGGTGCTGCTCAAATGGCTGCTGATCGGGCGCTATCGCAAACAATCGGAGCCAATGTGGACGCCTTTTGTGTGGCTTTCCGAAGCGGTGACCAATCTGTACGAAGGCATCGCCGTGCCGAACTTCCTGCGCTACCTGCGCGGCACGCCGTGGCTGCCGCTGGCGTTCAACTGCCTCGGCGCGCGCATCGGTAAGGGCGTCTACATGGACACCACCGACATCACCGAGTTCGATTGCGTGCATATCGGCGACAACAGCGAGCTGAATGCGCTGACTTGCCCGCAGACCCACCTGTTCGAAGACCGCGTGATGAAGATCGACCATGTGATCATCGGAAAAAAAGTCTATATGGGGCCGCGTGCCTCGGTGCTTTACAGCGCCAGCGTCGGCGACAACGCCCGCCTCGGCGCGCTGACGCTGGTGATGAAAGGCGAAACCATCCCCGCCAACGGCAACTGGGCCGGCTGCCCTGCCGCTCCGGCCAGCAAATGAAATCGCTGGCCGTCCATATGTGGCCCGGTCCCGTGTCGGCGCCGCAGGGTGGCTTGTTCGCGATTTTGATCCACACCGACGGCGGGCCGCATCGTGACGACGCCCGCCGCCAGCTTCGCCTCGCCGCGCGCGAAGCCCTGGCCGCCGTGCTGCGCGTACCGCTCGACGACATCGGCATCGTCTCCCGGCCTGGCGAGGCGCCATCCGTCGTGCTGACGGGCGCGCCAACTGTCATCGGCATCTCACTCAGCCACGACGACCGCTACTCGCTGGCCGCCATCAACCTGCAAGGCCGCATCGGCGCCGACATCCAGCGTGTGCAGGACATCCCCGACTGGCAAACGGTCGCCAGCGACTACCTCGGTCCCGTCATCACTGCGGCACTGCAAGCCACGCCAGCAGCCGAGCGCCCGGCCGCGTTCACACAAGCGTGGACACGGCGCGAGGCCGCGCTAAAATGCCATGCACAACAACTCAGCGAATGGCAAGGTGACCTGCCCGGCCAAGCCATATCGCTGATCCTGCCGGTTCCGGGCCTGACCGGCCACCTTTACATCGGAGACAACAACGCATGAAGATTCTCGCCTTGCTGCTGGCGGCCATCGCCGGCACCGCCACCGCCGCCGACTGCGGCCCGGACAAGCTGAACACCGAACGCACCATCGTCCTCAAACGCGAAGGCGCGGCCTACGGCACCCAGCAGCACAGCGCCCTGCCACTGGGCGACAAGGAAGTCGTGCTGACCTTCGACGACGGGCCGTCGCCGGAAAACACGCCGCTGGTGCTGAAAGCGCTGGCCGACCAATGTGCCAGGGCTACCTTCTTCATGGAAGGCCGGAACCTGCGCCAGTCGCCCGATCTGGCGCGCCGCGTGGTCAGCGAAGGCCACTCCGCCGGCATCCACAGCGACACCCACCCGCACCTGCCCACCCTCAGCCCGGAACAGCAGCTGGATGACCTGGCCCTCAGCCGCGCCGCCTACAAAGCCGTCTTCGGCGTTGAGACACCGGCCTACCGCTTCCCCTTCCTCGAAGAGACGCCCATCATGCTGGCGGCGCTCAAGCAAGCCAACATCACCGTCGCCTCGATCGACATGGCCATCAACGACTGGATACCCGAGGACACCACCGAAATCCTGGCCCAACGTCTGAACCAAAGCCTCGACAAGGCCGGACGCGGCATCATCCTGATGCACGATGCGAACGGACCAACCGCCAAAGCCCTGCCAACCCTACTTAAGGTTCTCAAGCACAAAGGCTACAAGGTGGTTCACCTGGAATGGGAAAAAGCGCAGTGATGATGGATAAGATCAGAGGAATCTTCGTCAGCCCTGAGACTGAGCCACCGTCCAGGCCATTTTCTGCACTTGAATGTGGGGATGACTTTCGAGCGCTTCCCACTGTGGTAAGAAGGTGAAGCCTTGTTTCTGGTAGAAGGCTGAGGCCCGGATGTTTTGTGGGGAAACGTCAAGCAGCACGCGGTGGTGGCCGTTTAAGGCTGCATAGGCTTTCACCGCGTCGACCAGGCGCGTGGCGATAGCTTTGCCGCGCTGCGATGGTGCGACCCACATGGCGATCAGGTAGAGATCCTGGCTTGCGCCGGGCACGTGGGCGACGATGCCAACTACTTCATCACCGTCAAACGCCAAGAGGTAGCGCGCCGGACCACGGCCTGCGGCGCGGTCGCGCCATGCCTGCTCGGTGTAGGCGGCTGCGGAGGCGTGCGTGACGCCGAAGGCGGTTGGCGCATCGAGCAAGGCGGCCAGACGCACGTGCCTCAGCGCCTGCCAGTCGTTTTCAGTGGTGACGCGAATCTCAGCCATTGTCAGAGGTACCGGGTTTCTTGTGGCGGCGTATCCCAGTTGTCGTTCTTGCCGTCCAGGTAGGTGATGGGCGCGGCCGCGAGTTCCGCTTCGCTGACGTCGTCCAGGCAGGTGACGTTGACCGCGTAAAATTCGCCCCAGCGCGGCGACTGGCCGATGCCGAATGCCCGCACGCCGCAGTGGCGACAGAACAGGTGCTTGTCACGCTTGCTAAGGAATTGATAGAGCGTCAGTTCGCCCTCGCCCGACTTCAGGCGGAAGGCTTCGGGTTTGACAATCGCCGGCCAGAAGCGGGCCTTGACGCAGATGGAGCAGTTGCAGCGCAACGTACCCTGGCCGAGATCAATGTCCGCGTCAAAGGTGACGGCGCCGCAATGGCAGCTACCGTGATAGGTCTTTAGCGTCATGCTTCATTCCAGTTGTACCGCTGCGTTATTGCGCGGCGTGGCGTTTTCGTGCAGCAGGTCGGCCAGGTAATCGCACAGGTCCGCCTCGGCCACGTCGCCGGGAATGATGAAGTCCGCCGCGCGGCGCTTGCCTTCGGCGCCGAAGTAAAACGCCTGCCACGCACCCGGCGCGCCGGTGACGGCGATGCAGGAACCGAAAATCTTGAACTTGAGCTGCTTCATTTCAAAGCCCGGATGATGAACGCATCACCGTTAAGAAAAAACAAACATAACACAGCCGTAAAAAAACCGTCAACCCTCAATCGGGCGCGCCAAGCTTCCGCCAGCGCTTCAGCGGTGATAGCTAAATGCCATTGACATCGCGTCACAGTGCAAGCTAAGGTCAGCATCGCGCTGATGCCTTACTTACTCACCGAAGGATGCCATGACCGATTCCCATTCCCGCCGCGATTTCCTGCTAGCCGCACTCTCCGCCACCGCCGCCGGCGCCATGCCCAACCTGGCCTGGGCCAACGACGCCGACGCCGCCTTTAACAAGCTGCTGGCCGACATCGCGGAAGAAGTTCTGAAGCTGTCGCCCACCAGCGCCACCGGACTGGGACTGGACAAGGGACCACGGGCCGCGCTGAAATCACGGCTGGAAGACCTGTCGCCGGCCGGCGACGCCCAATGGGCAGAGGAAGTCAAATCCATCGACACCCGGCTGCGCGCCATCGACCGCAAGACGCTCAGCGCCGATGCGCAAACCCGCTACGACACCATCGCCTATGCCGCCGAATCGGGCAAGCAAGGCTTGCGCTTCCCGTTCGGCGGCGCCGCCAGCGGCTTCTTTGGCGGCACCGCGCCATTCCCCGTCACGCAGCAGGACGGCGCCATCACCCGCATTCCGGAATTCCTCGACGCGCAGCACCAGATCGCCAACGCCGCCGACGCCGAGGCCTATATCGCACGGCTGGCAAGCCTGGCGAACGTACTGGATCAGGAAACCGCGCGCATCGCCGAACAAGCCGCCAAGGGCATCATGCCACCGGACTTCATCTGCAAGACCGCGCTGGGCCAGTTGCGCGACTTCCGCAAAACGCCCGCCGCCGAGCAAAAGCTGGTGGCCTCGATCACCGCGCGCACGCAAAAACAGAACATCGCCGGTGACTGGCATGCGCGCGCCCTGAAACTGGTGGAAGATTCGGTCTATCCCGCGCTGGAACGGCAGATCGACACCTTCGGCAAGGCCGCCGCCAAAGCCACCAGCGTGGCCGGCGTGCACCGCCTGCCGGACGGCGTGGCCTACTACGCGTGGGCGCTGCGCCTCGGCACCTCGACCACCCACGGCGCCAGGGAAATCCACGCCATCGGCCTGGAACAGAACAAGCAACTGCAATCGCGCATCGACGCCATCCTGAAAAAACAGGGCATCACCAACGGCACCGTGGGCCAGCGCCTGCTGGCCTTGTCGAAGGACCCGGCGCGCTTCTACGCCGACAACGACAAGGGCCGCGAGGAACTGATCGCCTATTGCAACGACCGCGTGGCCGCCGTGCGCAAGCTGATGCCACAGATCTCGCACCTGGACCTGAAAGTGCCGCTTCAAATCAAGCGCGTGCCGGTCGATATCGAGGCCGGCGCGCCACTGGGCTATATGAACTTTGCCTCGCTGGATGGCTCGCGCCCGGCCATCTACTACATCAACCTGAAGTCGACCACGCTGTGGCCCAAGTCGGAAATCGCCACGCTGACCGCGCACGAAGGCTTGCCGGGCCACGCCTGGCAAGGCGCTTACCTGGCCGAACACCACGGCGAACTGCCGCTGATCTCTTCGCTGATCGGTTTCAACGCCTTCGTCGAGGGCTGGGCGCTGTATGCGGAACAACTGGTCGATGAATTCGGCCTGTACGCCAACGATCCGTTCAGCCAGATCGGCTATCTCCAGGCGCAGCAATTCCGCGCCTGCCGCCTGGTCGTGGACACCGGCATGCACGCGATGAACTGGACGCGCGAGCAGGCGATCCGCTTCCTGGTCGATAACACGGGTCGCGGCCAGCAAGCCATGACCAGCGAAATCGACCGCTACACGGTATCGCCGGGTCAGGCCTGCGGCTACAAGATGGGCCACAACGAAATCCTGCGCCAGCGCGAGCGCGCGAAACAGGCGCTGGGCGGCAAATTCGACCTGCCCGGCTTCAACGACGCGCTGGTGCAAAGCTGCGGCGTACCGCTGACCGTGCTGCCAAGCGTTATTGATCGCTACATCGCGAAACAACAGCGGACGTAAAAATTCGTTTGACGGCAGATGGTTTTCTTGTAAGCTTGTTATCCACATCATGAAAACCATCGCCATCATCGGCGGCGGCGTCACCGGCGTGACGACCGCTTACGCCCTCGCCAAGCGCGGCTTCGCCGTCACCCTGCTGGAACGTCATCGCTACGCGGCGATGGAAACCTCGTATGCCAACGGCGGCCAGTTGTCGGCATCCAATGCGGAGGTGTGGAACCACCGCTCGACCATCCGCAAGGCCTTGCACTGGCTGCTGCGCCGCGACGCGCCGCTGCTGGTGCATCTGCATCCCACCTGGCACAAGCTGTCGTGGTTCACTGAATTCATCGGCGCCATGGAGCGCTATCACGACAACACGATTGCGCTGGCCCGCATGGCGGTGGCGGCGCGCGAGCATGTATTCCGCTGGGCCGAAGAGGAAAACATTCAATTCGACTTGCGCCGGCAAGGCGTACTGCATCTGCATCGGGACCGTACGGAGTTCGAGCACGCGGTGGCGGTCAGCAAACTGCTGGAGCGCGGCGGCGTGCGGCGCCGCCAGGTGACGCCGGACGAAATGCGCTCGATCGAGCCTTCCCTGCGCGGCACCTACTACGGCGGCCATTACACCGACAGCGACAGCAGCGGCGATATCCACAAATTCACCACCGGCCTGGCGCAAGCGGCGCAACGCCTCGGTGCGCAGATCCATTACAACCAGCATGTGGTGCAGCTCAGCGCCAGCCAGCATGGCGTCGATGTGACGGTGCTGCGCGACAATGGCGCCGACACCCAGCGCTATGACGCAGTGGTGATCTGCGCCGGTGTCGCCAGCCGCGCCTTCGCGGCGCAACTCGGCGACGAGGTCAATTGCTATCCGGTCAAAGGATATTCGGTGACAATACAGCTGGACGACGCGGCCAGCCAGGCCGCCGCGCCGCAAGTGAGCCTGGTTGACGACACGGTTAAACTGGTGTGCAGCCGCCTGGGCGACCACCGCCTGCGGATCGCCGGCACCGCTGAATTCCACGGCCATAACCGCGACATCCGCGCCGACCGCATCGCCCCGCTGACCGCATGGGTACAGCAGAACTTCCCCGACGTTTGCACCCGCGCGATCACGCCGTGGGCCGGGCTGCGCCCCATGACGCCGGACCTGATGCCGCGCGTGGGCCCGGGCAAAGCGCCAGGCGTCTACTACAACACCGGCCACGGACATCTCGGCTGGACCTTGAGCGCCGCAACGGCCGACATGGTCGCCAGCGCCATCGCCGCCGGCCGCGATGCCGTTACAGCGCGTGCCAGTCCCTCCACCAGGTGCGCTACCGCACGCACTTAAGTCTTGGCTAACTTTCATTGCCTTGAAAATGGCGTAAACTAGTATCATCTCTAGCCTGTCTTCACTAGGAGGTATGACATGACGGCTCAATCTATCGCACGTATCACTTTGCTGGCAAGCGCCCTGGCCTTTGCCGCGCCGGTTTTTGCCGCCGAGCCCACCGTCCAGGAGGTCTACGCGGCAGCCAGCGCCGGCAAATACACCGAGGCGCAGGGCATGCTCGATCAAGTAATCGCGGCGCACCCGAAAAGCGGCACCGCCTATTTTGTCCAGGCGGAGTTGCAAGCCAAGCAAGGCCAGTTTGACGCGGCCCGCGCATCGCTGGCCAAGGCCGAGCAACTGTCGCCCGGCCTGCCGAAGGTGAAACCGGAAGCCATTGCCAAGCTGCGCACGCTGCTGGACAAAGGCGCGAAGACTTACGCCCAGCCGGCCCGCAACGCCAACAGCAATGGCTACAACAGCGGCGGCTACGCCAGGGAGCCTGAAAGCAAAGGCTTTTCCTTCGGCGGAATACTGATCATCGGTCTGGGTCTGGCCGGCTTTATCTGGCTGGCGACGCGCTTCATGCAACGCCGCCAGGAGCAGCAGGCCATGAATAATCCGTACAATCCGGCCGGCTTCAATCCGGGCGGGCAGCCGGGCTACGCGCCGGGCGGCGTGCCGCAGCAAGGCGTCAACCAGCCAGGCTGGGGTCAACAGGGTTATCCGCAGCAGCAGGGCTACGGTCAGCCGGGCTACCCTCAGCAACCCGGCATGGGCTCGCGCATCATGGGCGGCCTGGCCACCGGCGCGGCCGTGGGTGCAGGCTTTGTGGCGGCGGAGGCACTGGCGCGCCAGTTCACCGGCAACCATAACGAGGCCAACGCGGCCAACGCGGATCAGCCACGCAACGACATCGTCTACGACGATCCATCCTCGCGCGATGAACTGCTGCGCCGCGACGACATGGGCGGCAACGACTTCGGCGTCAGCGGCGGCGGCTGGGATGACGGCGGTGGCGGTGGCGGCGATAGCGGCGGCGGTGGCGACTGGGATTAAATCGCCGCAGCTTTAAGGGCGGCGCTGCCGCTCCGCCCCGACTCTCTCCATCGCCAGGTCCCAGTACGCGGGACTGCCGAAATACTCCTTCAAATGCCGTATCAACAGCTGTGCCTTGCCCTGGTTTGAGCGCCCGGGCATGTGCACCGCATGGATCGCCGGTTCGTTCGGATCGCGGCGCCGGGCGTCATCACGCGCGATCGGCAGCATCGGGAACACCGGCACCAGTTGGCCGGACACAATCGCGTCGCTGGCCAGCCAGTTCGCCAGATGCACGATGCCCGCGCCGGCAATCGCCGCGTGCAGCAGCGAATCCGTATCGTCGCAACGCAAATTCCCCTTCACCGGCAACGGCTGGTAATCGTTCACGCCCTTGAAGCGCCACCAGCCGCGTGGCGGCACGCGGCCGTTCACCGTCAAACACTGATGCTGCAGCAGGTCTTCCGGCGACTTGGGCCAACCGTGCCGCGCCAGATAGGCCGGACTGGCGCTGACCACGCGGTTCATGCCTGACAGGTATGTCGCCACCAGATCGCTGGCCGGCAGCACGCCGGCGCGCACCGCCACATCGACGCGGCGCGCGGACAGATCCACCACCTCATCGCTGACGTGCAGGTCGATCTCGATCAACGGGTGACGCTGCAGGAAAGAGGCGATCGCCGGCGCCACATGCAGACGGCCAAAAGCGGCCGGCGCCGACACCGTCAGCAGGCCGCGCGGTTCGGTATCCAGCTCCTGCACCGCGCTCCTGCCCTCGGCCAGCTCGGCCAGCACATTGCGGGCGCGCGGCAGAAACCGTTCGCCGGCGTCGGTCACCACCACTTGGCGCGAGCTGCGCAACAACAGGCGCGCGCCCAATTCCTGCTCCAGCGCATCTATCTTCCGGGAGACGGAAGACACGGCCATTTCGAGCTGGACAGCAGCCTTCGACAAACTGCCTAATTCAACGACGGTGACGAAACATTTTAATGCGTCGATCATCCTACCTCCATCTTTGCGTAAATAGCAAATTGCTTTTGCCTTTTCCCATATTGTGCCATTTTTTGCAAAGATGCATACTTCTCTCCATCAATGAATTAAGGACCAAGCACATGAAATTCACACCTGTCTCTGCCACACTGGCGCTGGCGTTGGCCACCGCCACTTCCGCCTTTGCCGCCGCGCCGCTGGCCGGCAACAACGCGCCGGGCTTCTACCGCGTGATGCTGGGTGACTTTGAAGTGACCGCCCTCAGCGACGGCACCATCGACCTGCCATTCGACAAGCTGCTCAAGCAGCCGGCCGCCGCCACCCAAAAAGCGCTGGCGCGCAACTACCAGTCGCTGCCGACCGAAGCATCGGTCAATGCCTTCCTGATCAACACCGGCGGCAAGCTGATTCTGGTCGATACCGGCGCCGGCAGCCTGTTCGGCCCGACGCTGGGCAAGCTGGCGGCCAACATCAAGGCCTCCGGCTACCAGCCGGAACAGATCGACGAGATCCTCATCACCCACCTGCATCCCGATCACGTCGGCGGCCTTGCTGTCAACAGCCAACTGGTGTTCCCGAACGCCATCGTCCGCGCCGACCAGCGCGACACCGACTTCTGGCTCAGTCAGGCCAATATGGACCAGGCGCCGGCCGACGGCAAGGGCTTCTTCCAGGGCGCCATGGCCTCGCTGACGCCCTACGCCGCCGCCCAGCACCTGAAACCGTTCAGCGGCGACACCGAGCTGGCCCCGGGCGTGCGCGCCACCGCGAGCTACGGCCACACGCCGGGCCACACCATCTACACCTTCGAGAGCAAGGGCAAGAAGCTGGTACTGGTCGGTGACCTGATCCACGTCGCGGCGGTGCAACTGGCGCATCCGGAAGTGACCATCGGATTTGACAGCGACGCCAAGTCCGCCGCCGCATCGCGCGCCAAGGTGTTCCAGGCGCTCGCCAAGGACGGCACGCTGGTGGGCGCGGCACACTTGTCGTTCCCCGGTCTGGGCCACCTGCGCGCGGACGGCAAGGGCTACGACTGGCTGCCGGTCAGCTATTCTCAACTGCGCTAAGTCAGCGCCACGTCAGCAAATTCTGTAGAATCGGTTGTATGGATATGAGTACTTCACCCCGCCCTATTTCCGTGCTCGTCGTCGACGATCACCCCTTGCTGCGCGCTGGCCTGACCGAGGCCATCTCCAGCCAGGGCGATATGCGCGTGGTCGGCGAAGCCGCCAACGGCCGCGAGGCCGTGGACGCCTACGGGCGTCTGCGGCCCGATGTCACCATCATGGATATCGCCATGCCGGAACTAAACGGGGTCGATGCGTTGCACGCCATCCGCCGCGAGCATAACCACGCGCGCGTGGTCATGCTTACCACCTACAAGGGCGACGCGCAGATCCTGCGCGCCGTGCAAGGCGGCGCCGCCGGTTTCCTGTTGAAGAGTACGCTGCGCAAGGATTTGCTGGACACGGTACGCGGCGTGCACATGGGGCAGCGCCGCATCCCGCCGGAGATCGCGATGGAACTGGCCCAGCACATGGGCCAGGGCCCGTTGAGCCCACGCGAAATGGAAGTGTTGAATTATGCGGCGAGTGGACATTCCAATCGCCGCATCGCCGAGCGCCTGACGATTTCCGAGGAAACCGTCAAGGCTCACATGAAAAACGTGCTGGCCAAGCTGGCCGCGAACGACCGCACCCACGCGGTGACGATCGCCCTGAAACGCGGGATTATCTCGATTTAATCCTTGGCCGCGAAGGCCAGCCACACCAGCAGCACGCACGGCAACAGCAGGCCGTGGAAGCCAGCGTAGAGAAAGGCCACGCCGCCCAGCATGCAGCCGGCGGCAAACGCCAGCACCGGCCAGGCCAGCTTCTTGCAGCGGCCGATCGCTTCCGGATCGCCGCGCAGCGAATCCACCATCTCGATCACCAGCGTCGTGACGTTGCCCGTCATGACGGTGGTGGCGGCGGTTTTACCCAGCAGCAGCTTGCCATAGCAGTTTTGCACCGCCATCGCGCCGGCGCACAGCATGCCGGTCAACAGCGTCAGTGGCGCCGAGGCTTCCACCACCGGCGCCGCATGCCATGCGCACAGCACCGTCGCCAGCATCATGAACAACTGGAACAGGAAGCTGTTGCGCAGCACCTTGCCGCCATTGCGCTCCCAGCGCAGAATCGCCAGCCGCGCCAGCGCGACGAACAGGATAAACACCGGGAACACCATCAACTTGATGGCGATCGTTTGCGATGGCTCGATCAGCCCGCGGCCGATCAGCACGAAGTTGCCCGTCACATGGGCCGTGAACAGGCCGAATAGCCCGACAAAGCCCAGCGTGTCGACGTAGCCCGCCAAAAAGCCCAAGGCCGCGCCTTGTTTGATATCACCGCGTTCCATTACTACCTTTCTGCAAATCGAGCCAGGCCACCAGCAGGAAGGCGCCGGTCAAACCCAGGTGCTCGAAAAAACTGTTCGCCGCCATGAAGCGCTCCTGGCCACCCATCTCCCAGAAACGATTGGCGAGGAAGGTGGCCATCAGCGTGAATACGCCGAGGAAGCCCGCGCCCAGCCAGCGGTAATAGCCAGTGAGGATGGCGACCGAGGCGCCCAGCTCCAGCGCGATCACCAGCGCCGCCCAAGGCGCCGCCGGCGACAGGCCGAAATGCCGCATCTCGCCGATGGCCGAGTTAAAGTCGGTCAGCTTGTTGATCCCACCCTGAAGATAGGCGGCACACAGCAGCAACAGACATACCCAGCGTATCCACGGCGCTTTTTGCGCCGTGGTCGTCACTATCGACGGGGTGTGCATCACACCGCCCAGCAGGCGCAACCCAGCGCGCCCCAGAAGCTCTTCAGGTCGGACACCGGCGCCTTGCTGCCCCACGAGTTGGCGTGCTGGTGGCCGTGCACATTGCAGTTGTTGGCGCAACCGCAGGCGGCGGCCTGCTGCTCGCGTTCACGCTTCTGCTGCAGCTGACGCTTTTCCAGTTCCTTCAGCGCGGCACGGCTGGTGCCCTGCTTCTCGCCCCAGCCGGCATAGCCGCCGAAACGACGCACCGGCGACCAGTCGGGCATGGCCGGCGGCGGCGGCAGATCATGGCTGGCGAAGGCGCCGGCCGCGTACACCACTTTGCCGCCAACCACGGTCAGCTCGGAGTTCAGGTCCCAGATTTCGCTTTCGGCGCAGGCGAAGAAGTCCTTGTCCGGCACGATCATGTCGGCCAGCTGACCGACCTGGATGCGGCCTTTCTTGCCTTCTTCATTGGAGAACCAGGTGGTGTTCTCGGTCCACATGCGCAGCGCGGTCTCGCGGTCCAGGCAATTGGCGCGCGGGTACAGCTGCGCGCCGCTGACGGTTTTACCGGTGATCATCCAGGCCAGCGACACCCACGGATTGTACGAGGCGACGCGGGTGGCGTCGGTGCCGGCCGAGGTTTTTACGCCGGCCTCGATGATTTTTTTAATCGGTGGCGTGGCCTCGGCCGCGCCGTGACCATAACGCTCGATGAAGTACTCGCCCTGGTAAGCCATGCGGTGCTGCACGGCGATACCGCCGCCCAGCGCGGCGATACGGTCGATCGACTGGTCCGAAATGGTTTCGGCGTGGTCGAAGAACCAGTTCAGGCCCTCCAGCGGGATATCCTGGTTGACGCGCTCGAACACGTCCAGCGCGCGGCTGATGGTTTCATCGTAGGTCGCGTGCATGCGCCACGGCCAGCGGTTTTGCGCCAGCACCCGCACCACGCCTTCCAGGTCGTCTTCCATATTGGCCGGCATGTCCGGACGCGGCTCGCGGAAGTCTTCGAAGTCGGCCGCCGAGAAGGTCAGCATTTCGCCGGCGCCGTTGTGGCGGAAGTAGTCGTCTCCCTGCTGGTACTTGACGCTTTGCGTCCAGTTCAGGAAGTCTTCCTTCTCCTGCTTGGGCTTTTGCGTGAACAGGTTGTAGGCCAGGCGCACGGTCAGCTGCTTTTCGTCCGACAGTTGCTGGATCACCTGGTAGTCTTCCGGATAGTTCTGGAAGCCGCCGCCGGCGTCGATCACACCGGTGATGCCCAGGCGATTCAGCTCGCGCATGAAGTGGCGGGTCGAGTTGACCTGGTATTCCAGCGGCAGTTTCGGGCCTTTCGCCAGCGTGGCGTACAGGATCGCGGCGTTCGGCTTGGCCAGCAGCAGGCCGGTCGGATTGCCCGAGCCGTCACGCAGAATCTGGCCACCCGGCGGTTCCGGCGTGTCCTTGGTGTAGCCGACGGCGCGCAGCGCGGCGCCGTTCAGCAGCGCGCGATCGTACAGATGCAGGATGAACACCGGCGTGTCGGGCGCCACGGCGTTCAGTTCCTCGATGGTCGGCAGACGTTTTTCCGCGAACTGGTGTTCGGTGAAGCCGCCCACCACGCGCACCCATTGCGGCGCCGGGGTGATGGCCACTTGTGCCTTCAGCATGGCCATGGCGTCGGCCAGCGAACGCACGCCGTCCCAGCGCAGCTCCAGATTGAAATTCAGACCGCCACGGATGATGTGGCAGTGGTTGTCGATCAGGCCTGGCAGCACACGCTTGCCGTGCAGGTCGATAACGCGGGTGTTCGGGCCGGCCAGCGCCATCACTTCATTGGCGCGGCCGACGGCGATGAACTTGCCGTCCTTGATGGCGACCGCTTCGGCGGTAGGATTGGCGCGGTCCAGGGTGGTGAACAGGCCGCGGTGCAGGATCAGGTCTGGCGTTTGGGTTGCTTGCGTCATTTAGATGCTCCGGTTTTCATCGGTTTTCTGCGCGGTTGGCAGTTGGCCAAAACAATGCGGTTTGACGTGGTCTTCGATCCACGACACTTTCGGCGCTTCCGGTTGCCACAATTGACGCAGCAGCGGCGGCAACTGTTCGCCCAGCAGCATGCCGAGCAGGCCAAGCAGCGCAATCACCGGCGGCGCCGGCGAACGCACATTGAGGAAGCCGTAGATCAGGCCGACCAGCAGGCCGACAGCTATCGATACGATATACATTTTCATGATTTAGCGTGACTCCAGGTAGTTAAATCGTGCGCACAGTGTAGTGACAGCCGCCGTTTTACACATCACCGGTATTGATTGATCCTTCCCCCCTCCTTTGGGGGGTGGCGGCCAGCGCCGGTACCGGTGCTAAAATTATCACATTCCTTACACCACCTGGATTTATGACGACCGCACGCGCATCCCGGCTCCTGCACGCCGCCGCATTGTGCGGCATGCTGTGCTTCACCACGGCACAGGCGCAGCAACCGGCGGCGCGCCTGCTCGAACAATTCACCCACACCGCGTGGGGCGCGCTCGATAGCGCGCCGGTCGATATCCTCAGTATCGCGCAGACCAGCGACGGCTGGCTATGGATGGCCGCCGGCACCGGCCTGTATCGCTTCGACGGCAAACGCTATGAGCGCATGGACAGCGTCGAAGGCCAAGCCTTGCTGTCGTCCAGCGTGCGCACGCTGTACGCACCGCCGGAAGGCGGATTGTGGGTGGGCTACCGCATCGGCGGCGGCATCAGCCACTTCCACAACGGCCAGGCGCGCCACTACACGGCCAGCCAGGGCTTGCCGGCCGGCGCCATCACCGGCATTGCCCGCGCGCCGGACGGCGTGCTGTGGGTGGCCGCGCGCGACGGCCTGGCGCGGCTGGCGGGCGACCGCTTCGTTGCTGTCGGCACGGAACAAGGCCTGCCGGCGCGGCGCGTGCGTCAGGTGCTGTTCGATAAAACCGGCCGCCAGTGGGCGACCATCCTTGGCGGCATTTACAGCCGCCCGAATACCGGCGCGCCGTTTCGTCCGGCCTGGCCGCGCGCCGACTTGAGAGCGCTGGCGCTGGCGCCGGACGGCACGCTATGGGCGTCCGACGGCGACAACTACTACCGCGTATGGGCCGAGGCGCCTCCCGGCGAGCCGGCCACCAGGCCCGTGCTGCGGGGCGCCAATATGTATTTCGACCGCGACGGCAACCAGTGGCTGTTCCGCGCCGGCGGTCTGGAACGGCGCGCCGCCGGTGGCAACGGCCCGCCGCAACCGCAGGACCTGAACGGCGGTCTGCCGCAAAGCTTCTTCCAGGACCGCGAAGGCAATGTGTGGATCGGGACGTCGGCCGGCCTGAACCGCTTCCGCCGCAACCGCCTTCTGACACTGCCTTTGCAAACCACCTTCAACCATCCGGCCATCGCGCCGGCCAATGGCGACGGTGTCTGGGCCGGCGACCGCCTCGGCGCATTGCACGCATTGGGGCCGGAGGGCAAGCGACGCCAGATGCCGTCCGCCAGCATCTCGGCACTGTCCCGCGATCCGGACGGCGAGCTATGGGCCGGCAACAGCGATAGCGTTTGGAACGTGACGGGCAAGCGCGCACAACGCTATCCGCTGCCGCCGGAGGCGCGGAGCTACGAGGTCCAGGCCATGAGCCGCGCGGCCGGCGGCTGCCTGTGGGTGTCGGTGGTCCGCGAGGGCCTGTACTTGCTGAAGGACGGCGTCTGGCGACGGCAACCCGCGTTACCGCCGCCGTCGCCCGACATGGCAGACCAGTTTCCCACATCGCTGATCGAAGGCGCGGACGGTGCGCTGTGGGCCGGTTACATGCGCAACCACATCGCGCGCCTGCATGACGGCCATGTCACCGTCTACGGCGCGCCGCAGGGACTGGAACTGGGCAATGTGCTGACGCTCCACCGCAGTGGCACGCAACTGTGGGCGGGCGGCGAACGTGGCGTGGCCTGGTTCGACGGCACGCGCTTCATCCCGCTGCGTGGCGTACAGGGCGAGACGTTCCGCGGCGTGTCCGGCATCGCCCGCAGCACGGCCGGCGACCTGTGGCTGTTCGGCACCGAGGGACTGAGCCGCGTCAGCGCGGAGCAAGTGCGGCTGGCCGTGCTCACGCCCGGCCGCGCGGTCGATTACGAACGCTTCGACGCCCACGACGGTTTGCCGGGCGCCGCCTCGCAGCTGCGCCCCATGCCCTCGCTGGTGCTGGCTGACGACGGCCTGCTGTGGATGGCATCGGCCAACCGCGTCAACTGGATCAATCCGGCGCGGATCGCGCGCAATCCGGTGCCGCCGGCGGTACTGGTGCAGGAACTGGTGGCCGGCGAACAGCGTTACAGCCCGCAGCCAGGCCTGCAACTACCTGAATCCACCGACCATCTGCGCATCGACTACACGGCGCTGAGCCTGAGCGTGCCGGAACGCGTGCGCTTCCGCTACCGGCTCGATGGCGTGGACCGCGACTGGCAAGACGCCGGCGCGCGCCGTCAAGCGTTCTACACCAACCTGAGTCCGGGCGATTACCGCTTCCGCGTGCTGGCGGCCAACGAGGACGGCGTGTGGACGCCGCGGGAAACCACGCTGACCTTCAGCATTCCTCCCACCTTCGTCGAAACCCTGTGGTTCAAGCTGGTGTGCACGGCGGCCGTCGCCGGGCTGCTATGGCTCATCTACCGACTGCGGCTGCGTCATGTCACACGCCAGTTGCGCAGGCGGCTGGAGGTCCGCGCCGATGAACGCGAACGCATCGCCCGCACGCTGCACGACACGTTCCTGCAAAGCGTTCAGGGCCTGATGCTGCGCGTGCAGACGCTGCTGCGCCGCCTGCCGCCGGACAGCGATGCCTATCAGTTGGTGGAAAAAATCTTGAATCAGGCCGACCAGGTGATCGCTGAAGGCCGCAACCAGGTGCGCGGCCTGCGCGGCGAGCAGACGCCTCTGAACGACCTGCCTCAGATGCTGGGCGAACTCGGAAAGGCGCTGCGCGAGGAACATGCGGCCAACTTCGCGCTGATCGTGACCGGTCAGAAAACGCCGTTCACCGAGGAGGCCCGCGCACATCTGTACCACATCGGCCACGAAGCGCTGCTCAACGCCTTCCGTCACGCGGGCGCCAGCCGCATCGAGCTGGAACTGGGTTACGCCGTCAACAGCTTCACGCTGCGCGTGCGTGACGATGGCGGCGGCATCGGCGAGCAGGTGCTGGCAAACGGCGGGCGCCCCGGCCACTGGGGCCTGCCCGGCATGCGCGAACGGGCGCTGAAGATCGGCGCGGCGCTGGAGCTGTGGTGCCGCGCCGGCATGGGCACCGAGGTGCGGGTGTGCGCGCCGGGATCGGTGGTGTATCGGCGCAGGCCAAGCGCGCTGCGGCGCTGGCTGCGGCGGGAAGCGGCGTAGTGGCTAAACCACGCCGCAGGTATGCAGGTCAAGGATGCCGCGCTCGATCGCCAGCGTGACGGCGTGGGTGCGGTCGCTGGCATTGAGCTTGGCCAGAATGCTCTTCATGTGGACCTTGACGGTTTCCTCGGAAATCGCCAGGTGCATGCCGATGCGCTTGTTGCTCTGGCCTCCGGCCACCAGCTGCAGCACTTCCACTTCGCGCTTGCTCAGCGCACCCTCATGCCAATGTTCGGCGATGCCGCTGGCCACCACCGGCGGAATGCTGCTGCGGCCTTCGTGCACGCAGCGGATGGTCGCCAGCAGCTCCTTGCGCAGCATGCTCTTGAGCAGATAGCCGGCCGCGCCGGCGGCAATCGCGCGCTGCGCCAGCACGTCGCCCTCGTAGGTGGTCAGCACCACGATGCGGGCGTCGGGGAATTCCTTGCGGATGGCGAGCGTGGCGTCGATGCCGTTCATCTCGGGCATCTGGATATCCATCAGCGTCACGTCGGGCTTCAGGCGCCGGTAGGCTTCCACCGCCTGCACGCCGTTGGTCGCCTCCTCCACCAGCAGCATGTCTTGCTCGTCGGCGATCACGCTGGCGATACCTTCGCGGAACATGGGATGGTCATCCACGCTCAGGATGGTGATAGGTGCGGGATTCATGGGATTTTTTGGTTGAAGTTCGGCGTTATGGCTGCAAGCATGCCATGTACGCAAGGTATTGGCTATACCTCCATATGGTTAGGTCAATCCTCCCGGATCGGGGCGTGGCAAAAATGGCAGGAGAGATTAATCTTCAACCCATCATCGCCATCAAGCGACACCCGCTTTTAATTCAAGGAGAGTCACATGCGTATGGATAACCGTTCCTGGCCACAGGCCAGCGCCGGCAGCACCAACGGCATCGTCCTGCAAGGCGAAAAGGTGAACGTGCTGATCGCGCACGCCGACGCCATCGTCAGCGCCGGCCTGGCAGCGCTGCTCGGCACACACAGCGACCTGCAGATCACCGTTGCCGGCGCCGACCAGGCCACCGCGCCGGTCAACGCCGACGTGCTCATTCTCGATCACCGCAACGGCCTGGAACACATGCGACGCAGCGCCGCCGCCCACCACGGCGACAACCAGCCGCCGCGCGTGCTGATCGTCACCCAGCTGGAACGCGAATGGGAGGTGCGCACCGCCATGATGGCCGGCGTGCATGGCTACCTGCTGCAACACTCGGACACCGAACAGCTGCTGACCGCCGTGCGCACACTGAGCCGCGGCATGCGTTACCTGAGCCCGGAACTGAGCCGCTGCGTCGCCGACAGCTTCACCCGCATCGGCCTGACCAGCCGCGAGACCGACGTGCTGCAGCTGCTGGCGCAGGGCCAGTGCAACAAGTCGATCGCGCGTGAACTGGGCATCGGCGTCGGCACGGTGAAAACCCACGTCAAGGGCCTTTTTGACAAGCTTGGCGCAACGGCACGCACCCACGCGGTGGTGCTGGCCACGCGCCGCGGCCTGGTGGGCGAATCCTATTCAAATCAACCACACTGATAGCCCCGATCCGTTGTAAAATCCGGGGATGAACCACCGGAACATCAATCGCAGCGCGGCACATCGCCAGACACGTTATCAACGCGTCATGATGTTGTTCGTCCTGCTGTTCCTGGCGGTGCAGCTGTTTGGCGTGGCGGCACACAAGCACGACTACGCCCAGCACGAACCCGATTGCGCCGCGTGCGTCATCGCCGACATGCCCGCCGGCGGCGTGCCGCCGGTAACGGTATCGGTCGCGCCGATGGCGCCGCCAAGCGCGCTGCCAGTGCTGGCGCCAGCCCGCGTGGTGCGCGCCGCGCAAACCAACTATCTGACCCCGCCTTCCCACGCGCCACCCGGCGTTGCTGTTTTCTCCTGATCGCTACTTGTTGCGCGGCCCCTCCGTGGGCCGCCCGGCATCGTCACGCCCGAATATTTTAAGGATTTAACATGCAACTCCGTACCCTGCCGCTGCTGCTGGCCACCATTTTCTCCGCTCACCAAGCCTTCGCCGACGACAACGACGTCATACCACAAGTGGATGTCACCGCCGCCCACCTGAAAAGCGCGCGCATCGATTTGTCGCCAAATGTCGGCACCACCATCTACAGCATCGACAGACACATGGTCGACCAGTTGGGCCAGGGCGATAACACGCCGTTCAACGAAGTGCTGCTGCGCCTTCCGGGCGTGAGCCAGGATTCCAAGGCCTCCGGCTCGATCCACGTGCGCGACGATCACGCCAATGTGCAGTACCGTGTCAACGGCGTGCAGTTGCCGGAGTCGATCAGCGGCTTCGGTCAGTCGATCGACACGCGCTTTGTCGAATCGACCGACTTCATTACCGGCGCGCTGCCGGCGCAATTTGGCCTGCGCACCGCCGGCATCGTCGATATTCAGACCAAGGAAGGCCAGCCGCAATCCGGCGGCCGGGTCGGCGTGCTGGTGGGCAGCCACGATCACGTGCAGCCCAGCGCGGAATTCTTCGGTACTCAGGGCGCCTTTAACTACTACCTGTCCGGCAGCTACCTGTCGAATAATCTCGGCATCGAGAATCCGCTGCCGACCCGCAACGCGCTGCATGACGAAACCAGACAAGCCAAATCCTTCGGCACGCTGTCCTACTTCCTGGACGACAATACCCGCCTGGGCCTGATGTTCGGCACCTACAATGGCCGCTTCCAGATTCCGAACAATCCGGACCAGCAGCCGGCGTTTGCCGTCACCGGCGCCACCGCGCCGGCCTCGTCGCAACTGGATGAGCGCCAGCGTGAGGTGAACCGCTTCCTGGTGCTGTCGCTGCAAAAGAGCGTCGGCGACCTGAATTACCAGCTGTCCGGCTTCCACCAGTATTCGGAACTGCATTACACGCCCGACCAGATCGGCGATCTGGCCTACAACGGCGTCGCCTCCGACACGCTGCGTTCGAACACCGCCAACGGCGTGCAGTTCGACGCCAGCTACAAGCTCAATAGCGCGCACACGCTGCGCACCGGCCTGGCCTACACGCGCCAGACCACGCACAGCGACAACACCGTCGGCGTGTTCGACGTGAACGACGACGGCACCCAAGCCAGCACCGATCCGCGCACCATCATCGACAACAGCAGCAAGACCGGCAAGCTGTCCAGCGTCTACCTGCAGGATGAATGGCATATCAGCGCGCCGCTGACGGTCAACTACGGTGTACGCTTCGACAAGGTGGACGCCTTCGTCAGCGAACAGCAATGGAGCCCGCGCGTCAACGTCGCCTATCAGTTGGACAAGGGCACGGCGCTGCACGCCGGCTACTCGCGCTACTTCACGCCGCCGCCGCAGGAACTGGCGGCGCAGTCGAGCATCGACAAATACGCGGGCACCTCGAACGCGCCGGAGGTGGCGGTATCGGACAACGTCAAGTCCGAGCGCACCAACTACTATGATATCGGCCTCAGCCACCAGTTCACCAGCGCGCTGACGGTAACGGCGGACGCCTACTACAAGAAGATCCGCAACATGCTGGATGAAGGCCAGTTCGGCCAGGCGCTGATCCTGTCGCCGTTCAACTACGACCGTGGCTATGCCAAGGGACTGGAGCTGTCGGCGATTTACAGCCAGAAGAACTGGGGCGGCTTCCTCAACGTCACCACGCAGAAGGCCGAGGCCACCAACATCACCTCCGGCCAGTCGCTGTTCGGACCGGACGAACTGGCCTACATCGCCAACCACTACATCCACGTCGATCACGATCAGACCGTGACGGCATCGGGTGGCGCGCACTACCACTGGGGTGATTCGCAGATCAGCGGCGACGTCCTGTACGGCAGCGGCCTGCGCCTGACGCCGGACGGCGGCGGGCCGAACTCGGGCCACCTGCCGCACTACACCACCGTCAACCTGGCGCTGACGCACACGTGGAAAGCCACGCCGGTGGGCACCGTCGAGGGCCGCCTGGCCCTGGTCAACGCCTTCGACAAAGTGTACCTGCTGCGCGACGGCTCCGGCGTCGGCGTGGGCGCCCCGCAATACGGCGAACGCCGCTCGGTGTACGCCGGCATCTCAACCAGCTTCTGAGCCTGGCCTACGTCGTTCCCAAGAAATTGGGAACGACGTGGCCAAGTCCACCGCGCCGGTACTGTCTGCGGCGGATGCTGATACCTTGATCAACAGTGTTTTGCGATTCAATCTTGTCTGTTTATACTCACGGTCTTCAAGTGAGGAGAGACCTATGAGATTTATGAAAGTCCTGGCGATCGTCATCGCTGCCGCGACATTGAGCAGTTGCGTCGCGTGGCGCAGTCCAACTGGCGCCAAGCAAACCGGCAGCATCGTCGATTATCTGTACCCGGACGCGAAAACCCCGCCGGAGATGACGCCGACCGTGGTCAAATTGCGGCCGCCGGTCAAGGTGGGCATCGCCTTCGTGCCCGGCGCGAACTGGAACAGCGGTCTGCCGGAAGCAGCGAAGATCAAACTGCTGGAGCGCGTGCGCGACTCCTTCTCCAAGCACGAATACATCGGCAAGATCGAAATCATCCCCTCGCAGTACCTTAGGGCCAAGGGCGGCTTCACCAATCTGGAACAGGTGGCGCGCATGTTTGACGTGGAAGTCGTCACCCTGGTCTCCTACGACCAGGTGCAGTTCAACGACAGCAACGCGCTGTCGGTGCTGTACTGGACCATCATCGGCGCCTACGTCGTGCACGGCGAACAGTACGACGTGCAGACCATGGTCGATGCCGCCGTATTCGACGTCAAGAGCCGTCAACTGCTGTTCCGCGCGCCGGGCACCAGCCGCGTGAAGGGCAGCGCCAGCCTGTCGGGCATTAGCGAAAAAGCACGCCAGGCCGGCGGCGAGGGCTATGAGCGCGCCGTCGACCAACTGATTCCGGCGCTGCAAACGGAGCTGGACAACTTCCGTGAGCGCATCAAGAACAATGCCGCGTACAAGGTCGAAAACAAGGCCGGCTACAAAGGCGGCGGCGCCATGGGCTGGATCAGCCTCGCAATGGCGATGCTGCTGGGCGGCGTGGCGTATGGCGTCAACCGCCGTCGCTGAGCTACTGGAATTCGACCGCCACGCGATACTGGCGGGCGAAATCTGGCGCTTGTGGACCGCCCATCTGGTCCACTATTCGGCGCAGCACGCGCTGATCGATGGAGCCACCGCGCTGGTGGCGGGCGCCATCGCCCTTCCGGCACTGGGCTGGCGGCGTCTGTGCCTGACGCTGGCGCTGGCCATGCCCCTGATCAGCACCGGCCTGCTGCTGCTTGCCCCTGATTGCCTGGTCTATCGTGGCGCCTCCGGCATCGCCGTGCTGCTGGTGGTGTTGGCGGCGCGCGTGCTCTGGCCGCGCGCCGGTACCATGGCGCGCAGCACCCTGCTGCTACTGGCGGTCGCGCTGCCCGGCAAGATCGCCGCCGAAGCCCTGGGCTATGCGGCGCCATGGTCAGACCTGCCCGCCGACGTGCGCGTGGTCTGGCAAGCGCACCTGCTGGGCGCCATTCTCGCACTGATGATCAAGCTATCCCCTTCCCACAAGGTCTGAGTGTAGGCATAATTCCTTCGATCTGAAAGATCGCAAGGAAAAATGACATGAACACGCAGCGCACCATCGTCGCCGCAAGCCTGGCTACGGCTTTTCTCGCGCCGGCGGCATGCGCCGCCGACGAGGTGCAGTCCGTGGTGGTCACCACGCAGTCGCGCAAACAACTGGCGCAGGATGTGCCCATGACCATGCAGGTCATCTCCAGCAGGGATATCCAGGCCGTCGGCGCCAAGGACCTGGCGGACCTGAACGGCTACATTCCCGGGCTGACGGTCGACGCCATCGAACCCACCCAGCCCTCGTTCGGCATCCGCGGTGTGCAGACAGGCGACTTCGGCATCGCCACCGATTCCCCGGTCGGCATCTATGTTGATGGCATCTACACCGGCAAGACCGGTGGCGCGCTGATGAACTTTATCGACGTGCAGCACATTGAAGTGGTCAAGGGACCGCAAGGCACGCTGTTCGGCCGTAACAGCGCGGCCGGCGCCATCGCCATCACCAGCAATGAGCCGGTGTACAAGGAGGAGGCGGAGGCTAGCGTCAAGCTGGGGCGCTTCGGCCGCGCCGATGCGAATGTGATGATCAACGCGCCCGTTTCCGACAGCACCGCCGTGCGCATCGCCGCGGTACGCAACGGCAGCGAGGGCTGGGCCGACAATACCGCCACCGGCAAAAAATCCGGCGGCGACAAGGACTGGGCCACGCGCGTGTCGCTGCGGCAGGACTTCGACGCCGCCAAGGTGATCCTCTCGTGGGAGCATGAGCGCATGGAGCAGTATGGACGTCCAGCCTTCGGCGTGGTCAAGAATCCGGCGCTGCCGCTGGGCGGCTATCGCGGCGTGTACGATGCGGCCTATGTCGCCAACTTCGTCAACCCGCTGGAAGCGCCGCTGTCCAACGACCAGCAAGGCAGCGAGGGCCGCGAATTTAACGGCGCGACGCTGCGTGTCGAGGCGCCGCTGGCAGGCATGACCTTCAATTCCACCACCGGCTGGCGGCGCTTCAACACCCACGACCTGACCGACAATGACGGCACCGCGCGCCCGGACCTGCATCTGAACACCCAGGACGCCAAGCGCGCGCGCAGCTTTCAGCAGGAGTTCAAGCTGTCCGGCCAGACCGCAAAGCTGGACTGGGTGGCGGGCCTGAGCTTCTACCACAACAATGAGCACCAACGTGCCGGCGCCTACGTCACCACCGGCACGCTGGACACCTTGAGCCGGTTCGCCGGCGGTCAGCCGAATTTCGCCATGCTGTTCGGCGGGTTGGCGGCGGCCGGACTGCCCGGCATCAGCGCGGATACGGTGTTCCCGTGGGATGAAAACCAGGACAGCGATATGCGCGCGCGCTCCGCTTCCATCTACGGCGACACCATCTGGCATCTGACACCGCAGACCAACGCCACCATCGGTCTGCGCTACAGCCGGGACGAGAAACGGATGACGTGGCATGTGCCCGCGCGCGTCTCACCGCAGCTGGATGATTTTCTGAACCGCTTCGGGCCGCTGGCGGGCCTGAACGCTTCAAGCTTTCCATCGAATGTGATCTTCAACACCGCCGCCGAACTGGCGGCGGTGCCGGTGACGCGCGAAAAAGCGTGGACCGACTGGAGCCCGCGCCTGGTGCTGGATCATAAGCTGAACCAGGACACGCTGCTGTTCACGTCCCTGTCGCGCGGCTATCAGGCCGGCGGCTTCAATGTGTTCACGCCGCCGAATCCGGCCTCGCCCACCAGCACCGGCCGAGACCCGAGCTTCTCGCCGGAGAAGATGACCAACTTTGAAGCCGGCGTCAAACTGTCGCTGCCCAAGCTCGACGCCATGATCAACGCCTCGCTGTTCGCCTACAAATTCAAGAACCTGCAGGACATTCAGCTGTACAGCGTGGGCACGATACCGACCTATAACGTGATTACCAGCGACCAGAAGGCGCACGGCCTGGACGTCGACGGCCGGATTCACCTGTCGCCGCGCGTGGCGCTGTTCGGTGGTTTTGAGTACATAGACCAGAACTACACGCGTTATCAGCGACTGGACGCGGACGGCCATGTGGCGCTGGATCTGAGCGGCCAGCCGGTGGGCACGCCGCGCCTGACGGCCATGGCTGGCGTCAACCTGAACTGGGAGACGGAACGGGGCCGCGCCAGCGTCAACTTCCAGGGCACGCATGCGACGGCGCAGCGCTGCAACAGCGACACGGCGGCGCTGGAGTGCCTGCGCACGGCGACGTTGAAGACCGGCACCGCCACCAGCAAGTTCGATTTGCGCGTGGGCTGGGATAGTCCGGATTCGCGCTACGGCGTGGCGCTGATCGTGAATAATGTGTTCGACCAGCGTTATATATTGTCGTTGGCGGGTCAGACCAAGCAGTATGGCGCGCCGTATTCCAACATCACGCCGCCGCGCACAATCGGCGTCGAATTCAGGGCTGGCATGTAATGGCGTCAAAAATCGGATTGACCGCCGCCGCGGTGGTGTTGATTGTCGCGGGCGGCGTGGCGACGCTGGCGGTGCGGCCACCGGAACTGCTGAAGGTCGGCGCCAACTTCGGCGCCAAGATCGTCTGTTCGAATGTGTTTATCGCCGGCCGCGATGGCCAGACGGTGCTGGCCGACGATGTGCAGGCGCCGGGCCATCCGGCGCTGAAGTATCTGAAGGTGAGCGTGGACCAGCAGCGCAAGACCGTGCGCGCGCAGTTCTTTGGGTTTATCGGTGATGGCATGGCGGTGTACCGTCCGGGCACCGGCTGTGCGGCGGTGCCCGATGGCGATGTGGCGCTGGCGTCGCGGTATCAGTTCAAGCCGATTCCGATCTGGGCGCCCTCGCCCAATGTGCCATGGCCTACAGGCGCGCTGGCGGAAACTAATCCGGCGGTGCAGGCCTTGCTGGAGCAGGATGCGCTGGCCGGACCGGGCATGCGCGGCATGGCGGTGATTCATCGCGGGCGCCTGATCGCGCAGCGTTATGGCGCCGGCTTCTCCGCCGCCACGCCGCTGCTGGGATGGTCGATGACCAAGACGGTGACGGCGGCGCTGGTGGGCATGCAGGTCGCGGACGGCAAGTTGTCGCTGCAACGTAGCGGCTTCTGGCCGCAAGACGATCCGCGCGCGCGGATCACGGTGGCGCAGCTGATGTCGATGACCAGCGGCTTGCGCTACAACGAGGCTTACGGCGATGTATCGGATGTGACACGCATGCTGTACCTGGAACCGGACATGGCGGCGTTCACGGCGGCGCAACCAGCGGAGGCCGCGCCGGGCAGTAAGTGGAATTATTCAAGCGGATCGACGGTGCTGTTGTCGCGCATCTGGCAGCGCGCCGCCGCTGGCGATGCGGCCGTGCAGGGCCCCGACGCCACCTCGGCCGGCATCCTGGCGCTGCCGCATAACCGTTTGTTCGCGCCGCTGGGCATGAACAGCGCGGTGATGGAAGCAGACGCGCGCGGCAATCTGGTCGGCTCCAGCTACATGTATGCGAGCACGCTGGATTGGGCGCGCTTCGGCCAGTTCCTGCTGCAGGACGGCGAGTGGCAAGGCAAACACATACTGCCGGATGGTTTTGTCGACGGCATGCGGGAGGTGGCGCCGGCGTCGAATGGGCAATATGGGCAGGGACAGGTATGGCGCTGCGGGCCGGCGGGCGATACGCCCGAAGGACAAAATCCGGACGCACGCTTCCAGCTGCCGGCCGACACCTACTGGATGCAGGGGCATGACGGCCAGTCGATCGCCATCGTGCCATCGCAACAGTTGGTGGTGGTGCGGCTTGGCCTGACGCCGCGCCGCTTGCTGTATCAGCCGCAGCCGCTGCTGGCGGCGGTCGTGAATTCGGTTCAGCAATGAACGGCGTGCCGTATCGCCTGCTGCGCCATCAGATGCCGATGCTGCTGACCGGCGCGCGCGTGGTCGGCCACACGCTGCTCAATGCGATGATCCCGGCATCGCGGCCGCCGGCGGATCGTGGCTTGGCGGAAGCGGTGGCGCGTGTGATCGCTGCGCCGCCGGCGGCGCTGGTGGATGCGTACCGCGCATGGGCCGACGCGAGTGGACCGGCGGACGAGCTGCCGCCGCATATGGTGTCGCAATGGAGCTTGCCGCTGGTCGCTGAACTGCTGCTACGCTTGCCCTTCAAGCTGACCAGCGTGATCAACCAGGGCGTCGGCCTGCGCGTCCACGGACCGCTGCCGCGCAACGTGCCGCTGCACGTCAGCGCCGCCGTCGAGCAGATCGTGGAAACGTCCGGTCGCATCAAGGTCGTGGTGGCGGTGATCACCGGCACCGCGCAGCGGCCATCACTGGTGGAAGCCAGGCTGCATATGAGTTTTCTGCTGCCCGGCCCACGCGCGGCTCGCAACGCGCGTGAAAGCACGGACGAGCCGCAATGGGCCAGCGCCGGCCAGTGGCAGGCCGACGCCCGCGACGGCCTGCGCTTCGCGCTGCTGACCGGCGATTTCAATCCGATCCACTGGTGCGGCCCGCTGGCGCGGCGTTCGGTCTTCCGCGGCCTGGTGCTGCACGGCTTTGGCAGTTTCGTGCGCAGCTACGAGGTGCTGCGGCGCCACGGCCTGCGATGCAACGATATCGACGTTCGCTTCGTCAAACCCGTGCCGCTGCCCTGCTCCGCGCTGTCGGTGCAGATCGCGCCGGTGGACGCGGAGGGCTGGCGCGCCATCAGGCTTGCCGGCGCCGGGGATGCCATCCACTTGACGGGGAAATTGCGCTAGCGACGTTGCGGCAGGAAGCCACCCGGTGTATCGTCACGCAAAACCAACCAAAGGGAAGCGCAATGACGATACTCATACTGGGCCTGATCATATTCCTCGGACTGCACTCGATTCGCGTCGTCGCCGAAGACTGGCGCAACGCCACCCGCGCGCGCGTCGGCCTGAACACCTGGCGCGCCATGTACTCGGTGATCTCGATTACCGGCCTGCTGCTGATTATCTGGGGCTACGGCGTGGCGCGCGAGGCGCCCATCGTCATCTGGACGCCGCCGCCGGCCACGCGCCACATCGCCGCACTGCTGGCGGTCATCGCCTTCATCTTCATGGCTGCCACCTACATCCCGCGCAACGGCATCAAGGCCAAACTGCACCACCCGATGACCATCGGCGTCAAAACCTGGGCGCTGGCCCACCTGATCGCCAACGGCACGCTGCACGACATTCTGCTGTTCGGCGGCTTCCTGGTCTGGGCCATCCTGCTGTTCCGCGCCTCCCGCCAGCGTGACGCGGCGCTGGGCGTCCGCTACCCGGCCGGCAGTGGCGCCGCCACCGCCTTGACCATCGTCGCCGGTGTCATCGGTGCCGGCGTGTTCGCCATGTGGCTGCATTTGCCGCTGATCGGCGTGCGCCCGTTCTAGCCAACCCCCTGGTCACATCAGCGACACTTGCCGCGAGCGACGGCGGCGATGATCCACGGCAGCGAGTACGGCCCCACCACGGCGATAGGGCCGATCTGGGCCGGCTGGAGTTTCAGCGCATCCTCGTGCAGACAGTCCGGAACCCTGGCCTGCTCGAATGCGGCGTTCATGCGGTTGCTGATCGCGTCGGCGCGGATTGTGCCGGCGTCGGGATTTTTCACCGGCGCGGGGCGCGGGTCTTCAGCGATGGTCTCACGGACCGCCTTCCTGATCACTTCATCGGTCAGTACCGGCGCCAGAAGTTCGTCCGCCGGCTTGGGTGGCGGCTCGGACGCCGCTTGCGTGGTGGCCGCGAACAATAATGCCGCGACCAGCATCATGACGCCACCCGCACCGCATTGCGGCCACCTTGCTTGGCCGCGTACAGCATTTTGTCGGCGCTCGCCAGCCACTCGGCCGGCGTCTGCCGCTTGTCCATGTAAGCCACGCCCACCGAGATGGTGATCGGATGGCCTTCCAGCAGCGTGGCCGAGGCCACCGCCGCCCTCAGTCCCTCCGCCAGATGCGCGGCCGCGCTCAAGCCGGCACCGCTGGCGATGATGGCGAACTCCTCGCCGCCATAGCGGAAGATGCGGTCAGACGAACGCGTATGCGCCCGCATCAGCTCCGCCAACTGCTTGAGCACCTTGTCACCGGCGGCGTGGCCGTGCTGGTCGTTGACCTGTTTGAAGTGATCCAGGTCCAGCAGCAACAGACTCGCCTCCAGCTGCGGTCTGCGTTCCTGCGCATGCTCCAGCAGTTTGCGGTCCAGCGCCCGGCGGTTGCCGACGCCGGTGAGGAAATCCAGTTCCACCGCGGTGTGCAGGCGCTGCGTGGTCAGGCCGGTGCGGTAAGCGAATACGTAAGCGAAAAGATTGACCAGGCCAACGGTGACGATAATGGTGGACAGATTCACCAGTGTCATTTGCCCGAACAACATCACCACCAGCAGCACCAGTCCAACACCGTTGATCGCCACCGCGTGTATCGGCCGCACCACGAAATAAGCGGCGATCATGGTCGGATACACCCAGTACACCAGCGATACGCCGCGCAGATAGACCACGGCGACCATGCCGGCCGAGTAGACAATGGTCACCACCAGGCCGGCCAACTGATAGCGCCCGGTGCGCCAGACATGCACGATGACTGCCGACATGGAGGCCACCAGCGCCATGTCGACCGCCGCCGTCGACCAACTACCCTGCAGCAGACGGTAAATACCGAATGGCAGAATACTCATGATCGTCAGGCCGCACAGCAGCATCAGGATCACTTCCTCCTGTTGCCGCTGGCGTCCGCCCGACAACCAGCGCCAGCGACCGGCGCCGGATTTGCCGCCACCTTCCATCGCCGTGCTCAGTGAGCCGCCTGTGGCGCGGGTTCTGCCGGCGGCAGCTTAGCCGGTTGGGTTTCGGCCTTATGCTCGCCCGCCAGCCACATATACATCGCCGGCACCACGAACAGCGTGAACAAGGTGCCGATCGACAGGCCGGTGAAGATCACCAGGCCCATGGCGTGACGGCCGGCGGCGCCGGCGCCCGAGGCGATCACCAGCGGGATCACGCCGAACACCATGGCGGCGGTAGTCATCAGAATCGGACGCAGACGGGTGGCCGATGCCTCCTCGATCGCCTCGCGCTTGGACTTGCCGGCCGCGCGCAGATGGTTCGCCACCTCGACGATCAGAATGCCGTGCTTGGAGATGAGGCCCATCAGCGTCACCAGCCCCACCTGCGTGTAGATGTTGATCGAGGCGAAGCCGAGGAAGATAAAGGTCATCGCCCCGAACAGCGCCATCGGCACCGAGAACAGGATCACGACCGGGTCGCGGAAGCTCTCGAACTGCGCCGCCAGCGCCAGGAACACGATGATCACCGCGAACAGCATGGTCACCACGAAGCCGCCCGATTCCGCCGCGTACTGGCGCGATTCGCCGGAGAAGTCGGCCGTGTAGCCCGACGGCGCCACTTGCTTCAGCGTGTCGCGCAGGTACTGCTGGATGTCGCCCTGCGACGAACCGGTCACACCGGAAATGGTGGCGGAGTTCAACTGCTGGAAGCGGGTGATCGATTCCGGCTGCACGCTGTACTTGATGCTGGCCACGGTGCTGGCCGGGATCATATCGCCGCTCGGCGTTTTGATGTAGAAGTTCAGCACATCGTCAGGATTCAGGCGGTCCACCTGCTGCACTTGCGGGATCACCTTGTACGAACGGCCGGCGATCGAGAAGTAGTTGACGTAGCCGCCGCCCAGCGCGGCCGCCATGGCGTTGCCGAAGTCCTGCTGCGTCAGGCCGAGCGTGGCCAGCTTGTCGCGGTCCACCTCCACCTTGGCTTGCGGGGTATCGATCTTCAGGTCGACGTCGACGAAATAGAACTTGTTGTCCGCCTGCGCCTTGGCCAACACCGCCTGCGCCACCGTGTTCAGATTCTCGAAAGGCTCGGTGGTGGTGATCACGAACTGCACCGGCAGGCCCGAGCTGCCCGGCAGCGCCGGGAACTGGAATGCCGCCACGCGGCCGCCGGCGATGTGGTTCCACTTGGCCTGCAACTCGGTCTGGATTTCGTGCGCCGAGCGCGAACGCTTGTCCCACGATTTGAACAGCACACCGCCGATACCGGCATTGGTGGTCGGCACGCCGGTGATCTGGAACATCTGCTCATATTCCGGCAGCGATTTGGCGACATCGAAAATCTGCTTGGCGTAGGCCTGCATCTGGTCCGAGGTAGCGGTGGGCGCGCCCACCACCTGCGACAGCACGATGCCCTGGTCCTCTTCCGGCGCCAGCTCCGACTGCGACATCTTGAACTGGATGATCAACAGGCCGAACACGATAACGCCGAACACAATCAGCACCGCCCAGGTGTCGAGCAGGCTATGCAACACGCGCAGATAGCCGTTGTGCACCTTCTCGAACACGCGGTCGATGGCCTTGACGAACTTGCCCTCGTCCTGCTTGGGATCGAAGAAATGGCCGCACATCATCGGCGACAAGGTCAGCGCGACGATGCCGGACACCGCCACCGCGCCAGCCAGCGTGAACGCGAATTCGGTGAACAGCGCGCCGGTCAGGCCGCCCTGGAAGCCGATCGGCACATACACCGCGATCAGCACCACCGTCATCGCCAGAATCGGGCTACCCAGCTCGCGTGCGGCCTGGATGGCGGCGTCCATCGGCTTCATGCCCGCCTTCATGTGGCGGTCGACATTCTCCACCACGATAATCGCGTCGTCCACCACCAGGCCGATGGCCAGCACGATGGCCAGCAGCGTCAGCAGGTTGATCGAATAGCCGAACATCAGCATCACGAAGAAGGTGCCGATCAGCGACAGCGGCATGGCCACCACCGGCACGATCACCGCGCGGAAGCTGCCGAGGAACAGATAGATCACCACCGTCACGATCACCAGCGCTTCCACCAGCGTTTTCACCACCTCGTCGATCGAGGTGTTGATGAACTCCGTCGAGTCGTAGACGATTTCGCCGGTCAGGCCGGTCGGCAGCTGCGATTTGATACCGGGGAAGGCTGCGCGCACGCGCTTGGCCACGTCCAGGATGTTCGCGTCCGGCGCCACCTTGATACCGATGAACACCGAGCGCACGCCGCTGAAGGCGACGTTGAAATCATAGTTCTCCGATCCCAGCGTGACGTTGGCGATATCCTCCAGGCGGACGATGGCGCCGCCCTCCTGCCGGACGGCCAACTGCCTGAACTCCTCCACCGTGTGCAGGTCGGTGCCGGCGGTCAGCGGCACGGTCACCGCCTGGCCCTTGGTCGCCCCCAGGCCGGCCAAGTAATTGTTGGACGCCAGCGCCGCGCTGACTTCCGCTGCCGTGACGCCGTGCGCCGCCATCTTGCCGGCATCCAGCCACGCGCGCAGCGCAAACTGGCGCGCGCCCAGCAGCTCGGCGGTCTGCACGCCCTGGATCGAATCGAGCTTCGGCTTGACCACGCGCGCCAGGAAGTCGGTCACGTTATTGGTCGGCAGCGTGTCGCTGTAGAAGCCCATGTACATGGCGTCGGTGGTCTGGCCGGTCTGCACCGTCAGCACCGGTTGCTGCGCCTGTTGCGGCAGCTGGTTCTTCACCGAGTTCACCTGCGTGGTGATCTCGGTCAGCGCGCGGTTGGAATCGTAGTTCAGGCGCAGCGTGGCGGTAATCGTCGACACGCCGCTGTTCGACGACGACGACAGGTAATCGATGCCCTGCGCCTGCGCGATGGCCGATTCCAGCGGCTGCGTGATAAAGCCGGCCACCGTGGCCGCATCCGCGCCGTAGTAGGTGGTGGAGATGGTCACCACCGCGTTCTGCGTCTTCGGATACTGGTTGATCGGAAGACTGAACAGCGAGCGCAGGCCCAGCACGATGATCAGTAAACTGATCACGCTGGCCAGCACCGGCTTTTTAATGAAGATATCGGTAAAGTTCATGGCGCTTTATCCTCACTTTTCCTGCGGCGTAGGATTCGGGCTGTTGGCCGGTTGCACCTTGTTGTCGATGGTCGCCGGCATGCCGTTCTTCAGTTTCAGCTGGCCGCTGGTGACCACGGTCTGGCCTTCCTTCAAGCCGGTGAGGATCGCCACCTGGTCCCCGCGGGTCGGGCCGGTGGTGACAAACACCTGCTGCGCCACCGGATAAGGCTGGCCTTTGTCATCCTTCAGCGCGTCCTTGGCCGCCTCGCCGGCCGGCGGCGCCAGCACGAACACGGTGGACCCATACGGGTTGTAGGTGATGGCGGTCTGCGGCAAGGTCAGATATTTTTGCAGCGCGCCCTGATCCAGGCTGACATTGGCGAACATGCCCGGCAGCAGCTGGCGCTTGGCGTTCGGCACGGTGGCTTGCACTTGCACGTTACGGGTGGCCGAATCGACTTTAGGGCTGATCGACGTGACCTTGGCCGCGAAGCCGACGCCCGGCCAGGCATCGCTGGTCAGGTTCATCTTCTGGCCGATGGACAGCTGCGACAGCTGCTTTTGCGGCACGAAGAAATCGACATACACGGTGTCGATGGTTTGCAGCGTCACCAGCTTGTCGCCGGGATTGAGGTACTGGCCCGGATTGATCGCGGTGATCCCCAGCTTGCCGGCGAACGGCGCGCGGATGGTCTTCTTGTCGACGGCGGCCTTCTGCTGCGCGACCAGCGCCTGCTTGCTCTTCAGGTCCGCCTCATCGGCGTCCACCTGCGCCTGCGAGATAGCTTGCGCCGCCAGTTGCAGCTTGTCGCGTTTCAGCGTGGTCGCGGCCAGGTCGGCGGCCGCCTGCAGCGAGCGCAGTTGCGCCACGTCGGTGTCCGCGTTCAGCTCGAACAACACCTGCCCCGCCTTCACCTCGTCGCCCGACTTGAAGCGCACCTCGCGCACCAGGCCGGCGATCTCGGTGGTCACATCGACGCCGCGCACTGGCGCCAGCGTGCCGACCGACGACAACTGCGGCTGCCATTCGGCCGTCTGCACCTTGACGGCGGTGACCACCTGCGCGGCCGGCTTGGGCGCGCTGGCGATCAGCTTTTTAATCTGTAGGAACTTGCCGAAGGCGAGGACGGCGATCAGTAAAATGACGCCCCCCACCATGATGAGCATACGCTTGGTCATCGGTCGCTTGGCCATGAATCGTTCTCCTGCTTTTCAAGTTATTGGTTAGTGCGATTAGTGCGCTCGGTGCCATACGGCGCGGCGGCGGATACCGCCGTGGCGGCCGGGACGCCGTTGGCGCGATTCCACCAGCCGCCGCCCAGCGCCTGGAACAGCGCGGCCGTATCGGCGTAGCGGGCGGCTTGCGCCTGCACCAGATTGATATGGGCTTGCTGGAAACTGCGCTGCGCGTCGAGCAGCACCAGATAGCTGATGCCACCGAGCTGGTACTGCTGCTGCGCCAACGTCAGCGTTTCCTGGGCCAGCGCCTCGGCTTCCGCCTGCGACTTCAGCGCCGCTGCGTCGGCATCGAGCGCGCGCAGCGTGTCGGCCACGTTCTGGAAGGCCGTCAGCACGGTGGCGCGATACTGCGCCGCCGCCGCGTCGTAGGCCGCTTCCGCCGCGCGGCGCTCGGCGCTCAATGCGCCACCGTTGAAGATCGGCTGCGCGATGCCGGCGGCCAGGCTCCAGGCGGTGGTCTGGGCGTCGAACAGTTTGCCGAAGCTGCCGGCCGAGGAGCCATAACTGCCGCTCAGCGTGAACTGCGGATACTGCGCCGCCGTCGCCACGCCGATGGCGGCGCTGGCCTGGTGCAGCAGCTCCTCGCTGGCGCGGATGTCGGGCCGCTGGCGCACCAGCGCGGACGGCAGCGACACCGGCAACTGCTCCGGCAAGGTCAACGACGCCAGCGTGAACTGCGGCATGCCGCCCTCGCCCGGCAGCTTACCGGCCAGCACGGACAACTGATGCTGCGCCGCCGCCAATGCCTTCTCCAGCGGCGCGATGGTGGCGTTGATTTGCGCCACCTGATTGCGCTGGCTGAGCAGCGTGGTGCGCGGCACCGCACCATATTCAAACTGCTTCTCGATGACGTTCTGCTGTTTGCTCAGCGCATCGAGCACTTCGCGCGTGGCCTGCAACTGCGCGCGCAGCGAGGCTTCCTGAACCGCGGTGGTGACCACGTTGGCGCTCAGCGTCAGATAAGTCGCCTCGACCTGGAAGCGCTGATAGTCGATCGCCGCCTGCGCGCCTTCCAGCGTGCGCCGGGTGCCGCCGAAGACGTCCGGCGTGTAGGCCACGTTGACCGAGGCGTTGTAGACGTTGTACACGCCGGCCGCGGCGCCGGCGGTGGTGACGCTGGTCTTCTGCCGCGCCGCGCCCACTTGCGCGTTCACCGACGGATAGACCAGGTTTCCCGCCCGCGCGTTATAGGTTTCCTGCGCCTGCCGCAGCGTCGCTTCGGCGGCGGCCATGTTCGGGTTCTGCGCCAGCGCGCCGCGTATCAACTGGTCCAGCGCCGGGGAGCGGAACAGCGTCCACCACTGCGCCGGTATTTCCTGGTCCATGGCGAAGCGCTGCGCCGCGCCGCTGACGCCGGCCGCGGAGGTGGTCTGTGCCGGCAGCGGGGTCGGGGTGTAGCTGTCGCCGGCGTTGGCCGGGGCGGGGGGTGATTTGAAGTCCGGGCCGAGCGCGCACCCGTTAAGGCCCGCAGCGCACAACGCCGCGACGCCGACCCGTAAAGCCAGCGTATTGAATTGCATGATGATCCGTTTTGTCACTGCAGTCTCCTGCGACCGTTGCGAATATAAAGTACATGGCATATTCGCATTTTTTCCTGATCCGGTGTGGGTTTATTGCCATGCAGCGATAAAAAAACGGGCCTTGCCATCTCTGGCAAGGCCCGTTCATGTCGGGTGACCGGTAAATCAGGCTGGCACGGATTTCGCCGCCGCGCCATATGCGCGGTTGACTTCGGCGACGGAGAAGATGTTGGGGCCGTTGGTCTGGGCGTCCACCGCCTCGTCATGCGCCAGCGTGCGGTAGGTCAGCGGCGCCACGTAGCGAATCCGTTCCTCTTCGCTGATCTTGCCGTCGTGATTGGTGTCGGCCGCCAGTTCCGTCGCCGGCGGCGGCACACCCAGCACGCCGTCTTCGCCCACGCCCGGCAGCGGCACTGGCGACAGCAGGGCATCCGGCGCCGCTTTGTTCTGGCTGGCGTCGACCGCGCTGAAGCGCGCCTGGAAAATTTGCGTTTCCGGACGCTCGACCAGTTTTTTCAAGCCTTCGTCAAACTGTTGCAGCGCGCTTTTCAGCGTATCGTCTTGCGACACCGCCTTGACCAGCGCATTCGCCTGGTCGCCGGTATCGGCCGAGTTGCTCGTATCAGCCTGCAGGGGGCTGGTGGCATTGAAGCCAAGCAACGACAAATACGCGGCGACCGATGCGCTCATATCCGCGTTCGTGCTGTTCTCAATGCCTGTTTTAACAGGCGCAAGTGCTTTGTCTGCAACCAGGGCTGCGGACAAGGTGGCACCACCAATATTGTTGATCATAATCATAATCGACTCCTGCAAGAGGATTTCTCACTGCTACATTCTAGCAGCGTTTTGGCAATAGTTTCTATTTCGTGGCGGCATCTACTTCAAAAAAGTACGCTTTTCCTCAGAAAAAGTTTCTTTACAACACTGTTGTGGCGACTCCGCGCCGGAATCATATCAAAAACACAAAAGACGGTCCACTGCAACGCGCGGTCATCAGCGCGAGCTATGGCGCCGGCGGCATGCTCAGTTCCACCGACGACTATGCCGGCAGCAATGTCGGCGCCCTCGATCCGCACAACGTCTACGCCGAATTTTTCACCACCGACTTCCTGTTCGGCTTCGATTTTACGCCGGTCGGCAATCTCACCATCTATAACAGCAGCGCCGTGCCGGTCGGCGCCTACGTCGCCAGCTTCGACTTCGACGCCTCGCTGGACCAGGCCAACATCGTCCAGCATCTGGCGGATGCTGGACGGCCTGCTGCGACTGGGCCCGCGCGTGCCACGCGGCGCCGGCTAAGCCGCCACCACGGCTGGCCAAGTTGTCATCCAGCGGTCACACAAATGGGGTAGCATGCCGCTCGCCGGTGGTGCACCATGCCACCTCCAACATTCAACCTGACGACGACCTATGACCAAAACACTGTCCTTGCGCGCCATCGTGATCGCGGCCGCCAGCCTCGCTCTGCAAACCGTACATGCCGCCCCGGCGGCGCCCACCGCCGCCTCCCCCCTGCCCAAACTGGTCGTCGTGCTGGTGGTGGACGGCCTGCCGAATGAACAGGTGCAGCGCTACCGTGACCAGTTCGGCCAGGGCGGCTTGCGCCGCATGCTGGACCAGGGCGCGTCCTTCAGCAACGCGCACCAGGCGCACGGCGTGACCGTGACCGCCATCGGCCACAGCGCCGTGCTGACCGGCGCCTATCCTTATGTGCACGGCATCATCGGCAATAACTGGATCGATCCGGTCACCAAAAAATCGGTCTACTGCACCGAGGACACCAACTACACCTACATCGGCGAAGAGACGCAGCCCAGCGACGGCACCTCCCCCGCCAGGCTGAAAGTCAACACGCTGGGCGATGAACTGCGCTACGCCACCGGCAGCAGGAGCAAAGTGATCACCGTCTCCGGCAAGGACCGCGGCGCGATCCTGCTGGCGGGTAAAACCGGCACCGCCTATATGTACATGGACAAAACCGGCGACTTCGCCAGCAGCACCTACTACATGAAACAGCACCCGGAATGGGCGACCAAATACCTGGCCACCAAGCCGCAGGACCGCTACTACGGCAAGACCTGGTCCGCGCTGCTGCCGGAAGCCGCCTATGCGGCCGACGCACCGGAAGACCTGAATGCGCCGAAAGCCGGCCAGCATAACCGCCTGCCCTACGCCTACTACAGCGAAAGCGGCGCGATCGACGCCGGCTACTACGCCAGCCTGCGCGTCGGTCCATATCTGGATCAGTTGACGCTGGACTTCGCGCGCGCGGCGGTGGAAGGCGAAAACCTCGGCCGCAATCCGGCCGGCGTGCCGGACCTGCTGGGCGTCAGCCTGTCGGCGCATGATTACGTCAACCACGCTTTCGGCCCGGAGAGCAAGCTGTCGCACGACCACCTGCAACGCCTGGACCGCATGCTGGCAGAGTTCTTCACCTATCTCGACAAACGGGTGGGCATGGACAATGTGCTGGTGGTGCTGACCGCCGATCACGGCTTCCCGAACACGCCGGAATTCTCCAAGACGCAGCACTACGACGCCGAGCGCCTGGACGGCAATCAGTTGATGGCGGCGTTGGACAAGCATCTGGAAGCGAAGTTTGGCGTGGCCAAGCTGGTACAAGCGTGGTCGCTGCCCAACATCCATCTGGATTACAAGCTGGCGGAGCAGAACAAGCTGAAACGCGAAGATGTGGAGAACGCCGCCGCCAGATTCCTGCTGGCGCAGAACGGCATCGTCGATGCCTTCACCCGCACCCAGTTTGAAAGCGGCGCGGTACAGGGCACGCACATCAACACCCTGATGCGCCGCGCCTGGAACCGCGAATTGTCGGGCGACCTGATGGTCGTCACCAAGCCATACTGGTACTTCGGCACCGGTACCAGCGGCACCTCACACGGCTCCCCTTACGCCTACGACACCAACGTACCGCTGATGATCATGGGTAAACGCTGGATCAAGCCGGGCGATTATGGCCAGTACGCCGAAGTGGTCGACATCGCGCCGACGCTGGCCCACCTGCTGCGCGTTCGTCCGCCGTCAGGCTCGGAAGGCCGTGTGCTGACAGAAACGCTGCGCTAGAATTCAACGCCGCTTACGACAGGCTGCTCAGATATTGATTCAGATGATCGAAGTTGAGCGGCTTGGAGAAATGCTGGGTGAAGCCGGCGGCAACGGCCTTCTTGGCCGAGTCGCAGTCGGCCGAGCCGCTCAGCGCGATGATCGGCAGTGACTGCGCGCCCGGCATGCGGCGGATCGCGCGCACCGCGCCAAAGCCGTCCATCCACGGCATGCCCAGGTCCATGATGATCGCCCTGGGCATGGCGTCGCGTACCGCGTCGCACGCTTCATAGCCGTTGTGCGCGGCGGCGGTTTCGTAGCCCTGGCACTGAAGAAGCGCCGACAGCGATTCCACCATGTCCACGTTGTCGTCCACCACCAAGACTTGTTTTGCGCTTGCCATGATCAGCCTCACATTGATTGATATTGTGGGGCCATCGTACCGCCGGGCTAACAGGTCGTATGTTCGACAGCGCACCTAGCGGCGCACGGCGGCTGTTTTCGCGTTAGCCCACCATCAGCTTGACCGATTTGAGGTTCACGCTATCCGGTCCGGCGTGAATGGTGAAGCTGCCGGGTTCCACCACACGCTGCATCTCGGTGTTGAAGAACCACAGGTCGGACGGCTTGATGTCAAAGCTCAGCGTGCGCTTTTCGCCCGGCTTCAGCGTCACGCGCTTGAAGGCCTTCAGTTCCAGCACCGGACGGGTGACCGAGCTGACGTCGTCGCGGATGTAGATCTGCACCACCTCATCACCGAGGCGCTTGCCGGTGTTGGTCACGTCCACTTCCAGCTTGGTCGACTCGCCCACCGCGATCTTGGCGTTGGCCAGGCGTGGCGTCGAAATATCGAACCTGGTGTAGCTGAGGCCAAAGCCGAACGGATACAGCGGCTTGGTCGAACCATCGATATAACCACGGCGCGCCGATGGTTTGTGGTTGTAGAAGATCGGCAGTTGGCCGACGCTGCGCGCGATCGACACCGGCAACTTGCCGCCCGGGTTGGCGCGACCGAACAGCAGATCGGCGGCGGCGTTGCCGGTTTCCTGGCCCATGTACCAGCCTTCGATGATGGCGTCGGCCTTCTCGGCCAGCAGGTTGACCGACAGCGGACGGCCGTTGAGCAGGAACACCACGGTCGGCTTGCCGAGCGCGAAGATGGCGCGCGCCAGGTCGTTCTGCTGGCCCATCAGGTCCAGCGTTTCGCGGTCGCCCAGGTGGGTGTCGGCCCATGCCTCGCGGCTGGTTTGCTCGTTGTCCCCCAGGACCATGACGATGGTGTCGGCTGACTTGGCCGCTTCCACCGCGTCCGCGATCAGCTTCGCATTTACGGCAGGGTCGGTGAACTTGATCTCGTCCTTGCCCCAGATGCGGCTTTCGGTAATGCGCACGCCTTCCGAATAGGCCAGCGTAAAGCCCTGCGCCTTGGCTTCCGTCTGCAGCCCTTCGTAGATCGACACCACATGACGCGGAATGTCGGAGTAGCCGCCGATCGGCGTGTCCTTGGCGTGGGTGCCGATCAGCAGCAGCTTGCCGACCTTCTTGCCGTCCAGCGGCAGCACGTCCTTGTCGTTCTTCAGCAGCACCGGGGTGCGGGTGGCGGCCAGCCGCGCCAGCGCGATGGCGTCCTTGTTGGCGGTCAGGCTTTCAGCGGCCTTGGCGTCCACATACGGATTCTCGAACAAGCCGGCTTCAAACTTCATCTTCAGGATGCGGCGCACCACCACATCGATCTCGCTCTCGCTGACCCGCCCTTCCTTCACCAGCTGGCCCAGTTCCTTGTAAGCCTTGCCGTCCGGCGTTTCGACATCGACGCCGGCCTTGAAGGCGCGGAACGCCGCTTCCTTGTTCGATTCCACCAGCTTGTGGCGCGTCACCAGCTCGGTCACGCCCATATAGTCGGACACGGTGATGCCGGTGAAACCCCACTCCTCGCGCAGCACCTTGTGCAGCAGCCAGTGGCTGGCGTGCGACGGCACGCCGCCGATCTCGTTATACGACGGCATGATGGCGCCGACGTTGGACTCCTTGATGGCGCGCTCGAACGGCGGGAAGAACTCCTCTCGCAGCGTGCGCTCGGTCACTTCCGCCGGCCCGGTGTTGGTGCCGTTTTCCGGCTGACCGTGACCGGTCATGTGCTTCAGCGTGACGAACACCTTGTCCTTGGCCAGCACCGGATTGGTGCCGGCGAAACCGAGGATGGCCGCCTTGCCGATTTCACCGGTGACGTAAGGATCTTCACCAAAGGTTTCCTCAATCCGTCCCCAGCGCGGCTCACGCGCCACGTCCACCACCGGCGCCAGCGCCATGTGGGCGCCGCGTGCGCGCATCTCGCGCGCCGCCACGCTGAAGATTTTGGTCGTCAGCTCGGTGTCAAAGGAGGACGCGATGCCAATCGCCTGCGGGAAGGAGGTCGCGTGGCGCGCCGCGTAGCCATGCAGCGCCTCTTCATGCATGAACATCGGAATACCCAGGCGGGTCTGCTCCATCGCCCACTTCTGCGCCGCGTTGACGTAGTTGGCCGTCTCCAGCGCCGTGCGGTTCATCACCTGGCCGTCGTCGCCGGCCGCGCCCGCGCCCTGCCCCAGGCGGCGGTCCGATGGACGCGCCAGCATGCCTATCCCGTCCGGATATTCGCGCTGCGCCTTGGCGGCGACAAACTCGCCCTTCTCGTCCTGAATATTGACCTTGGTCAGCCAGGTGCAGCGCAGCTGCATGATCTTCTCGTCCAGCGTCATGCGGCCGATCAGGTCATCGACGCGCTTCTCGGCCGGCAGCGAAGCGTCCTTGTAGGGCGCCTTGGCGGTAGCCGCGAACGCCGGCAGGACGGTGAGGCCGGCGGCCAGGCCGGACATGGAGGACAAGAACTGCCTACGGTGATTGGTCATGCATTTATCTCCAGTGGTTTTTTATGTTTTGATTTATCGTTTGCCTGCGCGGGTGCTGACGTCCACCCATACCGCCAATGTCAGAATCGCTCCTTTGACGATCATCTGCCAATACGTGTCGACGTCCAGCATCGACATGCCGTTATCCAGCGACGCCATGACCAGCGCGCCAACCAGAGCGCCGTGCACGGTGCCGGAGCCGCCGCGCATCGAGGTGCCGCCGATGAAGCAGGCGGCGATGGCATCCAGCTCGCCCGAGGTGCCGGCCGATGGCGAACCCGCCGCCAGCCGCGCCGTGTTGACGATACCGGCCAGTGCGCACATCAGGCCCATGATGCCGAAGATCCACAGCTTGATCGATTTGACGTTGATGCCAGACAGGCGCGTCGCCTCCATGTTCGAGCCGACCGAGTACACGCGGCGGCCGAACACCGTCTGCGTGGTGACGTAGCTGAACACCGCCAGCAAAGCCAGCAACAGCAGAACCGGCAACGGAATGCCCTCATACGAATTGAAGGTGATGACGAACGCCGCCAGCACCACGCCCAGCATGGCCAGCTTGGCGGCGTCGCGCCACATCGGCGCCACTTCCAGCGCGTGCGCGGCACTGCCGCGGCGACGCTGCAGCACCAGGTAAACGCCAACCGCGAACAGCACAAAGCCCAGCGCGATACCCAGCGTTGGCGACAGGTAGGCCTGGCCGATGTAGACCATATCGTCCGATACCGGCGCGATGGTGGTGCCGCCGGTCACGCCCAGCACGATGCCGCGATACGCCAGCATGCCGCCCAGGCCAACGATGAAGGACGGGATGCCCAGATACGCCGTCAAATAGCCGTTGAACAGGCCAATCAGCAGACCGACCACCAGCACCGCGATCAACGTGACCGGCAACGGCAGATGATGCGTCACATCGAGCACCGCCGCGATCCCACCCAACAAGCCAAGCAGCGAGCCGACCGACAGGTCGATCTCGCCGGCGATGATCACCAGCGACATGCCGCAGGCGACGATGCCGGTAATCGCCATCTGGCGCATAAGGTTGGACAAGTTGCGCGGGGTGAGGAAGCCGCCTTCGGTGTGGTAGCTGAAGAAAGCCCAGATCAACGCCACCGCGATCAACAGCGCCAGCATTTTGTACTGCGTGAACAATAGTTTGATGTTGTTACTCTTCATGGATCATCCTGATTCAATGGGCGTCGAGCGCCGCCGCCAGCACGGTTTCCTGGCTAAGATTGTCGTTGACGAAATCGCCGCGCAGCCTGCCCTCGCCGATGACGAGCACGCGGTCCGACGTACCCAGCACCTCAGCCAGCTCCGACGACACCATGATGATCGATACGCCTTGCTTGGCCAGATCGAACATCAGTTGGTAGATCTCGAACTTGGCGCCGACATCGACACCACGCGTCGGCTCGTCCAGGATCAGGATCTTCGGTTTGGTCAGCAGCATCTTGGACAGCACCGCCTTCTGCTGGTTGCCGCCCGACAGACCGGTAATCGGCAGGAAGGGACTGGAGGTCTTCAGCTTGACGCTCTTGATCTCCTTGCGGATGGTCGCCAGTTCGGCGTCCTGGTCGATGCGCGAGGCGCGCGAGAAGTCCTTCAGCACCGCCAGCGTCATGTTATGGCCCACGCCCAGATCCGGCACGATGCCGTGATGCTTGCGGTCTTCCGGCACCATCGCCAGGCCGTTGCGGATGGATTTCACCGGCGTACTGGTATCGAGCCTCTGCCCGTTCAGCCAAACTTCCGCTTCGCTCGGGCCAGGATAGGCGCCAAAAATGGCCGACACCAGTTCCGTGCGGCCCGCGCCCACCAGACCGGCGATACCGAGGATTTCGCCCTTGCGCAGTTTGAAGCAGATGTTGTCGACACGCTTACGTTCGGGATTGTCGGCGTCGTAGCAGGTCACGTTGCGGGCTTCGAAGATCACCTCACCCGGCGTGTGCTCGCGTTGCGGATACAGCTGCGTCATCTCGCGGCCGACCATCTGGGCGATGATGCGGTCGATATTCATCTCGCGCATCGGCGTGGTGGCGATGTGCTGGCCGTCACGGATGGTGACGATGGTGTCGCAAATGTCCGCCACCTCATCCAGCTTGTGCGAGATGTAAACGCAGGTGACGCCCTTCGCCTTGAGCGAATGGATGATATTCAGCAGCACCTTGATTTCGGAGGCCGTCAGCGACGACGACGGCTCGTCCAGAATCAGCAGCCGCGCGTTTTTGTTCAGCGCCTTGGCGATTTCGATCAGCTGCTGATGGCCGCCGCCGTACTGTTTCACCGGCAGCACCACGTTGACATCGTTGATATTCAGTTCTTTCAGCAGCTGCTCGGCGCGGCGGTTCATGGCGGCATAGTCCATGCGACCGCCCGGCAGCGTGATCTCGTTGCCGAGGAAGATATTCTCTGCCACCGACAGCTCCGGCACCAGCATCAGCTCCTGATGGATGATGACGATGCCGGCCGCCTCGGTCTCGCGGATCGACTGCGCCCGCAGCGGCTGGCCGTCCCACAGAATTTCGCCGTCCCAGGTGCCGTGCGGGTACACGGCGGACAGCACTTTCATCAAGGTGGATTTGCCGGCGCCGTTCTCGCCACATAGACCGGCGCATTCGCCGGCCTTGAGCTTGATATCGATGCCGTTCAATGCGCGCACACCGCCAAATTCCTTGACGATGTTACGCATCTCCAGAAGATATTCAGCCATGCTGACTCCTTATTTGGCGGTCAGCTGGGCCTTGGTATAGAAACCGTCCGTCACCAGCGTGTCGACGTTGGCCTTGGTCAGCGCGATAGGCGCCAACAGCAAGGTGTTCACGTTTTTCATGCCGTTGTTGTAGGTCGAGTTGTAGGCCGGCGCTTCATTGCGCACCAGTTTCACCGACAAGCGCGCCGCTTCGGTGGCGATCACTTTCAGCGGCTTGTAGACGGTCATGGCCTGGGTGCCGGCGATAACGCGCTTGACGGCAGCCAGATCGGCGTCCTGACCGGAGACCGGCACTTTGCCGGCCAGCTTTTGCGCGGCCAGCGCCTGGATCGCGCCGCCGGCGGTGGCGTCGTTCGACGCGACCACGGCGTCGATCTTGTTGCCGTTGGCGGTCAGCGCATTTTCCACGATGGCCAGCGCTTCCGAGGCGCTCCAGTCTTTGACCCACTGTTTGCCGACGACCTTGATGTCGCCCTTGTCGATCAGTGGCTGCAGCACTTTCAGCTGGCCTTCGCGCAGGATCTTGGCGTTGTTGTCGGTCGGCGCGCCGCCCAGCAGGTAGTAGTTACCCTTCGGTTTCAGGGCCACCAGCGTGCTCGCTTGCAGCTCGCCGACCTTGGCGTTATCGAAGGAGATGTAGGCGTCGATGTCGGCGTTCAGGATCAGGCGGTCGTAGGACAGCACCTTGATCTTGGCCTTTTTCGCTTCGCGCACGGCGTTGTTCAGCACCGTGGCGTTGTAGGGAACGATGACCAGCACGTCCACGCCGCGCGAGATCAGGTTCTCGATCTGCGCGATCTGGCGCTGCTCGCTGGCGTCGGCCGATTGCACATAGACTTTGGCGCCAAGCTTCTCCGCTTCGGCGGTGAAGTAGTCGCGGTCACGCGCCCAGCGTTCCAGGCGCAGGTCGTCGATAGAAAAGCCGATCTTTGGATTCTTGGCATCGGCCATCGCGCTGCCGGCGCCCAGCGCCATCATTGCGCCGATCACGGCGCTCAATACAATCTTCTTCATGTCTGTCGTCTCCAGTAATTGTTATTGGCACCGTCATTCCGGCTTTCGCCGGAATGACGTGCGGTGCTAGTGGTTGTGGCGCGCCAGATTCTGCCCCACATTCCGGTACTCCAGCGCCAGCTCCATGCAGGCGCCGGTTTCCATCTGCCCAACGGTCGAGCGATACAGCTGCTGCCATGGCGTCTGGCTGGCCGGCACCGGCGGAATGCCCTCGGCTTTGCGCTTGGCCAGTTCCTCGTCGCTGATCAGCATATTGCAGCTACCCTCGTTCAAATCCACGCGCACGGTGTCGCCGGTGCGGATGTAAGCCAGGCCACCACCCACCGCGCTCTCCGGCGAGGCGTTCAGGATCGACGGGCTATCCGAGGTGCCGGACTGACGGCCGTCGCCCAGCGTCGGCAGCCAGTTGATGCCGCGCTTGATCAGCGCATCAGGCGGTTGCATGTTGACGACTTCCGCCGAACCAGGCCAGCCAATCGGACCCGCGCCGCGAATCACCAGGATGCAGTTCTCGTCGATGTTGAGCGACGGATCGTTGATACGATCGTGGTAATCGCCCGAACCATCGAAGACGATGGCGCGCGATTCGAAGATGTTCTCTTTGCCCGGCGTGCTCAGATAGCGATCGCGGAATTCCGGCGAAATCACGCTGGTCTTCATGATGGCGAAATCGAACAGATTGCCCTTCAGGACGAAGAAGCCCGCGTCTTCCTTCAACGGCGCGTTGAACGGATAAATCACCTCGCGGTCGTTGGTTTCGCGGCCCACCAGATTCTGCTTCATCGTGTTACCGGTAACAGTCAGGCGGTCGGAACGCAGCTTGCCCTGCTGTTCCAGTTCCCACATCACGGCCGGCACGCCGCCCGCGCGGTGGAAACGCTCACCGAGGAATTTACCGGACGGCTGCATGTTCAGCAGCAGCGGCACTTTATGGCCGTACTCCATCCAGTCGCTCGACTTCAGTTCAACGCCGGCGTGACGCGCCATGGCGACGATGTGCTGCTGGGCGTTGGTGGAACCGCCGATGGCGGCGTTGACCACGATCGCATCCAGGAACGCCTCGCGGCTCAGAATCTGCGACGGACGCAGGTCCTGCTTGGCCATTTCGACGATGCGCTTGCCGGTTTCGTAGGCCATCTGGCCACGTTCGCGGTACGGCGCCGGAATCGCCGAACAGCCGGTCAGCGACATGCCCAGCGCTTCGGCAATCGCGTTCATGGTCGACGCGGTGCCCATGGTGTTGCAGTGGCCCGCCGACGGCGCCGAGGCGGCGGCGATTTCCAGGAATTTCTCGTTGTCGATCTTGCCGGCGGCCAGCTGCTTGCGGCCCTTCCAGATGGCGGAGCCGGAGCCCACCAGTTCACCATCGAGCCAGCCGTCCAGCATCGGACCGCCGGACAGCACGATGGCGGGGATGTCGATGGTGGCGGCGGCCATCAGCTGCGATGGCGTGGTCTTGTCGCAGCCGGTGGTCAGCACAACGGCGTCGATCGGGTAGCCGTGCAGGATCTCGACCAGGCCCATATAGGCGAGATTGCGGTCGATGGCGGCGGTTGGACGACGGCAGTTTTCAAAGATCGGGTGCAGCGGGAATTCCATCGCGATGCCACCGGCGTCACGGATGCCGTCGCGCACGCGCTTGGCCAGTTCCAGGTGGATGCGGTTGCACGGACTCAGATCGCTGCCCGATTGGGCGATGCCGATGATAGGACGGCCGGAACGCAGTTCCTCCGGCGTGATCCCGTAGTTCATGAAGCGCTCAAGGTACAGCGCGGTCATGTCGATGTGGTCCGGATTATCGAACCAGTCCTGCGAGCGGTAGCGGCGTGGTTGGGTGCTCATAGAGTGCCTATTCTGGTAAATACAGATGTTGCAGTTGTCCCGGCGAGGCGACGCGGAAGCTGAAAATGCCTCCGGCCAGCGGCTCCCGGCTCAATTCTTCAGCCGACAGTCCCTTGCGGGCCGTGGTCACGAACACGGTGCGCAAATCCTCGCCGCCGAACGTGACCTTGGTGATATTCGAACACGGCATGGGGATGCTGTCCAGCAGTTCGCCGGCTGGCGAGTAGCGTTCGATGCGAGCGCCGGCGAACAGGCCAACCCACAGCACGCCGTCGGCGTCGACCGCGGTGCCGTCCGGATAGCCGCTGCCGGCGATCTTGACCAGCACGCGCTTGTTGGACAGCGCACCCGCTTCGTCAATGTCGAAGGCGTAGATGGTTTTTTCCAGCGTGTCGGTGTGATAGAAGGTATGGCCGTCCGGGCTGACGCACGGGCCGTTGGTGATGACGTAGCCGCCATCCTTGTGTTGCAGGCCTTCGGCGGCGCTGAGGCGGAACAGCGAACCGCTGGGCGCCACTTCGGCGTTGTCCATGGAGCCGAACCACAGCGCGCCACGGCGGTCCACATAGCCGTCGTTCAGGCGATTGCCCGGAATGTCGGCTTCGAGTTGTTGAATGGTGGTCAGCTCGCCGGTCTCGAAGGAGAAACGGTCAACGCGGCCCGGCAGGCCGCAGACGAAATCGCCGCCGTGCACCGGCAGCGCAAAGCCCACTTCGTCCGGCACCGTCCAGCTTTGGCGGCGGCTGCCGTCTTCGGCGCAGCGGTGAATCGCGCGCTGCTTGATATCGACAAAGTAAAGCGCCTTGTCTTCAGCGTGCCATACCGGCCCTTCCGCCAGCGTGGCGGCGAGAGGCCAGATGCATTCAGGCTGGTAGAGGCTCATGCGCCATACCATCCGGCGTCAACGAAATAATCGCGGCCGGAGCAGCGACGGCCACTGTCGGAGGACAGAAACAGCGCCATGGCGGCGATGTCTTCGATCTCCACCGGCTGCGGCAAGACCTGTGATTTCAGAATCGCCTGGCCGGCTTCAGGCGAGTGCCACAGCGCCTTCTGGCGCTCGGTCAGCACCGAACCAGGAATCACGGTGTTGACACGGATGCCGTCCTGGCCCAGATCGCGCGCCAGGCCGCGGGTCAGGCCTTCGATAGCGGCTTTGGCGGTCATGTACAGCGTCAGGTTCGGCAACGCCAGATGCCACGAGATCGAACCGAAGTTCAGGATCACGCCGCCGCCGGCCTTCTTCATGCCCCGCGCCACGGCCTGCGCGCAGAAGAACTGGTGGCGCAGATTGACGGCCAGGCTGTCGTCCCAATATTTACCGGTCACTTCGTGCACTTCGTGACGATGATCGTTGGCGGCGTTGTTGATCAACACCTCAATCGCGCCGTGATCCTTTTCGATCTGCGCGATCACCTGCGACAGCGCATCCAGATTGGTCAGATCGCATTTGAAGAACACCGGCGCATGCTTGGCGTCTTTCAGGCTCTCCACCAGCGCGCGCGATGCGTCTTCGACGATATCGACAAAGAACACTTGCGCGCCCTGCTTGACGAAAGCATCCACGATGCCGGCGCCGATGCCGCTGCCGCCACCGGTGATCAGAACCCGCTTACCTGCCAGGTCCGGGTAGGTAGCGAAGACCAAAGGTTTCCCCATTTATTCTCTCCAGAGATTTGTTTTTTGGTTGTTTACTTGAGCAGGCCGCGTTGGGCCAGATTGCGATACAGCGCGCGCACGCCGAAGGTCCATGGCGTGATGGCGTCGCTGCGATAAACGTGATTCACCAGCATGCCCAGCGACGGGCTGCTGATGCTGACGCGGTCACCCAGCTTGTGGGTGAAGCCGGCGCCCGGCGCGCCACGGTCTTTGATCGGCGAGAACATGGTGCCGAGGAAGAGCATGAAGCCGTCCGGATACTGGTGGTGCGCGCCGCTGGTTTGCGACACCAGGTCCAGCGGATCGCGGCTGATTTCGCGCATGCGGCTCTCGCCCTCCAGGCGGAAGCCGTCTTCCGCGCCTTCGATCACCAGGCGCAGCTCCGCGTTGCGCACGGTGTCGATGGTGAAGCGTTCGTCGAACAGGCGAATGAACGGGCCGATGCCGCAGGAGGCGTTATTGTCCTTGGCTTTACCCAGCAGCAGCGCGCTGCGGCCTTCGATGTCGCGCAGATTGACGTCGTTGCCCAGCGTGGCGCCGACGGCCTGCGCGCGGCTGTTCACGGCCAGCACAACTTCCGGCTCCGGGTTGTTCCATTTCGATTCAGGGTGCAGCCCGACGTCCGCGCCAAAACCGACCGCCGACATCGGCTGCGATTTCGAAAACACTTCGGCGTATGGGCCGATGCCCACTTCCATGTACTGCGACCAGGCGCCGCGCGCGATGAATTGTTGTTTCAGTTTTTCCGCTTCCGGCGAACCAGGCTTGATGGCCGACAGGTCGGCGCCGATATCCTTCAGCAGCGTGGCGCGCAGCTCATCGGCCTTGGCCGGGTTGCCGCCGGCTTGTTCCTCGATCACGCGTTCCAGCAGGCTGACGGCGAAGGTCACGCCGCAGGCCTTGATCGCTTGCAGGTCGTTCGGCGCCAGCAGGCGCACCGGCGCGTCGGCGGCGCCGGTCAGCGCGGCGTCCACCAGCGCTTCCACGCGGCCCAGCGATTCGCCTCGCGCGGCTTTGGCGAAGGCCACCACGTCGTCGCGTTCAAGGAGGTCGGAGACGGTCGGCACTTGCGCGGTGATGTCGAATACTTCGCCGTTGCGCACGACCACCACGCTCGGACCGTTGATGTCGCCGCCGCGCCATACGCGGCCTACCAGCAGGGCGTCCGCCAGATCGGACGGCAGGTGCGCCGATGCCGGCGCGTGTTGCAGATTGTTCTTCACAGAGTCTCCTCGTTTTGTATTGTCGGCACCCGGCATTTTTGTTGCATGTACCATCGGGTTAACCTAAAATGAATAGCGCTAACATTTTATGAGTGTGAAGGATTTATGCAACCAAGTCAACACGCTTTACCCCGTTATTTGGGCGCCGCGCTGGTCTCCTGTTTCGCAGCCTGTTTGATGCATACGGCGGCGTCCGCCGCGCCGGCGCCGGCCCGGCACTGGGTGGCGAGTTGGGGTGCGGCGCAGCAAATTCCCGATGAGGCGAATGCGCTGGCGGCCGAGAACTGGCGCGATGCGAGCCTGCGCCAGACCGTCCATCTCACTCTGGGTGGACCGCAGTTCCGGGTCCGCGTCAGCAACCTTTACGGCACCGCACCATTAACCCTCGACGGCGCCAGCGTGGCGCTGGCCAAGGCGCCCGGCCAGGCCGACATTCAGCCCCCTACTCTGCGCCCGCTGACCTTCGGTGGCCGCGCCTCGGTGACCATTCCATCCGGCGCGGAATACTATAGCGACGCCGTCGCCATGGAGGTCAAGCCGGCCGACAATCTGGCGATATCGCTGTACTTCAAGAGCGAGCCGGCGCGCCAGACCAGCCATAACGGCGCGCGCGCCACCACCTTCCTCGCCAAGGGCAACCGCGTGATGGACCCTGCATGGGCGGACGCGGGCAAGGATGTGGGAAAAATCACTCGCTGGTATGCCATCAGCGACGTCGAGGTGCTGGCGCCGCGTAGCGTCGGCGCGCTGGTCACCATCGGCGATTCGATCACCGACGGCTACGGCATCCCGAACGACACCAACACCCGCTGGCCGGACGTGCTGGCGGCGCGCCTGCGCAACAGCGGCCAGACGCTCGGCGTGCTGAACGCCGGCATTGGCGGCGGCCGCATGCTGAGGGATGGCCTCGGGCCGAATCTGGCGTCGCGCTTCGATAACGACGTGATCTCGCGCGCCGGCGTCACGCACGCGCTGGTGCTGGTCGGCGTGAATGATCTCGGCGGCCAGCATCGCAATGGCCCTGATACGCCGGCCGACCGCGAGCAACTGGTGGCCGACCTGAAGATGGCCTACCGCCAGATCGCCGAACGCGCGCATGCGCATGGCATCTGCATCATCGGCGCCACCATCACGCCCTATTCCGGCAGCACTTACTACCATCCGGAAGCGGAGAACGAAGCGGACCGTCAGGAACTGAATAAGTGGTTGCGTACATCAGGCGTGTTCGACGCGGTGGCCGATTTCGACGCCACGCTGCGCGATCCGGAGCAGCCATCGCGCATCAAGAAAGTTTACGATTCGGGCGACGGCCTGCATCCATCGCTGGCGGGCTATCGCGCGCTGGCCGAAACCGTGCCGCTGGCGGCACTACAAAAAAAATGTGGAGACAAATAGATGATGATTGCAGCCCGCGCCGGTTTAACGGCGCTAATGGCCAGCGCCATGCTGGTCGGACCTGTTGCGCATGCGGCGCAACCGACCACCTACACCAACCCGATACTGAGCGGCTTCCACGCCGACCCTAGCATCTGCGCCGTCGGCGGCGACTACTATTTGGCCACCAGCAGTTTTGAATACTTCCCCGGTGTGCCGATCTATCACAGCAAGGATCTGGTGCACTGGCGCCAGATCGGCCACGCACTGTCGCGCGCTAGCCAGCTGAATCTGGCCAAGACCCGCAGCTCGCAAGGCATCTACGCGCCAACGCTGCGCTGCCACGACGGCGTGTTCTATATGGTGACGACCAATATGGAGGGCGGCGGCGCGTTTTACGTGCACACCAAAGACCCGGCCGGCGAATGGTCGGAACCGGTGTGGCTGAACGACCCGACCTTCGCCATGGACCCATCGCTGTTCTTCGACGATGACGGCAAGGTGTACTACACCCGCCATGGCGGTGGCCGGAACGGCGGCGTCTATCAGGCCGAGATCGACCTGAAGGCCGGCAAGCTGCTGGAGCCACCACGCCTGATCTGGTCCGGCACCGGCGGCGTATGGCCGGAAGGCCCGCATCTGTACAAGCACGAAGGCCAGTACTACCTGATGATCTCCGAAGGCGGCACCTCGTATGAACACAGCCTGACGATGGCACGGTCATCATCACCATTCGGCCCGTTCACCGCCAACCCGGCCAATCCCATCCTGACCCACCGTGACCATCCGGAACTGCCGTTGCAGGCCACCGGTCACGGCGATCTGGTACAAACGCCGGAAGGCAAATGGTGGATGCCGCTGCTGGGCATCCGGCCGGTCGACAAGCGTCACCACCTGGGCCGCGAAACGCTGCTGGCGCCGGTGAAGTGGAACGACAAGGGCTGGCTCACCGTCAACGACAACAAGCCGCTGCAGATGGAAATGTCGGCCGAGGGACTGCCGCCTTCCGCGCCGTGGCCGGCGGAACCGGTGCGCGACGACTTCAGCGCGCCGAAGCTTGGCCTGCAATGGTCGCTGCTGCGTGGACCCGGCGACGGTTTGTGGTCGCTGACTGAACGCAAAGGCTATCTGCGCCTGAAGGGCAACAGCGTCACCATGAACGACATCGCGCAGCCGGCCTTTGTGGCGCGCCGCCAGGAGCATATGCGCATGCGCGCGGCCACGCAGATCGAGTTCTCGCCATCCGCAGCCACCCAGGCCGCCGGCCTGGTGCTGCGCCAGAACGAGAAGAATTACTACCAACTGCGCATCACCGGCGCGCCGGAGCGCCGACTGGAACTGGTGTCACGCACCGCTGGCGTGACCACGCTGGCCGCATCCACGCCGCTGCCGGCCGGTCCGGTGACGCTGCAGGTGGAATCGTGGCCTGACCGCTATGCGTTCAGCTATAGCAGCGCCGGCGGTCCGCTCAAGCAGATCGGCGCCACCTTGCCGACCGCACCGCTGTCATCGGAATCGGCGGGCGGCTTTACCGGCGTCTTTATCGGCATGTACGCCGAAGGCGCCGGCAAACAGGGAACCATGCCCGCCGCCGATTTTGCCTGGTTCGATTACACGCCACTGGAAAAATAAAAACATGAGACAAGGTGCTTTTGCCGCGGGGGCCATGCTGGTTGCCCTGCTTTGCCACGCCCTGCCCGCGCAGGCGCTGGGCCAGAAAAAACTGGCATGGTTCGATCAACCGCCCACCGATGCGGTGGCGCTGGCCCGTAACGGCCAGGCCGCGAAACTGTATGTCGATTCGGCTGACCATGCCGGCGTGCTGCGCGCGGCCGGCGATCTGCGGGCGGACATCGCCCGCGTCAGTGCCACCGAGCCGACTCTGAACAAGGACGGCAAGCCGACCGGCGCGGATGTGGTCATCATCGGCACCATCGGCAAGAGCGCCTTGATCGATCAACTGGTGGCGGAGGGTAAGCTGGACGTCTCGGCCATCAAGGGCAAATGGGAAGGCTGGCAGGTGCAAACGCTGCGCAAGCCCTTGCCCGGCGTGGAGCGCGCGCTGGTGATCGCCGGCAGCGACAAACGCGGCACCATCTTTGGCATCTACGAGATGTCCGAGCAGATCGGCGTATCGCCGTGGAACTGGTGGGCCGACGTGCCGGCGGCGAAGCATGCGAGCGTGTACGCCTCGGCCTCGGCGCCGGTCAGCGATGCGCCGGTGGTGCAGTATCGCGGCATTTTCCTCAATGACGAGGCGCCGGCGCTGACCGATTGGGTCAAGCAGCGTTATGGCGGCTTCAATCACCAGTTCTACGAAAAAGTGTATGAGCTGATCCTGCGCATGCGCGGCAACTACCTGTGGCCGGCCATGTGGGGCAAAGCCTTCTACGATGACGATAAGCAGAACGGCAAGGTGGCCGACGACTACGGCGTCGTCATCGGCACCTCGCACCACGAGCCGATGATGCGCGCGCACGACGAATGGCGCCGTTATGGCGGCGGCAAGCCGTGGGACTACAACCGCGCGCCGGAAGCGCTGCGCGAGTTCTGGACTCAGGGCATGCGCGTTTCGCAGGGCCAGGAGAAGGTGATCACGCTGGGCATGCGCGGCGACGGTGACGAGCCGATGTCGGAAGGCGCCAACGTGTCGCTGCTGGAGCGTATCGTGACCGACCAGCGCAAGATCATCGCCAAGGAGGTCAACCCGGATGTCACCAAAGTGCCGCAGGTATGGGCACTGTACAAGGAGGTGCAGGAGTATTACGAAAAAGGCATGCGCGTGCCGGATGACGTGATGCTGCTGTGGTGCGACGATAACTGGGGCAATATCCGCCGCCTGCCGACCGCCGCTGAGCGCAAGCGCGCCGGCGGCGCCGGCGTGTACTACCACTTCGATTATGTCGGCGGTCCGCGGTCGTACAAGTGGCTCAATGTGACGCCGCTGCCAAAGGTGTGGGAGCAAATGCATCTGGCGTGGCAGTATCAGGCCAACCGCATGTGGATCGTCAACGTCGGCGACCTGAAACCGATGGAAGTGCCGATCGAGTTTTTCCTGACCTATGCGTGGAATCCGGCGGCATGGCCGGCCGAGCGTCTGCCGGATTACCTCAAGCTGTGGGCGACGCGCGAATTCGGCCCGGAGCACGCGGACGATATCGCCGATATCGTCGGCAAATACGCCAAATATAACGGCCGCCGCAAACCGGAGCAGTTGGAGCCTACTACCTACAGTCTGGTGAACTACAACGAGGCGCAGCGGATTGTCGATGACTACAACGCCATCGCCGCGCGGGCCGAGAAAATATCGGCCGCGCTGCCGGTCGACAAGCGGGACGCGTTCTTCCAGCTGGTGCTCTACCCGGTCAAGGCCAGCGCGGTGGTGAACGATCTGTACGTGACCGCTGGCCTGAATCAACTGTACGGGGTTCAGGGGCGCGCCGCGACCAACGATCTGGCGGCGCGTGCGCGCGCCCTGTTTGCGGAGGACGCCGAGCTGGCGCGCCGCTACCAGGAGGATATCAGCGGCGGCAAGTGGCATCACATGATGTCGCAGACGCATCTGGGCTACACCTACTGGAACCAGCCACCGCGCAACGTCATGCCGCCGGTGACGCAGATGCAGGTGCCCAAAGCCGCGGACATGGGCGTGGCGGTGGAAGGCAGCGCCATGGCGTGGCCGGGCCGCGAAACCGGCGTGCTGAGTTTGCCGACGCTGGATGTCTTCGACAAAAAAGCCGTGTTCCTCGACGTTTTCAATCGCGGCCAGCAGCCATTCGACTATACGATCAGCGCCAGCGAACCGTGGATCACACTGGATAAACCGACCGGCAAGGTCACCAATCAGCAGCGCGTGCTGGTGAATGCACGCTGGGCGGACGTTCCGGAGGGCGTGAGCAGCGCGACGCTGACGATCAGCGGCGCCGATGTGAAGACGACGGTCAAAGTCCCGCTGCGCAAGCCGGCCGGCGCGGGCGCGATGACAGGCTTTATCGAGACCGGAGGTGTGGTGTCGATGGAGGCGGAGCACTACACGCGGGCGGTGGCGGCGGACAAGCGCAGCTGGCTGAAGATACCGGACCATGGACGCACGCTGTCCGGCATGACCACGCTGCCGGCCGACGCGCCAGCCGAGGAGCGGCCGCGCATGCGTCTGGAATATGAGATGCAGCTATTCAGTGCCGGCAAGGTGGAGGTGCAGACGACGCTCGCGCCGACGCAGAAATTCCAGCCGGGAGCGGGTCTGCGCTACGCCATTTCGATTGACGATGAGGCGCCGCAAATCATCAACATCCATGCGGATGGTAGCGAGAGAGCATGGGAGCGCACGGTGTCCGATGGCGCGACGGTGCTGACTTCGCGTCACCAAGTCGACAAGCCGGGCAAGCACACGCTGAAGTTCTGGGCTGTTGACCCAGGGGTGGTGCTGCAAAAGCTGGTGCTCAACGCGGGTGGCCAGCGCCCGAGTTACCTCGGCCCGCCAGAAAGCCCGCGCCAATAACCGCAAATGCCGCCCCCGGTCATTCCAGCGAAAGCGGGAATCCATACAGCACCAGTTGTAGCCGGGTCCTCCGGCTATGTACAACAAGCGTGACAATTGGTGAGTTTCTTGGCACTTTGAAATGTTAGACTTGCAAATTGGAAACATGAATTTCATTTCAATAACAAGAACTCTCCTCCGCCGCCACATAGCCACATAAGATGAATGATCCATTTTTCCAGGCACTGTCCCAAAGTGCTGCAGACTTCCAAAAAGTAGTGTGGCCTGTCGTCAGTTCGTTCCCGGTTGTAGGGGGCGGCACCTTGAAACCAGTGGAAGCAGTAGCAACCGCCGATTTCAAAGACGACCTGGACCTTCTTGCAGGCATCGATGCCTGGCAGGTCGACAAGGGCGTTCCCATGATGCGTGGCCTTGCCAGTCGTGTGCAATGGTCGAATCGTTACGATACGTTCAGCATCCGTTACCGTGTCCCTTCCGGGCAGCCTACTGAGTTCGCCAAACGACTCACGTCGATACAGAACCGTGACAAGGGGCACCTATTCCCTCACTTCACGGTGCAAGCCTTCCTGGATCAACAAGGTGGCAACTTGCTTTCGTGCGCAGTCATAGAGACCGCCACCCTATTTGCTGTCGCACAAGAAATGGACAACAAGGGCATTTTTCAGAACAGCTACTATCCAGAAAAATTCGGCATCAAAACTCTGCCAAACGGTACCGAATTCATCTACCTCCAATGGGATTTTTTGATCTATCGTGGATTACTTAAATCTGAGAACGTTTTTCGTTTGAACTAAACAGCATGGATTCCCGCTTTCGCGGGAACGATGCGGCGGCGACTTTCGGATTAGCTTACGGCGCGAACCGGAGCGGCGTTGATGGCGGCGGCGATGGCGTCGCGCAGCGGCTTCGCGCGGCGCTGGTCGTCGAACGGCGTTGGCCGCATCTGCGCGCCATCTTCGCGCTTGGCCTCCTTCCACACCTGCAGCCAGCTGGCGTCATCCGTCATGCCCCACAGCAGAAAATCGCGGCACTGGCGATAGCTGAGCGTCACATCCAGATAGTCCTTTGCCAGCGCCGCAACGCCGGCATCGCGCTTGGCGATATCCACCGGCAGCTTGCGGTCATTGACGTCAAACTCGGTAATCAGCAAGCCCAGTCCCATGCCGGTCACCTCATCCAGGAACTTGCGCCACTCGCGCTGACGCGCCGCAGTGCTCAAATCATCCGAGGAACCAATGTGGCTCTGCAGCCCCAACGCATGAATCGGCGTGCCGCGCGACTTCAGATCGTGCAGCAGTTTCAGCACGCCCGCGCGATGCTTGGCGCTGTCCGCGTCCGGCCCCATGTAATCGTTGTAGACCAGGTCCGCCTTCGGCGCCCGCTCGTGCGCCAGCCGGAACGCCAGATCCATCTGCGGCACCGCGCCAAGACGCTCGGTGAAGACGTTCTTGCGCAATTCGCCGGTCTTCTGGTCCACCGCCTCGTTGACCACATCGTAGCTGTAGATGGCATCACCAAAATGGTCGCACACCGTCGTCACATGCTTGCGCAGCAGCGCTTCCGCCGCCTTGGCCGGCTGCGCGCCGAAGTCGTAGTCGTTGACCCACTTCGGCAGCCATTTGGCTTCCTGCCAGATCAGGTTATGTCCGCGAATCAGCATGCCCTGCGACTTGGCCCACGCATACATCTCGTCCGCCGGACCGAAATTGTATTGGCCGGGCTGCGGTTCCAGCGCCTGCCACTTGCCCTCGTTCTCGGCCACCAGCATATTGCACTCGCGCGCCATCAGCGCCTGGTAGGCCGGATCGCGGAAATGACGGCCGCCTATCGCGTTACCGACATTCAGCCCTTTGCGCTTGCCCAGTACCTTCAAGGGTTCCGGCATTTCAGCGGCATGCAGCGGCGCCAGACCGCTGGCCGCCATCAGGGCCAACATACTACGACGGGATATCTTCATTTTTGTCTCACTCCTCATTGGAAATGTTTGCTAACATCGTGGCATAATCAAATGATTACGCTACCATAAATTGGAGACATGATGCGATTTTCTTTATCCGCCGCGTTGGCAGCGCTGCTTTTCACGCTGGCCGCGACGGCATCCGCAACCGCCCCGCCGAACGAAGACGGCTACGATCTGTGGCTGCGTTACCGCCCGCTCGACAAGTCGGCGCAAGCCAGCGTGCAGGCGCAAGCGCGCAGCATCGTGCTGCCCGGCGCCGCCACGCCGACCACGCAAGCGGCCCTCGATGAGCTGCAAAAAGGCCTGGGCGGCCTGCTTGGCCGCGCGCCGGCGCCGGCAACGCGCATCGCCGATGGCGCCCTGCTGCTTGCGACGCCGGCACGCCTGCCGGAACTGAACTCGAACACATCGCCGCTGCGCGCCGAACTGGCCGCGCTGGGCAACGAAGGCTATCTGCTGCGCCAGACCCGCGTCCAGGGCCACAACGTCACGCTGATCGCCGCCAACAGCGACATCGGCCTGCTGTACGGCACCTACGCCTGGCTGCGCGACATCGGCACCGGCGCCAAACTGGAAGCGTCGTCCGCGCCAACACTGCAACTGCGCCTGCTGAATCACTGGGATAACCTGAACCGCACCGTGGAACGCGGCTACTCCGGCCAGTCGATCTGGGATTGGTGGGCGCTGCCGGACATCAAGGACCAGCGCTACACCGACTACGCCCGCGCCAACGCCTCGCTGGGCATCAACGGCACGGTCCTCAACAACGTCAACTCCAAGCCCGAGGTGCTGACCGCGCCGTTCATCGCCAAAGCCGCCGCCATCGCCGATGTGCTGCGCCCTTACGGCATCAAGGTGTATCTGTCGGCCCGCTGGTCGACGCCGCTGGAGCTGAAGGAAACCAGCACCGCCGATCCGCTGTCGCCTGAAGTGCAGGCGTGGTGGAAGCGCAAGGCCGATGAAATCTACAAGACCATTCCCGACTTCGGCGGCTTCGTGGTCAAGGCCAACTCCGAGGGCCAGCCTGGCCCGCAGGACTATCACCGCACTCACGCCGACGGCGCCAACATGCTGGCCGCCACGCTGGCGCCGCACAAGGGCATCGTCATGTGGCGCGCCTTCGTCTACGCGCCAAAAGGCACGCATATCGGCGAGGACCGCGCCAAGCAGGGCTTCGACGAATTCAAGCCGCTGGACGGCCAGTTCGCCCCGAACGTGCTGGTACAGGTGAAGAACGGCGCCATCGACTTCCAGCCGCGCGAGCCGTTCCACCCGCTGTTCGGCGCTCTGAGAACGCCGGTCATGATGGAGTTCCAGATCACCAAGGAGTATCTGGGTTTCTCCACCGATATGGCCTACCTGGGCACGATGTTTGAAGAAACGCTGCAAGCCGACACCATGACCGCGGCGGGCGGCCGCACCGTGGCCAAGACGCTGAGCGGCATCGCCGGCGTATCCAACATCGGCACGGACCGCAACTGGGCCGGCTCGCATTTCGACCAGGCCAACTGGTACGCCTTCGGACGCATGGCCTGGAACCAGCAGGCCAAGGCAAAGGACGTCGCAGCAGAATGGGCGGCACTCACCTTCGGCGCGGACCAGCGGGTTGTCGCGCCCATCGTCAAGATGATGATGGAATCGCGCGAGACGGTGGTCAACTACATGACGCCACTGGGCCTGCACCACATCATGGGCACCGGCCACCACCACGGCCCCGCTCCGTGGGTGGACAATCTGGAGCGCCCGGACTGGAATCCGGTTTATTACCACCGCGCCGGCCGCGATGGCATCGGCTTTGACCGCACCGCCAAGGGCAGCAACGCGCTGGCGCAATACGCGCCGGAGTTCGCCCGCCAGTACAGCGATCCGAAGACCACGCCCGAGCAGTTCCTGCTGTGGTTCCATCATCTGCCATGGGACTACAAGATGCGGTCAGGCCGCACGCTGTGGGCCGAGCTGCTGGCGCACTACGACAAAGGCCTGGCCGACGCGCGCTCCCTTCATGACCAGTGGGTGGCGCTGAAACCGCTGATCGACGCCCGCCGCTACACCGAAGAGGAACAGCGCCTGACCCGCCAGATGGCCAACGCCCTGCTGTGGCGCGACGCCTGCATCGCCTACTTTCAGTCGGTGTCCGGCCTGCCGCTGCCGGCCGGGGTGAAAGCACCGGCGCATTCGCTGGAATACTACAAATCCGTGACCTTCCCCTATGCGCCTGGCCATTGGTAGGCCGCGCTTGTGGTAAAGTCCGGGGCTGAACATAGCTTAATTATCAACAGAGGACAGATGACAAAAACTAAGGTGAAACCGGCCCCGGTACCGGCCGCGCAGATCCGTTCGCAGGCGCCAACCATGGCCGACGTGGCAAAACTGGCTGGCGTATCCCCGATGACGGTGTCGCGCGTGATGAACGGCGATACCAACGTCCGCGAGAAAACCCGCAACCGTGTCGATGCGGCTGTCGCTGCCCTCAACTACGTCCCCAACCAGGCGGCCCGCCGCCTGGCGGGATCGCGCCCGATCCGTGTCGGCTTCCTGTATTCGAATCCATCGGCCGGCTACCTGAGCGAATTCCTGGTCGGCCTGCTGAACCAGGCCAGCCCGAACAACGTGCAACTGGTGGTGGAAAAATGCGAGGCCGATGAACACGGCGTTGAGCAGGCGCGCCGCCTGATTGCCAATGGCGTCGACGGCATCATCCTGCCGCCGCCGTTGTGCGACACCCGCAACCTGATCGACCTGATCGCCGCTTCCGGCACGCCTGCCATCACGGTGGCCTGCGGCCAGCCCGACCCGCGCGTCGGTGGCGTCAGCATCGACGATTACCAAGCCGCTTACGCGATGACGTGCCACCTGATCGCGCTGGGCCACCAGCGCATCGGCTTCGTCATCGGCCACCCTAACCAGAGCGCCAGCGCGCGCCGTCTGGCCGGCTTCAAGGCCGCGCTCGCGGACAAACACATGCAACTGGCGCCAGAGCTGGTGGTGCAAGGCCAGTTCACCTACCGTTCCGGCCTGGACGCGGCGGAAAACCTGCTGTCGCAGGAACAGCGCCCGACCGCCATCTTCGCCAGCAATGACGACATGGCGGCGGCGGCGGTGGCCATCGCCCACCGCCTGGGCCTCGACGTGCCGGGCGACCTGACGGTGGCCGGCTTCGACGATACCGCGCTGGCGACCACCATCTGGCCGGAACTGACCACGGTACGCCAGCCGATCGCCGACATGGCCGAAGAAGCCGTGCAGTTCCTGGTGCGCCTGATCCGCGCCCAGCGCAACGGCACACCGGAAACGCCGCACCACGTGGTGATGGAACACATACTGGTGCGTCGCCAGTCCGACGCCGCACCGCGCCTGCGCCCGTCGACCAAAATCGCCGGCAAAGCCAAATAACCCAACTAACGCACACACCATGAAAAAAGCCGGTCTGCTGTTGCTCTCTTCCCTGTTTGCCCTGTCGGCAAGCGCCGCGCCGCGCGCCACCACCGCCACCGGCGTGGTGGAAGGCGTATCCGAAGCATCGGGCGTTACCGCGTACAAGGGCATTCCGTATGCGGCGGCGCCGGTGGGCCAACTGCGCTGGAAGGCGCCGCAGCCGGCCGCGAAATGGCAAGGCACGCGCAAGGCGGACCACTTCGGCGCGCGCTGCATGCAGCCGTCGCTGTTTTCCGACATGGTATTCCGCTCCGACGGCATGAGCGAGGACTGCCTGTTCCTCAACGTCTGGACGCCGGCCAAGTCGCCAAAAGAGAAGCTGCCGGTGCTGGTCTACTTCTACGGCGGCGGCTTTGCGGCGGGCGACGGTTCCGAGCCGCGCTACGACGGCGAGAGCATGGCCGCCAAGGGCGTGGTCACGCTGACCATCAACTACCGCCTCAACGTGTTCGGCTTCCTGGCCCACCCGGAGCTGACCAAGGAAGCGACACACCACTCGTCCGGCAACTACGGCCTGATGGACCAGGCGATGGCGCTGCAATGGGTGAAGAAGAACATCGCGGCTTTCGGCGGCGATCCGTCGCGCGTGACCATCGCCGGTGAATCGGCCGGCTCGTTCTCGGTCAGCGCGCAGATGATCAACCCGCAGGCCAAGGGTCTGTTCGCCGGCGCCATCGGCGAAAGCGGCTCGCTGCTCGGCCTGACGCCGCCAATGCCGCTGGCCGCCGCCGAAGGCATGGGCACCAGCTTCGCCCAGGCGGCCAACGCGCCGACGCTGAAAGAACTGCGCGCCCTGCCCGCCCAGCAGGTGCTGGATGCGCTGAAAACAGCGAAGACGTGGTTCTTTGCTATCCAGGACGGTTATGTGATCCCGCGCTCGCCGGTCGCCATCTTCGCGGCGGGCGAACAGGCCAAGGTGCCGCTGCTGGCGGGCTGGAACTCCTACGAGGGCCACTACAAGCAAATCCTCGGCGACGCCGAACCAACGGCGGAAAACTTCAGCGCCGCGCTGCAAAAAATCTACGGCGAGCAGGCCTCCGCCGCGCGGCAAGCCTACAGCGGCGACATCAAACAGGCGGCGACGGAACTGGCCAGCGACCGCTTCATCGGCTACAGCACCTGGAAGTGGATCGACAGCCACGCCCGCACCGGCGGCAAACCGACCTACCGCTACTACTACACGCGTCCACGTCCAGGCCAGGAAGGCGCCAGCCACTCCGTGGAAATCGAATACGCGATGGGCAACCTGGCCGGCAACAAGACCTATGCGTGGACCGCCGAGGATTACGCGCTGTCGACGCAGATGCAGGGTTATTTCGCCAACTTCATCAAAACCGGCAACCCGAATGGCGCCGGCCAGCCGGAGTGGCCGCAAGCCAGCGCCGGCGCGGGTTCGAAGCTGATGCAACTGGATGTGCCGTCCAAAGCCGTCACCGCCACCGACGACGCCCACTACCAGTTCCAGGAAACCCAGGCCAAGCACTAAAAAAGGTTTGTATTTTATTGTATCAGCAGGTAATCGATTGAAAACCTGCTATACAATTTATCCTCTTATCAAGAGGAAACACTCCGATGCAAAAGAAGCTTGGCTTACTGGCCCTCTGCCTTACGGTGTCCGCCTACGCGGCGGAACCATTCGACGACAAATTCCGTCAACTCGAAGAAATCCTGCCGACGCCCAACGCCTACCGCACCGCCTCCGGTGCGCCGGGCCACGCCTACTGGCAGCAGCGGGCCGACTACACCATCCGCGCCACGCTGGACGAAGCCAAGCGCGCCATCACCGGCAGTGAGCAGATCACCTATCACAATCAATCGCCGGACACGCTGAGCTACCTGTGGGTGCAGCTGGACCAGAACATCTACAAGAAGGACTCCGACGCCCGCATGATGCTCACCCAGCCTTCGCGCGAGGCGTGGGCCAAGTCGTCGTCGCCGGAAGACGGCTACAAGTTCGAAGGGATGCGTGGCATCCTGGCCGGCCGCGAGTTCGAGGGCGGCTTTCAGATCAAGACCGTGGCCGCCGGCGGCCAGCCGCTGAAATACGTCATCAACCGCACCATGATGCGCATCGACCTGCCGCAGCCGCTGAAGGCTGGCGACAAGTTCGTGTTCAATATCGACTGGTCCTACAACATCAACGAGCAAAAAGTGCTGGGCGGCCGTTCCGGCTACGAGCACTTTGACGAAGACAAGAACGACCTGTTTGAAATCGCCCAGTGGTTCCCGCGCATGGCGGCCTACTACGACGTCTACGGCTGGCAGCACAAGCAGTTCCTCGGCACCGGCGAATTCACGCTGGAATTCGGCGACTACGACGTGCAGCTGACCGTCCCCGCCGACCACGTGGTGGCCTCCACCGGCGCACTGCAAAACCCGAACGACGTGCTGACCGCTACCCAGCGCCAGCGCCTGGAAAAGGCGAAGACCGCGACCGCGCCAGTGGTCATCGTCACCCAGGAAGAGGCCACCCAGGCCGAGAAATCGCGCAGCACCGCCACCAAGACCTGGCACTTCAAGGCCAACAACGTGCGCGATTTCGCCTGGGCGTCGAGCCGCAAGTTCATCTGGGATGCGCAAGGCTACAAGAAGGATACGACCGACGTCATGGCGATGTCCTACTATCCGAAGGAAGGCAATCCGCTGTGGGGCAAGTACAGCACCCAGGCCATCATCCACACCATCGACAAGTACAACAAGTACAGCTTCGACTACCCGTATCCGACCGCGATCTCGGTCAACGGCCCGGTGGGCGGCATGGAATACCCGATGATCTCCTTCAACGGCCCGCGCCCGACCAAGGACAAGAAGACCGGCCAGCTGACCTGGTCGCAGCAGACCAAGTATGGCCTGATCGGCGTGATCATCCACGAGGTGGGCCACAACTACTACCCGATGATCATCAACTCCGACGAGCGTCAGTGGACCTGGATGGATGAAGGCCTGAACACCTTCGTGCAGTACCTGGCGGAGCAGGAATGGGAAGACGGCTATCCATCGCGCCGTGGCGAACCGCGCAACATCGTGGACTACATGAAGAGCGAGCACCAGGTGCCGATCATGACCAACTCGGAGTCCCTGCTCCAGGTGGGTAACAACGCCTACGCCAAGCCGGCCACTGGCCTGAACATCCTGCGCGAGACCATTCTGGGCCGCGAACTGTTCGACTACGCCTTCCGCGAATACGCGCAGCGCTGGAAGTTCAAGCGTCCTACCCCGGCGGACTTCTTCCGCACCATGGAAGACGCCTCCGGCACGGACCTGGACTGGTTCTGGCGCGGCTGGTTCTACACCACCGATCCGGTTGACATCAGCATCGATGGCATCAACGAGTACGGCATCAGCAGCAAAAATCCGGAAAAGGAAAAGGCATGGAAAAAAGCGCAGAAGGACGAGCAGCCGCTCTCGGTGTCCGAGCAACGCAACAAGGCGCTGCCGAAGCGCGTGGATGCGCATCCGGAGCTGAAGGACTTCTACAACGAGCATGACGAGTTCACCGTCACCAACAAGGACCGCAACAGCTACGCCGAGGCGATCGGGAATCTGGAACCGTGGGAGAAGAAGCTGCTGGATCAGGGCAAGCACCTGTACCTGGTGGACTTCTCCAACCTGGGCGGCATGGTGATGCCGCTGATTCTGGAGATTGAACTCAAGAGCGGCAAGAAGTACATCGAGCGCGTTCCGGCCGAAGTATGGCGCTACTCGCCGAAGAAGATCACCAAGTTGATCGTCACCGACGAGCCGATGGTGGGCCTGACCCAGGACCCGTATTGGGAAACCGCCGACATCGACACGTCCAACAACTCGTGGCCTCGCAAGGTGACGCAATCGCGGCTGGAACTGTTCAAGACCGAGCGCGATAAAAATAACCTGATGCGCGACTTCAATACGCCGCTGAAGAAGGACGATAACAAGTGATGAAGCGTCGCCTGCGCGTCGTTGCCGCCGTCATGCTGGTGTTGACCTGCGTGACGGCCGCCGCCCATAACTTCCACATGGGGATGGCGGACATCAGCTACAACGAGCGCACCGGCAGCAGCGAGATCGTGCACACCTACACCGGGCACGATCTCACCGCGCTGCTCACAGAAATCAATGGCCGCCAGATTGATCTCGGCCGGGCCGACAGCGAAGCGGCGTTGCGGCGCTACGTGGAACAGCAGTTCACCGTCACCAGGGCGGACGGCAAGCGCCTGCCGCTGCACTGGATCGGCGCCAAGGTGGATGCCGACAGTGTCGTCATTTTTCAGGAAGTGCCCAAGACCCGGCTGGCCAAAGGCGACCGGATTCACAACGCGGTGCTGATCGACTTCATTCCGTCACAGAGAAACACGGTCAATCTGCAAATCGGCAGCACAACCAGGACACTCATTTTCGATCAGAAGAACATCGAGCAAATCGCCCCTTAGGTTTATTCCGTAGCGGGTATAACTTTACCCTCCTGCGCGTTCAATAATGGAAAACAGTGCCATGTCACCTTCTTCAAACTGGATCGCCTTTGCGCTTGCCTCTGCGGTGTTCGCCGCGCTGACGGCGATTTTTGGCAAACTGGGCGTGGTCGGCATCAATTCCAACCTGGCAACGTTTATCCGTACTATCGTCATCTTGGTCGTCATTGCCGGCATCGTGACGCTGCGTGGCGAATGGCGCAGCCCGGCTGGCATCGGCATGCGCAGCTGGCTATTCCTCGTGTTATCCGCGATCGCCACCGGTCTGTCGTGGCTGTGTTACTACCATGCCTTGCAGCTAGGCCCGGTCAGCAAGGTCGCGCCGCTCGACAAACTCAGCGTGGCGCTGGCGATTATCCTCGGTGTCTTGTTCCTTGGTGAAACTCTGACCTGGCCAGCCGCGCTGGGCGCCGCCTTGATCGTCGCCGGTTCTATCATCATGGTAGTGTTCTAGGTGACGCCTAGTCGTCCCCATCCGGCCAGTAGCTGACAGTCACGCGCGAAAGAAAATATGACTGCTTTTTATAATTCGGATGTATCAGCAGCCCCAAGGGCATGGTCCAAACATGAGCGTAATTTTCAGGTCGCGTTTGTGGTTTTCTCCGGCCTCACCGTCCTGGCCGGCACCATAGCGATCATTGGAACAGGGGGAGTGGCGAGCTTATGGTTACGTAATCCGGCGATGTGGTGCGTAACGGTCGCGCTATGCGCTGGAGTCCGCAGGCTCCGAATGCCCTCACCTTGGGTGGCGGTAATGATGATCGTCGCGCTTGCACTTAGTATATTGGTGGGACCCGATCAGGCAGGCGTGCATCGCTGGCTCGCCGTCGGCTCTGTGCAACTGAATGTTGCTGCGCTCGTCATGCCCTCTGCAATCTTGCTCACGGATCGCGGAATTCGAGTGAACGGGCAGCCGGGATATGCGGTTGCCGCGCTGGGGATGGCTGCCACCCTGGCGTGGCAACCGGATATATCCCAGTTGATAGCTTTGATCGCTGCGGCCATAATGTGGGCCGTTGCGCAGCGCAGTTTCATGTTGCTGCGTTGGATCGTCCCAGTGGCATTAGTTACCTTGCTGATTTGCGCCGGCAGGCCAGATCCGCTCGATTCAGTGCCTCACGTCGAGGGTATTTTTCATTTGGCTGCAGAAGTTTCACCCATTCTGGCGTTCTGCGGCGGAGCCTGTTTATTACTCACATCCCTCAGCCCTTGGTTTCTTGCGAATGACGTGAACAAGCGTCCCGCAGCTGCGGGATTAGCGACGTATTTTTTGGTGTCCGGTTTTGCCTATTTGTATGGCGCGTTCCCGGTGCCACTGGCAGGTTATGGCATCAGCTTCATTCTCGGCTGGCTAATCGGGGCTACAGCTCTGGTAATGAAGTAAGGCTACATGCCTGGCTTGACACACCCTCACCTCCACCCTCCCTACCTGACTACTAATAGAGGTACACGATGCGCGATGCTACCCGGTACCAGTTTCCCCATTTCCTAGAAATTCCCACTCGCTGGATGGACAACGATGCATACCCGTGAAAATTTTGTGTTTTTGCGTTTTCACACAGCCTCGGGCGGATGCTGCCAGCCATCAATCGGACGCTGTGTGTCAGGTCGAGTATGAGCTATTCCTCATTAAGCATGGCGAAGCCGCGCTGGTGCCATGTCGGGTAAGCCGGCGGCGCATCGCTGCCCTGCTCTAGCAGCGCATTCTGCTCCGGCGTCAGCGACCAGCCGGTGGCGCCGATATTCTCGATCAACGGCTTCTCATCGCGCGCGCCGATGATGACGCTGGAAACCGTCTTCTTCCCCAGCAGCCGTTTCAGCACAATCTGCGGTATCGATTTACCGGTCTGCCCAGCCACCACCTCCAGCGCCTCGACGATGCGAAACAGGCGCTCCTCCTCGAAATGCGGACCAGTGCCAGCAATATCGTGCGCGCGCGTGAGCGGTTTGGCCGGTTGGCCGCGCCGGATCTTGCCGGTCAGCTGGCAAGCAACGCCAACTCGCGCCGAGGATTTGTTCGGCCAGTCCGTCCGAGTACACGTCGGCGGTGGCGAACATCGACACGCCGTGGTCGAGACACACATCGATCAGGCGCGACGCACCGCCGACGTCGGTGCCGCCTCAGGCTTTGAAGAAGTCATTGCCGCCGCCGAAGCATTGCTACCCCGCTGTGAATCGCAGCGTCGTTCCCGCTTCGCCGCCAACGATGGTCAGCAGGCCGCCAAGCTTCGAGATGCGTTCGCGCATGCCGATGATGCCCCAATGTCCGGCCGTGCCGTTCAGGGCGACCTCCGGCGAAATGCCGATGCCGTTATCCACAACCACCGCTTCAATGCCGCTTGCACTCACCGTCAGCGTGGCGCTGATTTCCGACGCGTTTGCATGGCGTACCGCGTTGGTCACCGCCTCCTTCAAGACCTGACACACCTCCAGTGCCACGTCGGGACGCATGTGCGCCAGATTGCCGCTGACGGTCAGCGTCAGGCTGGCTTTGGCGCCTGGCTTCATCGCCTCCAGCTCCGCCGAGAACTGCGCGACGATCTGCTCGGTGGACCACTGATGCCGTAGCGCCATCACCTCATCGCGCGTTTCCTCCACCAGCCTCTCGGCCTGCCCCAACACATCGTCCAGAATGCGCTTTTCCTGACTTCCTTCGGGCAAGCGCCGCAGCACGGTGCTGAATCGCAGGATCAGCGCCTGAACACCCTGCAGCAGATTGTCGTGCAGGCTGCGGGCGATCCGCTCGCGTTCCTCCAACCGGGTCGCGACCTGCTCGGCGATGCGCGCGGCGGCGGAGGCGATACGCCATCGGTGCAAGGTGAAAATCATCGCCACCAGAATGGTCAGCACCAGTGCGCGGAACCACCACGTCTGCCAAAATTCCGGCAGAATCTCAAACGCCAACGTGGCGCCTTCGTTGTTCCACACGCCATCCTCATTGGCGGCGATCACGCGGAACGTATAACTGCCTGGCTCCAGATTCGTATAGCGCGCCACGCGCTCGCCGCTTGGCACCTGCCAGCCGCGATCCACACCGCCAAGCTGATACTTGATCTTCACCCGCTCGGGAATCGACATCGCGGTAACGGCGTACTTGATCTCAATCGAGGTCGTCCCCGAAGCCAGCTGGATCTTCCCTCGCGGCTGCAGTTCCTTGTCCCCGGCGCGAAGTCCGAGCACCAGCACATTCGGCGCGCGCTGATTCCGGCGCACATCCAGCGGATCGATCCATCCCACCTGGCTATTGGTGGCGTAGAAAATCCGCCCGTCTTCCGCCACGGACAAACTGGGCAATGGACGGATCTGGGTGGCGGCGCCCCGCACGCCATCGGCCAGACTGAACACTTCCCACTTGAGCCGGCGCTCCGGCGCGGACCAGAATGCGGAGAGCTGTTCTTTGGAAATGTGATAAATGCCATCCAGGCCATTCAGCCACAAGCCGCCCCGCCGGTCCAGGCCCAAGCCCGACACGCCGCGAAAAGCTGGCTCATTGTCCGGCAACATGGGCTTGTTGCCGCGCGGGTCAACCCAGACCAGGCCCTTCTCGCCGCCCGCGACCAGCCGGCCATCGATCTCTATCAGGCTAAGCACGCTGCCAATGTCGCGCGCCTTGTCGGCTGGCACCGCTTGCACCCTGCCGTTCACAATCTGGCCGATGCGGCTATTCGTCAGCCCCATCCACACCTGGCCCGACGCCGTGGCGTGCAGGAAAACAGGCATGCCATCCTCTCCCAGCACATCGGTGTCGATGCGGGTCCACTCGCCGTTTGCGAATCGATACAACCCACTGCGAATGATCGACACCCATACCACGCCAGCCTGATCGACCGCAATCGATTGCACGCTCCTTCCCGGCTTTACCTCGGCCGGAAGCGGCCATTTTTCTACACCGCGCGCGTGGATGTGGAACAATCCGGCGGCAGAACCGGCCCATACACTGTCGGGCCCCGCGCGCCACAGCGCGGCAACGTCCGCCAGGTCGGCGACCTTGGCGTGACCTGATTCTGTAAGGCGCACGATCTGATGCGCGAAGATGCCGGACAACAGCATCGAGTCATGGAGGCCGCGATGGACATACGGCATAAAGACATCATTCGGCACGCTCACTTCGTGTATGCGCTGGGCCCGCAATCGCTGCACGCCGTTCAGCGTCCCAAACCAGGCGTTGCCTTCCCGGTCCATCAACGAGGACACAATCGGGTTATTCCCGTTCTTTAAGTTTTCAAACCTTTCGGCGACAACATAGCGTCCACCGCTCTCCTCGCGAAGTCGAACCAGGCCACCTTGCCCTCCCAGCCATCCCCACAGGGTGGACAGCGGTCCATCGTAAACACCGTCGAAATTCGCCGACACCTTCTCCAGCACCACGACCGGCTTTTTCCCGATTTCAACCTGAACCACCTCGCCCCGCGTAGAAATGACGAGTAGTTTTCCTCTGGCAATTTCCGGAACGGTGGACGGAAACGCCCGCATCACCGGCGCGAACGTGGCGCTGCGCGCCGGCCGGCCGTAAAGCTGGTCGCCGACGATCACCCACATTGTCCCGGCCCGATCAACCGCAATGGTGCGCACTGAGCCGTCGGGCAGACCATTATTCCGGAGGACTTTCCACGCGCCGCCACCGAGCACCGCCAAACCTGCCGACGTACCGGCGTACAGAATGCCATCCGCGGTCTCCACAATCGCCAGAATCGAACCTGGCGGCAAACCGTTGCGCTTGTCATAGTGGGTCACCCCCTGTGCTGAAAACACGGAGAGGCCGCCGAAGGAGTAAGCCAACGCTATCCCCTGCCTGAGCGCCACCACAATATTGACGTTATGCGACACCAGTGGGTGTCCATAGATGTTCCCGACGCGCTGAAACTTTTCCCCATCAAAGCGGTGAAGGCCGCTGGGACTGGCAAACCACAACAAGCCGTCCGCGCTCTGCGCAATGTGCCAGGCACTCGATGGCGCGCCCTCCACGGGCGACCATGTGCGGCGTTCGAAGGTGACGTCGGCCCCCGAAGGCGCACCGACAGCCAATACAGAGAACATCAGCCCCAGCCAGAATAGCGCGACCTTCCAGACTACCATCCGTTCCTCATTCCTATGACTATTAAATGCTAATGGGCGGACAGCTATTTTACGGCATACGGTCCTAAGCCATACACCGCCCCTTTCGCTCAACCGGTTGATCAATGTTAGCTTGATGGAAAGATGTTTTTTGATTAAAGTCTGGCGTAGAGACCATCACAAGAACCCACCGCCATGACCAAACCACTGACCTTTGCCGCGCTGATCGCCGGCCTGCTGTTGACCATCAGCACGGCCGCCGCGCCCGCGCTGAGCGAGCGCATGCCGTCCAATCCCGCCGTCCGAGTCGGCAAGCTCGACAACGGTCTGACCTACTACATCGAACAGAACGCCAAACCGGCCCAGCGCGTCGAGCTGCGCCTGGTGGTCAACGCCGGCTCGGTGCTGGAAGATGACGACCAGCGCGGCATGGCCCATCTGCTGGAGCACATGGCCTTCAACGGCAGCACGCACTTCAAGAAGCATGAGTTGATCGCCTACCTGCGCTCGATCGGCGTGCGCTTCGGCGCCGACCTGAACGCCTCCACCGGCTTCGACGCGACCATCTACATGCTGCCCATCCCGACCGACAAGCCGGACAACCTGGAACAGGGCATGACGGTGCTGCAAGACTGGGCGCAAGGCCTGACGCTGAACGACCAGGACATCGACGATGAACGCCAGATCGTGCTGCAGGAAAAGCGCGCGCGCAGCGGCTACGGCCAGCGCAGCCTGGAATCGATGCTGCCGAAGCTGGCCAATGGCTCGCGCTACCAGGACCGGCTGCCGATCGGCACCGAGGAGTCGATCCTGCATGCCAAGGCCGACGCCGTACGCCGCTTCTACGCCGACTGGTATCGTCCGGACCTGATGGCCGTGATCATGGTCGGCGACATCGATCCCGCTGCGGCGGAAAAAATGATCCAGCGTCACTTCGCCGGCCTGAAGATGCCCGCCAGTCCGCGCCCCCGCCCGGCCTACACGCCGGCGCCGCTGACGAAGGCGGACGCCGTGGTCTTCCTCGACAAGGAGGCGCCGACCAACAATGTGCAGCTCTACTATTCAAGCTTCGGCCGCAAGCCGCCGGCAACCGTCGGCGACTTCCGCGAGGCACTGATCCGGCAATTGTTCACCCAATTGATGAAAACACGCTTCAGCCGCCTGACCCAACTGGCGGAACCGCCGTTCCTCGGCGGCGGCGCCGGCGAAACCACGGTACCGTTCGGCGTCAACCAGTTCGGCTTCACCGCCGCGGCCAGCATCGGCAAGGCCGGCGTGAACGCGGCGATCGACGCGCTGGTGCAGGAAAACATGCGGGCACGCCAGTTCGGCTTCGCCGCCGGCGATCTCGACTTCGCCAAACAGAATCTGCTGGCGACTTACGAATACGCGGCCAAATCGCGCGCCACGCGTGACTCGGCGGCGGTGCTGGGGGCATACATCCGCCACTTTCTGGCCGGCGGCATCATCACCGGCATCGACACGGAAAACGACTACGCCAAGGAACTGATTCCGAGCATCACGCTCGACGAAATCAACGCCTACGTCAAGAGCATCATCCCGGCCACGCCGCCGAAACTGGTGCTGTACACCGCCCACCCCAACAGCGTCGCCGCCGGCCAGGCCGCGCCGACCGGCGCTGAGCTGCTGGCCCGCGCCGAGGCGGCCGCCAAACTGCCGGTGGAAAAAATCGCCGAGAAAGCGCTGCCGGTCAACCTGATGAGCTACAAGCCGGAACCCGGCGCCATCGTCGCCCAGAGCGAAGACAAAACGCTGGGCGTGACCACGCTGACGCTGTCGAACGGCGTCAAGGTGCTGCTCAAGCCAACCGGCTTCAGCAAGGACAAGGTGAGCATGCTGGCGGCGCGCCCCGGCGGCGTGTACGCCTTCCCGGAAGCCGACAAGCGCACCGCCCGCTTCGCCAGCGCGGTACAAAATGCGATGGGCATCGGCGCCTACACGCCGTCCGACCTGCAACGGATGCTGGCCGGCAAGGCGGTGGCCTACAACCCGCAACTGGCGTCCTATGCCGACCTGCTGAGCGGCAGCAGCCGCAGCGGCGACATCGAAACCCTGCTGCAAGTGAACTACTTGTCCATCACCAGCCCGCGCCGCGACGAGAACCTGTTCCGCTCCTTCGTGACGCGCAACGCCGAAGCCGTGCGCAACCGCTCCGCCATGCCGGAGATGCGTTTCACCGAGGCGCGCATGAAAACCGTCTACGGCAACCATCCGCAACTCGATCTGCCGCCGCAACCGGCCGACTTCGAGGCACTGAACCTGGACCGCACGCTGAACCTGCAACGCGCGCGCATGTCCAGCGCCAAGGGCATGACCTACATCTTCGTCGGCGATTTCGATATCGACCAGCTCAAGCCCTTGTTGGCGACCTATGTGGCGACGCTGCCGGTCGGCGACGTGCCGCTGACCTACCGCGATCCGGACATCCGCCAGGTGCGCGGCGTGGTGCGGCAGGAGGTCAAGGCCGGCGTGGAGCAAAAGAGCCAGGTCACCTTTGATTTCGGCGGCGACCTCGCTTACTCCTATCCCGAGTCCTGGTCGCTGGGCCTGCTGGCCGATGTGCTGAACCTGCGCATCACCGACGAGCTGCGCGAGAAGCAGAAGCTGATCTACTCCGGCAACGCCAGCGTGCGCTACGACAAAATCCCGCGCGGCGGCTACGCGGTGGCGATCGTGCTGCCCACGTCACCGCAGAACGTGGGGAAAGTCGAAGCCGCCGTCTGGAGCGAGATCGAGCGCCTGCAGGCCAACGGCCCGACGGCGGCGGATCTGGACAAGGTCAAGCAAGCCCGCCTGCAAAGCTACCGGCGCGCGCTGCGCGAGGACGGCTACTGGATGAACTACCTGCGCCAGAGCGTGCTGGAAGATAAAGACCCGCACGAAATCCTGAAAATCGAGCAGCGCGTCAATGACGTGACGGCGCAAGATATCCAGGCGGCGGCGCAACGCTTCCTGGACCGCAAGAACCATGTGGAGATGGTGCTCAGCCCGGAAGCGGAAAATTGAGATAATTTGATTCAGGTCATATTTTTGCTCCCGCACTGTGCTTCATACTGACGGCACATCAAGTGAAAAGGAGAGAAATCATGGGTAGCAATGTTGGTACTGTGGATCGTGCTCTGCGGGTGGCCGTGGGACTGGGATTGATCGCCGCCGCGTCCACCGGTCTGGTGGACGCATGGGGCTGGATCGGCGCCGTGCCGCTGCTGAGCGCGCTGTCAGGCGTGTGCCCGCTGTACCGCGCCGTCCGGCTGTCGTCGCTGGAACCGCACCAGAACTATCGTCCGCAGTTGGAGGCGTCGAAGTAATCGTTGCCGCCCTCATCAACGTAGCTGCCGCTGAGCCGCATGCCCGCGGCGGCAAGCAAGCGTTGATATGCCGCCTCGCCGAGTGACACGGACCCGCGGCCGGTCTGAAGGTCCTGCCACTCGCACGGCGTGCGCGGTGCACTGAACAGGAAACGCCCGCCAGGCCTGAGCGCCTGGCCGACACCGGCAATGAGCTTGCGCTGATCCTCCGGCGCCAGCAGGAACATCAATCCCACCGCAACGGCGCCATCGAACTGTCGTCCAAAGAACGTGCTGTCCTGCGCTGCCTCGCATGCCGCGGGGGCGCCGGGAAAGCGGCGGCGGAAGGCGGACAGCAGCGTCGGCGAAGCGTCGATGCCGAAGACGGTCAATCCCTGCGCCACCAGCGCCAGCGCGATCGGCGCGCCCGATCCGCAACCGATGTCCACCACCTCGCCACCCGGCCGCAGCGTGCCCGCCCACTGACGCGCGACGCCAGCGCCGATATCGGAGCGGGCCGCCAGGAATTCAGCCGCGATCGCTTCCCAACCGGCCGATGGGTCCGATGGGTCCGATACGTCACTTCTTGCTGACTTGGCGCGAGGTGTCATGGTACTGCCACAATACGTTGATGATCTTCCATTCGCTACCCTGGTTTTTATACAGATGCATATAGTCGATCCAATCGTCGGCGGTGAGCTTGACGGTGGCCACGCGTTGATCGACATCGAGAATCTTGATGTCAACGCGTGGCTGCGCCGGGAACCTGGCGCCATCCTTGTTATAGGTCTGCGCCACCCTGATCATCGTATCGCGGTCGGTGTTCATGATGAACTGCGTGCCATCGGCCGCCTGCCAGTATGTGCGTTTGGCCAGCTTGGGATCGAGCGACCGCGCCATCCGCTCCGCATCCGGCTTATGCTGCGACTCGATATAATCACGCACCGCTTGCTCAATCAGCTGGTTATCGGTGGCCTCGGTGGCCCGCGCCAACAACGGCGATGCCGCGAACAACAGCAACAGCAAAGAGCGTTTCATGGGGCACCTTGTATTCAAGTAGGGTGGAATGACAGAGACGCTGATACATTACCCTACAACGACGAGGAACAGGCAAGCAGTCAATCAGAACTCTTCCCACTCGTCGCCGGAAGATGCGGCGGCTTTCGGTTTCTGCGGCGCCGGTTTCGGTGCGGCAGGCTTGGCGCGCTGCGCCGGTTTCGGCAACGCGATCGCCGTCGCCGCCGGACGCGGTTTGGCGGGCGGCGTGTAAACGGCTGGCGGGGCGCCGATCTTGAACGCGCTGACCACCTGCTCCAGCTTATCGGCCTGGTCGCGCAGCGTGTTGGCGGCGGCGGCGGTCTGCTCGACCAGCGCGGCGTTCTGCTGCGTGGTCTGATCCATCTCGGTGACGGCGCGGTGCACCTGCTCGATGCCGTCGTTCTGCTCCTGCGTGGCGGCGCTGATTTCGCCGACGATGTCGGTCACCTGCTTGATGCTGGCCACCACGTTATGCATCGTGCTGCCGGCCTGCTCCACCAGTTTGGTGCCCGAGCCGACCTTCTCCACCGAATCGTCGATCAGTTCTTTGATTTCCTTCGCCGCCGATGCGGAGCGCTGCGCGAGATTGCGCACCTCGGTCGCCACCACCGCGAAGCCACGCCCCTGTTCACCCGCCCGCGCCGCTTCCACTGCCGCATTCAGCGCCAGGATATTGGTCTGGAACGCGATGCCATCGATGACCGAAATAATGTCCACGATCTTGCGCGACGATTCGTTGATCGACCCCATGGTGACCACCACCTGCTCGACCACCGCGCCGCCCTGCGTCGCCACATCGGACGCCGACCGCGCCAGCTGATTCGCCTGCCGCGCGTTGTCCGCGTTCTGGCCCACGGTGGACGTCAGCTGCTCCATGCTGGCCGCCGTCTGTTCCAGCGCCGCCGCCTGCGACGAGGTGCGCTGCGACAGATCGCCCGTGCCCACCGCGATCTGCTGCGAGGCCGCGCCCACCGCGCTGGTTGAAGCGCGCACGGTCTCGATCACACCGGCGATCTGCTCCAGCAGCTTGTTGAAGGCCACCGCCGTGTGGCCGATTTCGTCCATGCGTTCGACCTTGATTTGCCTGGTCAGATCCAGCGACTGGCTGACATCTTCCAGCGTGCCGCGAATCGACGCCAGGCTGCTCTTGATGGTGCTGTACAGCGACCATGCCAGCGCGCCGGTCACCAGCACCGCCAGCGCAATCACCGACACCATCAGGCGGAAGGCGAAGCTGTACTGGGCCACGCTCTGCGCGCGCACGTCCTCAATCAGCTTGTTGTTGTAGGCGATATGGTCGTCGAAGGCTTTCTTCAGCGCGGCCGCCGACAGCGCCAACGGCGTGCCCGCTTCCAGCGTGGCGCGCACCGCGTCCAGATCGCCGGCATGGGCGCCGGCGATGAACGGCACCAGCGTCTGCCGATAGGCCGCCATCGCCGCCTTGTCCGCTTCCAGCATTTTGCGGTCGGTCTGGTCGAAGATGCGTGATTTTTCGTAGTCCGCGATCACCTCGTCGAACTTGGCGTGGGCGTCGTTGTAGGCCTTATCCAGCGCGGTCTTGTCGGCCTGGTTGGAGAAAACGGAGAGACGATAGCCCGCCAGGCGGGTGTCGGTCATATAGCCCTTGGCGCTGTTCAGACTGGCCACACTCGGAATCAGCCGCGTTTGCACCATGTCCAGCCGCTGATGCGCGTTCGACAGCTGCTTCAGCCCGGACACACCCACAAAAATCAGCGCCGCCAGCGCCAGAGACAACGTCAGAATCAAACGCTTGGTAATCGTCATTGCTATTTTCCCCATGAAGCCCGATCCGGACCATCAGAAAATTATGCTGCATCACAACGATTATTGCAATGCAGCAAGTCAATTAAACGATAAAAAACCCGTGCGTGCCGTCTTTGTCCAGCTGTGCCACCAGTCCGTACTCCCAATCGAGATAAGCCTGCATGGCTTCGGCGCGGTTGTCCGTGCCCTCGTAGGGACGGCGATAGCGGTCGATCAGCGGTGACGCCAATCGTGTCGCGCCGCTTTCCACCGGCTTGCCGGCGGCCACCCAGGCGGACGTGCCGCCCGCGAGCACCAGTACCGGCAGCTTGGTCAGCGTGCGCAGGTCCGCCGCCACAAAGCGCGCCAGCAGGCTGCTGCCACAGGTGAGCACATAGCGCTGCACACCGTCCGGCAATTGCGCCAGCGCCGCCGCCAATTCCGAGCGTAGCGCGAACCACGCGCCCGGAATATGCCGCTTTTGGTAGTTGACGCCGGAAGTGAAATCCAGCAGGCCAAACTGCTGCGGCGCGGCAGCCAGCCACTCCGCCAGCGTCTCGACGCTGATTTCGTCCACCTGCGGTGGCGGCGGCAACTCGTCCTTCCACGCGCCGGCGACGCTGAAGTCTTCCGGTTGCAGTCCATCGACCACGTAGACGTCGTTGTTCATCTGCTTGAGCCAATGCGCGGTCAGATTGGCGCGCACGCCGTCGCTATCGGCCAGCACGATGCGGGCGCCGCGCACCGGCGCAAACTGTTCGGTTTCCTGCACCAGTTGCCCGCCCGGCGCGGAACGGAAGCGCGGCGGATGGCCGTCGCCGTATTCGCCGGGACTGCGGATGTCGAAGAAGTAGTTGGTGCGCACGCGGTCCGCATGCAGCTCGCTCAACTGGGCGCGGTCAAGCCGTTTGACACCGGCGCGGTCGGCCAATGCGCGCGCATCGCGCGCCGCCACTTGCCGGTTGGCCTCCAACGCCGGTGGATAGCTGCGCGACTGGCCATGCTCCAGTTGCTGGCTCGCCAGCGTCCAGCCGATGGTGCCGTTGCGCAGCGCCGATACCGGATTCGGCACGCCGGCATTGATCAGCGACTGCGTGCCGATGATGCTGCGCGTGCGCCCGGCGCAGTTGACGATGATGCGCGTGGATGGATCGGGCGCCAGTTCGCGCGCGCGCAAGGCCAGCTCCGCGCCAGGCACGCTGATGCTGCCGGGGATGCTCATGGTCTGGTATTCGTCGTAGCGGCGCGCGTCGAGGATGACGATGTTCTCTTTTTGATCGATCAGCGCTTGCACCTCCGGCGCGGACAGCGAGGGCGTATGCCGCTCATGCTCCACCAGTTCGCCGAAGGATTTGCTGGGCACATTCACGTCGCGGAACAACTCGCCGCCGGCGGCACGCCAGCCTGAGACGCCGCCATCGAGCAGCGATACTTCGGTGTAGCCCAGCTGGTGCAAGCGCAACGCCGCCGGCAGCGCCAGGCCTTCGCCGTCGTCCAGCACCACGATCGGCGCGTCGCGGCGCGGCAGCTTGGTATAGGCGTCGATCTCGATGCGGCCATACGGGAAGTTGGCCGCGAACAGCGGGTGCGCCTGCGCGTGTGGGTCTTCCTCGCGCACATCCAGCAAGGCGATCTCGCGGCCGTCCAGCAGATCCGCCCTCACCTGCTCGTAGCCGCGGTAGGGTATCTGCGGCGTGTAGCCGGAGCGGAACGGCTTGACCTGGCCATCCAGCGTGTAGACGCTACGATCCATCGCGCCGATGTCCGCACCATAGACGTGAATGCCGATCGACACGCGGTCGTTAAAGGCGTTGTAAACCTGATGGATGTCGCCCAGCGTTGGCGACACCGCCACCACGGTGCCGGCCTCCAGCCGCTGCGGCTCACCGTGGCGTTCCAGCCTGCCGTCCGCCGTGCGGCGGAAATCATGCGAGATCTCGGCGCCGCGCAGCAGCCCTATCAGGCCCCACACGGTGTGGTCGTGGATGGGCGTCGACTGGCCCGGCCCCCAGACAAAGCTCACCACCGAGAAACGCGCCGCCGGATCGCGGTACAGCAGGTACTGGCGGTAAAACTGCGGATGCGGTTCGGCGGCCTCGCGCGGCAGCCAGTCGTCGTGCGCGATCAGGTCACGCAGCGCGGCCGCACCCTGCTCCACCACCTGCGCCTCGTTCTGGCCGATGATGGATTCCAGCTGGTTGACGAACTGCCGCAGGCGCGGCGCCAGTTCGCGTTGTTGTGCTTCACTCATCGTGTTCTCTCCCTACGCAGCCTGACGGCGTGCAGCGGTGTTGCGGTTTTCCGGCACATCCAGACCCAGATTACCACGCAAGGTGGTGTGTTCGTATTCGCGCCGGAACAGGCCGCGCTCCTGTAGTACCGGCACCACGTCGGACACGAACGCCTCCAGCTGGCGCGGCAGCGATTCGAACAGAATGAAGCCATCGGCGGCGCCGTTGTCGAACCAGCGCTGGATGGCGTCCGCCACCTGCATGCCGGTGCCGACAAATTCGCGGCGCGGGCTGGCGTAGCGGAGAGCGGTTTCGCGCAGCGTCAGGTTTTCTTCGCGCGCGGTGCGCACGATGCGTTCGGACGAGCTGCGGTTGCTATCGGCGCCGAAGTGGGCGATGTCCGGGAACGGGCCATCGAGCGGATACTGGCTCAGGTCATGCTCGTTAAAGGAGCGCGCCAGCGCCACCAGCGCGTCTTCCACGCGGATCAGGCCCACCGCTTCCTGGTACAGGCGCTCGACCTCCCCCTCGTTGCGGCCGACGATGGCGCGCAGCGCTGGCAGCACATTCAGGCGTTCCGGCGCGCGGCCAAAAGCGGCGGCGCGGCGCTTGATGTCGGCGTAATAGGCCTGAGAAGCTTCCAGCGACGAGTTCTCGGTGAAGCAGGCATCGGCATAACGTGCGGAGAAATTGCGGCCATCCTCCGAGGCGCCGGCCTGGAAGATCACCGGCTGACCTTGCGGCGAGCGGCTGATGTTCAGCGGGCCGCGCACCGAGAAGAATTCGCCCTTGTGGTTCAGCGTGTGCAGCTTGGCGGGATCGAAGAACTGGCCGCTTGCCTTGTCGCGCGTGAGCGCATCGTCTTCCCACGAGTCCCACAGGCCCTGCACCGTCTCCAGGTGTTCGGCGGCGATGCGGTAACGGACTTCGTGCGGTGGATGGATTGGTTTGCCGTAGTTGTCGGCGCTGCCGGACAGCCAGGAGGTCACCACGTTCCAGCCCGCGCGGCCTTTGCTGATGTGGTCCAGCGACGCGAACTGGCGCGCCACCGTGTATGGCTCGCTGTAGCTGACGGTCAGCGTGCCCACCAGGCCGATGTTTTGGGTGGCCGTGGCCAGCGCCGACAAAATAGTCAGCGGTTCGAAGCGGTTCAGGTAGTGCGGGCTGGATTTTTCGGTAATGTGCACGCTGTCGGCGACGAACAAAAAGTCGAACCTGGCCTGTTCCGCCAGTCTGGCCTGATGCAGATAAAAGTCGATATTGGTGCTGGCCGTCGGATCGGCGTCCGGATGTCGCCAGTCGCCCCAGCCGGGGCCCACACCGTGCAGGATGAAGCCGAGTTTCAGTTGTCGAGTGCTCATGGTGATGCTCCTTTGTGATGGGGTCAGGCGGGATGGAACAGGCTGGTATCCACCAGCTTGCTCGCGTCTACCCGGCGGGGGAATAATTTGGCTTCGTAGAAGGTGTCCGCCACTTCCTGCAACTGGCGGATAATATTGTTGTCGACGGCGCGCAGCTGCGGCCTGTCGCGGCTGACGTGCAGCTTGGTCACATCGGCCGGCAGGCCAGTCAGGCGCTGGAATACGTTGCCGTACTCCTTCGGATGGGCATTGGCCCACACGTTCGATTGCGCCAGCCGGTTTAACACGTCGGCCAAGGCGGCGCGCTTGCCGGCATCGGCCAGTGCGGCGTCCGATGCGGTCAGCACGCCGACGCCGGAGTTGATGCCAACGCCGTCGCGCAGCACGCGCGCGCCGCGTATCTCGGCGGCCGCCTGATAAGTGCCGAAGGTGGCCCAGGCTTCGATCTTCCCGCTGGAGAAGGCGGCAGCGGCGTCGCTTGGCAGCAGAAAGCCGGTGTTGACGTCCTGCGGCTGCAGGCCCGCTTCGCGCAGGGCGCCAAACAGCAGGAAGTGGGCGACGCTGCCGCGCGCCGACGAAACAATCACGTTGCGGCCTTTGAGGTCGGCCACCGTCTTGATCGGCGAATCCGGCGGCACCAGAATCGCCACCGCGCTGGGCGAGGAAACGCTGGCGGCGATGACCTTGATGCGCGCGCCGGCGGCGGCTGCCGCAAGCGCCGGCGTATCGGCGGCGATGGCGGTGTCAACGTCGCCGGAGACCACCGCTTCAAACAGCGGCGCGGCGCCCTGGAAGCTGGCCCACTGGATTTTGTAAGGGACGTCTTTCAGCACGCCGGCCGCTTCGGCTTTTGTTTGCAACAGCTTGACCTGATCACCCAGTACCAGCGTGACTTTGGAGAGGTCCGGCGTGGCGCTATTCTGTGACACGCTCGCCTTTCCGCAAGCGCCCACCAACGCGGCGGCGGGAAGCGCGGCGAGCAGACGACGGCGGACACGGTCCGGATCAGAAGTCATACGTCACCTTGCCGTAGTAGTAGGCGCCGCTGGGCGCGAACGGCGCCGGGCCGTAGACAAAGCTGTTACCGCCCGAGTTGGCATCCCCAGGGCCGTTCTTGTCTGGACGCGTGTTAAACAGGTTGGCCGCGCCGATGACCAATTTGGTCTTCTTGGTGACCGCGTAGCTCAGGTCCAGGTCCGTCAACCACTTCGCGCCGAAGTGATAATCCTGCGCGCGATTGGCGGTGGTCTGCCAAGTGTACGAATCATAGCGCGTGGTCTGCACCGTGGCTTCCAGATCTCCGAAGAACCAGCGCGCCGAAAGAATCAACTTGGTCTTCGGCGTCGCGCTCAAGTCGCCGATGCCGCCGCCGGCCGAGTAGCCAAACCACACGGCGCTGCCGCCGGGATTCGCCCCCAGCGCGGTAATCTGCGACGGCGTCGCATTGATGTGGGTGACCGTGGTCTTGTTCCAGTTCAGCGCCGCGCCCCAGCGCACCAGGCCCGCATTGCCGTAATCGCTGGTGATGTCGGCCACAAGATCGGCGCCACGGGTGCGCGTATCGACCGCATTGGCGAAGTATTGCACCCACTCCGTGCCGGTCAGGCCTGCCGCGATCAGCGTCGGCGCGAAGGCCGGGCCAAACATGTAGCCGGTGCGGACGATGCGGTCTTTCACCGTGACCTGATAGCCGTCCAATGTCACGTTGATGTTATCCGCAGGCTTGAGCACAATGCCCAGGCCGAAGTTGACCGATTTCTCGGGGTCCAGGTCACGCGCGCCAAACTTGCGCGCCAGGTCAGAATCATTGCGCAGCAGCTTGGACAGGCTAGGTTCCACCACGCCCGTCACCGGATTGATGTTGGTCCGGTTATCGGTCTGCGAATAGCCGGTCTGCGTTAGCGAAGGCGCGCGGAAGCCGGTGCCCGCTGTGCCGCGGATCGCCGCCTTCGGCGAGAAATCGTAGCGGCTATTGATCTTGCCGCTGGCCGTGTTGCCGGCGCTGTCGTTGTAATGTTCGAATCGCACTGCGCCGTCAACGAACCAATCCTCGGTCGGATAAAAGCCAAGGTCGTTGTACACCGCCAGCACAGTGCGGCGGATGCTGGTGGCATCGGCCGGCGACAGCGCCACGCCGGCCTGCGCGCCCACCGCCGCCGGCTTGCCGACGTTGGGATTGCCCTCCTGATCGCCCGCCTTGAAGACATAGCCCCCGTTGACGTAGCCCAGCCGGTCGCCGGCAAACGTCGAGAAGCGTTCGACGCGCTGTTCCAGTCCCCACGACCATTGCAGTGGCTTTTTCCAGCAGATATCCACCGCCCGCGTGAAGTCCTCGTTGGTGGTCCACTGCTCGAACTGGTAAGTCGCCAGATTATCGAAGCTGGTCGGCGACGCCGTGCCTAGCGATGGATTCAGCGTCAGATTGCTGTATTGGCGGGCGCGGTTCTTGCCGTAGCCGGTGCTGATGTCCCAGTTCCAGCCAGCCGTCTTGCCGCGTGCGCCGAGATTCAGCTGGAAGTCGTAGGCGCTCATATTATTCAGCGCGAAATAACCGCCCGGGAAAATCTGCGCGATGGTCGCCAGGCCGTTCGGACGGCGGAAGTTATTCCCCGCCACCGTGTTGCGCGTGCCTGCCGTGCCGAAGGCGTACAACGTCACATCGGCGCTGTATGGTTTCTCGGCGTTGAAGGCCACGTCATAAGCCTCGATACCCGGATCGCCGTTATGCGCACCGTCGCGGTTCCAGGTAGCGTTCTTCGGATTCGACGCCGGCGAATACGCCACCAGATTGGTCGACGGGAAGTTGTACCAGGCCTGCCCGCGCTTGCGTGCCGCCGCGCCGATGTGAACGAAACCATCCTCGCCCAGCGCGAAACCGACATCGCCTTCCAGCTTCTTGCTGGTCAGGTCGCCATCCCCTTCTTTCAGCTTGCCGTAGCTGGCGGCGATCTGGCCGCCGTGGTTGCCGGTCTTGAGGATCACATTGACCACGCCGGCCACCGCATCCGAACCGTATTGCGCCGCCGCGCTGTCCTTCAGCACCTCGATATGGTCGATGGCGCTGAGCGGAATCGTATCCAGATCGATGGCGTTGACGCCGCTGGTGTCGCCGCCGCCGTTGGTCAGCAGCGCGCTGTTGTGGCGGCGTTTGCCGTTCACCAGCACCAGTGTGTACGCCGGGCCCAGGCCGCGATTGCTCACCGGCCGCACCACCGAGTTCACGCCCGCCTGGTTGGTGCCGAAGTTAAAGGAAGGCAGCAGGCGCGCCAGCGCCTCGGCCAGTTCCGCGCGGCCGGTGTGGATCAGCTGTTCGCCACTGATAACGTCCACCGGCGCCGGGCTGTCGGCCACGGTACGGGCCTCGCCGCGCACGGCGGTGGTCACCACCACATCCTGCACCTGTCCCACGCTGGTCTGCGACCATGCCGGCGTACCGATGGCCAGCAGGGCCAGGCTCAATGGCGTCAATGCGGTCTTTTTCGAAAAATGCTGCATACCTTTTCTTCCTCTCTTTTAATCAGGTCAAATATTTGGCAAAGCTGGTATCCCAGATCGGACGCACATCCACGCGGCGCGACAGCAGGCCGGCTTCCGCAAACACGTCAGCCACCTTTTGCTGTGACTTGATCGCCGCCTCGTCCACCGGTATCAATTTGTATGGTTCGCTGCGGCTCTTTACCTGATTGAGGAAGAACTGCGGCGGCACGCCGGCGATCTGGCCGCTGCGTGTGGCCCATCGGTCCGGATTCTTGTTGATCCAGTCGTAAACCTTGGCCACGCGCTGCAGGTAGTCGCCGATGGCCTGGTGCTTGAGCGGATCGGCGATCGCCGGGGTCGAGGCACTGATCACATAGTTACCGGACAGGTAACCCTTGGCCGTGCGCAGCACGCGCGCGCCCTGGCTCTTGGCGAATTCCACCACCAGGCCGTAGATGACCCACGCATCCAGCTGGCCACTCTTGAAGGCCGCCAGGGCATCCTGCGGCAGCAGCGCCACCGGCTCGATGTCCTTGAAGGTCAGGCCGTTTTCCTTCAGCAGCTGAATCAGGAAGTAATGCGAAGTGGTCGAGCGCACGTAGCCGATACGCTTGCCCTTGAATTGCGCCGGATCGGTGATGCCGGAATTTTTCGGCACCAGCACCACCTGGTTGTTGACATCACCGCGCAGCACCGCGATCACCTTCATCGGCGCGCCGCCGGCCGCAGCGAAGATCGGCGGGATCTCGCTCATGCCGCCGAAATCCAGCGAGCCGGAAGACATGGCTTCCACAATCAGGTTCCCGCCGGCGAATTCCGCCACCGCCGTTTTGTAAGGTATGTTGTCGACGCCAGCCTCGTTGAAGTAGTAACTATCGCCGCCCTTGTAAGTACCGATGCGCAGCGTGGTGTCGCGCAGTTGGGCCGCCGCCGCGCGGGTGGCGTTACTCCAGCCGGCCACCAGAGCCGCCATCGCCGCGCCGCGCCGCAAGAATTGACGGCGAGCGCCGCCCTTCGAAGTGATCGAATACATCTTCCAACCTTTGAGTGTGAGTTATTGAGCTGGTTGTTCCGATACCAGCGCGATGCGGGCATAGCCGGCGTCGTTGAGCGCCCCCATGGTCTGCACGACGCGACCGTAGGCCAGCGCCTGGTCGCCGCGCAAGTGGATGCGGCGCTCCTTGTCGCCGCCCGACTCCCGCGCCATCAACGGCAGCAGCGTTTCCGGCGTGGCGGCGGTCTGGTTGACGTAGACTGTGCCTTCGGCATTGATGCTGACCACGATCGGCGGTTTCGGCTCCTGAAGAGGCTTGGCGTTGGAAGTCGGCAGATCGACCTTGACGCCGGCTGTCATCATCGGCGCCGCCACCATGAACACGATCAGCAGCACCAGCATGACGTCCACCAGCGGCGTGACATTGATGTCGCTGACCGGCGTGGGACGGGTCGCGGGACCGGAGGATAAACGCACGCCCATCTCAGGCTCCCTGCGCCGACAACGCCGTCACGTTATTCCCGGAATGATCACCCTTGGCCGGCGCCACATCAACATTCTCCACTTGCGACTCGCCTGCTTCCAGCTGGCGCGAAAGCTGCACTTCGACCAGGCCGACCAACGTGGACAGACGGCCGGCATAGTGATTCAAGTCGCCGGATGCGCGGTTGTAGGCCACCACCGCCGGAATCGCCGCGACCAGGCCTAGAGCCGTCGCAAACAGCGCCTCCGCGATACCCGGCGCCACCACGGCCAGGCTGGTGTTGTTGCTGGCGGCGATGCCCTGGAAGGCATTCATGATGCCCCACACGGTGCCGAACAGGCCGACGAACGGCGCCACCGAACCAACCGTCGCCAGCACGGACAGGCCACGCTGCAACTGCTCCACTTCCACATTGGTGGCGATCTGGCCGACGCGGTTGACGCGCTCCTTCAAACTGTCGCGGCCCGACTCGTTCCCCTGCAAATGTAGGCGGTGCGTGATTTGCCACTCGTCGACGATGGCGTGATAGATGCGGGCGAACGGATCTTGCGTATGCTGCTTAAGCTCCTGCGCCAGGCGGTTCAGCGAACGCTGGCCGGCCAGCGCCGCCGTCCAGTTGACGGCGTTGCGGCGCAGCTTCGCGAAGCGCAGCAGCTTGTCGATGATGACGCCCCAACTAACCAGCGAGGCCAGTGTCAGCAAAACGAGAATGGATTTCACGATCACGTCGGCCTGCTCGAACAACTCCAGCGGCGTCAGATGGGCGGCGACTTGGGTAGCACTCATGGCGGTTCCTTGTTAGTTAATTTTAAAGACAATATTCCCGGCCAGCAGATAGCTGCCGCCGCCCAGATCGGGCAGGCGCGGATACGGCGCGGCGCGGCGGATGGCTTCCCGCGCTGCCTCGTCCAGCGCTTCCACGCCGGAGGACTGGATATCGAAGCTGACCAGCGAGCCGTCCGGATTGAGCGTCAGGCGGTAGCCGACTTTGCCCTGCTGGCGGCGCATCTTCGCTTCGCGTGGATAGTCCGCGTTGCGGTTGATGCGGGCGTAGACCTGGTTGACGTAATCGGTCGGTATGCCCTCGGTGCTGATCTGTTTCGGTGCAGCCGGCTGCGCTGCTTGTGCCGGCGCCGGCTGCGCTGCTTGTGCCGGCGCCGGCTGCGGCGGCGTTACCGGCCCGGGTGGCGCGGCTTGCACTGGTGGCGGTGGCGTGTAGGTCTCGGCTTGCGCCGCAGAGGATTCAACAGTTTTCGGCGCCGGCGACGGCGGCACCGCCGGTTTTGGCGGCGCCAGCGCCACCGTTTTTTCTTTGACCGGCTCCGGCTTGGGCGGCGTGATTTCCGGCTTGGGTTCCGGCTGGATGCGGATCAGTTCTATCACCGGCGGCGCCACGGGTGGCTTGATCACGCCGCTGGACCAGCTCCAGATGGCCAGCAGCGCGGCGCCATGGATCGCCACCGTGGCAACGGCGCCGGGACGGCGCAGCCAGTGCTGGCCGCCGCCGGCATCCAGGCAGGAGGCAAAGCCGGCGCCGGCCACCGTGGCGGCGAGCGTGGACGGCTCGGTGCAGGAGACGACTGGGCTGATGGCGGGCGACGCGGCGTGGGCGTCCTTCAACGATAGCGTGGCGCTGGTCATGATGGTTCTCCTGTCAGTCGAACAAATCCGGCTCTTCGCGCGTAATCACATCCCACAGCGGCTGGAAGCTGAACCAGCCGCCGGCTTCGGAACCCATCTGCTTCGAGGTGTGCAACGCCACCTCGTGCGGAATCGGCTTGGTCAGACCGGCGGCTTCCGAGAGCAGTTGCGCCTGCGCCGCATTCTCGAAGGCGATGTAGCGCCACACCGCCGACTCCACCGATGCGCCGACCGTCAGCAGACCATGGTTTTGCAGGATCACCGCCTTGCGCTGGCCGAGCGTTTCGGCGATGCGCTGGCCTTCGCTGGCATCCAGCACCACGCCGCTGAAGTCCTGGAAGATCGCGTGATCCTGATAGAAGGCGCAGGAGTCCTGCGTCAGCGGTTCAAGCAGCCGGCCTTGCGCGGCAAAAGCCTTGCCATACAAGCCATGCGAGTGTGCCGCCGCGATCACGTCCGGACGCGCCTTGTGCAGTTCGGAGTGAATCGCAAAGGCGGCGCGGTTCAGCAAGCCGTCACCCTCCACCACCTTGCCGTCATGGCTGACCAGCAGCAGGTCCGAGGCGCGCACATGGCCGAAATACACCCCGGCCGGATTGACCCAGAAGTGGTCCGGGAACTCCGGATCGCGCGCCGTGATGTGACCCGCGCCGCCCATATCGAAGCCATAGCGCGCGAACAGGCGGAAGGACACGGCCAGCCGCTCCTTGCGGTGACGACGCTGCGCCTCGAAGCCTTCCGGCTCCGGTGGTTGGGCGAAAATGATGTTGCCCTGCTCATCGCGCGGAGCGCTGTAGATGGCGGGACGCGGATGCGTCTTGCCGACCGCGCGCAGATGGGGGCGCGACAGCGGCGCGGAATACAGTGGTGCGGAGCTGCTCATTTTGAGTCCTCTCTCAGTAGCCGCGCGCGGTATCCACCACGTCGGTCAATGGCTGTCCGCTGCGGAAGCGGTCCAGGTTCAGCACAAACTTGTCGATCAGCGCGGGCACGATCTGCTCGGTGCTGGGCGAAATATGCGGCGACAGGCGCACACGCGGATGGCCGTAAAACGCGTGGCCAGCCGGCAACGGCTCGGGATCGGTCACGTCCAGTGTTGCCAGCGCAAGGCGGCCTTCGTTCAGCGCATCCAGCAAGGCCTGATGGTCAACCAGATTGCCACGCGCGATATTGATCAGGTGCAGATGCGGGCGGGCGTGCGCCAGCGAAGCGCGACTGATCGCATGGCGCGTGTCGGCCGTCGACGGCGCCGCCAGCACCAGATGGTCGGAGCGTGCCACCAGCTGCTCCAGCGAGTCAACCCGCTCAACGCCATCCACTTCAAACGGCGCGTCCGAGCGGCGCAGCGCGATCACCTTGATGCCAAGCGCCAGCGCGCGTTGCGCCAGCGCCTGGCCGATGGAGCCGAAACCGTACAAGCCCAGCGTCGTGCCCTGCACTAGTCCAAGCTGGATGCGGCGCCAGTCGCTGGCCTGTTCAAGCCAGATGTCCGGGATGCGCTTGGCGGCCGCGAAGATCGTCGCCAGCACGTATTCGGCGATGGCGATCGACGCCGTGCCGCGCGCCGACGTCACCACCGGTCCGTTGAACAGCCAGTCCGGGTAGTAGTCGATGCCGACGGAAGCCAGCTGCACCCAGCGTACATCGCTCCAGCCTTGTGGCGCCGGCACATGCAGCAGCGACTGGCCTTTCGGCGCCGGCAAGGCAAACAGTACGTCCGCGCCCGGCGGCAGCTCGGTCAGGGGACCGGGCGCCACGTCGCGCACCGCCAGGCCGGTGCGCTGGGCCAGCAGTGCGTTGACCTTGGGGTCGAACTGACTGGCTACGATCAAATCATTCTTCACTGCGCTCATCGCCTTCGCTCCGTTTATGCCGCCAGACGCTGATCCCGCGCCTCGCGTTCGGCGATGGCCGCGCGCACCAGCGGAATCAATTCGCGGCCGTACTGCAGCGCGTCCTGAATTGGATCAAAGCCGCGGATCAGGAAGGTGGTCACGCCCAGTTCCCAGTACTTCAGCAGCGCGTCGCGCACCTGTTCCGGCGTGCCTACCAGGCCAGTCGAGTTGCCGGCGGCCTTGGTCAGCGCGGCGATGCCGGTCCACAGGCGCTCGTCCACGACCTTGCCCTGGGCGGCGGTTTCCAGCAGACGCTTCGAGCCGGCGTTTTGCGGATCTTGTGGACGTTTGCTGAAATGCAGATTGTCTTTCACGCGCTCGGTCGCGGTGGCGAGGATGGCGTCGGCCTTGGCCCATGCCTTTTCTTCAGTGTCCGCCAGCACGGGGCGCAGCGACAGGCTGAAACGGATCTTGTCGGCGCGGCCATGTTTGGCGGCGGCGGCGCGCACGCGCTTGATGGTGTCTTCCACCTGCGCCAGCGATTCGCCCCACAGCGCGTAGACGTCCGCATGTTTGCCGGCGACTTCAATCGCCGCTTCCGACGAGCCGCCAAAGTAGACCGGAATGTGCTGGTCGCGCACGGGGCGCACGCCGGCGTTCTGGCCCTTGAGGTGGTACAGCGGGCCGTCATGGTCGAACGGGCCTTCGGAAGTCCAGGTCTTCTTCACCACGTCCAGGTATTCGTCGGTGCGCTGGTAGCGCTGGCCGTGATCGAGGAAGTCGCCGTCGCGCTGTTGTTCGGTGTCGTCGCCGCCACTGATGATGTGCACCGCCAGACGGCCATCGCTGAAGTGGTCCAGCGTGGCGAGCTGACGCGCCGCCAGCGTGGGCGAAACGAAGCCCGGACGGTGCGCCAGCAGTATGCCCAGCTTATCGGTCTGCGAGGCGATGTACGAGGCCACCTGGAAGCCATCCACCGAGGCGCTGCTGTGCGCCACCAGCACGCGGTCGAAGCCCGCATATTCGTGAGCGCGCGCCACCGCGCCGAGGAAGCTCTTGTTGACCACCGGGCCTTGCGGCAGCACGGTTTCCGAAACTTCCTGGGTGGCGCTGAAGCCGATAAATTCGATACTCATGATGCGTCCTTTGCATTGATGGTTGAAATACCGGCGACGCCGGAGAGAGAAGCTTTTGTGGCGGCGCGCGCGGCGAAGGCGGCGCGTCCGCTATTGATCAGAATCGTGTCGTTCTGTGGCGTGTGGATGCGGCTGCACAGCACATCGCGGTAGTGGCGCTCCAACGGATTGGCGCGCGACAGGCCAGGATTGCCGCTCAGCTCAATCGCCTTCTCGACGACCTGGATGGCGGTGTTGGTCACCAGGTATTTGATGCGGAAAGCGTCCGCCGCAGTCACCGCGCCATTGGCGGCGGCGTCGAGGATCAGCCGGTTGGAAAATAGCCAGGCGTCCAACTGGCCCAGCGCTTCCTGGAAGCGTGGCAGGCTGGATAAGGGAGCGCCCAGATTGGCTGGCACGCGCTCTTCCAGCCAGCCGGCCAGCCAGTCGCGCGCGGAGCGGGCCACGGCGTCGTAGATGGCCGACAGCAGAACGGACATCCACAGCAGCAGCGAGCCGTCCAGCTCCGGCGCGGCACCGGCCGGGGCGACTTCCACCGCGTGGTCCAGCGGCACCAGCACGTTGTCGAATATGACTTCGTGGCTGCCGGTGGCGCGCATGCCCAGATGGTCCCAGGTTTCGATGACGGTGATGCCCGGCGTGTCGCGGCGCACCAGCCAGCTGCCGACCAACGGTTCCGCGTCGTTGCTGCGCGCCCACACGCCCAGCCAGGTCAGGCGCGGGATACCGGTCGAGTAGATCTTGCGGCCGCTGATGCGCCAGCCTTCCTGCGTGCGGCGGGCGACGGTAGCCGGTAGGCCACCGCGTGCCGGCGTGCCCAGTTCCGGCTCCACGCGTAGCGCGTTGATCAAGGCGCCGTCACGCAGCGTTTCATCGATCACGCGTTGCAGCAGGTGTTGCGGCCATTTGATCTGGCGACCGGACGCGTGGTGCAGATACTGCATGGTCAGCACCAGCGCGGTGGATGGCTCGCCACGGGCCACCGCGGCGATCACGCGCCTTGTTTGCGCCAGGTTGGCGCCCAGGCCGCCCAGGGCGCGCGGCACGGTCAGGCCGAGTAGTCCCAGTTCGTGCAGGCGTTCGAAATTCCGGTGCGGGAAACTGCCATCGCGGTCATGCTGAGCGGCGGTGGCGGCAAATTCGGCGGTCAGCGTTTCCAGCAGCGCCGCGAACTCCGGGCTGTCCAGCTGGTGGCTGTGTTCTGCGATTGGCAGGCGAAGGACAGAAGTCATGATCAGATTGAGAAGTTACTGAAGTTAAAAGGCGTGACGACAGGCGTTGGCTGTTCGGGCTGCGGCGCGGCGGCGGGCGCTTCGATTTCAACACCCAGCAATTGCAGCAGTTGCGCACGCACCTTCTGGAACTGCGGCGCCTCGGCGCTGCGCGGACGCTGCTGAGTGATGCTGATGTCGGCGGCGATGCGCCCCTGCTCCAGCACCAGCACGCGGTCGGCCAGCAGCACCGCTTCGTCGACGTCATGCGTCACCAGCAGCACCGATGGACGATGCTGACGCCACAGCGACAGGATCAACTGGTGCATGCGGATGCGGGTCAGCGCGTCCAGCGCGGCAAACGGCTCGTCCAGCAGCAGCAATTGCGGCTCGCGCACCAGGGCGCGGGCCAGCGCCACACGCTGCGCTTCGCCGCCGGACAGCGTGGATGGCCAGGCGTTTTCGCGGTGCGCCAGCCCTACTTCCCCCAGGGCGGCGCGAGCGCGTTCACGCGGCTGATCGATCTTCAGGCCCAGTGTGACATTGCGCCAAGCGCGCTTCCACGGCATCAGGCGCGGCTCCTGGAACACGGCGGCGCGTGCCTGCGGCACATCCAGCGTGCCGGAACTGATGCGATCCAGCCCCGCCAGTGCGCGCAGCAGCGTGGTCTTGCCGGAACCGCTGCGACCCAGCAGCGCGACGAATTCACCGGCGCGGATATCGAGGTCCAGCTTATCGAGTATGGTGTTGGCGCCAAAGCGCTTGCTCAGCTGGCGCGCCTGCACGGGGCTGCGCGGCAGCGCCGGCGCGTCGTCGTGTTGCGCCTTCTGGCGAGGCAGGTTCAGAGTCAGGCTGTGCATGCTCAATCCTTGATGAAAGTCGGACGCCAGGCCAGCGCGTAGTGTTCGATGCCGCGCACCAGCAGGTCGGTGGCGAGTCCCAGCAGGCTGTAGACCATCAGGCAGACGACGATGACGTCGGTGCGCATGAAGTCGCGGGCGTTGTTAATCAGGTAGCCCAGACCAGCGGTGGCGTTGATCTGCTCCACCACCACCAGCGACAGCCAGCTGACGCCCAGCGAGTAGCGCAGGCCAATCAGGAAAGACGGCAAGGCGCCCGGCAGGATGACGTGCACGATCTGCTGCGGATAGCTCAGGCCAAACAGGCGCGCCGCTTCCACCAGCTTGGAATCGACGCCACGGATGCCGCTATACAGCGACAGGTACATCGGGAACGTGGTGGCGTAGGCGATCAGCGCGATCTTGGTGAATTCACCGATGCCAAACCACAGGATGAACAACGGCACCAAGCCAAGGAAAGGTACGGTCCGCGCCATCTGCATCGAGGAGTCCACCGCCACCTCGCCCTGGCGCGACAGGCCGGCCACCAGCGCCAGCGCGGTGCCCAGCGACAGCGAGAACGCCAGGCCGGTGATCACGCGCTGCAAGGACACCAGCACGTTGCTGCCGATTTCGCCGGAGGCGATCAGTTCACCGAGCGTGACGAAAATCTGGGAGGGCGCTGCGAGTATGCGATCCGGCAGGAGGCCGGTGCGGGAGGCGGTCTCCCACAGCGCCAGCAGGACCAGCGGTCCGAAGGCGCGGCGAAAGACTTGCGTGTGAAGCGTTGAAGCCGACATGTTTGCATCCCTATTTCAAACTGTTGTAGCCAGTATAGGGAGCAAATTATTATGATAAAACTAATCGTTTCAACTAACGATATATGATTTTCCGGAATAATTATCGCGCGACGATCTTGAGCGGCGATTCAGCAAACGCGTGCTGCACCGCCTGCGCAAAGAAGTCGATCGCGTGCTGCACGGGTCCTGGCTGCCGCGGTTGCACCAGCCAGATATCCAGCACCGGCTTGAAGTCCGAGACGTTGACGATATCGAGGTGCGCGCGGTGCCGGCTGCGCTCCAGAATCGGCCTGGGCATCAGCCCCAGGCCAACACCATTGGCCGCCAGCCCGAGCTGCAAGTCGGTGCCGAAGGTCTCCAGATTGATCTGGAACGACAGCCCCTGCTCCGCCAGCGCCCGTGCCAGGCCGGCGCGAAAACCGCAACCGTCCGGATTGAGCACCCAGCCGGTGCCGAAGATGTCACGCAATTTGTAGCTGCGCTTCTGCATCGCCTCCTTCTTCGCCACCACCACCAGTTCGATCCGTCCCAGCGCGCGGCCGACCAGCCCTTCGGGCAGCACCTTGGTGGCCGGGAACAGCGCCACAGCCGCATCGATTTCTCCGTTGGCCACCCGCTCCACCAGCTGCGAACCCCAGCCGGAAGATACTTCCGTGTGCAGCCCCGCAAAGCTGCGGTTCAGCTTTTGCAAGGTATCCAGCAGCACCACGTCGCCGATGGTCTGGATCACGCCGATGCGGAACAAGCCGGTCGGTGCGTGGTCCGTCTGCACCAGCGTGCGCAGGCGCTCGACTTCCTGCAGCACCTTGCCGCATTGGTCGAACACCTGGCGTCCCATGGCGCTGGGCTTGGGCGGCTTGACGCTGCGGTCCAGCAGTTCCACACCCAGCGCGTGCTCCAGGTTTTGCACGCGCCGCGTGATGGCGGACTGGGTCAGTCCCAGAGCCTCGGCCGCGGCGCTAACCGACTGGTTGCGCACCACGGCCACAAAGGCGCTGATGTCATCTATTTTCATGTCGTTGTCAAAGTAAGCCATGCGAAATCAGACATTATCTTAACAGCATCAGAACTTGTAACTGGCGCGCAGGTAGTAATAGCCTCCATTAAACGGAATTTGCGCCGACGCCGTATCGTACTGATACACGCCGAGATAGCGGCTAACGGCCGGTACCTTGGTGGGATACACATCGAACAGATTATTGGCGCCGCCGGCGATCTGCAACTTTTTGGTCACCGCGTAGCGTACTTCCAGATCGGTGATGGTTTTCGGCTGGTTCTCGATGTGGTTGAACACCGATGTCGAGTAGATGTTCGGGCCCGAGTAGAAGGTGGCCTCGGTCGCCGTTTTGCCGTAGCGGGTGGCGTGCAGACTCACGCTCCACTGGTCCAGCGTCCAGGCGCCGCCGACAATCAGCTTGTTCTTCGGCGTGGCGGTGGTGAGATAGCCAACCTGCTGGGCGTTGAGCAGAGTCTTGCCGTTGCCGTCGATGCCAACCTTGGTCACTTTGCTGTTGTTGATGTTTGCGCTGGCGTCCCAGTCGATACGGCCGGCGCTTCCCAGATTGGTCGGGTAATTGATCACCAGGTCCAGGCCCTGCGTGCGCGTGTTGACGCCGTTGGCGAAGTAGCTGGCGCTCACCGAGGACAGGCCGATCGGCAGGCTGATGCCGGCGCCAGTTAGCGCGGCAATGGCCACCGGGCCGCTGTAGGTGCCGCCTTGCACGATGCGGTCACGGATATCGATACGGTAAGCGTCCAGCGTCAGGTGCAGGTTTTCGATCGGTTCGGCCACCAGGCCCAGATTGTAGCTGCGCGATTTTTCCGGCCGCAGCGGCGTCGCGCCCAGCTGGCGCGCCGCATCCGAATTGACCGCCAACTGGCCGCCAGCGGTGGTCGGCGACACGGCCAGGCTGGTGTAGTACTCCTGCGCCAGCGACGGCGCACGGAAGCCGGTGCTGGCGGTGCCGCGCAGCGCCAGCACCGGCGTGAACTCGTAACGGGTCGACAGCTTGGCGTTGCGGGTGCTGCCGGCGTCGCTGTAATGCTCATAGCGGCCAGCCAGCGAGCCTTCCCATTGCGGCGTGAACTTGGTGGAGAAGTCGGCGTAGGCCGCAGCGATATTGCGCGAATGCTTGCCGGCGCTGACCGGTGACAGTCCAGGCAAGGCTTGCGCGCCGCTGCCATAGTACGAAGCGGGATCGCCGGCGCCAATTTCATAGGTCTCGCGGCGATACTCGGCGCCCAGCGCCACGCTCAATGCGGCTGGCAGCGCGCCGGTGTCGAAGGAGCGCGCGATATCGCCGTTGACACCCTGCTGCGTGTTCTGGAATTGCGACAGGTGGAAGCTGGTCGGCGTGGCGCCGGTGGCCGCATACAAGTCGGTGTTGGCCGAATCGCTCATGTTGATCTTGACGTTGTCGGTGCCCCAGGTTCCGCTCAGGTCCCAGCGCCACCCCACCAGGTCCGTGCCTTTGACGCCGACCGTGATGCCGCCATCGGTCTCATTGCTGGTTTCCACCGGCGAGAAACCATTCGGATACAGCCGCGGCAAGCGCGATGGCAGACGATAGTTCTGATAGCTGCCGCCGGCGCGGTGCGCCACGGTGCCGAAGGCGTACAGTTCCACATCCTGACCGAGGGAGATGCCGGCGTTGGCGCCGAAGGATTCGCGGCGGATGTAGGGATCTCCCAGGGTCTTGTTGGCATAGGTGCCGGTGCGTTCATCCGGGCCGCTGCGGAAGCTGTGTTCATGCCGGCGGTACTCGGCGCTCAGGTGCAGGAAACCGTCTTCGCCCAGCGTGATGCCGGCGTCTCCCGCCGCGCCCAGCGTAAAGCCGTCATGCTTGTAGTATTCGCCGCTGGTCAAGGTCAGGCCACCGCCACTGCTGCTGTTCTTCAGGATGATGTTGATGACGCCCGCGATCGCGTCCGAGCCGTATTGGGCGGCGGCGCCGTCGCGCAGCACTTCGATGTGGTCCACAGCGCTGACCGGAATCAGGTCGATGTCGACCGGCGTGGCGCCCTGCTGCGAGCCAGGATCGGCGGTGATGTTGGCCGAGGTGTGACGACGCTTGCCATTCACCAGCAGCAGCACATGGTTGGGACTGAGGCCGCGCAGCGTCAGGGCGCTGGTCAGGTTGGCGGCGTCGCCGGTCTGCGCCAGGCGGCTGACCGAGGGCAGCAGCTTGACCAGCGCGTCGCGCAGGTCGGTCTGGCCGGTGCGCTGCAAGTCCTTGGCGCTGATGACGTCAATCGGGCTAAGGCTCTCGCCTGCCGAGCGCTGGGTGTCGCGGGTGCCGGTGACCACCACGTCCTGGATCGCGCCGATGGCGGCCGTTGTGGTGGCGGGTGCGGCGGCATCGTCCGCCCATGCCGGATTGGCGACGTACAGCAGGGAGATGGCTAGCGCCAACGGCAGGCGGCGCGGGTTCGATTGCGGTTGATTCATGCGGGCTGACTCCAGGGAGGTTGTGGTTTATTGTGGTTTATTATTTGCTGCGGGCGGCAATCAGGTCGATTTCGACCAGCGCGCCAGGCAGCGGCAGCGCCACCACTTGCAGCGCGGTGCGGGCCGGCTTGTTCGGCTGTTCGGCTGTGCCGAAGAACTGGCCGAAGGAGGCGTTCAGGCCTTTGAAATCCAGCTTGTTGTCCAGTTTAGGATCGCCGACCAGGAATACGCGCAGCGACACCACGTCGGCAAAGGTCAGTCCTTCGTTGGCCAATGCGGCCTTCAGGCGCGTGAGCACGGCATGCGTTTGCGTCTGCGTGTCGCCGTCGACGCTTTCCGGCAGCACGCCGCTGAAGTAGACCGTTTCCGCGTTGGCCGGCACGCTGACCGCGACCGAGATCGGGAAGTTGGAGTTGGGGATGGGCGTGCGCTTGATCTGTTGTGCGTTAGCGACGGGGATGACGAGCAGCAGGCTTGCGAACAGCAGGGAGATTTTCATGGAGAGTCCTTTGGTTTGTGGTTATTTGGTGGCGACGCGCTGGGCGATGGCGGCGACGGCGTGGTGGCCCGACAAGGCGGCGCCCTCCTGCCATGCGCCGATTTGGCTGAGGTATTCGCCGGCGAAGTGCACGCGGCCTTCCGGTTGGTTGAGGCGCGTGTATTCCTTTTCAGCCGGCGTGGCCCAGTGCACCCAGGAGCCCAGGCTGTACGGCACTTTGTGCCAGGCCACGCTGACGGGATTTTTCAGCTCCAGCCCATGGCCGGGATGCAGGCGGTCGATGACGGTGCGCGACGACGCGAATTGCGCGCTCAGTGGCTGCGCGGTGAAGTCGCGCGCGTTCTGGCCGATGTTGTAGCAGCCGACCAGCACACCGGTTTTCTTGTGGAAGCCACCGCTCGGGTACCAGACCAGCGAGGTCTCGTGCTTGACCACCGAAATGCCGCCGTAAATCTGGGACTCGCTCTCCCAGAAGCGGCGCGACTGCCAGGCGATTTTGCTGGCGGTGTCGTAGTGGATGTTAGCGATGGCCTGTTGCACCGCCGGCGCGAAGTTGTTCTCAACCTGTGCCAGCACCGGTAGCGGGAAGGTGACGATGGCGTAATCCGCCGACAATGTCTGCTGCTTGCCGCTGGCGCGGTCGCGCACCACCACCTCCACGCCCTGATCCTTGTTGCGGATCGATTTGACTTCGGTATTCAGGCGCGACACGTTTTTCAGACGTTGATGGAAAGCTTCTGGAATACGGTCCATCCCGCCCACCGGTTGCAGCATGGTGGGCTGGAAGATCAGCAGTTCGTCGAAGATCAGCGCGGTCCACAAATCGGGATCGAGCAAGGCTTCCAGCGGCAGCGGTTCGTTGCGCTCCCCTACCTGTTCGGCGGCGCCGGGATAGACCTTGTAGCCGGAACGCTCGCTGCCCTTGAATTCGGCCTGCGGCGTCAGGTCGCCGTAGACCTTGAGGAATTCCACCAGTTTGGTGCGATCATCCACACTCAGCTCCTGATCCAGCGCGCCCTTGCTGGTGGCGCGCGCCAGCAGTTCCGCAATGTGGCCGCGCGCGTCGTTGACGGCGCGGCGCAGCTGTATCGGCTTGCCGCCCTTGGCGGCGTCCGGCAAGAAATAGGCGCTGCGACTGGTGTTGACTTCCGCTTCCAGCTCGACGCCGAATTCACGGCAATAGCCAAGAATGGTCTGATGGTGGCTGGGCAGGCGCGCCGGGCCGGCGTTGAAGTAGTGACCCGGCTCGAAATTGGCCACCTGCGTGGTGCCGTCGTTAAGTTCTATGCGGGTGCCGTTGCGGATGGTCCAGTTGCGGCCGCCGACGCGGTCGCGTGCCTCGATCAACTGCACCTGATAGCCGGCCTTGCGCAGCTCATAGGCCGACACCAGCCCGGCGATGCCGGCGCCCAGCACCAGCACTGTGATGCCTTTGCCGGAGCCTGGCGCCAGTGCCAGCGGCGGGTTCTGACCGGCGGCGTGGGCGATGGCGGGGGCACCCAGTCCCAGTGTGGTCATGGCGGCGGCTGCCGCGGTGTAGCCGCTGGTGGCGGCCAGCTGCATCAGGAATGTCCTGCGCGTTACGGTCATAAATCGCTCCAAATGGTGAGGTTGAGCCGATCTTATGACGCGCCAAGATTATGTATAAACTAATTATTTATTATATTCAAATATGAATTTTAAGAATAATGTGTTTTCGTGATCCGATATCCGCTGGCGCTATATTCAAAGACGAAAGGATTCGTTCCTTGACGCGCTGACCAGGCCGTACCATCAAGGAATCACACTTTTCGGAGCCCACCATGCAACGTCGCACACTGCTTTCCCTCCTTTCCCTGCTGCCGTTCACGGCCTATGCGCAGAAAACGCCTTCTTCACTGCGCATCGGTTATCAGAAGTCATCCACGCTGTTGACGGTGCTGAAGGTGCGCGGGCAACTGGAGCAGGACCTGGCGCCGCTGGGTGTGAAGGTGACATGGCATGAGTTTTCCAGCGGCCTGCCGTTGCTGGAGGCCTTGAATGTTGGCGGCGTGGACTTGAGCGCGGACGTGGCCGATACCGTGCCGGTGTTTGCGCAGGCGGCCGGCGCCAGGCTGACGTACTTTGCGCAGGAAGCGCCCTCGCCTTCGGCGCAGGCGATTGTGGTGCGCGCGGACTCGCCGATCAACAGCGTGGCCGATTTGAAGGGCAAGAAGATCGCGGTGACCAAGGCGGCCGGCAGTCATTATCTGCTGATCGCGGCGCTGGAAAAAGCGGGCTTGCGCTTCAAGGATATCGAGCCGGCGTATCTGACGCCCGCCGATGGCCGCGCGGCGTTCGAGCGTGGCGCGGTGGCGGCGTGGGTGACGTGGGACCCGTATCTGGCCGGCGTGCAGCGGCAATCACCGGTGCGGATTCTGGCGGATGGGCGCGGCATCGCGGATTACCAGCGCTACTATCTGGCGTCGACCGCCTATGCCGAGGCGCATCCCGAGGTGTTGCCGGTGGTCTTCGAAGCGTTGCGCAAGGCGGGCAAGTGGATCAAGCAGTCGCCCAGGGAGGCGGCGGAATTGCTGGCGCCGGCATGGGGACTGGATGCGGCGACGGTGGAACTGGCCAACAGCCGCCGCAGCTACGACGTGCGTCCCGTGCTGAAGGATGCGCTGGGCGAGCAGCAGCGCATTGCCGATGCGTTCTTGGGCGAAGGTCTGCTGCCGCGCAAGCTGGACGCCACCGCCGTCCCGCTTTGGCGCCTGCGCTGAGGCAGCCACCCAACACCGGCACACCGGCTGAAGGTGAGACACCGTACAGCCGCAGCCACAGGCCACGCGCACAATGCAATCTATGGATACCCACACGCACCTCATCAAGCCACGCAATTACCACCCCGCCGCCTATGCGCTGTACAGGCAGATGGTGGCGGTACGACGGGCGATTTCGGCGAAGACGGTGGAAGAGTCGCAAGCGGCCGCGCGCTGGGCGCAGGCTTGGTATCGGCTGGTGCAGCGCAAGCTGAAGCAAACTCAGCAAGCGCCGCGCTATCTGCATTAGGCGGGGGAGTAGCAACCGCCGGCGCGGCGTTCCATGGCGTGACGGTCAATGATGGTGACGGTGCCGCGGCGGTATTCGATCAGGCCTTCTTCCTGCAGCTTGCCGGCGCAGCAGGTGATCGATTCGCGGCGCACGCCCAGCATGTTGGCGATCATCTCCTGCGTCACTTTCAATTCGTTGGACAGCGAACGGTCCAGGCGTTCCAGCAACCAGCGGCACAGGCGCTGCTCGATGCTGCCGTGACGCACACCGGCAACGGTCTGGGCCAGCTGGGCGAACAGCGCCGAGGTGTGACGCATCAACTGCTGCGCCAGCGCGCCGCCGCTGAAGAAGGCCTGGCGCAGCACCGACGCCTTGATGCGGTAGCCGTAGCCGGCGCTCTGCACCACGGCGCAGCAGTTGGCGCGCTCGCTTTCATACATCGACACGCCGACCACGCCCTCACGGCCAACCACCGCCACTTCGGCCGCGCCGCCGTCCTCGGTCACGTATTGCAGCGAGACGATGGCGTTGGTCGGGAAGTAGGCGTATTCCATCAGGTCGCCGGTGTCGAACAGGCGCTTGCCCGCGTCCAGCGGCACCAGGTCCAGGTGGACGAACAGGTCCAGCAGTTCTTCCCGCGACAGCGCCCGCAGCAGTTCATTCTGCTGTGCACCGATCAGGCTGACGGCCGGCGCGGCGCTGTGCTGCATGGCGCGGGGGATGCTGGCGGAAACGGAAGTCTGGTTAGCTGCGTACATGGTGTGCCTCATCTGTTGTATGTGTTCGATGTTTAACACTATAGCCGCGCTGTGTGCGGTCGATTATAGGAGCAATGACAGGCCATATGTAGGCTGGGAACATAGGCATTTGTCAGCCTGATCTTACAAGGCGGCGCATATCGCTATCGTGGCAGCGGTAGCCATAGCTGATTGGCCTGGTTGAGCCGGCGCACCGATTCCAGGATATCGGTCTCGCCGTAACCGCCGGCACGCACCACCAGGGACACCGCGCCGGCCTGGGCGCCGATCACCAGCGCGTCCGCCAGCGCCATCAGCACCATCAGCACCATCAACGTGCGCACCATCCTCGCGCTGCACCGTGAACGCAGCCAGGGCTGGCGCAACGCCATGCATTGGGACGCCTGTGAAGAATTACGCGTGATTCAAATGGTGGCGCGCTGCGGTCTGGCCGGCATCGCCACCATTGACGGCCGCTGCTACGGCGGTTCGATCAGCTACCGCAATGGCGATGTGGTCAGCGCCCGCTTCCTGGCGCAGGATCCGGCCTACGATCTCTACCGGCCAGGCTTCCTGTGCGCCTACCTGATGTGCGCCAGCTGCGCCGATCATGATGACATACGGCATTTAACTTTGGATGGGGGAAAGAGGCCTATAAAACACGCCTCGGAGGACAGCCACGCACACTCAGCGACGTGGTGATTTACCGCAACCGAACACAGCGGCTGCGCCTGGCGCCGCTGGCCTTGCGGTTGCAGATGCGCGGCTGGCAGTTCCAGCTGCGCCGCCTGAAGCATTCCTTCAGGCCATGAATTTGGTAATGCGCGAGGCGTCCTCGGCCAGCCGCTCGTCGCGCGACCGCAGCCGGCCGGGATTGCGCCGGTGCTCCGGCTCGGAGATGACGCGTTTGATCACGCTCTCCAGCACCCCCCGATGACTGAGGTATTCGGCCCCGCTCGCGGGGCCCAAACGGTCGGCGCGCTCGATGCCGGCCTCCACCACCTCAGACGACTGATAGTCTGGGCGGAAAGTTTGCGTGGTAGACATTTCTGCCTCCTGAAAATGGACGAATCCAATTGTCGGATTCTACCGTAGCACCTGCCGTGCGGTAACGCACTGTTACAACTATGGCGTGGGCGATGGCACACCCTGTGGTACCCGCCCATGGCGCGGGACCAACCAGCCGCTATCGGCCAGCCAGTCGCGCAGCCGGTCCGGCCAATGCTCGTCGGAAAGACGCTCCGAGCGCTGGCCCATGTTGAACGCGTGGTCGGTATCGGCATACAAGTGCAGCTCGGCCGAGACGCCGGCGGCAATCAGCTGCTGGTACAGGGTCAGCGCGGGCGACATGCAGCATTTGTCGTTGGAGCCTGCCACGATGAAAGCCGGCGGCGCGTTCTGCACCGCCTTCCCAGGCGAGCCCAGCGGGCCGGGATAAACCAGGATCTGGAAGTCCGGCCGTGCGCTGAGCTGGTCGATGGCGTCCGGCGCGCGCGACGATACCGGCGCCGGCTCCGGATTGTCCGCCACCAGCGAGACCAGTTCGCCGCCGGCGGAGAAGCCCATCACGCCCAGCCGCTCCGGATCGACGCCATAGTCGACCGCGTGGGCGCGCACCCAGCGCACGGCGCGCCGCAGATCGGCGGCGGCGTCACCTTGAATCGAATAGCCGGAACCGGGATCGCGCGCCAAACGGTACTTCAGCACGAACGCGGTGACGCCGGCGCGATTGAGCGATTTGGCCGCGACCATGCCTTCGCTCTGGAACACCAGCATGCGGTGGCCGCCGCCCGGCACGATGATCACGGCGGCGCCGTTGGCGTGCCGGACATCGGCCCGCGCCACCGTCAGCGACGGCGCATGCACATTGCTGATGTAGACCTTGTCCACCTTCTCCGCCTCGTTGCGGCGCTGCTCCGAGCCGGGCGCGCCGTCGGGCCACAGCGGCAGTTGCTGCGCGCCGGCGTGCAGGCACACCGCAAGTAGTGTCAGTAAGAATGGATTACGCATCGAAGCCTCCCGCCGCGTACAGCGAATGATGAGTGAGGATGAACAGCGTGCGGCCATCGGCGCCGCCGAAGATCAGTTGCAACGGACGTTCCGGCACATCGATGCGGCCGATCTCCTTGCCGTCCGGCGCATAGACAAACACCTGGCCGTTGGCGACATACACATTGCCCTTGCGGTCCACCGCCGCGCTCTCGCCGCCACGGTTGGCGGCAAGCTTGAGGTCCGTGATGCCGCCGCCGGCGTCGGTAACGCCGCTGAAGGTGCGGTTCTCGGAGCCATTGGTGAACACCACGCGGCCATTGGCGCCGGCCGACACCAGGCCATACGTATCCAGCGTGTCGGACCAGCGCCAGCCCAGATGGTCGGCGGGCCCCTGCTTGAAGACGCGGTAAGCCGGCAGCACCAGGCTACCGTCGGGCGACACGTATTCGCGCTGCTTCGGCAGCGCCACATCGCGCGCGAACATTTCCGCCAGCGTGGTGAACTCGTAGGTGTCGAAGTTAAGCTGATCGCGGAATTCACCGTTCTGCCAGAAGTTCACCGGCACCACCGTGCGCGCGGCGGCATGCGCCGTCACCGGCGTCGGTTTGATCACCGTGAGCGGGCCTGCCGGCTGGTCCGGATGGAAGGAGTACACCGTGCCCTCGGGGCCAAACGACGACAGCACCATGATCGCGCCGCTGTTGTCGATGGCGAGGTTGACGGCGTCCAGCGGCGCATCGCGCACCACGGCCAGGCCGCCGGCCTTGCTCCAGCTGTAGATGCGGTGGAAGCGGCGGTCGATGAAATACAGCTTGCCCTTGCTGTCCACCACCGCGCCGGCGATCGAGTAAAAATCACCTTCCAGCTTCTCCACTTTGGCGGCGGCGAACGGGCCGGCCGGCGCGGGCACCGGCGCCGTCGACGCAAACACGGCGGCCGCCGGACCGGGCGACGGCGTGCGGATGTCCAGCACCGCGAATTCATGCTCGCGCACCGCCTGCTTGTTGGTCAGGTCCAGCAGCGTATTCTCGAACGGGAATTTGCTGGCGCGCAGATAGGTATCGCAGCCGTTTTCATCGCAGGTGGCAAAGCCGCTTTCCGCATTCACATGCACATTGCGGAAGCGGATGTTCTCCGAGTTGGTCATCTTCACCGCCGACACGGCCGGCTTGATCGACCGCGTGACGCGATAGGCATGGTAGTTGGCGAAGGTGATGTTGCGCGAATTGCGGATCTCCAGCGAGATCGCGTCCATCCCGTCACGCACTTCCTGCTCCGTTTGCGGCGCCAGGAACTCCCAGTTCTCCACATTATCCAGCACGATCTCGGCGCGGATATGGTGTTCGGCCGACAGCTCGTACACCTTGCCCGGCGTCTTGGTGTTGGAAACGTAGAAGCCCGCCTGCGCGAAAGTGCTCGGCGACCAGCACGCGATGAAGGTGCCGCCACCGCCATCGGTCACCCAGATGCTCGGATACTGGCGATCCCAATGCTGGATCGGATCGAAGTTGGCGGTCTTCTGATAAGGATCGCGGCGCTTGCCGTCATACAGCCGCGTGCCATGGCCGCCCTGAATGCGGATATCGTCCACCAGCGAATCCGCGCCGGCTTTCCACAGCAGCGCGGTCGCGCGTGGATTCACTTCCCCGGTCGCCAGCCCCAGGCCGGTGACGATGGCGTCGCCGCCCTTCGCGCTTTCCAGCAGCGCCTTCGGACCGTCCGCGCCGGCGTAGGCAGGCGCGCCATTCGGCAGCACCAGCTGCGTCACACCGGGATGAAGGCCGATCAGCACCGTGTCGGGCTTCAGGCGTATCGTATCCCGCACCATGTAAAAGCCTTGCGGCAGATAGACTACACGCTTGCTGTCAATGGCTTTCTGCACCGCCGCCGTGTCGTCCGTCACACCGTCGCCCACCGCGCCGAAGCTGCGCACACTGGCCCACTCTCCGGTGGCCGGCAAGGTGCGCATCACCGGCTTGCCCGGCGCCGGCAAGGCCTTCAACGCCGCGCCCTTGACGTGCGTGCCGAACTTGCCGACGCTGTTCAGCCCTGGCAGCATCAAACCGTAATTGAACTCGCTGATCTGGTATTGCGGGCCATAGCCGGCCACCGTCTTGCCGCTGTCGCGGAAGCGCGCGAAGGTCGGCACGTTTTTCGCCAGCGCGTTGTCGAAGCCGATCTGCGTGTAGACATTGTCCTCATTGCTAATGACCACCGCCGCCTTCGACACGTTCTCGAAGCGCACGTCCTTGCCCCACAACCAATCGCCGTAACCCCGGCTGATGTCGATGCCGACCGGCGTGTTGCGGATGGTGGTGTTCACCAGCGTCAGCCCGGCCTCGTGGCCGCGTATCGCCGCCTCGCGCTGGCCTTCGAAGGTGGTGTCCATCAGCGTGTACTGCCAGGCCGGCGAAGTCTTCTCGGTGAGGATGCCGTAACGGCCGCCGTAGAATTTCAGGTCGAAGCTTTCATTACCGACCATGTAGACGCCCGCCAGGCCGGAGCCGATGTGGAAATCCATGTGGCTCAGATAGGAGTGCTGCGCGGTGCGCAAACGCACGGCGGCGGCGGCGGGATTGCCGTCGCCGATTTCAACGTCCACATTGCTCATCGCCGAATAGAAGGTCGCCGAATTCGCGTCACGCACCTTCTCGCTGAACGGCACGGCGCTCTTCACCGGCACCGGCACCTTGCCGACGGTGTACTGGTCGCCGCCGGTGAACACCACCATGTTCGCCACGCCTTTCTGGAAGCCCGGCGTATTCGCGCCCAGCACCAGCACCGGCCGCGTCGGGCCCACGCCGTAAAGCCGCACCGCCAGCGGCACCAGCAACGAGCGCGTGATGCGATAGCGGCCGGACGGCAGGAACACCACGCCGCCCTCGCCCCGGTTGGCGGCGGCGTCCAGCGCCGCCTGAATCGCGGCGCTGTCGTCGGCGCGGCCGTCGCCCACGGCGTTCACCTTCACCGCGCGCGGATCGTCGGGCATGGTCTGGTAAGCGGAAACGGAGGCGGCCTGCACCAGTAGAGGCGCGGCGATGGCTGCCGCCGCCAGCAAAGTCAAGATTGGTTTCATCTGTTTATCCTAAAAAGGCGGAGAGAATCAGTACGAAAATGAGCCCGAAAACGCCGACCAGCGTCTCCATCAGAGTCCAGGAACGGAAGGTATCTTTCAACGACAACCCGAAATACTCCTTGAACATCCAGAAGCCCGAGTCGTTCACATGGCTGCACATCAAGCTGCCGGCGCCGATCGCCAGCACCATCAACGCCGGATCGGTGCCGGACGCCTGTACCACCGGCGCCACGATGCCGGCCGCCGTCAACCCGGCCACGGTGGCCGAGCCGAGGCAGATGCGGATCAGCGCCGCCACGATCCAGCCCAGCACCAGCGGCGGCACCGGCAGCGCGCCAAGCTGCATGCCGAGTTGCGCGCTGACGCCGGAATCCACCAGCACCTGCTTCAACGCCCCGGCGCCGGCGATCACCAGCAGAATCGGCGCGATATCGCGCAAGGCGTCCTGGGCGCCGGCCATCACCGCCGGCAGCTTCTGCCCGCGCGCCAGGCCGAGCGTGAACACCGCCACCAGCAAGGCCACCAGCATCACGATCATCGGATTGGCCAGCAAGGCCACCGCCGACTTCAGCGCCGGATCGGCGATCGGCAGCGCGCTGGCGGCGGTGGCCGCCGCCAGCAGCCACACCGGCAGCAGCGCCGTGGCAAAGCTGTTGAACACGCCCGGCAGCTCGGCCTCGTCGCGCAAGCCGGTGCGGAACATCGGCGCCGGTGAGGCCTCGATGCGCTTCAGCGTCATGGCGAATAGCGGCCCGGCGATGATCAGCGTCGGCACGGCGACGATCATCCCGTAAATCAGCGTGCGCCCCATATCGGCGTGGAACTGCGCCACCAGCGCGGTCGGCGACGGATGCGGCGGCAGGAAGCCATGCGCGATCGACAGCCCGCACAGCAGCGGTATCGCCAGCGCCACCGCCGGCCTGCCGCTCTGGTACACCAGCGAGAACACCAGCGGCACCAGCAGCACGAAGCCAACGTTGTAGTAGAGCGGAATGCCGGCGACGAAGCCGGTCAGCGTCAGCGCCACCGGCATGCGCGCGGCGCCGAACACGCCGATCAGGTAACTGGCGATGCGCTGCGCCGCGCCGCTGTCGGCGATCAGCTTGCCATACACCGCGCCGAGGCAAACGATCACGATCAGCGAGCCGAGCAGATCACCGATGCCCTTGTCGATCGATTTCGGAATGCTCTCAAGCGGCATGCCCAGCAGCAGCGCGGCGATCAGCGCCGCCGCCACGAACGCCAGCAGCGGCTGCACCTTGGCCCAGGCGATCAGCAATGTCAGCGCGCCGACCGATAGCGCCACCGCGACCAGCGACCATGCCGCCGTCACGGCGCCACATCCAGTATCGTCATCTCAGTCCCCTTGTCATTTTTATAGCAGCCTCCAGAGCTAGATAGCGCTAACATTTGTATGAACTTTAGCCTACATTGGGAATTTGTAAAGAAATATTCGTACTGCGTCGCAGCATGAACCGCGCGACACCGTAAAGGCGCCGACCAAGATACCGCGCACCGCCGCCATCGGCAACATGCCGGCCCAGCGCATGCTGTAATATCCGGGGAGGCAATCACACCAACAACAAGCGACCCGACACATGACCGACGCACGCCCATTGACCGGCCAGGATTACAAAACCCTTACGCTCGCGGCCCTGGGCGGCGCGCTTGAATTCTACGATTTCATCATCTTCGTCTTCTTCGCCAACGCCATCGGCCAGTTGTTCTTCCCGCCCGAAATGCCGGACTGGCTGCGCACCCTGCAAACCTTCGGCATCTTCGCCGCCGGCTACGTGGTGCGGCCGCTGGGCGGCATCGTCATGGCGCACTTCGGCGACCTGCTGGGCCGCAAGCGCATGTTCACCTTGTCGATCCTGATGATGGCGTTGCCGACGCTGGCCATCGGCCTGCTGCCGACCTACGCCAGCATCGGCCTCGCCGCCCCGCTGTTGCTGCTGTTGATGCGCGTGTTCCAGGGCGCGGCGGTGGGCGGCGAGGTGCCGGGGGCATGGGTATTCGTCTCCGAGCACGTGCCGGCGCGCCATACCGGCTACGCCTGCGGCATGCTGACGGCCGGCCTGACCTTCGGCATCCTGCTGGGCTCGCTGGTCGCGACCGGCATCAACACCGTCTACCCGCCGGACGAGGTGCTGGCCGGCGCCTGGCGCTGGCCGTTCCTGCTGGGCGGCGTATTCGGGCTGGGCGCCATGTATTTGCGCCGCTGGCTGCACGAAACGCCGGTGTTCGCCGAGATGGCGCAGCGCAAGGTGCTGGCCGCCGAAATGCCGCTCAAGTCGGTGCTGCGCAACCATCGCGGCGCCGTCGCCGGCGCCATGCTGCTGACGTGGATGCTGTCGGCCGGCATCGTGGTGGTGATCCTGATGACACCGGCGCTGCTGCAAAAGATTTATCACATCGACGCGCGCACCACGCTGGTGGCCAACAGCGTCGCCACCTTGTGCCTGGCGGTGGGCTGCATCTTCTACGGCGTGCTGGCCGACCGCCTGGGCCCCAAACCGGTGCTGCTGGTCGGCTCGGCGCTGCTGGCCGTCTGCACCTACGTGTTCTACACTACGCTGCGCGCGCAGCCGGAACTGCTGCTGCCGCTGTACGGCCTGACCGGCTTCGCGGTCGGCGTGGTCGGCGCCGTGCCGTGCGTGCTGGTGCAGGCGTTTCCGGCGCAGGTGCGCTTTTCCGGACTGTCGTTCTCGTATAACGTCTCCTACGCCATCTTCGGCGGGCTGACGCCGGTGGTGGTGACGCTGATGCTGAAGAACGACCCGCTGGGCCCCGCCTACTACGTCATCGGCGTCTGCCTGGTCGGCATCGCCACCGCGCTGTTCATCCGTTCAGCGCAGCGCGCGTAGCATCGAATACACCAGCGGATAGTCGGACTTGATGGTCGCCTTCAGCACACCGGCCAGCGTGTGGCTATCCTCATGCAGCACGATGGGCACGTTGTTGACGGCGATGTAGCGATCGGTCGGCGCGTTGGTCAGATGGCGGCGCAGCGGTTTCGAGTCCGGCACGTAATGGCCGGTGAAGGAACGGCGTGTGTGACGGCCATCAATGGTCGGCAAGCTGCCGTGCACCGTCATCGCCGACCACAGAATCACATCGCCCTGCCGCATCGCCGGCGCCACGCCATCGCGCGCCATGCCGGCCATTTTCTCCTTGTAGCGCGGGCCATTCGGATCATCGACGGCGCCGACGGCGGACCGATGACTGCCCGGCACCAGGTAGAAACGGCCGGCGTCGGGATGGATATCCTCCGCCGCGATCCACACCCCGATCATCTGCCCAGCCGCCGACGCATCGAGATAATCGCCGTCGCGATGCGCCCAGGTGGCCTGGTTGCCGTCGAAGTACATGGTGTGCACCAGCCGCGCCGGCTCGCCGAACAGCTGTTGCATCAGCTGGCGCACATGCGGATGCGTCAGCAGCTCCAGCCCGTGCTGACGGAACGCGCGGAAGCGGCGGCCGCCGATATCCTGCAGATTCATGATCGGATACTTCATGTGGCCATGCTCGGTATAGACATTGCGCTCGTAGCGGCCGGATGCGTGACGCTTGAAGTAGGCGCGCCGCGCCGGCCACACCTCGCGCAGAAAGGCCTGCCGCGCGGTTTCGCAGACCGCCGGCGGCAGCAGGCCCCGCAGCACAACATACCCCTCGCGCTCGAAGTGTTCGCGCAGGGCCGGCACATCATGGGCCGGTGAATCGCCGTCCGGCTCGGGACGGATCAGAATATCGGGGTGCATACAACCTCCTGGCAATGGAACATCCATTCTGAGGCGCGTCCCGTTGCCACGACTGCGCTACCTCAATACCGATTTTTTTGCCACACCCGGCGCAGCGCCGGCATTATTTGTAGCATACTGACGCCACATCCAACCTCGGGAGCATCGGACATGAAGTTTGATTGGCATGGCGGGGACATCTTGCGAACGACGCTGATCGATGCCGACTATCGACATACCCAAAACGTCCGCCGCTTCATGACGGCGCAATGCGGCCCGCATTTCAAGTTCGACCGCGAGTTCATGGCCTGGGTACGCAGTGGCGCCGCCACCAACATGGGCGATGTGGTCGACGAATGGACACGGCGTGAACAACTGCCGTAAAGGAGCACAAAGGTGGCAATCGAGTTAAAGAAAGAAGTCCGCGACGAGTTGGTTCAATCGATCCAACGATATTTCGACGAAAATATGGATGACAAGATCGGCAATATCGCCGCCGGCGGCCTGCTCGGATTTGTACTTGAGGAGATTGGCCCGGTTATCTATAACAAGGCGGTGGCCGACGTGCAAGAGCGTCTGCAGATCCGCGTTGCGGATCTCGAATTTGAAGTCCACGAAGAGGAATTCCAGTACTGGAAAAAATATGACCCGCCGCGCCGCCGGTAGGCTGACCGCGGCCAGGTGCGCCCCCGGCCGCGCTCACGGCGCCGGCGCCAGCTGCGCCGCCGTGCCGGCGTCACGCGCGGCGGCCTCACGCAACGCCGTCAGCGCCGAAGCCTGCGCGGGCATGTCGTCCTGGTGGCAGGCGGACTCCAACCGGGCCGCGCACGCGCCTGTGGCGGGGCAGCCGAAAGTCGCCGCCGCGCCCTTGATCGCGTGCGCTTCCATGAAGACCGCCTGGACCTCGCCGCGCGCCAGCGCCGCGCCGATCCGCTCCACGCGATCGACGATGCCGGTTTTGAAGGCGTGGCGCAACGGCGCAAACTCCGGCAGATCGGCAAAGCCGATGTCCGTCCCGGCGCAGCCCAGGTAGCGCCGCACCACCTGCTGGAAGGCGTGGCGCTCGATCGGCTTGGCCAGGCAATCGCTGAAACCCGCGGCAAGATAGCGCGCATGGTCGTCGGCCAGCACATTGGCGGTGAGCGCCACCACCGGTCGCGTAAACCCCGCCTCGCGCAGACGCCGGGTGGCGCTGACGCCGTCCAGCACCGGCATTTGGATATCCATTAACACCAGGTCCGGCGCCTGCGCCAGCGCGTCGGCCACACCCTGTTCGCCATCCTGCGCGCACCGCACCTCGGCGCCCATCTTCTCCAGCAAAGAACGCACCAGCAGGCGGTTGTCGGCACCGTCCTCGACCACCAGCACGCGGCCGACCACCGGCCCGCTGTCATCCACCTCGGCCACTGAGGGCAGCGCCGCCGCCGGCAACGCGCGCACCGTCACCGTCATGCAGGTGCCCTGCCCCAGCGCACTTTCGGCCCGCACCTCGCCGCCCATGGCCGTGGCCAACTGCCGCACCAGATACAGGCCCAAACCGGAACCGCCGAATCGCCGCGTAACGCTGCTGTCGGCCTGGACAAACGGTGCGAACAGGCCAGCCAGCTGCTGGTCGCTCATGCCGATGCCGGTGTCGCGCACCTGGCAGCAAAGCAACTGCGCGTCGTCCTGGTACCACAGCGACACGTCCACCGTGCCGCGCTCGGTGAACTTGATGGCGTTCGACACCAGGTTGAGCAAGATCTGGCGCCAGCGGGTCGGATCACCCCGCACCGCCGCCGGCATCGCGCCATGGGTGACGGCGCGGTAATCGACACCGCGCACGCTGGCCGCGCCGCGCATCAACGCGCTGACCGCCGCCAGTGCCTCGTCGGGCGAGAACGGTACATGCTCCAACACCAATTTGCCGGATTCGACCTTGGAGATATCCAGGATATCGTTGATCAGCGACAGCAGGTGCTGGCTGTTGCGCACAATAATGCGTCCCAGCTCGGCCGTCTCGCCGCGGTCGGCATGCTCCAGCTGTTCGGCAAAACCGATGACGGCCGTGAGCGGGGTGCGGATCTCGTGGCTCATCATCGCCAGGAAGGCCGACTTGGCGCGGCTGGCGGCATCGGCCTCGGCCTTGAGGGCGCGTTGCTCCCGTACCGCGCTGTCCCGTCGGCGCATGGCGCGCAGCACGATCACGCAGGCCGCCAGCACCGCCACGCTACACACCAGCCCCACCATGCTCAACTGCCAGGCGAAGAGGTACCACTGCGCCAGGAACACCGCCTCCGGCACGCTTACATTAATAATCATCGGGTAGTTCGGGATCAGCCGCGCCGCCCCCATGCGCGTGACCAGCCGGCCGTTGTCGGCCAGACGCGGCGTGCGCACCACGGCGGTGCCGGCCTCGCGCCGCTGCCGCTCAATCACCTCATAGCTGCTGCCGCCGCGGTTGATCTTCCCCATGACCTCGTCCTGGTGCGGCCAGCGCGCCAGCAGCGTGAAGTCGCGCCGGTAGAGCGTCACGGCGGAGCCGTCGCTCAGCTTGATCTTGCCATAGAAGTCGCTGATCTGCCGGCTGCCAACGCCGACCAGCACCACACCGAGAAAACCGCCGTCCACCCCGTTGATACGGCGCGACAAGTAAAAGGTCCAGCTGCCGTTGCCTTTGTTGCGCACCGGCTGGCTGACATACAGCCCCAGTGTCGGATGGTCGCGGTGCGCTTTAAAATAGTCGCGGTCGGCCAGGTTGATCGGCGGCGCCGGATAGCTGCGGGTGAAGTTGATCACCTGGCCGTCCGCCGCCACCACGGTGGCGACATCAATTTGCGGCAGCACCCGCTTGCGGTCCTGCAAGCGCTGGAACTCGACTTCGTCGCTGAGCTGAGCCCGCAGGCTGGCGCTGTCGTGCACGCCAAGCAGCTGAATCCGTTCCAACATGCCGTCCAGCATCAGGTCGGCCGCCCCCATTTCGTGCGCGGTCTGCTCCGCCAACAACAAGGCGGTACCGTCGAGTTGGTCGCGCCACTCGGCGATCTCGCTGTCGTGCACCTGCTGCAAGGCAATGCCCAGCGCGCAAGCGATGGTGCTCAGCAAGGCGGCGCCGGTGGCGGCGATCAGCCGACGGGAACGTTGGGAATCAGGCATATTGCAATCCATCAAGAGTCTTCACGATAGCACCACCGCCCCGTTCGGCGCCTGATTTCCGCCGTCCCCGGCGGCGACTGTTGCATCGGCGCCACCCCTGGCGGTTCGCTATCGGTACTCTCGCGCATCAAGGGGCGCAGCGTGGTCCAGCAGGTGCTGGCGCGCCTGCAGACGCTTCAGCTCGGCGATCGGAATATCGAACGCCTCGTGGATGCGCAACATCACTTCCGCCGTCAGCGGCGCGTGCCGGTGACGGATCTTGCTGATGCTCGACGGCGCCAGCCGCAACAGCCGGCTAAGTTCCGCATCGTTCCTCAGGCGCCAGCGCGCGATCACCTCGTCCAGCAGGCAGTGCGCCAGCCCGGCGCCACCAGTGTGGTGCGACCGGCGGCTCATGCCACGCTCCCTAATGCGCCGCACTCTGACTGAAAACGCCGCTGGATCTGGCGCAGCGCGTCCATGTCGCCCAACAGCGCGTCAACGCAGGCGGGGTCGAAATGCCCACCGCTCTGCGTCCGCAGATGATCCAGCGCCCGTCCCAGCGCCCAGGCGCCCTTGTATGGGCGCGCCGTGGTCAGCGCGTCGAACACGTCGGCCACGGCGACGATGCGACCGTACAGCGGAATCGCCGCGCCGGCCAGCCCATGCGGGTAGCCGCGTCCGTCGTAGCGCTCATGGTGGCTGAGGGCGATCACCGCGCCAGCCTGCAACAGCGGCGATTCACTGCCGGCCAGGATCTCGGCGCCGATTTGCGGATGCCGTTCGATGACTTCGCGCTCCCCGGCCGACAAGGCGCCGGGCTTGCGCAGTATCGCATCGGGAATCCCGACTTTGCCAATGTCATGCATCGGCGCGGCGTCGCGTATCAGCTCGCATTCGGTTTGCGCCAGGCCGAGGCGGCGCGCGATCAGGTAAGCGTAGGCGGCCATGCGCGACAAATGGCAGCCGGTGTCATTGTCGCGAAATTCCGCCGTCCGCGACAGCCTGTCGATGGCCTCGTGTTCGCGCGCCACCACCGCCGCCGTGGCCTTGCGCACCGCCACCGCCAGCGCTTCGGCGCGGGCGGCCAGTTGCTGCTGCGCTTGGCGCAAGGCCAGCAGATTGCCGATCCGGGCATTGAATTCGACGTTGTTGACCGGCTTGGTCAGAAAATCGTTGGCGCTCAGACGCAGCGCCTCGTGGCACAAGGTCTCCTCACTATCGGCCGTCACCATCACTACCGGCACCCCAGCCATGCCCGTCAGCGCGCGGAAGCGGCGCAGGAACTCCAGACCATCGACGCCGGGCATCCGGTAATCGACCACCACCAGATCCGGCGTGTGACAGGCGCACCAGTCCAAGGCCTCGGCGGCGTCGGCCATGGGGACGGGATGGGCCACGTCCAGCATGCTCAGCATGTGGCAAAACAGCTCCCGATTCATCTCGTTGTCGTCAATGACTAATACTTGCACGGCGGTTCCTTTCTGTTGGCTCTAGGCGCTGACCGCATTCAACGGCATAATGTGTGTTATCCAATTATTTCCCCATGGAAATCAATTATGCCGCATTTTTTACTAAAATTTATTATTTTTGGTAAAATTAATTCCATTGTCGTGTATTGGTAACATCAACCACCATGAAAAGTGCAATGCAAACCGAAGAAGTCTGTACCACCCAGCGCGCCGCCGAACTGCTGGGGATTTCTGTTTCGACCGTGCAGCAACTGGTCGAGGCCGGACAGATCGAGGCGTGGAAGACCAAGGGCGGACACCGCCGCATTCCGCTGGCGGCGGTCATGGCCTACAAGGCACAACCGGCGCTCGACGGGGTGACGCCGGCGCCGCGCCCGGTCGCCGCGCCCGGCGCCGGCACCAGCATCCTGATCGTCGAGGACAACCCGATGCAACGCCAGCTTTACGAGAAGCACATCGGTGGCTGGACGCTGCCCGCCAGTCTCTCATTCTGCGAGAACGGTTACCAGGCGCTGCTGGAAATCGCGCGCCGCCAGCCGGATATCCTGCTGGTCGATGTGATGATGGAAGGCATCGACGGCTACGAATTGATTAATACCATCCTGGCCGACCGTCAGCTAAGGCCAATGCATATCGCCATCCTGTCGGGACTGGAACAGACAGCGTTGCAGGCACGCGGCGGCGTCCCGCGCGGCGTGGTGTTCTTTCACAAGCCGGTCAACTATGATGAATTGCGCGGCTATCTGCGGGCCTGCTGCGCGCAGCAGGAACGTGATCGCAACTAAATTCAACGAATTAATTGAATTTGACAATTATTTACATTTGAAGCATGCTGTATCGGACAGACCGCCAGCGCGCCGCCCATTCCGGACGACGGCCAGGCCGGGGAGGACACCATGTGGCAGTCGGTACAAAAACCTCGGGATATCCGCTGGGCACTCGCCTTGTGCGCGCTGCTGCTGTTGGCCGGCATCTGGGGCGGCACGCTGTGGCAACTGGACAATGACAAGCGCCAGACGATCGCCGCCGCCGAGCGCCAAAGCCGCGACCTCGGGCGCCTGTTCAGCGAGCACGCCGCGCGCACCGTGCTGGCGGCGGACCAGGCCGCGCTGTTCCTGCGCCAGCGCTATGTGGCCGAAGGCCGCGGGCTGAATGTCAGCGAGGAACTCAAAAGCAGCCTGGGTGCCGGCACCCTGTACAACCTGTTCAGCATCATCGCGCCCAATGGCGACGTGGTGCTGTCCAGCCAGCCATTCAAACCGACCAACCTGGCCGACCGGCCGCACTTCCGCGTCCATCTCGCCGGCGGCGGCGATCTGTTGCATGTTTCGCCGCCGGTGCGGGGGCGGGTGTCGGGCAAGTGGTCGCTGCAAATCTCGCGCCGCATCACCCTCACTGACGGCAGCTTTGGCGGCGTGGTGGTGGTCTCGCTCGACCCCTTGTACTTCACCCACCTGTACGGCGCGGTGGACGTCGGCGAGCATGGCTCGGTGGCGCTGATCGGCGACGACGGCATTGTGCGGGCGCGCCGGGTGGGCGACACCGACAGCCTGGGGCAGGACATTCGCCACAGCACGGTGTTTGCCGCCATGCAAGGAGGCACGATCCGGACCGGTCTGTACGCCGGCCCGATCGACGGCCGCAAGCGCTACTACGCGATGGCCCCCATGCCTGGATTGCCACTGCGGGCGCTGGTGGGGCTGGACCAGCGGGAGGTCATGGCGCCGCTGGTCGAGCATGAACGCATGAGCCTGACGCTGGCGGGCCTGGCCAGCGTCGCGCTGCTGGCCATGACGGTGGGCCTGAGCATGCTGATGGGTCGCCTGATTGTCAGCCGCGAGCAGGCTTGCGCGGCCAACCTCGCCAAGTCGCGCTTCCTGGCCAATATGTCCCATGAGTTGCGCACGCCGCTCGACGGCGTGCTGGGCTACGCCGAACTGCTGCAGGCCGAATTGGGCGACAGCCGCCAGGGCCACTTCGCCAGCCGCATCCATGCCTCCGGCACGCGCCTGCTCGGATTGGTCGAGGCGGTGCTGGAACTCAGCGGCCTGGAGTCTGGCCACGCGACCGTGGACCTGCGCCGGGAACCGCTCGACGAACTGGCGCAGTGCGCCGTCGCCGGGCTGCGCGCCGAGGCCGAAGCGAAAGGGCTGCGCCTAGCGCTTCAGCTGGAACCGGGGCTACCGCCCCACTACATTTGCGACCGCGCCAAACTGTTACGCGTGCTCGACATGCTGCTGCGTAACGCCGTGGCCGCCACATCGTTGGGCAGCGTGCAACTACAATTGCAGTCGAGCCAGGACTGGCTGTTATTCCGCGTCCACGATACCGGCCCGGGCCTGCCGCCGGCGGTGCGCCAGCGCCTGTTTCAGCAATTCACGCTGGCCGACGACAGCGCCAGCCGCGGGCATGGCGGCGCGGGCCTGGGCCTGGCCATCGCCTTCCGCCTGACGCAGCTGATGGGCGGCCAACTGGCGCTGGAAAGCAGCGGACCGGACGGCACCAGCTTCACCGTTTCCCTTCCCTATCTGCGCCTGCAGCAGCCCGCCGGCGCCATCATTCTGAGCGAAGAGGCCTGAGCCATGAGCACCGCCACCTACCATGCGATCGACCCTGCTGTGCTGATGCGGCTGGCCGGCGATCACGACACGTTCCGTGCACTGTCGCAGACCTTCATGACACGCGCGCCGGAGTTGTTCCGCCAACTGGCGGAGGCGCTGCGGCGGCACGACCACGCGGCCATCGGCCGCCACAGCCACGCGCTCAAGGGCATGACCACGCTGGTCGGCGCCGCGCGCCTGTCGGCGAGGCTCCAGGCACTGGAGTTGGCGGCGCACGCGCAAACGCCGGCCGACGTCCATGATCTCGACCAACTGTTCGATCAAGTGCTGGCGGAAGTGACCGCCAGCGTTGACGATGACGCCATCCAAGCCTGACGGCACGACAACGGCCAGCCGGCCGCGACTGACGTCGCGCGCGGCCACGGTGCTGGCCTGTGCCGCGCTGTTGTCCCTGCTGGCGATCACCATCGCCGTCTCGGCCTGGCTGCTGCGTCAGCACGCGCTGGAGGACTGGCGGCAACGCCTGGACGATCTGACCCAGATACTGGCGGAAGAAGTGGCACGCGACATCAACGCCAGCGACCTGCTGCTCGACAGCCTGAACGGCATCGCCCATGCCAGCACGCCGGCGGAGCTGGCCAGCGCCCAGGTCTATCGCACCATGCGTGACCAGATCAGTATGCTGCCGCAAATCTCGCAGGCGACCATCGTGAACGCCGAGGGCGCCGTGGTCAACGACAGCGGCGTCCACCCGGCGGCGCCACTCAGGCTGGGTGACCGCGAATACTTCAGCTATCACCGCGACCACGCCGCCGGCCGCCCCTACGTCAGCGCCCCGGCGCGCAGCCGCAACGATGGCCGCTGGGTGTTTTATGTCAGCCGGCGCCTGGATGATGCGCACGGCCGCTTCGCCGGCGTGGTGCTGGTGGAAATGCCGTGCGATTTCTTCGCCGACCTGTTGCGCAGTGCCAGTCCGGGAGGCCAGGCCTCGCTGTCGCTCTACCGCGGCGACTTTACGCTGCTGGCACGCTGGCCCCGGCAAGCCGGCGACACCAGCCCCCGTCGCCAGGAAGAAGCGCCCCAGACGGCGCTCACCGGCGGCAAATTGCACACTGTGACACTGTCGGGAGCCGGACACCACATGACCGCGATGCGCGCGGTGCGCGACTACCCGCTGGCGATCACCGCCACAGTTGAGCAAACGGCGCTGCTGGCCGGCTGGTGGCCGGGTCTGCGCCTGCTGGGGGCGGTGGCGACAGTGAGCGCGCTCGGCATGCTGGCCGTATTCGGCCTGCTCACTCGTCGGCTGCGCCAGCGCGAGCGCGACGCCGGGCAGGCGCTGACACGGCAAGCGCAGGCGGAACGGGACAGCCAGGCCAAGTCGCGCTTGCTTGCCCTGATGAGCGACGCGACACGCGCGCCCATGAACGCCGTGCTCGACAAGTCCGGACTGCTGCTGGAGACGGCGCTGGACCCAACCCAGCGTCGCCATGCCGGCGACGTCCAGCAAGGCGCGCTGGCACTGTGCGGCATCCTCAACAACGTGCTGGACTTCTCGGCCATCGAATCCAGTCACATGTCCATCGCGCGCCAGCCGCTGGACCCGGTGCAATTGGCCGAGCAGGCGCTGGCGGCGCACCAATTGTCGGCCGCGCATAAAGGCTTGTCGATCCGTCGCCAGTTCGCGGTGCCGCCGGGCATGATCGAAGGCGATCCGCTGCGCCTGCGGCAAGTGCTGGACAACTTGCTCAGTAATGCCATCAAGTTCACCACCGCCGGCGATATCGAACTGGGCTTGAGCACCGTCCCCCATGGCGACCAATGGCTGCTGCGCTACAGCGTGCGTGACACCGGCACCGGCGTCAGCGAGCAGGCCCGGCGCCGGCTGTTCGAACCGTTCAGCCGGGATGAACCGGGCGGCCATCGGACCGGCGGCGGCACCGGGCTCGGCCTGGCAGTCTGTCAACGCCTGGTCACACTGATGGGGGGGCGAATTCACTGCGATAGCGCGCCCGGCGCCGGCGCCACCTTTAGCTTCGAGGTGCCGACGCGCTACATCAGCGCGCCGGCGCCGGTGCCGGCGGCCGCCGCGCCCCAGCCGCAGGTCAAACGGGTGCTGCTGGTGGAAGACATGGAAATGAATCGCCAACTGGCGCGCCTCCTGCTCGACAGGCTGGGCTGGGCTGTCGACGAAGCGCACGACGGCGCGCAAGCGCTGGCGGCCCTGGAAAACCAGCCTTACGCGATGGTGCTGATGGACTGCATGATGCCGGTCATGGACGGTTACGAAGCCACCCGGCGCTTCCGCGCCTGGGAAGCCGCGCACGGTCGCGCCCGCACACCGGTGGTGGCGCTGACCGCCAGCGCGGTCGAGGGCGAGCGGCAGCGCTGCCTGGCGGCCGGCGCGGACGACTACCTGGCCAAGCCATTCACGGCCGCCGCCTTTGCCGACGTGCTGCGTCGATGGGTGGCATGAGGCCACGTGACGAGTAAGCCGTATCCACGGAGCAACACATCTCGCAAAAAATCAATATTTTTACCAAATTCGTTGAAATTGGTTTTTAATCGATTGAAAATTAATATATGATTTAATCATTGAATTCGTTTATTTCACTCGACAGGGGGTATGGAACTTTGTCAAAAGAGCAATCGAAGTTGAGCAGTCTACAAGCTTTTTCTTTAGGATTAGCAACTTGCGCTTAATTTGATTCCGCAAGATAAAGCAAAATAGGCGGCGCAACCTATTGATTCTGCAAGTTCCACTACTGGGTTGCGGAACTGTTTTCTAGACGAAGAAGTCCTTAATTTTCTTTCAGGTGTTTTTTCACAACGCGGTACAAATTGACCAGGTCGCCGTTGATGCCGTTGATAAAATCCACGTCGAGCTGGCCGCGCCCGGCGGTGGTGGGGGATGGTCGCGAAGTTATCCTTCTTGCTGACACGCCTCTCCCCTACAGCGGTCATTCACCACTCATCGCTTACGCTTTGTGACGGCAAATAACCACAAAAAAAGTCGAAAATGACGAATTTTATTGCACTGGAGTACAATAGTTTCATTCTCATCTTGCTCTTATCATCTCAGTTCCCAATCCTCGATCTGAGGGAGTTCAAGCAGCGCTTCAAAGAGCTCGCCATACGCATACACCCTCGGCCCTGCCCCCGCCGACGCTCAATAACCTGTTACATATGTCGCTGACCTCTGCGCTGCACCGGGCTGATATCTATTGTATGTGTGTCCGAATAAAAGGCTTGGACCTTAAGTTACTTTCAAAATTGGAAACGCTATGAATTTATCAAATTTCAAGATTGGAACTCGTCTCACTGCAGGCTTTGCCGCTGTGTTAGCCTTAACTGTGATCCTGGGCATATTTTCTATTACCCGCCTAGCGACTGTTAACGATGCAACTAAAGACATCGCCACCAATTGGCTGCTGGCGACCCGCTTGCTTGGCGATTATCGGGCAGTAATTGATGGCATTCGTCGTGCGGAAGCACAACACGTCATGGCCAACACCGATGCGCAGTTCACCCAATGGGAACAGCGCATTCAAGAAAGCAAAGCCAAAGCGACGACCGCTATAAATGGCTATGCGAAGACGGTAGATACCGATGCCGAGCGTAAGCTGCTGGATACCATTCGCAGCTGTGAGGCCCGTTACTACGCGGCACAAGTAGACTTGCTTAAAGTTTCACGCGCGACGGACGGCGTTAACGATGAATTGCGAGCTTTGTACAATGGCCCCTCGCTGGATGCCTTTAAAGCACTGAATGCGGCAATTGAGAACGACGTCGAGTTTCAAAGTAAGGAGGCGGACCGAGTCTACAACATTTCACAGGACACTTATTCAAGAACCAAAATTTTAGTCATCGTCCTTTTGGCCGTTAGCGTTGCTATAGGAGCCATATTGATATGGTTGATTACCCGCTCAATCACAAAGCCGGTCAGCAAAGCCCTCCAACTGGCTGAAGCTGTAGCTGCCGGGGATTTGACTTCCCACGTGAGCGAGGGCGGCAAGGACGAGATAGGACAATTACTTAGCGCATTGTCGAAAATGAACTCAAACCTGACCAACATCGTGGCGCAAGTGCGAGAAGGGGCGGATGCGATTGCGACCGGATCGACCCAGATTGCTTCAGGAAACTTGGACTTGTCGTCTCGAACCGAGCAGCAAGCGAGCGCGCTTGAGGAAACCGCGTCCTCGATGGAGGAAATGACGTCGACTGTAAAGCAAAATGCCGATAACGCGCGCCAGGCCAATGCCCTGGCAGGTTCGGCTTCTGATATCGCCGTCAAGGGTGGTCAAGTTGTGTCCGATGTAGTGGAAACGATGGGCGCCATTGATGCGTCAGCACGAAAGATCGTAGAAATAATTAGCGTGATCGATGGAATTTCTTTCCAAACTAATATCCTTGCCTTAAACGCGGCTGTTGAGGCGGCGCGTGCCGGCGAGCAGGGGCGGGGTTTTGCGGTGGTAGCGACCGAAGTGCGTAATTTGGCGCAGCGTTCGTCGGCTGCCGCGAGGGAGATTAAGTCGCTAATTGACGAGTCAGTGCAAAAGGTCAATGTCGGTAGCCAGTTGGTCGCGCAGGCAGGCAACACGATGGAAGAAGTTGTGGCGAGTGTCCGCCGCGTAACAGACATAATTGGCGAGATTACCTCAGCAAGTGGCGAACAAGAATCTGGAATCACTCAGATAAACCAAGCCATCACAGAGATGGACGGTGTGACGCAGCAAAATGCCGCCTTAGTTGAAGAGGCCGCAGGAGCGTCGGCGTCTCTTCAGGAACAAGCTAGCAAGCTGGCAAAAGTAGTTAGCGTTTTTCAGATTAAGAAGGGGCAACCGCATTCGACTGTCACACGCGCGCCTCAGCCGCAAGCCGAACTCCATTCAAGCAGGCGCATACAGGAGTCACTGTAGAGAAAATGTCCATAAAAAACTATCCGGTATCAAGACATCCTTAGGGGAGGCGGACTGGGAACAGTTCTGAAGATAAACCGTTCTGGCTGCTAGGTACGCCACCATGCCGCAAGGCGCAGCAAGCGGCGCCACTGACAGCGTCGGTCAGTGCCCCCAGAGAGCGTAATGCCGGCGGGGCCGGCATCGTCACCTGACCAGGCGGCCTTTATGAGTGCACGAAGCCAGCATTGACATGTAGTAGTTCAGATCTGATCGTACAGTAAGGCCTTGCCAAGGGTGGGGTTACCCGGTTTGATAGAGGTGCGAATCTTTATTAAACCAGCGCGTAAGCGCCAAGGAGTAGCCCCATGCGTAGTTTTCCTCAGAACGCCATTAAACACAAGGTCGGCCTGCTAAATTTGGCTGCCGAACTCGGCAACGTGTTCCGTGCCTGCAAGGTGATGGGATTTTCCCGAGATACCTTTACCGCTACCAGTCGGCCGTTGAGTCGGGCGACGTGGATGCCCTGATCGACGACAATCGCAAAAAGCCCAACATCAAGAACCGAGTGGATGAAGCGACCGAGGCTGCCGTTCTGGCCCTCACGTTGGAGCAGCCGGCGTAAGGCCATGGTCCAGGAAGGCAAAACGGCGGCGGCCGGCGCCTACCTGCTGAAGGAGCTGCGCCCGCCGCAGACTGAATTCTTCAGCGCGCTGGCGGCCATGGCCGACTTCCAGCAGGAACGGATGCGCAACGATGGCGACGAGGCGGCAGCGGACGGCAAGGCGGCCATCATCTTCACAATCACGCTGACCATCTTCGCCAGCATCACCGCCATCATCATCGGCATCATGACGGCGCGCTCGATCACCCGCCCGGTCAACCGCGCCGTAGTGCTGGCCGAAGCCGTGGCCGCCGGCGACCTGAGCCAACAAATCGAGGTCACCAGCACCGACGAGGTCGGCAAGCTGCTGCAGGCACTGAAGAACATGAACGGCAACCTGCGGCCCATGGTCGGCCAGGTCCGCGCCGGCACCAACGAAATCGCCACCGCCAGCACCGAAATCGCCAAGGGCAATATGGACCTGTCGTCGCGCACCGAACAACAGGCCAGCGCACTGGAGGAAACGGCGTCGTCGATGGAGGAGCTGACCTCGACCGTCAAGCAAAACAGCGAGAACGCCCGCCAGGCCAACCAGCTGGCGCAATCGGCCACCGAGATCGCCCGCAAAGGGGGCGCCGTGGTGGCCGACGTGGTGACCACGATGGGGGCGATCAACACCTCGTCCAACAAGATCGTCGACATCATCGGCGTGATCGACGGCATCGCCTTCCAGACCAATATCCTGGCGCTCAACGCCGCCGTCGAGGCGGCCCGCGCGGGGGAACAGGGCCGCGGCTTCGCGGTCGTCGCCTCGGAAGTGCGCAATCTGGCGCAACGCTCGGCCGCCGCGGCCAAGGAAATCAAGGTGCTGATCGGCGACTCGCTCGACAAGGTCAAGATCGGAAACGACCTGGTGTCGAACGCCGGCACCACCATGGTACAGGTGGTGAGCAGCATCGAGCGCGTGACCGACATCATGAACGAAATCACCGCCGCCGGGCGCGAGCAGGAAGCGGGCATCGAGCAAATCAACCAGGCCGTCACGGAAATGGACTCCGTCACCCAGCAGAACGCGGCGCTGGTGGAGCAGGCGGCGGCCACCGCCGCACTGGAGGAACAGGCGGCGCAACTGTCCAAGGTGGTCGGCAAGTTCAAGCTCGACGACAGCGTGGCGCCACCGGCGAGGTCCGCGCCGGTGGCGCGCGAGGCCGCCGCCACCAAGCCAGCGGCGCTGGCGCTCGCCGCCATCCCGCCACGCCCGGTCCCAGGGGTATCGATCCAGAAAGAACCGGAATGGGAAGAGTTCTGAACTGATCCCTTCAGCCCGCGCTTCGCGGGTGTCTCAAGCAGCGCGGCGCGCGGCAGATGATGATGCGGAATGGCGCATCGGCTGATGCGTGCCGCGCCCGCTCCTCACAGGTCTTCGTGGTGGCCGGAAGCGCCCTGCTTCCAGTATGCCGAGATGCGGGCGGCGTCGCGCGGGTGGCCTTTGTCGGTGAAGACGGCGTCACGCACTTGCGCGGCGGCGGCCGCTTCGCCGGCGAACCAGAAGAAGCCTTCGCCGGCCGGCAGTTGCAACGCGCGGATCGCCGCCAGCAGTGCTTCGCTGTCGGCATAGCGTTCCAGCACTACTTGCGCTTCGCTGCGGAAGGGCAACGCGCCGGCCTCGTCACCACAGACCAGCACTTGTACCTGGGCGCCGGCGGGCAGTTCCTCCAGCCTGCGGCGGATGGCCGGCAGCGCGGTGGCGTCGCCGGCCAGCACCAGCCAGTCGTAATCCATCGGAATGACCATCGAGCCACGCGGCCCGCCGATCGAGGCGCGCTGCCCCGGCGCGACCTGACGCGCCCAGTCCGAGGCGGCGCCGGTGGCGTGCAGCGCGAATTCGATGGTCAGCTCGCCGGCCGCGTTGTCGTAGCCGCGCGGCGTGAAATCGCGCCGCACCTCGTCGCCGACGAAGAATTTCACATGATCGTCATAGGAAGCCGAGACAAAATCGTGTAAGGTCTCGCCTTTGAATGTTACGCTGACGTAGTTCGGCGCCAATTGATCAACCTTGACCACCTGCAGTTCGCGCAGTTTCAGTTCGTGCCGCACACGTTGTATCCGTCCACTCATCATCTGCTCCAGAATTAGTTGACAATGTCCACATTATGAGCAACAAAGTTAATAAAGTCAACCAATCCGAACAGGTGTTCGACACGATCCATTCGATCATGCATTTGTTCCGCGCGCGCCAGTTGCGCGGTCTGCGCGATACGCCGCACGAGCTGACGCATATGGAGTACAAGGCGCTGGGCTTTTTTGCCCGCCATCCGGGCGCGACCCAGGGCGATCTGGTGGCGCACTCGGGGCGCGACAAGGCGCAGCTGGCGCGCCTGCTCAAGGGCTTGCGCGACAAGCAGTTGCTGGAGGCGACGGCCGACGAGGCGGACCGCCGCGTGACCCGGCTGACGCTGAGCCCGGAAGGCGCGCGGATGTTCCACAGCCTGAACGATCTGGGCGCGCAAGCCGCCGCCATGGCGCTGGCGGGCTTGAGCGCGGATCAGCTCGGTCAGTTGCAGGCGCAGCTACAGCAAATCCGCGACAACCTCGAAGCGGACGACGCTTAGACCTCAGAGCGGCACATTGCGGGTGGCCGCGCTGATCTGCTCCAGCGGCACCTTGGGCGAGCGGTCGGCGTTGAGCAGGCCGTTGGTCTCCTGATAGGTGTCGGCGAATTGCGTGTAACAGAAACCGCTGAACATGATGGTCTCGTTCACCACCCGCAGCAAGGCGCGGTAGCGCTCCAGATAGGCCGCCGCGTCGCCGGCGCGCGAGTAGCCCCAGGTGTGCCCTTGCGGCGCGCCTGCATCGAGGTCAGATTGGGCACGCCCCATGATTCGTTGAACGGCACCCACACAATCAGGCACAGATGGCTGTAGTCGCGCGCGATCGCCTCGGTCCACTCCTTCACCAGACGGGTCATCGAGCGCGGGCTGAAGGCGTAGGCGGACGGCATCTCGCCCCAGACCAGCAAGCCCAGCGGCTGCATCCACTGTCGAGCGATAAAAGCGGTTAAGCTCTACATAACCGCTGGTGACAAGATGCCAGCGCGGTCTTACAGGAATGGGCGCGGACCACCGATACGCAACCCAGCCGAAGACTCCTAAGATGAAGTCACAACCATCTAAGGAGACTCATATGTTCGCTCATAACAAACGCCTGCAATACACCGTGCGGGTCAGCGAAACCAATCCGGGCCTGGCCAACCTGATGCTGGAGCAGTTCGGCGGCCCGCAAGGCGAGCTGGCGGCGGCGCTGCGCTACTTCACCCAGGCGCTGGCCGAGGAGGACGCCGGCCGCAAGGACATGCTGCTCGATATCGCCACCGAGGAGCTGAGCCACCTGGAGGTCATCGGCAATATCGTGGTCATGCTCAACAAGGGCGCCAAGGGGCGGCTGGCCGAGGGCGTGGAACAGGAAGCCGAGTTGTACCGCGCCATCAGCGGCGGCGGCAACGACAGCCATGTGACGCAGCTGCTGTACGGCGCCGGCGCGCCGCTGACCAATTCCGGCGGCGTGCGATGGACCGCCGCCTACATCGACACCATCGGCGAGCCGACCGCCGACCTGCGCTCCAACATCGCCGCCGAGGCGCGCGCCAAGATCGTCTACGAACGGCTGATCAACCTGACCGACGATCCCGGCGTCAAGGAGGCACTGGGCTTCCTGATGACGCGCGAAATCGCCCACCAGAAATCGTTTGAAAAGGCGCTGTACGCCATCCAGCCCAGCTTCCCGCCGGGGAAAATGGCCGGGCGGCCCGAGTTCACCAGCGTCTACTTCAATCTGTCGCAGGGCGGGCCGGCGCTGCACGGCCCGTGGAACAACAACGACAACTGGCAGACCGTCAGCGACCGCGACGCGCAATGCGCGGTGGACGGCGGCGACGGTTCGGCCTCGGTCGGCCTGACGACGGCGGAGGAGGCACTGCTGAAACGCATGGCGGCGCGCACCATGTCCGATCCGGGCGCCGAACCGCTGACCGGCGCGGAACTGGGCGCCGGCGCAGGGGTCAATCATCAGCAAGTCATTTAAGGCCCCGCAGGACTTTCACGCTGGCGGCAAGCTCGCCGCCAGTGCCGGGAAGTACAGCGACACCGTGCTGCCCTCGCCCACGCGCGACGCCAACGTCAACGCGCCGTCACATTGCTGCATCAGGCCATACACCTGGCTCAGTCCCAAGCCGGTGCCCTTGCCGACTTCCTTGGTGGTGAAAAAGGGTTCGATGGCGCGCGCCATGGTGTCCGGCGTCATGCCCATGCCGCCGTCGCGCACATCGATGCGCACATAGCGGCCGGCAGGCAGGCGCGCCACCTCACCGTCCGCCAACGTGACCGCCGACAGGCCCAGATGCACATCGCCACAGCCATCCATCGCGTCGCGCGCGTTGACCACGAGATTGAGCAGCGCCGACTCGAACTGCGTCGGATCGAGCAGCGCCGGCGGCAGGCCGTCGTCAAGTCGCAGATGCAGGCGCATGGCATCCGGCAGCGCGCGGTGCAGCACCGTTTCGAAAGAGCGGATCACTTGGGCAGCGTCGTGCGGCGCCAGCAGCAAGGGCTGCTGGCGGGCGAAGGCCAGCAGTTGCTGCGTCAGCGCCGCGCCACGCTGGGCCGCGCGCGACATGGTGTCGATGGATCGGCTGACGATGGCCGGGTCGCGCGCCATGCGCAGCAATTCCAGGCCGTTCATGATCACGCTGAGCAGGTTGTTGAAATCGTGGGCGATGCCGCCGGTCAGTTTGCCGAGGGCTTCCAGCTTCTGCGACTGGAACAGCTGCTCGCGCGCGCGTTCCAGCTGCTCGGCGGCTACGCGCCGCTCGGTGATGTCCCGCGTGACCTTGGCGAAACCGAGCAACTCGCCCTCCGGATTGACGATCGGATCGATCACCACATTGGCCCAGAAGCGGCTGCCGTCCTTGCGCACGCGCCAGCCCTCGTCCTCGAACTTGCCGCTGGCGCGCGCCACCGCCAGCGCCTTTGCCGGGCGGACGTTGGCGCGGTCTTCATCGGTATAAAAGATGGAAAAATGCTGGCCGATGATCTCGTCCGGGTGGTAGCCCTTGAAGCGTTGCGCACCGGCGTTCCACGTGATCACCACGCCCTGCGGCGACAGCATATAGATGGCATAGTCGGTCACGCCCATAATGAATTGGCGGAACCGTTCTGCCTCAATGGCGTCGACACTTGGCTGCATGGTTATCCTCTGGGCTCTGGTACATGAATTTTACTTGAGCCCAAAGGAAAACTGGTGAAATGTGCGCGCCTACCTGCCGATCACCTTGACCGGCGCGGCGCCGCCGCCACTGAGCTTGCCGGCGGCGTCGTCCCATTTGAGGACGGCGACGGTCGACTTGCCCTTTTCATAATCGTAGCTGACGCCATCGTCGTCATACAGGCGGAACTCGCCGCTCTTGCCCGGATAGACATTGATGCTGGCGATAGCCTGTTTGGTCGCGGTGGACTGGATCGCGGCGCCGACCGGCACAATCGAACCGGCCTTCACGAACAGCGGAATCTGATCGATCGGCGCGGCGACTTTCACCCAGCGGCCGCCGGACAACTTCTCGTTGGTCCAGAAGTTATACCAGTCTGCGCCGGCCGGCAGGTACACGTCCTTCGAGGTCTGGCCCTGCTGCGTGACCGGCGCCACCAGGAAGGCAGGGCCGAACATGTACTGCGTGCCGATATTGGCCACATTCGGATCGCTGGCGAAGTCCATCCACAGAGGGCGCATGAACGGCGCGCCGGTATCATGGGTGTACTTGGCCTGCGAGTAGATGTAGGGGATCAGCTCATACCGCAGCTTGTTAAAGCGCGCCATCACCGCCTCCGCCTGTTTGCCGAAAGACCAGATCTCGCCCTCCTTGCGGTCGCCGTGCAGGCGCAGCGTCGGCAGGAAGGTCCCGAACTGGAACCAGCGCGTCATCAGCTCCGGATAGTCGCGGTAATTGCCCACCACGTTGACCGCGTCCGATGGATCGAGCAGCGGATGCTGGACGTCCGACGTCACCTGCGTCAGTTTCTGCCAGCCGCCGATGTCGTTGCCCCAGTAGGCGATGCCGGAGGCGGTCATGTTCAGGCCAGTGGGCACCTGGCGCGCCAACGCTTCCCAGGTCGGCTTGATGTCCGAGGACCAGAACAGCGCGCCGCTGCGCTGCGACCCCAGATAGGCGGCGCGCGACAGGATCAGCACCCGCTTGTTCGGCTTCCACGCGCGCAGGTTCTCGGCCACGCCCTCCACATGCAGCAGCGGGAACAGGTTGTGATAACGGTCGCCCGAGCCGATCGAATAGAAGAAGCCACTCGGCACCAGATCCGGCTCGGTCTCGTCCAGCCACGGGTAATCGAAGCCCTGCGACAGGATATTGTCGCGCGCCTTCTCCCAGAACCACTTGCGGGCGGCCGGATTGGTGGCGTCGATCAGGCCACCGGTGCGGTCGGAGCGGAACGGCAGGCCATCGACGGTCTTGCCATCCTTGTCCTTCAGCAGATAGCCTTTGTGATCGAGTTCATTGAAGTAGCGGCTCGACGTCTCATAGCGCGGCCAGATCGAGATGATCGACTCCATGCCCATGTCGTGCAACTGCTGGTTCATGCCCTTCGGATCGGGGAATTGCGCCGGATCGATATCCATCTGGCCCATGCGGGTCCAGTAGAACCAATCCAGCACCATGATATCGAGCGGGTACTTCTTCTCGCGGTAGGTCTTCGCCACGCGCATCAGCTCCTGCTGGCTGTCGTAGCGGGCCTTCGACTGAATCAGGCCGAAGGCGGACTTCGGCGGGATCGGCGTCTTGCCGGTCACGCGCGCGTAGCCCGAATAAATCTCTTCCGGCGTGGCGCCGGTGATGATGAAGAAGCTGACACGCTCGCCCACGTTCGACTGGAAGCCGGTGCGGCCGTTGACGCCGGCGACAAACCGGGTCGCGGACGGATTGTCCCAGACGATGCCATAGCCCTTGGACGACACCATGAACGGCACGCAGACGCTCTCCCCTGCCGGCGCATCGTACCAATGCTTGCAATCGAGGACGCGGCCGCGCAGGTCCAGAGGCCCCAGCGACTCCTGATTCTGCCCCATGCCATAGTAATGCTCATCGCGCGCCACCGAAAACGAGGCGCCGACCTGGAACGTCTTCTCGGTGTTGACGGTTTGCGGCGACATCTCCCAGCCGGTCAGGCTGACCACCTGTTCGCCCCGCGCATTGAGCACCTGCAGGCCGACCGGCGCCAGCGACGGCGCGAAATACTTCTGCCCCTGTGTCGGCACCGATGGCGGCGGCGCCGGATTCACGCGCACCGTCATGGCGGAAGACGTAAACACATCGCCATCCTTGCCGGGGGCGTGGCGGAACGCCTGGTTATCGGCGTTCTTCGGCAGAATGCCGTAGCCGGGGCCTTTCAGCACCTCGTCCTTGTCGACCGCGATGGTCACATGGACCACATTCGGGCCATACGCCTCGATCGACACGAAGGCGCCGTCGCGGTCGAGCGTAGCGATAGGCGCGGCGAAAGCGGAAGTGGAAAACGCAAAAGCGGATGCGAGCGCGGTGAATACCGGCGTGGTTGCGAGCTGTCTCATAAGCCTCTCTTTCAATGGAGATGTGCCAGCATTGTGCTTCTGCATTTTCAACAACGCAATTACGAAAATCACCAAATCCAACAATGTTTATGCCGTCCGCAACTCCCTCCGGGCCTGGCCGATCACCTGCCAGGCGCCGCTGACAGCCAGAAAGCCCATCACCAGCGCCACCGCCAGATCCGGCCAGGCGCGGCCCGCGCCGAACACGCCCAGCGCCGCCAGCATCACCGCCGCGTTGCCGATGGCGTCATTTCTGGTGCACAGCCACACCGAGCGCATATTGGCGTCGCCATCGCGATAGGCGTACAACAGCAGCGCCACGCCGCCGTTGACCAGCAGCGCCAGGAAGCCGATCGCCCCCATCACAAGTGGTTGCGGCGCGCTGCCGGTGGCCACATCCCACGCCACCTTGGCCAGCACGAAAGCGCCGTAGGCCGCCATGGTCCAGCCCTTGACCAGCGCCACGCGGGCGCGCGAGGAGGCGGCTGCGGCCAGCACCATCAGCGACAGCGCGTAGTTACCGGCATCGCCGAGGAAATCGACGGCATCGGCGAGCAGCGAGGCCGAATCGCCACCCAGGCCGCCGGCCAGTTCGACGCAGAACATCAGCGCGTTAAGCACCAGCGCAATCCACAAAATGCGGCGATAACGGCGGTCCACCACCGGCTTGGTGGGCGCACAGCCGCCGGAACAGCAACCAGACATGAAACCTCCCTTGATGTATAGTCGCCATTACAAACCCTGAAGCAACTACAAGGTCAAGCGATGAGAATCGGAGAACTGGCCGGGCAAACCGGCTACACGGCGGAAGCGATCCGTTACTACGAACGTGCCGGGCTGCTGCCCAAGCCGGCGCGCACCGCCAGCAACTACCGCCAATACGGGCCGCAGCACCTGGAGCGGCTGCAATTCATCCGCCACTGCCGCGCGCTAGGGATAGCGCTGGACGCCATCCGCACCCTGCTCGCCGCGCGCGACGCCCCGGAGCAGAGCTGCGGCACCGTCAACGCCATGCTGGACCAGCACATCGCCCAAGTCGGCCAGCGCATCGCCGAACTGCGCACGCTGCAACAGCAACTAACCCACCTCCGCGGCCTGTGCGGCCAAGACCTGCCAGCGCGCGACTGCGCCATCCTGCACCGTCTGTCTGAAAAAAACGGGTGTCAGGTCTGACATTCGCACACGGGCTCAACTGCGGAGCAGTTGAGCCCGTGTGCGAATGTCAGACCTCGTATATTGAACCTACCGCGCCATCGCCGGATAATGTGGAGGTGGCAACGGTCAGGCAGGGTGACGCCGACCAGACTTTGGGTAGTTGAACCCGTGTGTCAGATAGGCGCCCTTGTC
>NZ_WWCP01000130.1 GCF_009857505.1 Duganella lactea
GATCTGGTTGGTGCTCAGCGCGTTCAGGTTGTCGGTGCCGATGGCGGCGAACTGGCCGCTGGTCAGCGCTTGTACCTGGTCGGTGGTCAGCACCTTGAACTGGTCGCTGCTCAGCGTGGCGATGATGCTGGTTTTCAGGCCGACGAGGTCGCGGGTTTCGATGGCCGCGATATTGTTGGTCGACAGCGCGTTGAACTGCGACGAGTTCCAGCCGCTGAACTGCGCCGAACCCATGGCGACGATCTGGTCGGTGCT
>NZ_WWCP01000131.1 GCF_009857505.1 Duganella lactea
TTGATTTTTCGGATGAGCTTGCAGCGCTTGTCCGCGTTCACCGACAGCTTGTAGCCGAAATAGGATTTGCCGTGCTTTTTGGTCCAGCGCGCATCCAGGTCTTTCTGGCGCCGCTTAGGTGGCGACCGAGCTATAGTCGAATCTGGTGTACGGGCTGAAATCTGCAGGCGGGGATGAGGCGGTGGAGATTTTGTTGGAAAATTTGATTGTCGAGATCAAAACCAACCAACAGAGGAAACTCCACCATGACGAA
>NZ_WWCP01000132.1 GCF_009857505.1 Duganella lactea
TTTCCCCAGCGATGAGGCGGCGACCAAGCTGCTGTTCCTGGCCTTGCGTAATATCGAAAAAGATTGGAAGATGCCGCAGCGGACTTGGAAGCTGGCGGCCAATCAGTTTGCCATTATGTTTGGCGAAGAGCCTGTAAGAATTTCTGTGTGAAACGGGGTCATGAAATAATACCGAAAGGGATGCTCCATGATCGACACGATGACCACCAAGAAACCGCGCAAAAAGAAAGAGCCGTATCCATTCCCAGTTGAG
>NZ_WWCP01000133.1 GCF_009857505.1 Duganella lactea
TCTGCCATGATGAAACCCAACCTTTTTGCTGCGCAGGAGCGCGAAGCCAAGCTGACGAAGCTGGGCGATACGCTGCAAGTGCTGGAGCGGCATGTCGACTTCGCGGCGCTGGCTGATGCGGTCGATAGGGGACCTCGAATTACTGCTGATTTGAACTGATGTGCTGAGAAAACGCCGGCTGTGGACGTATTCGCACGGCGGCTTCAGACCTTTTGGCACTTGTCTTGCTGTCCAAAACCACCTTTTTCGTGGT
>NZ_WWCP01000134.1 GCF_009857505.1 Duganella lactea
TGCTGGCTGGCGTGCTGTTTAAAGATGGACTTCCGGCGCAGGACAATCCGCCGGAACAACAGAAACTCGCCGCCTGATGGCCCTACGCTTCAGGATTGGCATACACCAGATTTGACATTAGCTCGGTGGCGACCAGTCGGCAGGCATGGCGTTCTGCTCCACGACGAGCGATTTTTCTTCCTTGTTCAGCGATTGCTTGGGAGCTTGGACGATGGAGGCGTCGATCATCTGGCCGCCACGGGCAATGTAGC
>NZ_WWCP01000135.1 GCF_009857505.1 Duganella lactea
TTGGAGGATGGTCCCCCCATATTCAGACAGGATTTCTCGTGTCCCGCCCTACTTGTCGTACGCTTAGTACCACCGGTCTGATTTCGTGTACGGGGCTATCACCCGCTATGGCCGCCATTTCCAGAGCGTTCCACTATCAGTCCGACTATCACGTACAGGCTCTTCCCATTTCGCTCGCCACTACTTTGGGAATCTCGGTTGATTTATTTTCCTGCAGCTACTTAGATGTTTCAGTTCGCCGCGTTCGC
>NZ_WWCP01000136.1 GCF_009857505.1 Duganella lactea
TTCCACTATCAGTCCGACTATCACGTACAGGCTCTTCCCATTTCGCTCGCCACTACTTTGGGAATCTCGGTTGATTTATTTTCCTGCAGCTACTTAGATGTTTCAGTTCGCCGCGTTCGCCTCACACACCTATGTATTCAGTGGGTGATACCCTAAAAGGGTGGGTTTCCCCATTCGGAAATCTGCGGATCAAAGCTTGTTTGCTAGCTCCCCGCAGCTTATCGCAAGCTACTACGTCCTTCATCGCC
>NZ_WWCP01000137.1 GCF_009857505.1 Duganella lactea
TCAGAAATTGGCTTGTCCTTGCTGCCTTTGCGCTGGATGTGCATGCGGTAGCCTTGGCCGGTCAGGCGCTCTTCGCGCTTGTAGTTGACATAGCCTTTATCGGCATAGACATCCCGGCTGGTATTGGCCGGGTCCAGTACGTCTTCGAAGTGCAGGGTGTCGTGTTCGCTGGCGGTGCTGATCTTGATTTTTCGGATGAGCTTGCAGCGCTTGTCCGCGTTCACCGACAGCTTGTAGCCGAA
>NZ_WWCP01000138.1 GCF_009857505.1 Duganella lactea
TCAGAAATTGGCTTGTCCTTGCTGCCTTTGCGCTGGATGTGCATGCGGTAGCCTTGGCCGGTCAGGCGCTCTTCGCGCTTGTAGTTGACATAGCCTTTATCGGCATAGACATCCTGGCTGGTATTGGCCGGGTCCAGTACGTCTTCGAAGTGCAGGGTGTCGTGTTCGCTGGCGGTGCTGATCTTGATTTTTCGGATGAGCTTGCAGCGCTTGTCCGCGTTCACCGACAGCTTGTAGCCGAA
>NZ_WWCP01000139.1 GCF_009857505.1 Duganella lactea
TTCGGCTACAAGCTGTCGGTGAACGCGGACAAGCGCTGCAAGCTCATCCGAAAAATCAAGATCAGCACCGCCAGCGAACACGACACCCTGCACTTCGAAGACGTACTGGACCCGACCAATACCAGCCGGGATGTCTATGCCGATAAAGGCTATGTCAACTACAAGCGCGAAGAGCGCCTGACCGGCCAAGGCTACCGCATGCACATCCAGCGCAAAGGCAGCAAGGACAAGCCAATTTCTGA
>NZ_WWCP01000013.1 GCF_009857505.1 Duganella lactea
TATCGAGCGCGGCGGCGGCGCCGGTGACGGCGCCGACTTCGCGCTGTTCCACGCCGGCGCCACGCTGATGGCGCTGCGCGCGGCGCACATCCAGGAGGCGCTGCCGTTCGCCCGGGTGCAGCGCACCGTCGGCACCGGCGCGCGCGTCGGCATGCTCGACGTGCCGCTGGCGGGCGGACGCCAGCAGGTGGTGTGGGTGTTCGACCTGGCGCTGCTGGTGAGCGGCGCGGCCACCATCGTCGGCGACCACAGCCAGGTGATGCTGGTGCGCCACGGCGACGCCCTGGTCGGCCTGCTGGTCGACGAGCTGCACTCGGTGCAGCCATTCGCCGCCGCCGACCTGAGCGCCTCGCCGCTGGTGGCCGGCGAGGCGGCGCTGGCGCCGCGGCTGATCCAGGCCAACCAGGGCGCGCTGCTGATCCAGGAAATCGACGTCGAACGGCTGTTCGCCCGGCTGCGGACGTAGCCGTCGCGCAACAGCGGCGCCGATTTCCACCGTTCGTCGCAAAAGGGTCGGCGCGGCGTCGCAAGTTCAGTAAAATCCTCCTGTCGCTGTGACCCAGCATTCGCCATCGCCACGAGGAATCCCCATGCGCCGCTCCCCCGCCGCCCTGCCGCTCGGCCTGATCATCTGCCTGATCGCCTGCCTGAGCGCCGGCCTGCTCGCCCCCCACGCCGCCGGCGCCGCCGACAGCGAGCGCCAGGTGGCGCCGTTCATCGCCATCCACGCCAAGGGCGCGTTCGCCATGACGGTCGAGGTGGGCCGGCCGCAGTCGCTGCGCATCAGTGGCGAGGAGCGCTTCCTGGCCGCCGTGCAGACCACGGTGGTCGACAACGAGCTGCGGATCACGCTGCCGGAAAAAACCTATACCGGCACGCAAAAGGACCCGCGCATCACCATCAGCGTGCCATCGCTGAGCCGGGTCAAGGTGGAGGGCGCCGGCGAGACCGTGCTGCACCAGCTGCGCGGCGAGCGGGTCGACATCGGCTACCTGGGCGCCGGCCGCCTGGCCGCCGACGGCAAGGTCAAGTACCTGCGCCTGAACGCCAGGGGCGTCGGCGAGGTCGACGCCGGCCAGTTGCAGGCCGAGCGGGTCGACGTCAACTTCGAGGGCCTGGGCAACGTCAGCGTCCGCGCCAGCGTGCTGCTCAACGCGGTGGCCAAGGGCATCGGCAACCTGACCTACTACGGCCACCCGCCGACGGTCAACCAATCGGTGAGCGGGATCGGCAACGTCAAGGCCGGCGACTGAGCCGCCCGCGCCCGCGCCCCCACCTCCCCCACCCGCCACCGATGGCCGTCGCCAACGACCTCGCCCACTGGCGCGCGCAAATCTTCGCCCGGCTGCTGCTGGTGGTGTTCGTGCTGGGCCTGCTCACCGCCGTGCCCAGCGCGCTGCTGGCCGCCAGCGAGGGCCTGTGGTCGATCGCCGTGATCGACCTGGTGGCGCTGGTCTGGATCGGCGTCATCTGGCGCTGGCGCCGCCTGTCCTACACCACCCGCGTGGCGCACTTCATCAGCGTCGCCTACCTGGTCGGCGCGGCGCTGCTGCTCAAGGTCGGCCCGGTCAGCCAGATCTACCTGCTGGCGGTGCCGGTGCTGGCGGCGCTGCTGCTGGGCCTGCGCCCGGCGCTGTGGATGCTGGCGCTGTCCGGGCTGACGGTGATGGTGCTGGGCTACCAGGACCACCCGGTGCCGCCGTTGCCCGGCCTGCCCGACTACGCCTTCCTGCGCGCCGCCATCCTGTCGGTCAACTTCATGTTCATGACCGCCGTGCTGACGCTGTCGTGCGCGGTGCTGCTGCAGCACCTGGAGCGCTCGTTCGACCAGCTGTCGGCGCTCAACGCCGAGCAACGCCTGACCGCCGCCGCGCTGGCGCGCCTGAACGACATGGTGCTGATCGCCGAGGTCGCGCCGGGCGCCGGCCAGCACATCATCTTCGTCAACGACGCCTTCGAGCGCCGCAGCGGCTACGCGCGCGCCGAGGTGCTGGGGCGCGACCTGCGCCTGCTGCGCGGCCCCGCCACCGAGCAAAGCGTGATCGACGCCATCGACCAGGCGATGGCGCAACGCCAGACGGTGCGCGCCGAGCTGCTGAACTACAGCAAGAGCGGCGAGGCCTACTGGGTCGAGACCGAACTGGTGCCGCTGGCCGACGCCGGCGGCGTCAACACCCACTGGGTGGCGGTCGAGCGCGACATCACCGAACGCCGCAAGGCGGAACAGGCGATCCACCGGCTGGCCTTCTACGACGTGCTGACCGGCCTGCCCAACCGGCGCCTGCTGATGGACCGCATCAACCAATTACAGGCCGGCTGCGCCCGCAGCGGCGGCGCCGCCGCCGTCATGTTCATCGACCTCGACCGCTTCAAGACCATCAACGACGCCCGCGGCCACGCCACCGGCGACGCGCTGCTGTGCCAGGCCGCCAACCGCCTCGGCGCGCTGATGCGCCAGGCCGACACCGTCGCCCGCATCGGCGGCGACGAGTTCGTGGTGCTGCTGGCGCATCTGGCGCCCGGACCCGGCGAGGCCACGCGCGCGGCGCTGACGGTGGCCGAGAAAATCCGCGCCGCACTGGGCCGGGACTGCGCCATCGGCGGCCAGGTCTACAACTGCACCGCCAGCATCGGCGTCACGCTGCTGCCCAAGGCCGGCACGCCGGCGCAAAGCGCGCAAGACCTGCTGCGCGAAGCCGACACCGCCATGTACCGCGCCAAGTCGCAGGGCCGCAACGGCATCGCCTTCTTCGAGCACGCAATGCAGGCTGAGCTTGAGCAGCGGCTGACGCTGGAGCGCGACCTGGCCGCCGCGCTGGCCGCCGGCCATCTGCAGATGCACGTGCAGCCGCAGGTCGACCGCGCCGGCCGCCCGGTCGGCGGTGAACTGCTGATGCGCTGGCCGCGGGCCGACGGCGCCAGCGTGCCGCCGCACGTGTTCATCCCGGTGGCCGAAGAATCCGGCCTGATCGTCGCGCTCGGCGCGTGGGCGCTGCGCCAGGCCTGCGCGGCGGTGCTGCGGCTGCAGGCGGCCGGGCTGGCGATGCCGCTGTCGGTCAACGTCAGCCCGACCCAGTTCCGCCAGCCCGACTTCGTCGCCCAGGTGCGCCAGGTGCTGGCCGACACCGGCGCGCCGGCGCGGCTGCTGGTGCTGGAGGTGACCGAGGGACTGCTGATCGACAAGATGGACGACACCATCGGCCGCATGCACCAGCTGACGGCGCTGGGGCTGCGCTTCTCGATCGACGACTTCGGCACCGGCTACTCCAGCATGGCCTACCTGAAGAAAATGCCGCTGTACGAGCTGAAGATCGACCGCAGCTTCATCCAGGACACGCCGCACGACGCCAACAGCCGGGCGCTGGTGCAATCGATGCTGGCGATGGCCGGCCACCTCGGGCTGCGGGTGGTGGCCGAGGGCGTCGAGACGCGCGCCCAGGCCGACTTCCTGACGGCCCACGACTGCGCCTGCCTGCAAGGCTATCTGTACGCGCGGCCGATGCCGCTCGACGCGCTGATCGCGCTGCTGGGCCGCGTCAGTTCACTACCGTGACGCGCTTGCCGCTGAGATTGCGCTGGGCCGGATTGCCGTACACCGTCACCGCGCCCGAGCCGTTGGCGTAGGCCACCAGCGACTGCGTGACGGTGGCCGAGATGCCGCCCGAGCCATTGCTGCTCAGGTCCGCGCTCTGGCTGGTCAGGCCGGCCAGGTCGGCGCTGCCGGAGCCGTTCAGGCGCACCGTCATGCTGCGCACGTTGCCGCTGGCCTGGGCGCCGCCCGAGCCGCGCAGGTCCAGACTGAGCGCCTCGCCGTTGACGCGGCCCAGGTCCAGCCGGCCGGAGCCGTTCAGGCGCGCGCTGGCGCTGCCGCTTTCCAGCGCCGACGCGTTCAGGCCGCCGGAACCGTTGAGTCGCGCATCCAGCCGCGCCACCCGGCCGGCCAGGCGCACGCCGCGCGAACCGTTGAGCGACAACTCCAGCGGCGCGCCGTTCAGGCCATCGACCGTCAGCGACCCGGAACCGTTGGCGCTCAGATGGCGCAGCACCGGCGTGCTGTAGAGCACGCGCAGCGGCTGGCTGGTGCGGATGCTGCCATCGATCCACACCCGCAGCGTGCCGCCGCTGGCGTCGGTGCGCACCAGCGGCACGATATTGCTGTCGCCCTCGATCTGCAAGGCGGTCTGCTGGCCGACCCGCACCTCGACCTGCATCGGGCCGTTGACCTCGAAGCCGTCGAGCGTGGCCACCTGGCGCTGCTCGACCAGCGGCTGGCCATCGCCCTGCACCGCGTTGGCGCTGAAGCTGGAACGGTAGCCGCCGTCGCCGCCGTCCGGCACGACGATGACGGCGCAACCGGCGACGATGGAAAGAGTGGCGAGAGCGATCAGGGTGCGGCGCATGATGGTCAGTCCTGGAAGTGATAGTGTGGCCACTATAGCCAAACGACCAGCCGCGCGCGGCGTCGATGCGACCAACGGTCGAAAAGCGGGGCTGAAACGCGCAAACAGCGGTGTTACCATAGCGGCCATGAATACTTCCGACCTGCACGACCTGCGCGACCGCACGCGCCAGTTCGCCCGCGAACGCGACTGGGCGCCCTTCCACACGCCGAAAAACCTGGCCATGGCCCTGTCGGTCGAGGTGGCCGAAGTGGTCGAACACTTCCAGTGGCTGCCGACCGGCAACGAACTGAGCGACGCCGGCCGCGCCGCCGTGCGCCACGAGCTGGCCGACGTGCTGCTCTACCTGGTGCAGCTGGCCGACCGGCTGGAGGTCGACCTGCACGCCGCCGCCGTCGACAAGATGGCGCTCAACGCCATCAAGTATCCGGCCGAGCGCTGTCCGCCGCTGGTTCGCTGAGCTCCGGCGGCTCGGCCATATCGAGCTTTTCATGGGTGAAGGCGCGGCGGCGGGCCAGCTCGCGCGCCAGCGCACGGTCGGCGCGGTCGGCGGCGCGGTCGATCGCCACGTACAAATCCTCCTCGGTGTTCTCGATCACCACGGTCTTGCCGTGATCAAGGCTGATCTGAATCTTGCAGCGCTTGTCGCGGCCGCCGCGCGGGCCGTTGATGTCGGACAACCAGACCGCCAGCCGGCGCGTCAGCGCCCAGCCGACCGAGGTTTTCAGGCGGCGGTGGACATAGGCCCGCAGGCCCTCGGTCAGAACCAGACCGTTCGATTGTATGGCGATATGCATGATCAGCGCTCCTCTTCTCGGTGGATGACAGCACCAAGATAGGGACGCCGGACCGGCAAACAACTCGAATATTCCTGATTAACACATCGAATAAATCGATGGTTGCTCAGCGTGGCAAGCCGAGCGCCTGGCGCACCTGCGCCGCGATGATCGACCACGACGGCGACGCCGGCGCCACCTCGTCGTAATGGCTGCCACCCGGCAACACCAACACCTCGGCCGCGTCGCCGGCCGCCTGTGCGCGGCGGGCGTAATCCTGGCCCACGCGCAGCGGCGCGATGTCGTCATGCTCGCCGTGGATCAGCACCGTGCGCACGCCGGCCGGCAGCAGCTCGGCCGGCGAGGTGTCGCTGAAAATGTCGGGCCGCGCCGCGCTGGCCACGCCGGCCAGCTGCGCCATGTCGCGCTCGCAACTGGACTTGATCAGCGCCTGCTCGCGGCGCAGGTCGGCCAGCCCGCCCAGGCTGATCACCACCGGCACCGGCAGCGGATCGGCCACATACAAGGGACTGCCGCGCGGCAGCCTGGCGCGCGCGGCGGCCCACTGCGCCAGATGGCCGCCGGCCGAATGGCCGATCAACACCACCCGCGACAAATCGAGCCGGTGCTCCGGCGCCAGCGCGCGCAGGCGGTCCAGCGCGGTCGCCACGTCCTGATACATGCCGGGATAGCCGCCGCCCGGCTCGTCATAGCGGCGGTACTCGACATTCCACACCGCCACGCCCTGCGCCGCCAGCTCGCCGGCCATGGCGCGCATCTGCACGATGCCGCCGAACGCCTGGGTCCAGCAGCCGCCATGGATGATCACCGCCACAGGGAACGGCCCGGCGCCGGCCGGCAGGAACAGCTCGGCGAACTGCGACGGCGCCGCGCCATACGCCACATGGCGCGCCGGCGCCGGCCCGTTCAGGGCCAGATAGTCCTGCAAGGTCATCGGCGCGGCCGCGCCGGCGGCGCCGGCATTGCCCGCGATCGCCGCCGCCAGCAATGTCCTGCGTAGTTTTTTCAACATCCGGCCTCTCCCTCTATCAACAGTAACAGCAGTCCAGACAAACCGCCCGATGCCGCATGCTACACTTAAACCGGTGACGCTCGCCAGAGCGCCGCCGCGCTGGTGCGCCAGAGCTCCTCACCACCATCAATTCGCCAACATGAATCACCGCATCGCGCTTTCCATCGGCATCGCCAACTACAACGAACCCGTCCACCAGCTTGGAAACGCCGGCAACGACGCCGTGCTGATGGCCAAGACGCTGACGTCGCGCGGCTTCGACACCACGCTGTGTCCCGATCCGGATCAGCCCCAGTTGCTCGCGGCGCTCGACACCCTCGAGGCCAGGTGCGCGGCCCTGGCGCTGGAGGGCAAAGAGGTGTTTTGCGTGGTCTACTATGCCGGGCACGGGGTGGAAATGAACGGCAACGGCTATGTGATGCCGGCGGACTTTCCCGCCGAGCTGCAACCATCCACGCTGTCGCACTATGGCGTTTCTCTACTCAACATTCTGAGCAAAATGACCGCCGCCGCCGGCCCCAAGTTGCTGGTGCTGGACGCGTGCCGCGAATCGCTCGCGCACTGGAACAGCTTTGATATGAACCGGTTCGCCGAAAATGTGGCGGCGGACCGCAGCACATTCGGCGCCGCACTCGACGCCACCAATGTTGTTATCGCCTACTCGACCTCATCGGGCGCCATTGCCAGCGATGGCAAAGGGCAAAACAGCCACTATTGTGAACAGCTCGCGGAGCTGCTGCTGCGGCATGACCTGTCGATCACCGAGATGCTGACCGAGGTCGGGCAGCGCGTCATCATGCGCTCGGCCACGCGGCAACGGCCGTGGTACACCTCCAGCCTGCTAAAGCGCTACAAACTCAGCGACTTGCCGCACTATCAGCTGACGCAGGCGGTTCCGGTGAACACCGCGATCGATTACGCTGCGCGCATCCACGAGAGACAACTGGACATGACGGTGATCCTGCACAATCAGCGCCATGTCACGCTTGCCGATGAATTCGAGCGCCGGCGGCTGCTCAACGCGAAATCGGCCATCCAGGCCATCGCCGTGCATGGCGAGCAGCTGTTCGTCAAGACCGCCAACAACCAAGTGACCATATGGAGCGGCGACGGCAACGCTCCGGTCGTCATCAAGGTGCCGCGGGATGACACCTTCGGCATCGAAGTCTCTCCGCGGGGCACCGCATTTGCCATCTACGGCATGCGCTGCTTCCAGCTGTTTGTCCTCGACGACAGCCACTGGCGTTGCGCGCATCAGCTACAAGGCCCCAATATGAGCTACTACGGCGCCGTCTTCCCGAGCGAGCGCGAGGTGTTCATCTGCAACGGCAAGGGCGAGATCAGCCGTTTTGACGCCTCCGGGCCGACCACGCTGCGGCACGACATCACCACGGACATTCACGGGCCGATCTACGATTTGGCGGTGCTACCTGGCGCGCGGTTGCTTGCGGCCAGTTGCTGCGGTGGGCAGGTTCTGTATTTCAACCTGGCGACCCTCGCGCTGTCCGGGCGTACCACGCTCGGACGCGTTGGCGACAACCGTTCCGTCAATTATGCCGCGCTGCGCGAGATCGGCGCCAGCGACAGCGAGGCGCTGGCGATCCTGGACCGCCGCGACGTTCTGCTCGACGACAGTGGCACGGAATGGGAAGCGGAGGACGACAGCGCCAACAGCTATGAGGATAAACTGAAATACTGCGTCCGCATCGCGCATCTGGACCATAACCTGCTGTGCTGCGTCGCGGTCGCGGATGCGCGTGTTCTGGCGATCGGCTCCGAACATGGCTTTGTGTTTATGCTGGACATCCGCAACGGCGCCGTCTTCCAGACCCTCGACATCGGCGGCGGGCGCGGCACGAAGTTGCAGTGGCTATGCGCCGCTGCCAGCGGCGTCGCCGCGCTGTCGGCCGACGGCGTCATGCTGACGTACCACAGCGTGCCGGCATTCTGAAAAAAAAAGCCGCCCCGAAGGGCGGCCCAAAAAGATCCAAGCCCCCGCTTAGAACTTGTAGTTGGCGCGCGCGTAGTAGTAGCCGCCATTGATGCCGAACGGCGAGAACGTCGCCAGCACGTGCACCGCCGCGTTGTCGCCGGCCGCGCGCTGGTCCGCCAGCAAGGCCGGATTGACGCCATTCGGATACACGTTGAACAGATTGTTCGCCCCCACCGCCACCGACCAGGCGTTGCTGATCTTGTAGCCCACTTCCAGATCGGTGATGGCCTTCGGCTTGATCTCGGTCAGGTGGTACACCGAGCCATCCTCGCTGCCCCACTCCGACGACTTGCCGTAGATCGCCTCGCGCAGGTTGACGGTCCAGTTACCGATCTTCCACAGCGCGCCCAGGTTGGCGCGCAGTTTCGGCGACGCCGTCTCCAGGTCCGAGATCGCCGTTTTGTCGAGCAGCGTTTGCGGCAGCAGCTGCGCCGGCGCCTGGTTGACCTTGGTCACCTCCACCTTGTTGTAGTTGGCGGCGATCGACCAGTCCACCTTGCCGGCCTTGCCGTAGTTGCTGTTGATCGTGGTGACGAACTCCAGCCCGCGGCTGCGGGTGTTGACCGCGTTCGAGAAGATGTTGATGCCGGTCTGGCTGACCGTGTTATCGAGCACGTTGCCGTTGGCGCGGATCGCCGCGATCACCGCCGGCGAGTTGGTGCCGCCGCCGGAGCCGTACAGCGCGCCCGAACCGACGATGCGGTCGCGGATCTTGATCTGGTACAGGTCCAGCGTCATCTGCACATTGGCGGCCGGATTGAGCACCATGCCCACGCTGATGTTGGTCGAGCGTTCCGGCTTGAGGCCATCGACGCCCACCAGTTTGGCGCCGGCCGAATTCGGCGCCAGCTGCACGAAGGCCGACGTCGGGCCGACGTTGGTGGCCGAATAGTAGGACTCGGCCAGCGTCGGCGCGCGGAAGCCGTTGGAGAAGGTGCCGCGCAGCGCCGCCGCCGGCGAGAAGTCGTAACGGCTGGTCAGCTTGCCGACCTTGGCGTTGCCGAAATCGCTGAAGTGCTCATAGCGGCCGGCCAGGTCGACCGTCAGATCCTGCACCGGGCTGCCGGCGAAGTCGAGGTAAGCGGCCTGGTTGGTGCGGCGATGGCTGCCGGCGTCGGTCAGCGAGAAGCCCGGATACGACTGCGAACCCTCCTTGTAGCGCGACGCCTCGTCGCCGGCCTCGATCTCATACTTGTCGATGCGGTGCTCGATGCCGCCGGCGATATTGAGCGGCTTGGCCCAGCCGATATTGAACTCCTGGCTGGCCTCCAGCGTCGTGGTCAGCTGGCTGGCGATGAAGGCGCCGGCCTTGAACACGGTCGGCGTGTAGCCGGTATCGTTGAACAGCGACACGTTGCCCGAATCGGCGACGCCGATGCGCGACTTGTCGCGGCCATAGGTCGAGCTCAGGTCGACGTTCCAGCCACCCAGCTTGCTCTTGACGCCGACCGTCAGCGCCATATCCTCCTCGCGCATGGTCTCTTTCGGTGAGAAGCCGGTCGGGTAGATCTTCGGCAGGCGGCTCGGCAGGCGATAGTTCTCGAACGCGCGCGCCTCCTTGCGGCCGGCGGTGGCGATCGCGTACAGCTGGCTGTCCGGCGCGAAATCCCAGCCGAAGTTGGCCGCCATCACGTTCAGGTGATACTGGGCGTCGCCGGAAATGTGGTTCACATGCGGATAGTCGGGATGCTGGAACATGCCCGGATAGGCCGCCATATTGGCCGGGTTGACCACCCGCGGATCGAGGCCGCCGCGGTCGCTGTAGCCGTGGTACTTGGATTCCGCCGTCAGGCTCAGATAGGCGTCGGCGAACGGCTCGACGCCGATGTTGGCCGAGCCGCTCAGCGTGCGCCCGCCACCATCCACGTAGCCGCCGCCGGTGGCGGCGGCGGTGCCGCCACTGTTATTGGATTTGAGGATGATGTTGACCACGCCGGCGATCGCGTCCGAACCATATTGCGCCGCCGCGCCATCCTGCAGCACCTCGATATGATCGATGGCCGCCACCGGAATGTAGTTCAGGTCGGCCGCCGCGCCACCCTGGTACGGGCCACCCAGCACCGCCAGGTTCGAGGTGCCGTGACGGCGCTTGCCGTTGATCAGCACCAGCGTGTTGTTCGGGCTCAGGCCACGCAGGCGCGCCGACAGCGTCAGGTTGGCGGTGTCGCCACCGAAGGCCTGGGCGTTGAACGACGGCAGATTCTGCGCCAGCGCCTGGATCAGGTCCGGCTGGCCGGTGCGCTGCAGCGACGCCGCGTCCAGCACCTGGATCGGCGAGGCGCTGTTCTCCACTTTCAGGCCGCTGGTGCGGGTGCCGGTAACGATCACCGCGCCGGCGTTGGGCGTGGCGGCGTCCGCCGCCGGTTCGACATCTTCCGCCCAGGCGCCGAACGCCAGGGTGGACAACACGGCGGCAACGCCGATCTTGAGTGTGGCTTTTTGCATATTTTTAATCCCCATTTTTTAAAAGAAAAACCAAGTAAGCCCTCAACTGCCGATTATTTTTTCGCCGCGACCACTTCGATCTCCACCAGCCAGCCCGGATTGCTCAGCCCCGCCACCTGCACCACGGCGCGCGCCGGCAGGTTGGGCTGGGCGCCGCCGAAGTACTGCGTGTACGCCTCCATGAAGCCCTTGGTGTCGGCCTTGCCGCCATTGGCCGGATCGCCGACCAGGAACACCTGCATCTTCACCACGTCCGACATCTCCAGCTTCATGCCCTGCAGGATTTCCTTGATCTTTTTGAGCACCGTCTCCGACTGCGTCTTGGTGTCGCCGAAGGCCGCGATCGTGTCGCCCGCCACCTCCTTGTTGACTACCGCCGGCACCTGGCCGCTGATGAAATGGATGGTGGCGGTGGGCGGAATCGTCACCGCCAGCGCGATCGGAAAGTCCGAGTTGGGAATCTTGTGGCGCACGATGTCGCCCTTCGGTGCGGCGCCGGCGCTGCCAAAAGCGGCGCTGATCAACAAGGCTGCGAATACTTTTTTCATGCTGGCTCTCTCTCGGTGTTGTTGGTGTTTTTAAATGTTGTTTAGTGCTTGTTGGACATGGCGGTATCGCCAAAGCTCTCGACGCCCAGCGCCGTGCGCAGCGTGCCGACCTCGCTCTCACTCAGCGCGGCGGCCTTGTTGCCCCAGCTGCTGCGCACAAAGGTCAGCACGCTGGCGATATCGCGGTCGCTGAGCGAGCCGCTGAAGTCCGGCATGCCGCCGCGTCCCTTCAGCAGCACGCTGGCGACGTCGCCGCCCTGGCCCTGCACGAACTTGCTGCCGGCCAGCGCCGGGAAGGCGCCGGGGATGCCCTTGCCGCTGGCCTGATGGCAGGCCGCGCAGTTTTTCAGGAACAGCGCCTTGCCGTCGCCCGCCGCCTCCTGCGCCCGCACCGGCGATGTCGCCGCCGCCGCCAGCGCCGCCACCAGCAGTGCCGCCGCCTTGATCAACGTGTGCTTCATGCGCTGGCCCTCTCATGGATCTTGGCGATCTGCTGCCATGCCGATTCGATGGCGCCGGCCTGCCAGCCGGTCAGATAGCTCAGGTGCTCGCCGGCCAGCAGAATGCGGCCCTCGCCCTCCAGCAAGGTCGGGTAGGCGGCGGCGCGGGTCTTCTCGGTCCACTCGGCCCAGCCGCCCAGGTTGTACTGCACCCGGTGCCAGGCCACCGAGAAGGCGCTGTCGAAGTTCTCGGTGTACTGCGGGAAGATCTTCTGTCCCGCCGCCAGCGCGAACTCGGCGCGCTCCTTCGGCGACAAGGCGCTGACCTCGATCGCCTGCGTCTGATACTGGTAATAGCCGAGCAGCACGCCCTTCTGCTTCTGGAAGCCATAGGACGGCATCGAGATCGTGTTGATGCCTTTCAGGTCGGTCATATTGTGGCCGCCGTAGATGTGGTCATCCTCCTCCCAGAAGCGGCGCTTCATCTGCAGGCCGATCTTGCCCACCGGCGCATACGCCACCGAGGCCACCGCCTGCTTGAACTGGTCCGAGAAATCGGTGTCGATCCGGCGCAGCACCGACAGCGGAATGGTGCACAGGCAGTAGTCGGCGCTGATCGAGCCGCCCTTGCCGCTGCCGGTATCCTTGAAGGTGACGGTCACGCCCTCGGCGTTCTGGCGCAGCGTCTGCACCTCGGTCTTGTAGCGGATGTTGCGGCCGACGCGCTTCTCGAACGCCTTGGCGATGGCGTCCATGCCGCCCACCGGCTGGAACATGGTCGCCTGCATCGGAAAGTCGTGCACCGCGCTGTACACCGCGCCCAGTTTCGACGCCAGCAGATCCTTGAAGCCCAGCGGATCGGTGGCCACGCCCGGATTCATGCCGGCGCCCGGATTGGTGGCCCAGCCACGGCCGCTGCGGCCCTTGTATTTCAGGTCGCCGGCCGACAGCGCGCCCTCGTGCTGCAGATAGTCCAGCAGCAGGCGCTGATCATCGGCGGTCAGCTCCTGGTCCAGCGCATGGTTCTTGACCGACTTGGCCAGCAGCTCAGCCACGTTGCCGCGCATGTCGGCCTTAATTTCCTTGATGCGCACCCGCTTGCCGGCCAGCGGTCCGGCGTTTTCCGAATACGCGTAGGCGTGATCGTTTTCGTTGACCATCACCTCCAGCGGCACCTCGAACAGCTTGGTGTAGTGCAGCGTCGAACGGTGGAACAGCGGAATGCGCCACGGACCGTGATTGATGTACTGACCCTGGTCGAACGCACAGGTCTGCTTTTCGCCGCCCAACTCGGTCAGGCTGAAACCCTTGCGCGCCGTCTGGCAACGGCCGCCGGCAAAGGCGCGCGCTTCCAGAATCTGCACCTTGTAGCCCAGCTTCTCCAGCTCAAAGGCGGCGGTCATGCCGGCCAGGCCGGCGCCCAGGATCAGCACCTTCTTGCCCTTGCCGCTGCCGCTCAGCACCGGCGGCGCCGACGCGGTGGAGGCGATGCCCATGCCCCAGGCGTTCATGGTATTCAATAGCAAGCCGGTGCCGCCAACGGCCGCCGCCCGGTACAGAAAATCCCTTCTGGTAAATGACATAAACGATTTATACTGTTTTACATTCTGTTCCATCTTCTTCCTCACCAGTCTGCTCAATAACTCTTCTTTAGCAAGCGGCGTGCCACGGATGTGCAAAAAATAAACACTTTTCGGCAACTGCGGCAATCACGTAGGAACGCCATAAACGATATAAAACAATGTGTTTTCGTGCGCCATGAAAAACCCGTCCGCGCGCCCGGCGCCGGGGCGCGGGCGACAAACTTTATTCAATGACGGGAAACCGACGAAAAAAAAGCGCCGCACCTTAACGATGCAGCGCACAAAGGTGGAACGTCAGTTAAGCGACGAAACTGGCGTAGCTCGGCGTGCTGCCGCGCGATGGTGCGGGGGCCGGGGCGGCCGCCACCAGTTGGCACGGATGGAACTGCATCGGCGTGGCCGGGTCCAGCAGGTACACGGTCTCCAGGCTGGCCGGATCGTAGGCCACCTTGACGCTCCAGCCACCACGCAGACGCGCGCGCTCAAACCAGCGTTCGCCGGCGGCGCGCGCGCAGGTGTACACGCCGCCGTGCAGCACGATACCCTCGGCCGTCACGCTGGCCTGCGCCACCGGCATCAGGCTGCAGCGGATCAGGTGTTCCGGATAGACCTTCAGGCCGCCGCCGCGATGCCGCACGCCCCAGTCCCACAGGCGGCGCGGCGTGGCGCCATCGGCGTTGGCCAGCGACTGCCGGTTGTTGTAGTACAGGATGCAGTCGATGACGATGCGGGTAAACTGGTTGATATCCAGCACACCATCGAGCCGGCATGGCGCGCCGGGCGCGTCCGGCGCCAGCAGGCCGAAACGCTTGTCCAGCAGCGCGCGCCAGTCGGACGGGCCATCCTCCACCGCCACGCAGCGCATATTGAAGTTGTTGAGCAGCGCGTCGCCGCTCCAGCCCCGCGTCAGCGCGGTGTTGGCGAACAGCGTCTCCGGCAAGTGCTGGCAGGGCCACAGCTCGGGCCCGATGGCGCGCCCGAACTGACCGGCGTAGCGCACCTTGTCGGCACCGCAGTGCGCCAGCGCCAGCATGGCGTGCTGCCACTGCGGCTCGCCCATGCCCACATACAGCCCGCACACCATGCGGCTGAAGCTGTCCGTCACCACGTACACCAAGGGCCGGCCGACCACCTGCTGGCGGTCCTCGCGCGACACCAGCCGCACGTCGGCGCGCACCGCGTCCAGATAGAAGCCGGCGCCGGGGCGGCCGGATGGCAAGGTGTCCGGGTTCAGCGCCGGCGCCACCGCCTGCCCCGCCAGCGTGGCAGGCGCCTGACGGCGCACCACTTCCGGCGGCCGGTCGTCGTCCTGATCGAGCCAGTAATTGAACTGACCGAAACTCGGCACCTCCTTCGCCACGCTGCCCGGCGTGGTGTGCACCCGGCCGGCGTCGTCGATACGACGCTCGATGAAGAAATCGTCCAGCATCTGCTGGTAGGCGGCCAGCCGCGAAAAGCGTTCGCCGCTGGCCGCGTGGCGCGCCGTGGCCACGCGGAACACGCGGCGGATCTCCTCGTCCGCGTTCAGGCCGGGACCGGCGTCGGCGTGGTTCTTGCGCGGGCGTCCGCGCTTGACGCCCGCCGACGCCCGCCGCACCTTGCCGCGCCCGCCCGAGTTGCCGTAGTCCGGCAGCAGCGCGTTGGGCGTCTGCCCGCGCTGCCAGTAGCGGCGCAGATAGCGGTAAATGGTGGGATGCGACACGCCATGCTCGGCGATCGCGTTGGCGATCAGCTGGCCGCGCAGGCGCGCCTCGTAGATGGCCGGCTCCTGCGCCACCAGCGGCGCGATGATGCGCCAGGCGCGCGCCCGCAGTTGCAGGTGCTTGGGCGGCAGCAGTTCCTGACTGACCACCATCAGATAGGGATCGGCCGGCAGCACGCGCGCGTGGCCGGCCAGGATATCGGCGTGCAGCACCGACAGTTGGATCATCTCGACATCCGCCGACAACGCCGCCACGTCGAAGACATAGGCGTGGCTTTGCCCTGGGGCGATCCACAGGATGCGGACGGTGCGCGGCGACGGATGCGTGTAGTGCAGCAGGTCGTTGCGCAGCAGCATCAGCGCGCCTTGAACTTGAATGCGGTCATTGGTTCTGCTCCCACGCTTGATTTTTTCGGTTTGAAGGCGCTGATGCCGCCGCCCTTTATCACGTACGTGCTGTCACATATGCAATAAGCGGGCCAGCGGCTTTCAGCGGGGAAAGCCGCTGGCTAGCAGTCGGCAAGCCTTGTTCTGGTGCGATCCAGCACCAGCGTGGGGATAGAAAAAGGGGCCTTGCGGCCCCTTGTTGGTGATTAGTACTTTTTGCCTTTCGGCTTGGCGCCCGGCGCCGGTTTCTTCGGCGGCGTATGCTTGGCCGATTCCGGCGGCATGCGGTCGACCTGGCTGATCTTCAGCTGCGCGCCGCCGACCCAGACCTTGCCCAGGCTCTTGAACATATCGTCCGGCATGCCGTCCGGCAGTTCCAGCATCGAGTGGTGCTCGAAGATCTCGATGCGGCCGATGTACTTCGCTTCCAGCCCGGTCTCGTTAGCGATGGCGCCGACGATGTTGGCCGGCGTGATCTCATTGGCGCGGCCCACCTCGACACGGAAGGCGCTCATCGGCACCGACAGCTTGCCCGGTTTTTCCTTTTTCTTCTTGGCCGGCGCGTCCTCCACCTCATCGGCAACGGCGGCGGCGCGCACGGTGCGGTCCAGCGGCGAGCCAGCCGGTTTTTCAGCGCGAACCGGTTTGTCGGCGCGCGCCGGCTTGGCGGCAGGGGCCGAAGCCGGGGAAGACGTCTGCGCCGGCGCCCCCTGGCCATCGACGCTGATGCGCAGCGCCTGGCCGGCCACGCGGATGCCGGCCATCATTTCCAGCGCCTCGCGGCTCAGCGAGTCCGGCATGTCCAGCACCGTGAAGTCGTCGAAGATCTCGATACGGCCGATGTTCTTCGAGTCGATGCCGCCCTCGTTGGCGATGGCGCCGACGATGTTGCCCGGCTTGACACCATGCTGGTAGCCGACTTCGATGCGGTAAGTGCGCATGCCCGGCTCGGAGTCACGCGCGATGCGCTCCTTCTTGGCGAAACGTTCGCCGCGCTCCGGACGCTCAAAGCGCTCGCCGCGCTCGAAGCGGTCGCCACGGTCACCACGATCCGGACGGTCGAAGTCCTGGCGTGCCGGACGTTCTTCCCACTGCGTCTGTTGTTTCTTGTCCAGCAACAGCGGCACGTCGCCGCGCGCCAGCTTGGCCAGCGCGGCGGCGATTTCCACCGCCGGCACATTGTGCTCCTGTTCAAAGTCCTCGATCAGCGACTGGAACAGTTCCAGGCCGCCCTCGGCCAGCGTATCGGTGATCTGCTGTTTGAACTTGGCGATCCGCACATCGTTGACCGCCTGGATGGTCGGCAGCTCCAGCTGGCTGATCGGCTGACGGGTCGAACGCTCGATCATCTTCAGCAAGCCTTTTTCGCGCGGCGTGATGAACAGGATCGCCTCGCCGCTGCGGCCGGCGCGGCCGGTGCGGCCGATGCGGTGGGTGTAGCTTTCCGGATCGTGCGGCACGTCGTAGTTGACCACGTGCGAAATGCGCTCGACGTCCAGGCCGCGGGCGGCAACATCGGTCGCCACCAGGATATCGATCTTGCCGTCCTTGAGCATCTGCACGGTGCGCTCGCGCTGTGCCTGCTGAATGTCGCCGTTGATGGCGGCCGCCGAGAAGCCGCGCGCCTGCAGTTTCTGCGCCAGCTCCTCGGTGCCCAGCTTGGTGCGCGAGAAGATGATCATGCCATCGAAGTTCTCGGCTTCCAGGATGCGGGTCAGCGCGTCGAGCTTGTGCATGCCGGACACCAGCCAGTAGCGCTGGCGGATATTCTCGTTGGTGCCGGTCTTGGCGGCGACCGTCACTTCCTTCGGCTGATTCAGGTAGGTGTTGGCGATGCGGCGGATGGCCGACGGCATGGTGGCCGAGAACAGCGCGGTCTGGCGCGACGCCGGCGTCTCTTGCAGGATGCGCTCGACGTCGTCGATGAAGCCCATGCGCAGCATTTCGTCGGCCTCGTCCAGCACCAGCGTTTTCAGCTTGGACAGGTCGAGCGAGCCTTTATCCAGGTGATCGATGACGCGGCCCGGCGTGCCGACCACGACGTGCACGCCGCGGCGCAGCGCCGACAGCTGCGGGCCGTAGCTCTGGCCGCCGTAGATCGGCAGCACGTGGAAGCCGGGAATGTGCTTGGCGTAGGTCTGAAACGCCTCGGCGACCTGGATCGCCAGTTCGCGCGTTGGCGCCAGCACCAGCGCCTGCGGCGCGGTCTGTTTGATATCGATGCGCGCCAGCACCGGCAGCGCGAAAGCGGCGGTCTTGCCGGTGCCGGTTTGGGCCTGGCCCAGCACGTCGCGGTTGTCCAGCAGCAGCGGAATGGTCGCCGCCTGAATCGGCGAAGGGGTCTCGTAACCGACGTCGCTCAGCGCTTTGAGCAGCGGCGCGCCCAGATTGAGGTCGGAAAACAGGGTAATAGGGGAAGTTGGGTCAGACATGGCGTCACTCAAAAAAATTGTTCGAATCGCCGAATTGCGAAAGAAATTTGTGCGTAGTTTACTCTGTCTGAGCGGAACAAGCGCTTTTTTGCATGAAATGCCCCACAAATGACCGAATCACAACGTCGTTCCGGCGCAGGCCGGAACCCATGCCGCGCGGGAATCACGACAGGCAAAAAAAAAGGAAGACGGAGTTGGAATCCGTCTTCCCTCTTGCGCCGCCCAGGCCCTGAGGGTCCGGGGCGGCGCGTCAAGCACCAGGCTTAATTACTTGCTGGCGGCGGGTGCCGAAGCGGCTGGCGCCGGGGTCGATGCCGAAGCCGATGCCGAAGCGGCGGCTTTTTCTTTCTTGTGGTGCTTCATTTTCTTGGCCGGCGCGCTGGCGGCAGGCGCGGCGGCGGCAGCGGCGGCTGGTGCCGACGCCGAGGCGGAGGCCGAAGCGGCGGGAGCCTGGGCGAAAGCAGCGGAAGCGAACAGGCCGGCGATCAGGGTAGCGATGACTTTTTTCATGATTCAATCCTTTAAATTAATTTATACAATTTATAACGTTAATTTACTGCTTACTTGACTGCTTACTTGACTGCTTACTTGGTTGCTGGTGCTGGCGCAGCGGCTGCTGGTGCGGCTTCTGCGGTTTTGGATTCTTTGGCTTTGTGGTGAGCCTTCTTCTTGGCGGCAGGTTTCGCTTCGGCTTTTTGCGTCACGGCCGGCTTGGTGTCAGCGGCGGCAGGGGTGGCGGCAGGCGTTTGTGCGAAGGCTGCGGTTGCGAACAGGCCGGCGATCAGAGAGGCGATTACTTTGTTCATGATGAATTCCTTTTCGAGGTTTCGGCATCGGGACAATCCCGTGTCGCATGAGCAAAAAACGCGGCGTCGAAATGTCGCGTTGACCGGAATTACAAATGCTTACAATCAACGCTTGTCGTCTTTCCGCAGCGCGGCCAAGGCGATTTTCTCCACCAGCCCCGGCGCGATCAATTTCAGCCAGCGTCCCAGCTTGCCCTTGGCCGACATCACCACCTCGCGCCGGCGCACCGCCATGCCGTCGATGATCAGCGCCGCGCACCGCTCCACCGACATGGCGCTATCTTCTTTCAGGCTGCTGTGTCCCAGCTGGCCGCCGGCCGCGTTGTAGCCGCGGTGACGGATCCGCGTCGCCACCACGCCCGGATAGGCGGTGGTCACACTGACGCCGGCTGGCTTCAATTCCGCGCGCAGCGCCTCGAAGAAGCCGCCCATGGCGAACTTGGTGGCGCTGTAGGCGGTGCGTCCCGGCACGCCCACCAGCCCGGCCAGCGACGACACCGCGACGACGCGCCCGCGCGACTGCTTCAAATAAGGAAGCGCCGCATGCGTGCACCACACGCTGCCCCACAGGTTAATCCGCATCAGCTCCTCGTACCAGGCCAGGTCCTCCACCTCCTCGAACAGCGCGTGCGCCGAGCGGCCGGCGTTGTTGATCAGCGCGGAGATGGCGCCGAAGCGGGCGACGGCGGCGGCGATCAGCGCCACACACTGCGCCTGCACCGAGACGTCGGTCGGCACCACCAGCGTCTGCGCGCCCGACGCCGCGCACTGCGCCGCCACCTGCTCCAGCATCGCCGCATTGCGCGCCGCCAGCACCAGCGCCACCCTGGCGCCATGCCGGCGCGCCAGTTGCCGCGCGATTTCCGCGCCGATGCCGTCCGAGGCGCCCGTGATGATGATCGTGTTCATGTCTCTCCTTTATTGTCGGTATGCAGTAAGATTACCGCCTTCCGCCCCCACTATGGAGTAAACATGCGTCTTCCCGTTCTCGCCCTCGCCGCCGGCATGGCCTTGCAGGCCCACGCCCAACCACCCGTGGTGGCCGAGGCGCCGCTGCGCGCCCACCTGTCGCTGCTGGCGGACGACCTGTTCGAAGGCCGCGGCACCGGCCAGCGCGGCGGCGACCTCACCGTGCGCTATCTGGAAACGCAGGCGGCGGTGCTCGGCCTCAAGCCGCTGGCCGACGGCACCTATCGCCAACTGGTGAAAGCCGAGGGCACCAAGCTGCTGCCGGGCAGTGTTGCCCGCTTCAGCGCCGCCGGCGGCAAAACGCTGACGCCGGCCATCGGCACCGAGATCCTGATCGGCACCATGAGCGGCAAGGAAGACGTCACCCTCGACGCGCCGCTGGTGTTCGTCGGCTACGGCGCCATCGCACCGGAAGAAAAATGGGACGACTACAAGGGCGTCGACGTCAAGGGCAAGATCCTGGTCATGATGGTCAACGACCCGCAGCCGACCGCCGAGGAACCGAACCGCTTCGCCGGCAAGGCCTACACCTACTACGGCCGCTGGATGTACAAGTATGAGGAGGCGCTGCGCCAGGGCGCCGCCGGCGCGCTGCTGATCCACACCACGCCGTCGGCCTCCTACGGCTGGAGCGTGCCGGCCACCAGCTTCGCGCACGAGCGCTTCCACCTGGCCGGCAGCGGCAACCAGCTCGAAGGCTGGCTGCAGGAAGACACGGCGCGCGCGCTGTTCGCCGCCGGCGGCTTCGATCTGGACCAGTTGCGCGCCAACGCCGAGCGCCGTGACTTCCGCCCGGTCGATCTGAAGCTGACCATGCACGCGCAAATGCAAAGCAAGATCCGCCAGATCGAGCAGTACAACGTGGTCGGCATCGTGCCGGGCGCCGATCCGAAACTCAAGTCGGAAGCGGTGATCTACTCGGCGCACTGGGACCACCTGGGGATCGACCCGGACCAGCAAGGCGACAACATCTGGAACGGCGCCATCGACAACGGTTCCGGCGTGGCCGCGCTGCTGGCCATGGCGCAGGCGGCGGTCAAGCAGCCGGCCAAACGCACGCAGATCTTCCTGTGGCCGGCCGGCGAGGAAACCGGCTTCCTCGGCAGCACCGCCTACATCCGCGATCCGGCCTGGCCGCTGAACAAGACCAGCGCCGACCTGAACCTCGATTCGATGAACTTCGTCGGCAAGACGCGCGACATCGGCGTCGCCGGCGCCGAGCGCAGCAGCCTGTACGAGGCGGCCGGCGTGGTGGCCAGCAAGATGGGCATGAAGCTGGCGCCGGCCATTCCCGACCTGTCGGGCGCCTACTTCCGCGCCGACCACTTCTCGTTCGCCAAGGCCGGCGTGCCGGCGTTCAACGTCGGCTCGGCGGTGTTCTCCGGCGACGGCCACTTCGACTTCGTGCAAGACCAGCGGAAAAACAGCGCGCGCCTGGTGGCGTTCAAGCAGGACTACCACCAGCCGAGCGACCAGTACCACGCCGACTGGGACCTGTCGGGCATGGTGCAGCAGGCGCAGTTCACGCTCAACCTGGGCTACGAGGTGGCCAACGCGCCCACCATGCAGACCTGGAAAGCCGGCGACGCCTTCGGCAAGGTCAAACGCTGACAGCCAACCCTTAATAAAATTCCACGCGGCAACGGTGCTTAACCGCCTATAATTCAGGCAGTGATCTTTAAGGACTGTTCCGTGTGGATTAATTTTTTGACCATGTTGCGCCGCGGCTGCTGGGCCGCCGCCCTGCTGCTGGCCTGGAGCGGCAACGCCGCCGCCGACGTCAACTTCAACGGCGGCGCCATCGGCAACTGTTCGCTCGCCGCCGCGACCAAAACCTACACCTGCCTCAGCATCCAACTGCCTGTCTGGAACGACAAGGTCATCATCGCCGACGGCTATACGGTGATCACCAACACCGGATTTGCCCCCACGTTCAACAACGGCCTGATCATGGGTAGAACCTCGGTGCTGCGCAGCGCCGGTCTGACCAGCATCGACCTGTCCAATGTCAACCCGGCCTCGGTCGACATCGGTGGCGGCACGCTCATCGCCGGCGGCAACCTCGCGCTCAACTCCAGCATGACGATCAACGGCTCGGTCAGCGCCGGCAGCCTCAACACCGGCTCGGCCGTGACCATCACCGGCTCGGTCAACGCCAGCGGCGTGGCCACCCTCGGCTCGAACATCCGGGTCAACGGCAATGTGACCGCCGGCGCGGTGACGACCAACTCGCCGGGCCGGATCGACGGCTCGATCACCTCCACCACCACCGTCTACATCGATTCCGGCATCACCGTCGGCGGCGACATCAGCGGCACCATCGTCACCACCAATTCGGGCGTGACACTGAACGGCTCGGTCAACGCCAGCCTGTCCTTCCTGCTCGGCTCGGGCAGCACCGTCAACGGCGATCTGAGCTCGCCCAGCATCGTGCTGGCGCCCGCCAATTCCAAGGTCACCGGCGACATCAACACCACCGGCATATTGAACATGGGCTCCGGCACCACCGTGACCGGCACCGTCAACGCCGGCGGCCTGCTGATGAACGCGGCCGGCGCCAACATCAATGGCAACGTCACCGTCAGCGGCGACGTCCTGATGCAGGCCGGCAGCAGTATCAACGGCGATCTGAGCGCGCGCAACGTCGTCACACAAAACAGCAATGCCAACATCTACGGCAACGCGGCCGTCAATACCATCTACCTCGACTACGACAACGTGGTGACCGGCTTCATCACCTGCACCGGCCTGTTAGGCAGTCAATGCAATTGCGTCCTCAGGCCGCTCTTCTACAACCATCCGCTGCAGTGCACCAGCGGGACCTCGGCGGTGCACCACTTCCAGATCAAGCACAGCGGCTTCGGCCTGACCTGCCAGCCGCAGACGGTGGAACTGAAGGCCTGCGCCAACGCCGCCTGCACCGCCACCGTCAGCACCACCACCAAGGTTACGCTGTCGCCGGGCGGCGGCGATGTCAACGTGACCGGCACCACCAACGCGCAGGTGCGCTACAGCACCGCCACCGGCAACGCCGGCGTCACGCTGTCGGCCACCGCTGCCGGCGTCAACAACGCCAACGTCTGCCAGAACACCGGCGCCAACAACGCCAGTTGCCAGATGGTGTTCAAGGACGAGGGCCTGGTGCTGAGCGCGCCCGACCATGTGGCGATGACGCCCAACGTCAAGCTCAGCGTGCAGGCGCTGAAGAACTCACCCCTGGGCAGCTGCGTGCCGCTGGTGCAGGGCGCCACCGTGCCGGTCAAGTTCAGCTGCGGCTACCTCAATCCGCTGCCGGCCAACGCCAACGCGGTCGGGGTGAGCGTCGCCGGCACCAACCTCAGCTGCGGCGGCGGCACCACCGACGTCAATCTCACCTTCGACAGCAACGGCGTGGCCACGCCGTCGCCATCGCTGCAATACAGTGAGGTCGGCGTGACCAGCCTGAGCGCCGCCTACGCCACCAACGGCCTGAGCGCCAGCGGCACGACCCAGTTCACCACCGCGCCGGCCAAGATCAAGCTCGAACCGATCCGCATCAACACGCCGGCCAATTTCTTTTCGGCGACCGCCTTTGCCAAGGCCAGCGAGCCATTCAAAGTACGCCTGACCGCCCTCAACTACAATGATGTGCCGACCAAAAACTTCGGCCGCGAGAGCCCGACGCCACAGAACTTCATGCTGCCGACGCCGGTGCTGATCAACCCCATCAACGGCAACGCCCCGCTCACCATCGGCAGCTACAAAGGCATCGCCAACGGCGTGGCCGACGCCACCGATGGCACGCCGGGACAATGGCGCTTCGACGACACCGGCACGCTGCGCGTCACGGTCAAGCTGGACGGCAGCAACGGCTACTACCTGGGCAACCCGACCACCGGCTTCAACCCGCAGCAGTCGGTCGACCTGACTTTCGTGCCCGACCATTTCGACGTCGCGCTGCTGGCCGGCACGCCGATGGACTGCGCCAGCACCGGCTTGAGCAACCCCTGCGCTGGCAGCAACGCCAACGGCAAGTTCGTTTACTCCAAGCAGCCGATCCCGCTGCTGATCAACGCCTACGTCGGCCTCAAGGACGCCAGCGGCGCCTACCTGTCGCCGCAGAACTATGTCGGCGCGGCGGCGCGCCCGATCGCGCTCAGCGCATGGAGCACGGCGACCCCGAGCGCCGCGGTCCCCAGCAGCGTCGGCGACTTCAACTGGACCAAGACCCCGCCCGCCACGCCGCCCTTCACCTTTGCCTACGACCCGGCCAGCAAGAAAACCGTCGGCACGCTGGCCGGCGCGGCAACCAACCTCCTGCCCAGCTACGACTTCGCCACCGCGCCGACGGCGCCGACCACGATCACCGTGCGCGCCACCGACAGCGACGGCGCCAGCTCGGCCGGCTTCGCCGAGCCGCCGATCACCGTGGTCAGCGGCCGGCTGGACATCGAAAGCGTCAGCGGCCCGCTGACCGGCACGGTGCCGGTGACCGCCAAGGCGCAGTACTGGAACGGCAGGGCCTACGTGTTCAACCCGCGCTTTGCGCCGGAAGACCCGAGCCAGCCGGCGGCGCAGTCGCAGGCGCTGACGGTGTCGCTGTCGCGCACCGACGCCGGCGTCAAGACCTACTACCTCCAGTACCGCAACTGCAAGAACGGGCTGTACAGCGGCAACGCGGCCCAGCCCTGCAACGCCAGCGCCATGCCCAAGCTGGCCACCGAGAGCATCACCTTCCGCAACGGCAAGGGCATCTTCCGCCTGACCCAGCCAACGCCGGCGCTGACCCGCAACGGCCTGGTCGAGGTGGCGCTGCACAACACCGCCTTCGACAACGACCCGGACAAGGACAAGGCGGAGCTGATCAAGTATCTGCCGAGCGGCTTCGGCACCGTCATCTTCGGCGTCTACCGCTCCGGCCCGCTGATCTATCTGCGCGAGGTGTACAACTGAAACGGCCGGGCTGCAAGCGCCGGCAAAACAGGTTACGATGGCCGCTTTCTGACCATCGCACAAGGACCAGCATGGAAACCAACTCCCAGTGGATCGAGATCGACAGCGCCGACGGCGCCTTCGGCGCCTACCTGTCGCTGCCGCGCGGCGGCAAGGGCCCCGGCATCGTGTTGCTGCAAGAAATCTTCGGCGTCAACCAGCACATCCGCAACGTCGCCGACCAGTACGCGGCCGACGGCTACGTGGTGCTGGCGCCGGACCTGTTCTGGCGCCACGGCGCCCGCATCGAGCTGGGTTACGATGAAGCCGGCTGGCAGCGCGCCGTCGAACTGATGCAGGCCACCGACTTCGCCAAGGCGCAGCAGGACATCGGAGCCACCCTGAAGGTGCTGCGCGGCCTGGACGGCGTGAGCGGCAAGGTCGCCGCGCTCGGCTACTGCTTCGGCGGCCGCCTGTCCTACCACACGGCCGCCAACGGCCTGGTCGATGCCGCCGTCGCCTACTACGGCGGCGGCATCCAGAACGCGCTGGAGCGCGCGCCGGAGATCAAGGTGCCGGTGCTGATGCACTTCGGCGCCAGGGACGACCATATCCCGAACGAAGCCGTGAAACGCATCGCCGAGACGTTCGAGCACAATGAGCAGGTGGAAATCCACGTCTACGACGACGCCGAGCACGGCTTCAACTGCAACCACCGCGCCTCCTACCAGCAGCGCGCCGCCGCCGCCGCGCACGGCAATACGCTGGTGTTCCTCAGCGAGCTGCTGTAAGCGGCAAGCAGGACGCAGGAGGCAGGACGGGGCCATGCGGCTGCGTTAGAATGGCGTGATCATCGACAAGAAAGCACGCCCATGGCCCGCCTCAAGCTGGATTTTCCGGACGACCTGTTTATTTTCTCCACCCAGCTGACGGTGCGGGTGACCGACATCAACGGCGCCAACCACCTCGGCAACGATTCGATGATCTCGATGATCTCGGAAGCGCGCGCGCGTTTCCTGTTCGAGTACGGGCTGCAGGAAACCGGCACCGACGGCCTGGGCATCATCGTCACCGACCTGGCCACCACCTACAAGGCCGAGGCGCACGCGCGCGACCAGCTGATCTTCGAGGTCGGCGTGATGGATTTCAACCAGTATGGCGGCGACATCGTGTTCCGCATCACCCGCCCGCGGGACGGCACGCTGGTGGCGCTGGCCAAGTACGGTTTCGTGTTCTTCAACTATCACCGCCGCGAGGTCACGCCGATGCCGCCGGAGTTCCTGGCCAAGTTCCCCAAAGTCAACCGCCTCGACTGAACTAACGCTGCGCCACCTTGGGCACGATGGTTTTGTTGAACCAGTCGTCCAGCATCTGTTTTTCGTAGCGCATCGGGTCGCTGTCGAAATAGCTGGTGCGGTTCCACTGGTAATTCATGCTGGCGATCTCCTCGTCGCCGCTGCGCAGCACCTGGCCGTTGTCCGCCAGCGTGTAGCGCAGATGCATGCGCGGCCAGTCGGCGCCGCCGGTCATGACGCGGATATCGTCGGCGCCGCGCTGCGGATACATGCGCCCGGCCAGATCGATGTCCAGCACCTCGATCTTCAGCGTCTGCCCGGCCGGCAGTTTTTTGTTGAGCGTGGCGAAATAGTCGCTGAAATCCTTCAACGTGCGTTCCCGCTCGACCGGGCTGAACGGCATATCGGTGTAATCGTCCGGCTTGACGTAGGTGACACTCACCTGCGCCAGCGCGGCGCTGGACGCCAGCAGCGCTAACAGCCCTGCCAGCACGGTTTGGGTGATCGGGCGCATCATGCCTCTCCTCGCGTGGATTCTATACAAGCAATATAGCCCTTTTCACCGATCGGCGCGCGCGTTGAATAAGTTTGTTACCAATCACCGCGGCGCCGTCACCGGCTAACGTGCGTCACCCTCCGGCAACACGACCGATAATCCACCTGTCCAGCCGCCAACGGGAGGAACCACCATGTTGAAAGCACTCTGCACCGCCATGGCCGCCTGCGGCCTTGCCGCATGCGGCGGCAGCTCCGGCTCCGGCGACACGGCCACGCCGCTGCCCACGCCCACCATCCCGGCGCCCACCGGCGGCCCCAGCTCACTGGCCACCGGCCTGCAAATCCCCTGGTCCATCGCCTTCCACGACGGCACGCCGCTGGTGAGCGAACGCGGCACGGCGCGCATTCAGGCCGTCGGCGCCAACGGCGCCCTGACCACCATCGCCACCATTGCCGGCGTCAGCGGCACCGGCGAAGGCGGCCTGCTGGGCATCGCGGTGCGCGACAACTACCTGTACGCCTACTTCACCGCCGGCGCCGAGAACCGTATAGAACGCTATCCGCTGAGCGGCACCGGCACCGGCGTGCGCCTGGGCGCGGCGCAGACGCTGCTGCGCGGCATTCCGTCCGGCAGCAACCACAACGGCGGCCGCATCGCCTTCGGCCCGGACGGCATGCTGTACGCCGCCACCGGGGATGCCGGCGCGTCCAGCCGTTCGCAAGATCTCGGTTCATTGGGCGGCAAGATCCTGCGCCTGACGCCGGACGGCCGCGTGCCGGCCGACAACCCGTTCAGCGGCTCGTATGTCTACAGCTATGGCCACCGCAATGTGCAGGGCCTGGCCTGGGCCGGCGACGGCAGCCTGTACGCCGCCGAATTCGGCCAGAACACCTGGGACGAGCTGAACCAGATCAAGGCCGGCGGCAACTACGGCTGGCCGGATGTCGAAGGCAAGGCCAACAACAGCAAATACATCGACCCGCTGCAACAATGGGCCACCTCGGACGCCAGCCCGAGCGGCATCGCCATCAGCGGCGGCAACCTCTACATCGCCAACCTGCGCGGCGAGCGGCTGCGCAAGGTGCCGCTGTCGGCCACCGGCACCGCGAGCGAGTTCTACGTCAAGGAATACGGGCGCCTGCGCGACGTGGCGGCAGCGCCCGATGGCCGGCTCTATGTGCTGACCAACAACACCGACGGCCGTGGCACACCGAAGAGCGGCGACGACCGCCTGCTCAGCGTGCCGGTACTGTAAGGAGCGGTTGGGCGGCTTATGTCAGCAGCGCCGGATTCGCCTGCGCCAGCTGGCGCGGCCGGTGCGACGCCTCGGCCGGCAGCTTGAAGGTGCCGACGGTGACGATCAGGTTGGTGGCCTGCTCTTCGAGCGACTGCGCGGCGGCGGCGGCCTGTTCGACCAGCGCCGCGTTTTGCTGAGTAACGCTGTCCATCTGCATCACCGCTTCGTTGATCTGCTCGATGCCGGCGGTTTGCTCGCGGCTGGCGGCGCTGATTTCGCCGATCAGGTCGCGCACATTGGCGATCGAGGCCACCACCGCGTGCATGGTGTTGCCGGCGCCCTCAACCAGCGCGCTGCCCTCGTTGATGCGCTCGACCGAATCGGTGATCAGCGTTTTGATTTCCTTGGCGGCGGCGGCGCTGCGCTGCGCCAGCGTGCGCACCTCGGTCGCGACGACGGCGAAGCCGCGCCCCTGCTCGCCCGCGCGCGCCGCCTCGACCGCCGCGTTCAAGGCCAGGATATTGGTCTGGAAGGCGATGCTGTCGATCACCGCGATGATCTCGACAATCTTGGCGGAGCTGCCCTGGATGCTGCTCATGTGGGCCACCACGTTCTGCACTTCCTGGCCGCCCTGTGCCGCCGCGCTGGCCGCGCGTGAGGCCATCTCGCTGGCGTGGTCGGCGTTCGCGGCGCTTTGCTTCACCGTCGAGGTCAGCTCTTCGAGGGAACTGGCGGTCTCTTCCAGCGAACTGGCCTGCTGCTCGGTGCGCGATGACAGGTCGAGGTTGCCGTTGGCGATTTCGCCCGAAGCGGTCGAGATCAGCTCGGAACCGCCGCGCACCTTCGACACGATGCCCAGCAAGCCGGCGTTCATCTCGCGCAGCGCGCCGAGCAGTTGGCCGACCTCGTCCTGCGAGGTGCTGTCGATACGGTGCGTCAGGTCGCCTTGCGCCACCGCGTGCGCCACTTCCACCGCGTAGTTCAGCGGCGCGCTGATCGAGCGGATCAGCCAGATCCCCAGTCCGGCCGTGCCGCCCAGGCCCATGACCACGGCGGCAATCGACAGCCACAGCGTGGTGGTATAGCGCTGCTGGCCTTCGATGAATTCTTGCTGGGCGACGTCAAGCTGCAACTGGACCAGATCGTTGAGCGGCACCCGCAGGCGCTCATAGGCGGTTTTGGAACGCTGCGCCAGCGACGTGACCAACGCCGTGTCGCCGGCCCGCACCGCCTTGACGCCGGGTTCGTAAATCTCCGCGTTGAGCGCGTCGATGGCCGCCTGGACCTGACGCATCAATTGCTGTTCGCGTTCGGTGAGCGAGGTCTTGGTGTACTCGCGCCAGGTCTCCTCGGTGCGCTGCATGGTGCCCCGCAACTCATCGGCCATGGCGGCCGGCGCACCGTCATGGATGGCGGCCAGCGACAGATACCATTGCGTGCGCAGCATGCTGCGCGCCGAGCTGTCGAGCCTGCCCAAGGCCACAACGCGGTCCTCATAAACCGATTTCAGCGATTGATTGCTGTGGTGGAGATTGACCAGGCTATAGCCGCCAAGGCTCAGCAGCAGGAACGAGATCAACAAAATCATCAGCAACAGGCGCTGTTTAATGGACATAGGGATGCACTCAAAGTTGAAAAAAATGATGGTCAAACCAACAAGCTTAGCGGTTTTCCCCGCAGCACGGTAGATGTTGAAAATAGACAACATTGTTCTACAAATAGAACAATCTCAACGATAGAATGAGGAAAACTGAAAATGACACCGACATGGAAGACCTGAATGATCTGGCGATATTCGCGGCCGTTGTAGAACACGGCAGTTTCTCGGCCGCCGCCCTCGCGCTGTCGACGCAAAAATCGCGTGTCAGCCGCCGCGTCGCCGGCCTGGAGCAGCGGCTCGGCGTGCGCCTGCTACAACGCTCCACCCGCGCGGTCCACGTCACCGATGTCGGCGCCGCGTTTTACGCCCAGTGCCAACGCATGACGCATGCCGCCCAGGCGGCGGTGGAAATCGCCGAGCAGGCCGGTACGCAGCCGGCGGGCCGGCTGCGCGTCAGTTCGCCCAGCGGCCTGGCGCATGTCTTTATTCTGCCGCTGCTGGCGCGTTTTCTGTGCGCCTATCCGAATGTGAAGCTTGAGCTGGAAATGTCGAACCGCCGGGTCGACGTCATCGGCGAGGGCTTTGACGTGGCGTTGCGGGCCCGCAGCGTGCTCGATGATTGCAATCTGGTGGTGCGCGCCTTTGGCGACGTGGAGCAGATCCTGGTCGCCAGCCCGGCGTTTATCCGCGCCCACGGCCCGCTGGATACGCCGGCGGCGCTGCATGGCAAACGCGGCCTCGGCCCCAAGGTCACCGACACCGACTCACCGTATTGGAAACTGTATTCGGCCGGCGGCGATCAAGTCGACATTGCCTATGTTCCGGCTTTATTTGCCAACGATATCCACATGGTGATGGCGGCCGCGACCGGTGGCGCCGGCATGGCGATCGTGCCCGCCAATCTGTGCGGCGAGGCGCTGCGCAGCGGGCAACTGGTGCGCCTGCTGCCGACGTACCAGGCCGCCGCCCACCAGATCCACGCCGTGTTCCCGTCACGCCGGGGCCTGGTGCCGGCGGTCAAGGCCTTCATCGATTTCCTCGCCGCCGAACTGCCCGGGATCATGCGCCGGAACAACGCCGATCTGCACGCTTTAGCGGCCGATGCCGTCTAACCCGCCAGCTCAGCCGTCCTGCGGCTGCGACGGCGTGTCCAGCGTCAGCTGGTAAAACGCCGCATCCAGCCAGCGACCGAACTTGAAGCCGACCTGCGGCAGCGTGCCGGAATGCGTGAAGCCAAGGCGCTGATGCAGGCCGACGCTGGCGCGGTTGGTGGCGTCGATGCAGCCGACCAGCACGTGCACCTGCGCGGCGCGCGCGCGCCGGATCAGCTCATCGAGCAGCAGCACGCCGAGTCCGCGCCCGCGCTGCGCCGGGTGGACGTACACGCTGTGCTCGACCGTGTACTTGTAGGCCGGGAAGGCGCGGAACGTTCCCCAACTGGCGAAGCCCAGCAACTGGCCGGCGGCGTCGACCGCGCCCACCACCGGAAAGCCATGCGCCCGCTTGGCGGCAAACCACGCCACCATCGCTGCCGGCGGGCGCGGCTTGTAGTCGTACAGCGCGGTCGAGTTGACGATCGCCTCGTTCAGAATGGCCAGGATGGCCTCGGCATGCTCGGCTTCGCTGCAATCGATCAGGCGCACGTCGTCGCGCGGCGGGGTGGAAGTCATGGGGTCCTCTGCGTGTGTAGGGTATGACGGGAATTCTCACCGATAGCGGCGCCGCCGTCAAAGTCACACGGCGCGCCCGCCGTTACAAAATTCATTGTTTTTAGATAGCAATATTGCCAAAAACGAAGTATTGTTGAGCGTGTACATCGGCGTGACACGAGACCAACGCCGCGCCGCCGCGATCGCCTGCGGCGTACAATCCATCGAACAAGGTGTTGTGCACAGCAGCGGGAATATTTATTGCCTGTTGTTAATGGCTTTAGGTAAGACTACAATCCACTGTCATTCAGCTGAAATATTTTGCGGAAACTGTTCATATGTCTTTTTTGTCTTCTGCCTCGCCCAAGCTCGCGCCGTGGAAAGTCCTGTTGGTCGACGACGAACCGGATATTCATGACATCACCAAACTGACGCTGAGCCGCTTCCGCCTCGACGGCCGCGCGCTGAGCTTCGTCCACGCCTACAGCGGCGCCGAGGCCAAGGAAGTGCTGGCGCGCGAGCAGGATGTGGCGCTGGTGTTCCTCGACGTGGTGATGGAAAAGGAAGACAGCGGCCTGGAAGTGGCGCGCTGGATGCGCGAGGATCTGGACAACCAGTTCACCCGCATCGTGCTGCGCACCGGCCAGCCGGGCCAGGCGCCGGAAGAACGGGTGATCGTCAACTACGACATCAACGACTACAAGGAAAAGACCGAGCTCGACCGCACCAAGCTGTTCACCACCACCTTCGCCGCGCTGCGCGCCTACCGCGACATCATGAAGGTGGAGGAAGCCCACCGCGCCCAGATCAACTACCGCGAGGGCCTGGAGCGCGTGATCGCCGCCTCCTCGCACATTTTCCGCCAGCGCAATCTGAAAGACTTCGCCAATGGCCTGCTGCAGCAGGTGGTGGCGCTGCTGCGCCTGGAGCACAGCATGCTGCTGCGCCTGCGCGGCGCCACCGCCATCAGCGGCGCCAATGACTACGAAATCCTGGCCCAGATCGGCGACGAGGACGGCACCCTGCTGACGCCCGAGCTGCTGGCCCAGCTGGACCAGGCCAAGCGCAACCAGATCTCGCGCGTGCAGGGCGACACCTATATCGGCTACTTCCCCAACGCCAGCGGCAAGGCCTCGCTGCTGGTGCTCAAGGGCGTGGAGGAAATTGCCGAAATCGACACCAAGCTGCTGGAGGTGTTCTGCTCCGGCGTCGCCATCGCCTTCGACAACATTCTGCTGAGCCAGGAAATCACCGACACCCAGGCCGAGCTGATCATGCGTCTCGGCGATGTCGTCGAATCGCGCTCCAACGAAGCCGGCAACCACGTGCGCCGCATGGCCGAGGTCTGCCATATGCTGGCGCAGCAAGCCGGCCTGCCGGAAGACGAGGTGGCGGTGCTGCGCCACGCCGCGCCGATGCACGACATCGGCAAGATCGCCACGCCGGACGCGGTGCTGCTCAAGCCGGGCAAGCTCGACGCCGCCGAATGGGAAATCATGAAGCAGCATCCGGCCGTCGGCCTGTCGATCCTGGACGGCTCGCAGCGCCCGATCCTGAAGGCGGCCGCCGTGATCGCCCACCAGCACCACGAGAAATTCGATGGCAGCGGCTATCCGCAGGGCCTGAAGGGCGAGGACATCCACCTGTACGCGCGCATCGTCGCCGTCGCCGACGTGTTCGACGCGCTGATGCACAAGCGCTGCTACAAGGAAGCCTGGCCGATCGAGAAAGTCATCGACCATCTGCGCGAGGTGTCGGGCCAGCACCTCGATCCGCTGTACGTGGACCTGCTGATCAAGCATATCGACAAGGCGCTGGCGATCAACGAACGCTTGCCGGACTAGACCGAAAAAGTGGCATAAGCATATTAGGATTTGTTCGTAGGAACTCTTTTCCCTTGCTCGTAAGATCGTGGACCGACGCCTCATCTCTCGCAAGGACATCCCATGCACCACTACCTGCTTCCCCCGCTGCTGGCGCTGGCCGCGCTGCCAGCCGCCCTCGCGCAAGCGCAAGCGCAAGCACAAGACACGCCAGCCAACGGCGACACCGCCACCATCGACCAGGTGACCGTGGTCGGCTCGCGCGCGCGCCACCGCACCGTGTTCGATTCCGCCGTGCCGATCGACCGCTTCGGCGCGCGCGAGGTGCAGAACGCGCTGTCCAGCGGCGAGGTGGGCGCGGCGCTGCAGGCGCTGGCGCCGTCGATCAATTTCCCGCGCATTGAATCGAGCGGCGCCGCCGACTCGGTGCGCGGCGTGCAGCTGCGCGGCCTGGCACCGGACCAGGTGCTGGTGCTGATCAACGGCAAGCGCCGCCACGCCAGCGCGGTGCTGGACACCGAGAGCAGCTTCGCCGGCACCGTGCCGGTGGACGTCAACGCGATTCCGCCGGGCGCCATCGACCACATCGAAATCCTGCGCGACGGCGCCGGCGCGCAATACGGCAGCGACGCCGTGGCCGGCGTCATCAACATCGTGCTGAAGCAGCAGCGCAGCGGCGGCTCGGCCTCGGTCAGCTACGGCGCCAACCACACCGACTTCCAGCCCACCCACACCACCAAGACCGACGGCCAGACCCGGATCGCCAACGCCGACTACGGCGTGCCGCTGGGCGACGCCGGCTTCTTGCGTTTCGGCGCCGAGAGCCGCAGCCGCAATCCAACCCAGCGCGCCGGCTTCAGCGACGCCGGCTGGACCTCGTGGAACTATACGCCAGCCGATCAGGCGCTGGACGGCAAGGTCGTGTTTAAATCCGGCGACTCGCGGTCGCACAACAACTACGCCTTCTACAACGCGCTACTGCCGCTGGGTGAGGGCGTGGACGCCTACTCGTTCGCCACCGCCAACCAGCGCCAGTCGGACGGCAGCGCCTACTTCCGCTATCCGGGCGATCCGTCGAACGTGGAAGCGGTGTATCCGAACGGCTACCGCCCGGTCACGCATGGCGACTCGACCGACGTCAGCGTCGTCGCCGGTGTGCGCTTCGCCAGCGCCGGCTGGCTATGGGACCTCGGCGCCCGCCACGGCGGCAACCAGTTCGACTACGGCGTCAGCCATTCGCTGAACGCCTCGCTGGGCGCGGCCAGCCCGACCAGCTTCCACCTGGCCTCGTTCGACTACCGGCAAAACGCGCTGAACGCCGACCTCACGCGCGCGCTGGACCTCGGCGTGCCGGTCAACCTGGCGCTCGGCGCCGAGTTCGTCCGCGAAACCTACACCAGCACGCCGGGCGACGCCGCCGCGTATGCCGCCGGGCCGTTCACCGCCGCGCCGCCGGGCGCGCAAGCCGGTCCCGGTCTGCGTCCGCAGGATGCGTTTGACGGCAGCCGCCACCTGAAGTCGGTCTATCTCGACATCGAAAGCGATCTCACCCGGCAACTGCTGGTGGGCGCCGCCGCGCGCTACTCGGACTACAGCGATTTCGGCGGCGCCAGCACCGGCAAGCTGTCGGCGCGCTACAAGTTCACCGACCAGTTCCTGCTGCGCGGCTCGCTGTCGAACAGCTTCCGCGCGCCGGCGCTGGTGCAGACCGGCTTCCGCTTCTCGACGCTCAACTTCAACAGCGACGGCAGCGGCCTGCAGACCGCCTCGCTGCTGCCGGCCAGCGATCCGCTGGCGCGCGCGTTTGGCGCGCGCGACCTGAAGCCGGAGAAATCCACCAATCTGTCGCTCGGCCTGGCGTGGAAGCCGGCGCGCAACACCAGCGTCACGCTGGACGGCTACCGCATCCGCATCAAGGACCGCATCACCCGCACCAGCGATCTGCAAAGCGAGGCCGCCACCGCCTACCTGGCCAGCGCCGGCCGCGGCGACATCCAGTCGGTGGCCTACCTGGCCAACCTGCTGGACACCAGCACCAGCGGCCTGGACGCGGTGCTGAACCACGACCTGGCCCTCACCGGCGGCAAGCTGAACTTGAGCGCCGCGCTGAATCTGAACCACACGCGCATCGACGCCGTGCACCAGAGCTCGGCCGCGCTGGCCAGCATCGATCCGGCGCTGACGGTGCTGACCGACACCAGCCTGTTCCGCATCCGCAACGCCTCGCCGAAGAACAAGCTGGTGCTGAGCGCCGACTGGCAGGCGGCGCAATGGGGCTTGCTGGCGCGCGCCACGCGCTTCGGCCCGCTGAAGGATTTCTCGTATGACGCCGACGCCGAAGTCATCGACGGTGTGCACGCGCAGCGCTTCGGCGCCGTGTGGACGCTGGACCTGGAGGCGCAATACCAAGCGACCGCGCAACTGACGCTGTCACTGGGCGCCGACAACCTGCTCGACCGCTACCCGCAGCGCGTGCGTGAAACCAACAACGCCACCTATGGCGGCGCCCTGCCCTACAACTTCATCAATCCGATCGGCGTCAACGGCGCCTACTTCTACGCCCGCGCGCGCTACACCTTCTAACCTCAAGGACCCCATGAAAAAACTGTTCACCGCCCTGGCCCTGAGCGCCGCCCTGAGCGCCCCGGCCTTCGCCGCCAAACACGCGCTGGTGCTGCAAACCGACTTCGGCACCTCCGACGGCGCCGTCTCCGCCATGCGCGGCGTGGCCTACGGCGTCGACGCCGACCTGACCGTGGCCGACCTGACCCACAACATTCCCGACTACGACATCTGGGTCGGCGGCTACCGCCTGTTCCAGACCGCCAACTACTGGCCGGAAGGCACGGTGTTCGTGTCGGTGATCGATCCGGGCGTGGGCACGAGCCGCAAGTCGGTGGTGCTGAAGACCAAGGCCGGCCGCTACTTCGTCGGCCCGGACAACGGCCAGTTCACGCTGATCGCCGAGCGCGACGGCGTGGCCGAGGTGCGCGAGATCGACGAAAGCATCAACCGCCGCGCCGGCTCGGGCGAGTCCTACACCTTCCATGGCCGCGACGTGTACGCCTATGTCGGCGCGCGCCTGGCCTCGGGCGCCATCAGCTTCGAGCAGGTCGGCCCGCTGCTGCCAAGCGACGCCGTGATCAAGATCGCCTACCAGAAGGCCGCGCTTAGCGACGGCAAGCTGCGCGGCATCATCCCGGTGCTGGACGTCAAGTACGGCAACGTCTGGACCAATATTCCAAAGGCGCTGTTTGAACAGCTGGGCGTGAAGGAGCACGAACGGGTGCGGGTGCGCTTCTTCCACAACAAGAAGCTGGTACATACCGTGGTGGCGCCCTACGAGCACACCTTTGGCGGCGTGGCCAAGGGCCAGCCGGTGGTGTATCTGAACAGCCTGCTCGACGTCGCGGTCGCCCTCAACCAGGGCAACTACGCCGCCAAAAACAAGATCGACTCGGGGGTGGAGTGGGAAGTGGAAGTGAGCAAAGCCGGCAAGTGATCAGACCCGGCCATCCTGCTTTTTCACCTGGCGTTCCAGCGCCGCTTTCAGCGACTTGAGCGCCTGGGTAACGGCCTCCACCTGCTTGGCGTCCTCGGCGCGCTGGGCCGCGTCGGAGGCGCCGCGCATCGCCGCGCCGGCCACCTCCGCCTCGGCCGACGACTGCTGCTCGGCATAGGCCTGGCGGGCTTCCTCATGGCCATCGGTGGCGGGTTCCCCGGCCGATGTCGCCGCTGCCGCCGAGCCCTGCTCATCGGCCGGCACGGCGGAAATATCCGGGAAACCGGTATCGGCGGCGGTCTTCAGCACGCCGGCGGCCTGCTTCAACTGGCTGGCCAATTGTTTCAATTGCTGCAACACCGCCTTGGCGTCCTTGCCGCCAAACAGCGCCAGCATCTTGCGCAGCGCCTCGATCTGCTTCTTGATTTCCTCCACCCGCTGGCGCGCCAGCGCCTTCTGGTCCTGATCGGCACGAGTCGACAGGCGGTCGATCACCTCGGCATTTTTGCGCGCGGTGTCCGTCTGCTTTTGCAGCAGATCCATATAGGCATCGGTGCTGACAGACAAATTGTTGGTGATGGAGAGCATGATGGCATCCTGCGAGTAAGCTTGGTCACTCATTACAGGCGACTGCAGCGGCCGTTTTGTTAAGCCACGCGGGGCCTCTGCCAAAAGTCCCGCCTGATCTTTTGATGGGTAAAAATCGGCTGTTTCATTGTTAGCATCGACTTCCCGACATGAAAGGATCTAGCATGAAGACCTCCCTCGCCCGTTTCGCCCTGAGCGCCGCCCTCCTCGGCGCCGCCTGCGCCGCCCATGCCAAACCGACCGTGGTGCTGGTGCACGGCGCCTTCGCCGACTCGTCCAGCTGGGACGGCGTGATCGCCAAACTGGAAAAAGACGGCTACACCGTCATCGGTGCCGCCAATCCGCTGCGCAGCGTCAAGAGCGACGCCGCCTCGGTGGCCTCGGTGGTCAACAGCGTGACCGGCCCGGTGGTGCTGGTCGGTCACTCGTATGGCGGTTCGGTGATCAGCGCGGCCGCGGCCGGCGCAACCAACGTCAAGGCGCTGGTCTATGTGGCCGCGTTCGCGCCGGACAGCGGCGAGACCGCGGTCGGCCTGTCGAACAAATTCCCCGGCAGCACGCTCGGCCCGGCGCTGGCGCCACCGGTCGCGCTGGCCGACGGCGGCAAGGACCTGTACATCCGGCAGGACAAGTTCCACCAGCAGTTCGCCGCCGACGTGCCGGCCGCCAAAGCGCGCCTGATGGCCGCCGGCCAGCGCCCGATCACCGACGCCGCGCTGAACGAGGCGGCGCCGGCGCCGGCCTGGAAAACCATCCCGTCGTGGTTCATTTATGGCAAGGCGGACAAGAATATTCCCGCCGCCTCGCAAGATTTCATGGCCAAGCGCGCCAACGCCAGGAAAACCGTGGTGATCGACGGCGCCTCGCACGTGGTGATGACCTCGCATCCAACCGAGGTGGCGACGCTGATCGAAGAAGCCGCCGCCACCGTCAAGTAAGCGCTCAACCGACGCTTATTTGCGCTTGACCTTGGGGAAGCGCAGCTTGTAGTGCAAGCCCATGCCAGGCGCGCTGACCACTTTCACCGTGCCGCCCAGCGCGCCCGTCACCAGGTTGTACAGGATGTGCGCGCCGAGCCCGCTGCCGCCGGCGCCACGCTTGGTGGTGAAGAACGGGTCGAACAGCTGCGCCAGCGTGCTGCTGTCCATGCCGACGCCGTCGTCGCTGTAGTCGAACTCGACAAAATCACCGTCCACCTTGCCGCCGATCTTGATCTTGCCCGACTGCCCCTCCTCAAAACCGTGCACCAGCGAGTTGACCACCATGTTGGTGACGATCTGCGAAATGGCGCCGGGGAAGCTGGCCATGTTGATCTGCTCGTCGCAGTCGATCTCGACCTGGATCGGCTTGCCCTTGAGCTTGGGCTGCAGCGACAGCAGCACCTCATCCAGATATTTGCGCAGGTTGAAGCTGCGGATATCGTCCGAGGACTGGTCCACCGCCACCTGCTTGAAGCTGCGCACCAGCGCGGCGGCGCGCTGGGTGTTGGTGGTCATGATCTTCAGCGACTGGTCGATGATCTCGAAGAACTGGTTCAGGCCGTCCTCATCCAGCGCGCCGTTGGCCAGGTCCTCGCGCGTCAGCTTCAGCTCTTCCACCAGATGGCTGGTGGCGGTGACGCAGATGCCCAGCGGCGTGTTGATTTCATGCGCCACACCGGCCACCAGCCGGCCCAGCGACGCCAGCTTTTCCTGCCGCACCAATTCGCCCTGCGCGTCCTTCAGCGAGGTCAGCGCGTTTTCCAGCGCGGCGTTCTGCTGCTCCAGCGTTTCCTTGGCCTGACGGATCTGGCGATCGGCCTGCATGCGGGCAATCGCCACCGCCACGTGGCTGGCCATGAAGGCCAGGATGTCGAGGTCGGCCTGGGTGTAGCGCACCGACTCGTCGTAGCTCTGCACGATGATCACGCCGTAGGCCTGGTCGCCCAGCAGCATCGGCGCGCCCATCCAGCTGGCGATGTCCACGCTGCCCAGCGGGTGCGCCATCTCGCCGCTGTCGACCAGCGCCTGCAGGCCGGCGCGGTCCAGCAGCATGGCCTGCTTGCGCTGCAGGATGTACGAGGACATGCCGACCCCGTAATCAAAACGCCGCACCGGCACTTGCGAGTCCTTCTCGTCGACAAAATAGGGGATGCTGACTTCCTGCGTGTCCGGGTGGTACAGCGCCATCAGGAAATTCTTGGCGGGCACCAGCTCGCTGATGATCTGGTGCAGGCGCATATTCAGGCGGCTGCCGCCGGTGGCGGTGGCCGACAGATTGGCCAGCTCATACAGCGCGCGCTGAATGTTCTCGGCGCGGCGCCGCTCGGCCACCTCGTGCTGCAGCTGGGCGGTGCGTTCCAGCACCGCGCGCTCCAGCCGGTCGACACTCTGCAAGCCCTGCAGCGCGCTCGACACGTGGGTGGCGATCAGCTTGAACAGCGCCTGGTCTTCCTCGCTGAAGGTGTGCTGCTTGTCATAGCTCTGGATCACCACCGCGCCCAGCACCTGATGGTTCTGGTCCAGCAGCGGGCAGCCCATCCAGTGCTCGGCGATGGTGCCGATGCCGAAGCCGGCATTGTCGGCGCGCTTGGAGCGGTGCTCGTCCGCCGTCATGGCGATGCTCTCGCGGGCGCGGATCACCGCCTCGGTCGGCGACTCCCCCGGCACCAGCTCGAACAGCTCGTCGCGGCTGGGCGGTTCGTCGAGCTCGTCGACGAAATAGACGAACCGCACCAGATTCGGCGGCCCATCCTGATGGCTCAGCGCGACAAAGAAGTTGGCCGCGTACATGATGCGGCCCAGCGCCGCGTGCACGGCCTGCAGAAATTCACTGATATCGGTGCAACTGCTGGACTTCTGACCGATTTCCAGCAGCACGGTTTGCACGGCTTCCAGCCGGGTGAGACGACTTTCCATCGATTTTCCTATGTGATGACCTTGCGATACATTCGCACAGGAAATACTAGCACTCCGGCGCGGCCGCGCCCACCTCATTTCACGGCTTTTTGTAGCCGTGGTCGATCCAGGCCCCGGCGCTGGTGGCGCTGAGCTTGAAGGTCGGGGCGACGCGCACCCGGGCCAGTTCCTCGCCGTACTGGTCGAAGGCGGTCAGCGTGGCGTAGGGATCGTCCTCGTCCGGCGTGATGTCGAGGCAGACCTTGACCGGGCCGTCGTCGGTGCCGACGGTCAGGTTCTTGTGCAGTTGGGCGTGCAGTTGCTGCTCGTGGCGGCGGATCACCTCGTTGGCGGTCTTGACCAGCGTGTTGAAGGCGTTGACGTCCAGCGGCTTGGGATTTTTCTTGTCGCGGCCCATGGTCCACGGACCGACCAGCGCCGGCTCCGGTTCGCCATCCTTGATCATCGCCACGGCCCAGCCGTCGTCATCGTCGTTCTTGATCACGCGCGCGGTCCAGCCATTGCCTTGCCACAGGCGATCCTCTTGCACCGGCGCATCGTCATCCGCATCGTCATCCGCATCGTGGTAGTCATTGCTCATACTTATGGTCGTGTCGAAAAAAAGAAGGGGATGGAATAATAAGCGGCTCGCCCCGTAACAACAATAGGAACCCGGCAACCATGCGCAAGATTCTCCCCGCCCTCCTGGCCGTCGCCTGCACCGGCGCCTGCGCCCAAAGCAATGTGCAGATTTACGGCCGCCTGAATGTCGGCCTGGAAAGCCTGCAAAACGACGGCACCCGTGTCGCGCGCCTGAGCAACAACCGCTCGGTGCTGGGTTTTAACGGCAGCGAGGACCTCGGTGGCGGCACCAAGGTCATTTTCCAGATCGAAGGCACGCTGTCGCCGGACACCGGCGCCGGCAGCCCGGCCGCGCGCGACACCCGCATCGGCCTGCAGGGCCAGGCCGGCACGCTGTTCGCCGGCAATTGGGTGACGCCATACAACGGCGCCACCGCCGGCCTCGATCCCTACTACCCGACCACCGCCGGCTACATGAGCATTATGGGCAACGGTTCCGGCGCCAGCGTCAGCAACACCAGCGACGTCGCGTCCTTCGACCGCCGCCAGCAAAACAGCCTGCACTACTGGACGCCGGTGTGGCACGGCCTGCAACTGCGCGTGGCGCAGGGCCTGAGCGAGGAACGACCGGCCAACGGCGCCAAGCCGTCGCTGACCTCGACCGCCGTGGTCTATGAGCAAGGACCGTGGTACGCCACCGCCGCCTACGAGCGCCACCACGAATACCAGGGACCGGGCCTGAACGACAGCGCCGCCAAGCTGGGCGCCGGCTACCGTTTCGGCGACACCCGCATCGCGCTGGTGGCCGAGAAGCTGCGCTACGAAACCGCCGCCGGCACGCTGGAGCGCAACGACCGCTACGTGTCGGTCACCCACCAATTGGGCCGGGGCGTGTTCAAGCTGAGCGCCGGGCACGCCGGCGACGGCACCGGCAGCGCGGCGGACGGCACCACCATCGGCTTCGTCCGCAAGGGCGCGGACACCGGCGCCACCCACGTCACCGCCGGCTACGACTACAACCTGTCCGCGCGCAGCACCGTGTACGCCTACTACAGCCACCTGCACAACCAGCGCAACGGCGTGGTCGACTTCGCCATCAATAGTCTCGGTGCACAGCCGGGCGCCACGCTGAAAGGCGTGGTGCTGGGGCTACGTCACAATTTCTGAGCACCCGCCGGCGGGCCGCTTGACGGTGGTGGCGTCCCGCTAGCAGGTGACGCAAGGCGTCCGCTCGGTGATCGGCGGTTTCGGCGGCGCGATGCGCGGATCGATGGCCGGTTCCGGCTGCTGATAACTGAACGGTGTAATGATGATAGGCGGTATCGCGGGCGGCGCCGAAGGCGGGCCCTTGGGGCCGCCGCCGGACAGGCGCCGGGCGCTGCGCTGGCGCCGCTTACACGCACGTGTCGAAGGGAGCGATTGCCCTTCGCTCATTGCAAGCCAAGCCATGTTCTTGCCCTCCTGATGGAAGTGGGATTATCAGTTTAGCCCACCGTATCTTTAAATCAAGGTCCACTTTCCCCTCATTGCAGGCACCGCTCGTCGGCGCCGGCATGCGTTCCATCCCGCCAATTTGCCGGTCTGTCGCAATCCGATGGCCCGTCACCGGCCGCGCCGCTACAGTTTAACCATGCCAAACGGCAAACCAACATCAACAAACGGGATAACGCCATGAATACCAAAGCCAAAAAACTGATCTTCGCCGCCTTGATCCTGCTGCTGGCGGTCGCCGCTTGCCAATCGATGTTTGGCGACGGCATGCACGTCAACATCGATGGCGACACCATCGACGGCCCGCTGGGCGCGCTACTGGCGGTGGTGTTCGGTGGCGCCGGCATGCTGCTGGCCGGCGTGATCATGGTCTGCGTGGCGCTGTTCCTGTGCGTGCTGTTCGCCAGCCTCGGCATCCTCGCCGTGTTCGGCGTGGGGCTGGTGGCGGTGGTGGCCGCCGCCGCGGTCTCGCCGCTGCTGCTGCCGCTGCTGGTGCCGATCGGCCTGTACTGGCTGCTGGTCAGCCGCCCACGCAAGCAACGCCGCGTGGCCACCACCGAACAAGCCGTGTAAATTTCAACCGGAAGCGGCCGGGACCTGATGCCCCGGCCGATCCGCCTCACTCTCCATGCGTTCCACCCGGTTGCGGCCGCCCCCCTTGGCGCGATACAAGGCCTGGTCGGCACGGCTCAGCGCCTGATCGCCGCCGGCGGTTTTCCCGCCCATGACCGCCACCCCGATGCTGACCGTGATGTGCAGCGCAACGCCATCGTCGAGCCGCATCGCCGTCTGTGCCACCCGCTGGCGCAGACGTTCGGCAAACACCACGCCCGCCTCCAGATCGGTCCCCGGCAGCAGGATGGCGAACTCCTCGCCGCCGATGCGGCCCAGCATGTCGATCTTGCGCTGGCTGTCGCGCATCAGTTGCGCCAACTGGCGCAGCACCACGTCACCGGCCGCGTGGCCATGTTCATCGTTGATACGCTTGAAGTGGTCGATATCCAGCAACAGCACCGCCGCCACCGATCCGATATCGCGCCGCAGGCGGCCCTGCTCCTGCTCCAGCCGGCCCATGAACTCGCGCCGGTTCGGCAGGCCGGTGAGGAAGTCGGTGGTGGCCAGCACGCGCAGTTCATCGTCCATGCGCCGGCGCTCGGTGATGTCCAGCGTCGAGACGATGACGAAGTTCAGGCTGTGCGTGTGGCCCGGCATCACCAGCAGCGTCAGTTCGTTCAGCCGCGCGACGCCGTCAAGCCGCTCGAAGCTGCCCTCGCAGGCGAACAGCTGCTGGCCCTGCGCCAGCGCCGCCAGCGCGCGCGCGAAATTCGGCATGGCGGCGGCGTCGAAGTTCTGCGCCAGCGACAGCGCGCCGAGCTCCTTGCGGCCGTCCGGCGCGGCCACCTGGGTCAGTGCGGCGGCGTTGACATCGACGATGCGCACCAGCGCGGCCAGTCGCCGCAGCTGGCTCGGATTGGCCTGCAGATAGGCGGCCAGGTCGTCGACGCCGGACTCCGCCAGTTCGGCCAGCGCGTTGCGCACCGCCGACCAGTCCTGCTCCCACAGCGCCACCGGCGCGTGGTCGTACAGGCTGCGGAAGCGCGCCTCGCCGGCGCGCAGCGCCGCCGCCGCCCGCGCCCGCTCGATGGCGATGGCGGCCAGCCGCGCGCCCTGTTCGATCAGCGCGATCTCCGCCACGCCGGGCAGGCGCGCTTCACGGTGGTAGAGGGCGAAGGTGCCCAGCACCGCGCCGCTGGTGCTGATGATCGGATCGGACCAGCAGGCCCCGAGCCGCGCCTGCAAGGCCTGGTCGCGATACGCGGCCCACGACGGCGCGCTGCGGATATCCTCGATGATCACGCGGCTGCGCGTCAGCACCGCCTCGCCGCAGGCGCCAATCCCGGCGCCGATCGGCTTGCCATGCACCGCCGCGTTGAAGAACGCCGGCAGGCTGGGCGCCGCCGCCACCAGCAGGTTTTCGCCGCTGTCGTCCAGCAGCAGAATGCTGCACAACAAATCCTCGTTGTCCGCCTCCACGCCCAGCGCCACCGCTTGCAGAATGGCGTACAGCGGCGCGCCGCTGGCCAGCAGCTCCAGCACATGGCGGCGCATTTGCTCGCGCCGCTCGATCTGGGTGCGCTCGGTGATGTCACGGAAGGACCAGATGCGCGCCGGCTCGCTGCCCAGCATCAGGCCGCGCCTGTGCTGCTCGATCACGCGGCCGTCCTTCAGCCGCAGCACCGCGCTTTGCTCGTGGCGCGCCGCGCCGTCCAGCCGCGGGCCGCCGTCCGGATCGCGCAGCTGCGCGACCATGTGGCCGGTCAGCACCGCGCCGTCGCCTTGCCAGTCCAGCTGTTCCGGCACGTTCCACAATTCGCGCAGACGGCGGTTGGAGTTGAGCACCTCACCGCGCAGATTGTCGACCAGGATGCCATCGACGGTGGAGTCCAGAATGCTGCGCAACATGGCCTGGCTGCGCTGAGCGCTGTCGGCCAGCACCATCAGCTTGTCCTGGCCCTGCTTCAGTTCCTCCGCCAGCGCGCGGCTGCGCTGCAGGCCCGCGCGCGCCTGTAGCCGGCCGCGCGCCAGCAGCCAGGTGAGCCACGCCAGCAGCACGCTGAACGCCACGCCGGAGGCGGCGATCTGCTGCGCCTTGTCGGTGCGCACCGTCACCGCGCCCGGCAACAGCGAGATGCGCAGCGTCCACGTGTGGTTGGCGATGCTGATCTGCTGCCGCGTCGAGCGCAGGCCGCCGTCGGCATGCGGCGCGCTGTCGTACATCGGCGCCTCATGTCCGGTGGCGTCGCCGTCGTAGATTTCCACGTCCAGCGCGGCGGCGCGCGGACCGCCCAGTCCCGCCATCAGATCGCCGATACGGAACGGCGCGTACACCCAGCCGCGCAGGGCGGCGCGGCGCTGCGCCAGCGTGTCGAGCGGGCGTGGATGAACGTACACCGGCAGCACCACCAGAAAGCCCGACTGCACCGGCTCCCCCGCCTCCTGCACCAGCCGGATCGTCGGGGTCATGACCGGCTGGGCGGAGTCGCGCGCCTGTTCCAGCGCGCCGCGCCGATGCGCCTCGGAAGCGGTGTCGTAGCCGAAGGCGCGGCGGTTGTTGTCGTTGAACGGTTCCAGGTAGACGATCGGCGCATACCAGGCACGCTCGCCGTCCGGCACGATGCGGTAGTCGGGGAAGCCCTCGCGCCGCACGGCCGCTTCATGCGCGGCCCGCTCGCCCGCGCCGACCAGTTGTATGTAGCCGATGCCGTGCACGCCGGGGAAGTGCCGGTGCAGGTCCTGGCCGGTCAGATAGGTGCGGAACTCGTCGCGGTCCACCACCTGCGAGCTGGCGAACAAACCCTGCACGCCGTACAGCGCCTGCACATAGGTCTGCATGCGCTGATCGAGACTGTTGACCAGCTCCCGCGCGCGGCTGTCAAAGTCGGCCTGCACGTCCTGCTCGGCGTCGGCCAGCGCGTCGCGCCACAGCACCGCCGTCACGCCCAGGCAGCCGCCCAGCACCAGCAGCGGCAGCACGCGCGGCGACAGCAGCTCCTGCACCAGGCGGCGCAACCGCAAACGGGCACCAGCGGCGGCGGACATTCAGGCCTCGGCGCCCACGAACTGGCGATAGCCGCGCGCGCGCAAGGCGCAGGCCGGGCAGGTGCCGCAGCCATAGCCCCAGTCGTGCAGCGCGCCGCGCTCGCCCAGGTAGCAGGTGTGGGTGCCCTCGCGGATCAGGTCCACCAGCGGCTGGCCGCCCAGTTCCTCGGCCAACTCCCAGGTCTGCTTTTTATCGCGCCACATCAGCGGCGTTTCCAGCTTGATGCGAGTGTCCATGCCCAAGTTGAGCGCGACCTGCAGCGCCTTCATGGTGTCGTCACGGCAGTCAGGGTAGCCGGAGAAGTCGGTTTCGCACATGCCGCCCACCAGCACCGTCAGGCCGCGGCGGTAGGCCACGGTGGCGGCCACCGTCATGAACAGCAGGTTGCGGCCGGGGACGAAGGTGTTCGGCAAACCGTTGGCCTGGGTTTCAATCGCGATGTCATGCGTCATGGCGGTCTGCGAGATGGCCGAGATCAGCGACAGGTCGATCATGTGGTCCTCGCCCAGCTTGGCGTCCCACGCGGCGGAATGGGCGCGCAGGCCCTGCAGCAGTTGCGGGCGCACCGTCAGTTCGACCGCGTGGCGCTGGCCATAATCGAAACCAATGGTTTCAACCCGTGCATAGTTTTTCAGCGCCCAGGCGAGGCACGTGGTGGAGTCCTGGCCTCCGCTAAACAGGACCAGGGCGGAATCGGTAGGCAGCATAGTTCTTTCCAGATGAAGCAATATTATTGGTACGCCATCTTTCAGGGCAATCCGGTAACATGCGTAAAACGCTCACCCCTATGGAATCTCATGTTACCGGCATCGCCAGCAAAAAAACGGACAGGATCACGAATTTTGGCACAAGTTGTCACAAAATGGGCCGTTGGCCTCTTTACGGCCCTGCTGGGGATGACCGCGCAGGCGGCGGACGGACTGCAATACGAGGTGCGCATCGAGGCGCCGGCCGAGGTGCGCGAACTGTTGCAGGACAACCTGGACCTGGTCCGTTATCGCGGCAACGAGCGCATCGACCGCGAACAACTGCAGCGGCTGGTGCGGGTGGCGCCGGAGCAGATCCGCACGCTGGTAGCCACCGATGGTTACTATTCGCCCGAGGTCAGCGCCACGCTGGACCGCGCATCGTCGGCCACGCCGGTGGTGCGGGTGCAAGTGACGCCGGGCGAGCCGGTGCGCGTGGGCGAGGTTGATCTGACCTTGCAGGGCTTCGCGCCCAATCCCGAACAGCCGGCCGACCGGCAGTTCGACATTGCCGCGCTAAAGGCCAGTTGGCCGCTGCGGCGCGGCGCGGTGTTCCGCCAGAGCGAGTGGGAGTCGGCCAAGCGTGCCATCCTGCGCTCGGTGGTGCAGACGCGCTATCCGCGCGCGCAACTGGTGGACAGCCGCGCCACGGTCGATCCGGAACAACGGCTGGCCAATCTGCAGGTGACCATCGACAGCGGCCCGGAGATGCGCTTCGGCGAGCTGCGCATCGAGGGCCTGAAGCGCTACCCGGCGTCGGTGGTCACCAATCTGAATCAGATTCATCCCGGCGACTACTACAGCGAGGCGGCCTTGCAGGCCTACCAATCGCGCCTGCAGGACACCGGCTACTTCGCCAGCGTGGAAGTCAGCGCCGACACCAGCGCCATCCTCACCGAGCAGCTCGACGCCGCCGCCATGACGCCGCAGCAGAACGCCGCCGCCAGCATGGCGCCGTTGCCGCTGCTGGTGCGCGTGGTTGAGAACAAGCGCAAGAACGTCAGCGCCGGCGTCGGTTATTCGACCAACACCGGCAACCGCGCGTCGCTGACGTATGACGATCTGTCGGTGTTCGGCCTGCGCTTGAAAAGCGCGCTGACGCTGGAAACCAAGAAGCAGACCGCCACCGGCAGCTTCTACTTCCCGGTCACGCCGGAGGGCTATAACGACAGCATCGGCGCCTCGTTTGAGCGCAGCGATATTTCGGGCGAGGTGACCAGCGTGGCCAGCCTGGCGGCCAAGCGCACCTGGGGCACGCCGCTGCTGGAACGCAATCTGACGCTGGAGCTGCTGACCGAGACCAAAACCGTGGGCGGCATCCCGTCCAGCCAGAGCAAGAGTTTGCCACTGACGTATGGCGTCACCTGGCGCAAGCTGGATAACCTGCTGTTCCCGACCAAGGGCTACGCGCTCAACGCGCAACTGGGCGGCGCGCTGCTGCCGGTGCTGACCGACGAGGCCTTCGTGCGGGGCTACCTGCGCGGCGTGACGTACCTGCCGCTGAGCGCGAACAGCAACGCGATCTTCCGCGGTGAGCTGGGCGGCCTGGCGTCGCGCAGCAAGAACGGCGTGCCGGCGGTGTATCTGTTCCGCGCCGGCGGCGACCAGTCGGTGCGCGGCTACGGCTATCAGGAGCTGGGCGTGCCGCTGGACGGCGCGATCACCGGCGGCCGCTATGTTGCCACCGCCAGCGCCGAGTATCAGTACTGGTTCAAGCCACAGTATGGCGCGGCGGTGTTCTACGACGCGGGTAACGCCGGCGACACGATCAGCGCGCTACATCCCAAGTCGGGTTATGGGGTTGGCGGCCGCTGGAAGAGTCCCGTGGGACCGATCAATGTCGACGTGGCGTATGGCCACGCGGTGCGTAAATATCGTTTGCACTTCTCGCTGGGATTCACCTTCTGATGGCTGATCAACAAGACACTCCTCAAACAGACAACGCTGCCCCGCAACCGCGCCGGCGCTGGCCGCGCCGCGTGGCGATCGGCTTCGGCGTGCTGATACTGCTGTTGGCCGGCGCCTTCTGGCTGCTAGGCCGCGAATCGACCTTGCAGCAGTTGGTGCAGCGCTTGTCCGCCGCCAGTGGCGGACAGATTACGGTGACGGGCGTCAGCGGTTCGCTGTATCACCGCATGCATATCGATAAGCTGGTGTACCGCTCGAAGGATAGCGTGGTGACGGCGGAGCAGATCGATATCAACTGGTCGCCGTTGCAGTATTTTTCGGAAGGGCTGACGATCAGCGAGCTGCATGCGCGCAGTCTGGTGGTGCAGAGTATGGGGCCGTCCGAGCCGGCCAGCATGCCGGCGTCGCTGGCGTCGCCGATCAAGCTGAGTATTGCCGATGGACGGCTGGACAAGCTGACCCTGAGCAGCGAGGCTGGCAGCGATGTCATTGAGCGTCTGCGCTTCCAGCTGGACGGCGACCGCAAAACATGGCGGCTGCAAAACGCCTCGGCGCACACCGCCTTCGGCGATATCAAGGCGGATGCGACCATCGCCGGCGACCAGCCGTTCGCGCTGAACGGCAAGGCGACGCTGGCGTATGGTGTCGCACCGGGCGCCGCGCAACTGGCTGTGCAGGCGGGCGGCGACCTGTCGCTGCTGTCGCTGAAACTGCAAGGCGCGGCGAATGGCGCGAGTGGCGAGGCGGCGTTGTCGCTGGCGCCGTTCGACAAGATCATCCTGCGCGCCATCGACCTGACCGGCCGCGATCTCGATCCCGCCAGCTTCGACGCCGCCTGGCCGCAGGCAAAGCTCAGCCTCAAACTGAACGCCGCCATCGCGCCGGACCAGAAGCTCTCCGGCCAGTTCGCGCTGCTCAACCAGGGCAAGGCGGCGCCGCTGGATCAGAAAGGACTGCCGCTGCAAACCTTCAGCGGCCGGCTCGATGGCACGCTGAGCTCCTCGGTGCTGGACAACGTGCTGCTGGACCTGGGCGCGGCCGGCAAATTCACCGGCGGCGGCAAGGTAGACCGCGGCGGTCCGGAAGCCGGCATCGACGCCGCCCAGTTCAAACTGCGCACCGAACGCCTGGACCTGAAGCACATCCACACCAGTCTCGACAAGACGGCCATCGCCGGCGACATCACCGCCACCAGCACGCCGACCAAGCAGACGCTGAGCGCCGCTTTAGTGGACAAAGGCCTGCGCCTCGACCTGCAAGCCACGCTGGCCGACGCGCTGCTGCAACTGCACCAGCTCCGCCTGCAAGCCAGGAAAGGCAGCATCACCGCCACCGGCCAGGCCAGCCTGAAAGACAAGCAGCAATTCAGCGCCAAACTGACGGTTGACCATTTCGATCCATCCGCGTTGGGCGCCGCTTATCCGATCGCCGACCTGAATGCCGGCATCAACGCCAAAGGCGCGCTGACGCCGGCCTGGCAAGTGGCGGCCGACTTCAACATCAAGGCCAGCAAATTGATGGGCCAGGCCTTGACCGGCAACGGCAAGCTGAATGCGGACGCCAAACATATCAGCGGTGTCGATGCGCATCTGTCGCTGGCGCAGAACACCGCTGACGTCAGCGGCAGTTTCGGCGCGCCGGGCGAGCAGTTGAAGTGGAAGATCGACGCGCGCCAGTTGTCCGCCGTGAACAGCGATTTGCTGGGCGCGATCAGCGCCACCGGCGTGGTCACCGGCAGCATGGAGGCGCCGCGCAGCAGCTTCGAGGCCGACGCGCGCGGCCTGGCTTTCGCTTCGGCCAAGCGGGCTTCGGACAGCCTGATACACGCTTCAGGCGATGTGGCGATGGTCAAAGGCACGCCGGAGTTGAAAATGACCGGCAGCATCCAGCGCGTGAACCCGGCCAGCTTTGGCGCGGCGCAAGCGGGCGCCATCAACGCCACTTTCAGCGGCGACGCGCGCCTGGCCGACGACTGGCGCGCGGCGCTGAACCTGGCGTTACAACCCTCCACCTTCGCCAATGCGCCGTTGTCGGGCTACGCGAAGCTGACCGCCACCAAGGGCGCGATCAGCAATACCGATATCGATTTTCATCTTGCCTCCAACAGCTTGCAGGCAAAGGGCAGCTTCGGCAGCGCGGCCGATAAGCTGGAGTGGAAACTCGACGCGCCGCAGCTTGGCGCGCTTGGGCCGCAGTTTGGCGGCGCGCTGCGCGCCAGCGGCACCGCGTCCGGCACCAGCGCCCGCCCCGCCATCGCGCTCACCCTCGACGGCAGCAATCTGCGCGCCCCCGGCCAGCAGCAGATCGGCGCCATCCGCGGCAGCGCCACGCTGGGCAACACGATCGCGATGGCGAGCGGCACGACGACAGCGCCACGCGGCAATGCACGCGGCACTGCGGCGGCGAGCGTGATGGCCGACGTGCCGCTGGTGAGCGACATCGAGATCACCCGCTACGTCTCACCCGGCCTCTCGCTCGACCGCGCGCGGCTGCAAACCAGCGGCACGCGCTCGGCCCACACCATCCAGCTAAGCGCCGCCAATCCGGACTTCGACGCCGCGCTGCGCGTCAAAGGCGGCTGGTCCGACGACACGTGGACCGGCGCCATCGACACCCTGCAAAACCGCGGCCGCTTCGCGTTCACGCTGGCCGCGCCGGCGCCGCTCAAGCTTAGCGCCGCGCCGGATACCGGCGTGGCCGGCCTGCTCAAGCCCGAGCAGATCGCCCTCGGCGGCACCGTGATCAATCTGCCCAGCGGCAGCATCCGCATCGACAATCTGGAGAAAAACGGCGCCACCTGGCGCAGCAACGGCCGCGCCGCCGGCGTGCCGGTCAACTATCTGGCGCAGCTGTCGACCGCCTGGCGCGACAACGTCCGCAGCGACATGACCATTGGCGCCGAATGGGGCCTCAATCTGCAAGCGGCCACGCGCACGCTGGCCGGCATGGTCCACGTCTACCGCGAACAGGGCGACCTGACCATCACCGGCGCCGACCTGCCGCAAGCGCTCGGCCTGCGCACGCTGGACGCGCGCGCCGACGTCAACGACGGCACGCTGCGCGTCCAGTTCAACGTGGACGGCACCCGCGCCGGCCAGGCGAAACTGGACGCCAGCGCGCAATTGAAAGACGGCCGCCTGGCCGACGACAGCAGCTTCACCCTGAGCGGCAGCGCCAACATGGGTTCCCTGGCCTGGCTGGCGCCACTGGCCGGCCAACCGGGTCTGGAAATCGATGGCGCCCTGCGCATGGATGTCAGCGGCGGCGGCACCATCGCCGCGCCGCAGCTGAGCGGTGATATCACCGGCGACAAGCTGGTGGTAAGCTGGCTCGATCAAGGCATCAAGCTGCGCAACGGCCAGTTGCAAGCGCGCCTGACCGGCGACCAGCTGCAACTGCAAAAACTGACCTTCGACGGCAACCAGGGCCGCGCGCAGGCCGATGGCTGGATACGTTACGCGGCCAATGAAGCGACCATGCAGCTCAATCTCAACGCCGACAAACTGGAAGTGCTGTCGCGGCCCGACCGCATTCTGGTCATCAGCGGCACCAGCAGCCTGGTACGCGACGCCAAACACTTCCAGCTGGACGGCAAGCTGCGCGCCGACCGCGCCCGCATCGAACTGGCCGGCGCCGACACGCCGACGCTGAGCGACGACGTGGTCATCGTCGGCAAGGACGTGCCGTCGGCGAAGGCGCCGCAAGGCCTGCCGCTCAATGTCGATCTCGAAGCGGACCTCGGCAACGACTTCAATCTGAAAGGCAAAGGCCTGGATGCGCAGCTGGCAGGATCGCTGCGCATCCGCGTCGCCGACCGCCGGCCGCCGCGCATCACCGGCAGCATCCGCGTGGTCAACGGCACCTATGCGGCGTATGGCCAGAAGCTGGCGATCGACCGCGGCGTGATCAACTTCACCGGCGCCTACGACAATCCGGGCCTGAACATCCTCGCCGTGCGCCGCCGTCCGGAAGGCGAGGCGCTGAGCGAAACCAATGTGGAAGCCGGGGTCGAGGTGCGCGGCACCGCGCTGGCGCCACAGGCCAAGCTAGTCTCCACGCCGGCCGTGTCGGACAGCGACAAACTGGCGTGGCTGGTACTGGGCCACGGCATCGACAACACCCAAGGCAACGACATGGCGCTGCTCAGCACTGCCGCCGGCGCGCTGTTCGGCGGTGGCGGCCAGGGCAAACTGGCCAACGCGCTGGGATTGGATGAACTGGGCGTCGGCCAGGCGGCCGGCACCTCGACCGCCGGCACGGGCGCCGGAACCGGCGCGGCCACCGGCTTGCAGAACACCGTGGTCACGGTCGGCAAGCGCATCTCGTCGCGCGCCTACCTGAGTTTTGAACAGGGCGCGAGCAGCGCGACCAGCCTGGTGAAGCTGAAGTACAAGCTCAATCCGCGCATCACGCTGCAGTTCCAGACCGGCACCAACAACGCGCTGGACGTGCTCTACACCTGGGCCTTCGACTAGCGCGGATGGTGGAATAACCGCATGATGGTCGCCCCTGGCAAAACCCAAGCATCCTATGTTATAGGCTGGCGTGGCGCACGTATTTGTCCAGCCACGCGTTGGTCTCGTACAACATGTGCAGAATGGATTCGCGGGCGCGGTAGGCGTGCGATTCGTTCGGCAGCATCACCAGCCGCGCCGTGCCGCCCAGCCCCTTGATCGCCTGGAACATGCGCTCGCTCTGCAGCGGGAAGGTGCCGGCGTTGCTGTCTTCCGCGCCGTGGATCAACAGCAGCGCATCCTTGATCTTGTCGGCGTTATTAAACGGCGACATCGCCTGATACACGGCCGGCGCCTGCCAGTACGGCCGCTCCTCGGCCTGGAAGCCGAACGGCGTCAGCGTGCGGTTGTAGGCGCCGCTGCGCGCGATGCCGGCGCGGAACAGGCGCGTATGCGCCAGCAGGTTGGCCGTCATGAAGGCGCCATACGAGTGGCCGCCGATGGCGATGCGATGGCGGTCGGCCACGCCGCGCCGCACCACCTCGTCCACCGCCGCCTCGGCCGACGCCACCAGCTGCGGCAGATAGGTATCGTTGGGTTCCTCGTCGCCGCTGCCGACGATCGGGAACGAGGGATTGTCCAGCACCGCGAAGCCCATCGCCAGGAAGGCCGCCGGCCCCCAGTAACTGACGGCGTTGAAGCGGTACGGCGAACCGCTGGTCTGGCTGGCCGCGCCGGCCGATTTGAACTCCTGCGGATAGGCCCACATCAGCAGCGGCAGCGGACCGTCGCGCGCGGCGTCATAGGCGGGTGGCAGCATCAGCGTGGCGGTCAGTTCGACACCGTCGGCGCGCGGGTAGCGGATCTGCTCTTTCACCACATCCTTCAGTTGCGGCGTGGGATGTGGATACTCGGTCAGCGCGGTCAGTTGTTCGCCTTCCGGCTTGCGCAAATCGCGCAGATAGTAATTCGGCCTTTCGGTCGGCGACTCGCGCGTGGTGAGCAGCAGCGTGCCATCGTCGTTCAGCACCGCCGCCACGTTCTCGAAATACGGCGCGGCGCTCTGGAACAGGCGTTCTTTCTTCCTGGTGGTCAGGCTCAGACGGTCGATGAACGGGCGGTCGCCTTCCGGCGTGGCACCGGCGCCATCCAGCAGCACCGTGGTACCGGGACCGATCAGCAGGCGCGGGAAGCCGTTGGCGTCGGCGCGCATCACCGGCGATCCGGGGCTGTTGTAGCGGTCCTCGTAGGAACCCGCATGGATCAGCTCCGGCGGCGTTGCCAGGTGTCCCGGCTCGATCATCCACTGCTTGTAGTCGCGCGTCTTGTGCCAACGCTCGTTGATCAGCGCCACATCGTCGCGCCCCCAGGCAATGCCGGCGTAGCGCATCGTCAGCCGCGCCATGACCAGCGGCGGTTCGCGGAACGGCGCCGCGTGCAGCATCACCAGGTCGCGGATGCCATCGACCACCTCGCGCGCCGGATCGCCGCCGTCCTGCGCCTCCGCCCACGCCAGGCTGGCCGGCGCGTCGGCGCGCCACGACACATGGCGCACGCCTTCGGATACGGCGTCATTCCCCGGCGGCAGTCCCTCTTCCAGCGGCAGGTTGGCCACCGTGTGCACCACATCGCCATACAGATCGCGCACCTCCAGCCGCTCGCCGAAGCTGGACGCCGGCACGATGTACGAATACGGCCGCGTGATGCTCTGCGTGAGGATGTACTGGCCGCCCGGCGCGATCGAGGTGCGCGAGAACTGCCCCGGCGCGCCCACCAGCCGCGTTTTGCCGTGCAGGTCCACCATCGCCATCTGTACCGTGATGTAGTACTCGAACAGACGCGCGTCGTCCTCGTTCTTCAGCAGATCCTGATAAGTGCGCAGCTGGCGCACCTGGCCGTCGGACGTGCTGTCCTGCTCTATCGGCCCGGCCGGAATGCCGCTCGATACCGGCGCCTTGCCGATGCCGGCCGGACGCCAGTGCACCAGCAGCGCGCTGCTGTCGGGCAACCAGTTGAAGCCGCGCGTGAGCACCGCCGACAAAGGCTGCGGCGACAGCTTGCGCGCCTTGCACTCGGCGATATCGACCACCCACAATTCCAACGCGCCGCGCGCGCCCTTCAGCGCCACATGCGAGAAGGCCAGATAGCGCTGATCCGGCGACCAGCTTAAATCCGACAGCCGCAAATTGCGCGGCAAGCCGCGTACGCGGCGCTCCTTGCGCGTGGCGACGTCGAGCAAGGACAGATCGGTGCCGAACGAAAAACGGGACGAGGAACAAGTGCGCGGATTGATGCGCAAACCGGCCAGCTTCAGCTCCGGCTGCGCCACTTCGGCGATGCCGGGCAACGACGGCGTTTGCACCACGGCGATGATGTCGCGCCGCGGGCTCAGGCTCAAGGCCGGCGTGCGCGCCGCGTCGACAATGGCCTGCAAGGGCACGGGCGGAAGACGATAGCCTCCCTGCTGCGTGCCGGCTTGCGGCGAGGCGGCCATCAGGCCCAGATTCAACGGCAGCACGGATAAAGGTTGGTTCATGGATGTCCTTTCGGTCCAGTTTGCTCATGCTAGCCGTGATTGTCAATCCGTGCCGTACAATCACGGTTTTCAGATTTCGCATTTGGACACATTATGGAAATGACCACACTCGTGTTGCTGTTGCTCGTACCGCTGGCGGTCTGGCGCATCTATTCGCGCCTGAAGGTAGTGCTGGGCAGGACCAAGTCCGAGCTGTGGCGCCACTACGCCACACTGGCGGTGATGGTGCTACTGCTGTTGGTGGTGGCGGTGCAGAACATCGGTAACTGGACCGCGATGGCGGCGCTGCTGGCCGGCGCCGTGGTGGGCGGCATGCTGGGGCAATTCAGCATGAAGCGCAGCCGCCTGGAGAACCGCGCCGAGGGCTTCTTTTACACGCAGGACCGCAAGCTTGGCCTGCTGGTCATTATGCTGTTCGTCAGCCGTTTGATCTACCGTTTGTTCGAGGCGTATCTGCACATGCACAACGGCCTGCCGCTCGATCCGGACTTCCTCGGCCAGCCGCTGACCGCGTGGCTGTTTGGTTTGCTGAGTGGCTTCTATGGCGTCTACGCCACACTGCTGATTCAGTGGCGCCGCACGCAAAAGCCGGTGCCGCGGCCTATCGATATTTTCGACATCAAGTAAGTGACCAATAGGTCAAAGCAAAGGGCCGCGACAAGGCGGCCCTTTCGGTGATTCAGCGGCTCGTTAATCAGGCGGCCTTCACCGCTTCCGTCTGACGACGTTGCAGCACAAAGATCGGCTGCGCCCACTGGGTATCCTTCTTCTTTTTGCTCGTGATGAGCGTCAGTTCGGAAGGATCGTAGACGTCCGTGTTGTGCGTCAGCGGCGTCGTCATCAGGTACTGGGCGTCGGTGTTCTTCAGGAACTCGCCGACCAGCTGGATGTTGCGGATATCCAGGTGGGCAAACGGTTCATCGATGAACACAAAGCCGCCGGAACCCTCTTCCGACTTCAGCAAACCAATCAGCAACACCAGCGATTTCATCACCTGCTGACCGCCCGACGCCTCGCCGTCATTCATGCCGATCACACCCTTGCCATCGAACTTGAAGCGCACGTGCAGGCCGGCCTGCGCCAGTTGCACATCATCGTTCTCCAGCCGCACCGGATCGGCGCTGACCTCGATGCCGGCCAGTTGCCCCAGCTCCTTGATGTTGGCGGCGTAGGTCTTGATGGTGTAGCGCAGACGCTCCATGTAGGCGCCGCGCGCGTTGCCGGTGGCCTCGATGGCGCGGTTGTTCTGGTAGCGGCGCTCCTCGGTCTCCGACTGGCGTGAGCTGAGCTGGTCGTTGAGACGCTGATACTGGTCGATCACGGTCGCATCCAGCTCCCAGTCGCTGCGCGACAGGCTGGCTTCCAGACTGTGGATACGCAGGTTGACCTGGTGCGCGTTCTGATGTTCCTTGACCAGCGCGGCGCGGCGCGCGGGACGACGCCAGCCTTGCGGCAGATGGCGCCAGCTCTTGCGCAGCGCCAGCAGCGCCTTGGCGTGTTCGGCACGCTGCTCCAGCGCGCGCTTGTGATTCAGGCGCATGCCGGCTTCCGCTTCGGACAAGGCGAAGCGCGCGTTCTGCCAGGTGGTGTCGGCGCGGGTGCGCGTGACCACGGCGGTCTTGATCAGGTTTTGCAGCTCACCCAGACGCGCACCCACTTCGCCACGCTCGGCGCGCAGCGGCACGGCGTTGCTCGCCGCATCGTCGAATTCCTCCGCGCGCGCGGCCAGTTCCTTGGCCGCGTCAACGCCGGCCAGGCGGGATTTCAGCGAGCTGATTTCGGTCGCCAGCTTGGAGACCTGCAGCGTCAGTTGATCTTCCTGCGCCTCCAGCGCCGGCAGCGAACGCTGGATCGCTTCCATCCGCTGACTGCGGCCGGCGGAGCCGAAGCGGTAGCGCGAGACTTCCACGAACAGCGAGCGACCACCACGACGTTCGCGGTGATACGCATCCGGCGTGATCCACTCTTCATGGCTGCCCAGCTTTGCGCCGATGTCCACACTGTCCACACGGGTGATGCGCGACAGCTGCTCCACCAGCCACGCCGGCACCTTGGCCGAGAAATTCACCACCGACATCAGGGAGTTGTCCTTGATGGTCGGCGCGTGCACCAGGTCCGGCACGATGAAGTGGCGATAGCGCTCCTTCTCCGCCAGACGGTAAGCGGCGGCGGCGTCGGATGATTTATCCAGCAGCACCACCGACGCATAGCCGGACAGCACACCCTCGATGGCGCCCTGCCATTTCGGATCGGTGACTTCGACGATATCCGACAACATGGCGTGGCCGATGCCGGCGTCGTTCAGCACCTTGCGCATGGCGCGTTGCGCTTCCGGTTCCGGCATCGCGGTCTTGCCCTGCAACGCGGAGATGGTCGACAGCTCGCCGGCGATCTTGGCGGCGATGGCGTCGCGCGCGGTGCGTTGGCGCGCCAGTTCGATTTCCTTTTCCTGCAGCGTCTTCGCCACTTCGGCCAGATCGGAACCGGAATCCGATGCCAGCTTCTCCAGGCGCGCCTTCTGTTCCAGCAGGCTTTCCAGTGGCTTGAGCTTGGTGTTGATCTGCGTCAGGCGCGATTGCAGCGCGGTCGATTCCTGCTCCAGCACCGTCTCATGCGCTTGCGCGTCCGACAGCGCCTTGGCCTGCGCGGCCAGCATGGCGCGCTTGTCGGCCAGTTGCGCGTCCGCCTGCAGCAGCGGCTTGCGCGCTTCGCGCAGCTGGCGGCTGATGGTGGCGTGCTTCTCGCGCGCTTCGTGATACTCCAGCGACGGCAGCACCTCCTCTTGCAGGTTGCGGCGCTCCTTGTTCAGGTCTTCCCACTGATGGTAGTTGGCCACGCGCAGGCGCAGCCCTTCCAGATTGGTCTTGGACGATTCGAGTTCCGCCTCGAAGCGTTTCAGCTCCGTCTCGGTGTCGCGCTGGTGGCGCTTCGCCTCGTCGTAAGCGTCCAGCACTTCCTTGTCGCCGAACACCTGGAACACCAGGTCCAGCAACTGGCGCGGCGCGTATTCGCACAGCTTGTCGGTTTCGCCCTGCTCCAGCGCCAGCACTTTGGCCATGGCCGGCGACAGGCCGGCATTCGCCAGGCGCTTGCGGTAGTTTTCCACGCCCAGCCATTCATTACCGACTTCGCCGATGTCTTCGATCTGCACGTTACCGGGACGCATAAGGTACTGGCGCTTCCAGTCGCCGCCGTTCTTCTGGATCTGGCAGAACAGCGTGACTTCGTCGTCGCTGAAGAAACCGGAGCTGCGGAACGGACGGTTGGACAACTGACGGCCCATCGGCTTGTTGTCGACCACGGCGCGCAGCCAGGCGGTCTGCTGGCCGCTGTGGCGCGCATAGTGCTTGTAGGTGCGGCCCATCGAGCAATCGAGCCCGAACAGCGTGCGCAGCGCGTCCAGCAAGGTGGTCTTGCCGGAGCCGTTCTGGCCCGCGATGGTGATGATCTTGGCGTCCAGCGGGATGTTCTTGATGCGTTGCCAGTAATCCCAGTGGACCAGTTCTAGCGATTTAATGTGAAACATGGCTTAGTCCTTGGCTGGAGTGTCTTCTTCGATGATCGGCGCCGGCGGCGGCACGTCGAAGGCGGGCAGGATCTCTTCTTCGATGGTCTCTTCCACCGCGATCGGCGGCGCACTGCGCGGCACGGCGATGATGGTTGGCGGCGAGCGTTTGAACACGTCGGCCAGCGCGCCGTTGACGATGCGCTCTTTCAGCAGGTCGGTGTCCATCAGCAGGTCGAGCAGCGGACCTTCGACGATCACATCGCCGCGACGCTCGATGAAACCCAGTTTCGACAGGATGCCGAGGTTCATGTCGAGACGCGTCTTCTTGCCCAGCTTATCGCCGAAGTCGGCCAGCAGCGCCTTGTAGGCGATGCCGATCGAGGTGTCTTCCGCGCGCGGCAGCGGCTTGTCGGTGCCGAACATATCGTTCTGATTGTCCTCCGCGTGCTGGTGGGTTTCCTGGCGTTCGCGCTTGGGCAGAATGATCTGCGCCCACAGCACCACCAGCAGCGCCACGCCGTCGCGCGACAGGCCGAAGTTGTTGTTCTGCCAGACGTCTTTGGCGCCGAAGATCTTCGGCTCGATATTGCGGTGCAGGGCCACGGTAACGTGGTCGGCGTAGACGTTGTCCAGCAACTTGAGGCCGACCGCCAGCAGGCGGGCGTCGACTTCGGTACGGAACTGTTCATCCGACAGCACGCGCTTGACCAGTTTGTCGTCGCGGCGCAGCGTCTGGTGCGACAGCAAACGCGCGATCAGGATTTGTGCATCATCATTCATCAGACTTTTCGCCTTCCGGATTCAAGGACAGGGTGAGGGAGGCAAGGGACATCGCCGCGACTTCGAGGTCGGGCAGCTGCACCATTTCATCTTGCGGCGAGAACGTCACCGGCAGGCGCGCCAGCGCGGCGGTGGCGCCTTGCAGGCGCGCCTCGTCGGCGTCGCCCAGCAACGGCAGCAGCGAGGCGCGGTACGAGGCCACGGCAAAGCTTGCCGGCAGCAGCGACTCGTGCGCCTGGATGGTTTTCGGCGCCTCTTCGGCGACGCTCGGGAAATTGCCCAGCGCCGCGAAGTCGGACAGGCGCGCCAGCCAGTCGTCCAGCTCCTGCTGCATCGCAGGGCCGTCGCTGACGGTGGTGGGCGCGTCCTCGCCGGACGGCAGGCCATTGGATACGGTGGTGTTTACGCGGTCGGCCATTAATTCAGTTTCTGCTACGTCGATCATTTCAGCGGGGGTGATGAACAGCGGCACCACCGGCTGGTCGATGGCGCCCATGGCCAGCGAAGCCAGGTCCTCGTGTTGCAGCAGCCAGCGCTTGATGTCCGTGGTGGACAGGCCGGACTGGCCCAGGTGCACCCGCTGGCGCTCGATCTGGTTCAGCGCGCGCGAGAACATGCCCTGCATGTTCAGCAGCGCCGACTGCGCCCGGCCGATCGCCTGCGCCGCCTTGTGGGTGGCGCTGTCGGCGTTTTCGTCGGTGGTGATGGCGCGCAGAATCTCCGAGCCCTTTTCCACCCAGTCGCAGGCCATATGCCATTTGGCCTGCGAGGCGCGCAGACGGAATTCGGAACCGGAGGCGATGGCGTCCGAGAATTCCTCGGTCAGTTCCACCAGGCGGCCCAGCAGGTGATTCAGCTGGTCGACGGTGACGCCGCCCATCACCTGGGCGCCGGCCACCTGCGACAGCAGGAAGCCCATGTCCGAATTGTCTTCTTCCTTGCCCAGGGCGAGCAGCGCGTCGATCGCCGACAGCACATTGCGCGCCATCGGCGTGACGCGGTACACGGCTTGCTGCGCGTCCCACGCCAGCAGCTGATTGGAGCGCAGGCGCATCAGCACCGTCTCCAGCGATTCCGGCAGCAGGTAGCCCAGGCGGGTGTTGATGTCGGCGCGGGTGAAGCTGGGCGAGGCGGTGTCGCTGGCCAGTTCGCGCAGCACCAGCAGGCGTACCAGCACGCCATCGAAACCACCGTGGAACAGGGCCGTAAACACCTGTAGCAGCGGCTGCGCGCGCTTCAGGTGGTAGACCTGCTCGATCTCGTCGGCGGAAATATGCGGCTGGAAGTGGGCCTGCAGGCTATCGGGCTCCTGCTGCGCCTGGGTGGCGTCACTGGTTATAGGTTCGATCATTCTTTGCCATTCTGTGCTCCGCTTTGTTGCAAATATTGCAATCAACCATCTGATTTTCGCGGGGGCGTCAGTATAGCAGGGACCGGCGCGTCATTCCGCGAAAGCGGGGAGGACGCGCGGGGCGCTTATTTTTTCACCACTTTGTCCAGCACCTGATCGACAAAGTCGCCGTCCGGGTCGTTAAAGCGCACCCGCACCGGATACCAGTCCATCGACGGCGCCAGCCACAGATCGACCTGCTGGCCCGGCGACTTGGCCGGCGGCTCCTTCACCAGGTGCACCGCGCTGACCTCGCCGGCGCCGGTCTGGATGGTCTCGATGCCGGTGACCTTGAAACTCCACGGTTCGGCGTCGCGGCGGCCGGCGACGAACATATTCCATTCGCTGCCCGGCTTGAACTTGTCCGGCGTGGCGCGCGCGATCGCGGCCAACTGCCACTGCGCGCTCAGGCGATCCTGCTCGCCCCCAATGAGGGGATAGGTGGTGTCGCTTTCGGTGAACGCAATGGTCTTGGTGTCGCGTTTGAAGCTGGTGGTGTACGGGTCCTTGCGGATGCGCTTCTCGTGGAAGGTCAGCGGCGCCAGGCCGAAATCGTCGAGCAAGCCTTCGCTCTGGTTCTCCACCACTTTGCCGAAGATGGCGGCGCGGCTTTCGGCGTTGATCGAATACTTGCCGTCGCCGGCGCGCCACTGCACCGTGGCCACGCCGCCCAGCGACAGGCCGCTTTGCTTGACCTTCAGGTTGTAGCTCAGGTCCGCCGATGGCGGCGGGTTGGTCGGGCGCTTGACGCTCGGGTGGTCAGGATCGGCGGCGTGGGCCGCGAAGGCCAGCAGCAGCGCCGCGCTCAGGGTTGCGATTTTTTTCATTTGTCAGTCATCTTAATGTCGGAGACGGTCTGCGTGGTCAGCGCGCCGCTCGCCTCCGTGTTACGGATCTGCACCGGGTACCAGTTCATGCCCGGCGCCAGCCAGATGTCCAGCCGCGACGAGTAACTGCCCGGCTTTGGTGGACGGCTCAGGTGCCAGGTCACCAGCTTGCCCATGCGCGTGTCGATTTCCTCCTCGCCCACCAACTGGAAGCGGAACATGGTCGCCTCCTTGTCCTCGCCGACCTGGATGTCGATGTCGCCGCCGAACTGGTTGACGTCGCCCCGGCCGATGCCGCCCAGCTGAAACGGCACCGTGGTCTTGTCCTGCGCGCCGGCCAGCAGCGGGTAGCTGCGGTCGGTCGCCGAAAAGGTGATGGTGCCGGCGTCGCGGTTGAAATGGGTCGCCGTTTCGGCGCGGCGGGTGCGTTTTTCCGTCGCCTTCTCCGGCGCGATGCCGCTGTCGTCGATCGTGCCTTCGCTGCGCAACACCAGCAGGTTGACGCGCGTGACCAGCAGGCTGATACCCGCCTCCACCGAGGCTTGATAGCGATTGCCGTCAGTATGCCACGTCATCGTCGCGGCGCCCGTCCATTTGGTGCCGTCGGCGTCCACCCGGTCGACCGTCATGTCGAAGGTGGCCGAGGGCGGCAGATTGACCTTGTAGCGGCGGCCGCCCTGGCGCGGCGCGGCGTCCGGCGCCGCCGCCGGTTTGGCGTCTGGTGCCACGCCGACATCGGCCAGGTCGCCCGCCGTCGCCAGCACATCGGCGCTGGTCGCCATCTCGCCCTCCGCCAGCGGCGCCGGCGTAATCGCCGCCACGCTGGGCGACGCCTCCGGCGCGGGTATGGGCTTGGGTCGCGGCTTGAGTCGCGGCTTGCGCGGCGCCTCGGCCAGCGGCTTGATCTCCTCCACCGGCGCGCTCTCCACCCGCTTGGGCAACGACAGCTTGAGCTGCGCCGTCATCAGCGATGGCTTCGACGCCGACGGCCGGTCCGTTTGCGCGCTCAAGCGCCCGGTGACCCAGTCGATGGCGGCAAAGTGCAGCGCCAGCGTGGCCACGCATAACACGCCAACGCGCCGGTGCCGGGAAAGGAAGGAAGCAATCGTCATGGCCGCTAGTTTAAACGGGATCGGGAATCCCGGCGCCACAGCAGAGGAAATGTTGTCAAAACCTTTTGAACGCCCACCGAATATCTGCTACGCTAAATGCTCCATCCCACAGGAGCTTTCTCATGGCCCATCCTCACATGCCCAATATCCCCGGCGTCGGCGTAATGAACGATACGCTGGACTTCGTCAAAAACCTGTGGGGCAGCATGAGCGTGCCGGGGCTGACAGCGCCCACGCTGTCGGTCGAAGAGCTGGACAAGAAGATCAACGACCTGAAAGCGGTCGAGTCCTGGCTCAACCTGAATATGAGCATGCTGCGCGGGACCATACAGGCGCTGGAAGTCCAGCGCGGCACGATCGCCACGCTCAAGTCGGTCGGCGCCAGCCTGGCCTCGGGCGTCGGCGATAAATCGATGTTCGACGCCAATCCTTACGCCTCGGCCTTCTTCCATCACGCGCGCGAAGCCGACAAGGCGCAGACCAGCGCGCCTGCGCCGGCGCCAACGCCCGCCGCCGCGCCGGAAGCCAAGACCGAGGAAGCCAAGCCGGAAGCATCGGCGACCGCCGGCCAGCCCAACGTCTGGTGGAACCTGTTGCAGGAACAGTTCAAGCAGGCCGTGTCGACCGCCATGGCGTCCGAATCGATGATGACCGACGCCGCCGTCAAGTTCGCGGCGGCGGCGGCGGGCACGCAGACGCCGGCGACCAAATCCGCCACCGACAAACCGGCGCCGGTGAAAAAACCGGCCGCCAAAAAGCCGGCCGCCAAAAAAGCCGCGTCCAAGCCGGCGGCACCCAAGCCGACCGCCGACAAACCCTAAACTGAACTACGCCAGCCGCTGGATGCGGATGGCGTCAATCAGGCCATCGGCCTGACGCTGCACTTTCTCGATGTCGATCAGGCCCTCTTCTTCCAGCAGCTTGGCGCTGTCGTGGGCGGACTGAAAACTGTCCAGCGTATCTCCCTTGGCGGCGATAGGGCGTATCCACGCCACGCTGCCCACTTTCATTTTGGTATAGACTTCTTTTGCGATATCACGCATATTTTTTGTGCCCTTTAATTTGCTCTCAATATTGACAGCGAATCAAGCGCAGACAGGGCTGCGCCGTCATTCAGTGTAATCATTTGAAGTGGCTGAAACAAGCGCGTTGTTGCGTGGCGCCGTCAGTTCATTGACTCGTAAAGCGGGTGCTCTCCGGCACCGGTCCGTTGGCCGCCTCGTACTCGCTGGCGGCGGCGGCGGCCACCACGCCGGACACCGGCGCCAGCATCGCCAGCTGCTCCATCAGTTGCGCAAAGCGCTGCTGCCCCGGCGCGATGGCGTCGACATGCATCAACACGCCGATGGCTTCATCGGCGACCTCGCGGTCATAACCATTCTGCTGCAGGTACGACACCAGGATCTGTGCGGAGTTGAACAGTATGCGCATATTATGCGGCAGCGCGTGGCGGGCGTTGCGCATCCACTCGATCGCCTCGGTGAGCTTGCCGGTCTTCCACAGCAGCACGCCGCGATTCATCAACTCCGCCGCTTCCATGCGCGCGCTCTTGATCAGCTCCACGCCCTCGTCGCTCATGCGCGCCTTGTCGAAGATCTTCTGCACGTCGTCCAGCAGCGCCACGTTGTCATGGTTGTTGCGGGTGACGTAGCACAGCAGGTTGATCGGCGCTTCCTTGACGCCCACCGCGAACAGCAGCGTCGCCATATCCAGACAGGTGTCCGTGTCCGGACGCTGGCGCGATTCGTCGGCCAGCATGGCTTCCAGCTCGTCGCCCGCCTTGCGCGCGCGGCGGAAATCGCCGCTCTCGTGATACACCAGGCCCTCGGTGATCTTGGCGCGCAAGGTCACCTGATCGCCGCCGAACTGGTGGACCGCCGCGTTGAGCAGGCGGATCGCCTCCTTGGTGTCGTTCTTCTGGCCGCACACGCGCGCCAGCCCCAGATAGGCGTCCACCGTTTTACGCACCGAGAATTCGCCGATCTCGATGCACTTGCGGAAGGCCTTCTCCGCCACCGGGATATTCTCCAGCTTGAGCGCCGTCTGGCCCAGCGCGCGCTGGCGCGGCACCGAATTGGGCGACAGCTTGGCGGCCTTCTGCAGCACATCGAAGGCCTCCTCGGTCTTCCCTTGCCGCTGGAACGAGTGCGCCAGCTGGTCGAAGGCGTCGATATAGAAGCGGTTGTCGGTGATCACCGACTGGAACATCACGCGCGCCTCTTCCAGGTCGCCGTTCGCCAGCAGAATTTTACCCAGGCCGCAGCGCGCCCAGTTATACTCGCGCTCCTGCAGCACCTGCCGGTAGACGGCGCCCGCCTGTTCCACTTCGCCGGCCTTGAGCAACAGCGTGGCCTTCATGCGCAGCAGGTCGATGGCGTGCAGCGGATTGTGCGGCACCTGCTCCTCGCACAGCCTGGCCGCGCGCAGGTAGTCCTTGTCCGCAAAGGCCTGGTCGATTTCGCTGAACACCTGCTTCTTGAGCCAAACGCGGTTGAGGCGCGTCAGCAGCACGCCCTCGGTGATCGGCTTGATGATATAGGCGTCCGGCTGATGCTCCGCCGCGCCCATCACCGACTCCACGCTCTTTTCGGCGGAGACCATCAGCCACACGCTGGACGGCAGCATCAGGTTGCGGATGCGCGCTTCCTCCAGCACCTGCTGGCCGTTCTTGCCGTCGCCCAGGTTGTAATCGCACAGTACCACGTCGTAGCGGGTTTTCGACAGCAGCACCATGGCCTCGCCGCCGCTCGACGCCTGGTCGATATGCTTGGCGCCGAGATTGCGCAGCGACTCCCGCAACAGCTGCCGGATGCCGACGAAATCGTCAATGATCAGGTAGCGCTTCTCGGCCCAGTCAACGCCGCCCTCGGCGGGATGGATGTAACTCATGACGCGTCCCGTTACGGCAGGCGCAGCACGAAGCAGCCGCCGCCCAGCGTGCCGCCATTGGCCAGCGCGATGCTGCCGCCGCGCTGGCGGTGCCGGTGCATCTTCGCCACTTCGCTGGAGAAGTAGAGCCCAAGGCCGCTGCTGTTGTTGAGGAAGTTGATGGCCGCTTTCGGACTGGCGCCGCTGTCCAGCATCGCCTCCGGGAAGCCGCTGCCATTGTCTTCGACGCGCAGTTCCAGATAGTCGCCGTCGATGGCGATCGCCAGGCGGATGCGGTCGCGCGTGTAGCGCACCGCGTTGTTAATGGCGTGGACCAGCACACCGATCACCAGGTCTTCGTCCAGGGTCCAGATGGCGTCCTGCGGATAATCGGTTTCCAGCGCGACGCCGCGCGATTGCAGCAGCACGCGCGCCTGGCCGGACACCATTTCCACCAGATCGCCGATGCTGCGCGGCGCCGGGTCGAACGGGTAGCCCGGCTTGCCGACATCCTTGTACAACGCCAGCAGCTGGATCAGATTGTCGTTGAGGCGCTTGGTCTGGTACAGCATCTGCGCCATCTGCCCGTATTCCGGGGCGGCGCTGGAGGCGGGAGCGGACAGCAGGTTCTCCAGCGTGCCACTGAGGACGCTGATCGAATTTTTCATGTCATGCACGGTGGATGCGAGGAACATGAACAGCTCCGGTGAGCCTTCTTGCGGCTGCGCTTCTTGTTCATCCATTTGCTGGTGTCTCCATGGACGGCGGTGTTCAGAGCCGTGATTATAGCCGACCTACTGCTGGCGGCGGCGCTGCTTGAGCAGGAAGCGGCCGGGGTCGAGGGCGTCGGCCAGCGTGGCTTCCAGCGGCGGTGCCGTGTGCTCCAGCCGGGACACCAGCAGCTCCGCCATCAGCGGCGCCCAGATCAGCCCCCGCGAGGCGTAACCCAGCAGGCAATGCAGGCCCTCGTGGCGCGGCACGTCGGACAAGAATTCCAAGCGGCCGGCGCGCTGGTAGTCGGGCACGGCGCCGACCAGCGGCAGGCGGTCCGGCGCGGCGCAGCGGAAGCCGACGCGGCCCGCCAGCGGCGCGCTGTGCGCCAGCGCGGCCACCGCCTCGCTGGGAATGATCTCGGCCAGGCGCGTGAGATTTTCCAGCTGGCTGCTGGCGCGCAGCGCCGGATCGCCGTCGTTGTCGTAAGTGGCGCCGGCGCAGACGATGCCGCCCGACGGCGGCGTCACATACGCTTCGCGGCACACCGCCAGCGGCAGCACGGGCGGCGGCACGGCCGAGTCGACCGGCAGGTGCGTGACCTGGCCGCGCAGTTTGGACAGCGGCAGCTCGGCAAGCTGTTCGAGCTGGCCGGCACTGGCGCCGCAGGCGAGGATCACGGTCGGCGCCTGGACGATCAGCGCGCCGTCACCGTCACCTACCTGCCATTCGTCAGCGACGCGCTTCAGTGTCAGCGCCTCGGTGTGGAAGCGCCGTTGCAGACGCTCGCCGCAGGCGTCCAGCATCGCCTCGCACAGCGAGGCGGGACGCGCCCAGCCGCCTTGTTCGAACAGCCAGCCGCCGTGCGGCGTGGCGGCGCCGATCAGGGCGCCGGCTTCATCGGCATCGGCCCAGCGGGCGTATTGTTGCGGGTAGTTCCAATGCGCCAGCACGTCCCGTTGCACCCTGGCGTGCTTCGCGTCGCGCGCCAGTTGCAGCACGCCGCAGTCGGCGCCGTCGAACACTTTGCCGGCGCCGCCCATGCGCCGCCATTCGCGCAGCGCGAACAGGAAGGCGGCGCGGCTCAGGCGCGTGGGGATATTGTCGTCGCGGGACAGCAGCGGCATGAAGATGCCGGCCTGGTTGCCCGACGCCTCCTGCGCCGGCCGCCCATGGCGTTCGATCAGCGTCACCTGCCAGCCGCGCGCGCACAGGCGGTGCGCGGCGGCCGAGCCGGCGACGCCGGCGCCGATCACCACCGCGCGCTTCATCATCGGCGGTGGCGAAGGCTCGGCGGCACGCGGCTTGCGGCCACGATACTCCGCCACGATGTCCTGCTCGCCGGCGATGCGGCAGGCGAAGCCCGCCGCCGTCAGCGCCCACACCAACGCCTCGTCGGGCGCGCGGGCGTGCAGCACCGCGCCTTGCGCCGCAAGGCGGGCCAGCGCGGGCACCATCGGCGGCGTGACGGCGGCATGCAGATGGAAAGCATCGACGCGCGCGTCCACTTCCGGCAGCACCGCGTCGAGCGCGCCGACCAACAGGTCCAGCGTCACGTCATCATCGACGATCACACGGTGAAAGCCAGGCACATTGAGCGGCCACACCGCCTGCAATGGCGGCGGCGCGGGTGGCACGGGTGGCACGGGTGACACAAGCGCCGCCGCCGCGATGTAGTGCAAACGCCCGCCGCGCGCGCGCTCCGCCGCAAACCGCCGCTCACTGAACGCGGTGTCGAACACCACCCGCGTTGTCACTTGCGGGCCTTTCTGCAGAAGCAATCCGGCGCGTGATCATTCACCATGCCGATGCCCTGCATGTAGGCATACACAATCGTCGAGCCGACAAACTTGAACCCCAGTTTGCTCAGATCCTTGGACAGCCGGTCAGACAGCGCGGTCTTGGCCGGATAAATCCCCTGCTGGCTCACCAGCGGTTTGCCGTCCACATAAGACCACAACAGCTGATCCAGACTGCCGCCGCTCTCCAGCAATCGCAGATACGCCTGCGCATTGGTGATCGCCGCCGCCACCTTCAACCGGTTGCGCACGATGCCAGGATTGGCCAGCAACCCGGCCACCTTCTCCGGTCCATACGCCGCGATCCTGGTCGCGTCCCACTGGTCGAAAGCCTGGCGATAATTCTCGCGCTTATTGAGGATGGTCTCCCAGCTCAGGCCAGCCTGCGCGCCCTCAAGATTGAGCATCTCGAACAGACGGCGCTCGTCGTGGCAAGGCACGCCCCACTCGGTATCGTGATATTCGAGGTACAGGGGATTGGCCGGATTGGCCCAGCCGCAGCGTTGTTTTTCCATCGTCAGTTCAACTCAAGATCACTCGACAAGCCGATGCGGCGCCGCTCGCCGCCCAGCACCAGCGGTCCGGTCAGATTGGACACCAGCCGCACCTCGCCATCGGCCGCCGCTTGTTCCAGCTGCCGCATCAGGCGCGCGAACACGCCTTCGGCGCGCGTCTGGGCGGTGCTGTACAGCGCCGCCCAGCCATTGCGGCCGGAGCGCTTGGCGATGTACAGGCCCTGGTCGGCCAGCTCCACCACCTGCGACCATGACAGCAAACGAGGCTGCTCCGGCAGGAACGGGAAGCAGGCGAAGCCGATCGAACAGGTCTTCGTCAGGCGCACGCCGTCCGGCAAGACGAAATCGCGTTCGGCCACCGCGCGGCGCATGCGCTCGGCCACCCCCGGCGCCTCGTCGCGATGCGTGGCGCGCGCCAGCACCAGGAATTCCTCGCCGCCCCAGCGGATCACATAGTCCGACTCGCGGAACACTTCGCGCAGGCGCTCCTGCATCTGCACCAGGATCGAATCACCTGCCGCGTGGCCATAGCGGTCGTTGACCTCCTTGAAGTGGTCCAGGTCGACCATGAAGAACACCAGGTCGTTCGCGGCCTGCAGGTCGCATTCGTTCAGCTCGCGATGCAAGACGGTCTCGTAGCCGCGCAGGCTCATGGCCACATCGGCGTCGACGTTCTGCAGGAAGAAGCGGCGGTTGCGCAGGCCGGTCAGCTGGTCGGTCAGGCTGACTTCTTCCAGCGCCTTGTAGGCCTGCTCCAGTTCCACATTCTTCTCCAGCAGCTGCTCCTGGGTGGCAGCCACCTGGCGGTAGGCGCTGGCGTTGTCCAGCGCGATGGCGCCATAGGCGCACAGCGTGCGGAAGATCAGCCGTTCGCGCTCGCCATACGAATGCGTCAGCAGCGACTGCACCGTCATCACACCCAGCACGCGCTCGCCGACGCGCAGTGGCGCGAACAACAGGCTCAGGGTCGGCAGCGTGCCCGGAATCAGATTCGCCGTCGCGCCATCGTCGTCCAGCTCCAGCAGCAGCTCGCGCCGCTCGCGCAGGCAGCGCGCGGTGTAGGCATGCGGATCGGCGGCGGCGATGCGCACCGGCGGCAGCGGCTTGCCCGCCTCGACGCCGAACTCGCACACCAGCGATGCGCCGTCCGGCTGCAGCAGGAAAATCGCGAAGTGGGTCGCATCGAGCAGGCCTTGCACGTGGCGGTCCAGCACGCGGAACACCGCCGCCGCGTCCAGGTGCGCGGTGATCTCCTGGCCGATGGCGCTCAGATGTTCCAGCGTGGCGCTGGTCTGCTGCAGCACCTCGGCGCGCTGCGCCTCGGCCGCCGCCAGCTGGCGATGATGCTCGCCCTCGGTCTGCGCGCGCTCGGTCTGGTATTGCACCTGCATGGCGATGGCGCGGTTGGTCGCTTCCCGGCTGTGGGTCTGGTCGCGCGCGACGTTGGCGCGCAACGCGATGGTGTAGGCGCGCTGGTAATCGCCGCAGGCCGCATACTCGCGCGCCGCCGCGTCCAGCAGCGGGCCCGGCACGGTGTAGCCGTCGATGGTGGCGGCGATTTCCAGCGCCAGCTGCAGATAGTGCAGCACCGCGTTGGGCGCCGTCATCGGCGCCGGGCCCGGCAGGTCGTGACGGCTGTGGATATCGGCCAGCACATGCAGCGCGGCGATCTGGCCCGAGGCGTCGCCATGCGCGCGCGCCAGCGCCAGCGCCGCCTGCGCCGCCGCCTGCGCCTCCTCGGCGCGCCCCAGGTGCGACAGCGCGTGCGCCTGGCCGCGCCGCGCGCTGCTCTGGAAATCGTTCTGGCGCAGCGCGTCGCCGCGCGCGGCCAGGCGCGTGAAGCTGTCCAGCGCCGCCGCATGGTTGCCCAGATCGAGCGCCAGGTCGCCCTGGTATTCCAGCGCCACCGCGTAGGCGCGCGCACCGGACAGCGGCGCCAGCGTGGTCAGCGCCTCGCGCAGCAGGCTTTGCGCCGCCTCGCGCTGGCCCAACTGTCGCAGCGTTTCGGCGGTCTGCATCAGGCACATGCCGATGCTCAGCGGCCAGCCGGTCAAACGCGCCAGGTCGAGGCCGCGCTGCATCCAGTCCAGCGCCGCCTCGTGCGCGTTCAGGCTGGTGAAGCCATTGCCGATATTGGTGGCGACGATGATGGCGCGGCGGATCTGGCCGGTGGCCAGCGCGGTTTCAAAACTGCGCATCAGGTGACCGATGGCGCGCCCGTACTCGCTGCGCAGGAAGGCGCAGGTGCCGAAGAAGTCGCTGACCCAGCCGGCGGCGATCGGCGGCAGACTGTCGAGATCGTCGCTGAAGCGGTCGCGCCAGCGCTGCTGCGCCGCGCGGCCGTCGCCGAAGGCGTCGCAAATGCCGGAGGCGGCGTCGATGATGTCGGTGCGCACCGGATCGGCCGCCACGCGGGCGGCGGCGGCGGCCTGGCGCAACCAGGCGTCGCCGTCGGCGCTGGCACCGCGGTCGTTGCAGACCCAGGCCATGATCCAGCAAGCGTCGGCGCGGCAGGCGGCGGCGGACGCCGGCAGCGTATCGGCCGCCTGCTCGCACAACAGCAGCGCCTGCTGGGCGTGGTAGTGGGCGGTGTCGAGTTCGCCGCGCAGCCAGGCCGGCTCGGCGGAAATCAGGTGCAGGCGCGCGCGCTGCACCATGCCGGCGTCCGGCGGCAACTGCGACAGCAGCGGCGCCAGTTCGGACGACAATTGCTGCGCGCGTGCGGGATCACGCTGGCGCAAATGCCAGGCGAGCGTGAGCAGCAACTTCGATCGCTCCGAACCTTGCGCTTCAGGCAATACCACTTCCCACCGCGCCAGCTCGTCGTCGAGCGCAAACATGTCCACCAAATTGACTTTCCTCTACTGTGTTGCCATAGCGCCCCGTTGCGCCACTACCGCATTATTCCACAGTTTGCAGCCCCTCTTCCCGCCCCCTGTTAAGTACTTGATATTTCAGCACTTTTAGTGCGACACAGAAACTACCTTGGCGGAAGTGACATCATCACGGCGCCGCTATGGCTTGCCAGATGCTAAATCTTGCGCGGCTTGCCAATGGCGGTCGATCACCGGCTGCAAGGTGGCCGCCAGCGCCTTGACGTCGGCGTCCCGGGCCTTTTGCCGGGCGGCGCGCACCTTGGCGTGGGCTTGCTTGTGATCCTTGACGTCGGCACTGTCCATGTAGGCCCGGTCGAAGGCGGCGCCGGACAGGCTGTTCAGGCGGGCGGCGGCCTGCTGGTGCCTGGCGTTGGGGCGCTGGGCAGCGTGACGTTTTTCGCCTGCGCCACCTTTTGCACCGCCTGCAGGCCCTCGGTGTGGTCATCAACCATTTGCTGCGCGAATTGCTTCACCGCGGCCGACTGCGCTTTTTGCAGCGCGATCTGGACGGTGGCGACTTCGGCGATGTTGGCCTCGGCCAGATCGGCCAGGATTTGCTGGTCGCCCTTGGCCAGCGACCGGGCGCCGGTTCATAGATCCTCCCTGTGTGATGATTTTTCATTCCAGGGAGAAGCGGCGCGCCGGGCCGCACCATACCCATCGGCAAAAACCGGCGCTGTCTGAGCCAACCCGGCATGGGTTCCGGCTGGCGCCGGAACCACGTGGCTAGGCGCGTGCCGGCTGGTTGATCTGGATCAGGCGCGAACGCATGACATCGGTGGCCGCCGGGCCGGGCGCGAACATATAGTCCTCGTCGTTGATGGCCAGGCCGCTGTTGGCGTCCACCAGCACCTGGTCGGCCGGCTTGCCGGTTTCGCGGCTCACCACCAGCAGGCTAGCCCCTTCCGGCGCCAGATGGTCATTGCCCCAGGCGACGAAGGCCAGCAGCACCGGCTTGAAATCGCGACCGGCCTTGGTCAGCACGTACTCGTAGCGCGGCGGACGGGTGCTGTACTGGCGACGCTCCATCAGGCCGCCCTCGACCAGCCCGGCCAGGCGCCGGGTCAGCATATTGGGGGCGATCTTCAGGCTCTTCTCGAATTCGTCAAAGCGGGTCAGCCCGTAGAAGGCGTCGCGCAGGATCAGGATACTCCACCATTCACCCACCTTGCCGAGGCTGCGGGCGATCGGGCAAGGCATGCTTCCAAAGTCAGTATGTTTCATGTTGCTATTCCTCTCTGTCAGTTTATGAACAAAACTCGTCAGATCGCGACGGCTTCAGACTGGTGGCTTGCATGTTGGACGCAAGAAAGTGTGACTTTTTTAAATGACGGCACCGCTGTGACAATGTGTGTATATTCAGACTTCAATCCGGTCTCCTTTTCTACCCAGAATATTGACTACTTCTCTCTATGAAAAACCCGGTTTTCCACCGTTTTTTTTACCTCCACCTTAGGCTAAAAAACCACATCGAAAACTCTCCAAAAATCACATAATTTCCACATGGAAATTTGCGGGTAAAATGTGAACATTCGAGAGAGTGTTTCTTCAGGGTAAAATTCTTCCTGTAGATCGACCTCTTGAATTGGTTGGCTACCCGGATAACGTAGCCACCCGCCCGAAGGCCACGCACCTCAACAACGTGTGAAGATGAAAACTTTTACCCAAACATGTACTCTGGTTTTGCTCAGCCTGCCCCTGATGGTCAGCGCCGCCGGCAAGACCGCGTCCGCCTCGATGCAGGTGACGTTTGAAGTCAAAGAATCCTGCACCGTGCGCACCACGGCCGATGCCGCCAAGCCGGCCGACCAAGCCGCGCCGGCGGTCGCCTGCCAGCTCAACACCCCTTACCAGATGACCCGCAACGCCGACCAGGCCGCCACCGTCGGCAGCCGCGACGCGCAAGCGGGCGCCCTCCGCCAACGCGCCGCCAGCGGCGAGTGGACCATCACCTTCTAAGTCCTCCTCGACGGCCGTCAGAACGTCACCGTCGCGATCACCGAATCCTTGTAATCCCCCGGCGACGGCGTCAGCTGCGGCGGCACCAGGCCATACACCGTGCGCGCCTGCGTGGCGCCATTCCCCGTCCCGCTCAGCACCACCGTGCCGCCGGTGCCGTCGCCGAGGCTGGCGCCGTCCAGCGTGTTGGAAATCTGATAGGCCACCAGCTCATTGGACGGGCCGCCTTTCATCTTTCGCGCTGACAAGGTATTGCCGGCGGTGGTGCCACTGCTAAACGTGACGGTATAAGCCGTGTTCAGGCTACAGCGGGTCGTCAGCGTGGTCGTGCTACGCACCGCGCTGCTCAACAGCGAGGCGTCGGGAAACACCAGCGTGCCGACATTGATGGTGCAATCGTTGATCACCGGCGCGCTGACCGTGAACGGCATCGCCACCGAGACGCCCAGCAGACAATCGACGAGGCCGATCGAAAAGAAGGTGTAGCGCATCAACACGCTGCCGGCGCCGAACGCCGAACTGAACGTCAGATTGCCCGACGACACGTCCATCGCCGCCAGCGTGGCGTCGGCGTCCAAGCGGGCGTACAGCTTGACGTCCTTCGTCAGCGAACCGACCAGATTGTCGCTTTTGGTCAGCGTAAACGTGATGACATTGGCTGCGGTGTCCGTGCCGAGCCAGCCGCCCCAGACCTTGGCGGCCGCGTAGCTGGTGTCCGTGTAGAGGTTGTAGTTGACCCGTTTGGCGCCATTGGCCAGCTGGCGCGGGAGGGTGACATTGGCACTGGTATTGCCGCTGCCGCCGCGCAGATACAGGCACACGGCCACGTTGGGGGAAGCCAGTCCGCTGAGGAAATTGTCCCAGGTGCAGGTGACCGTGAACGTGGCGTTGGCGTAGACGTCGCTGCTGCTGATCGAACTGACCGTCGGGAACGTGATATCGGTCGGCGCGATCGAGCAGTTGTCGGCGCGCGCCTGGCCGCAGGCCAGCGCCAGCAACGTTCCAATCCACAGCAGGCAGCGGCGCAGGTTCATCATTGCACTCCCTTGCATACCATCGGTCCCATGGTCGCCATGGCGTTGCCCGGCTGCGGCGCGTAACTGAATTCGACCACGCACGGCAGCCCCGCCACCGTCGCCCGCAGATGATTGCGCGGCTGCAGGTGGTCGATGAAGGCCACACCGTCGAAGCCGACCACGGTGGTGTTGCCGCTTTCCACGTGCAGCACCTCGGTGCCGGCCGCCAGCGGCTTGCCGGCGGCGTCCTGCAGGATCACGCTGGCCGCCTCATATTTCTCCACCGGGAAGCGCACCAGCACGCCAGCCAGGCGCGCCGGCACCACGCTCTGACTGCTGCTGGCGATGCGCGCATCGAGCGGCAGCCGCGTGATGTCGATGCCCAACTGATTTTGCAGATACGGCGTCAGGTTCGGCACCAGCATGTAGCCGCTGCCGCTGGTGCGGCCGATGACCTGGTTTTCCTGCAACACCGGCACGCCGGCCACGCCGTCGGTCGACACCAGACCGAAGCCGGCGCCGACCTGGCGCGCCGCGTGCACGCCGCCATCCATCAGCACCAGCGAGCCGGCCACGTCCAGCGACGAATTGCGCATGCCACTGCGTTCGAACAAATAGCCGGTGACCTGACCGTAATTGCCGAGATAGGTCAGCTGCGCCTGGCGCTGCGGGCTGTCGTTGGTGGTGGAGGATTGCAGGCCCCAGCCGAAGCCGCCGCCGTAGTCGGCCGAGCGCGCCATGCTGTAGGTGGTGGTGCGGGCGCCGTCCTGACGGCTGCGGCTGGCGCTGGCCGAGATGCGGTCGCCGAAACTGCCGCTGAGGCTGAAGAACACGCCGCGCACCTTCTCGTCGCGGTAGTCGCGGAAGGCGCTGACGCTCAGGTATAAGCCCAGTCCCAGCGAGGCCGAATAATTGAGCGCGACCACGCGCGCCGGCGGCACCAGCGGCATGCGCTGACTGACCACGCTCACGCTGACGCCCTGGCCGCCCGGCAGCGACAGGCCGAGGTTGAGCCGATCGCTGGCGCTGACCACCGGCGCCCCCTCGGCCACGCCCATATCGCTGTAACGGGCCGACGCGCGCTGTGTCTGCAAGTCGAAGCTGAAGCGCGAGCTCAGATATTGATAGCCCAGCGTGGCCTGGCCGCCGCGCGCCTGGGCGCCATGGGCGCGGCCGCCGCTGGCCGCCAGCGAGGCGCTGATCACGCCGCCCTGCCCCAGCCGCCACAACAGGCCACCGCCGCCATTGACCACGCCATTGCCGGCCTCGCCGTGCGCCTCCAGCGTCAGGTGGTCGCTGATGCCGCGCCGCAGCGAGCCGCTGGCCACCGGCGCCCGCGCATAGCCGAACGAATCGGTGGTGTAGCGCCGCCGCAGCGCGCCCAGCTCGACCGAATAATCGACCAGCCCCTCGGCCAGCATGCGCGTGTCTACATACAGCGGCACGCTGGTGCTGATGGCGCGGCCGGTGGCGTCGCGCGTGATCAGCGTCGCCTGGCCCGAGCCGTTGATGCCGGCCACCTGGTTGACGACGAACGGGCCCGACGGCACCGTCGTGTCGATCTGGCGCACGCCGTTGATGTACAGGCTGACCGCGCTCGGCACCACCGCCGAGCCGCCCAGCGAGGCGGTCGGGAAGGTCAGCAGGTCGGGCCGCAGATCGAAGCTGCGGCGCCATTGCACGCCGCCCATGCGCAGCGAACGGGTCCACGTGAGCGACGAGGAAATCAGGTCGCCGACCTGCCAGGTGGCCAGCGTGTCCGAATCGGCGTGCACCCAGGCGGTATCGAAGCGGATATATTGGCGCCGCTGGCTGCTGTAGTTGAACACGCCGGTGCTGCTCAGCACGCCGTGGCGGTTGAAGTAGCGCAGTTCGTTCGACACCGAGGTGCTGCGCTCGTTGCCGAGCCGGGTGAAGGCGTCGTAATTGATCACCGCGCCCGGCGTGACGCTGACCACGCCCGGCTGGCGCACGGTGCGCGCCGATACCGCCAGCGGCGCGCGCAGCGCATCGTCGACGCGCAGCGCGATCGCCTGGCGCGCCGCGTCATAGCTGTAGCTCAGGCCCTTGACCCGGTCGAGGTCGAACGCCGCCACGCCCTCGACGCCAAACAGCCTGGGATCGAGTTCGAGTTCGCGCAGATTCTGCACGCTGCTGCGCAGCCCGGTGCTCTGGCCCCGGGTAAAACGCAGTATCAGACCGGTTGTTTCGCCGTTCAAGCTTACCTCCAGAAATAACTCTTCATCCTGCGGTGGCGGCGCCGGCGGCGTCTGCGCCAGCGCGCCGCACATCAGCCACCATGTCAGCACGCACCACCAGGCCAGCCGGCGCCGCATGCCGGGTCAGTCCACCCTGGCCACGGTCGTGGCGCTGCTCGGGCGGGCGTTGATATTGGCCTGCACCGCCAACGTCCCGCTCAGATCGGCGTCGCCAGCCGTGGGCAGGCGCCATTCGCGCACCCGGCCCGCCAGCACATAGCCGAACAGACCGGCCGCGATCTCGAACCGCTGGCCGGCGGCATTGCTCAGCTGTAGCGCACCGATCTGCGCGCGCTGGGTACCGCTGTTGCGAACTCGCAACATCCAGGCGCCGTCCCGCTTGAATACGCTCCAGGCCAGCGCCGGCGCCGCGCGCGCATCGGCCGGCAGCACAAACAGCGGCACCGAGTAGCGCAGGCGGATATCGACGCCGCTGGCCGGGCCGTCGTCCTTGGGAATCTCGTCGATCAGAATGCGATAGGTCAGTTCGCTGGGCGGCAACTGCTCGCTGCGCCGCACCAGCCGGATCATCTGGCTGCTTTTGGGCGCGATCTGGATGATCGGCGGGCTGGCCACCACGTCCGGCGACGGCGTCAGCACATCGTCGCCGTCTTTCTGTTCCCACTGAAACACCCGCACCTGGCCGAACACCGCCGCCTCGCCCAGATTCTGCAGCGTGATGCCGCTGGCGCCCTGGCCGGCGCGCAAGGTGATCATCACCGGCGAGATCTGCAGATTGGCGGCCAGCGCCGGCCACGCCAACGCGGCGGCCAACAGCAGTCCTCCCATCCGTGCGCGCACTCCAGCCATTTCGCCTCCGGTTGCTTAATATCAACACTCGATCCAATTATTGTTGATCTAAAAAAACCATGCTTTTGGCGGAAGCGACAACTGTTTTGCAAGCGTAGAAAACTATCAAAAATATTTAAAAGATAGGCATAATACGCAACAGGGAGTGATAAAACTTTATCAACCAATTTTCCGGGGCCCCACCATGCAGAGCACCGTCGAAAGCATCCGTTCCAAGATCCTCATCGTGGACGACTCCGCGTTTGAACAGCGCATGCTGGTGGATTTGCTGAGCGAACTGCCGTACAAGGTGTCGGTGGCCTTCAACGGCCTGCAAGGCTACCAGCTGGCGCTGGCGCAGCGGCCCGACCTGATCCTGCTGGACGTGCGCATGCCGAATATGGACGGCTACACCGCCTGCCGCCTGCTCAAGGCCAACCCGGTGACGCAGGATATTCCGGTGATTTTCCTCAGCGGCGCCGATGCCGACGACGACCGCATCCTCGGCCTGTCGATCGGCGGCGTCGACTATGTGTCCAAACCGTTTTCGCCGGGCGAACTGGCGGCGCGCATCCAGGTGCACCTGAATCTGGCCAGGCGCCAGCAGGCGCCACCGGCCGAGGCCGGCGAGACGGCGGCGGTGGAAGCCGAAAGCGATCCGGACGCGGTGCTGGTCAACGCCGTCAAGCGGCTGATCGCCGACAACCTGGCGGCGCTGCCGGGACTGGCGGAAATCGCCCGCAGCGTCGGCACCTACCGCGAAAAACTGTCGCAGGTGTTCCGCGAGCAGACCGGCATGACCGTGTTCGGCTTCATCCGCGAGGAACGCATCCGCCGCGGCGAGGAGTTACTCAAGGACACCGACATCGACGTGCAGGACATCGCCCTGCTGATCGGTTTCAACAACGCCGGCAACTTCGCCACCGCGTTCCGCGAACGCATGGGCGTTACCCCCACCGCCTACCGGCAGGCGATCCAGAAAAAGTAAAGTTGATCGAGCAACGTTGATCGATCTCGGCGGAATCAGCCGTGCACAGGCTTGCATTGCCGGCGCCAGAAAAACCATGAGGCCAGCGCGTTGAGCCAGTAGCCGGCGTACAGCACGGCGGTCAGGTACAGGCCGCGGCTGGTGTACAGCGGCACCGAGACGGTGTTCACCAGCAGCCAGAACGGCCAGGTGTCGATGCGCCGGCCCATCAGCAGCAACTGGGCGATCACCGAGAACATCAGCACGGCCGAATCGATGAAGGGTGCGTAGGCGTTGGTGTAGGTCCGCAGCATCAGGCCGTAGCCGGCGGTGGCGGCCAGGCCGATGGCGCACATCCAGGCCAGCGTGCGCGCAGGCACGCGGGTGATCGGCAACGGCGCACCGCCGGCGCCACGCCGCCATTGCAGCCAGCCGATGGCGCAAGTGACGATGAAGAAGAGTTGCAGCGCCACATCGGCGTACAGGTTGACGTCATAGAACAGCACGGCAAACAGCGCGCAGCCGACGATGCCCAGCCACCAGGAATGGATGTTGTTGCGCCCCGCCAGCACAATGGAAATGGCCATGACGGCGTTGGCGGCGATTTCCAGCGGTGAGGTCAAGGTGGTCCTTTGGTGGTCGGTGGTCCCCTATGATAGCGAAAGTTGCAGATCGGCGATATTGATCGGTTTGACCAGATGGGCGGCAAAGCCGGCCTGGCGGCTACGCGTCTTGTCGTTTTCCTGGCCATAGCCGGACAGCGCCACCAGCTTCAGCGCCGCGCCGCCGGGTAGCCGGCGCAGGTGGCCGGCCAGTTCAAAGCCGTCCATGCCAGGCAGGCCGATGTCGAGAATGGCCAGCTCCGGCATGCCCTCGGTGGCCAGCGCGATCGCGTGCGCCGGGTCGTAGGCGACCAGCGCACGGTAGCCCAGCGCGCCCAGCAGTTCGCCGAGCGAATCGGCGGCGTCCTGATTGTCGTCCACCACCAAGACCCGCGTGCCGCCACACGGTTCCGCTTTCGGCTCGGGTTCCGGCGCCGGCGGCGCCGCGTCGGCCACCACCGAATCGGGCAGCGTCAGCGTGAAGGTGCTGCCGCGCCCCTCGCCGGCGCTGTAGGCGCTGACCTCGCCGCCATGCATCTGCACCAGGTTGCGCACCAGCGCCAGCCCGATGCCGAGACCGCCCTTGGCGCGGTCCAGCTGGCGGTTGCCCTGCACGAACAGGTCAAAGATATGCGGCAGCAACTGCGGCGAAATGCCGAGGCCGTCGTCGGTCACCTGGATCTGCACCGTCCCGCCCTTGATGCGGGTGGCCAGCGTGACATGGCCGCCGGCCGGCGTGTAGCGCGCCGCGTTGCTCAGCAGATTGGACACCACCTGCGCCAGCCGCGCCGGGTCGCCGTGCCAGCGCACCGTCGGCACGTCCACCAGCAGACGGTGCTGCTTCTGCTCCAGCAGCGGGCTGGCCATTTCGATCGCCTTGTTCAGCACGTCGGCCAGCGGCACGGTTTCGCGCCGCAGCTCGACCTTGCCGCTGGCGATGCGCGACACATCGAGCAAGTCGTCCACCAGCCGCACCAGATGGTCGACCTGGCGCTGTATCACCTCCTGCTCGTGCGCGGTGTCGCTGTCCGGGTAGCGCAGCTTCATCAGCTTGAGCGCGGTGACGATCGGCGCCAGCGGATTGCGCAGTTCATGGCCCAGCATCGCCAGGAATTCATCCTTGATGCGCGAACTCAGATGGAGATCGTTGTTCATCTGTTCGCTCTCGGCCATGGCTTGCGCCAGCGCACGATCGCTTTGCAGACGGCTCAGCGTGGCGCACACGGTGGCGGTGAACTGCTCCAGAAACTGGCGGTAAGCGCCGTCCAGCGGCAGCCGCGGCGACAGGCCGAACGCCAGCGCCAGGTTGGCCCCAAGTTGCAGCTCGGCGGCGCGGATCACCAGCAGGTCGGCGCCGGGACGGGCCACGTCCTCGCCGCCGCTGAGCAGGGTCACCTCCAGCAGGTCGCCCGGATTGTCAACGGCCGCCTGGCCGATGGCGGCGCGTACCTCGGCCTCGTCGTGGCAGCCCAGCAGGCGGCGCGCCAACAGGTCCAGCGTGTGGCGGCGGCGCTCGGCCAGCACCTGCGCGGTGGTCTCGGTGCACACCACCAGCACGCCGCCCACGCGGTCCCGCTCGTCGAACACCGGCGTATAGGTGTAGCTCCAATACACATCCTCGATGCGGCCGTTGCGCCAGATCGGCACCAGGTTGTCGGCGTACCAGCAGGCCTCGCGGCCAGCGCGCACCGCCTCAATCTGAGGCCCGATGATGGGCCAGATCTCCGGCCAGCACCGGCGCCCTTCCTGGCCCAGCGCGCCCGGATGCTTGCCAACGCCGAAGCACGGCACGTAGGCATCGTTGTAGATCTGGATCATCTCCTCGCCCCACCACAGGAACATCGGATGCGCCGAATGCAGGACGATGCTGACGGCCGTGCGCAGCGACGCCGGCCAGTCGGCCACCGCGCCCAGCGGCGTGTCCTCCCAGCGATGCGCCTGCACCAGGTCGCGCATCGGCGTGCCGGCGCCGATGAAGCGCGGCGACGGGACGGGAAATGGCGTAACGGACTGTGCCAGCATGATGGTATCCAGAGGAGAAAGCCAAATAGTAACAACTGCACTGTACGACGGCGCACAATAGGAGCGCCGCGCAAATGCCGTGATAAAACTTGACATCTTTGTCACATCTGGCAAATTGTAGCCTTGAATGAAGAAAGGGTTGCGCCATGCAAGCGCATTACGTGTTATCCGCCGCCGCCCTGCTGGGCGCGGCCGCGCAGCCATCGGCGTGTGAATTGAGTATGGCGCTGGAACAGTGGCCACCGTATGTGTACACCGCCGCCCAGGGCGAGCCCACCGGGATGGACTGGGAACTGGTGCAAGCCATCCTGAAGGAAGCCGGCTGCGGCCTGAAGGTGCAGGCGGAATTGCCGACCGCGCGCCGTCAGGCGCTGTTTGAGCAAGGGCAGCTGGACTTGATGCTGGCCGCGTCCGACACGCCGGAGCGGCGCCGCCACGCGCGCTTCAGTACCCTGTACCGTTACGAGACGGTGGGCTTGTTCACCCGCAGCAGCCTGCGCGCGCAGTACCTGCACGTCGGCAGCCTGGACGTTCTGGCCCGCGACAAGCTGACGCTGCTGGCGCCCAAAGTCGGCTGGTACGGCCCGGCGTATGCGCGGCTACAGCCGGCGCTGACCGCCTCAGGCAAGCTCAGCACCTTCCTCAACTTCGAGCAGGGTTTGCGCATGCTGGAGGCCGGCCGCGCCGACCTGATCCTCGGCGACAGCGGCGCGCTGCGCCACCAGGCGCGCGTGCTGGGCATCGCCATCGCACCGCTGCCGCTGGTGGTGCTGCGCGCGCCGGTGCACCTGATGCTCAACAAAAACACCACCAGCGTGGCCGATCTGCAGCGCATCGACGCCGCCATCGCCCGGCTGGAGCGCCAGGGCGTGCTGGCCGCTATCCGCGCCCGCTATGGCGAACTCTGATCCGCCGCATTCGCCCCAACCTCACGGACGCCTGCTGTACTCCAGAAAATCCGCAGTGCGCCGCGCCTGCTTTTCGCCGAAATAGCTGGCGACAATGTGCAGCGACAGGTCGATACCGGAGGTGAGGCCGCCCGCCGTGTAGAGGTAAGGATCTGACTGCCCATAGCGGCTAGCGCGTATCAGTTTGGTGTCCGGATACTTCTCGGCAAAGAGATCGGCGTATTCGTGATGCGTGGTGGCCGACTTGCCCTTCAGCAGGCCGGCCTGCGCCAGCTCGAAGGCGCCGGTGCAGATCGATAATATCGTCTTGCCGGCGGCGTGCTGCCGCGTGATCCACGCGCGTAATTCCGGGCCGCCACGCTGCGCCCCCACCACCACAATGTCCGGCGTCGGCGCATCGGCGAAGCTGTAGTCCGGTGTGATGCGCATGCCGGGCCCACCGCTGCCGCTGGTGTTGATCGGCGCGGTGGATTGCGCCACTGTGTACAGCACGAACGGCATGCTGCCCTGGCCGTCATCGAGCATGGTGTCCTGGAATACTTCCCAGGGACCGGCGCTGTCCATCACATTCGCCTGCTCACTCAGCACAAAGGCCACCTTGATCGTTTCCGCCCGCGCGCTTGTTGTCGCCAATATTGCCAGCACGCTGGCCACAAAAATTTGCATCATGATTTATCCAGAATGCTGCGTCGCAGCCTGGCGGACCTGGAACGGGATCTGGACCCGGCCGTGTTTTGCCGCATCCACCGCTCCACCATCATCAACATTCAGCGCCTGCAAGCGGTGGAGCTGAACGCGGACGGCGACCACGAGGCGGTCCTGTCCAGCGGCGCGCGGTTACGCATCAGCAGGACCTGGCGCAAGGCCCTGCTGGACCTGGCTGGCGGCGGACGATAGCCAGCGGAAAAGCGTCAAACATGCTATCGTTGACCCTTTTTTCGCGCAGTTTTTGCCCCTTTTCGATGCCCCACGAACCGACTTCCCCCCTCCCCCTCATCACCGCGCCGCGCGGCGCCGGCATGGCCAGTCTGGCCCTGGCCCTCGGCGGCCTGGCCATCGGCACCGGCGAATTCGCCTCGATGAGCATCCTGCCCGTGGTGGCCGGCGACCTGCACGCCAGCCTGCCCGACATGGGCCACATGATCAGCGCCTACGCGCTGGGCGTGGTGGTCGGCGCGCCCTTGATCACCATCTTCCTGGCGCGCATGCCGCGCCGCGCGATGCTGATCCTGCTAATGACGCTGTACGCGGCCGGCAACCTGCTGAGCGCGGCCGCGCCGGGCTACGGCACACTGCTGCTGGCGCGCTTCATCGCCGGCATTCCGCACGGCGCCTATTTCGGCGTGGCGGCGCTGGTGGCGGCGGCGATGGCGACGCCGGACAAGCGCGGCCAGGCCGTCTCGCGCGTGCTGCTGGGCCTGACCATCGCCAACATCTTCGGCGTGCCGCTGGCGACCTGGCTGAGCCAGGGCTTCGGCTGGCGCTCGACCTTCCTGGTGGTCGGCGTGCTGGGCACGATCACCGCGCTGATGGTACGTCGCTACGTGCCCTTCATCGCCGCCGGCGACGCCAGCCCGCGCCGCGAGCTGGGCGTGTTCCGCCGGCTGCAGGTGTGGCTGACGCTGCTGATGGTGTCGGTCGGCTTTGGCGGCCTGTTCGCGGTCTACACCTATGTGACGCCGACGCTGCTGGAGGTGACCAAGGTCTCGCCGGCACTGGTGCCGGTGCTGCTGGCGATGATGGGCGTCGGTATGACGGTGGGCAATCTGATCGGCGGCTGGTTCGCCGACCGCTCGCGCCTGTGGACCATTTTCGGCGCGCTGGTGTGGAACGTGCTGGCGCTGACGGCGTTCTACTTCACCAGCAGCAATCTGTGGGCGGTGGCGCTGAATCTGTTTGCCATCGGCTGCGGCATCGCGGTCGCGCCGGCGGTGCAGACGCGCCTGATGGACGTGGCCGGCGACGCCCAGACGGTGACGGCGGCGCTGAACCACTCCGCCTTCAATCTGGCCAACGCCGCCGGCGCCTGGTGTGGCGGGATGGCGATCGCGCACGGCGCCGGCCTGCAATCGACCGGCCCGGTGGGCGCGCTGCTGGCGGTGGGCGGCATCGTGGTGCTGGGCGTGTCGGTGCTGCTGGAGCGGCGCGGCGGCGGCAACCGGCTGGCGCCGGCCGCCGCCTGACGCTTACCACATGATGACGCGCTGCTCCGGCGGCAGGTACATCGGATCGCCCGGCTTGATGCCGAACGCTTCGTAGAAGCCGGGCTGGTTCATCACCGTGCCCTTGGCGCGGAACTCGCCCGGCGAATGCGGATCGCTCTTGATCTGCGCGATCGCCGCTTCCGGACGCAGCTTGGCGCGCCACTTCTGGGCGAAGCCGATGTACAGCCGCTGCTCGCCGGTCAGACCATCGATCACCGGCGACGGCTTGCCGCCCAGCGAACGCTGGTAGGCGTTGTAGGTGATCGACAGGCCAGAGTTGTCACCGATGTTTTCCCCCAGGGTCAGCTCGCCGTTGATGTGGTAGCCCGGCACCGGGCTGTAGGCGCTGTACTGCTTGACCAGGCCGGCGGCGCGCGCCTTGAAGGCGGCGCGGTCTTCGGCGGTCCACCAGTTGCGCAGGCGGCCGTGGGAATCGTACTGGCTGCCCGAGTCGTCGAAGGCGTGGCTGATCTCGTGGCCGAAGGTGATGCCCAGCAGGCCGTAGTTGACCGCGTCTTCCGCCTGCACGTTGAAGAACGGCGGCTGCAGGATCGCGGCCGGAATGGTGATCGCGTTCAGCAGCGGGCTGTAGCTGGCGTTGACGGTTTGCGGCGTCATCGACCATTCGTCGCGGTCGACCGGCTTGCCCAGCTTGTCCAGATTGTTCTGGCGACTCCACGCGCGCGCCGCCTTGACGTTGGCGATCAGGTCGGTCTTGCTGGTCTTCATGGCGCGGTAGTCGCGCCATTTTTCCGGATAGGCGATCTTCGGTTTCAGCGCGGCCAGCTTGGCTTGCGCTTCCTTCTTGGTCTCCGGGCCCATCCAGTCCAGCTTGTCGACGCCGTCCTTGAACGAGGCGACGAAGTTGTTGAACATGGCCATCACGCGCGGCTTGGTTTCCGGCGGCAGATAGGTTTGCACATACAGCTTGCCGACCGCGTCGCTCAGCGATGCGTCGGTGAAGCGCAGCGCCAGTTGCCATTGCGGTTCGCTTTGCGGCACGCCGCGCAGCGCCGTGCCTTCAAAGGCGAAGTTCTGCTTGACGGTGGCACGGTCCAGATACGGCGCGTAACTTTCCAGGATGCGCCAGTTGAAATAGCTCTTCCATGCATCCAGCGGCACCTCGTCCAGTTGCTGCGACAGGCCGGTCAGGAAGCTCGGCTGGCGCACCACGGCCGACGACACTTTCGGCGCATAGCCGGCGGCGGTGAAGTAAGCGTTCCAGTCGAAGGCCGGCGCCAGTTCGCTGAACCTGGCGAATTCAACGCGGTTGTACGATTTGACCGGGTCGCGCATCTGCACACGAGTCCATTGCACCTTGGCCAGGCGGGTTTCGATGTCCAGCACTTGGGCGGCGTGTTCGGCCGCGTGCTGGTCGCCGCGCATGGCCAGCATGGTGGCGATGTGCTGCTGGTATTTGTCGCGCAGGCCTTTCAGCTTGGCGTCGTCGTCCTTCAGGTAGTAGTCGCGGTCGGGCAGGCCCAGGCCGGACTGGTTGATGCTGACGGTGTATTGCTCGGGATTCTGCGCGTCCGGCGACACGCCGGCCGAGAACGGCGTCGGCACGCCGGTGCTTTGCAAGTAGGCGAACAGCGCCGGCAGTTCCCGCTTGTCCTGGATGGCGGCAACGCGGGCGAAGTCGGCGCGCAGCGGCTTGAGGCCGGCGGCGTCACGCGCTTTCTCGTTCATGAAGCTGGTGTACAGGTCGGCGATCTTGTGGGTTTCGCTGCCGGCCTTGCCGGGATGCTTGACGGTGGCCTCGATCACCGAGCGCAACTGGCCCTGGGCGATCTCGCGCAGTTCGATATACGTGCCCCAGGTCGACTTGTCGGCCGGGATCTCGGTGTTGCGCACCCAGATGCCGTTGACGTAGCCGTAGAAATCATCCTGCGGACGCACCGCCGTATCCAGCGTTTTCAGGTCGATGCCGGACAACTGCTGGGCATGCGACGGGGCGGAGAGCAATAACAAGGCGCAGCAGGCAGCGCTGATGAGCGAATGTTTCACGGGCATTCCCTTATAAAACAAACAGTTACTTATTAAAAATCAGCATGTTACATGACTAAATCTGCACATCGCAACTTTATATTGTATAAAATATGCAGAGCTAAGCTATGATAATCGGACCCCTCTCCCGATTAACGCAGCCCGAAGGAAACACCATGAGCGATAATATTTTCACCGGCACCATCCCGGCCCTGATGACGCCTTGCAAAGCAGACCGCACGCCCGACTACGACGCGCTGGTCAAGAAAGGCCGTGAACTGATCGACGCCGGCATGAGCGCCGTGGTGTATTGCGGTTCGATGGGCGACTGGCCGCTGCTGACCGAGGCGCAGCGCCAGGAAGGCGTGGCGCGCCTGGTGGCGGCCGGCGTCAAAGTCATCGTCGGCACCGGCGCGGTCAATTCCAAGGAGGCGGTCGCGCACGCAGCGCACGCGGCCAAGGTTGGCGCGCACGGCCTGATGGTGATTCCACGCGTGCTGTCGCGCGGCTCGTCGCCGGCGGCGCAGAAAGCCCACTTCTCGGCGATTCTGGCAGCGGCGCCGACGCTGCCGGCCGTGATCTACAACAGCCCGTACTATGGCTTCGCCACCCGCGCCGACCTGTTCTTCGAACTGCGCGCCAAACATCCGAACCTGATCGGCTTCAAGGAATTCGGCGGCGCCGCCGACCTGCGCTACGCGGCCGAGCACATCACCAGCAAGGACGACAACGTCACGCTGATGGTGGGTGTGGATACGCAAGTGGTGCACGGCTTCGTCAACTGTGGCGCGACCGGCGCCATCACCGGCATCGGCAACGCGCTGCCGCGCGAAGTGCTGCAACTGGTGGCGCTGTCGCGCAAGGCCGCCGCCGGCGACGCGGTGGCGCGTCGTCAGGCGCGTGAGCTGGAAGCGGCGCTGCTGGTGCTGTCGTCGTTCGACGAGGGCACCGACCTGGTGCTGTTCTACAAATACCTGATGGTGCTGAACGGCGACACCGAATACACGCTGCACTTCTACGAAACCGACGAGCTGAGCGCCAGCCAGCGCCGCTACGCCGAAACCCAGTACGCGCTGTTCCGCACCTGGTACGCGAACTGGTCGAAAGAAGTGGCCGCGTGAAGGGATTCGCCGTCACCACGGTAGCGGAGCAGGCGGCCGACGCGCTGCGCCGCAAGATCATGTCGGGCGAGCTGCCGGAAGGCGGTTCGCTGCGGCAGGATGCGCTCGCCGCCGAATTCGGCATCAGCCGGATTCCGGTGCGCGAGGCGCTGGTGCAGCTGGAGGGCGAGGGGCTGGTCAAGATCGTCCCGCACAAAGGCGCCGTGGTGTCCGGCTTGTCGATCGACGAGATCAGCGAGCTGTTCATGTTGCGCAGCCTGCTGGAGCCGCTGCTGCTGAAAAAATCCGCGCCCAAGCTGACGGCGGACGACTACGCCGAACTCGACGCCATTCTGGCCGACTACAAAGTGGAATTGCACGCCCAGCACACCACCCGCTGGGGCGAGCTCAACACACGTCTGCACGACGTGCTGCTGTCGCGCGCCGAGCAGCCGCGCACCGCCGCCATCGTCGCCACGCTGCTGCGACAGACCGACCGCTACACGCGCCTGCAATTGTCGCTGAGCGCCGACAGCATCAGGCAGGCGCAGCAGGAACACGAGGAACTGGTGCACCTGTGCCGCACCGGCGATGTGCGCGCCGCCGCCGCGCTGCTAAAGCGCCATATCGAACACGCCTGCAAAGACCTCGAACGCTTCATCCTCTCCCAGCGCCGCCCGAAGTGAGCTGAATCAAAAGTACGCCGCTTGCAATCGCCAGCGCGAAGCGCATACTGTTCGCATGAACTCCCTTGACATCCTTGGCTATGGCAAACGGCTGGAAACGGTCAGCGTACCGCGCGAACAAGCGGAGGTGCACGCTCAAATGCTGGCCGAGGTAGTGGCGCAGGTCGCCACCAAAGATGATCTGGAGGCGCGCGAAGCCCGGCTGCAAGAATGGGGGCAACTGTGCGTGAAGGAGCAGATTCAGTCGCTCAAGGCCGACATGCTGAAATGGCTCGTCACCATCCCGATCGCGCAGACCAGCTGGCTTTTCGCTGCCCTGCGCTACATGCCACATTAAGCGAACTGGGTGAAGTCCGGTTTGCGTTTCTGGAAGAAGGCCATGAAGGCTTCCCTGGCTTCCGGCGAGGACAGCATTTTGCCGAAGTGGATGTTTTCGGCGGCGATGGCGACACTGGTCGGCGCCTTGCGGGCGGCTTTCATCAGCTCTTTGGTCACGCGGATCGAGCTGGCTGGCAGCGTGACCAGCTTGGCGGCCTGGCCTTCGGCGAAGGCGCGCAGTGCGTCAACCGGCAGCACTTTCGAAATCAGCCCCATCTCCAGCGCTTCCTGCGCGCCGAAGGCTTCGCCCAGCATCAGTTTCTCGGCCGCGCGCGGGTAGCCGGCGATTTGCGTCAGCAGCAAGCTGGACGCGAACTCGGGGCACAGGCCCAACTGCACGAACGGCATCGAGAACTTGGCATTGTCGGCGGCGTAGACCAGGTCGCAATGCATCAGCAGCGTGGTGCCGATGCCGACCGCGTTGCCGGCCACCGCCGCCACCACTGGCTTGCTCGCACCGCTCAGCGCCATCATGAATTTGTAGACCGAACGGTCTTCGATCGCGCCGCCGGCGGGGGCGGTTTTCATGAAGTCTTCCAGGTCGTTGCCGGCGGTGAAAATCTCCGGCTTGCCGACCAGCAGGATGGCGCGTACGGCGGTATCGGTTTCGGCGGCGGTCAGTGCGTCGGCCATCGATTGATACATGGCGGCGGTGATGGCGTTCTTGCGCTCTGGACGGTTGAATTCCAGCGTCAGGATGCCGTTTTGAATGCTGCTTAAAATTTCCATGTCTGTCTCCAAAATGAAAGGGCGCCGTAGCGCCCTTTTCTATCGCAGTGTGATGATTACACGCGCTCGATAATGCCGGCCGCGCCCATGCCGGCGCCGACGCACATCGTCACCATGCCGTACTTCAGGTTGTTGCGACGCAGTGCGTGCACCACGGTCGCGGCACGGATCGCGCCGGTGGCGCCCAGCGGGTGACCCAGCGCGATCGCGCCGCCCATCGGGTTGACCTTGGCCGGGTCCAGGCCCAGATCGCGGATCACGGCCAGCGCCTGCGCGGCGAACGCCTCGTTCAGCTCGATCCAGTCCAGTTGATCCTGGGTGATGCCGGCGGCCTTCAGCGCATCGGGAATCGCAAACTTCGGACCGATGCCCATGATTTCCGGCGGCACGCCTTTAACGGCGAACGACGAGAACTTGGCCAGCGGCGTCAGGTTGTGCTCTTTCAGGATTTTCTCGGAGACCACCAGCAGCGCGCCGGCGCCGTCGGACATCTGCGAGCTGTTGCCGGCGGTGACCGACCCCTTGGCGGCGAAGACCGGCTTCAGCTTGCCCAGGGTTTCCATGCTGGTTTCCGGACGCGCGCCCTCGTCGGTATCGACAGTGCGGGTCTTGACCTTGATTTCACCGCTGGCCAGATCCGGCGTGCGGGTGATGATCTCGACCGGCGTGGTCTCGTCCTTGAAGAAGCCGGCCTGCTGCGCGGCCACGGCGCGACGGTGCGACTCCACCGAGAACGCGTCCTGGTCTTCGCGCGACACCTTCCACTGCGCCGCCACTTTCTCGGCGGTCAGGCCCATGCCGTAGGCCATGCCAACGTTTTCGTCGGTGAACATATTCAGGTTCATCGATGGATGGTGGCCCATCATCGGCACCATCGACATCGACTCGACGCCGCCCGCCAGCATGACGTCGCATTCGCCCACGCGGATACGGTCGGCCGCCATGGCCAGCGCGGTGATGCCCGATGCGCAGTAACGGTTGATGGTCACGCCGCCGACGGTCTTCGGCAAACCGGCCAGCAGCACCGATTGACGGGCGATGTTGAAGCCCTGTTCCGCCTCAGGGAACGAGCAGCCGATGATGGCGTCGGTGATCAGCGCCGGGTCCAGGCCAGGGGCCTGCGCCAGCGCCGCCTGGATCACCTTCACCAGCAGATCGTCCGGGCGGGTTTTGTTGAACATGCCGCGCGGCGCTTTGCCGATCGGGGTACGGGTCGCGGCGACGATGTATGCGTCTTGAACTTGTTTGCTCATTGTCTTATTCCTTAGTTGCGGACTGGCTTACCGGTTTGCAGCATGCCCATGATGCGCTCTTGGGTTTTCGGATGGTTCAGCAGCTCCAGGAAGGCTTTACGCTCCATGTCCAGCAGCCACTGTTCGCTCACGAAGGAACCCTGATCGATGTCGCCACCGCTGACGATTTCGGCAATCATGTCGCCCAGCTTGAAGTCGTGGGCGGAGATGAAGCCGCCGTCACGCATGTTGACCAGTTGCGCCTTGATGGTGCCCCAGCCGTAGCGGCCGGTCACCTGGATCGGCGCTTTCAGCGGCTCGCGGTAGCCCTTATCGAACATCGCGCGCGCTTCGGTTTTGGCGACGTGCAGCAGTTCGTAAGGGTTGAACACGATCACGTCGTCTTCTTTCAGGTAGCCCATCGCTTGCGCTTCCAGCGCCGATTTCGACACATTCGCGGTGGCCGCGTTGGTGAAGCCGGTTTTCAGGAATTGCAGGATGTCGGTGCCCTTGGCTTCCTTGTAGGCGCGCTGCGCCGCTTCCTTCAGGCCGCCACCGGCGGGAATCAGGCCCACGCCCACTTCCACCAGGCCGATGTACGATTCGATCGAGGCCACGCGCTTCGACGCGTGCAGCGCCATTTCGCAGCCGCCGCCCAGCGCCAGGCCAGCCACTGCGGCCACCACCGGCACGTTCGAATATTTCATCGCCATGAAGGTGTCTTGCAGTTCCTTGATGATCGGATCGACGGCCTTGGCGCCACCGCTCATGAACGCTGGCAGTGCCGATTGCAGGTCGGCGCCGGCCGAGAAGGCGCCGCCGTCGGCTGCGTCCGCCGCCCAGATCACCAGGCCCTTGAAGTTCTTCTCGGCTTCGGCCAGTGCTTTACGGAAGCCGGCGATGACGCCAGGGCTGATCACGTGCAGCTTGGTTTTCATCGAGATCACCAGCACCTCGTCGCCCGAGTGCCACAGGCGCACGTCGTCGTCCTCATGCACGGTGGTGCCGGCTTTGCGGCCGTCGATTTCGCCCGAGCCCAGCACTGGTGCACGGAATTGCTGGCGCTGGTACACGGCCAGATCCGAACGCGGAATGTAGGCCTTGGCTTTCGGCGACCACGAACCTTGCGGCGTGTGCACGCCCTTCTCGGCGACCGGGCCTTCGAACACCCAGGCTGGCAGCGGCGCGCTGCTCAGCGCGTGGCCGGCGTCGATGTCTTCCTTGACCCACTGGGCCACCTGGGTCCAGCCGGAGGCCTGCCAGGTTTCGAAGGGACCAACGGCCCAGCCGAAGCCCCAGCGCATGGCGAAGTCGATGTCGCGCGCGTTGTCGGCGATGTCTTCCAGATGCACGGCGATGTAGTGGAAGGCGTCGCGGAAGATCGCCCACAGGAACTGCGCCTGCGGGTTGGTCGATTCGCGCATCGCCTTCATTTTCTTGACCGGATCTTTTTCCTTCAGGATGCGGGCCACGATGTCGGCCGCCTTGGCGCCGCCCGGCACGTATTCACCGGTGGCGAAGTCCAGCCGCAGGATGTCCTTGCCGACTTTCTTGTAGAAGCCGGCGCCGGATTTCTGGCCCAGCGCGCCCTTCTCGACCAGCTTGGCCAGCACTTCCGGGGTTTTGTAGACCGAGGCGAACGGATCGTCCGGCAGGTAGTCCTGCATGGTCTTGATCACGTGACCCATGGTGTCCAGGCCGACCACGTCTGCGGTGCGGAAGGTACCCGATTTGGCGCGGCCCAGCTTGGCGCCGGTCAGGTCATCCACCACGTCCACCGACAGGCCGAATTTTTCAGCTTCGTGGACGATGGCCAGAATGCCGAACACGCCGACGCGGTTGGCGATGAAGTTCGGCGTATCTTTGGCGCGGACCACGCCCTTGCCCAGGGTCGAGGTCAGGAAGCCTTCCAGCTGGTCGGCGATCTCTGGCTTGGTGTCCGGGGTCGGGATGATTTCGACCAGGTGCATATAGCGCGGTGGGTTGAAGAAGTGCACGCCGCAGAAGCGCGCCTTCAGGTCCGCGTCGAAGCCTTCGGCCAGCTTGCCGATCGACAGGCCCGAGGTGTTCGAGGCGAAGATCGCGTTGGCCGAAATGTGCGGCGCGACTTTCTTGTACAGGTCGTGCTTCCAGTCCAGGCGCTCGGCGATCGCTTCGATGATCAGGTCGCACTCGGCCAGCTTGGCCAAGTCGTCCTCGTAGTTGGCGACTTCGATCAGCGCGGCGTGTTCCTTGTTGCCCAGCGGCGCAGGCGACAGTTTCTTCAGGCCTTCGATGGCTTTCAGCACGATGCCATTTTTCGGCGTGCCCTCTTTTCCTGGCAAATCAAACAGCACCACAGGCACTTTGGCGTTGATGCAATGGGCGGCGATTTGCGCGCCCATCACGCCGGCGCCCAGCACGGCTACTTTTTTAACGATGAAATTGGTCATTGTCGTTTCCTCTTAGAACAGGTCGGCGTCGAGGGCCATCAGGTTGGCGGCGCCCGAACGCGCCTGGCGGATCAGGGTGGCGGTTTCCGGTTGCAGGCGGGCGAAGTAGAAGCGCGCGGTCGCCAGCTTGGTTTTGTAGAAGGTGTCGCTGCTATCCTGTTTTTCCAGCGCGATCTTGGCCATTTGCGCGAAGAAGTAGCTGTACACCAGATGACCGACCACGCGCAGGTAAGGCACGGCGGCGGCGCCCACTTCGTCGGCGTTCTGGAAGGCCTTCATGCCGATTTCCATGGTCAGCTTGGTGACTTTGTCGCCCAGGTCGCCCAGCGGGGTGATGAATTCGCTCAGATTTTCGTCCAGACCGTTTTCTTCGACGAACGCTTTGATTTTCTCACCGAACTTGCGCAGCTTGGCGCCGTTGTCGCCGAGGATCTTGCGGCCCAGCAGGTCGAGCGCCTGGATGGTGTTGGTGCCTTCGTAGATCAGGTTGATGCGCGCGTCACGCACGTATTGCTCCATGCCCCACTCGCTGATGTAGCCGTGGCCGCCGTACACCTGCATCGCTTCCGAGGTGGCGATCCAGGCGTTGTCGGTGATGAAGGCCTTGACGATCGGGGTCAGTAGCGCGACTTCGTCGGCGGCTTCTTTACGCACGTCTTCGTCCGGGTGGTGCAGCTCGCGGTCGATCTGCAGCGCCACGTAGGAGGTGAAGGCGCGCGCGCCTTCGGCATAGGCGCGGCCGGTCAGCAGCATGCGGCGCACGTCCGGGTGCACGATGATCGGGTCGGCTGGCTTCTCCGGATTTTTCGGGCCGGTCAGCGAGCGCATCTGGATACGGTCCTTGGCGTAGGTCACGGCGTTCTGGTATGCCACTTCGGTCAGGCCCAGCGACTGCATGCCGACGCCCAGACGGGCGGCGTTCATGAACACGAACATGGCGTTCAGGCCTTTGTTCGGCTGGCCGATGATCCAGCCCTTGGCGCCGTCCAGATTCATCTGGCAGGTCGAGTTGCCGTGGATGCCCATTTTTTCTTCGATGGCGCCGCAGGTGATCGGGTTGCGTTCGCCAATGCCGCCGTCAGCGTTCGGCAGGAACTTCGGCACCAGGAACAGCGAGATGCCTTTCGAGCCTTCCGGCGCGTCCGGCACGCGGGCCAGCACCAGGTGCAGGATGTTTTCCGACATATCGTGCTCGCCGGCCGAGATGAAGATCTTGTTGCCGGTGATCAGCCACGAGCCGTCCGCCTGCGGCAGCGCTTTCGAGCGCAGCATGCCCAGGTCGGTGCCGCAGTGCGGTTCGGTCAGGCACATGGTGCCGGTCCATTCACCCGACACCAGTTTCGGCAGATAGGTTTTCTTTTGGTCGTCGGTGCCGTGTTCCTTCAGGCACTCGTAGGCGCCGTGCGACAGGCCCGGGTACATGGTCCAGGCCTGGTTGGCCGAGTTCAGCATCTCGTAGAACGAGTTGTTCATCACCACCGGCAGGCCCTGGCCGCCGTATTCCGGATCGCAGGCCAGCGCCGCCCAGCCGCCGTCAACGTATTGCTTGTAGGCTTCCTTGAAGCCCTTCGGCGTGGTCACGGTCTTGGTCGCGCCATCGTAGTGACAGCCTTCGCGGTCGCCGCTGTGGTTCAGCGGGAACAGCACCTCGGCAGTGAACTTGCCGCCCTCTTCCAGCACCTGGTTGATGATGTCGGCATCGATTTCCGAGTAGTTCGGCAGCGTTTTCAGTTCATCTTCCACCTTCAGCAGCTCGTGCAGAACGAATTGCATATCCCGGATTGGCGCGACGTATTGACCCATGGTTTTCTCCTGATGACTACTGTAGTTTGATTTGATTAATTCAACTTCACTGCATTGCGATATGTTTCAAGCACGCGCTCAAAGCCCTGCTCGGCCCGCTCCTGGCTGCCGGGGATGCGCATGAAGCGGCCGTCGTGATGCAGGGCCAGGATCAGGCCGTACATCTCGTAGACCAGCTGCTGCGGATCGGTGCTGGCCTTGAAGTCGCCGCAGTCGACGCACTGCTGCACGCAGCGCAGCAGCGCGCCCTGCCAGGCGCCGACCATGGCCATCAACTCCTCGCGGATCGGGCCGGGACGGTCGTCGTACTCCACCGCGCCGCTGATGTAGATGCAGCCCGAGGCCACTTCCACACTGACCCGCTTGACCCAGCGCGCAAACATCGCCTGCAGGCGCTGAATGCCGCGCGGCTCCTTCACGCTGGGGAAGAACACTTCCTGCTCGAAACGATGGTGGTACAGCTTCAGCACTTCCAACTGCAAATCTTCACGCGATCCGAAGTGCGCGAACACGCCGGATTTGCTCATGTTCATCTTATCCGCGAGCAATCCGATGGTCAGACCTTCCAGACCATCACGGCTGGCCAGATCCAGCGCCATGTCCAGGATCGCCGCGCGGGTTAACTCGCCTTTGCGCATAAATTTAGTTGAGGTATTAATAAGATTGCATCCCAGAGTAGTTTTATTGAAATCTTGGAGAAGGATTATTCTGCTCCAGATAAATTTACTCTGTGTGAAAAGAATTGCGAACGCTCGTACTATTATCCACTTGCGGGGGAATGTCAAACAGTACCTTTAGAGGTGGCGTTCTATTGCTGCGACGCAGCAATGCGGAGGGGAAACTAACTCAGAGTTTGTCCAGTTCGCGACGGTCGCGCTTGGTCGGACGGCCCTTGATGGTGGTGCCGGGTTCGCGGTACAGACGGCGGTTTTCCGCCACGGCGGCGCGGCGCGCGACACTGACCTCGGTTTCCTCGTACAGATTGCGCGCTACCGGCGCCGGGCCGCGCACATCGGACAGGCCCATGACATCGACCTCCCACTGATCGGCGCCGTTGTCGATCTCCAGCACGTCGCCGAGCTTGACGTTGCGCGCCGGCTTGGCGCGGTCGCCGTTGACGATCACCCGGCCCAGCGAGATGGCGTCGGTGGCCAGCGAACGGGTTTTGAAGAAGCGCGCCGCCCACAGCCATTTATCCAGTCGTACCCCTTCGCTCACGCGTATTTCCCCACTGCGAACACCCGCATTAGTAACTTGTAGAACACAAACGCAATCCCGTAGCCGATCCGGCGCACATGGCCGACATGCTCGAAGTCATCATAGGTGATCAGCTTGCCGTCGGCAACCGCCGCCTCGATGTGCCGGCGCAAACTGTCCGCAAAGGCGGCGTCCTTGATCACCACATTGGCCTCCTGATTCAGGAACAGGCTCAGCCCGTCCACATTGCTGGAACCGACCGTGGCCCAGTCGTCATCGATGACGGCGACCTTGGCATGCAGCTGCGTCTTATGATACTCCACCACCTTGACGCCCGCCGCCAGCAGCTTTGGATAAAAAGAATGCGCCACCGCGTCCTGCAGCCAGATCTCGCCGACGCCAATCAGCAGCACCACCTCGACGCCGCGCTCGGCGGCCGAGGTCAGCGCGCGGCGGAACTTGCGGCTGGGGGCGAAATACGGATTGGCCAGCAACACGCTCTTGCGCGCCTGGCCCAGCGCCTTCAGATAGGCGCGCTGAATGGTATGGCGGTTGCGCAGATTGTCGCGCACCACGAAGCCAGCCTGCACCGCGTGGGCGGCGGCGATCTTTTCCACCTTGCGCATGTCGCGGTACAGGCCAATCCGCTTGATGAGGCTGAGCTTGCCGAGACGACGCCACTGCGCCACCGCCTCCAGCTGGATTTCGGCCACCAGCGGGCCGCGCACCTGCACCGCGAAATCCCAGCGGGGCGACGACAGAGCCTTGCTGTGATCGTAATCGCAGAACATGTCATCGTTGATGTTGATGCCGCCGACATAGGCGACGTTGCGGTCGACCACGCAGATCTTGCGGTGGGTGCGCGTGACGCCGCGCTTGAACCACGGATTGAAGATGCGGTGCTCGACGCCGCCGGCGGCGAACGTCGCGTGCATGCTGTTGATCTGGCGGCGGCCCGTGCCCCACCAGTCGGTGATCACGCGCACCTGCACGCCGCGCTGGGCGGCGCGGATCAGCGCGGCGGTGACGCTTTGGCCGGTCTCGTCGCCGGCGAAGATATAGGTCTCGAAATACACCTCATACTGCGCGGCATCGATGGCGCCGATCAGCGCCGGAAAAAAATCGGTACCGGTGTGGAGCAGTGTGACTTCGTTATCGGCGATGAAATTGACTGGGCGCATAGTGGGCGCTCACGCCAGCGTCAGCGACGCGACGATGGGAGCGTGGTCGGATAGCTTGGCCCACAGACTACCATGCATGACCTGTGCCGTGTCCACCGTGAAGCCGCGGACATAGATCCGGTCCAGCCGGAAGAACGGCAGCGCCGCCGGGAACGTGCGCGCCGGAATGATGCTGCCCTTGCGGCGCAGCTTGCGCATGATTTCGCCCAGCGCGGTGTTCGAGCCCTCGATCTCGTCGAACGCCTCGACCACGCCGAGCGCGTTGTACAGTTCGGCGCTGAGGGTGTTGCGCCAATCGTTGAAGTCGCCGGCGATAACGACCGGCTCACCGTGGGGCGCGGTTTCCTTGACGGCGTTGATCAGCGCCTGCGTCTGGCGCCGGCGGCCATTTTCAAACAGGCCCAGATGCACGACATAACAGTGCACCGGCCCGCGCGGCGTGTCCAGCACGCAGTGCAGGATGCCGCGCTGCTCGTAGGCATGGTCGGAGACATCGCGGTTGGCCTGGCTGGCGATCGGGAAAGCACTGAGCAGCGCGTTGCCGTGATGGCCGTGATCATAGATCGCGTTCATGCCATAGGCGGCGTGCAGGTGGCGCGACTCGCCGGCGAAGTACTCATGCTGCGCCGCAGCGGGCCAATGCTTGTTGCCGAGATGCTCGGCGCCGTACTTGGCCGCCTTCAGATCATGCTTGCCCTGCACTTCCTGCAAAAAAACCACATCGGCATCAAACATGCCGATGGCCTGCTTCAGCGCCAGCACACGCGGTTCCGCACGAATGCTGGAAACGCCCTTATGGATGTTGTAAGTCGCAACGCGGATCTTCATGCGACGTATTTTACTCCCACAACAACAAACTCGACGTGCGCCTGCGCACATAGCCCAAGCTGCCTATGAACTACGAATCAGGCTAGCGCAGCTGGTGGGGCAGCTGGAGAATGGCTTCGGCGTTGGAGGCGGAGAAGCATTTGTCGGCGGCGTCGAGGTGGGGCAGCCAGACGTGGTTCAGGTGTTCACGCGGGCTCAGCGTGATGGCGATGTCGCGCGGGACTTCGACACTGAAAACGTGCTCGGTATTTTGCGTGACGCCGGGCGCGTAGCGGTGGCGCCAGACCGGGTAGATTTCGTAGACGTTGGCGAGACGCCAGTCGCGCAGCACGATCCGCTCGCCGTCGGCGACGATGCCGGTTTCCTCGCATAGCTCGCGGGTGGCGGTGGCCAGCAGCGGCTCGTCCGGCGCGTCCAGCGAACCGGTCACCGATTGCCAGTAGCCGGGCTTGTCGGCGCGCTCGATCAGCAGCACCTGCAGGTCGGCCGTGTGGATCACCACCAGCACCGATTCGGGTATCTTGTAAGGCTTCATGGGCGCGATAAAAGAAAAGGCGCCGCGGCGCCTTTTCCATGTGACTGCTTAGCCGGCCACTTTCGGCTCGACGGCGCGCAGACGGATGTGCAGCTCTTTCAGCTGCTTCTCGTCCACTTCCGACGGCGCGTGGGTCAGCAGATCCTGCGCGCGCTGGGTTTTCGGGAAGGCGATGACGTCGCGGATCGAGTCCGACTTGGTCATCAGCGTGACGATACGGTCCAGGCCGAATGCCAGGCCGCCGTGCGGTGGCGCGCCGTATTGCAGCGCGTCCAGCAGGAAGCCGAACTTCAGGCGGGCTTCGTCGGCGTCGATCTTCAGTGCGCGGAACACTTTCGACTGCACGTCTTCGCGGTGGATACGGATTGAACCGCCGCCCAGTTCCCAGCCGTTCAGCACCATGTCGTAGGCCTTGGCGATGCAGGCGCCCGGATTGGTTTCCAGCATGTCTTCGTGGCCATCCTTCGGCGCGGTGAACGGGTGGTGGGTCGCGGTCCAGCGATCCGCCTCTTCGTCGTATTCGAACATCGGGAAGTCGATCACCCACAGCGGCGACCAGACGTCGTCGAACAGGCCGTTGGCCTTGCCGAATTCCGAGTGGCCGATCTTGACGCGCAGCGCGCCGATGGCGTCGTTGACCACCTTGGCCTTGTCGGCGCCGAAGAAGATCAGGTCGCCATCTTGCGCGCCAGTCAGTTCCAGGATCTTGGCCAGCGTGGCGTCGTCGATGGTCTTGACGATCGGCGATTGCAGGCCATCGCGGCCCTTGGCCTTCTCGTTGACCTTGATGTAGGCCAGGCCCTTGGCGCCGTAGATGGCGACGAACTGGGTGTAGGCGTCGATTTCCGAACGCGGCATCGAGCCACCCTTCGGTACCAGCAGGCCAACCACGCGGCCGTTAGGCATGTTGGCGGCGCTGTTGAAGATCTTGAACTCGACGTTTTTGACGACGTCGGTCAGTTCGGTGAACTTCAGCTTGACGCGCATGTCCGGTTTGTCCGAACCGTAGCTGCCCATCGCTTCGGCGAAGTCCATCACCGGGAACGGGTTAGGCAGGTCGACGTCCATGGTGTTCTTGAACGTTTTGCGGATCATGTCTTCGAACAGATCGCGGATTTCCTGTTCGGTCAGGAACGAGGTTTCGCAGTCGATCTGGGTGAATTCCGGCTGACGGTCGGCGCGCAGGTCTTCGTCGCGGAAGCACTTGGTGATCTGGTAGTAGCGGTCGAAGTTGGCCACCATCAGCAGCTGCTTGAACAGCTGCGGCGATTGCGGCAGCGCGAAGAAGCTGCCGGCGTTGACACGCGACGGCACCAGATAGTCGCGCGCGCCTTCCGGGGTCGACTTGGTCAGCATCGGGGTTTCGATGTCGATGAAGCCCAGTTCGTCCAGGTATTTACGCACTTCCATCGTCACCTTGTAGCGCAGGCGCAGGTTGTTCTGCATCTGTGGACGACGCAGGTCCAGCACGCGGTGGGTCAGGCGGGTGGTTTCCGACAGGTTGTCGTCGTCCAGCTGGAACGGCACGGCCACGGAGGCATTCAGCACTTCCAGTTCCGAGCAGATCACTTCGATCTTGCCCGATTTCAGGTTGGCGTTGACGGTGCCGGCCAGGCGGTCCTTGACCACGCCGGTGACGCGCAGGCAGAACTCGTTACGCACGGCTTCGGCGGCCTTGAATACTTCAGCCTGTTCCGGATTGCACACGATCTGCACCAGGCCCTCGCGGTCGCGCAGGTCGATGAAGATCACGCCGCCGTGGTCGCGGCGACGATGTACCCAGCCGCACAGGCTGACAGTTTGGCCAAGCAGCGCTTCAGTGGTGAGGCCGCAGTAGTGAGTACGCATTGAGGACATGTTTATTTCTCGGTTCAGGTTAGGTTACTCAGTTAATCTTGGTGTCGTTCAGGACGATGGTTTTCGGCACGGCGTCTTCCGGCGCCACCACTCCCATCGAGACGATGTACTTCAGGGCCGCGTCGACCGTCATGTCGAGTTCCACCACGTCCTGCTTGGCCAGCATCAGGAAAAAGCCCGAGGTCGGATTCGGCGTGGTCGGCACGTACACGCTGACGTAGTCGCCCACCAGGTGGTTCTTCACGTCCCCGCCCGGCGTGCCGGTCAGGAAGGCGATGGTCCACGAGTTCTGGTGCGGATACGGAATCAGCACGGCCTTGCGGAAGGCGTTGCCGGACGACGAGAACAGCGTGTCCGACACCTGCTTGACGCTCGAATACAGCGAGCTGACGATCGGGATGCGGGTCAGCAGCTTTTCCCACATGCGCACCACGTAGTTGCCGACCAGGTTGTTGGTCAGCAGGCCGGTCAGAAACACGATGAGGATGGTCAGCAAGGTGCCCAGGCCGGGGATATCGAAGCCGATCAGGGTACGCGGCTGCCAGCGTTCCGGCACGAACAGCAGGGACTGGTCCATGGTGCTGATCACCAGGTTCAGTACCCAGGCGGTGATCGCCAGGGGCACGAGTATCAGCAAGCCGGTAATGAAATATTTACGCATCGATATCCTTGTTGGTGGATGAGGTCCTTCAGGTGTCGCTGGAGCCGCCCGACGACGAGGGCGTCGACGCCGGCGCGGCGGCCGGCGCGGCCGCGTCCGCTTTCGGGCCGGTCGAGGTGCCGGTGGCCGGCGGCGTGCCGCCGCGGAAATCGGTGACATACCAGCCCGAGCCCTTCAGCTGGAAACCAGCGGCGGTCACTTGCTTCTTAAACGACTCCTTGCCGCACGACGGGCAAACCGTCAACTGCGGATCGGACATCTTCTGCAGGACATCCTTGGCAAAACCGCATGCCTCGCAGCGGTACGCGTAGATCGGCATCTATTACTCCGCAAAAATCATCAAAACCCTGAATTATAAAGCCTTTTGCCGGGCGTCTGACTGTTTCCTGTGGTTAAGGCTGCGCGGCGCGGTGATTTCGTGGCAAAACGCGCCGCTGCCACACCATCCAGCGCTCCTTGCCGGCGAACACCGGCAGCGAATCACTAACCCCGGCGTCGGCGATACAGGCGAAATCCGCGTCCAACAGATCGTGCAACCGGGCGCGGGTGATGCCGAACGGCGGCCCCTTGGGCGCGTCGTCCAGGAAGAAGAACCCGGCCAGCAAGGCGCCCGGCGCCAGCAGTTGCGCCCAGCGCGCCGCCACCCGCGGCCACAGGGCCGGCGGCATGGCGCACAGGAAGGCGCGTTCGTAGATCAGTTGCAGCGGCCGCGCCGGCTGCCATTGGAAGAAATCGGCCTCGACCACGCGCGCCGCATGCGCCGCGCCGGCGACCGCTCTGCCCTGCGCCACGGCGGCAGGGGAAAAATCGATGGCGGTGGCGTCCCAGCCCTGCCCGGCCAGGAAAGCCAGCTCGTAGGCCGAGCCGCAGCCGGGGATCAGCGTCACCAACGGCGGCTGGCCGGCGGCGAACGCGCGCAGCGCGGGCGGCACGCCGCCTTGGTCCCATGGTGTGAAGCGGCGTTCGAAACGTTCATCCCAGAACGCCGGCAAGCTCGGGTCGCGCTGCAGGAAATCCGCCACGATGGTCAGATCAGGTGGTGGAAGCGCAGGTACAGCTCATAGGCGGCATAGCCCAGCGCGATGCCGGCCGCCGTATAAATCAGCACGCCCAGCAGGCGGTTGGTGCGCTGCTGTTCCAGCACCAATGCGCGCATCAGCTCGGTATTGTCGCTCGGCTTCTCGGCGTGCCGCTCCAGCGCCTGATGCATCAGGCGCGGCAGTTGCGGGAAGATGTGGGCGTAACGCGGCGCCTCCGCCTTCAGGCGCTGCATGAAGCCCTTGATGCCGACCTGGTCGGCCATCCAGTTTTCCAGGTAGGGCTTGGCGGTCTTCCACAGATCCAGGTCCGGATCGAGCTGGCGGCCCAGGCCTTCGATGTTCAGCAGCGTCTTTTGCAGCAGCACCAGTTGCGGCTGCACTTCGACGTTGAAGCGGCGCGAGGTCTGGAACAGGCGCAACAGGATCTGGCCGAACGAGATGTCTTTCAGCGGCCGGTCGAAGATCGGCTCGCAGCAGGCGCGCACCGCCGATTCCAGCTCGTCCACGCGGGTTTCCTTCGGCGCCCAGCCCGATTCGATGTGGGCCTCGGCCACGCGCTTGTAGTCGCGGCGGAAGAAGGCCAGGAAGTTCTGTGACAGGTAATCCTTGTCGAAGTCGGTCAGCGTGCCGACGATGCCGAAGTCCAGCGCGATGTAGCGGCCAAAGGTGGCCGGCTCGATCGACACCAGGATGTTCCCAGGGTGCATGTCGGCGTGGAAGAAGCCGTCGCGGAACACCTGCGTGAAGAAGATTTCCACGCCGTCGCTGGACAGCTTTTTCAGGTCGACGCCGGCCGCCTCCAGCCGGTCGATCTGCGACACCGGGATGCCGACCATGCGCTCCATGACGATCACGCTCGACGAGCAGTAATCCCAGTACATCTCCGGCACCAGCAGCAGTTGCGAATCGGCGAAATTGCGGCGCAGCTGGCTGGCGTTGGCGGCTTCGCGCATCAGGTCCAGCTCGTCGTGCAGGTATTTGTCGAACTCGGCCACCACCTCGCGCGGCTTGAGGCGCTTGCTGTCGGCCCACAGATTGCTGATCCATTCGGCGGCCACGTGCATCAGCGCGACGTCGTCGTCGATGGTCTTCTTCATGCCGGGGCGCAGCACCTTGACCGCCACGTGGCGGCCATCTTTGAGCGTGGCGAAGTGCACCTGGGCGATCGAGGCCGAGGCCACCGGATTGCGCTCAAAGGTGGCGAACAGCTGGTCCGGATGCGCGCCCAGCGATTTGCGGATCTGCGCGATGGCCAGGTCGGGATCAAACGGCGGCACGCGGTCCTGCAGGCGCGCCAGCTCCACTTGCAGGTCGGGCGGAATCAGGTCGCTGCGGGTCGACAGCACCTGGCCGAACTTGACGAAGATCGGTCCCAGCTCTTCCAGCGCCATGCGCAGGCGCACGCCGCGCGGCGCCGACAGGTCGCGCCAGAAAAACACCGTGTCGATCAGTTTGGTGATGCGCGGCTTTTTCAGCCCGGAGATGGCGATTTCATCCAGACCATAGCGCACCGATACCCGCAGAATTTTCAGCAGGCGCAAGAATTTCAACATCATGGGCGAGGTTCCAGTGTGGGCGACAGTTTTTGTTCCAGCTTGGCCAGGCGCTTGGCGGCGCGCTCGACGTCATCGCGCAGGCGCGTCACATCGGCCGACCAGGCGTCCACCGTGTGCGGACGCACCAGCAGCTGTTTTTCGTCGAGCAGGAATTCGGCGACGTTTTCGGCCAGCTTCTGCTGGCCGCCCCGCACCGCTTCCAGCGCGGCCTTGGCACCGGCGACGGCGCGCACGGCGGCGATCGGGCCGATGACCTTTTCCAGGTCATGTTCGGCTTCCCAGCGCAGCGACTGGCTCAGGCTGGAGATGGCGTTGGCGAACTCGGCGTCGCCCTCGATTTGCACGTAGGAGAAGGCACGCTCGCGGTTTTGCGCGATCAGCGGCAGGTCGGACAGCTTGACACGGATGGTGACGCGGGCGGCCTCCTCGGCCGGCGCCGGTTCCACATAACCGTCGGCGGTCACGCGCAGACGCAGCGCGACGGCGCCGGCGTCGATCACGGCGATCTTGCCGGCGTGACGCTGCAACGCCTGGCGCGCCCACGTCTCCTGCGCCAGCAAATGGTTGATGGCGGCGCTGGCCGGTGCCGCGGAAAAACTGCCTGGATTAAATGAAATCATGTTCGAGCCGTAGAAAAACAAAACCGCCCGAGAACGGGCGGCCTTGATCTTACCAGTTTTACCGGATTAAGCCGGTTTGCTTATGCCAACTGTTGTATGCCGCCGAGCAGCCAGCCGCTCGAACCGTTGACCGGTTTCACCAGGTTCCACACCTCGTGGTACGGCTCGGCCAGGGCGTCCGGCGCCGGCTTGATCATGCCGGTGAACTTGACGCTGGCCAGGTACTCGGTGTCGGTGGTTTCGATGCCCAGCAGTTCGGCCTCGATGCTGACCACGTCGGTGTAGTCGGCCACGGTACGCTCGCTCAGCTGCATCCGCATCTCGGCGAACACTTCCGGCGTGGTGAACTCACGGATATCGGCCACATCGCCTTTATCCCAAGCCGCTTGGAGGCGGATGAAGTTGCTCTTGGCAACGCGCAGGAAGCTGGCCTGATCGAAGTCGGCCGGCACGCCCCACTGGGTGTACGTTTGCTGTACCGGCACGGCGGCGGCCTCCGGCTGCAGGCGCGAACCGATGTCCGGGGTGGCCGTACCGCTGGACTGCGGCTGCTGTGGCGGCATCGAGTACACGTTCTGGTTGCCATTACCATTGCCATTGCCGGCGAAGGCGGCGGCGCGTTGCTGCGCCGGCTGCGACTTGCTGCGGATCAGGCGAATGATGAAGTACACCACGCCGACCAGCAGCGCGATCATCAGCATCGAACCGATGGCGCTACCCAGCGCGCCGCCCAGGCCAAAGTGCGAGAACAGCGCGCCGAGGCCGAGGCCCAGCAGCGCGCCGCCCAGGATGCCCTTCCATGGGCTAGGCTTCGGCGCGGCGACCGGCGGCGTATTCGGCGCCGGCGCAGGCTGCGCCTGACGCGGCGCCTGCTGCGGTGCTGGCTGTGCCGGCATGCGGTTGACGTTCTGCGACTGGCGGCCGAACGATTTGCCGCCGCCGGCCGGGCGCGCTTCGACCAGGGTCGAAACGGCCATGGTGGCGATCAGTGCGCCAACCAGAATTTTTTTCAGATTCATTGTTCTCTCTCTCTTCCGTGATTACATTTTGATACCGGTGTGCAAAGCGGCCACACCTGCCGTCAGGTTGTAATACGTCACCCGTTCCAGGCCGGCCTCTTCCAGCATGGTCTTCAGCGTTTCCTGGTCCGGATGCATGCGGATCGATTCGGCCAGGTAACGGTAGCTCTCCGCATCGTTGGCGATTTTCTCGCCCATCCAAGGCAACACCTTGAAGGAATACAGATCGTAAGGTTTTTGCAGCGCGGCGGCGACTTTGGAAAATTCCAGCACCAGCAGCTTGCCGCCGGGTTTCAGCACGCGCTGCATTTCTTTCAACGCCTGGTCCTTGTGCGTCATGTTACGCAGACCGAAGGCGACGCTGACGCGGTCGAAGTAGTTGTCGGGGAATGGCAATTTTTCCGCGTCACACAGCAAAGTGGGGGTGATCAGGCCGCGATTCAAGAGGCGATCACGGCCCACCCGCAACATCGATTCGTTGATGTCGGTCAGCCACACCTCACCGGTCGGGCCGGCCTGCTTGGCGAAGGCCTTGGCCAGGTCACCGGTGCCGCCGGCGATGTCCAGGCACTTGAAGCCCGGCCGCACGGCCGCGTTGGCGATGGTGAAGATCTTCCACACGCGGTGCAGGCCAGCCGACATGACGTCGTTCATGATGTCGTACTTGGCGGCGACAGAATGGAAAACCTTGGCAACTTCGCGGACTTTGTCATCTTCCGCGACGGTTTTATAACCGAAGTGAGTGGTATTGGTCATGTTATGCAGGCCTGTTAATTTGTTCGCATTATACAAGGTGATACTCTTGAGGACTGCGCTTAAACATGGCAAACTTTGCAACTTTAATACTGATTAAAGGATAGACATGAAGAAATTCATCGCTGCCGCGCTGTTTTGCGCTTCCGGCGCCGCCGTTGCCAATTCCGCTTGTGACGTGCCGAAAAACGATTTCGACGGCCTGTATTGCCTGAACAAGGTTTATCAGGAGGCCGACAAGGAGCTGAACACCAACTACCAGGCGCTCAGCGGCAAGCTGGACGCCGATGGCAAGAAGACGCTGAAGAGCGGCCAACTGGCCTGGATCAAACAACGCAACGACACCTGCTCGAAGCGCGAAGCCAACGGCTTCTATGTCAATCTGGATTGCGCTACCAGCACCACCATCAAGCGCGCGCAGTTCCTGCAGGACCGCGTGCGCGAGTGCAACAGCTCCGGCTGCCAGAACAGCAAGCTGCAGTAATCACTGCGCCGGCAGGTGACGCCATTCCAGGCCGAGCGCGGCGCGCTTGGGGAAGCCCTTCCACAGGCCGGCGTCCGGCTTGATGGTGCCGTCGGCTTGTAGCGGCGGCAAGTCCAGATAGCTTTGCAGCGGCTGCCGCTTCAGCTCGATGCCGAGGAAAGCCGTCACAAAGTGCTGATTGATATTGTTGATGCGGCGGCTGTCCCATACCGGCTCGGCGTAGGACTGGAAGTCGTCGAAATTGCTCCAGTGCGCCGGCGATGGCGGATTGGGCGCCGAGTTGTGGCGGCCGCCGATGTAGGTCAGCAGGTAGCGGTTGGCGTTGACGGTTTTCTGGAAAAGTTGCAGCACGCCGTCCTGATAGCCGGCCACATCGTCCTGATCACCGCTGATGAACAGCGTCGGCGTGCGCACGCCGGCCAGGCCGGCGTCGTCCCACACCTTGTGCGCGCCGCCCCATGGCGCGAAGGCGACGACCGCCTTGATGCGCTGGTCGCGCGCCGCAGCGTACTGTTGATTCCCCTGCTGGTTGATGGCCAGCTTGCCGCCGGGGACATACGCCGCCGCGGTCGCGCTGACGCCCGCGCCGACGGTGTTCAACGCGCCGTAGCCGCCCATCGAGTAGCCGACCAGCGCGGTGTTGTCCGCGTCCACCAGGCCGGCCAGGAAATTGCCGCTGCCCGGTTTGGCCCACGCGGCGACGGTGTTCAGCACGAACAGGTCGTCCAGGCGGCGGTTCAGCAGCGTGCTGGCGAAGCCGGCCTTGTCGGCGCGCGTGGATTCGGGATGATCGATGGCGACGACCACATACCCTTTCGACGCCAGGTTCTCGGTCAGATAGCTCATCTGCAGCCGCGAGCCGGGATAACCGTGCGAGACAATCACCAGCGGATAACGCGTGCCGGACGTTGGCGCCGCATCACGCGCGGCGCGGCCGTTGAACTGGAATGGCGTGTTGGGACGCTGCGGATCATTCGGCCCCGAGCCCAAGACGTCGGTGTAGACGGTGTGCTCTTTCTGGCCCTCGGCCAGCCGCGCCGGATACCACACCTCCAGCGTCAGCTTGCGCGTGTAGCGCGGATTGGGCTGCTCGGCACTGTAACGCAAGATGTCGAGTTGGTCCTTGTGCTCCGCCACCAGCGTGCGCACGCCCACCTGCGACGGACCACGCGCCGCCAGCTCCGGTGCATCCGGACGAAAATCGCCGTAGTATTCCTGCGCCTGCGCCCCACCCATACCCACACCCACACCCACACCCACCACCAAAGCCGCCACCACCATCAACATCCTGCCCAGCATACGTTCTCCTATAAACCCAAGTGCGAACGCAAGGTGCTGCCCGCGTAAGCCGTGCGGAACAAACCGCGCCGCTGCAACTCGGGAATCACCAGCGTCAGAAAATCATCCAGTCCACCGGGCAGCGCCGGCGACATGAAATTAAAGCCGTCCGCCGCGCCCTGCTCAAACCATTGCTGCATCTGATCCGCCACCAGCTGCGCCGTGCCGACCACGGTAAAGTGACCACGTCCGCCGGCGATGCGCTCATACAACTGGCGTATCGTCAGGTTTTCGCCCTGCGCCAGGGCCGTCAACAACTGCTGGCGGCTACGCTGACCATCCTGCGTTTCCGGCAGTTCCGGCAGCGGACCATCCAGCGGATAACCCGACAAATCGAAGTTGCCGATCATACGCCCCAACAGCGCCAGGCCGGCCTTGGGCTCGATCAGCGCCTGCAATTGCGCGAACTTCTGGTCCGCCTCCGCCTGCGTGCGGCCGACCACCGCGAACAAGCCTGGCAAAATCTTCAGCGACTCCGGACCGCGGCCCTGGTCCGCCAAGCGCCGCTTCAGATCGCGATAAAAATCCTGCGCCTTCGCCAGCGTCGGTTGCGCGGTGAACACCACCTCCGCCGTCGCCGCCGCGAGGTCGCGGCCCGTCTCCGAGCTGCCGGCCTGCACCACCACTGGCCGCCCCTGCGGGCTGCGCACCACGTTCAACGGCCCCTTCACCGCGAAATAATCGCCGCGATGATTCAGCGTGTGCAGCTTGGCCGGATCGTAAGGCAGCTCGCCGCTTTTATCGTCCAGCAGCGCATCGGGGTCCCAACTATTCCACAGTCCTGTGACAACCTGATGAAATTCCCGCGCCCGCGCATAGCGGTCGGCGTGCGCCACATGCTGCTCGCGGCCGAAGTTGGCCGCTTCCGCCGCGTTGTCGGACGTGACCAGATTCCACCCCGCCCGCCCGTCCGACAGCAGATCCAGCGACGCAAACTGGCGCGCCACCGTGTACGGCTCGTTGTAGGTGGTGGTGGCGGTGCCGATCAGGCCTATCTTCTCGGTCGACGCGGCCAACGCCGACAGCAGCGTCAACGGCTCCAGCGATGGCGCGCCGGTGAGCGCCACGCTGTCGGCAAAGAATACCGCATCCAGGCAGGCGCGTTCCGCCGCCCGTACCTGCTCGCGGAAGACCTTGAAAGGATTCGACAGCAGGTCGGTGTCCGGGTGGCGCCACGCGGCAACGTGGTGGCCATGGCGCATCATGAATGCGCCGATACTCATTTGGCGCGACATTAGAACTCCTTGCGTGCGGTGATGCCGAAGTAGCGCTGATCATCACGCGGCACGGCGCGGGTGACGTAGCCGGTCGAGGTGACCAGATTGGTCGCGTAGGATTTGTTGGCCAGATTTTTGCCGACCAGCGCCACGCGCCAGCCACCGACCGGCGACGACAACGCGATGCCCGCATTGATCACGCCATACGCGCCCTGAATCGCGTCCGGCGACTGGAACAGGTCATACTGGGTCTTCGCCTGCCAGCTGTAGTCGGCCGACAGATCGACGATCAAACCATTCTCCAGCGGCAGCGCGTAGTTGGCGCGGGTGAAGGACTTCCACTTCGGCGAGAACGGCAGCGGCTTGCCATTCAGGTTGCACGACGCGGCGGCTGCCGGCGGGCAGTTGAAGTTGTCGATCGTGGCGTCGGTGTAAGCCAGCGAAGCGGTCAGGGTCAGCGCGCGGGTTGGGCGCGCGTTGATGTCCAGCTCCACGCCCTTGGTCGATACATCACCGGCGTTGATCAGGCGCGTGACCACCGTGCCGGCCACCGTGTCGTAGAAGTTGGCCTGGTAGTTATCGTACTTGGTGCTGAACACGGCCAGGTTGGCGGTCAGCTTGCGGTCAAAGGCACTGGCCTTCAGGCCCATTTCAAACGAATCCGACGTCTCCGGTTTCAACGCCAGCGTATCGCGGCTCAACATGTTGAAGAACACGTTGTAGGCCGGGCCTTTGTAGCCGCGCGAGTAGGTGACATAGGTGTTCACGTCCCGCGAGATATCGTATTGCAGGCCGAGGCGGCCCGAGTAACCGTCTTCGCTGGTGGAGCCGGCGTTTTGCACCGCCGGCTGAACGCCGGCGAAGGCCACGGTCTGCGTCGATGTGCGCTGGTGATCATAGGAAAGTTCGTCCTTGGTCCAGCGCGCGCCGGCGATGGCGCGCCACACCGGCGAAAAATTCAGTGTGCTCTCGCCGAACAGCGAGTAGCTGTCGCTCTTCACGCCGTAGTCCGCGCGCCCCGCGTTGATCGCCGTGCCGTTGTTGACGATGCGCTGATAGCTCTCGCGGTCCTTGCCATGCAGGTAGAAGGCGCCAAGCACGTAATCGGCGAAGTCGCCTTTGGGTGAGGCGAGGCGCAGCTCTTGCGACGCCTGGCTGAATTCCACCGTGCCGATGTCGCGCGTGGCAGGGAATGCCGTCGTGATGCGCGATGCTTCCGCCGCGTTGCCAATCGCCGAGGTGCTGGTGTACTGCGTGTTGTCCCAATCACGCACGGCGCTGATGGAAGTCAGCGTGTAGCCATTGAAACGGTAATCGACTTGCGCCGACAGCCCTTTGTTCTTGTCGCGGATATCACTCGGCAGGTCGACATTGACCTGGCGGTTTTCCGGGCCGGCCACCACTGGTGCGATGCCTGCGCTGAACGCGGCAGCGGTAGATTGGTAGGCGGTAAAGCTGGGCGAGGAATTCGACCGCAGGTAGTCGGCGATCAGCGCGATATCCAGATCCTTGTTGGGCGTGATGTCAACGCGGGCGCGCACGCCTTTGCGGTCGTAGCCATTCAGCTTGCCGCCGCCGGCGTGGAGGTTGTCGATATTGCCGTCATAGTCGGCATACAGGCCGGTGATGGAAGCCGCCGCCACGCCCGGATTGATCGCGCCGGATACGCCTGCGCGCACGCGCTTCTCATTGCCCTCGTACCAGGACGCATCGACAAAGCCGGTGGTCTCCTGCGACGATTTACGGCCGATCACATTCAGCACGCCAGACGAGGCGTTCTTGCCGAACAGCGTACCTTGCGGGCCGCGCAGAATTTCAATGTGTTCGATATCGAGCAGGTCCAGCGTGGCCTGGCCGGGACGCGCATACACCACGCTATCCACCACGGTCGATACCGTCGGCTCGACGCCCGGCGAGGTGGAGATGGTACCGATACCGCGAACGAAGATGGTCGTGTCCTTGTTGCCGCCCTGCTGACGGAAGGTCACGCTGGGCACTTCCTGCACGATGGTGTCGATGCTGGTGCGGTTGGCGTTGTTCAGCGCATCGCCATCCAGCACGGAGACAGCGATCGGCACCGATTGCAGCGAGGCGTCGCGGCGCGTGGCGTTGACCGTCACGCTGGGCACGGCCGCGCTTTCGTCACGGTTGGTGATCGGTGCCGGGTCCGCCTCCGCGGCGCTGGCAAAGGCGCTTGCCACCAGCAAGGCGCCGGTGGTCAGCGCGCCAAAAATGTTCTTGTTGCTCTTCATATTCTGATCCCTTGATTTGAAAGCGCCCTTTGCGCCATATGCGGAAAACCTGCTTTGATCGTCGAAGAACCAGCTTAGTGAGCGCCAGGTGCTTCGCTACAATTCAGTGGTACCGGTACCCTTTTTTTAGTTTCACGGCGGCCCGGATTGAAGTCAAAGAATTAAAAAAATCATCGATATGTCTTTTCAGAATATGCGTCCATGAGCGAACCAACAGCACCACGCAAACGCCGGGGATCGGGCCGCGCCACCATTCACGATGTGGCGCGACTGGCGCAGGTCGGATCGATTACCGTGTCGCGCTACTTCACCGAGCCGGGTCGCGTGGCGGCGGCGCGCAGCGCGCGCATCGCGGCGGCGGTGAAGGCGTTGGGCTATGTGCCGAATCTCGCCGCCAGCGGCCTGGCCTCAGCACACGGCCGTGTGGTCGGCATGGTGATACCGAATATCTCCGGGCCGATTTTCGCCAACACGATTCAGACCTTCAGCGATACGCTGAACCGCCACGGCTACCAGCTGCTGCTGGCGTCGAGCTATTTCTCCGCCGCGAAAGAAGAAAATGCGGTACGCGCCTTCCTCGGCTGGAAGCCGGCCGCGCTGGCGGTGGTGGGCCGCTTTCACAACCGCGCCACCGAGAAGCTGCTGTCGACGGCAGGCATTCCGGTGGTGGAGACGTGGGATTATCAGCCGCGCCGCAAGCCGATCCAGGTCGGCTACTCCAATCATGCGGTCGGCGAGCAGGCGGCGCGCTACTTGTACGGCAAGGGTTATCGCCGCATCGCCTTCGTGCAGAACAGCCTTGCCGGCGACTTGAGCGCGGTGGACCGCAGCGACGGCTACGAAGCGGTGATGCGCGGGCATGGCCTGCAACCGATCATCTATGTGCCGAAGGCGGAAGCGCCGTTCGACGCCGGCCGCGAGGCGGTGCAGGCATTGGTCGTGTCGCCGGCGAAGCGCGCCAAGCCGGTGGAGGCGATCATCTTCGCCAACGACAATCTGGCGGCGGGCGGCCTGCTGGCGGGGCAGCGCGCGGGCCTGAAGATTCCCGCACAATGCGCGATGGTGGGCTTCGGCGATTACCCGTTCTCGCAACTGCTGCTCCCCGGCCTGACGACGATCCGCCCGCCGGGCCGCGAGATCGGCGAGATCGCCGCGCTGCGCATACTTGAACAACTGGGCGTGTTGCCCTGCTCCGGCCAGGATACGCGTTTGAACCTGCTGGCCTGCGAATTGATAGAGCGCGAGAGCGCGTAAGGATGAAGATGAAGAAATGGATTTGCTTGCTGTTGGCCATGCCGCTGTTGGCGTCGGCCGCCGAGATACGTATAGGCTTCCAAAAAGGCTCCGGTTTACTCAGCATGATGAAGACGCAGGGACTGGCCTTGCCGGGCCATCAGCTCACATGGATTGAGTTTCCCGCCGGGCCGCAGATGCTGGAGGCGCTGAACGCCGGCAGCATCGATTTCGGCAGCACGGGCGCGCCGCCGCCGGTGTTTGCGCAGGCCGGTGGCGTCGATCTGCTGTACGTGGGCGCGGAGCCTGCGCCGGTGAACAGTGAGGCGATCTTCGTGCCCAAGGAGTCGGCGCTACGCACGGTGGCTGAATTGAAAGGCAAACGTGTCGCGTTCCAGAAGGGGTCCGGCTCGCACTTCCTGCTGGCTTCCGCTTTGCAGAAGGCGGGCCTGAAGATCAGCGATATCACACCGGTGTATCTTTCGCCGTCGGATGCGCGGGCGGCGTTTGTCAGCGGCGGCATCGATGCATGGGTGGTGTGGGACCCGTACTTTGCATCGGCACAGAAGACGTATCAGGTGCGCGTGCTGGCCGACTATACCGGGCTGCCGCTGGCGAACGGCTTCTATCTGGCGTCGGGCAAGTTTGTGAAGGAGTCGCCGCGGCTGGTATCGGCGTTGCTGGAGCAGGTGCGCCAGGCTGGCAAGTGGGCCGGCGCGCATCCGAAAGAAGTCAGCGCGCTGTTGACGCGGCAGACCGGCGTGCCGGCCGACATCGTCGCCACGTGGATGAGCCGCTCACGTTTCGGCGCCACGCCGGTGACGCCGGAGATCGTCGCCAACCAGCAGCGCGTGGCCGACCTGTTCTACCAGCAAAAGCTGATTCCCAAACCGGTCAACATCGCCAGCCGCGTGTGGACCTGGCAACCGAAGTAAGCTTGATCCAGCTAAAGCCCCGCCCGCCGATGCGCGATCAGGTCACGTCGTAAGGATCAGGACTTGCAGCCGCAGCCACCGCTGCCGCAACCGCCGCCCTGCTGGGCGACTGGTGCGAACGACAGCGTGGCGCCGGTGTCGCGGCCGGTGTCGCCTTCAAAGCCGGCTTCGTGCAGGCGGTGCAGATAGCCGTCCCACAGCACGTCTTTCTCGCTGCCCAGCTTGTACAGATAGTCCCAGGTGAAGATGCCGGTGTTGTGGCCGTCGCTAAACGTCGGCTGCACCGCGTAGTTGCCGACCGGCTCGATGCCGGCGATGCCCACTTCGCGCTTGCCCACCTGCAGCACCTCCTGGCCGGGACCATGTCCCATCACCTCCGCCGATGGCGAATACACGCGCAGCAGCTCGAACGGAATCGAAAACGATTTACCATCGTCAAATTCAATATCCAGCACGCGGGATTTGTTGTGGACCGTCAGGCCGGTGGGGACAGGTTTGCTCATGATGCTTTCACTTTCTCGACGATGGCCGCGTGCAATGCCGGCAACAGCGCGCGACGCGCCGCCAGCACCACCGCCGACGATGCGCGCTGCGCCACAGCCCAGGTCGGGTTGGGGAAATGCGCATCACCGCGGTAACGCGGGATAACATGCCAGTGCACGTGCGGCGTCATATTACCAAAACTGGCCAGATTGATTTTTTCCGGCGCCATCACCTCGCGCTGGGCCGACTCCACCGCCCACACCACGTCCATGATGCGCGCGCGGTCGGCGACCGGCAGATCGGTCATCTCTTTGACGTGGGCATGCCACACCACACGCGTGAAGCCCGGATACTCGGCCTCGTCCACGGCCACCACCGACCAGCGGTCATCGCCCCAGATCAACGCCGCCCCCGGGGCCGCGAGCAAATTGCACAGATCGCAGGCCATGATTACACCAGCACGCGTTCGATGCCGCCATCGTTGGCGCGCTTCACATACTCCGGCATCCAGTTCTCGCCCAGCAGATGCTTGGCGATCTCCACCACGATGTAATCGGCGGTGGTGCCGGCGTCCTCGCTGTAGCGCGACACACCGCCCAGGCAGGCCGGGCAGCTGGTCAGGATCTTGACCTCGCCGTCGAAGCCGTCGGCGCGCAATTTGTCGGCGCCCTTGATGACTTCCTCTTCCTTGCGGAAGCGCACCTGCGTCGAGATGTCCGGACGCGCCACCATCAGCGTACCCGAGTCGCCGCAGCAACGGTCGTTCTTCTCAATCTTGACGTTGTCGTGGGTCTGGATCAGCGAGTTGACGGTCTTGGTCGCCTCCTGCAGCTTCATCGGCGTGTGGCACGGCTCATGATACATATAGCGCGTGCCGGTCACGCCTTCAAGCTTGACCTGTTTCTCGTTAAGATACTCGTGGATGTCCATGATGCGGCAGCCTGGGAAGATCTTGTCGAACTCATAGGTCGCCAATTGGTCGTAGCAGGTGCCGCACGACACCAGCACGGTCTTGATGTCCAGATAGTTGAGCGTGTTGGCCATGCGGTGGAACAGCACGCGGTTGTCCGTCATCATCTTGTCGGCCTTGTCGTACTGGCCCGAACCGCGTTGCGGATAACCGCAGCACAGATAGCCCGGCGGCAGCACCGTCTGTACGCCCACTTCCCACAGCATCGCCTGTGTGGCCAGACCCACTTGCGAGAACAGGCGCTCCGAACCGCAGCCGGGGAAGTAGAACACCGCCTCCGTATCAGCCGTGGTGGTCTTCGGATTGCGGATGATCGGGATGACCTTGTCGTCCTCGATATCCAGCAGCGCGCGCGCGGTTTTCTTCGGCAGGTTGCCCGGCATCTTCTTGTTGATGAAGTGGATCACCTGTTCGCGCACCGGCGGCTTGCCGACGGTTGGCGGCGGCGCCTTGGTCTGCTTTTTGGCGAATTTCTTCAGCAGGTCGTTACCCAGCCGCTGCGCCTTGTAGCCCAAACCGATCATCGCCGCGCGGGTGGCGTTGATGGTGGCGGGATCAGTGGCGTTCAGGAAGAACATCGAGGCCGCCTTGCCCGGATTAAAAGTCTTCTTGTCCATCTTGCGCAGCAGATTGCGCATGTTCATCGACACGTCACCGAAGTCGATGTTGACCGGACAGGGCGTCACGCATTTGTGGCAGACGGTGCAGTGATCGGCGACGTCCTCGAATTCTTCCCAGTGCTTGATCGAGATGCCGCGACGGGTCTGCTCTTCATACAGGAAGGCTTCGATCAGCGACGAGGTCGCCAGTATCTTGTCACGCGGCGAGTACAGCAGGTTGGCGCGCGGCACGTGCGTCGAGCACACCGGCTTGCACTTGCCGCAACGCAGGCAGTCCTTGACGCTGTTGGCGATGGCGCCGATATCGCTTTGCTGCATGATCAGCGATTCGTGGCCCATCAGGCCGAACGACGGCGTGTAGGCATTGCGCAGGTCGGCTTCCATACCGTCCAGGTTCAGCAGCTTGCCCTTGTTGAAGCGGCCCTCCGGGTCGACGCGCATTTTGTAATCGCGGAACGGCGCGATCTCGTCTTCCTGCAGGAATTCCAGCTTGGTGATGCCGATGCCATGCTCGCCCGAGATGACGCCATTCAGCGAACGCGCCAGCGTCATGATGCGGGCGACGGCCTGGTGCGCCAGTTGCAGCATCTCGTAATGGTCGGAGTTGACCGGCAAGTTGGTGTGGACGTTGCCGTCGCCGGCGTGCATGTGCAGCGCGACGAACACGCGACCGCGCAGCACGCGCTTGTGGATGGCGGTGGCTTCGTCGAGGATCAGCTGGTAGGCGGCGCCGTTGAAGATCTGACGCAGTTGCGCGCGGATTTCCTGCTTCCACGTCACGCGGATGGTGCGGTCCTGGACCACGTCGAACAACGTGGCGTTCGGTTGCGTGGTCAGGCGCTCTTCAAAGACCGGCAGCAGACGGTCGAGGCCATGCGCGGCCAGTGCGCCGGTGATGGCGGCCAGCGGCTGGTCCAGCTCGGCCAGCAGATAGGTCCAGCGCGCGTGCACTTGCGCCAGCAGCGCTTCGGCTTGCGGTTGGCGGTCGCCCAGCATTTCGGCGTCGCCGACGCTGTCCTCGGCGTCGTCGCTCTTGCCGATCGGCAGATTGCCGGCGGCGAAGAAGTCCTGCAGTTCCTCCACCAGTTGCAGCTTGTTCTTGATCGACAGCTCAACGTTGATGCGCTCGATGCCGTCGGTGTACTCGCCCATGCGGTTCAGCGGGATCACCACGTCCTCGTTGATCTTGAAGGCGTTGGTGTGCCTGGCGATGGCGGCGGTGCGGGCGCGGTCGAGCCAGAATTTTTTGCGCGACTCCGGGCTGACGGCGACAAAGCCCTCGCCGACGCGGGTGTTGGCCAGCCGCACCACTTCCGACGCGGCCAGCGCCACGGCGTTTTCATCATCGCCGACGATGTCGCCGAACAGCGCCATCTTCGGCAGCACGCCGCGTTTCGATTTGGTGGCGTAGCCGACCGCGCGCAGATAGCGCTCGTCCAGATGCTCCAGGCCGGCGAGGCGCAGCGTGGCGAATTGCTCGCCCTGGGCCGGCAGGCCGTCGAGGTAATCCTTGATCTCGACGATCGATGGAATCGCATCGCGCGCCTGGCCGAAGAACTCCAGGCAGACGGTGCGGGCGAACTTCGGCATCTTGTGCAGAATCCAGCGGGCCGACGTGATCAGGCCGTCGGTGCCCTCTTTCTGGATGCCCGGCAGGCCGGCCAGGAATTTATCGGTGACGTCCTTGCCCAGGCCCTCCTTGCGGAACACGCGGCCGGCGATTTCCAGCATCTCGGTCTTGAACGGCGCGCCCTTGGCCTCGCCCTTGGCGGTCGGATGGGTCCACTCCAGTTTGAAGCGGGCCAGCGGCGTATCGTGGATCTTCGACAGATTATGGTCGAGGCGGGTGACCTCCAGCCAGTCGCCCTGCGGATCGACCATGCGCCACGAAGCCAGATTGTCCAGCGCCGTGCCCCACAGCACGGCCTTCTTGCCGCCCGCGTTCATGGCGATGTTGCCGCCGATGCAGGACGCGTGGGCCGAGGTCGGATCGACGGCGAACACGAAGCCGGCCTTCTCGGCGGCCTCGGACACTTTGTTGGTGATGACGCCGGCGCCGGTGTAGATGGTGGCGTATTCCTTATCGAGCCCCGGCAGCACCTTCATCTCGACCGCGCCCATGTTCAGCAGCTTCTCGGTGTTGATGACGGCCGACATCGGCGTCAGCGGAATGGCGCCGCCGGTGTAGCCGGTGCCGCCGCCGCGCGGGATGATGGTCAGGCCGAGTTCGATACAGCCCTTGACCAGGCCGGCCATTTCCTCTTCGCTGTCCGGGGTCAGCACCACGAACGGATACTCGACGCGCCAGTCGGTGGCGTCGGTCACGTGGCTGATGCGCTTCATGCCGTCGAAGCAGATGTTGTGCTTGTCGGTATAGCGACCCAGCACCTTGTAGGTGCGCTTGCGCAGATCGTAGACCTGCTTGAATTCCTCGCCGAAGTCGGCGACCGCCTTGCCGGCCGCGCGCAGCAGCCTGGCGACGTTGGCGCTGCGGGTGTGTGCGGCCGCATCCTTTTCCGCCTCGTCCACGCTGAGGCGGCGCTTGTCGACCTCGGCCAGACGGTGATGCAGCGCGTCGATCAGTTCCTGGCGGCGCTTCGGATTATCCAGCAAGTCATCCTGCAGATACGGATTGCGGCGCACGGCCCAGATATCGCCCAGCACCTCATACAGCATGCGCGCCGAGCGGCCGGTCTGGCGCGCGCCGCGCAGCGCATCCAGCAGCGACCACGACTCCTCACCCAGCAGACGAATGACGATCTCGCGATCGGAAAACGACGTGTAGTTGTAAGGAATTTCCCGCAGGCGCGTGGCCTCCGGACCGTGGGGCGTTTCCGCCAGCAAAGCTTGAATTTGTGCAGGGGCGTTCATTATGCAGAGACTATAGACAGACACCGGGAGGATCATTCTAGCCTATTGCGGCGCACCACGCGGGAACAGCCTTAGGTGGCCGAGGGGCTCTGCCAATGCCGCGCAACCGATAAAAATTCGCCACCACCGGCCCCGACAGGCAATAACATGCCAAATGCAAGCTTCAGACTGAATGAAATTTATGCATAAGCTTATGCGACGATACGATAAGTTGCACCAAATTAGCCCATCAATTGCCCGATCCGGTGCCATACACCGTCCGGCACGTACAACAGCAGCGTGGTCATGGTGAGGTAGCGCAGGAACTTGCCGACCGCCATATAGGCGAGGCTGGGCCAGAACGGCAGCCGCAGCCAGCCGCCCAGCGTGCACAGCGGATCGCCGATGCCGGGCAGCCAGGCCAGCAGCATGGTCTTGGCGCCGTAGCGCTCCAGCCAATGGAACCAGCGGCTCTGGCGCTCCTTGGCGAAGGTCTGCTTGGCCTGCCAGCCCATGTAGTAATCGATGGCGCCGCCGATGGTGTTGCCGACGGTGGCCACAAAGATCACGCTCCAGAACAAGGCCGGATTGGCCTTGATCACCGCGAACACCGCCGGCTCCGAGCCCAGCGGCACCAACGTGGCCGACACCAGGCTGATGATGAACACCGACGTCAGGCCCACCTCGGGCGCGGCGAGCACGTGCAATAGCCAGGCGATGGCGGATTCGATCATGGTTAATTGGGCGGAAAGGAAAGCAGCCATTATAATGAGTCCACACCGCACGATTGAACAGTCCGATCCGGCCCACCCGCCAGGATCAGCGCCCCTGCTCCCCCCGGTCACCCGCCGGATAGTTAGCATCGCAGCCCTCCAACATACGGTGTCAGGTCTGACATTCGCACACGGGCTCAACTGCTACGCAGTTGAGCCCGTGTGCGAATGTCAGACCTGACACCGGGTTTAACTTGTTTGCCGACCATGACTACCGACTATCTGAAGAAAGTACTGACCGCCCGCGTCTATGACGTGGCTGATGAAACCCCGCTGGAACTGGCGCCGACGCTGTCGCAGCGCTTTGACAACCGGATTTATTTCAAGCGCGAGGACATGCAGAGCGTGTTCAGCTTCAAGATTCGCGGCGCCTATAACAAGATGGCCCACTTGAGCGACGCGCAACGCAAGCGCGGCGTCATTTGCGCCTCGGCCGGCAACCATGCGCAGGGCGTGGCCCTGTCCGCCGCCCGCATGGGCTGCCGCGCGGTCATCGTGATGCCGACCACCACGCCGGACGTCAAGGTCGATGCGGTCAAGGCGCGCGGTGGCGCCAACGTCGAGGTGGTGCTGCACGGCGAGTCCTACACCGATGCCTATCACCACGCGCTGACGCTGGAGCAGGAACAGAAGCTGACCTTCGTCCATCCGTTCGATGACCCGGACGTGATCGCCGGCCAGGGCACCATCGGCATGGAGATCCTGCGCCAGCACGCCGGCCCGATCCACGCGATCTTCGTGCCGATCGGCGGCGGCGGCCTGATCGCCGGCATCGCCGCCTACGTCAAGCAGATCCGTCCGGACATCAGGATCATCGGCGTGCAGTCGCTCGATTCCGACGCCATGGCGCGCAGCCTCAAGGCCGGCGAACGCGTCACGCTGTCCGATGTCGGCCTGTTCGCCGACGGCACCGCCGTCCGTCTGGCCGGCGAGGAAACCTTCCGTCTCGCCCAGCTGTATGTGGACGAGGTGATCGTGGTCGATACCGACGCCATCAGCGCCGCCATCAAGGATGTGTTCACCGACACGCGCAGCATTCTCGAGCCGTCCGGCGCGCTCGCCATCGCCGGCGCCAAGGCCTATGTCGAGCGCGCCGCGCTGAGCAAGGATCCGATCAGGAACGAAACCCTGATCACCATCGCCAGCGGCGCCAATATGAACTTCGACCGGCTGCGCTTCGTGGCCGAACGTGCCGAGCTGGGCGAGGCGCGCGAGGCGCTGTTCGCCGTCACGCTGCCGGAGCAGCGCGGCAGCTTCAAGCGCTTCTGCCAGCTGGTGGGCGGGCGCAACGTCACCGAGTTCACCTACCGCATTTCCGACCAGGATGACGCCCACGTCTTCTGCGGCGTGCAGATCGCCGACCGCAACGAGTCCGGCGCGCTGGCGCGCCGCTTCGAGGAGCACGGCTTCCGCGCGCTGGACCTGACCCACGACGAACTGGCCAAGACCCATTTGCGCCATCTGGTCGGCGGCAAGAGTCCGCTGGCCAGCAACGAGCTGCTGTACCGCTTCGAGTTCCCCGAGCGTCCGGGCGCGCTGATGCGCTTCCTCGATTCGATGGCGCCGAACTGGAACATCTCGCTGTGCCATTACCGCAGCCAGGGCGGCGACGTCGGCCGCATCGTCATCGGCCTGCAGGTGCCGCCGGAGGAAATGAGCGACCTCGCCCAGTTCCTGGCGACGCTCGGTTATCGCTACTGGGATGAAAGCAGCAATCCGGTGTACCGGCTGTTCCTGGGCTAGTCCAGCACGGGACGAGACGGCGTGGTTTGCGTTACCATGCCGTCTTCACCGCATTCACGTACCGCCATGACCAATACCGCCGACCAGTCCCCGCTGGGGAAAACTTCCGCCTACCGCACCGATTATGCGCCGGAACTGCTGTTCCCGATCGCGCGCCAGGGCAAGCGCGACGAGCTGGGCTTGTCGGGCACGCTGCCGTTCTTCGGCGTCGACCTCTGGAACGCCTATGAAATCTCGTGGCTGAACCCGCGCGGCAAGCCGCAGGTGGCGATCGCCCGTGTCACCTTCCCGGCCGATTCGCCCAACATCATTGAATCGAAGTCGTTCAAGCTGTACCTGAATTCCTTCAACCAGACCAAGCTCGACAGCGTGGTCGCGCTGAAGACCTTGCTGCAGCAGGATCTGTCGGACGCGGCCGGCGCCAACGTCCATGTCATGCTGACCCAGCCGGAGGAATTCGGCATGGTCGAGATGGGCGAGCTGGACGGTTTGCTGCTGGATCGTCTGGACATCGAGGTCGATCACTACAGCCCGGCGCCGGAGCTGCTGCGCGCCGCGCATGACGAGGAGCCGGTCGAGGAAAAACTGGTCTCGCACCTGCTCAAATCGAATTGCCTGGTCACCGGCCAGCCCGACTGGGCCAGCGTGCAGATCCACTACAGCGGCCCGCAGATCGACCAGGAAAGCCTGCTCAGATACCTGATCGGCTTCCGCGAGCACAACGAATTCCACGAGCAATGTGTCGAGCGCATCTTTGTCGACATCCTGCGCCAGTGCCAGCCGGCCCAGCTGGCGGTGTACGCGCGCTACACCCGTCGCGGCGGGCTGGACATCAATCCCTGGCGCAGCAACTTCAGCACGGCACAGAAACCACCGAACCTGCGTGGCGCACGTCAATAAACGTAATGATTTTTTCAATCAAAGATCAAAAAAGCGGCGTATGATGTACTCAACGTGGTGAACACGTCATACGACCGACTTGGTCGACAAACGCGTAAAAAAAACGGAAAAACCGGCCGGACTCCGAGCAAACATCGGATGTTTTCGCGCTTTCCGGTTCAGAAATAGCGATTCTTTCTAGAATGCATTTTTATCGCCGTGGCCTGCCGGCGCGGCGCGAGCGATTTCATGTTACATGGGGCGGAAACCAGCCTATAATTCTGCTCGCATGCCAACCTTGTGCGTTGCAACAATCGACGTCGTACTATGAACAACCTGAGCAAAATACTTTCACTCGAAAATGTGCAGCTGGACCTGGAAGTCTCCAGTAAAAAACGCGCGTTCGAGCAAGCTGGCCTGATCTTCGAAAACAACTGCGGCATCGCCCGCTCCACCGTCTCGGACAATCTGTTCGCGCGCGAGCGCCTCGGTTCGACCGGCCTGGGCCATGGCGTCGCCGTGCCACACGGCCGCGTCAAGGGCATGAAGAGCCTGAAAACGCCGCTGGCGGCGTTTGTCCGCCTGGCCGAGCCGATTCCGTTCGAGTCGCCCGACGGCAAGCCGGTCAACCTGCTGTTCTTCCTGCTCATTCCCGATCACGTGACCCAGCAGCACCTGGAGATCCTGTCGGAAATCGCCGAGATGTTCTCCGACGACGCCTTCCGCACCGCGCTGAGCACCGACCCCGATCCCAAATCGGTCCACTCGCGCATCATCAACTGGCTGCCCAGCCTGCAAACCGCCGGTTAAGCCACCTTTATAAAGACGCCCATGCTGCAAACTCCGCTGACGATCCAACGGCTATACGACGATAATCGCGAAAGTTTGCAGCTCGGCTGGTTTGCCGGGTTTCCCGGCGGCGAACGCCTGATCTCGGGCGACGTGGCCTCGGCCGCCGACCAGGTCGGCCACCTGAACACCATCCACCCGGGCCGCATCCAGGTGTTCGGCCACCAGGAAATCAATTACTACCAGCGCCTGAAGTCGCTGACGCGAGCGCATGTCATCGGTGAGCTGATCGCCGGCAATCCGCCGGCGCTGATCGTCGCGCAGGGGCTGGAAACGCCACCCGACATTCTGGCCATCTGCGACGAAAAAAATATCCCGCTGTTCTCGACGCCGCTGCCGGCGGCGCAGGTGATCGACTTTTTGCGCGTGTATCTGTCGAAGAAGCTGGCGCAGCGCATCATCATGCACGGCGTGTTCATGGACGTGCTCGGCGTGGGCGTGCTGATCACCGGCGATTCCGGCCTCGGCAAGAGCGAGCTGGGCCTGGAGCTGATTTCGCGCTCGCACGGTCTGGTGGCCGACGACGCGGTGGAATTCTCGCGCATCGCGCCGAACATGATTGAAGGCCGCTGCCCGGCGCTGCTGCAGAATCTGCTGGAAGTGCGCGGCCTGGGGCTGCTGGACATCAAGGCCATCTTCGGCGAGACCGCCGTGCGCCGCAAGATGCGCCTGAAGCTGATCGTGCACCTGGTGCGGCGCGGCGCCGCCGACGAGGAAGTCGAGCGCCTGCCGTTCCAGTTCCCGACCGAGGATGTGCTGGGCCTGCCGATCCGCAAGGTGGTCATTCCGGTGGCGGCCGGCCGCAACATCGCGGTGCTGCTGGAGGCGGCGGTGCGCAACACCATCCTGCAACTGCGCGGTATCGATACGCTGCAGGAATTCATGGAACGGCAACGACAGGCGATGAGCGGGGACTAGCCCCGCCCACGCCCTCATGTTGCCAAGGAGTCGTGCCTTGCAAGGCACGACCGTTACGCAGGCGTGGCGCTACGCGCCACGAATTCCCTGCTACACCAACGACAGGCGATGAGCGGGGACTAGCCCCGCCCACGCCCTCATGTTGCCAAGGAGTCGTGCCTTGCAGGGCACGACCGTTACGCAGGCGTGGCGCTACGCGCCACGAATTCCCTGCTACACCAGCGACAGGCGATGAGCGGCGACTGACGGGCGATGGTATCATCGCAGGCATGCGCATCGTACTCATTACCGGCATCTCCGGTTCAGGCAAATCCGTCGCCCTCAACGTCCTCGAAGACACGGGCTATTATTGTGTCGATAATCTGCCGCCGGCCCTGCTCGCCAGTCTGGTCCAGACCCTGACCGACGAAGGCTTGGAGGCGCTGGCCGTGGCGGTCGACGCCCGCAGCGCCGCCTCGCTGGCCTCGCTGCCGGGCGACGTGCAGCGCCTGCGCGCCGAAGGCCACGATGTCAAGGTGATGTTCCTGACCGCGAATACCCACTCGCTGGTGGCGCGCTTCTCGGAAACGCGGCGCAGCCATCCGCTGTCGCACGAGGTGCGTCCGGGCCAGAATCCGGCCGGACGCCGCACGCTGATCGAGTGCATCCTGGAAGAGCGCGAGCGGCTGTCGGCGATCGAAAAGCTGGGCCATGTGCTGGACACCTCCGAGCTCAGCGCCAACAAGCTGCGCGCCTGGGTCAAGGACCTGGTGCTGACCGAGCACGCGCCACTGACGCTGTTCTTTGAATCGTTCGCCTTCAAGCTGGGCGTGCCGATGGACGCCGACTTCGTGTTCGACGTGCGCGCGCTGCCGAATCCCTACTACGACCTGGCGCTGCGTCCGCTCACCGGCCGCGACGCCCCGGTAATCGACTTCCTCGACGCCCAGCCGAGCGCCGGCGAAATGCTGAACGACATCCGCGCCTTCGTGGAAAAGTGGCTGCCGGCCTTCAAGGGTGACAACCGCAGCTACCTGACGGTGGCGCTCGGCTGCACCGGCGGCCAGCACCGTTCAGTCTACATGGCAGAAAAACTCGCCGCCCACTTCAGCGCCACCGAACGCGTCGTCCTGCGCCACCGCGAGCAGTAAATCCACATCAAAGCATGTCGTAGCGACTAAACTACGATGGTGGGATGATCACGATCATCCAAACCAAGGTATTCCAGCGCTGGCTGACGCGCCTACCAGACCGCAACGCCCGCTTGATTATCAATGAACGTTTATTCAGACTGTCGAATGGACTGAGCTCTGATGTTGAGCCCGTTGGTGAAGGTGTCGGCGAGCTGCGTATTCATTACGGACCAGGGTACCGTGTTTATTTTCTGAAGCGGGGAACAGCGGTCATTATTTTGCTCTGCGGCGGGAACAAAAGCTCGCAGCGACGAGACATCCGCAGAGCCAAGCGACTCGCTCAGCAATGGAGGAAAGACCATGCCTGACTATCACCCTTACGATTTCGCTGCGGCGTTGGTTGATGCGGCATCAATCAAAACATTTTTATCGGAAGCACTACAGCCGGGGGACATGCGTTACTTTTCGGCGGCATTGACCATAGTCGGTCGTTCGAAAGGTATCACTGAACTCGCGGTGAAAACGGCTTTGCCGCACGAGCAGATTGCAGCGGCGCTGACCGCTCCAGATAACCTCCGTTCGGCCACTACATGTGCGATACTGCAAGCAATAGGGCTACAGTTACATCCAAGCAGTGCGTCATAGATGGCGCAGCGGGTGGGCGTAGTCTGGCCAGACGGGCTGGAACAGCGCCTGCACCATTGCTTCAGTGACTTCCTCCAACTTGGCTGGCTGCCATTGCGGCGCGTTGTCCTTGTCGATGACGAGGGCGCGCACGCCTTCAATGACTTCGCCGTTTTCGAAGTTGCGGCGCACTAGCGCGCGCTCCATGCGCAGGCAACCGGCGACGTCCAGCGCCGCGCCGCGCTTGATCAATTCGTGCGTGACGCACATCATCAGCGGCGAGCGGGTGGCCATGACGGCCAGCGTCTTTTGCGCGAACTCACCGCCGTCGACCTGCAACGAGGCGACGATGGCGGGCACGGAGCCGGCGCTGAAGTGGCGGTCGATGGCGTCGCGGTGCGCCGCCAGCGTGCCGTCGCCGGCCTGGTGCGTGGCGGCGTAGGCGGACAATGCCGCAGGCAGGCTGGCGCCCGGCGTGGCCAGCAACAATGCATCCAGCGCGGCGCGGTCGGCCAGCGGCGCATAGTGATCGGCCAGGCCGGCATAGAGCGCGTCCGCCGCGCCGATCGTCACGCCGGTGACGCCAAGATAGTAGCCCAGCGCACCCGGTGCGCGCGACAGAAAGTAGCTGCCGCCGACGTCCGGAAACAGACCGATGTTCACTTCCGGCATCGCCATCCGCGTCTTGTCGGTGACGATCCGCACGCCGCCCTGCGCCACGCCCATGCCACCGCCCATCACCACGCCGTCCATCAGCGCGATGTAGGGCTTGGGGTAGCAATGAATCAGGTGGTTCAGCGCATATTCCTCGGTGAAGAAATCCTCTACCAGCGCGCTGCCGCCCTGCGGTGTGCTGCGGCCCGCCTCGTAGAAGAAGCGGATGTCGCCACCGGCGCAGAACGCCTTGTCGCTGCTGCTGCGGATGACGACGGCGGCCACCGCCGCGTCGTCGCGCCACGCCAGCAGCGCTTGCGTGATCGCGCGCACCATGTCGAGGGACAGGGAATTCAGGGCCTTGGGCCGGTCCAGCACGATCAAGCCGGTGCCGTTGCTTACACTGGTATGGATGGTTTCGCTCATGCGAATATTCTACTGCAGATGTTCCAGCGGGTTCGGCACATCCAGCGCGCCGCCCAGGCGCGCCTGCCACAGCGCCTGGCCGGCCGGTGGCGACGGTTTGCCGGCATGGCGGTTGTAGAGCGTCGTCACCTCGCGGCTGTCCGCCGGCTCCTGCTTGAAACCGCTACGCCTGGCGATGCCGGACGGATCGGCCGCGGCGGCCACGGTGAACGCCACCAAGGTCTCCAGACGAGGATCGCGTATGTCCAGTATCGAGGCCATCATCACCAGCGGCGTGGCGGCGAACACCTGGTAGTGCAAGGCCTTGACGCCGCGCGCCATTTCCGCCGGCAGCGCGCCATCCGGCGCCATCTGCCCCAGCGCGTCATGCAGCACCTTGCGGCCCCAGTCCAGATAGCGGGTCTCGCCGGTCACGCCGCCCACCGCCGTCACCGCCAGTCCTTCCCAGTAGTAGTGATTGTTGCGCGCGCCTTTTTTCGCGTCGGCGTGCGCGATGGTGGCCTCGGCCAGCGCCTTGAACCAGCCTTCGATGGCGGCGCGCTGTGCTGACGTTGCCTGCGGCTTCACGCGGGCGTAGTTCAGCGCCATGCCGCTCAGCGTCCATTTGCGCACGTAGTACGCTTGCTCGCTGGACAGCTTGCCCAGCATGGCCCTCCGCTCGCCCCAGCTGGCCAGCCAGGTCAGCGCGCAGGCCGCGTCGCGTCCGTTGGCGTCGCGCGCCACGTGCGACAGGAAACTCTCAATCGGCTTGGTGCTGGCGATGTTGCGCGCGCGCTTCTCGGGATCGATGACCGAGTGGTTGGCGTCGGCGTAGTAGCTGTTGGCTTCGATGTCGATGGGTGCCGGCGGCGGCGCCTCGCAAGCCGGCGCGGCGTGCGTGGTCCGCATGGCGAGCGCCAGCAATAACGATATAAACAATTTCATGGTGTTCCTGTCTGAAAGCCGCGTGCGGCCGGGCGCAAAAAAAGGGCGTCCTTTTAGCGCCCTTTAGTTGTGGTGCCGGGATCGTCGATCAGACGGCGGCAACAGGTTCGTAGCTATCCGGCATGTGCTTGATCGCGTCGCGATCATGGCCCTGGACTTTGGCTTTGTATTTCATGACCTGGCGATCCAGCTTGTCGATCAAGGTATCGATGGCGGCATACAGGTCCTGCGACAGGCTTTCCACGTAGACGGTTTTACCGGACAGACGCAGATTGATTTCAGCCTTCTGGCGTTTCTCTTTCTCTTTAAGGTTATCCACGGTCAGGATGACCGCGATATCAATCACTTGATCAAAGTGGCGGGTGACGCGTTCCAGTTTATTCTGCACGTATTCGCGAATAGCTGCGGTCACTTCGAGATGATGTCCACTGATGGTGAGATTCATACACACTCCTAAAGATAAGTCGCTTTCTGACGGTTAGTGCGTTGCCCATTGCAGCCGGGCACGCAGGAACCAGGTAACTACAAAGACTTGCGGAGACTGACTGGTGGGATTTTGAGGGCTTCGCGATATTTGGCAACAGTGCGCCGCGCAATCACCATGCCCTGTTCTCCCAGCATGTCCGCAATCTTACTGTCGGATAAAGGATTTTTCGGGTCTTCAGCTCCTGTCAGTTGCACGATCAAAGCACGTATCGCCGTCGAACTTGCTTCCCCGCCAGCTTCGGTGGCGACATGGCTACCAAAGAAATATTTCAGCTCAAACATGCCGTGCGGGGTCAGCATATATTTTTGAGTTGTTACGCGAGAAATTGTGCTCTCGTGTAAACCCAGTGTATCAGCAATTTCGCGAAGCACAAGGGGGCGCATCGCAACGGCGCCGTGCGAGAAAAAGTTCTTTTGTCGTTCTACTATCGCCTGCGCCACGCGCAGAATGGTGTCGAAACGCTGACGCATATTCTTGATCAGCCACTTCGCTTCCTGCAGCTGCGCGCCCATCGCGCTTTCGCCCTTGCCCTGTTTGAGCAGGTTGGCGTACATCGCGTTCACGCGCAGGCGCGGCATGACGTCGTTGTTCAGGCTGACCTGCCAGCCGTTGCGCGATTTTTTCACGATCACATCCGGCACCACGTAGTCGGACACGTCGGACGCGAACGCGGCGCCCGGATGCGGGTTGCACTGGCGGATCACCGCCTGCGCCTCGCGCAGATCTTCGTCATCGCACAGCAGCGCTTTTTTCAGTTTGTTGAAGTCGCGCTGGGCGAACCAGGTCAGGTGGTTTTCAACGATGCGCAGGGCCATGCGTCGCGTCACCATCGGCACGCCGGGCAGGCGCTTGATTTGCAGCGCCAGGCATTCGGCGGCGTGACGCGCGCCGACGCCCATCGGATCGAAACTTTGCAGCAGGCTCAGCGCCGTCTGCAGTTCCTCGATTTCGACCTCCAGTTCTTCCGGCAGGCGCGCGTGGATTTCCTCCAGCGATTCTTCCAGATAACCGTTCTCGTCGAGCGCGTCGATGATCAGTTCGACCAGCGCGCGGTCGCGCGTTTCCAGCACCGTCACGCGCATCTGTTCCATCAGATGTTCGCGCAGCGTGCAGTGGTGCGCCTCCAGTTGCGGGCGGGCGTCCTCGTCGTCGCTGTTCTTGCTGCGGCCGGCGTCGCCCCAGTCCATGTCGGCGTCGGGCGTGGTGCTTTCGGTGTCGGCGGCCGGGCCGTCGTAGGTCTCGGCGTCGGCGGCCGGCGCCTCGCCTTGCGGCGGACCTTCGGCAGGGGCGTCGCCGGCCGGCGCCTGTTGGCTGATGGCGCCGTCGGCCAGCAGCCGCAGCGAGTGGTCGAGCGGATCGTCGAGACGTTCCAGCAGCGGGTTATCGGTCAGCAGCTGTTCGAGTTCCTGGTGCAGCTCCAGCGTCGACAGTTGCAGCAGCCGGATCGACTGCTGCAATTGGGGCGTCAACGCGAGGTGCTGCGACGTGCGCAGTTGCAGAGACTGTTTCATGAAGGCTTACATACGGAAATGTTCACCCAGGTAGACACGCCGCACCGATTCGTTGGCGATGATGTCGTCCGGACGGCCTGATGCCAGCACCGAGCCCTGGTTGATGATGTAGGCGCGGTCGCAGATGCCCAGCGTCTCGCGCACATTGTGATCGGTAATGAGGACGCCGATATTGCGTTCCTTGAGGAAGCGCACGATGCGCTGGATCTCAATCACGGCAATCGGGTCGACCCCGGCGAAAGGTTCGTCCAGCAGCACGAACCGCGGGTTGGTCGCCAGCGCGCGGGCGATCTCGACGCGGCGGCGCTCGCCGCCGGACAGCGACAGCGCCTGGTTCTCGCGCAGCTTTTCGATTTGCAGATCGGCCAGCAGGGTATTGAGCCGTTCATCGATGTCCGCCTTGGATAAAGGCTTGCCGTCCACGTTCTGGATTTCGAGCACGGCGCGGATATTTTCTTCCACCGTCAGCTTGCGGAACACCGACGCTTCCTGCGGCAGATAGGACAAGCCCATCGTCGCGCGGCGGTGGATCGGCAGCGACGAGATGTCGGTGCCGCTGATGTCGATGCTGCCGGCGTCCGACGGCACCAGGCCGACGATCATGTAGAACGAGGTGGTCTTGCCGGCGCCGTTCGGCCCCAGCAGGCCGACCACTTCGCCGCACTCCACTTGCAGCGAGACGTCATGCACCACCTGGCGCTTGCCGTAGGTCTTCTGCAGGCCTTTGACGATCAGGGTGCTACCACAGGTCGATTCCATCTTATTTCCCCGCCGCAGGCTGCGTGGCCGGCGCCGGCGCGGCCTGCTTGGTCGACGGCTGGATCACCATCGTGCCGCGGCCGCCGCCCGGTTTGGTGTCGCCGGTCGGCGTGTTCTTGACGGCGAAGAATTCCTTGCGGCTGTCATACGAAATGAACTCGCCATCGACCTGGCTGGCGGTCTTGCCGGCTTCCAGTTTCTTGATCTGCGCCTTGGCGAACAGCTTGACCAGCTCGGTCTTGTTGTCGTACTCGATGCGGTCGGCCTGACCCTCGACCCACTGGTCGCCCGGGCCGTCGAGCTTCTGACGGAACGTCGCCTGCACGCCGGCGGCGCTGTACAGCACCACGAACTGGTAGCCTTCCGGATCTTCGGTCACCACCGCTTTTGGCGACTTCATCAGCAGCGTGCCGCGGGTCAGCACCACGTTGCCGGTGAAGGTCTTGATCTGCTTGACGTCGTCGGCGTCGAGTTGATCGAATTTGATCTCGGTCGGCTTGCTGGAATCGGCCTTCTCGGCCTGGGCGGCGCAGGCCACCAGCGCCAGCATCAACGACAGTAACAGTTTATTCATCTTCATTGCGCATTCCTTCAATGTGCCGCGCGCGGCGGCAGCGTAATCGTTCCGCGTCCGCCCAGGGCGATCTGGCGGGTGGCGTTGTTGGCCTTCATGCCGTCGCCGGTGGCGGTCGAGCCGCCGGCCAGCATATCGACTTTGGCGGTGGTTTCCATGCGCTCTTCGTCCGGGTACACGGTCAGCGTACTGGTCTTCAGGCGCAGCTCCTGCGTTTGCTTGGTGGCGGGCCGCACCACGTCCACATTGCCCTCCAGCCGCACCCGCGTATTGTTCTGATCGACATACGCGGTCTGGGCATGGATATTCATCGGCGGCTGGTCGCCGGACAGGCTGTGCACCAGCGGCTTGTCGATCACCGACAAATCGCCGACCGGATGATGGGTCAGCCGGTCGCCGGACACGATGTAGGCCGGCTGGCCGTTCTTGTTCATGCGCACCGTGCTGAAGCGGTCGATGATGTAGTCAGGCTCCTCGCGAAACTTGTCGGCGCCGGCGTCCTGACCCGCCTGGTTGACCACCTGCACCAGCCAGAAGCTGCCGACGGCGACGAACACGCCGGTCATCATGATCAGCGTCAGCTGCCAGCGGTGTGCGGTTCTTTTACGCATGATTGCTCCTTGCTCAAACCAGGAATTGTGCCATCACGCGCTCGTAGCTGCCTTGCGCGTGCATCAACAATTCGCACACTTCGCGCACCGCACCCTTGCCGCCGAAGGCGACGGTGGTGTGGTGGGCGCACGCCAGCACTGCCTGGCGGCCGTTCGGCACGGCGACGGCGAAGCCGACCCGCTTGAGGATCGGCAAGTCGACCACATCGTCGCCGATGAAGCCGACCTGCTCGGCCGTCAAACCGGTCTTGTGCAGCAGCGCGTTGAACGGCGTCAACTTGTCGTGGCCGCCCTGATGCAGATGGCTGATGCCCAGGTCGGCCGCGCGCCGGATCACCTGCGGCGAGGTGCGCGCGCTGATGATGGCGGTCTGGATGCCGGCTTCCTGGATCAGCTTGATGCCCAGGCCGTCCTGCACGTTGAAGGTCTTCAGCGCCTCGCCGTCGGCGCCGTAATGCAGGCTGCCATCGGTCAGCACGCCGTCGACGTCGAAAATCATCAGCTTGACGCGCGCGGCGCGTTCCAGATAGGTCACGCTCGTCGGCTCACTCATCGGCTCACTCATCAGCTTACTCATCAGATTACTTTGGCACGGGTCAGATCGTGGATGTGCAGCGCACCGACCAGCTTGCCGTCGGCATCGGTCACCAGCATCTGGTTGATGCGGTACTGCTCCATCACGGCCACCGCGTCCACCGCCATTTTCTCAGGCGCGATGCTGCGCGGGTTGGCGTGCATCACATCGCCGATGATCACTTTGCTGAAATCCTGCACCTTGTCGATCATGCGACGCAGGTCGCCGTCGGTGAACACGCCGACCGGCTTGCCGTCGGCGTCGACGATGGCGGTCATGCCCATGCCCTTCTGGGTGATTTCCAGCAGCGCCTCGGTCAGCCTGACGTCGGCGCTGACGCGCGGCACGGCGTCGCCGCTGCGCATCACGTCCCTGACGTGGGTCAGCAGGCGGCGGCCCAGCGCGCCGCCCGGGTGTGAGCGGGCGAAGTCCTCTTCCTTGAAGCCGCGCAGGTCCAGCAGCGCCACAGCCAGGGCGTCGCCCAGCGCCAGCGTGACGGTGGTCGAAGTGGTCGGCGCCAGATTCATCGGGCAGGCTTCTTTTTCGACGGCGACGTTCAGGTGGACATCGGCGATGCTCGCCAGGCTGGAGCCCGGCTTGCCGGTGATGGCGATAACCTTGCTGCCCATGCGCTTGACCACCGGCAAGATGGTCATCAGCTCCGCGCTCTCGCCGGAATAGGAAATGGCGATAAAGGCATCGTCGGCGGTCACCATGCCGAGATCGCCGTGGGCGGCTTCGGCCGGGTGCACGAACAGCGCCGGCGTGCCGGTGGAGGCCAGCGTGGCGGCGATCTTGCGGCCGATATGGCCGGATTTGCCGATGCCGGACACCACCACGCGCCCGCTGCAGTTCAGCAGCAGGGAAATGGCCTGGACCACGCTGTCGTCGTTGGCCAGCCGCGCGTTCAGGGCATTGATGGCATCCGCTTCATTCTGCAGCGTGTCTCGGGCAAGACGCAGTGCCGTTTTTGCATCAAAAACTTTCAGCATTGTTTTTTCATGGGTTACACTCATGCCCAAGTATAGCCGAATTGGGAAAGCAAAAAACTTGCCAGTCACAACATAACGTGCAAAGCACACCGCAAACAACGAAACTTTACTCACTGGCGCTGTTGAAATGATGTTTTCACCTCTGGAATTGACCTTGTTGTTGCTGGGAAGCGCCGTGCTCGGCGTGGTCGCTTTCCGCATGATGCACCTGCCGCCGATGCTCGGCTACCTGACCGTCGGCATCCTGATCGGCCCCCACGCGCTCGGCCTGGCCGAGCAGAGCGAAACCACCCACGGCCTGGCCGAGTTCGGCGTGGTGTTCCTGATGTTCTCGATCGGCCTCGAATTTTCCCTGCCCAAGCTGAAGGCGATGCGCGCCATCGTGTTCGGGTTGGGCCTGGCGCAGGTGGTGCTGACGATCATCGCCACCATGATCTTCGGCTGGGCGCTGGCCACGCAATTGCCGCCGCACCTGCAGATTTCGTGGCAGGCCGCGTTCGCGCTGGGCGGCGCGCTGGCCATGTCGTCCACCGCCATCGTGGTCAAGATGCTGACCGAGCGGCTGGAACTGGAATCCGAACATGGCCGCAAAATCATCGGCATTTTGCTGTTCCAGGACCTGGCGGTGGTGCCGCTGCTGATCCTGATCCCGTCGCTGGGCGAGCGCCCGGAGGCGCTGGCCGAGACGCTGGGCTGGGCCAGCCTGAAGGCGGTGGTGGTGCTGGCCCTGCTGTTCGTGGTCGGCCACAAGGTCACGCGCGGCTGGTTCACCATCGTGGTCAAGCGCCGCTCGCAGGAATTGTTCATGCTCAACCTGCTGCTGGTGGTGATGGCGGCCGCCTGGATCACCGAGCGCGCCGGCCTGTCGCTCGCACTGGGCGCCTTCGTGGCCGGCATGCTGATTTCCGAGACCGAGTTCCGCCACCAGGTGGAAGAAGACATCAAGCCATTCCGCGACGTGCTGCTGGGGCTGTTCTTCATCACCATCGGCATGCTGCTGAACCTGCGCATGGTGCTGGACAACTGGTGGCTGGTGCTGCTCCTGCTGTTGCTGCCGGTGGTGATGAAATTCGCGCTGATCGCCGGCCTGGCCAAGCTGTTCGGCTCGTCGGACGGCGTGTCGATGCGCACCGGCCTGGCGCTGGCGCAGGCGGGCGAGTTCGGCTTCGTGCTGCTGAACCTGGCGGCCGACCATCACCTGATGGATGCCTACGTGGTGCAGGTGGTGCTGGCGTCGATGGTGCTGTCGATGCTGCTGGCGCCGTTCATCATCGCCCAGTCCGACCGCATCGTGATGAAGTTCTCCAGCAACGAATGGATGATGCAATCGCTGGCGCTGACCAAGATCGCCAGCCGCACGATGAAGGCCAACAAGCACGTGCTGGTGTGCGGCTTCGGCCGCAGCGGCCAGAGCCTGGCGACGCTGCTGACCGAGGAAAAGATCGACTACCACGCGCTGGACCTCGATCCGGAACGGGTGCAGGTGGCGCAGACCGCCGGCGCCCACGTCTCCTACGGCGACGCCGCGCGGCGCGAAAGCCTGGTGGCGGCCGGCATCTACCGCGCCTCGGCGGTGGTGATCACCTACGCCGACACGCGCTCGGCGCTGAAAGTGCTGCACCAGGTGCATGAGCTGACGCCGACCTTGCCGGTGATCGTCCGCTCGCACGACGACACCGACCTCGACAAGCTGAAGAGCGCCGGCGCCGCCGAGGTGGTGCCCGAATTGATGGAAGGCAGCCTGATGCTGGCCTCGCACGCGCTGGTGATGCTGGGCGTACCGCTGCGGCGTGTGGTGCACCGCGTGCAGGCGGCGCGGGAAGAGCGCTACGCCTCGCTGCGCGGCTACTTCCACGGCATGAGCGACGTCGAGGAGGACGCCGACCTGGAGCGCCTGCATACCGTCACGCTGACCGGCAGCGCCGGCAGCATCGGCCGCGCGCTCGGTTCGTTGGAGGTGGAGGCGTCGGGCGCCGAAGTGGCCAGCATCCGCCGCGGCATGGCCGGTGTCGAGGTGACGCCGGAGACCATCCTGCAGGCCGGCGATGTGGTGGTGGTGCGCGGCGTCGCCGAAGCCGTCAGCCGCGCCGAACAGCGCCTGCTGCGCTAGGGCGCCTCTCGGAAGCTGACCACACGGTTGCGGCCGCCCTCTTTGGCGTCGTACAGCAGACCATCTGCGCGCTCGATCAGATTGCGGGCGGTCAGCGCCGCCTCGCCTTCGGCCGCATCCACATCCAGGCAGGCGACGCCGATCGACACCGTCACCGACAACTGCAGCGACGGCGACAGCACGATCATGCTGCCGGCCACGCCGGCGCGGATGCGCTCGGCCACGAAGGCGGCGCTTTCCAGGTTGGCATCGATCAGCAGCACGACGAATTCCTCGCCGCCGAAGCGCGCCAGCGCGTCCGAGGTGCGCAGCTCGTTCTTGATGCGCGCCGCCACTTCGCGCAGCACTTCGTCGCCGCCGCCATGGCCGACCGTGTCGTTGACGCGCTTGAAGTGGTCGACATCGATGTACATCAAGGAAATCGGATAGCGCTGACGGCGCGCCCGCGCGATCTCCTCCAGCAGACGGCGGTCGATGTAGCGACGGTTGTAGACGCCGGTCAGCGAGTCGGTCAGCCCGATGTATTTCAGCATCTCGTTGCTGATCACGTTCTCCAGGCAGATGGCGATGATCGACGCCATGTGCTCGATGAAATCGGTGCCCAGGCTGGGCGTAAAGCGCGTCGGATCGCAGCTGCCCAGATTGAGGCTGCCGATAATGCGCTTGTTGCGCATCAGCGGCACCAAGGCCACGCTTTGCAGGCCGGCCGGCGCGTTCGGGAACGACGGCGCATGGCGCAACTTTTCGTACATGCCCAGCAGCGGCTTGGGCGCCGGCACCGCCGCATTATGGCGCCCCAGCTCCAGGTCCAGCTGGTCCAGCGTTTCAACAAAGATCAGGCCGGGGAAATCGGCAAACACCACATCGAGCTTGAGCATGACGGTGCGGATGTCGGCATCCTCGTCGATCAGCGTCAGCGTCACGCTATCGAGTTCGGAAATCACCGGCAGCACGCGGAAGATGGTGCCGATCAGTTCAGGGAAATTGGCGGCGCCGATAATGTTCAGGTCGAAAGCCTGGTGGCGCGTCATGATGGAGTGGTTGCGTTCGGCCTGCTCCAGCAGATAGGCCATGCGCGCGCGCAATGCCCGGTTTTCGGCCGCCAGATCGTGCGCTGGGTCAGCGTGATCGGGGTGAGGCGGAAGTTTCCCGGTTGCGGTGTGCGTCATAATTGATTGGCCTTTCTTGCGTACCCTCTCACATTACGCCAAGTTGCGGCACTTGGGAATGCTCCCGCGTATCAAAAAGCCAAGCTGACTTCAATTTCTTGCCCCACCCGCACACGCTGGTCTTGACCAGCGATCAAAATGGCGTTCATGCCGAAGCACAGCGCGCCGTCCACCTCGGGCTTGGCGCGGTAGCTTTGCATGATGTCCATCGGATCCGGGCCGAACGCGCCGGTGTCCTGATCGATCGACGGCATCGGGCAGCGCGGGCAAGGCTTGACCGGTTTCAGCAGCACCTCGCCGATCCGGTAGCTGTCCGCATAGTCTTCCTCGAAGGCTGCGATGCCACCGATGACCAGATTCGGACGGAAGCGGTTCATCGGCAGCGGCTGCCGGCCGGCGGCCGCCAGTTTCTGGTTCAGGTCGTCCAGCGAGGCGGCGCCGGCCACCAGTATCGGATAACCGTCGGAAAACATCGTGCTCGCCTGCACGCCGTTGGTCCACTTGGCGCTGACCGGCCGTTCGGCGTTGGCGTGGAAGCGCGCCAGACGGCACGGCACGCCGATGGCCTTGGTGAACCACTCGGCGGTCAGCGCGTCGCAGTCGTAGGCCAGCACGGTGTCGTCCCAGACCTGGGTGGTCAGTGTCGGCGCGGTGTGCGGGTCCGGCAGGTCGAGCGGGATGGCCAGGCGCAGCATGCCGGGCGCTTGCACTTCCAGCGTCGCGCCGTTGAGCGTCGGCTTGATCAGCGCCATGCGCGGATGCTCGCGCTGCGTCAGGCAAAGGCCGTCGTTGTCCACCACCATCCATTCACGATCGTAGATCTGCTCGGTCATCAGACCCAGCGTCGTCACCGTGGCTTCCTGCAACGACAGGCCGGCACAGGACTTGATCGGGTACAGCGTGATGGCGGACAACACGGGCATCTTATTCCTCGCTTGGCGCGGCGGTTTTCGGCGCACGCGGAGCGCGCGCGGCAGGCTTGCGGGCCGGCTTGACGCTGTCCACCGGCTTGGCCGCATCGACTGGCTTGGCGTCAGGCTTCGCGTCCGGCTTGGCCTTGGGCTTGGCGTTTGGCTTGGCGTTCTGTTTGCCTTTGGCCGGCTTCGCTGGCTTGGCATCGACCTCGGCGGCTGGCGCGGGAGCGGCGGCGACTGGCTCGACGGGAGCGACTGGCTCGACGGGAGCGACTGGCTCGACGGGAGCGACTACCTCCACCGCAACCGCGGTGGCGTCAGTCTCGTTGCCAACCTTGCCCTTCCTGGCCTCGGTCTTCAGCTTGCGTGCCGGCGGCTTGGTGCCGTTCTTTTTCCGGGACTGCGACTTCGTTGCCGCTGGCAATTCCACTGCCGCCTCTGGCGCGGCTGGCGCCACGGCTGCCACGGCGACCGGCTCCACCGCCTCGGTCGGCGCGGCGTCCGGCTGCTCGACGGCATTGCGCGGCGGCTGCGCCTGACGCAGTGCCTGACGTTCGGCAAAGCGCTCGGCGGCGGTACGGCCGCGATTGCGGCTACGGCGCGATTCCTGCTGGCCAACTTCGGCAGCCGCCACGACCGCTGGCGTATTGCCCTCGGCCACCGCAGGCGTCTCGCTTGCCGGCTGCGGTACGCCATTGCCGCGATACACATACGCGCCCGACTTCTCGTCACGGCCGAACTCCAGATAGCCGCGCGCCTTGCATTCCTCGATCAGATTGCCGAAGGTACGGAAGCCATAGTACGACTCGCTGAAGTCCGGCTTGCGGCGCTTGATCGCCTCCTTCAGCACGGAGGCCCAGATCTTGCCGCTGTCGCCGCGTTCCAGCACCAGCGCCTCGAAGGTATCGACGGCGATCTCGACCGCCTGGTTGCGGCGCTTGTCCATCTCCTCGCGGCGGACGCGCTCCTCTTCCGGGGTGCGCTTGACCTGCGGCTTGCTGTCGGCATTGGCCTCGCGCTTGGCGCGGCGGCTTTCGCGCACCAGGTCGTCGTAGAAGATGAATTCATCGCAGTTGGCCACCAGCAGGTCGGAGGTCGACTGCTTGACGCCGACGCCGATCACCTTCTTGGCGTTCTCGCGCAGCTTGGACACCAGCGGCGAAAAATCGGAATCGCCGGAAATGATGACGAAGGTGTCGACGTGCGACTTGGTGTAGCACAGGTCCAGCGCATCGACCACCATGCGGATATCGGCCGAGTTCTTGCCGGACTGGCGCACGTGCGGAATCTCGATCAGCTCGAAGTTCGCCTCGTGCATCGAGGCCTTGAAGGACTTGTAGCGGTCCCAGTCGCAATAGGCTTTCTTGACCACGATGCTGCCCTTGAGCAGCAAGCGTTCCAGCACCGGCTTGATATCGAACTTGTCGTAGTTAGCGTCGCGCACGCCGAGCGCCACGTTCTCAAAATCGCAGAACAGCGCCATGCTGACGTTTTCGTTGGAGGATGCCATGGAAGTATAGGTAGAGAGTGTCAGAAGCGGCCAGACGACAACGCGCCCGACCGCAAAGGGAAGAACAGTTTACACGTTGAACAGGAAGTTCAGCACGTCGCCATCCTTGACCACGTATTCCTTGCCCTCGGCGCGCATCTTGCCGGCCTCTTTGGCGCCGGCCTCGCCCTTGTACTGGATGAAGTCGTCATAGGCGATGGTCTGCGCGCGGATGAAGCCGCGCTCGAAGTCGGTGTGGATCACGCCGGCCGCCTGCGGCGCGGTGTCGCCGATCTTGATGGTCCAGGCGCGCACTTCCTTCACGCCGGCGGTGAAGTAGGTTTGCAGGCCCAGCAGCTTGTAGGCGGCGCGGATCAGACGGTCCAAGCCTGGCTCTTGCATGCCCATGTCGGCCAGGAAGGCGCTCTTGTCGTCATCTTCCAGGTCGGCGATCTCGGCTTCAATCGAAGCGCAGATGGCGACGATCGGCGCGTTCTGGGTGGCGGCGTAGGCGGTCAGCTGGTCCAGCAGCGGGTTGTTGGTGAAACCACTGTCCGACACGTTGGCCACGTACATGGCCGGCTTGGCGGTGATCAGGCACAGCGGCTTGATCAGGGCCAGCTCGTCGGCGTCCAGGCCCATCGCGCGCACCGGCTTGGCTTCGTTCAGGTGCGGCACGATGCGCTCCATGATGGCCAGCAGCTTGGCGGCATCCTTATCGCCGGAGCGGGCTTTCTTGTTCTCGCGGTGAATGGCTTTTTCCACCGTGCCGAGGTCGGCCAGCGCCAGCTCGGTCTGGATCACTTCGATGTCGTCCAGCGGGCTGACCTTGCCGGCCACGTGGATCACGTTGTCGTCCTCGAAGCAGCGCACGACGTTGACGATGGCGTCGGTTTCGCGGATGTGCGACAGGAACTGGTTACCCAGGCCCTCGCCCTGCGACGCGCCCGCCACCAGGCCGGCGATGTCGACGAATTCGACGATGGCGTTGACCATGCGCTCGGGCTTGACGATCTCGGCCAGCGCGGCCATGCGCGGGTCCGGCACCTCGACCACGCCGACGTTGGGCTCGATGGTGCAGAACGGGTAGTTTTCAGCCGGGATGCCGGCTTTGGTCAGGGCGTTGAACAGGGTGGACTTGCCGACGTTAGGCAGGCCGACGATGCCGCATTGGAGACTCATGTGAACCTTTAAATTATCAATATTGCCGGCAAGCGGCTTGTGAAAACCGCCCGGCGGGGGGCGTTTTGGGTATTCTTGCAGTTTTTGCTGGTTTACAGCGTTCAAGGGTCCATTGTACCGCCCTTGCCCGCACTCTTCAAAAAAACAGGAGGCGCCGCGTGTGTTGCCACATCGCGCGCTGCCGGCCGATCTTCGGTCACTTGTTTAATGCTAGACTCTTTCGCCATCACACATCTCAGGAAAACTCATGTCTCGTCTGCGTACTTCGGTTCTGATTGCCAGCCTGATGCTGGCGGGTGCTTATACGCTGCCGGTCCAGGCGACGCCGATGGTGGCGGCGAAGGCGAACGCGGCGCAGAAGCAGCTGGCGAAGCTGGCGGCGGCGTTCCATACGGCGCGCTGCAAGTTCGATCCGCTGCTGTTTGCCACCGCGAATGGCGACAGCCGCTACAACGATCAGCTGGGCATGGCGATCTCGCCCAAGGTGCGCGCCGAGCAATTCACCCTGTACCGTTCCCTGCAAAAGCAGTTGATGCAGGTGCGCCGCGAGCAGTTGGGCGCGCAGGATCAACTGACCTACGATCTGCTGAGTTACGAGTTGAACAACGCGATGCAGCTGGAATCCTTCCCCGAGTATCTGCTGCCGCTGAACCAGTTCGACAACGTGCCCAGCACACTGGCCAACTACGCCGGCGGCACCGGCTCGCAGCCGCTGGGCACCGTCAAACAGTACCAGGACTACCTGAGCCGCCTGAACCAGTTGCCACGCTGGATCGATCAGGCCATCGCCAACATGAAGGAAGGCATGCGCCGCGGCGTGGTGCAGCCGAAGGCGATCACCGTGGCGATGCTGCCGCAGTTCCAGAACCTGCGCGCGGCGACGGCCGAGACCAGCATCTACTATTCGCCGGCGACGCGCTTCCCCACCGCGTTCTCTGAAGCCGACAAGCAGCGCCTCGGCGCCGCCTACCTGAAGGCGGTGGACGCGGGCATCGCGCCGGCGCTGACGCGACTGGTCAACTTCCTGCAGAACGAATACCTGCCGGCCAGCCGTACCAGCACCGGCTGGAGCGCGCTGCCGAACGGCACCGCCTGGTATGCCGCGCGCATCAAGGACAGCACCAACCTGCCGCTGACGGCCGACGAGGTGCACGCGCTGGGCCAGAAAGAAGTCGCTCGCATCCAGCAGCAGCTGGCCGCGCTCGGCCCCAAGCTGGGCTACGACGGCCCGGAGCAACAGCTGCCGCAATGGGTCGGCGCGCAGAGCAAGTTCAACCTCTTCAGCAGCGACGAGCAGGTGCTGGACGCCTACCGCGCCATCTACGCGCAAGTGCAGGCCAAGCTGCCCACCTACTTCAGCCTGATTCCGAAGGCAAGGCTGGAGCTGCATCTGGAACCCGAGCTGACGCGCGCCACCGCCTCGGATCACTACACGCCGCCGGCGGCGGACGGCTCGCATCCCGGCGTTTTCTGGCCGGTGGTGAACGATCCCAAAAAATACAGCCGGGTCGACATGGTCAGCCTGTTCCTGCACGAAGGCATCCCCGGCCACCACCTGCACGCCGCGCTGCTGAAGGAACTGGATCTGCCGGACTTCCGCAAGTTCAGCACCGAGAATCCGAACAGCGCCGCCTACACCGAAGGCTGGGCGCTGTATTCCGAAACACTGGGCAAGGAGTTGGGCCTGTACGACGATCCGGTCGCCTACTACGGCCACCTGAACGCCGAGCTGCTGCGCGCCGCGCGGCTGGTGGTCGACACCGGCATGCACGCCAAAGGCTGGTCGCGCGAGCAGGCGATCACCTATCTGGCCGACACGCTGGGCTGGCCGGAAGCGCGCGCCCGCAACCAGATCGAGCGCTACATGGTGTGGCCGGCGCAAGCGCTGAGCTACAAGATCGGCGCGCTGAAGATACTGGAACTGCGCGCGCGGGCGCAGCAGGCGCTGGGCGACAAGTTCAGCTACCAGAAATTCCACGAAGTGGTCATCGGCGACGGCACCTTGCCGCTGCCGATCCTGGAGCAGCGCGTCGACCGCTGGATCGCCACCGCAAAGTGACGCTCCGGTGTCAGATACCGTCTTGAATGGCAAGCTTTTTCGATAAGTATTTGGGGTCGAAAGGCTTGCCAGTACGGATGACACCGTAAATCAGATGCGTCAGTTTGTGAACGACAGCACTGATCACCGCT
>NZ_WWCP01000140.1 GCF_009857505.1 Duganella lactea
TCAGAAATTGGCTTGTCCTTGCTGCCTTTGCGCTGGATGTGCATGCGGTAGCCTTGGCCGGTCAGGCGCTCTTCGCGCTTGTAGTTGACATAGCCTTTATCGGCATAGACATCCTGGCTGGTATTGGTCGGGTCCAGTACGTCTTCGAAGTGCAGGGTGTCGTGTTCGCTGGCGGTGCTGATCTTGATTTTTCGGATGAGCTTGCAGCGCTTGTCCGCGTTCACCGACAGCTTGTAGCCGAA
>NZ_WWCP01000141.1 GCF_009857505.1 Duganella lactea
TCGCCTTGCTGGCAGACGGGAAAATCAAGAAAAAATCGCTGCCGAACTCGGCTGCGGGGCACCAGGCGCTGCTGGAGTGGATCGCCAAGTCCAAATTCGAGAAGGAAGCTTTGCAGGTGTGCATGGAGGCGACCGGTGTGTATTACGAGGCCGTCGCGACGGCGCTGCATGACGCCGGCTTCATGGTGTCGGTCGCCAATCCGAGTTGCGTCAAAGGCTTTGGCCAGAGCGAAAACC
>NZ_WWCP01000142.1 GCF_009857505.1 Duganella lactea
GTTTTCGCTCTGGCCAAAGCCTTTGACGCAACTCGGATTGGCGACCGACACCATGAAGCCGGCGTCATGCAGCGCCGTCGCGACGGCCTCGTAATACACGCCGGTCGCTTCCATGCACACCTGCAAAGCTTCCTTCTCGAATTTGGACTTGGCGATCCACTCCAGCAGCGCCTGGTGCCCCGCAGCCGAGTTCGGCAGCGATTTTTTCTTGATTTTCCCGTCTGCCAGCAAGGCGA
>NZ_WWCP01000143.1 GCF_009857505.1 Duganella lactea
GGGGACCTCGAATTACTGCTGATTTGAACTGATGTGCTGAGAAAACGCCGGCTGTGGACGGATTCGCACGGCGGCTTCAGACCTTTTGGCACTTGTCTTGCTGTCCAGAACCACCTTTTTCGTGGTCCAGACGGACTGCGGGCGTCAAAACGCCGAAAACTTCGCCTCCTTCAGGTAGCAAAGGCGGCGCAAGTTGTAGGCGGCGGCCTTCCAGTTCAGTTGCAGCGTGGCGCGT
>NZ_WWCP01000144.1 GCF_009857505.1 Duganella lactea
CGACGGCGCTGCATGACGCCGGCTTCATGGTGTCGGTCGCCAATCCGAGTTGCGTCAAAGGCTTTGGCCAGAGCGAAAACGTGCGCAATAAAACCGATACCGCCGATGCGGCGCTGATCGCGCGCTACTGCGCCTTGATGAAGCCGGCCGCCTGGTCGCCCCCACCCCGGGAGCAGCGCCAGTTGCGGGCCTGGTCACAGCGCCTTCAGGCATTAAAGGACATGCGTC
>NZ_WWCP01000145.1 GCF_009857505.1 Duganella lactea
AACTCATGACCAGCATCACCGGCATCGGCACCACCACGGCGGCCAGGCTGCTGGGCCAGTTCGGCGACATACGGCGCTTCACCAGTGCCAAGGCGTTCGCCGCATTCCTCGGCGTCACGCCCATGCAGCGCAGCTCCGGCACCTCCTTGAAAGGGCGCACCATCATCAGCCGAAGTGGCAGTACCTCAATGCGCGCGGCGCT
>NZ_WWCP01000146.1 GCF_009857505.1 Duganella lactea
TCTGCCATGATGAAACCCAACCTTTTTGCTGCGCAGGAGCGCGAAGCCAAGCTGACGAAGCTGGGCGATACGCTGCAAGTGCTGGAGCGGCATGTCGACTTCGCGGCGCTGGCTGATGCGGTCGATACTGCTGCGCCACGGCCCGGCCGCGAACGCGGCGGTCGGCCGCCGTTCCCGACCGAAGTGATGGTACGTATCCTG
>NZ_WWCP01000147.1 GCF_009857505.1 Duganella lactea
GCGTTCAGGTTGTCGGTGCTGATGGCGGCGAACTGGCCGCTGGTCAGCGCTTGTACCTGGTCGGTGCTCAGCGCCTTGAACTGGTCGCTGCTCAGCGTGGCGATGATGTTGGTTTTCAGGCCGACGAGGTCGCGGGTTTCAATCGCCGCGATATTGTTGGTCGACAGTGCGTTGAACTGCGACGAGTTCCAGCCGCTGAA
>NZ_WWCP01000014.1 GCF_009857505.1 Duganella lactea
ACCATAGAAACGGCACCACGCCCAAGAAGGTTCTTGCACCGGGCGGTGAACTGCACCTCGACATTCCACGCGACCGCCTGTCCAGTTTTGAGCCGCAGCTGGTGGCGAAAGGCCAGCGGCGCATGCCTGGCTTTGACGACCACGTGATCAGCATGTACGCACGCGGCATGAGCGTGCGCGAGATCCAGGGGCACCTGCTGGAGCTGTACGGCACCGAGGTGTCGCCGATGCTGATTTCGACCATCACGGACGAGGTGATCGAGGAAGTCACCCAATGGCAGCAGCGTCCGCTGGAAACGATGTACCCGATTGTCTACTTCGACGCCTTGCGCCTGAAAATCCGAGACGAGGGCACTGTCAAGAACAAGGCCGTCTACTTGGCGCTGGGTATCCGCGCCGACGGACGCAAGGAAGTGCTGGGGCTGTGGATCGAGCAGACCGAGGGCGCCAAGTTCTGGCTGAAGGTATTTAACGAGCTCAAGAACCGTGGGCTGGACGATATCCTGATCGCCGTCGTTGACGGCCTGCGCGGCTTCCCAGAAGCCATTGAAGCGGTATATCCGCAGGCGCAGATCCAGACCTGCATCGTGCATCTGATTCGCAATTCGACCACGCTGGCAGCCTGGAAGGACCGTAAGGAGCTCGCTGCGGCTCTGAAGCCCGTCTATCAGGCCGCCAATGCCGATCTGGCAGCAGCGGCGCTGGACGAATTTGAGGCCGGGCCGTGGGGCAAGAAATTCCCGACCGTGGCGGCCATGTGGCGGCGCCAATGGCAGCAGGTGATTCCATTCTTCGCCTACCCGCCGGAGGTACGCACCATCATCTACACTACGAACGCCATCGAGAGCCTGCATATGCGCCTCAGGAAGATCGTCAAGAACCGTGGTCACTTCCCCAGCGACGAGGCGGCGACCAAGCTGCTGTTCCTGGCCTTGCGTAATATCGAAAAAGATTGGAAGATGCCACAGCGGACTTGGAAGCTGGCGGCCAATCAATTTGCCATCATGTTTGGCGAACGCTTCACGAACGCGATTAACTAAAAACCGGCCCCGCACACACAGAATTTCTTACACGTCCGCGGCGTGCAGGGCTAAGTTTTGGTCCCGACTGGCTGATGCCACTCTCTCAGGTCACCGGCGCTGTGTGCGCTTTTTATGTTGGTCTGCGCGGGACCGTTGTATGGGGTGTACTGCTCATCCTAGGAATCGGAATTACCTTGGTCAGCTGGATCGCCAAAATGTTATGGCGGTTCGTCTTTCAGGCGGCACATGACGCGTGTCCATAAAGTGAACTACCGTGCTGCTGCATTAAGCTTTCGTGTGAGTGAGTTCCGCAACCTTGGCAGGCTGATGATATCCCCTTGATGTATGACATTCACTACAGGAGCCAGCTCATCGGGGTTGGCAGCGAAGTATCGGTCGGCACACGCCATCAAGGTTTTGCACTCGAAGGGAAAGCTCGACTGCATCACCATCGCGGCGACACGAAAGATATTGGCCTCTCTACCATTTTCGGCATCAATAGGCACATCGACAGATCGCGCTGCCAGCACACATCTGTCTAACATAATTGCCTCGCGGTCACGTGGATTCATGATGCTGAATGGCGTTGTACGCGGAGCGGGATTTACAGTCGTCCAAATTTCTCATGATCGGCGTGCATCTGCTTCAGCACGTCCAGAGATACGCCTGAATTGTGAAGCATATTGGAAAGGAAGTCTTTCAATTCCAGCCATCCGACGTTATGTCCTTTGCCTCGGAGCTCTGCCTCCGCCTTGTCGTGACAAGCGCCTTTATGAGTTAGCCGTGCTTCATTTGTGTCGCCCTCTGAACTAAGGCTAGCAAAAACAGCAGCGCCGAGTGCTGCATCATCAATCCATGTACCGCACACATCACAACAAATAATCGGCAGTGTACGATCAGACTTACGTATCAACTTTAACATACAAAATCCCTGAGCTTATTACGAAAATTCTTAAGAGGCCTGCCGGAACTGAATGAAGCCCATAACGGAAAAGGGGGGAGCGTCCGTTCTTCTTAAAGTCCTATAGCTCGCTTCTCGGCAGCATCGCGGCGTTCCAACATTTCTTCTAACTCTGCCGAAGTATCGGCGATACAGCTCCAGAAAAGTTCCGTGGAGTCGACGTTCTTCAGGCGCGCCACTTCACACAGCTCACGCATAGTTTCACTCTCGCGCAAGTGCTCCAAAGTGATGCCTAAAGCGTCGGCCTCTGCCTGATCTAATGCGTCAATACGAGCCTTGACATTGGGAAAACCAGCGAGGAATCGCATACGTCCCTTTTCAAGCTTTTCATCGGTAAGTCTAGTCATGTCATTTCCAATAATTAAGGGAGATTGAAGACCGTTGTTTCGCCTTTAAATGAAACGGCCCTTCAGATCAGCAACTGATATGGCATATATAGTAGCAGCGATTAAAACATGGGGCATTAGCGAAATGCAGAGACTACGCTATAGGCAAGCAGGCCAAACAGTATGAGCCTTACTATCGTTTCGATGAAATTAGGGAAGCGCTGCTCAAATGCCCATCGGAATGGTGCTGCCCGGACCTTCGCCATATAACTCCGATTGCTATCAAGTTGTCTCTGCAGCTCGGTAATCTCACGATCGTTCTTCTGACGCTCAGTAAGCAAGAACGTCATGTAGCCATGCAGGTCCAGTTCACGGATATTCTCTTTCCAAGAATCGATATCTACCAATTGCGCTGCTCGCATTGGCTTTGACATACCTGATGCCTTGCTTCCATCAGCATATTCGAATTCAAGTCCGAACTGCTCGTAGTACCGATTTCGACGCTCCTTGTTTCCCTCGTATGCTTGCCCCGCAAGGAGGTGGATTGGCAAAATGGTGGCATCTGGCCAACGCTTAGCCCACGACACGACTTCGTTCATGAGGTAGGTTCCGAATCGTTGTCCTCGCAAGCGCTCCATTTCGACAATCACATAGCCCATGTTATAAGGTCTAGCCGCCGACAGCGATATCTTCGGCTCATTTCCAAGATTTGAGTAACACGCAGTAAACCACCCCTTCTTCGATACGTCCCATGAATAGTCCTTTGAAACGATCTCTGTATATGTGATTTCAATGTTGGCCTCAAAGACGCTTCCATCTCGTTCATCGAGACGCTGTTGCTCCTCGCGCTGGATCAACAGGTACGCAATAGGATCACCTTCAGGCTCTGATTTCCTTCGCACTTCAACCACATAAGTAGCAGGTTTCGCTGCTACGCCATGCTTCGTTTCGTTGATCTTTATTGTCGGTATAGCAGCTCTGGTGATGGCCATTTATTTCGCTTAGGTATTCTCACTATTGGCGGCATCCGAGCTCTGCAAACGTTCCAGCTCGCGCAGGAGCCTAGCTTTGGTTTCATCAAACATGCTCGTCGCTCGAACAAAGCGGCCAAGCCTAAATGCAGAGTAAAGGTAGATGGACAGCCCAGTTATCCAACAGATTGCCGATGGTAGATTCGGAGGACTTTCTGTGGATGGCATCAAGTGTATCCCCCAAAGAAGGACACCAGCTCCGCCTCATGATACGCCGGTCAAAATCGATTCAGCGAGGTAGACGATCTGGAGTTGCGTCGATCCATTCATCCTGACGTAAAATTCCAAGTCCCGTTGCACCATAGGGAGGCGGCGCTTAGAATAAATTCTAAACAGTTCAGCGCGAGCACTGATATAGCCAAGCGCCAAACTAACAATCGCCGTCGGAAGGTAAAACCAATCTAAGAAAGCCATGTCAATCCAGTCAAAGGGTTAAGAAACGAATTTGATATACACACTTAGGAGCATCCCCGCACACAAAATTTTTTCTAGTGGGCGCGGCGCAACTGCGGCAGATTCCACGGCAGCAAAGACTCGACCTCAGCGGCCGTCTTCAGATAGGGCAATGTCATGAACACATGCCGCAAATAGTCGTGCGGATTCAAATCATTGGCCTTCGCCGTCTGCACAAGGCTGTACATCAACGCATTAGCACGCATACCATCCACGGTGTCCGCGAAAAGCCAGTTCTTCCTACCAGTGGCGACGGGACGTACCTGCCGGGACTCGTCTTGAATGCTCCGATAGCCATAGCTGCTGCTGCGCTCCTCGGAAAGTGCGCCATTTATTATTCCCCTTCGGAATTTTTTGTACTCTAAATGACCGCTTATTACCTGACTTTCCAAGGCAAACCTCGCTATCTTCTGGACAATAAATCGCCAACATCGTCATCAGCGGATCTGAATTGACGTGAATTGAATCTATCCAGCAAGGAGATGTTGCCATGCGGAATTTTTTTGTGCAAGCTGGACGACCACCGCTATGTCATCGTCCAGCTCGACACATCTATCCTGACGGATGTTCCGCCCTAGCAGAGTGGAACAGGGGGGAGGGGCGCCAGCTACATCATGGCGCGTCATATGAAAAAAGCCGGCAGAAGCCGGCTTTTCGTGGTGTGAGGAACTGATTAGTTCTTCGACTGGTCAACCATCTTGTTCTTGGCGATCCAAGGCATCATGGCGCGCAGCTTGGCGCCGACTTCTTCGATCGGGTGCTCGGCGGTCAGGCGGCGACGCGAGATCAGGGTCGGTGCGCCTGCTTTGTTTTCCAGGATGAACGATTTGGCGTATTCACCGGTCTGGATGTCCTTCAGGCACTGACGCATGGCGTTCTTGGTGTCTTCGGTCACAACCCGTGGGCCGGTCACGTACTCGCCGTATTCGGCGTTGTTCGAGATCGAGTAGTTCATGTTGGCGATGCCGCCTTCGTAGATCAGGTCGACGATCAGTTTCAGTTCGTGCAGGCACTCGAAGTACGCCATTTCCGGCGCATAACCAGCTTCGGTCAGGGTTTCGAAGCCGGCCTTGATCAGTTCAACCGCGCCACCGCACAGCACCGCTTGTTCGCCGAACAGGTCGGTCTCGGTTTCTTCACGGAAGTTGGTTTCGATGATGCCGGCCTTGCCGCCGCCGTTGGCCGATGCGTACGACAGGGCGATGTCACGGGCGACGCCGGATTTATCCTGGTACACGGCGATCAGGTGTGGCACGCCGCCGCCCTGGGTGTAGGTGGCGCGCACGGTGTGGCCTGGTGCTTTCGGCGCCACCATGATCACGTCCAGGTCGGCGCGTGGCACGACTTGACCGTAGTGCACGTTGAAGCCGTGGGCGAAGGCCAGTACCGCGCCTTGCTTGGCGTGCGGCGCGACGTTTTCGTTGTAGACCTGGGCGATGTTCTCGTCCGGCAGCAGGATCATGATGACGTCGGCGGCTTTGACGGCCTCGTTCACTTCGGCGACCTTCAGGCCGGCGTTCTCCACCTTGGCCCACGAGGCGCCGCCCTTGCGCAGGCCAACGGTCACGTTGACGCCCGATTCGCTCAGGTTTTGCGCGTGGGCGTGGCCCTGCGAGCCATAGCCGATGATGGCCACGTTTTTGCCTTTGATCAGGGAGAGGTCAGCGTCTTTATCGTAGAAAACTTTCATTTTTAATCCTAGTAAATTCGTTATGTATGAGTTGCGTGCTGCTTAAACTTTGAGGATGCGTTCGCCGCGTCCGATGCCGGAACCGCCGGTACGTACCGTCTCCAGAATGGAGGCACGGTCGATCGAGTCGATGAACGCGTCGAGCTTGCTCTTGGCGCCGGTCAGTTCAATCGTGTAGCTCTTTTCGGTGACGTCGATGATGCGGCCGCGGAAAATATCCGCCGTGCGCTTCATCTCTTCACGCTCCTTGCCCACCGCGCGCACCTTGATCAGCATCAGTTCGCGTTCGATGTGATGGCCTTCGGTCAGGTCCACCACCTTCACCACTTCGATCAGGCGGTTCAGGTGCTTGGTGATCTGCTCGATGATGTCGTCCGAACCGGTGGTGACGATGGTCATCCGCGACAGCGTCGCGTCCTCGGTCGGCGCCACGGTCAGCGTCTCGATGTTGTAGCCGCGTGCCGAGAACAGGCCCACCACGCGGGACAAGGCGCCGGCTTCGTTTTCCAGCAATACAGAAATAATATGTCGCATGTTAGAGATCCTCCGAACCCAGCAGCATTTCGGACAGACCCTTGCCGGCTTTAACCATCGGCCAGACGTTTTCCGATTGATCGGTGATGAAGTTCATGAACACCAGCTTGTCCTTCATCGCGAAGGCGTCGCGCAGGGCGCCGTCGACGTCGCCCGGTTTCTCGATGCGCATGCCGACGTGGCCATAGGCCTCGGCCAGCTTCTCGAAGTTCGGCAGCGAATCCATGTAGGACTCGGAGTAGCGCGAACCGTAGTCGATCTGCTGCCACTGGCGCACCATGCCCAGGAAGCGGTTGTTCAGCATGATGATCTTCGGCGTCAGGTGATACTGCTTGCAGGTCGCCAGCTCCTGGATGCACATCTGGATCGAGCCTTCGCCGGTGATGCAGGCGACGGTGGCGTCCGGATTGGCCATCTGCACGCCCATGGCGTAAGGCAGGCCGACACCCATGGTGCCCAGACCGCCCGAGTTGACCCAGCGCTTGGGCTGATCGAACGGGTAGTACTGCGCGGCCCACATCTGGTGCTGGCCGACGTCGGAGGTGATGAAGGCGTCGCCCTTGGTCACTTCCCACAGCTTTTGCACCACCGATTGCGGCTTGATGACCAGGTCGGACGGGGCGAATTTCAGGCAGTCGCGGCCGCGCCATTCCTGGATCTGCTTCCACCAGGATTTCAGCGCCGGCTGATTCGGCTTGGCGTCCGACGCGTCCAGCTGCGCCAGGAACTCGATCAGCACGTCCTTGACGTTGCCGACGATCGGGATGTCCACTTTGACGCGCTTGGAAATCGACGACGGGTCGATGTCGACGTGAATGATCTTGCGCGGATTCGAGGCGAAGTGCTTCGGATTGCCGATCACGCGGTCGTCGAAGCGGGCGCCGATGGCGATCAGCACGTCACAGTGCTGCATCGCCATATTGGCTTCGTAGGTGCCGTGCATGCCGGGCATGCCGACGAAGTTTTCGCTCGACGCCTTGTACGCGCCCAGGCCCATCAGCGTGTTGGTGACCGGGAAGCCCAGCTTGTCGACCAGTTTATTCAGTTCCGGCGAGGCATTGGCCAGGATCACGCCGCCGCCGGTGTAGATCATCGGACGTTCGGCTTGCAGCAGCAGTTGGACCGCCTTGCGGATCTGGCCGGAGTGACCTTTGTCGACCGGTTTGTACGAACGCATCTCGACCTCTTTCGGGTACGAGAAGGTCGTCTTGTGCATCGAGATATCCTTCGGAATATCGACCAGCACAGGGCCTGGACGGCCGGTGCGGGCGATGAAGAAGGCTTTCTTGACGGTCTCGGCCAAGTCCTTGACGTCCTTGACGAGGAAATTGTGCTTGACGACCGGACGGGTAATGCCGACCGTGTCGCATTCCTGGAACGCATCCTGGCCGATGGCGTGGCTCGGCACCTGGCCCGAGATCACCACCATGGGGATGGAATCCATGTACGCGGTGGACAGGCCGGTCACGGCATTGGTGACGCCCGGGCCGGACGTCACCAGCGCGACGCCGACCTTGTTCGACGAACGCGAGTACGCATCGGCGGCGTGGACCGCAGCCTGCTCGTGGCGTACCAGAACGTGTTGGAATTTGTCTTGCTTGAAGATGGCGTCGTAGATGTACAGGACGGCTCCACCCGGGTAACCAAAGACGTGCTCGACGCCCTCTTCGGCCAGGCAGCGCACCAGTATTTCCGCGCCAGTAAATTGATTACTCGATTGCGATGAAGATGCTTCGGTATTCATGAAACATTCCTTTCAAGGTCCATTGGAGATTGATCGGATGCTCTGTCCTGACGAAGTACACCTACCGCTACAGCTCTGCCCTGCCTCCCTTTACTTATGCGGTCGCACTGCCTCTTCCGTCAACCGTAGTGACGTGCAAAGCGGCGCTAACGCAAACTCTCGTTTGGCCGGGGTTTCCGTAGTGGTTATGCATACCTCTCGTGCTTGTGGCACGGGCGAGAGCAAACTGCCTACATATGAAAGCGCGTCGTGTCGTGTGCGGCGTTGTGTGCCTGCGGCGACCAGACCATAGAGCTTCGGGGTTGTTCAAAGCGTCCCATACGGTACACCGGCGCACCACTTTGAGCAAGGGATAATTCGGAAATTGATCCGTTTTGACGCAAAAGCATGCAAAACGCGACATTTTTTGCTAGCATGCGCCTCAGTTCAAAACACCCGGCAGCCCCCTCCCCGACGCATGGCCACAGACAAAGAATTATCCGACTTCCTCGAAAACGTCGAACGCCGGGCCTTCAAGCAAGCCGTTTACGCGGTACGCAAGGACGAATCCGCGCTCGACATCGTGCAGGACGCGATGATCAAGCTCGCCGAAAAATACGGCGACAAACCCGCCGCCGAATTGCCGGCGCTGTTTCAACGCATCTTGCAGACCACCATCCTCGACTATTTCCGCAGGGAAAAGGTTCGTAACACCTGGGTCAGCCTGTTCTCCGGCATGGGGCCGTCCGGCGGCGAGCATGAGGATTTCGACATGCTCGAATCCTACGCCGCCGAAGAAGGCACCGAGGCGGCCGAATCCGGCGCCGATAAGTTCGAGCGGCAGCAGATGCTGGACATCATCGATGCCGAAGTACAAAAGCTTCCGGCACGTCAACGCGAAGCCTTCCTGATGCGTTATTGGCAGGACATGGACGTCGCCGAAACGGCCGAGGCCATGGGCTGCTCGGAAGGCAGCGTCAAAACGCATTGCTCTCGTGCAACACATGCGCTGGCCGAGGCGCTGGCAGCCAAGGGAATAACATTATGAACACCGACGATCTGAATTTCGCTTACAAGGTGCGCCACGCGCTCAATGACAAGCTGGACGAGCTGCCCGCTTCGACCACAGACCGCCTGGCGCAGGCGCGCAAGATGGCGCTCGCCCGCAAGAAAGCCCATATGGAGGTACCGCTGGCGGTGCGCGTGGTCAGAACCGAGCTGGCGGCAGCCGGCGGCGGCTTCATGTCGCAGTTTAACTGGCTGGGCCGCTGGGGCATGCTGGTGCCGGCCCTGGCGCTGGTGGTCGGCATGGTCGGCATTTACCAGTACGAACAGCAGGAACGCATCGCCGACCTGGCCGAGATCGACGCCGCCGTGCTGTCGGACGAGCTGCCGCTGGACGCATACCTCGACCATGGCTTCAACGCCTACCTGACGCAAAGCGAGTAAGCCTATGGCATGGAGCAATCGCGCCAAGTGGGGCGCAGGAGCAGCGGTGGTCGCGGTGGCGGCCGGCGGCGCGTGGATCGTCGCCCAGCCGGACGCCGCCGACCTGATGACGGCGCCGGTGGCGGCGGTCACCGGCCACAAAACCGCCGCGCCACCGGAAAAAGTCATGTGGAAGGATTTGACGCCGGCGCAGCAACAGGCGCTGGAGCCGCTGGCCGCCGAGTGGAACGATATCGAGCCGATCCGCAAGCAGAAGTGGCTGGGCATCGCCAAGCGCTACGCTAGGATGAATCCGGACGAGCAGGCGCGCGTGCAGCGCCGCATGCGCGAATGGGTCGCCATGTCGCCCGAGGAGCGCCGCCAGATCCGCCAGAACTACGCCCGCGCGCAAAAGCTGAACCCGGCGCAGAAAGCGGTGTCGTGGGAGGAATATCAAACGCTGTCGGACGAGCAGAAGAAGGAACTGGCCGCCAAGGCCGCCACCAAAAAACAGGTGGTCAACCTGCCGACGCCGACGCAGGCCAAGATGCCGATGCCAGCACCGGTCAATCCGGCCGCGCCGGTGGTGCCGCCTATCCTGCCGCCGGTGGCGACGCCGCCGGCCGATCCCAACGTCCCGCTGCCGAACGCCTCCAACGTGACGCCGGTTCCACCGACCTCCACGCCGCCAACGCCTGCGGCCCCGACCGATGTCAAATAATCCGGTAAGCAAGCCAACCATCCGGCGCCGTCTGATCTCCATGGTGTACGAGGCGCTGCTCGGCTTCGCCGTACTGTTCCTGCCCTTCCTGATTTTCGAAGTCGCCACCGGCGGCAGCCACACGCCGCTGGTCGAACACATGCGGCAGGCGCTGGCTTTCCTGGTACTGGGCGCCTACTTCATTCATCAATGGACGCGCGAAGGCCAGACCTTGGCGATGCGCACCTGGCGCATGAAGCTGGTGAGCACCAACGGCGGCCCGGTGACGCCGCGCGTTGCCGTGGTCCGCTATCTGTTGAGCTGGATGTGGATTTTGCCGGCGCTGATCGTCGCGCTGGCGGCCGATCTGCACCGCTGGCAGGCGCTGGGCGCGATACTGATCGGCATCGCGGCCTGGTCGCTGACGGCCTTCTTCGACAAGGACCGCCAGTTCCTGCATGACAAGCTGGCCGGCACCCGGCTGGTGCAACTACCGCCGCTGGAAAAGAAAAAGAAAGCCGCGTCGGCGGCTTAGAACTTCTCGTAGTTTTGCAGGTAGCGCCATTCGCCTGATGGCAGGCTGGCCATGGAGATGCGGCCGACGCGGATGCGCTTCATGGAGACGACCTTCAGGCCGACTTCCTTGCACAGCTTTTCGATGGAGCCGAGCTTGAGGCCTTTGACGGCCCAGCGCAGACGCGTTTCGTTTTGCCAGCTTACCTTGCCGTTGATCTGGTTCAGTTGCTGCAAGCCGCCTTCCATGATCGTGCCGGAGACTTCAACGATGATCTCCTGCTCCAGCGATTCTTCCGACAGCTTGCGGTTGACGCGGAAGTCTTGGGTGAACACGACCAGGCCACTGGCCTTGACGTCCAGCGGCACCATCTCCTGCTGGCCGGTGACGTGGCGCTTGAGGAAGCGCTGTCCCGGCGCGGAGCGCGTCAGCGTGTCGGCCTTCAGCAGATGCAAGGGCTGCGCCGCGCCGGCGGGCTTGTGCAGCAGGATGGTGACGGGCGTGATCTCCAGCAGCGTGGCGTCGTCCGCCAGCGTGACCTGCTGTTCCGGCGCGACGCGCGCGCCCGCCTCTTCCACCACTACGCCATCGACGCTGACAAAGCCGCCTTCGATATACAGTTCGGCTTCGCGGCGCGAGCATTGGCGCTCGTCGGCGACTCGCTTGGAGAGACGTATCGTGTTATCCAAAGAAATCTCCAAATACAGTAATGGCACGGTCGATATCGTCGCGTGACGCGTCCATGTGGGTAACGATGCGCGTGCGTGGACCCAGCGACATGCGGATGCGGGTCAGTTCCAGCACATCGCCCAGGCCTTTCAGCACGAACTGCGGAATATCGACGTAAAAGATGTTGGTCTGCGGCGTACTGACCTTGAGGTTTTTCATCTTCGCCAGTTCGGCGGCGAAGTAGGCGGCGTTGTCGTGGTCTTCGGCCAGGCGCGGGATGTTGTGTTCCAGCGCGTACAAGCCCCCTGCCGCGATCACGCCGGCTTGACGCATGCCGCCACCCAGCATCTTGCGCCAGCGTTTGGCTTCCTTGATCAGCGGACGGCTGCCCAGCAGGACCGAGCCGACCGGCGCGCCAAGGCCCTTGGACAGGCAGACGGACACGGAGTCGAAGCCCGTCACCACTTCACGCGGCGTGATGCCCAGCTTGACGGCGGCGTTGCAGATGCGCGCGCCGTCGAGATGCGTGGACAGGCCTTTGTCGTGCGCCAGTGTCGTCGCCTGTTGCACGTACGCCATCGGCAGCACGCGGCCGTTGATGGTGTTTTCCAGCGCCAGCAACTTGGTGCGGGCGAAGTGAAAGTCGTCCGGCTTGATGCAGGACTCGATATCGGCCAGCGCGATGCTGCCGTCGGGCTGATTGATGATGGGCTGCGGCTGGATGCTACCCAGCACCGCCGCGCCGCCGCCTTCGTAACGGTAGGTGTGCGCTTCCTGGCCGACCAGGTATTCATCACCACGGCCGCAATGTGCCAGCAGCGCCAGTAAATTGGTCTGCGTGCCGGATGGCGCGAACAACGCGTCTTCAAAGCCGAACAAATCGGCGGCGTATTCCTGCAGGCGGTTGACGGTCGGGTCGTCGCCGTAGACGTCATCGCCGACTTCGGCGGCGTTCATCGCCGCGCGCATGGCGGCGCCGGGGCGCGTGACGGTATCACTGCGCAGATCGAGCCAGTTGTCCATTACGCCGCCTCTTCCGCGGTGAAGAAACGGGCATTCATTTCTTGCAGACCGACGGTGTCCAGCACTTCTTTCAAGCGCTCGGCCGGACGCTTGCGCGGCAGGTTCTTGTAGGTGGCGATGATCAGTTCATTCTTCATCGAGTGTTCCCAGCCCACCAGCTCCGTGACGGTGACGCCGTAGCCATGCGCTTCCAGTTGCAGGCAACGCAGCACGTTGGTGATCTGGCTGCCGAATTCGCGGGTATGGATCGGATGACGCCACATTTCGCTCAGCGGGGACTTACCCAGCGACTGGCCTTTGTTCTTCTTCAGCACCGAGGCCACTTCGGCCTGACAGCACGGCACCAGCACGATGTGCCTGGCCTTCTTCTTCAGCGCGAACTGGATGGCGTCATCGGTCGCCGTGTTGCAGGCGTGGAGCGCGGTGACGACATCGATCTGCGCCGGCAGCAGCTTCGACTCGGTGGACTCGGCCACCGACAACGGCAGGAAGGACATGCCGGGGAAGTTGAACTGCGTGGCCAGCTCCTGCGAGCGCGCCACCAGCTCTTCGCGCGTCTCGATGCCGTAGATGTGCGAGTCGTTCTGCAGCGCCTTGAAGAACAGATCGTAGATGATGAAGCCGAGGTAGGACTTGCCGGCGCCGTGATCAACCAGCGAGACGTTGTCCTTCTCAGTCAATACTTCCTTCAGCAGTGGCTCGATGAACTGGTACAGGTGGTAGACCTGTTTCAGCTTGCGGCGGCTGTCCTGGTTCATTTTGCCATCGCGCGTGAGGATGTGCAGCTCCTGCAGCAAGGCCACGGTCTGGCCTTCGCGGATTTCCGGCATGTTGTCGGCGCTGGTGACGGTGGCGCCAATCTTCGGTACGGGTTTCTTAGGCTGCTTCATCGATCCACGCCTGTTGAACTGCTTCGAGAACTTTTTCACCACCGCGCGACGTGTCATCGTCGAACTCTTCGAGCTCGATGATTTTGTTGTGCAGATCGGTGAAGCGGATGGTGGCCGGATCGAGATCCGGATACTTGTCGTACAGCGCTTCCGCAATCGCGGTGATGTCAGTCCACTTCATATCAGTGCCCGCCTTCGCTTGCGTGATTGATGGTGTACTTCGGAATTTCAACGACCAGGTCTTCGTCGGCGACCACGGCCTGGCACGACAGGCGCGACACCGCTTCCAGGCCCCAGGCTTTGTCCAGCAGGTCTTCTTCGGTTTCGCTGGCTTCGCTGAGTGAATTGAAGCCTTCGCGCACCAGCACGTGGCAGGTGGTGCAGGCGCAGGATTTTTCGCACGCGTGCTCGATATGGATGTCATTCTCCAGCATGACGTCGCACAGCGTTTTGCCGGCTTCGGCTTCAACGACGGCGCCATCCGGGCACAGTTTTGCGTGGGGCAGGAATACGATTTGTGGCATGGTTAAACTCTTTATATATTTTTAAACGACTTGGTCGAGCGACTTGCCGGCCAGCGCGCTGCGCACACTGCGGTCCATGCGGCGCGACGCAAATTCCTCGGTGCCGTGGGCCAGCGCTTCAACCGCCGCCTTCACGGCCTGGTGATCCACCGCGCCGGTCTGCGACTGCGCGACGATCTCGCGCGTTTTCGCCATCAGCGCATCGACCGCCACGCGTTCTTCGTCCGACAGCAGCGCCGCGTCTTCATCCAGCGCCGCTTGCGTTGCCAGCAGAATGCGTTCCGCCTCCACCTGCTCTTCACGCAACGCGCGCGCCTTCATGTCGACATCGGCAGAGGCGTGCGAATCCATCAGCATGCGTGCCACATCATCATCACCCAAGCCATACGACGGCTTGACGCTGATCGACGCCTCGACACCCGAACGCAGCTCGCGCGCCGACACCGACAGCAAGCCATCCGCATCCACCTGATATGTGATGCGGATACGCGCCGCCCCAGCCGCCATCGGCGGAATGCCGCGCAGCTCGAAGCGCGCCAGCGAACGGCAATCGGCCACCAGCTCGCGCTCGCCTTGCAGCACATGCACCGCGAGCGCGGTCTGACCATCCTTGAAGGTGGTGAACTCCTGCGCGCGGGCGCAAGGAATGGTCGAGTTGCGGGGAATGATCTTCTCCACCAGACCGCCCATGGTCTCGATGCCCAGCGACAGCGGAATCACATCCAGCAGCAGCCAGTCATCGCCCGGCGCGCGGTTACCGGCCAGCAGATTGGCCTGCACGGCGGCGCCCAGCGCCACCACCTTGTCCGGATCGATATTCGCGTGCGGCGTGGTGTGGAAATACTCACTCACCGCGCGGTGCACATGCGGCATGCGGGTGGCGCCGCCGACCATGACCACGCCATCGACATCGTCCGCGTCAACATTGGCGTCGCGCAGCGCTTTCTTGATGGCCTTCATGGTCTTGTCGATCAGGTGCCGGGTGATCTCCTGGAACTTCTCGGCGGTGATGGTCATGTGCACCTGCTCGCCCGACTTCAGCGTGGCGTCGACGATGACTTCCGCTTTGGTCGACAGCAGTTCCTTGGCCTCGCGCGCCTTCACCATCAGCACGGCGGTGTCTTCATCCGACAGCGGCGCCAGTTTTTCTTCCTGATGGATGTAGCAGAACAGCCGGTGATCGAAGTCATCGCCGCCCAGCGCCGAATCGCCGCCGGTGGCCAGCACTTCAAACACGCCCTTGCTCAACTTCAGAATCGAGATATCGAAGGTGCCGCCACCCAGATCGTAGACCGCGTAGATGCCTTCGGAAGCGTTATCCAGGCCATAGGCGATGGCGGCGGCCGTCGGCTCGCTCAGCAGGCGCAGGACGTTCAGGCCGGCCAGTTGGGCCGCGTCCTTGGTGGCCTGGCGCTGCGCGTCATCGAAGTACGCCGGCACGGTGATCACCGCGCCAACCAGGTCATCGCCCAGCGAATCCTCGGCGCGCTGGCGCAGCGTGGCCAGAATCTGCGCCGAGACTTCCACCGGGCTCTTGACGCCGGCGACCGTCTTCAGCTGCACCATGCCGGGCGTATCCTGAAAATCGTAAGGCAGGTTCTCGGCATAAGCGATATCCGCCAGGCCACGGCCCATGAAGCGCTTGACCGACACGATGGTGTTCTTCGGATCGGTGGTCTGCGCGGCCTGCGCCTTGTAGCCGATGTTGGCGTGACCGTTCGGCAGATAGCGCACCACGGAAGGCAGCAGCGTGCGGCCGTCTTCATCGCTCAGCACTTCTGGAATGCTGTTGCGCACAGTCGCCACCAGCGAATTGGTGGTGCCCAAATCGATCCCCACCGCCAGCCGGTGCTGGTGCGGTGCGGTGGACATGCCTGGTTCGGAAATTTGCAGAAGTGCCATGGGTGAGACCTGTATTCTTATGTGGTCAGCTGAGGCGGCGCCGGGCAGCGGCGCCGGGCATCAAGCTTCGATTGCTTCAAAGGCGAAGCGGACTTCTTCGCCGAATTTTTCGAGGAACATCAGCGCGCGCACGCCTTGGGCGGCGGCGGCGTAGTCGCCGGCGTTGATCTGCTGTTCGATCCGCGCCAGTTGCTCCTTGCGGGCGGTGCGCAGTTGCTGGTCGAGCGATTCGAGCGCGTCGCTGTCCTTGCCGGCGCGGGCCTCGCCCAGTTCTTCGCGCCACTCCATCTGCTGCATCAGGAAAGCCATCGGCATCGCCGTATTCGACTCGGTCTGCAGATCGACGCCGTGCAGCTCGCACATGTACTGCGCGCGCTTCTGCGGATTCTTCAGGGTCTGGTAGGCCTCGTTGGCGCGGGTGGCCCACTGCATGGCGACGCGCTTCTCGGCGTCGGTGGCGTTGACGAACTTGTCGGGGTGGACGCGGCTTTGCACGTCGCGGTAGGCGCTGTCGAGCGCCCCGGCGTCTACGGCAAACCGCGGCGGCAGATTGAATAGCTCAAAGTGATTCTGCATACGGCTCAGACGCGGAAGCTTTCACCGCAACCGCAAGCGTCTTTCTCATTCGGGTTGTTGAACTTGAAGCCTTCGTTCAGGCCTTCGCGCGCGAAGTCCAGCTCCGTGCCGTCGATGTACGGCAGGCTTTTCGGATCGACGAATACTTTGACGCCGTGCGATTCGAACACGCTGTCCTCGTCGGTCACTTCGTCCACGTATTCCAGCTTGTAGGCCATGCCCGAGCAGCCGGTGGTGCGCACGCCAAAACGCAAACCGAGGCCCTTGCCGCGGCGCTCGATGTAGCGGTTGATGTGTTTCGCTGCTTTTTCGGTCAGGGTGATTGCCATTTGATTCTCCCGCGCCCCAGGGTCACTGGGGCGACGTGTCGTAATTTACGCTGCTACGGTGGCGTGCTTGTTCTGGTAGTCCAGCACCGCGGCCTTGATGGCGTCTTCCGCCAGGATCGAGCAGTGGATTTTCACTGGCGGCAGCGCCAGTTCTTCGGCGATCTGGGTGTTCTTGATGGCCAGCGCCTGATCCAGCGTCTTGCCCTTGACCCACTCGGTCACCAGCGAGCTCGATGCGATGGCCGAACCGCAGCCATAGGTTTTGAACTTGGCGTCTTCGATCACGCCATCGGCGCCCACTTTGATCTGCAGCTTCATGACGTCGCCGCAGGCGGGCGCGCCAACCATGCCGGTGCCGACGCTGTCGTCGCCCTTTTCAAAGGCGCCGACGTTGCGTGGATTTTCGTAGTGGTCCAGTACTTGTTCCGAGTAAGCCATTTTGATGCTCCTGTATCTGTGAAATTAGTGGGCTGCCCATTGGATCGAGCTGATGTCGATGCCATCCTTGAACATATCCCACAGCGGCGACAGTTCACGCAGTTTGTGTACCTTGGACTTCATCAGCTCGACCGCGAAGTCGATATCGGCTTCGGTGGTGAAACGGCCGATGGTGAAACGGATCGAGCTGTGCGCCAGTTCGTCGCTACGACCAAGCGCGCGCAAGACATAAGATGGTTCCAGCGAGGCCGAAGTGCAAGCGGAGCCCGACGACACGGCCAGGTCTTTGACCGCCATGATCAGCGACTCGCCCTCAACGTAGTTGAAGCTGACATTCAGGTTGTGCGGCACACGGTGTTCCATGTCGCCGTTGATGTAGGTTTCTTCGATCTCTTGCAGGCCTTTGGCCAGACGGTCGCGCAGCGCCTTGATGCGGGCGATCTCGGTGTCCATTTCCACTTTCGCCAGGCGGAAGGCTTCGCCCATGCCGACGATCTGGTGGGTCGGCAACGTGCCCGAACGCAGGCCGCGCTCATGACCACCGCCGTGCATCTGCGCTTCGATTCGCACGCGCGGCTTGCGGCACACGTACAACGCGCCCACGCCTTTCGGGCCGTAGGTTTTGTGCGCGGTGAAGGTCATCAGGTCGACCTTGGTTTTTTGCAGATCGATGACCACTTTGCCGGTCGCTTGCGCGGCGTCGCAGTGGAAGATGATGCCTTTCGAGCGGCACAGTTCACCGATTTCGTCGATCGGCTGAATCACGCCGATTTCGTTGTTCACCAGCATGACCGAAATCAGCATGGTGTCCGGACGGATGGCGGCGGTCAGTTGCTCGATGGTGATCAGGCCGTTGTCCTGCGGTTCCAGGTAGGTCGCCTCAAAGCCCTGGCGCTCCAACTCACGCACGGTGTCCAGCACGGCTTTGTGCTCGGTTTTCACGGTGATGATGTGCTTGCCCTTGGTTTTGTAGAACTGCGCCGCGCCCTTGATGGCCAGGTTGTTCGATTCGGTCGCGCCCGAGGTCCAGATGATTTCGCGCGGGTCGGCGTTGACCAGCGCGGCGACATTGGCGCGCGCCTCTTCCACCGCTTTTTCGGCGGTCCAGCCGTACATGTGGCTGCGCGAGGCCGGATTGCCGAACTGCTCGCGCAGGTAAGGAATCATCGCATCGGCGACGCGCGGATCGATCGGCGTGGTGGCCGAATAGTCCATGTAAATCGGGAAATGCGGCGCGGTCTGGAACTTCACGTCAGCGATGTTTTTTTCTGGGGCGTTCATCTGGTTACTCCGTTAGGGCTTACAGCGCGGCGTGGTTGTCGGTGCGGTGCAACACAACCACGTTTTGCTCAGCGTTCTTCTGCTTTTGTTGATCGACCAGATCCTGCAGCGAAACGGAATCCAGATAATCAACCATTTTCTCATTCAGCGTGGCCCACAGTTCGTGGGTCATGCAGCGCACGCCGCTGGCGGCGTCGGCGCCATGGCAGTTCTCTTTGCCGCCGCACTGCGTCGCATCCAGCGGCTCGTCGACGGCGATGATGATGTCGGCCACGGTGACCTTGTCAGCGCGGCGCGCCAGACTGTAGCCGCCGCCCGGACCGCGGATCGATTCGACGATCTCGTGGCGGCGCAGCTTGCCGAACAGCTGCTCCAGGTAGGACAGCGAAATTGCCTGACGCTGGCTGATGCCCGACAGCGTGACTGGTCCCTTGCCCTGGCGCAGCGCCAAGTCAATCATCGCGGTCACAGCAAAACGGCCTTTGGTGGTCAGACGCATCACTACCTCGGTTGGGTTAAAATATCGACCTCATATCGACCTCATATCGACCTCATTAACTATTCACAAATCCTGAGTAGTTGATCGATTTAGTCAAGTATACCAAACTTTAACAAAGCTTGCTGGCCGCCCCTCGGTTTCAGCCCTTGAGCAGTTGCATCGGCCGGAACAGCTGGTGCATTTGTTGATTGCCAATAAAACTCAGGTTGTACGGGTGCTCCGCCGCGATCTGCGGAAAATCCTTCATTACCGGCAATTTGCTCAGCAATTCAGCGATTTTCCCCCACAACACCATCGTCGGCACCGTCTCGGCCTGCGCGGCCAGGCCGGCCATCACCGCCTCGAAGAATGGCAGCCAGGCCTTGGCGTCCTTGGCCGGGGCAACGTGGCTGCGGAACACCAGCGAGGCGTTCAGCAGCAGGAAGCCCTGCCCGGTCAGCTTGCGCTGCATGTCGGCCAGGGTCTGGATGTGGCTGCCGGCACCGCTGCGCGCCCGCGCCGAGACGGCCGCCATCGCCGCGCCGGCGGTGTTGTCCAGTTGCAGTTGACCATCGGCCACCAGCAGCATTTTCATGAAGTTGCGCAGCGAGGTCGCCTTGTTGACCGGCTTCGACAGGCCGCCGCCCTCTTCCGACGACCACAGGCTGCCAACCGCCCCATCCATGAAACAGACGCCGGTGGCGCTCTCTGCTCGCGGATACGGCCCTTCGCCCACCAGCACATAACGCACTTGGTCCAGCGGCAAGGCAAATGCCGCAAACAGCCGCTGTTCGGTGGGCAGATATACATCGTCCGCCAATTGCGCCAGGTAGGTGGCGTCGGCCGCGCTCATGGCGTTCAAACCGGCGGTCAGCAGCGGCTGCCAGGAGGCATCGGCGCGCGACAGCGCGTCAAGGATAGGGCTGGGAATCGTCATACGAATGAGCTACCAAGAAAACCGGGATTGTAACGCAAGCGTCGGCCGGATTATCGAAGATGGCAGCCAGACAACTGGATGCCAAGCAAATAATTTAATGCGAATCATTATCATTTTCATTGACATTTGGATTATTCGTGGCTATTGTGCCTACATAGCAATCCAGCAAGCTTTCTATTTCAATCTACGGCCATGCACCCGTCCCTATCGTTCTTAAGCCATTCCCCCGCCGCCCACGCACGCACGGTGCGCCAGTTCGTCGAGTCTTTCTGGAATGAGGGTTGTCTGCGGGGCGCGGTCGAGCCGGACGGCCGACAATTGCGGCTCGACGGGCTCGATGCGCAGGGACAGTCGCGCCACTACCTGATCGACATCGCCCATCGGAGCGGCTTTGACCGCTTGCGGCTGAGCGGAGCGCTGCGCTGTCCCGGCACCGCCACCGACTTGGCCAGCGTGGTGCCGGCGCTGGTGCGGCATTTGCAGCCGGCGCCGGCGGCGCTGCGCCAGTTCATCGACGAACTGCAGCACACCGCCCTCAACCATGCCTGGTCGATGACCGCCAAGCGCGACGCCACCCTGAGCTCGCCCTACCCTTGGCAGGAGGCGCAACTGGGTGACGGCCATCCCTACCACCCTTGTTTCCGCTCGCGCATCGGCTTCAGCGTGCAAGACAACCTGCGTTACAGCCCCGAATTCGCCCAGGCGTTCGAGCTGATGTGGCTGGCAATTGCCGTTGACGCCAGCGAGACCCACACCGGCGACGGCATCGCGTATGAAGGCTTGCTGGCCTCGCAACTGGGTCCGGATGAATACCAGCGGCTGCGCGGACAGATCGCCGCCCAAGGCCGGCGGCCGGACGCCTACCGGCTGCTGCCGGTCCATCCCTGGCATTGGGAACACGCCATCGTCCTGCATTTTTCCGACTGGCTGGCCGACGGCACGCTGCTGCATCTCGGCGCCGGCGGCGACCGCTGGCTGGCGCAGCAATCGATCCGCTCGTTGAGCAGCCTCGCCGGCGAGCAGCAACACAATCTCAAGCTGCCACTGGCCATCGCCAACAGCTCGGCCGACCGTATTCTGTCGGACCACCACGTGCACAACGCGCCCCTCATCTCGCGCTGGCTCGAACGGGTGTGCGACGCCGATCCATTCCTGGCCGGCGGCCGGCGACTGGCAATCCTGCCCGAGCCGGCCGGCATCACGGTGGCGGCGTCACGCCAGCGCGACACCGCCTACGGCATGCTGGGCGCTATCTGGCGCCGCTCGCCACAATCGGTGCTGCAAATGGGCGAGCGGATTTTTCCGATGACGGCATTGACCACGCTGAGCGCCGACGGCGCCCTGACCATCCAGCCATGGCTCAATCAGCATGGCGTCGAGCGTTGGGTGGCGGCGCTGCTGGCGTCCTGCGCGCCGCCGCTGCTACACCTGATGATGGCGCACGGCGTGCTGCTCGAATGTCACGCGCAAAACACGCTGCTGATCCTGCGCGACGGCCTGCCGCATCGCATCGCCATGCGCGACCTGCCCGGAGGCCTGCACTACCTGCGCGGTGCCACCGGCGAGGAGCAGTTGGCGGGCCTGCGCGCCGCACCTTCGTACCGCAATGCCATCAATGCCAGTGCCGGCTTCATGTTCGCCTCAACGACCGAGGCGCGCGATTATCTGATCGAAGTGCTGTTCTTCATCAACCTGGGCGAATTGGCCTGGCGTTTGCAGCACCACTGCGGCCATCCCGAGACGCTGTTCTGGCGCCAGGCCGCGCGCACCATCGCCGATTACCAGGCAAGCATGCCGTCAATGGCGGCACGTCACGCGGAGTTCGATCTGCTCGGCCCGCAGCTACAAATCGAATGCCTGGCGGCACGCCGCCTGCTCCGCTGGAGCAACCAACAATTGCGCACCGTCCGCAACCCGCTGCATGGCGCGCCGCAGGACAGCGCCGACGGCTATGGCGCCAGGGAAGAGCAACGATGAGTATAGCGCCCGCCATCGGCCGCGCCGAGTTGCCAGCGCGCGCCGTGGCCATCACGGTGGCGGGTCACTTCGGCGCCGCCTTCGCGGCACTGTGCATGCCGCCGTTCTACGCGCAGATTCTGCAATCGAGTTTCAGCGGCCCGGCGCCATCGGCGGCGCTGGCGGGCTGGTACTTCACGCTGCCCACACTCGCCGCCGCCATCGCCAACCCGGCCTGGGGGCGCCTGGCCGACCGCATCGGCAAGCGCGCCTCGCTAATCCGTGCCCATGCCGGTCTGTGTCTGAGCTTCCTCATCACCGGGCTGGCGCGCACCCCGCTCGAATTCGCCGTCGGACTGACGCTGCAAGGCGTGTTGGGCGGCACCTTTGCCGCCTCCAACGCCTTCCTGGCCGAGCGCCTGCCGGCACCGCGCCTGGCAGCCCTGCTGGGCGTCATGCAGGCCTCGGCGCGCACCGCGCTGTTTGCCGGCCCGGCGCTGATCGGCATCCTCAGCGGCCACACCGACCTGTTGAACATATTCCTCTACCTGGCGCTGTGCCCCGGACTGGCTTGCGTCGCGCTGTATTTTTTGCCCGACCGTCTGCTGCCCGCGCGTGGCGCGGCGCACGCCGCAACCATCGACCTCAACCACCGGCCGGCCGCGCCGTCAGCGGCCGAGGCCGACGCCGACGCCATCGCCGCCTGTGGCATGCGCGCGGCCAGCCTGTATCGGCTGCAGGCCCTGTTTGCGGTCGGCACGGTGCTGTCCTACCCCTACTTCGTTACCGACCTGGCGCGGCGACTGGAGATCGGCGCGGCCACCGCCGGCCTGCTGTTCGGCCTACCGCACGCGCTGTTCCTGCTGCTGGCGTGGCCGCTGGGACGGCGCCTGCGGGCATCGGGCGCCCGGGTCAGCCTTGGCCGCTACGCCGCCCTCACCTGCGCCGGCCTGCTGCTGCAGGCGCTGGCCGCTTCGCTGGCGGCCATGGTCGCCGGCCGCATCGTCATGGGCCTCGGCATGACAGGCGCCTACCTGGCCATCAATACCCTGGCGGCGGCAAGCTCCCACGCCGCACGCGCTGGCAGCCACTTCGGCCGGCTCGAAGGCGCCAACAAATGGGGCGCCGTCTGCGCCGGCCTGCTGGCCAGCGTGCTGGCGCCGACGCTCGGCTACGCCGCGCCACTCTGGCTCAGCGCCGCGCTGGTGGCGGCCGTGTTTATATCGTTGAAATGGAAACTGCTATGAACCTCCCGCTGTCCGCCAGCCATCTGCGGCCCGACCCGGCGCAAGCGCCGCGCTTCGCTGAACAACAACACAGCCGCCTCCTGATCAATTGCTATGCGCGCGAAGTGGCGATGCAGGAGCACACGCTGGCGGTGCTGCCGGCGCCGCGCGGCGTCGGCCATCCCGCCATGCCGCCCAACCATCGCGGCCAGGTGCTGGAGATCGCGCTGCCGCGCGTCGACAGCCGCCTGTGCGTCGGCGTGCTGCATGTGTCGTCCACCGCCAATTTCGACTACACCACCGACGTCTATTTGCGCAGCGGCGACCAGGCCTGGCGCCAGGCCGGCTGGCAGGATGTGGCGCGGCTGATCATCGAAGACCTGTCACGCCGGGCCGACACCCCGTTCAACAACGAATTGATGCAGCAGATCGGCGACAGCATCGCCACCATGAGCGATGTACTGGAACGTCATCCGGCCACGCCACGGACGCCCGGCCAACGGTCCCTGACGCCTTTGCAAACCTACATCGACAGTGAACAGGGACTGCTCACCGGCCACCCCTTCCATCCGGCGCCGAAAAGCCGCGCCGACTGGTCGCCGGCCGAGCAGCGCGTCTACTCGCCCGAACACAAGGCCAGCATGCGCCTGCACTACCTGCAGGTTCCGCAGCAGTGGCTGCACAGCGATAGCGTTAGCAACGGCGTCGGTGACGACGGCCTGCAAGGCCTGCAGGGGGCCGGTCTGCGACCCGATGCCGGCACCGTGATCGTGCCGCTGCACCCCTGGCAGGCTGGCTGGATGCGGCGCCAACCGCGCATTGCGGCGGCGTTGCGCAGCGGCGCGATGCGCGACCTCGGCGTTCTCGGTCGTCCCTTCCACAGCACCGCCTCGGTGCGCACCCTGCTGGCGGAGGACGCCGCCTCGTTCATCAAACTGTCGCTTAATATGCGGATCACCAACTGTATCCGCAACAACGCCCGCCACGAACTGCAAAGCGCGCTGACCGGCACCCGGCTGTACCGCCGCCTGCGCGACGATATGCGCACGCGCTTCCCCGGCTTCCACGTTCTGGAAGAACGCGCCTATGTCACCGTCAACATGCCCGGCGCCGACGCCGAAATAGACGACGGATTCGGCGTGCTGCTGCGCGAGGGAGTGGCCGGAATCCTGAGCCAGCAGGTACAACCGGTGGTCTGTGCCGCCTTGTTCGGCAACGGTGCCCACGGCCGGCAGCGCGTGTTCGCGCTGATCGAGCGCTATGCGCTGCATAACGGCCTGGGACTCGAGCAGGCCGCGCGCGCCTGGTTTGCGCGCTATGCCCTGGCGGCCGTTCATCCGACGCTGTACCTGCTGTTTGAACACGGCGTGGCGTTCGAGCCCCATATGCAAAACACCCTGGTCGGACTGGACGCCCAGGGCGCGCCGACCAGCTTTATCGTGCGCGATCTGGAGTTGACGCGCCTGGCTCCGCGCGCCCACCATCTGGCGCAGGCCATGACGCTGGAGCCGGCCACGCTGGCGGCGCTGTGCTGCAGCGACGAGCGGGCCTGGGTCCGCATCGGCTACTGCCTGTTTGTGAACAATCTGTGCGAGGTGATCACCACCATCGCCAACGGCAACCACAGCTTGTATCTCGGTCTGTGGGGGGTGCTGCGCGATACGCTGCAGGACTACCTCGCACAATTTCCCCATCCGTCCGCCAGCCGCCGCATTCAAGGGCTGCTGGCGGGCGAACCCTTGCCGGCCAAAGGCAATCTGCTGACGCGCTTCCTGCGCCAGGCCGATCGCCAGGCCAGCTATCTGCCCCTGTATCACCCGCTGGGCGTGGTCAATAGCGCCGCGGCTTCCTTATAAAACCAACGATATCCTCCATATGATCACTATCTATCCAAGACTCAAACCCCTGCCACTGCTGCTGACAGGTCTGTTTTTCCTGCAGGCCGGCCATGCACAAGAGACGCAAACCCTGCAGCAGGTGACGGTGACCGGCAGCGCCGACGGCGCCGCCGTCAGCGCCAGCGGCACCAAGACCCAGGGCGGCGTGCTCGATGCGCCACAATCGGTCAGCGTGGTGACCCAGGAGAGCCTGCGCAACCGCTCGGCCCTGACCAGCAAGGATGCGCTGGACTACGTCAGCAGCGTGGTGGCCGGCCAGGGTGAAGGCCGACGCGACGAGTTTTACATCCGCGGCTTCTACTCGCTGCGTGACACCACCCTCGATGGCGTGCGCGACGACACCTTGTACTCGCGCGATCTGGCCACGGTGGAGCAGATCGAAGTAATCAAGGGCGCGGCGGCGGCGCTGTACGGACGCGGCTCTGCCGGCGGCATCATCAACCGGGTCAGCAAACAGCCACGCGCCAGGCAGGAAACCGAAATCACCGCGACGCTCGGCGCGGACCATGAACGGCGCGTCAGCGTGGACGCCGGTGGCGCCGTGAATGAACAACTGAACGCGCGCCTGATCGCGGTCTACGACAAAGGCGACAGCTACCGCGACGTGGTCGAACACACCCGCAAGCTGCTGGCGCCGTCGGTGAAATGGGCGCTGACGCCGGACACCTCGCTGCTGCTGCAGGCCGAGGTGCAGCGCGAAGACCGCACCCCGGACCGCGGCGTGCCGTCGCTGAACGGACGTCCGGTCGATGTCGACCCGTCCACCTTCTACGGCGAGAAATACGACTACACCAGCACCGACAGCGACATGGGCAAGGCCAAACTGGAGCACCGCTTCAACGATCGGCTCAAGCTCGCCAACACGCTGCAATACAGCCGCACCGACCTCGAAGGCGTCAACACCCGGAATCGCCGTGTCAACGCCAACGGCACGGTGTCGCGCCAGGTCACCTTCTTCCCGCAAAAGCAGCGCAACCTGATCAACCAGACCGAATTGACCTATACCGGCAACGGCCACGCGGTGCTGGTCGGCCTCGAGTTATCGGAACAAAAGCGTGACATGGTCACCGCGCAAACCGGCATCGCCTTCCCGGTCGACCTGTTCGCGCCACAGCATGTGCTGCCGATGCCGCAACTGAGCGCCCTGCCAGTCTCGCTGAACAACAGCTTTGTCGCCAAGACCGCGGCGCTGTATGTGCAGGACCAGATCGACCTGGCGCCGCGGTGGAAGGCGCTGGCGGGCCTGCGTTTCGACCGTTTCCAACAGGAGCAGACCAACCATCTGACCAACGTGTTCAGCGAGCGCACCGACAACCAAGTCTCGCCGCGCGCGGGTCTGGTATACCAGCCAGTCGACGGCCAGTCCTGGTATGTGAATGTGGGTCGCTCCTTCTCGCCCGGCGGTGGCGACCTGCTCTACACCGGCAACACCGCGCTATCGCAGGTTAAGCCCTTGCAAACCGATTTGCAGGAGGTCGGTTACAAGCAGGACTGGATGGGCGGGCGCTTCTTCACCACCGCCTCGCTGTTCCGCATCGAGCAGCGCAACCAGCTGACGCTGGACCCCACCGATCCGGCCGGCCTGCGCCAGCTACAGGTGGGCAAACAGCGCAACCAGGGCGTGGAGCTTGAACTGCAAGGCACCTTGTGGCGGGGTGGCCGCATCAACGCCGCCTATACCTACAACGACGCGCGCGTCGTCGCCTCGAACGATGTCCCGAACGGCAACCGCGCCGAAATGACCGCCCGCCACCGCGCCAGTCTCTGGATCGACCAGGTGATCGATCAGTCGTGGAGCGCCGGGCTGGGCGTACTGCTCAACAGCAACCAGTTCGCGCTGTCCGACAACACCGTGCGCCTGCCGGGCTATGGCCGCGTCGACGCCGCGCTGACCTACCGCCACAAGCGGTTCGATGTGCGCTTCAAGGTGAACAACATCGGCGATGCCCGTTTCTACGAATCGGCCATCAACAACGTCCAGATCCAGCCAGGGGCGCCGCGCAGCGCCAGCGTAACGGTCAGCACGCGCTTCTGAAGCCGGCTATTCGGCATCCGGCTGGCGTAGGGACGCGCCAGCTGCAACGCCGACCAGTACATACTTCACCTGATCGAGCGGCGGCGCGAACGCCGCGAACATCCGCTACTCGGTCGGCAAACACTGATCCTGCGCCAGTTGTGGCATTTTCCGATCGGAAAGTGTTAAGATAATTTCCCAGTATATGTCTGATTCCGGGGAATAAATGGGCCGTATCTGCTGGATTGCCGCCGCCGTGCTGATGCTGTCGCTGGGCGCCGCCGCGCAAACACCCGCGCCGCCGGTGCTGGACGAGGCGCTGGACGCGCCCACCCGCGCCCACATCATCAATGAGTTTGCGCGCCGGCTGACGGAATTGCATGTGGACGGTCCGCGCGCCAAGGCGGCGGCCGACGACCTGCGCCAGCGTCTGGCACGCGGCGAGTACGAAGACCAGTTGACGGCGCGTGCGATGGCGGCCCGCGTCACCCGCGATGTGGCGGCGATCACGGCGGACCGTCACACCTATCTGGAATTCGTGCCTTACGATCTGGCCGACGAGCGCCAGCGCCCGCCAGCCCCCGCCGCGGCGACCGACAATTACGGCTTCCGCAAGTTCGAGCTGCTGGACGACAATATCGGCTATCTCAGAATCACCCGCTTCGCGCCGCTGGATCGCGGCGCGCTGGACATGGCCGCCCGCTTCATGGACCAGGCCGCCGACAGCCCGGCGCTGATCATCGACCTGCGCGACGCCGGCGGCGACAGCCAGGACATGGCGGCGCTGCTGGCGAGCTATCTGCTGGTGGACCAGCGTAGCTGGTTCTTCCGCGACAATCAAATCCATCTGCACGACCAGATCGACCGTTCCGGCCGCGTGGTGAAGGAATACTGGACCTGGGGCACCGTGCCCGGCAAACGTTTCGGCGGCGACAAGCCGCTGTACCTGCTGGTCAACGAGCGCACCGGCGGTGCAGCCGAAGCCTTCGCCTACGATTTACAACAGTACGTGAAACGCGCCGTGGTGGTCGGCGCGCCGACGATGGGCGATGCGCGCGTTGGCGCCAAGCAGCGCATCTCGCGCCAGTTGCAGACCTCGGTGGCGATCACACGCGCCAGCAACGTGATCACCCGCGACAACTGGGAGGGCGGCGGCGTGCAGCCTGACCGCATGGTGCCGCCAGCCAGCGCGCGGGACACGGCGCTGGCGATGGCGCGGGCGGCGATCCGGAGCGCGGGTTCGCCGCCTCAGACCTCGCGGTCCGAGCTGCGCTGATTACTCGGCGTCCGGCTGCTGGGATGGATGGGCTTGCTGGAAGGCGGGCAGTTCGGCGCAGGCGGCGTGGATGCGCATGATGGCCGGGTATGGCGCCATGTCGATACCAAACCGCTGGGCGCCGAAGACTTGTGGCACCAGGCAGCAATCGGCCAGCGTGGGCGTGTCGCCGTGGCTGTAGCAGCCGGTGCGCGAATCATCGGCCAGCAAGCTCTCCAGCGCCGACAAGCCGGTGCGCAGCCAGTGCTGCTGCCAGCCGAGCTTGACCTCTTCCGTCACACCCAGTGGCCCCGTCAGATGTTTCAGCACGCGCAGATTGCCCAGTGGATGCGTGTCGGCGGCAACGGTCAGCGCCAGCGCGCGGACGCGGGCACGCTGCATCGGCGTGGCCGGCAGCAACGGCGGTTGCGGGTACGTCTCTTCCAGATATTCGATGATGGCCAGCGATTGGCCGATCACGTTGCCGTCAACTTCCAGCGCCGGCACCAGACCAGCCGGGTTGATGGCGCGGTAGGCGTCGCCCAGCTGCTCGCCACCGTTGCGCAACAAATGCACCGGCGCGGCGTCGTAGGCGATGCCCTTCAGGGCGAGCGCGATGCGCACGCGGTACGCGGCCGAACTGCGAAAGTAGGTGTAAAGTTTCATCAGCGCCGTTCCCTGTAGTGCGTGACGGTCTGCTCGATGACGCCGAAGATGCTGGCGCCGTTTTCATCGTTCATCTCGATGCGCACGCTGTCGCCGAATTTGAGGAACGGCGTTTGCGGCGCGCCGGTCTCGATGGTTTCGTACATGCGCACTTCCGCCAGGCAGCAGTAGCCGACGCCACCATTGACGATGCTCGAACCGTGCAGGCCGCCCTGCTTGTTGGAGACGGTGCCGGAGCCGATGATGGTGCCGGCCGCCAGCTCGCGCGTGGCGGCCGCGTGCGCCACCAGCTGGGCGAAGTTGAAGGTCATGTCTTCGCCGGCGTTCGGCTTGCCGAACGGTTGCCGGTTCAGTTCGACCAGCAGCGGCAGGCGCAGTTTGCTGTCGGCCCAGTTGGCGCCGAACTCATCCGGCGTTACCGCCACCGGCGAGAAGGCGCTGGCCGGCTTGGACTGGAAGAAGCCAAAGCCCTTGGCCAGCTCGTTCGGAATCAGGTTGCGCAGCGAGACATCGTTGACCAGCATCACCAGCCGAATCGCCTTGGCGGCCTCTTCCGGCGCGGCACCCATGCGCACATCACCGGTGATGACGGCCACCTCCGCCTCCAGATCGATGCCCCACGCTTCGGACAGCGCGTAGATCGGATCACGCGGGGCGACGAAGCTGTCCGAGCCGCCCTGATACATCAGCGGATCGGTGTAGAACGAGGCCGGCACTTCGGCATTGCGCGCCTTGCGCACCAGCTCGACGTGATTGATGTAGGCCGAACCGTCGGCCCATTGATAGGCGCGTGGCAATGGCGAGTGACAATGCTGCTGGTCAAACGGCTGGGCGTCCACTGATTCGCCGGCATTCAGTGCGACGTAGACTTGCTGCAGCCGGGGCGCCACATGCTCCCAGTGGTCCAACGCCTGCTGCAGCGTGGCGGCGATCGCCGGCACCAGCTGGTAACGCGTCAGATCGCGGCTGACGACGACCAGGCGACCGTCGCGGCTACCGTCCTTCAGGGTGGCGAGCTTCATGCGTCACCTCCGTGCATCCAGGCGGCGTGCTTCGGCGCTTTTTTGGTCTGCGACCACTCGTCGAGCATGGCCCATTTCACCTCGTCCAGCTTGTGCAGCATCTCCGGCGTGCCGATGTTGCAGGCCAGTTCCAGACGGTGGCCGTTGGGATCGAAGAAGTAGATCGATTTAAAAATGGTGTGGTTGACCGGGCCGATCACGTCGATGCCGCCAGCGACGAGGCGCTCCTTGGCGGCCAGCAATTCGTCCATGCTCTCGACCTCCATCGCCAGATGCTGCACCCAGGCGGGCGTGTTCTGGTCGCGGCCCATTTCCGGCTGCGTGGGCAATTCAAAGAACGCCAGCACGTTGCCGTGGCCGGCGTCCAGAAACACGTGCATGTAAGGGTCAGGCGCCTTGGTCGACGGCACTTCGTTCTCGGCAATCGCCAGCACAAAATTCATGTTCAGGTGTTTGCCATACCACTCGACGGTTTCTTTGGCGTCTTTGCAGCGGTAGGCGACGTGGTGTATTTGCTTGATTTTCATGACGGTCTCCCTCTTGATTCGGGCATTAGATGCCAGATTCAGATATCATACAAATCGTATTTATCTCATCATTTATCAGATTTTCCAATGAATCCCAGCCTGCGGCAAATGCGCGCCCTGGTGGCGCTGGCCAAGACCGGCAGCTTCACACTGGCCGCCGGCCACCTGAACGTGACGCAATCGGCGTTGAGCGGCCAGATCAAGGAGCTGGAACAGTTGCTGGGCCTGCGCGTGGTCGAGCGTACCACGCGCAAAACCCAGCTGTCGGAACTGGGGCGCGAGCTGTACCCGCTGTTCGACAAGATGCTGCACGATCTCGACCGGGCCATGGCCGACATCGCCAACCGCAAGGCGCTCAAGCAGGGCTCGGTCCGGCTCGCCGCGCCGCAGATGCTGTCCTGCACCATGGTGCCCGAAGTCATCGCCGCCTACCGCGCCCGCCATCCCGAGGTGCAGGTGCGGCTGACCGACTGTCCGCTGGAACAGGTGTCGGCGCGCGTGTTCAGCGGCGAAGTCGACTTCGGCATCGGCCCCGAGCGCGACGCCACCGCCGAAATCGACGCCCAGCCGCTGTTCGAGATGCCGTTTGTCGTGGTCTATCCGCCAGGTCACGAACTGGATCAGCGCAAGCGCCTCACCTGGAGTGACGTCAACCGCTATCCCTTCATTTCGCTGCAAGGCCAGTTCACCGAGCGGTTGTTGCGCGATGTGCATGTTTCCTTCCGCGAGTTGTCGCTCAGTCCGCATAACGAGGTAACCTTCATGACCACCGCGCTGGCCATGGTCCACGCGCGCCTGGGCATCACCGTCTGTCTGCCCTATGCGGAGAAAATGGTGCAGCTGTATGGCCTGAGAATGCGGCCGCTGGAGGCGCCGGCGCTGACGCGGCGCTTCTTTGTCTATACGCGCGGGGCTCGTGCGCTGTCGCCGGCCGCCGAGAGTTTGGTCGCCTTTCTGCATGAGTTCGTCGCGACGCACGAGTGGAATGTGCCGGCCGCATAGCCCGCTGGCGCCACCAACCTCAGCGCCGCTGTTTTATAATGGCGGCATGACTGCCAACACCATCGCCATCAACCAACAGATGGACAAGTTTGACGGCCACCACAGCGTTTGGCTGTTTGGCTACGGCTCCTTGATCTACAAAGCCGACTTCCCCTACCTGCAACGCCGTGCGGCCAGCATCGACGGCTGGACGCGGCGCTTCTGGCAAGGCTCCCACGACCATCGCGGCACGCCGGAAGCACCCGGCCGCGTGGTGACGCTGATCGAAGAAGCCGGCGCCATCTGCCATGGCATGGCCTACCTGATCACGCCGGACGTGTTCGCCCACCTCGACCACCGCGAAAAGAACGGCTACCTGCGGCTGGCGATCCCAATGACGTTTGACGACGGCGACAGCGTCGACGGCCAGGCCTACATCGCCACGCCGGACAACACCGCCTTCCTCGGTGCCGCCTCCGAACAGGAGATCGCCGCCCACATCGCCCGCGCCACCGGTCCGAGTGGCCCCAACAGCGACTACCTCAACCACCTGGCGCACGCCCTGCGCGAGCTGGGCCGCCACGACCGGCACGTGTTCGAGATCGAGCGCCACCTGGCGGCGCTGCAATCAAAATAAATCCATCTGCCCGGCGTCGGCCGCCACCCTGGCGCGCGCGCCGAGCGGCGGCACCAGCAGCGGCCGCGTGAACTGCGAGGCGTCCATGCGGTGGAAACGGCTGCCCTGCCCGCTCAGGCCCAGGCGCTCCGAGGCGATCTTGACGCGCTGGCGTATCAGCTCGGCCCACACGCCCTCGCCTTTCATGCGGGTGGCGAAGTTGCTGTCGTAGTCCTTGCCGCCGCGCATTTCGCGCACGCGGTTCATCACACGCTGCGCCCGCTCGGGGAAATGCGCCTGCAGCCACTCCTTGAACAACGGCGCCACCTCCCACGGCAACCGCAGCACCGTGTAGTGCGCGCTGACCGCGCCAGCCTCCTTGACCGCCTCCAGTATCCGTTCGATGTCCGGCTCGGTGATAAAGGGAATGATGGGCGCGATGCTGACCGCCACCGGAATACCGGCGTCGGTCAGCGTGCGGATGGTGCGCAGGCGGCGCGCGGGGGCCGCCGCGCGCGGCTCCAGCGTGCGGGCGATAGCCGGGTCCAGCGTGGTCAGGGTGATGGCGACGCCGGCCTGCTGCTTGGCCGCCATCGGTGCCAGAATGTCGATGTCGCGTTCGATCAGCGAGTTCTTGGTGATCAGCCCCACCGGATGCTGGCATTCCTGCAGCACCTCCAGTACGCGACGCGTCAGCTGGTACTCGCGCTCGCACGGCTGGTAGGCGTCCGTGTTGACGCCGAGGGCGATCGATTCCGGCTGGTAGCCCGGCTTGGCCAGCTCGCGCCGCAGCATCTCGGGCGCGTTGACCTTGGCGAAGATCTTGCTCTCGAAGTCCATGCCCGGCGACAAGCCCAGATAGCTGTGCGTAGGCCGCGCAAAACAGTAAATGCAGCCGTGCTCGCAACCGCGGTAGGGATTCAGCGACACGCTGAACGGCAAATCCGGCGAGGCATTGCGGCTGAGAATGGACTTGCAGATTTCCTCGGTGACCTGGGTTTTCCATGGCTTCTGCTCCGCTTCCTCGCGCTCCCAGCCGTCATCGTAGGCTTCGCGCGCGTTAAGTTCGTAGCGGCCCTGCATGTTCGACACGGCGCCACGCCCCTTGCGCGCCGTCAGCGAAGGCGGCGGCAACATCACTTGTTCCTGCTTGTTTTCGTCGTGGGACATGGCATGGATTTAAATACTGTATTTATATACAGTATTCTAGGCGCTGTGCGCCGCCATTTCAAGCGAAATCCGCGTGCGCTGTTGGGAAGCGCGGGGGCAAGCTGGTATCATGCCGGGCTTCGCCCCAGCGCGCGTCCAGCGCAGCGCTCGGCAACCTCACAGTGAGCCATAACATGAACAATTCGAGCCAACCTCTGCCGTCTTTCTTCAGCCGGATTTCGATCGCCATCGGCGCCTTCTTCCGCGCCCTGTCCGATGCTGAATACGCCGCCCGCCTGACGCGCATCGACGATGCGCCGCAACCGGCGGCCGCCCCAGTCGCGCCGCCAGCACCCGCGCCAGCCCCGACTCCGACGCCAGTCACGCTGCGCGTGGCCACGCCGGACGCCGCCCTGCAACTGCTGTCGCTGTTCCAGCGCGAAGCGCGCCTGATCGACTTTACCCAGGAAAACCTGAGCGCCTACAGCGACGCCGACATCGGCGCCGCCGCGCGCGTGGTGCACGAAGGCTGCGCCAAGGTGCTGAAGGAGCACTTCGCCATCCAGCCGATCCGCAGCGAAGCGGAAGGCAGCCGCGTCGAACTGCCGGAGGGCTTCGACGCCGCCGCCGTGCGCCTGACCGGCAACGTGGTCGGCAAGGCGCCGTTCCACGGCACGCTGAGCCACCGCGGCTGGCGCTCGGCCGAGGTGCGCCTGCCGAAGCTGACCGAAGCCCATGACGCGTCAATCCTGGCGCCGGCGGAGGTGGAACTATGAGCGAGCCACGTTACGCCATCGGCATCGACCTGGGCACCACGCACAGCGCGCTGTCGTATGTGAATCTGCAAGCCAGCGATGGCGAGAAGACCCAGCACGGCGTGCTGGCGATTCCCCAACTGACCGCGCCGGGCACCGTCGAAGAACTGCCGCTGCTGCCGTCCTTCCTCTACCTGCCGCACGCCGACGAACTGGCGCAGGGCGAGAACAACCTGCCATGGCAGCAGAGCGCCGACGAACTGACCGGCGTGGCCGGCGAGATGGCGCGCAGCCGTGGCGCCACCACGCCGATCCGTCTGGTGTCGAGCGCGAAAAGCTGGTTGAGCCATCCCGGCGTTGACCGCCGCTCGGCGCTGCTGCCGAACGACGCGCCGGAAGAAGTCACGCGCGTGTCGCCGCTGGCGGCATCCACCCGCTATCTGAGCCATCTGCGCAAAGCGTGGGAACAGGCGCACCCAGACGCGCCGTTCGGCGAACAGGCGGTGACGGTGACGATACCGGCATCCTTCGATCCGGGCGCGCGCGAACTGACCGCCGACGCGGCGCGCGCCGCCGGCTACACCAACCTCACGCTGCTGGAAGAACCGCAGGCGGCCTTGTACAGCTGGATCCAGGGGAGCGAAGGCCGCTGGCGCAAGGAGGTCAAGCCGGGCGACATCATTCTGGTGGTGGACGTGGGCGGCGGCACCAGCGACTTTTCGCTGATCGCCGTGCTGGAACGCGACGGCGTGCTGGAGCCGCACCGCATCGCCGTGGGCGATCATATTCTGCTTGGCGGCGACAATATGGACCTGGCGCTGGCGCACCTGGTGGCGCGCAAACTGGCCGCCAACGGCACGCAACTGGACGCGTGGCAGATGCGTGCGCTGACCTACGGCTGCCGCACCGCCAAGGAAAAACTGCTGGCCGATGCAACCGTGGCCACCTGGCCGATCGTCGTACCAAGCCGTGGCTCGAAGCTGATCGGCGGCTCGATCCGCACCGAGTTGACGCGCGATGAAGTCAGCACCTTCATCCTCGACGGCTTCCTCCCGAAAGTGGAAGCGTCGGCGCGGCCGGCGGTGCGCACCCGCGCGGGCCTGACGCAGCTTGGCCTGCCGTATGCGCAGGACGCCGGCATCACACGCCATCTGGCGGCCTTCCTGGCGCGCCAGGTGGGCGCGACGGCGGAGCTGGAAGGCTATGCCGGCAAGCCAAACGCCGGCGCGACGTTCCTGCATCCGACCGCGGTGCTGTTCAACGGCGGCGTGTTCAAATCGGACCTGCTGGCGCAGCGCATCATGGTCACCCTCAACGACTGGCTGTACATGGAAGGCGCCGAGCCGGCGCGCATGCTGGGCGGCGCCGACCTGGATCTGGCGGTGGCGCGCGGCGCGGCCTATTACAGCTACGTGCGGCGCGGCAGCGGCGTGCGCATTCGCGGCGGCACGGCGCGTTCGTACTACGTGGCGATCGAATCGGCGATGCCGGCGATTCCCGGCATGGAGCCGCCGATTCAGGCGCTGTGCGTGGCGCCGTTCGGCATGGAGGAAGGCGGCGAGATTGAACTGCCGAATCAGGAATTCGGCCTGGTGGTCGGTGAGCCGGTGCAGTTCCGCTTCTTTGGTTCGTCGGTGCGCCGCCAGGATCAGATTGGCGATCTGCTGGACTTCTGGGGTCCGGATGAACTGATCGAGATGAACGAGATCCAGGCCAACCTGTCGCCGGAAGGCCGTCAGGCGGGCGACGTGGTGCAGGTGCGCCTGCATGCGATGGCGACCGAATCCGGCACGCTGGAACTGGCCGCTGTGGCCAGCGCCGGTCAGCGCTGGAAAGTGGAGTTTGACGTTCGTTCGGCTTCCTGAGCATGAGTAAGTACGTCGTCAGCATCGACCTGGGCACCACCAACACGGTGATGGCCTACGCGGAAACCGGCAGCGCGCAGATCCGGTTGTTCGATATCGATCAGCTGACGGCGCCCGGCGAGGTTGGCGCGGCGGCGTTGCTGCCGTCGTTACGCTACCACCCGGCCACCGGCGAAATGGCGGACGGCGAACTGCAATTGCCCTGGCGCGCCGACGACGTGGCCGGGCTGTCGCAGGTGGTCATCGGCCGCCTGGCGCGCAAGCTCGGTGCGCAGGTGCCCGGACGGCTGGTGGCCAGCGCCAAGAGCTGGCTGTCACATCCACAAGTGGACCGCACGGCGGCCATCCTGCCGTGGGGCGCGGAGGCGGACGTGCCCAAGGTGTCGCCGGTGGCGGCCAGCGCCTCGTATCTGGCGCATTTGCGGCATGCATGGAATGCGCGCTTCGCGGCGCATCCGCTGGAACAGCAGCAGCTGGTGCTGACCATTCCCGCATCGTTCGATGAAGGCGCCCGCGCGTTGACGCTGGAGGCTGCGCGCATGGCGGGCCTGCCGTCGTTGCGATTGCTGGAAGAACCGCAGGCGGCGTTTTACGACTGGCTGTTCCGCCAGCGCGCAGCGCTGGCCACGGAGCTGGCGGAAACGCGCCTGGTGCTGGTCTGCGACGTTGGCGGCGGCACCACGGACTTCAGTCTGATGAAGGTGGAAACCAGCGGCGACGGGCAACCCGCCATCAGCCGCATCGGCGTCGGCAACCACCTGATACTGGGCGGCGACAATATGGACCTCGCCCTCGCCCATCTGGTCGAGACACGCCTGGCCGGCGGCGATGCGCCAGTGCGGCTATCGGCCAGCCGCCTGTCGCAACTGGCGGAGCGCTGCCGCGCGGCCAAGGAGCTGCTGCTGGCGGCGGATGCGCCGGAGCGCACCACCGTCACGCTGCTGGGCACCGGCGCGAAGCTGATCGGCGGTTCCCGCTCCGCCGAGCTGACACGCGATGAAGTGGCGGCCTTGGTGGTGGACGGCTTCTTCCCCCTGAACGAAACACAAGCACCGGCCAAGCGCGGACGCGGCGCCATCGTCGAATTCGGCCTGCCTTACGCGGCCGATGCGGCCATCACCCGCCACCTTGCGGACTTCCTGCGCCAGCACGCCGCCGCCACGCGCGCGGCCCTCGGCCTGCCCGCCGACAGCACCGCCATTCCCATCCCGGACACGCTGCTGCTCAACGGCGGCGTGTTCCGTGCCGATACGCTGGCGCGCCGGCTGGAAGCCACGCTGGCAGGCTGGCGCCAGCAACCGCTGCGCGTTCTGCATAACGATAACCCGGACGTCGCCGTCGCCCGTGGCGGCGTCGCCTACGCGCTGGGCCAGGCCGGCCAGGCGCCGGTGATCGGCGGCGGCTCCGCGCGCAGCTATTTCCTGCTGCTGGACGATGCTGGCGAAGCCGACAAACCGCTCCGCGCCATCTGCATCCTGCCGCGCGGCGCGGCCGAGAACCGCGAGCTACTGCTGGCCGATCGCACCTTCGCCTTGCGTCTCGGCCGGCCGGTGCGCTTCCACCTGGCTTCCTCCACCGCTGAAACCCCGCACGCGGGCGACGTGGTCGAGCTGCGGCCCGATGACTACATCCAGCTGCCGCCAATCGCCACCGTGCTACGCGACAGCAGCGCCGCCGACGCCCGCAAGGAAATCCCGGTGCAACTGACGGCCATGCTGAGTGAAGTCGGCACGCTGGAAGTGCACTGTGTGGCCAAGGAAGACGCGCAACGCTGGCTACTGGAATTCCAGCTGCGCGGCGAGGCAGCGGCGGAAGCCGACGCGCCGGACGAAACGCCGATGCCTGCCGGCCTCACCGCCGCCATCGAAAAAATCGACCGTATCTTTGGCGCGCGCGCGCAGCAAGTCGACATCAAGGAAGTCAAACAGCTACGCGCACAACTTGAACACCTGCTGGGCAGCCGCGAAAGCTGGCCCACGCCGCTGCTGCGCCGCCTGTTCGACGCTTTGCTGGAACGCGCCAAAGGCCGCCGGCGCTCGCCCGGTCACGAACGCGCGTGGCTTAACCTGAGCGGCTATTGCCTGCGCCCCGGCTTCGGCCACCCGCTGGACGGATGGCGTATCGAACAACTGTGGGGCATGTACGAAACCGGCGTGCAGCATCACCAGGACAGCCAGGTCTGCGCCGAATGGTGGACGCTGTGGCGCCGCGTGTCCGGCGGCTTGAGCGTCGAGGCGCAGCTGCGGGTACTGGACGATTTCGCCTTCAATGTGCAGGCCGATGCGGCGGAACGTGGCCGCCGTCCCGTCACGCTGGTCAACGGCAGCGAGGAAGATATGCTGCGTCTGGGCGCGTCACTGGAGCGCATTCCCGGCAACTACAAAGCCGAAATCGGCGCCTGGATGCTGGAGCAGCTGCGCAAAGCCGGCAAGTCCGCAGCGAAAGCCGCCGCGAACAAAAGCCGTGGCGGCGCGGCCGATCTGGCCAAGGCCGAAGCGGCGCAAGGCCGCCTGCTGTGGGGCCTGAGCCGGGTCGGCGCGCGCCAACCTTTCCACGGCAGCGCGCATGATGTGGTCGACATCGGCGTCGTCGAAAACTGGCTGGACGAGGTGCTGAAGCTGGACTGGAAGAAGGTGGAGCCGGCGGGGTTTGCCGCGTCACACCTGGCGCGCATGACCGGCGACCGCTCGCGCGACATCAGCGACACGCTGCGCGCGGAGGTGCTGCGGCGCCTGAGCGGCGTTGGCGCTCCGGCCAACTGGAGCGCCATGGTGCGCGAGGTGGTGCAGCTCGATCAGGCCGACGAAAAACGCATGCTGGGCGACGCGCTGCCGCCGGGTCTCAAACTGCTTTCGTGACATAGCCGGCCTGCTGGGCGACGAAGCCGTCGAAGGCGTCGATCAGCGGCGCATAATGGTTTATATCGTTTTCCAGTTGCGCCAGCGCGTAGACGGTGGCCTCCAGCGTCGACAACTGGTCCGGCAGATGCGCCTTGCGTATCAGGTAGTGCGACGGCGGCGTATCGCGCAGCGGCAGGCGCGGCAAGGTTTGCAGCAGCGGATTCAGATACAGCATCTTGCGGCTCTTGCGCCAGGTGCCATCCAGCACGACCAGCCGCAACGGCTCGCCCAGCCATGCCGCATCGAACGGCTGTGGCCTGGCCAGGCCAAGCGATGCGTCCTCGGTGTCCGGGTAAAGCAGCACGCTGCGCCGTTCGGGCGTCAGCATCGCCTGCAAACGCACGGGATCGAAGCTCTCCCCCACTAACAGCCGGCTGTTGGTCAGGCTCAGATGCAGCAGGCGCGCGCTGCCCTTCGCGTTGCTGACTTCCATGGGGTGTTGAAGGATCAGGACTTCGGTCTGATTCGGCAGCGCTGTAACCCAGCGGCAGATGCAGGTCTGCTGTGGGCGCAGGCAGGCGGCGCACAGGGCGCGCCGCGTTTTCTTCTCGATGGTGCTGGCGGTGTTCATAGACCGCCATTTTACAGCGCCTTAAAACTCTTCCCAGTCGCCGTCACTGGCGGCGACCGGTTTGCGCTTTTCGGCCGGCGTGGCGATGGGAGCGGGCGCGGGCGCCGACGCCGACGCTGGTGAAGCCGGTTTGCGCGCCACCACCGCGGCGGTCCGGCGCGGCAACGACGGCGCCTTGGCCGGCGCGCGCGGCAGCGCCGGCGTGGTGTTCGCCGCATCCAGCTTGAACACACTGACCACATCCGCCAGCTTGGTCGACTGTTCCTGCATCGATTCCGCCGCCGCTGCGGCCTCCTCCACCAGCGCCGCATTCTGCTGCGTCACCTGATCCATCTGCGTGATGGCGTCGTTGACCTGTGCGATGCCGATGCTTTGCTCTTCGCTGGCATTGCTAATCTGCGTCATGATCTGCGTCACGCGGCCGATGCTCTGAACGATTTCTTCCATCGTTTGCCCAGCCTTGTCCACCAGTTCGGAACCGATCTGCACCTTCTGTACCGAGTCGTCGATCAATCCCTTGATGTCCTTGGCGGCCGATGCGGAACGCTGCGCCAGATTGCGCACCTCGGACGCCACCACCGCGAACCCACGTCCCTGCTCGCCGGCGCGGGCGGCTTCCACCGCCGCATTCAGCGCCAGGATGTTGGTCTGGAAGGCGATGCCGTCGATGACCGAAATGATGTCGACGATCTTGCGCGACGAGTCGTTGATCGACCCCATGGTGCTGACCACCTCGCCCACCACCGATCCGCCACGCTTGGCGATTTCCGACGCGCTGATCGCCAGTTCATTGGCCTGGCGCGCATTCTCCGCGTTGAAGCGAACGGTCGACGTCAGTTCTTCCATCGACGATGCGGTTTCCTCCAGCGAGCTGGCTTGCTCCTCGGTGCGCGACGACAGGTCCTGGTTGCCGGCGGCGATCTGCGTCGAGGCGGTGGCCATCAGCTCGGTGCCGTTGCGCACCTGGCCGACGATATTCACCAGATTGTTGTTCATGGTCTTCAGCGCATGCATCAACTGGCCGGTTTCGTCGTTGCTGTTGACCTGGATGTCGCTGGTCAGGTCACCCGACGATACCGTCTCGGCGACCTTCACCGCCTGATTGATCGGCTGCGTGATGGTGCGGGTGATCCACCACGCGGCGACCACGCCCAGCACAATCGCCGCCAGCCCAAGCATGATCAGCAGCGCGCGCCCGCTCTGGTACTGCTGCTGAATCTCGGCGGCGGCGGCGTCCAGCAGCGCGGCCTGGCGATCGGCGAAAGCCTTCAGCGCGGCCAGGTAGGCGATGCGGCTCTGGGTCATTTCGCCTTCGTAGATTTTGCTTGCGGCGTCCAGGTCACCGGCGGTCTTGGCGGCGAACACGGACTTGCGGAAATCGGTGTAGGCCTTGCGCGTGTCCATCACCTTCTTGAACAGCGGCTTGAGTTCTTCGTGATCCAGATTGGCGTTGATCTGGTCCTGGATCTGCGTGGCGCGGCCGGAAGATTCGGCCATCAGCGCCTCCAGTTTTTTCTGGTCTGCCGGATCGCGCACCATGAAAGCGCCGGTGGTGCGCGCAGCATTCACCTCGATAATTTTGCCCCATTCGGCGGTGAGGCGCTCATCGCGCACCTTCACGTTGATCATCTCGTCGGTTTTGTCACTGGCGCTGCTCAGACGGAGGATGCCGATGGCGGTCATCGCAACAAGTAAGACCAGGATCAGTGAGAAACCTAAACCGAGACGGGTACCGATTCTGAGATTATTCATGCTTGCCCCCCTAGCTAAAAGTCTGGACTGTTCAATTCATCCTAGCACTAAACCTTTCAGAGGCTGTAGCATAAAAGAAACATTCGATATTGCACTGCGGAATTACTCCGCTGTCGGCGCGGCGCCCAGCAGCTCCTCGACACCGGCGATGATGGCCGGGTCCTTGATCACCGCGCGTAGCCAGACATGCAGCGGCATCTCGCCCCAGCTGGCCGCGCGCTCGGCCAGATAAGCCACCGGACTGTGCGGCTCGGTGCGGCGGAAGAACTCCGCCACCAGCCGCAGCTGTTGCAGCGCTTGCGCGCGGTTTTGCACGCCGCCGCCGGGCGCCATGGCAACGTTACCAACAGTAGCGGCGGGACTGTCGACAAGCGTGGCGGAAACGCCATACGGCGCCAGTTCGCGCACCACCGCCTGCAGCGCCTCGCGCGCGACACTGAAGCCGGGACCGTCGGCGCCCAGTTGCGTATCCACCACGCGCTCCAGCGCCGTCAGCATGGCCAGGCAGTATTCGGCGTCCTCCAGCGAAGGCGCCTGCGCGGCGCATTCCTGCACCAGTGGAGGCGTGCGCGCCAGGAGCCAGAACAGGTTGCCGATGCGCTGATCGTAGTCGCCGTCATCGACCAGAGGATACAAGTCAGTCCAATACTGTTCACACAGGCCGGCCAGCACGGCATAGCCATCGCCAAGGCCACGCAGGCCGCGCGTCCGCGCCGAGGCCTCGGCCAGCCAGGCGGCCAGGCGCAGATCCTTGCTGCGGGTGGCGATCATCTCGGCGCAACGGCTGGCGACGAACTGCCAGTCGGCCTCCTTCAAGGCGGTGGTCCACTCGCCCTGCTCCAGCGTGGGATCGTCGTGCTGGCGCGCCTTGGCGATGGCGTCCACTTCGCTGCTGAAGGCGATGTCGTCGCCGCAGCGCCGCTCGGCGCTGACCGGTTGCAGCAATTGCGCTACGTTGAACATGGCGCCTCCTATTTGACGTTGTACTTGAACTGCCCCTTGGCGGTCACGCTCACGCCGATCCGCGCGACGGCCTGCTCCTGCGCCATCCGCTCCAGCACCGCCTGGGCGATTTCCGGCAGCAGCGTGCCGTTGAGGATGTGGTCCACATTGCGCGCGCCGGAATCAACTTCGGTGCAGCGCGCCAGCACCGCATCCAGCAGCGTCGGTTCGTAGCTGAACTCCGCGTGATGCTGCTCGCGGATGCGCTGACCGATGCGCGCCAGCTTGAGGGCGATGATCTCTTTCAGCACCGCGTCCGCGATCGGGTAGTACGGCGCCACTTTCACGCGGCCGAGGAAGGCCGGCTTGAAGTGCTTGACCAGTTGGGGGCGCAGCAGCGCTTCCAGTTCCTCCGGCTGCGGCGGCGTGTCCTGGTTCAGACAAGCCTGCATAATGGTCGCCGAACCGGCATTGGCGGTGGCGATGATGATGGTGTTACGGAAGTCGATCTCGCGGCCCTCGGCATCGTCCATCACGCCTTTATCGAACACCTGGTAAAACAGCTCCAGCACATCCGGATGCGCCTTTTCGATTTCGTCCAGCAGCACCACGCTGTAGGGCTGGCGGCGCACGGCTTCGGTCAGCACGCCCCCCTGGCCGTAACCGACATAACCGGGCGGCGAGCCTTTGAGGCCGGAGACGCTGTGCGCCTCCTGATACTCGCTCATGTTGATGGTGATGAGCTTACGCTCGCCGCCGTACAGCACATCCGCCAGCGCCAGCGCGGTTTCGGTCTTGCCCACACCGGACGGGCCGACAAACAGGAACACACCTTTCGGCTTGTTGGGATCATCGAGATTGGCGCGCGCCGTCCGCACACGTTGCGCCACGGCGGCGATCGCGTGCGGCTGACCGAGGATGCGCGCTTGCAGCGATTCCTGCAACACGAGCACGGTGCGGATCTCGTCCTTGATCATTTTCCCCAGCGGGATGCCGGTCCAGCCGGAGACGATGGCGGCGATGATGGCGCCGTCCACCTCCAACGGCACCATCGGCGTTTCGCCTTGCAGCGCCGCCAGTTCCTCCTTCAGCGCCCGGATTTTCGCAGCGCCGTTGCCCTCTTCCCGCTGACGCACGATGGCGGCAACGATGGATTGTTCCCGCTGCCAGCGCACGGTGTGGAGCGCATGCTCGTCCGCCAGCGCGCCATGACTGGCTTGCAGATGCTGAAGGCGCTGATGCACCAGCGAGCCGCCATCCTCGCGCCGCAGGGCGGCGATTTCGGCGGCGATGCGCTCCATCTGCCGCGCCGCGTCCTCCAGCAATGCCGGCGTGCCGCTTTGCGCCAGCGCCACGCGCGCGCAGGCGGTATCCAGCACGCCGACCGCCTTATCCGGCAATTGACGGCCGCTGATGTAGCGGTGCGACAGGCGCACCGCTTCAGTCACCGCCTCGTCGCGTATGCGCACGCCAAAATGCTGCTCCATCAAGGGTGCCATCGCGCGCAGCATGGCGCCGGCGATCTCCTCGCTGGGCTCTTCCACCTTCACCACCTGGAAGCGCCGGGCCAGCGCCGCATCCTTCTCGAAGTATTTCTTGTACTCGCTCCAGGTGGTCGCGGCGATGGTGCGCAACTCGCCGCGTGCCAGCGCGGGCTTGAGCAGGTTGGCGGCGTCGTTCTGGCCCGCCGCCCCACCGGCGCCGATGATGGTGTGCGCCTCGTCGATGAACAGAATGATGGCTTGCGGACTTTGCTTCACTTCGTCCATGACGTTTTTCAGACGGTTCTCAAATTCGCCCTTGACACTGGCGCCGGCCTGCAACAAACCCATATCCAGCGTGCGGATGTCCACCTCTTTCAAGGCCGATGGCACGTCGCCCGCAGCCACACGCAGCGCCAGCCCCTCCACCACGGCCGTCTTGCCGACGCCTGCCTCGCCGGTCAGAATGGGATTGTTCTGGCGACGGCGCAGCAGGATGTCGATTACCTGGCGAATCTCCGTTTCACGGCCGATCACCGGATCAAGCTTGCCCTCGCGCGCCTGGCGCGTCAGGCTGATCGTGTACTGGTCCAAGGCCGGCGTGCGCGCACTGGCGGCTTGCGGAATGTCCACCAGCGGTTCTGCGGCGACAGTCTCCTCCTGCGAGCCATGTGTGTACTTTTCCAGCTGGTGTTTGACTTCATCGATGGGAATGCGGGCGAACTGCGACGAGGCGCGCAGTGCCAGCTGCTCCAGCTCCGGCTCGGTGAGCAGCGCGACCAGCAGATGCGCGCTGCGGATCTGCCCCGGCGGCGTCGCCAGCGACGCGATCAGCCAAGCATGCTCCAACAGCAGTGGCAAATGGCGCGAGAACACCGGCGTGCGCGTGCTGCCTGTCTTGAACTGGCTGATTTCGTGATGCAGGTCCGTCTCCAGCACCGCCACATCGACGCCGCAGGCGCGGACGATCAGCGACACATCGCAGCGCTGCTGCTCCAGCAAGGCCAGCACCAGATGCTCGACCTCTACTTCGTGCTGCCCCAGTCCCACGCAAATGCTGGCGGCGCGCGTGGCTGCCAGGCGGGTGGTGTCGTTCAGTTTTCCGATCAGCGATTTCAGATTCATTTGCGGCCTCCACGCGCGCTGCGGTTGATCGAGTAATGCAGCGATGACGGTTGCAGCACCGCGTCAAAGCTGACAGTTTCGTTGCAAGAAAGGCCGCACAACGTGCCGCAGATGGCAAAGCTGACGCGGTTAATGTCGCCGGCCTGGCGCTCCAGGCGCGCCTGCACATTGCGCAGGCGCGGTTCGTGACGTTCGATTGCCGCTTTCAATGCGGCGCAAATGCGGGCACGATCGTCGGCGCTGCTCAGGCACATGCCGGCAAAGTCCATCAGTCCGTAGTGGGCGATGGAACGGGTGCACTCGGGGTAAGCGCTCAGCAACTCCTCCGGCGACGCGCAGCGGGTGTTGAGCAAATCTTCCAGATCACGCGCCACGCTGTCCTTGTACTGCTCCAGTGACATGGGGCGTCCATGCCCGCCGGTCAGGCGATCCATCAGGCTGGGAGCAAAGCCATTCATTGCATGCTTTCGAAAAAAAAGCCAGGCCGGACGGCCTGGCTGAAACACGCGCCGCGAAGGTTCACCATGATGCCGTCGCGGGCACGAAAAAATCAGACGACGCGGTTGGCCGACAGGTCCCAACCACCGGAGGTGTTGCCGCCGGAGCCGCCGCTGATTTTCTGCTGCGTGTACTTCCACTTGATTTTGGAGAATTTGAATGCCACGTCCTCGGTCAGGATGTCGCCTTCCTCCACCGACGGCGAGACCGCGCCGATCAGCACATTCTCGATTTCGATCTCGTAGTACTTCACGCGCTCGCCCTGGGCATCGGCCCGCATGAACTCGAACCTGGCCTTGGGGATGGTGCGACCTGCCGAGCAGGTTTGCAGCAGGATGGGCGATGCCAGGTCGGCCAGCTTGGAGATGACGATATCGCGATGCTCGCAACGCTCCGCCGTGTGGCCGCCACCGGTGGAAGCGGTGGCGGACCTGGGCTGCTCCACGCCGAAGCTGACCGATTTGCACTCGATCCAGTCCTTGTGGCGGTCGTCATTGGATTCGCCCTTGATGCCGTCAATGTACAGATATACGTCGATTGCCATTGCATGCTCCTCTAGGTTTGTTGAGAGATTAGTGATTGGTCGATTGCGGCAGCTCCGCGACCAGACGGAGTGAAACGGACAACTCGTCGAGCTGAAAATGCGGACGCAGGAACGACACCGCGCGGTACACGCCGGGGCGGCCGGCCACCTCCTGCACCTGCACCGAGGCCTCGCGCAGCGGGAACTGCGCCTTCTGTTCCTGGCTGGCGTTATCGTCCAGCAGGACGTACTTCATCAGCCAGCGGTTGAGGAAGTCCTCGACGTTGGAGGCGGACGCGAAGCTGCCCACCTTATCGCGCATCATGGCTTTCATGTAGTGAGCAATCCGCGAAACGGCGAAGATGTACTGCAGTTGCGAGGACAGGACAGCGTTGGCGTTGGCCGCCTCGCTGTTGTACTTCTTCGCCTTCTGCGCCGACTGTGCGCCGAAGAAGGCGGCATAAGCCGTGTTTTTGCAGTGGACCAGCGAGATGAAGCCAAGGTCGCTCAACTCCTTCTCGCGGCGGTCGGTGATGGCGACTTCGGTCGGGCACTTGAGCGCCACCTCGCCCTCGCCGGTCTTGAAGGTGTGTGTCGGCAAGTCGTCCACCAGGCCACCACCTTCCACGCCGCGAATCGCCGCGCACCAGCCGAAATCGTCGAAGGCCATGGTCAGTTTGGCGCCAAAGGCGTACGTGGCGTTACACCACAGGTATTTCTGGTGATCGCTGCCGTCCACCTCTTCGACAAAATTAAACCCTTCCACCGTGGTGCCGTCGACCGGATTGAATGGCAGGCGGCCGAGGAAACGCGGCAGCGTCAGGCCGACGTAGCGCGAATCTTCGGATTCACGGAATGCCTTCCACTTCGCGTACTCCACTGTGTCGAATACTTTCGACAGGTCGCGCGGCTTGGACAAGTCGCCATAACTTTCCAGGCCAAACAGCTCGGGCGAGGCGGCCGTGATGAAGGGCGCGTGCGAGGCCGCCGCCACGTGCGACATCTGCTCGATGAAATACATGTCTTCCGGCTGCCGCGAAATTTCAAAGTCGCCCACCAGTACATCCTCGCCAAGACTGGTGCGCAGCAGCTTGGCCAGATCCTGCGCTTCGGAGCGCAGCGAACCACTCAGGTTGTTTTGCTTGCTCAGGTCTGACAGCGCCTTGGTCGACAGGCGAAGGCCACTAACGGCGATGATGCTGTTCCCCAGCTTGTCGGCCGGATCGCGCTGCAATGCCTCCTGCGCATTCAGGATCGCCTCGCCGTAGCTGGCGCGGTCAAACTTGATCTGTGCGATCTGCAGCCAGGGCGTTTTGTCGGCGGGATAGTTGGCGGCGGCACTTTTCAGGATGCCTTGCGCCTTGTCGGTCTGTCCCGAAGCCAGCGCGGTGTCGGCGTCCGCGAGTGCGTTCTCCAGTGTTGCGGCTTGCGGTTTCTCAGTACGCACGCTGACGCCATCCGTCGCGCATGCTGTCAACAGCAGCAGGCTCGCGATGCAAGGCAGCGTTGATGTGGAAATGCCCATCGGTTTTCTCCTTTTGCTAACCAGGTGAGAAGATGGCCAGTATTCATGAAATGCAGGCATCATCAATTGCGCTTACTCAAGCAGGGTCTTCTTTTCCCTTTGCTTGCGCCTACTCAAACATAAGCATCGCGGCTTTCGCTCTAATGGATGGATAGGGATCGGTACCAGCGAATCAACAAAGGAGAAAGCATGAGCATTCCATCCAAGGTACTGTGGGGCGAAGGCTTGTTCCTGCGCCCGCAGCATTTCCAACAGCAGGACCAGTATCACGAAGCCCGCTTGCATCACACCTTGCAGGCGCTGCATCCCTACCTTTGGGGGGTGCGCGAAATGACCTGGGATTGGGATGCGCTGAAGGCGGGGAAGCTGCGGCTTGAATCGCTGTCGTTGATTTTCCGTGACGGCGAGATCATCGACGCGCCATTCAGCACGCCGCTACCGCCAACGGTGGACCTGTCACGCATCCCCGACAGCGTGCTGGAAGTGACCTGGCATGCCGCCCTGCCCTCGCTGGCGCCCGGCGGCGGCAATGCCGCGTCCATCGGCGAGCCGCATAGCGGCGCGCGCTACGGCCAGGACAGCCGCGACATGGCGGACCTTTACACACAAGCCGTCGGCGCCGAGGTCACTTTTCTGAAAAGCTCGGTGCGGCTGCTGTCGGACCTTGAGCCGCTGGGCGCATTCGAGTGCGTGCCGGTGATACGACTGCGGCGCACAGTCACCGGTGGCTTCGAGCCCGATCCTTCGTTCATCCCGCCAGGTCTGTCGATCGCCGGTACGCCAGCGCTCAAGGCCATGCTGGACCGGCTGCTGGACGCACTGCAAGCCAAGGTGCAATCGCTGCAAGGCCACATGCGTGAACCTAGCCGTAATGTGATCGAATTCCGCTCCGGCGATGTGTCGTCATTCTGGCTGCTGCACACCGTCAGCACATCGGCGGCGGCGCTGATGCATTACACGCGCAATCCCGAGCTGCATCCGGAGCGATTGTTCGAGGCGCTGCTCGCGCTGGCGGGCGCGATGATGACCTACTCAAAACAGTACGCGCTGATCGACCTGCCGGGCTACCTGCACGAAGATCCGGCGCAGTGCTTCGCGCCGCTGGACGGCATCATCCGCGACCTGCTGGACACGGTCATCTCGACCAAATACTTCTCCATCGCGCTCACCGAAGAGAAACCCAGCTACCACCTGGGCAAGCTCGATTCCGGCAAGATCGATCAGCGGACCACGCTGTACCTTGCCGTCAGCGCCGCGTTGCCGGCGCTGGAACTGGTGGAGGTGGTGCCGTTGCGCGTCAAGGTCGGCGCGCCCGACGATGTGGAGAAATGCGTGCTGTCAGCGATGCCGGGCGTGAAGCTGGCGCATGCGCCGCAAGTACCGGCGGCGATCCCGGTTCAACCGGATACCTATTACTTCGCACTGGAGGGTAAAGGCATGTTATATGAACAGATGCTCAAAGCGCAGTCGATCTCGATCTACGTGCCGGCCGGCATACGCGACCTGCGCCTCAACCTGATCGCGGTGACAGCATGACGTCCCAAGTCGAACGCCGCGCCATTCCAACGCTGATGGGCGGCCAGCGCAAACAGATCCAGCCAGGATACGACCACGTACAAACGCTGCTCGACCTGCTGCAGGAGGGCTTCTACCTGCTGTTCATGCTGAAGAACGGCAGCGTGCCGCCCGGCGAGGCCCCCTTCCTCGACACCATTACCGCCTACCTGGCGGAGTTCGACCGGGAGGCACTCAAGCTGCGCGCACAGGGCGAAGATATCGACGCCGCCAAGTATGCGTTTTGCGCCGCGCTGGATGAAATCATCCTGTCGTCGCAGTTTCCGATGCGGCTGGCATGGGAGCGCCGTCCGCTGCAACTGGTAATCTTTGGCGACCAACTGGCGGGCGAGCACTTCTTCGACCGGCTCGAAGCGCTGCGCAGCGCCGGCGGCTCCAGGCTGCCGGCGCTGCAGGTGTTTCATATGTGCCTGTTGATCGGCTTTCGCGGCAAGTATGCGCTGGACGCCAGCGACAAACTGGCCTATCTCACCGCACGTTTGGGCGACGAGATCGCGCACATGCAGGGCAAGAGCAAGGGCTTTGCGCCGCAGGCGGAACGACCCGACCAGATTGTGCACAAGCTGCGTTCCAATACGCCGCTTTGGGCGGTGTCGGCGGTGTTTGGCGTGCTTGCCCTGGGGGCGTACATCGGGCTGGAAGCGGCCCTGTCGCACTCCACCGAGGAGACGCTGGCGACTTATTCGGGCTTGGTCAAGCTGGCGCCGCGCCCCGCCTACGTGACCATCACCCTGCCCTGACTATTGCGCCACGCGGAACTCGATGCGGCGATTCCGCGCCCGGCCATCCGCCTTGGTGTTGTCGGCCACGGGGCGGTCTGGCCCCTGACCGGATACCAGCACCATGTCCTGGCTGATGCCCTTTACGGCCAGGTAAGTGCGCACCGCCTCGGCGCGCGCCTGGCTGAGCGCCAGATTGGTGTCGCGAAGGCCAACGTTGTCGGTGTGGCCGATCACCTCCACTTTCTTGCCCTTGACCTTTTGCAGCGCGCCGGCCATGTCGTCGAGGATGGCCTGGCCGGATGGTGTCAGCGTCGCCTTGCCGCTGTCGAATTCGATAATGCGCCTGGCCAGTGTGTCGTCCAGCAAATTCTGCTCGGCGGCGCTTACACGCAGGCCGTTGTTGACAGTGTAATTGGGATTGAGGCTGGTGGCGATGTCGCTGGCGATCTGCTGCCGCTGCGCTTCATTGGCCACCTCGCCGCGCACGGTGACGTTGGTGCCGTCGATTTTCAGTTCGCCTTTGCTGATCAGCTTCAGATTCGGCGCGATCAGCTTTTGCACGTAGCCGTTCCAGTTTGGCGGCAGCGACACCTGGGCGATGGTCACCTGGTCGACCACGCGCTCGGCGCCGTACAGCGCGCGCACGCTGGCCAGCAAGGCCGCCTTGCTACCCTCGTCCGGTACGGCGCCGGTGACCAGAATCTGGCCTGGCATTTGTGCTACCGCCCAAGTGCTGGCCGACAGCAGTGCGATCACGATCATTTGCCTGCGCATGGCGGGGCTCCTTTCAGACGAAGGTTTCATGGAACAGCGCTTGTGCCGAGCGCAGCGAGAGCTGGCCTTGTTCGAGATAGGCCGAGAGTTTTTGCACATCCGGGTCGCCGGCAATCAGTTCGTCAACCCAGCCGGCGTAGTCGAAGCTGATCTGGTGATCGGCTGCGCTTTGCGGATCGATGATGGCGGCCAGCGTTTCCGAAGCGGCGCCGCCGAAACCGATGATCAGTGACGGACGGCCGGCCAGCTCGGCGACGAACAGGCTGAGTTCAAAATCGGATGGCTGCAGAAATGGCGCAATCAGGTCCAGCCAGAAGGCGGCCACCAGATAGCGCTGGCGGCCTGCCTGCGGCAGCGGCAGCACCAGGCTTTTGTCCAGCCGTTCGGCGCCGCTGCGACGCACCGGCTGTAGCAACAGGCCGATAGCCAGGATCGTCCGGCGCACAGAGGCGCTGGACAGCAAGGCCTCCAGTGCGCCGATGTTGTGGCAATCAAGGAAGTCGAGAAAGGCCTCATCGTGCTGCTCATCGATGTCGATGCGGGCAGTGGACAAGGCCTGCAAGGCGGCGTCGGGATCGGCGGCGGAGAACACCTCCGCACCGCGCAGATTCAGTTCATCCCACAGCGGTGCGAGGATCAACGGGCTGCGGGGGAGGAAGGTGGCGGGCGTTGCCACCTCGATGGCGGTCATGGTCAGAAACGGATAGCGGCGCTGGGAGCTGTCGCTGCTGGCGGCCAGACTTCCGGCGATGGCGCGCCGGCTGCGGGTGCCGACGAAGGCAAAACTCAGCGGCTGCATGGCGTCGTATTTCAACTTCCAGCGCGGGTCCGCGCTCAACACATTCATGACTTCGGCCAGCCAGTCGTCCAGCAGACCAGCCAGGGCGACGTTATCCGCACTCTTGATGAAATCCGCCCGCGTCGGCAGCTTGCCGAAGTAGCCGATGCGCACCGCCTGCGCACCGCGCTTCATTGCGCCGCTCCCACTTGCGCCGTCGCCGCTACCGATGGTTCCGGCGGCGCGCCAACAATGGTTTCAGGCAGACGCATGCCGTGGAAGCCTTGGTCCTGCGGCGCGCTGGCGCCGCTTTCCGGACTGCTGATAATCTTCAGCCCCATGGACACCGTGATCGCGCCGCTGGTCCAGCGCAGTTCAAACACCCCGCCATCGCGCTTCTGCTTTGCCGCCACATCGATCATGCGCTTCAGGCCAAACTGCCCCGGTTCGTTGAACACATCGACGCTACGACCATCCAGCGCCACCGCCGAAATCCGCGCCCCCGGTGCACCCTGCGGACTCGGATGCACCATGTTCGCCCACTGTACCGGGGTATTCCGGTAGCGCAGCTGCTGGCCATCTATCTCCACCGTATATTCCAGCGTTCCCGGCGCCGGCATAGGCTGGATCTGAAACACCGTCTGCGCCACCGACGCCGGAGCCAAGCCACCCGCGCCTATCGGCGCCACCCAGCCGGGAAATCGCTGTATCGTCTGCGACGACAGCGTGATGCCCATATCAGCCCAGGTGCGCGGCGCCAGCACGTCGCCGCGCCGCAGCACCAATGGGCCCAGCGTGGTGGTGGCGAACTTCGCCACCAGTCCATCCGGTCCGAAAAACTGCGCAATCTCCGTGCTGGCCGCCTCGATGCGCGCGGTCGGCGAGAACGGATACTTGTTGGCCAGCATTTGCTGGAACGGCTCGTAGACCTGCGCCAGCCAGGTCTTGTTGATCTCCGCCTCCGCCGGCACCACCAGCACCGCGAAGGTTTGCATCAGCGGCCGCACCAGCAACGGGCGAATCGCCAGCTTCTGCGCCTCCGTCATCCCGGTCAACATCTGCTCGTCCACATAGCGCAGCGCGTCAGCCAATTCCGATCCACTCCCCTCCAGGGTTTGCTGCATGAACTGGCGCGCGCCGGGGCCGGGATCGCCCTGGTTCTTCAGCTGATTCAGACGGCCTCGCAACTTGGACAGCACGTCCATGTAGGCCCGCATCAACGACGCATCCTTATCCTTGGCCGCCACCAGCTTGCCGATGCCGGCGAACTCGCGTCCCACTGGCCCCAGGCCGGCGGCCGGCCGGTCCGCCGACAGATTGATATTGATCTGCGCCGGCGAGCGGCGCAACACACTGTACTTGATCCAGCTGATGAAGCCCGTCTGCGCCTCCTTTACCTGCGTGCTGGTCACCGTCGGGTTATCCCAGGAAGTCTGCTGATAAATAGCCGCCAGCAGCTTGGACAACGGCGAGGACTGCGGATCGCCCAACCGGTTCATCGCCGTCACGGCGGCATCAAAGCCATTCAGGTTGGCGATGCTCACACCCTGCACAAACTTCTGCCACTCGCGCGCGTAATCGGCCTTGTACAAGTCGCTCAGCCCTTTCTGGATTTGCTCCGGACTGCCCTCCAGCGTCAGATCGTCGCGCGCGGCGCTCTTGAGCACCCAGTCCGTGCTTTGCAGTTCGCGGTTGGCCGCATTGCGGAAAGCATCCTGCACGAAGTTCTCCCAGGCTTCGCGGGTGTACGCCCCCGGCACCGCGTGGCTGCCGGTGACCAGAGTCTGATCCGCCTCGCCCACCATGCGCGCCACCGTCATCGCGGCGAAGCGCGTGTTGGCGCGGGCGCGGATATCGGCGTACACGCGCTCACGCGCAGGCATGCCGCGCACCACCCGACGCAGATTCTCGCGCGACTGATCCATCAGCGCCAGCTTCAGGTCGATGCGCGGCCATGCCGGATCGGGAAGCTGCGCCAGATAGAATGTCATCAGGCGCTCGGCGCTCTGGATCATCTGCTCGCGCGGCATGGCGCCGCGATTCTGCTCCAGCCACGCGCGCCAGTGACGCGGCAACTGGTCATTCAGGTGGCTCGCCTCGGCGTGGGATTTATCGGCCAGCATCAGATAACTTTTCAGCGCGTTGTAGACGTCATCCACATTGGTCGGTGAGGCTTGCTGGAACTGCCCGCCTTCCGGCGGACGCGGTGCGCCGGAAGGTTGCAGCTCACCGGGGTGCGCATTCATTTCGGTCAGCAGCGCCTCCAGGTTTTCCACCACCGGCGTCAGCATCACACTCTTCACGCCGGCGAAGTATTCCTCGCGCAGCTTGCGTTCCAGCGTCTCGCCCTGGTAGAGTCCCATGCGCAGCGACCATGGTCGCGATTCACGATATTTTTCCAGTTGTCCGATGCGGTCCTGGATAATTTCCAGCGCCTCCAGCCGTGATTGCAGGTCCAGACGCTTGGCCTGCAGCTTGATCACCTTGTCGAGGTCCGCCTGCACATTGCTGACCAGTTGACGGTTGCCCATGTAGGACCAGCTCCAGCCGCCCAGCGAGGCGCCCAGCAGCAGCACGGCACCAAAGAAGGCCGCATACTTCAGCCGCAGCTTGTTCTTGCTGGCGTATTGCGACACCAGGTCCCTGTCAGCGAAGATCACCTTGCGAAAAAGGTTCAGCAGGAAGAAGCCGGAATGGCCCGCGCCGGCCACCGCCGCCGCATCCGGCGCGGCCAGCGCGAAGCGCTTGGCGACACGCTGCGACTGCTCGCTCATCGGCATCCCTTCCTGCAAGGCGCTGGTGAAGTAGAAGCCGCGGAATACGGGCTTGAACTGAAACGGATTTTCTTCGAACAGCGTCACCAGAAAAGCACGCAGCGGCGCGCGGATCGTCGAGAACTCCAGCGGGAAGGTGAACACGCCAGGCTCCATGCGCTCGCGCCGTTGCTGGCCCATGGTGGCGATGCTCAGCGCCTTCAGGCCATCGCACAGCTCATCGAAAGCGTTATCGAAGAAGGCCAACACCTGCTGGCTGCCGGTCTTGCGTTGATACGGCATGGTGGCGCCCCACACCCGTTCACGTTCCGCGCGTTCCGATTGGGCGAAGAATTCGCCGAAGCCCGCGATCAGGTCCGCCTTGGTAAACACCACGTACACCGGCGCAAACACCTCCAGCCGCTCGATCAGGTCCTGCACGCGCTTGCGCAGGCTACGCGCCAGCTTGATGCCGGCCTCCGGATCGTCACCGCGCAGCTCCGCGATGCTGACGGCGATGATGATGCCGTTGACCGGTGCCCGGCGCCGGTACTTCTTCAACAGATCCAGAAAGCCGTGCCACTCCGCCCGGTGTTCGTCCTGCACCGAGTAGCGGCCAGCGGTATCGAGCAGAATGCCTTCAGTGGTAAAGAACCAGTCGCAGTTGCGCGTGCCGCCCACACCCTGCAGCACCTTGCCGTCGGCGAAGGGGAACTGCAGGCCGGAGTTGGTGATCGCCGTGCTTTTGCCGGCCGCCGGATTCCCGATGATCATGTACCAGGGCAGTTCGTACAAGGCGCGCGTGCCGGCGACGATGCCCAGCTTGGAACCCTTGATGGTGTCGATCGCTTTCAGCATCGCATCCCGGATCGCCTTGACCTCGGCGGCGGAGGGATCGGCGGCGGGCTCCGGCCGGCCAATGGCCTCGCCCAGTTGCTCCGATTCGCGCCGCGCCCGCCAACGGCGCCAGCCCCACACCGCGCCCGCCAGCGCCAGCATGACGGCGGTCGCCCCCAGCGCCCAGATCAGCGCCAGCTCCAGCACTTGCGCGCCGAGATAGAAGAAGGCCGCCATCGCCATCAAACCCATGATGGTGAGGTTGCGGCTGTCGGTCAGGAAGCTCCAGAGTCTGCGCAGCATAGATGGTGTCCGGCGAACACGGCGGCGCCCAGGCGACGGGCGGACCGATGCATGTTGCCACCAATAAAACCGGTAACTCTTGCGCAAAAACAATGGCGCTTATTTCTTTACGGTCCCAGCCACGCGCAGCTCGGCATGACCGAAGTCCATCATGGTCCAGCGGCCGCCCCAGGTCAGGCCGGCGGCCTCGGCGACCACGCCGTACAGCTGGTAGCCGCGCATCGCCCATGGATCTTTCTCGGAAATCAGCAGTTTGCCGTCGCGCAGGAAGGCGCAGTCCGCCGCCAGGCCGAACTGATGGTAGCTCTGGAAGGCCTTGGCGTTGGTGACGCTGGGACCGGCGGCGGCCAGCGTATTCTGCCGCTCTGGGCTGCGATAGCCTTCGAGGATGGCCATGTCATAGCCATGGCGCTCTTTCATGATCTTGAAGACCAGCAGCAGCCGCTGCGCGAATGCCGGGTCCAGCAGTTGCCAGTTGCGGTTGGCACTGTCCAGCATCGGCCGCACCAGCGTGACTTCGGCGGTGGCGAACGCCAGTGGCGGCGGTGGCGCCGGCGCGGTCAGCTGCTCCCCTTGCAGCAGACCGGCGATCTGATCGTTGATGGCGTGGGTGTCGCTGTCGTAACCGGACAGCATGCCGCGGCCGCTGAGCATCAGCGCCAGCAGCGGCGGCACCACCAGCAATATCGAGACGGCCAGCAGCAGCGGCCAGCGACGCCCGAGAAATTGCAGCGCTTGACGCACCGTGCCGCCGGCGTCCCGTCCCAGCACCACGGCCTGCTGAGCCCCCTGACGTGCGCCGCCGCGTAAATGCCGGCCCACGCGGCGCCCCGCCGCGCCGACCGACTGCATTACCCCCTCGCGCCCGGCGGGAAACAGCAACAGCCAGGCGCAAAAACACGTCAATACAAAGAACAACAACATAGAAAAGAGAAACATGGTGCGCTCCATCAAAACGGGCCAACGCCACAGACAGGACACTTCATCGTAGGCCGTTCGCAGCAAGGTGATACCGGCCAGATCAAATGCGAGGGGGAAATTGTGGAAACGTCGAAACCTGATTTGCTGACCGCCTCGCCACGCGCGGCGGTGGACAAGCGCATTCTGGCGCAACTGGAGCATGGTCCGCGCACGCCGGCCATCGCGGTGCGTGCGGCGGGCTGGACCATCGATGGCTGGACGATAGGATTGTGTGCGCTGCTACTGGTAATGTGCAGCGTGGCATGGCTGATGCATGACAACCGGATTACGCCGCAGACGTTTCGTTCCGCGGCATCCACAGCGGCGCCCAGCACAGCGCTACCGGCCAGAACCATCCCGGCGACACACGAGGAAGCGGCGACAGGCGTAGCGGCGGCCATCATCAATGAGCCGGCCACGGCGGATCATGTTGCCACCAGCGCCACAATCAGCAGCGGGCCCGACACCGTTCCAACCGCCGCGATAGCCACCGCCGCCGCGCCGGCCCCTTCACGCGCAGCGCCCCACAAGCCAGCGGGGCCAACGGCACGCCCACCGGTCGCCAAATCGCCAACGCCAACCGGCGTCGACACCGACGTCACGCTGCTGACGGCGCTGGTCGCCCATGCAGGCAAACCCGCCTTGGTGTCACCCGAACGCAGCCGGGACATCGTCGAACGTCAGGACGGCGACACCACCGCACAACTGCTGGCCCGCTGCAAGCAGCTCGGCATGATCGAAGGCATGCTCTGCCGCTCCCGCATCTGCTCAGGACGTTGGGAAACCGACGCCGCCTGCCGCGTCCCCGCGCATTGAAGATCAGCCGCGCTGCGGAATCTCCAGGCCTTTCGCCACCGCCGGACGCGCAACGAAGGCATCCAGCACGCGCCGCAGATTCGGGAACTTGCCGAATTCCACCAGCTCGCCGGCGCCGTAGTGGCCCACCAGGTTGCGCACCCACGGCCAGACGGCGATGTCGGCAATGGTGTACTCGTCGCCCATCAGCCACTGGCGGCCAGCCATGCGCTGCTCCAGCACGCCCAGCAGGCGCCGCGATTCATGGACATAGCGGTCGCGCGGGCGCTTGTCCTCATACTCCTTGCCGGCGAACTTGTGGAAGAAGCCCAACTGGCCAAACATCGGACCAACCCCGCCCACCTGGAACATCAGCCACTGGATGGTCTCGTAGCGGCCGGCGGCATCCTTGGGCAGCAATTTTCCGGTCTTCTCGGCGAGGTACAGCAAAATCGCGCCCGACTCGAACAGCGGCAACGGCTTGCCGTCTGGCCCGTTTGGATCGATGATGGCCGGAATCTTGTTATTCGGATTCAGCGACAGGAATTCCGGCGACATCTGGTCCTGGGTCTCAAAGCTGACCAGATGCGGCTCGTAAGGCAGCCCCATTTCCTCCAGAACTATCGATACCTTGACGCCATTCGGCGTCGGCAGCGAGTACAGCTGGATACGGTCGGGATGCCGGGCCGGCCACTTGCCGGCGATAGGAAATGCGGACAAATCTGTCATGATGCGAAACCCTTCAGAATGAACGATGCGGCGATTATCCACCAAGCGCGCAAAACATGCTCCCGGACAGAAAATGAATCTGCTTGACGTTGATAGTCAGAAAAGTCACAATGAAATGGTTGCGCTATTCATTTGATGCAACGCAGCATGGTAATACCATGAAAACGCCGTGGAGACCCGGCCATACACAACAATATCGGACATCATGACCAACGCCACTTCGAGCCCAACGGGCAAACTCTCGGTCACGGAAAAGATCGGCTACAGCCTGGGCGACCTGGCCGCCAACCTGATCTTCCAGACCCTGCTCACCTTCATCGCGTTTTTCTACACGGACGTCTACAAGATTCCGGCCAACGCCGCCGCCACCATCATCTTCCTCGGCGGTCTGGCGGGCGCCTGTTTCAATCCCTTGATGGGGCTGCTGGCCGACCGTACCAACACGCGCTGGGGCAAGTTCCGCCCATGGCTGCTGTGGACCTCGGTCCCGTTCGGCCTGATCGCCATTCTCGCCTTCAGCACGCCGGACCTGGGCGAGCGCGGCAAGATCATCTACGCCACGCTGACCTACCTGATGCTGATGCTGGTGTACTCGGCCAACAACCTGCCGTACTCGGCGCTGAGCGGCGTGCTGACCGGCAGCATGCAGGAGCGCAACAGCCTGTCGGCCTACCGCTTCGTCGCCGTGATGATCGCCCAGCTGATCATCCAGGTATTGCTGCTGCCGCTGGTGCTGATCCTCGGCGGCGGCGACAAGGTGGCTGGCTTCCAGAACACCATGATCATCTTTGCCGTGGCCGGCACCATCTGCTTCCTGATCACCTTCTTCACCACGCGTGAGCGCATTGTGCCGACCGCCGCGCAGCGCTCCAGCGTGCGCCAGGACATCGCCGACCTGCTTGGCAACAAGCCGTGGGTGGTGATGCTGCTGCTGACCATTCTGGTTTTCATTACGCTGGCCCTGAAAGGCGGCCTGTACATCTACTATTTCAAGGACTACCTGCAGCAGGCCGCGCTGGCGCAGTTCCTCCACGACATCGGCTTCAACGGCTTCATCGCGCACCTGAACGCGGCACTCAACAGCATCGGGCTGACCAGGTTCCAGTGGCCGGAAGATCCGGCGACCTCCGCCTTCAGTCTGTTCAACGGCGCCGGCATCGTCTGCATGATCGTCGGCATCGGCTTCTCCAAATCGCTGGCCGACCGCTTCGGCAAGCGCGACGTGTATGCGCTGACGCTGTTTATCTCCACCGTGTTCATGCTGGTGTTCTACGGCTTCGCGCCGACCTCGATCGGCCTGATCTTTGGTGCGCAGATCCTGCACGGCTTCTTCTACGGCATCACCATCCCGCTGCTGTGGGCGATGATCGCCGACGTGGCCGACTACTCGGAATGGAAAAACAACCGCCGCGCCACCGCCCTGCTGTTCTCGGCGATGATCTTCGGCCTCAAGGCCGGCCTCAGCATCGGTGGTGCGCTGGTCGCGGCGCTGCTGTCGAGCTACGGCTATGACGGCACACTGACCCAGCAATCGCCGGTGGTGGCGGACGGCATTCGCGTGTCGATCAGCATCTACGCCTCGATTCCGTTCCTGCTGGGCGCGGCCATCCTCTACTTCTACCACATCAACAAGGCCACCGAGCGCACCATCGAACAAGAACTGTTCGCCCGCCGCGCCGCCGCCAACTGAACCGATAAAGGCACACCATGTCCGAACCACTGACACCCGCCGAAGAGCAGGCCCTGCAACACGCCATTTCGCAGCCGCTGGTCACGCACATCTACACCGCCGATCCGTCGGCCCACGTGTTCGACGGCAAGCTGTACATCTATCCTTCGCACGACATCGAAGCCGGCATTCCGTTCAACGACAACGGCGACCACTTCGGCATGGAGGACTACCACGTGTTGTCGCAGGCCACGCCGGACGGCCCGGTCACCGACCACGGCGTCGCCCTGCATGTGAAGGACGTGCCATGGGCCGAGCGCCAGATGTGGGCGCCGGATGCGGCCCGCAAGGACGGCAAATACTATCTGTACTTCCCGGCCAAGAAGACCGACGGCATTTTCCAGATCGGCGTGGCGGTGGGCGACCATCCGGCCGGCCCGTTCACGCCGGCGGCCACGCCGATCGAAGGCAGCTACTCGATCGACCCGGCGGTGTTTGAGGACCAGGGCGAGTTCTACCTGTACTTCGGCGGCATCTGGGGCGGCCAGTTGCAGAAGTACCGCGACAACGTCTACGCCGACGGCAACGAGGAGCCGGCGGACGACCAGCCGGCGCTGACCGCGCGCGTGGCGCGTCTGTCAAAGGACATGACATCGCTGGCCGAGGCGCCGCGCGCGGTGGAGATTCTGGACGAGCACGGCCAACCGCTGCTGGCCGGGGACCATGACCGCCGCTACTTCGAAGGCCCGTGGATGCACAAGTACAACGGCAAGTACTATTTCTCCTACTCGACCGGCGACACCCACTTGCTGTGCTACGCCACCGGCGACAGCCCCTACGGCCCGTTCACCTACCAGGGCCAGATCCTGACGCCGGTGATCGGCTGGACCACGCACCACTCGATCGTCGAGTTCGAAGGCCGCTGGTTCCTGTACTACCACGACAGCAGCCTGTCCCAAGGCATCACGCACCTGCGCTCGGTGAAGGTGACCGAGCTGTTCTACGACGAGCACGGCAACATCAAGCCTATCTCGCCTTACGGCGGCCAGTAAGCTGCCCCAAGCCAAAACGCCCGATCGCATGCTCGGGCGTTTTGCTATGGGCGCGACCTTTGCGGCCAGGTGACAATGCGCGCATTTTCTCCCCCGTTCGAGCTTATATAGTTGAGCTAGCTGCACACTTCCTCAACTTCCAAGCAAAGGACGCAACACATGGCCACTCTGCAAACCAGAAACCCGCGCGTCAGGCTGCACTACGCGGTCGCCACACCACAGGAGGCGGTATTCCCGGTCAAAGGACAAGGTACGGTATCGGTCAATCCGACCGTGGTCGACAATACCTTGCGCATCGTCCTCGCCAGCGCTGACGGCAGCTTGGTGGAAGTCGCTGTCAGCGCGGAACGATTCAGTATCAGCAGCCAGGCCGGTGGCGTTACCACCGTGCTGGCGCAATCAGAGGAAGCGGCGCTGCTGCTCAACCGGCCCGGCGTCAGCCTGCCCTATTGGGTCAGCCTGGATACGAACAACCAGCGCATCCGCTACGGCAAAGGCGAGATGTTGCGCGACCTGATGCTGTACGAGTTCAACTGGGAGGACCAGAGCGCTTGCCCCCTGAGCGGTTACAGCAAGGACATCAGCAACATCGCCATCCGGGGTGCGACAGCCGCGCACCTCAAGGTGCTGGACATTCCCGTCACGCTCGACCCATCCCCACACATCATTCCAGCCGCGGCCATCACGATGGAAGTCATCGCCGCCAACAGCGCCTCCGTGGTCAACGATCTGCCCGAAGTATGCCAGCGGCTGTATGCCAACGTGTCCGGTCCCGGCATCAACCTGACACCGACCGACTTTCCGGAGTTTGCCCAGGCGATCCAGTATTCCATCACCACCCCGGGCGCGCTGTGCTACAACAAGCTGGCGGAAAAAGACCCCATCTTCGGCTACCTGCGCGTCACCCTCGACAGCAATATGGGCGACTCACCGGGCCAGCCCTATGTGCTGGAAATCTGGCCGGCCGGTAACGGCTCGCCGATTCACGACCATGGCCAAGCCTGCGCCGTGATCAAGGTGCTGCATGGGCAAATCAAGGTATCCTGGTTCAGCGCCCTCAGCCCGTCGATCGAGCAGCCCTGGGGCAGCACGATTGCCCATGCGGGCGAGGTCACCTTCCTGACGCCGGACTACTACCAGATCCACCAGTTGCAAAACCCGTCGCCTAAGCAGGGTGGCAGCTTCTGCGCGACGATCCAGTGCTACCGCTATCCGAACGACGACCTGCAGCACTATGAGTATTTCGATTACATCGAAGACGGCGCGATCAAACACTTCCTGCCCGATTCGGACTGGGGCTATCTGGAGTTCAAACAAGCCATCCAGGACGAATGGCAAAAGGCCATGCAGCGCTAAACGATAAAAAAGCCCCGCTGCTCGCGGGGCTTTCCTTTCCCTTGCGCCTTGCTTAACGGGACGAATCGGCGTCGCCTACGGGAGCCGCCTGCGCGCGACTGAACAGGAAACTGAAGCCGGTCGCAAACTTCTGCTTTTGATCAGCGACCTGGGCATAGGCATGGCAAGCCATACAGCTGCGCTGGGTCGCGTCCTTCACCTGCGTGACCTGCATATAGGTTTCAAGCACGGGATTGAGCAACTGCGTCGTATTCGGCTCGCCCGCCGAGCCCTTCAGCGGCAAGGGCGCATTCTGTGGAAGCGGCGGCGTCGCGGAGTAGCCCCCCCTCGTCCATTGCGTATTGATGAGCTTGTAGTACTGCCAAGGGGCGTCCTGATTCACGCCGGTGATCAGGCTTTGCGCATAGCGCGTCACTGCGGCCGCATCAACGTCGTCCTCCCAGACCTGGGTGACCTGTGTGGGAGCAGGCACCTGCTTGCCATTGACCTTGGAGGGCAGATTAGGTACCGCATTGGATGCCGGATCGAAGAAGTTGTACTTGGTAGACGCTTGTACCTGACCTGACAGCGGAGCATTGTCGACCTGTGCGAACGTGGCCCACAAGCCGGCCGAATTGCCCTGCGTATCAGAACCACCGCCCGCAAAGATATGCAGCCCAGCAAGGCCTACGGTCTGCACGCTGCCCTCCCCGCCGGGCGAAATGACGTAAGCGCGCGTTGTAAAGAAGCGTTTGCCGGTCACTTCTGACGCCGACAAAACTTTCCAGGCCGCCTTGAGCTCGAAGGAGCCGACCGGCGGGGCAATCGCTTTTTTGGCCGCATAGGCCGCCTGTGCCTTGGCCTCGTAGAGACCGTTGGCGACAATGTAATCGTACAACGTCTTGTTCAGCATCACTTCGTAATAAACCGGCTTAGTTTGCTGGTCATACAGCACCAGGCCATCGACCTGATCAATACTGTGTAGCCTGCCGGCATCGCCCACGAATTTGACGACCTGGCGCAAGACGCGCAGCTTGCCGGCCCGGACTTGTTCGGCGACGGCGGGCGGGATGGCGGCGTCCACCGTCCACCGCCCCCAGGGCGCTGGTTTTTGCCCATTGGGCAAGAACACCTGGTCGGGCGAGGCAAGCGTCTGCCACACTGTCGCACCCGGCGCGCCAAACTTCGCATGCATATTCGGCACGCCTGCCTGGCCCGCCAGGGCGGGCCAGTTCAGGTAAAAGAAGTTTTGCCACATATTGCACGATGCAATCCGATTGATAAAGCCGCCGTTGCTGTCCGGCGGATTAGCCGGCCTAGGCGCAACGGCCAACAGTGGCTTGCCCAACTCACTGGAGCATGCTTGGGCATTTGACGGGGCCGCCTGCGCCCAGACAGTCACGGGCACGGCCATGCACAGACACATGCCGATTACAGCGCGCACACCGGTTCGTAAGAGATACTTTCGCTTCATAAGAGTGCTCCCAGGTGAGTTGGACTACTAAAGTCGTTCTGTGTTTTAAAGAACGTTAGCATGCCCGACAGGAGCGAAAATGCGCACTATGTAACATGGACAGCAACCTGCGAATTCACCGTCTGTCCCTCGCCAACAAAACACGCGATATGACAAAATACCGTTTTTACCCCATGAACATTTTAAAGAGCGCACATGCACCTCCCAAACTTCAGCGATAAATTTTCAGACAATCTGGCCCTGCTTCCCTTGATGGAGACGGTTGCGGCAATCGCACTTGTCGACCCGTCCGGCACTACGGTGGCCAGGATCGAAAACAAACCGGGCCAGGCGGGATCGCTGCGGGTCTATGGCTGGCTGGCGGAAACGCTCGGCGCGATCACGCCTGAAGCGGCGGAACTTGGCTTGAAGATTTATGCCGAACACACGCAAGATGCACGCGACAATCCAGGCAAACATCCCAACATTGATCGTCTGTTCAACATTAAAACGCCAGCGCAAACCCTGCGGGTGAACAGCCTGTAAGCGCGTCCCTTCCCGCCGCGAATGCGCGGTGAAATGCAAAAAGCCCAGCCGGTAAAGGCTGGGCTTTTTTATTCTGGCTCCCCGACCTGGACTCGAACCAGGGACCTGCGGATTAACAGTCCGTCGCTCTACCGACTGAGCTATCAGGGAATTGAGGCCGCATTATATACGGCCATTTTTCAGCTGTCTAGGCTGAGCGGAAACTAAAATCAGAAACCGCCGCGGAACTGCACACCAAACTGACGTGGCTCGTTGACGAAGCCGGTCAGGTTGTTGAAGTCGATGCCGCCGATGACGCGCGCGGTGTTGGTCACGTTACGCACGTAGCCAGCCAGCTCGTACTTGCCGTCCGCCCAGTTGTAACCCACGCGCACGCCACCTTCGGTGAGCGGCTTGCCGGTGAATTCAACCGATTCGTACAGGAAGTAGTTGATCTTGCTACGGTACGACCAGTCGGTCAGCACGAACAGGTTGCCGTTCGCCAGTGGCCAGTTGTAGCGTGCCGTGGCGTTCACGATGTACTTGGCGGCCTGCGGCAGCGGGTTGCCGTTGATCGACACCAGACCGTTGGCACCGATCGGATCGGTGATGGTGCACTGCGCGCACTTCTGCACGTACAGGCTCGGGTCCTTGATCTCGGTGTGGTTGTACGAACCGCTCAGGCTGACCTTGAAGTCCGGCGTCACGAAGCCTTCGATCTCGCCTTCGATACCGCGGCCGGCGGTCTTGGCGGCATTGATCAGCTTGGTCACGTTGGAGTTGCCGCCGACCACGGTCAGCTGCTGGTTCTTGACTTCGTAGTTGAACACACTCAGCGACGCGCGGGCGCGGCGGTTGAACAGGTCAGCCTTGATGCCGGCTTCGATCGAGGTGATGGTTTCGGCATCGGCCACGGTGATCGGCACCGACGACGAGGCGGCGGCGATCGATGGCGCGCGGAAGCCGGTGGCGACGCGGGCGTAGGTGCTGACGTCCTTGTTGAGCTTGTAGGTGCCGCTCAGGTCCCAGTTCGCCTTGTTCTTGCTCTCGTCCACGGCGGTGGCGCCCACCTGGATCACGTTCCAGGCCGACACGGTGCGGAAGTCCTTCTGGTCGTGGGTGTAGCGCAGGCCGCCACGCAGCGTGAAGTCGTTCGACACGTCATAGGTCACCGAACCGAAGGCCGCGTAGGCGGTGTTGTTCTGGTGGCTGATCAGGCGCGAGGACAGCGCGTGGCTGGTGGTGTTGAAAGTGTCGTTGAAGGCTTCAACACTTTCCTTGAAGTAGTAGACGCCGGCCTGCCAGTTCAGCGGACCCGCGTTCTTCGATTCGACGCGGAATTCCTGGCTGTACTGCTTCAGCTGGTTGATGCCGCCGGCGGTTTCCACCTGGAAGGGAATGAAGCCCGGGCCGGCGTTCGGCGTGCCGCCGTCGATGTCGCCGTGGGTCAGGTAGCTGTCCACGCCTTCGTAGCCGGTGACCGAGAACAGCTTGACCGAACCGAGATCCCAGCTCAGACGGGCGTTGGCGCCGTTGGTCTTCAGGTTCTGGAAGTTCAGGCCGTTGGTGGCGATCTTGGTGAAGTCGTAGCCGTCCGCCAGGTCGTTGGTGCCCTTCTTGATGACGTTGGCGCGGAACAGGCGCGCGCTGCCGTCGGTGGTGCGCGAGTGCACGTTGAACAGCGCGTTGAAAGTGGTGCTCGGCTTGTACAGGAACTGCACGCGCTCGGCGTGTTCGTTGTAGCCTTCCAGCGCGTCTTTTTCGTTGGTATAGGTGTTGTCAACGAAGTTGTCGCGGTGCTGGCGCAGCGTGGACACGCGCATCGCCCATTCGCTCGACAGCGGAATGTTGGCGGCCGCTTCCAGGCTGGTGGTGTTGTGGGTGGCCCACGACAGGCTGTAGTAGCCTTCGACCTTGTCCAGGTTAGGCTTGGCCGATTCAAACTTGACCACGCCGGCCGGGGTGTTGCGGCCGAACAGCGTGCCCTGTGGGCCGCGCAGCACTTCCACGCCGGCCACGTCGAACACCGGGTAGCCTTTCAGGATGCCGTTCTCTTGCACCACGTCGTCATAGATCAGCGACACCGGCTGCGAAGCGAAGTTCGAGAAGTCGGTGTTGCCGTAGCCGCGGATGTAGAAGCGCGGGAAGGTACGGCCGTTCGACGACTCCACGTTCAGCGAAGGCACTTTGCCCGCCAGGAAACGGATGTCCTGGCCGCCGGACAGCAGCACGTCCAGTTTTTCGTTGCTCAGCATGGTCACGGAGACCGGCACATCCTTGATGTTTTCCACGCGACGCTGGGCGGTCACGGTCACGGTTTCCAGCTGCGGCTGGGGGGTGGCCGCGTCGGTCTGGGCCAGGGCCGAACCGATAGGCAGAATGGCGCTCAGCGCGAGTACGCGCTGGTGCATCTTCGACAGTTTGATCATCAAATTTCCCGATTTAAATGTAGTGCAAAGAGTTAGAAACCAGTGTCTCCTGCTTTCTCTTTTGTCGGTCACCACCCGGTCATCTAACGTGATCGTGGTAGCGCAAGGGCGGGTACGCCGTCGCGGCAGCTATCAATAGTGCACTGACTTTTTTGAAAGCCGATATTTTCAGGGATTGATACCGTGTATTGCAAGACGAATATATCTGAAACGGATTTAACTGTTAGAAATTCGGTTAAGCATAGGCGATAACTGAATATTCAGTGGCTTAGCTGTGTCGGCGATCCGACAAGCGGGTGCGAGGAGGAAGATTGCCGCAACGGCATGTGGGGGAAATACGACGGGGTGGCTGTAGAAAAAATGCCACACCCGGCGCCACGGCCAGCGCGCGGCTGGCCGTGGCGGAGGGAATTACATGCCGAGCGACTTGAGCAACTCGTCGGCGTCGCTGTCAGCGGCAGCGGCGGCGGCCGGCGCCGCGCCGCCGCCGTGGTGCGCGTCACGCTCCTGGTCCAGCAGCGCATCGGCATCGATGATCTCGTCGGCCTGAAAGTCTTTCACCTGGATGAACTCGGTGCGGTCGATCGCCAGCTCCAGGTAGAAGATGTTGCTCTTCTCAGTGTAGAAGCTGACGCGGCGCATTTCGGGGCGGTCCAGCGGGGTATCGACGCTGAGCACGATCTGCTTGTTCAGCACCAGCATCTTCGGCTGATTCTGCGTGATGTTGGTTTGCAGCTCGCGGCGGATCTTGCCGGTGAAGTCGCCGACGATCTGGTTCATCAGCTCGCCCATGATGTTGGACACCTCGTCCGAGGTGTGGGAGCTGGCCAGCTCGGACTTCGGCATGCCCATGTGCAGCATGTAGCGCTCGTAGATCTCCATCGCGGTCTCGGCCGAGAAATTCAGCACCACCAGGCCGGTGAAGCCGCCATCAAACAGCACGAAGCAGCCGATGTCCGGCTTCAGGCCGACCTTGGTAATCCGTTGCACCATGCCGGAATAATGCACCTTGCTTTGCGTTGCCACGTTGAGCACCCGGGTCACCGAGTTGCACAGACTCACCAACAGGTCGTCCGTGCCGTAGACAATCGCTTCGTTTTCGCCGCTCATATCTTCTACCTCTTACTTATTCTTTATTCTAAAAATGAAACCTTCGCCTTCCGCCCACAGAGCGGAAACAGGATTCAGAATACCCACGTGCAAGATTCTCGTCCACCGGATTCGTATATTTCTGTGAATTTTACGTATCAATATGCAAAAACCCACCACCCTGCTGCTGCGGCAGGGCCTGGCGAATGGGACTTTCGGCCGATTGCGGTGCAAGCGCCCGGGACACTAACCTTGGCGTGCGTACTTATCAGTCCGTCATCGATCCGCTACACTGCACTTTCGCCATCCACCAGGAGATTTTATGAGCAAGATTATTGTTGTCTACCATTCCGGCTACGGCCACACCCAGCGCGTCGCCGAGTATGTCGGCGCGGGCGCCGGCGGCGAACTGCTGGCCATTGACGCGGACGGCAATCTGCCGGAAGGCGGCTGGGACAAACTGGCGGCGGCCGACGCCATCGTGTTCGGCACGCCGACCTATATGGGCAGCCCGAGCTGGCAGTTCAAGAAGTTTGCCGACGCCAGCTCCAAGGTATGGTTCACGCGCGGCTGGCAAGACAAGGTGTTCGGCGGCTTCACCAACAGCGCCAGCTTCAACGGCGACAAGCAGGTCTCGCTGATCGCCCTGCAAACGCTGGCCTCGCAACACGGCGGCATCTGGGTCAGCCTGGGTCTGGCGCCGGCCAACACCAAGGCCGCGCAGCGCACCGATCTGAACAATCTCGGCGGCTCGGTCGGCGCGCTGGTGCAGTCGCCCTCCGACGCCAGCGTCGACGAAATCCCGCAAGGCGATCTGGACACCGCCAAAGCCTACGGCAAGCGCATCGCCGAGGTGGCCGCCCGCCTGGCGAAGTAAGCGCACAGCACGGCCGGCGCGACGCCGCCGGCTCAGGGCATGGGGCGCAGGTCGAGTCGATGCATGGTCGCTTGCGTGCGCATAAACATCGAAGGCTGCACCTGCACCTCGCCCCGGAACGGCCAGTCCAGCGCAATGATCAGCACCAGCACCAGCATGGCGGCGGCGGTGAAGCCGCCGGTCATGACCATGTGCATGCGCAGGCTGGGCATGCCGAACAGGAAGGTGAATCCGATCGTCAAACACGTTCCCAGCAACACGATGGCCCAGACCACCGGCTCCACGCCCGCTTCCGAGGCCGACAGCCGTCCGCGGCGCGCATCGTACACCTGGTTCAGATTTTTCAATATTTCCGTCAGATACACCGACTCGGTGTTGGACTGGGCGTGATAGCGCGCCAGCATGTCCTGAATATCGTCCAGCGGTCGCCAGCCGGCGTTGGGCGAATGCCCTTGCGCCATCTCCGGCCACTCCTGCGTGACCACGGTATCCACATAATCCTTCAGGTGCATGCGCAGTTCAACTCCGGCGGCATGCCCCAGGCCGGGCGCATCATGGTACATATTGCCGATGACATCGGCCTCGGTATTGGCGACAGCCGACGCCTTGTCAAAAGAGCCCCATACCGCCACCGCCACAAAAGCGATCAGCACCGCATAGTTAATGCCAATCACGGAAATGATGTTGGCGGTAAACTCGTTGTGCGCCAGGCGCGACTCGTGTGGAATAAGTTTGTCGAACAGTTTGAGCATCAGGCACACCAGAATCATTGGGACGATCACAATGACGGTGCCGACTTGCCAGCCGGGGTAGTTGTACAACAAATCAAGCATGATCAGTCCTTAAGGTGAGCGGAGAGAGTTGTCTGTTAATTCATATTAACTAAACAGTCTACCCCAGACAAAACACCCCGCTCTGCCTATTGCGGACTCAGCGCGACAATACAACACTTCATGAAAGCCAGCCCAACGAAAAAGGGCCCGTGATTTCTCACGGGCCCTTTCGGAATACTGGCTCCCCGACCTGGACTCGAACCAGGGACCTGCGGATTAACAGTCCGTCGCTCTACCGACTGAGCTATCAGGGAATTGAGGCCAGAATTATATAGGGCAAAATCAATTTTGGCTAATTTTTTTTAAGGCTTTCTAGCCCAGCATCCGCGCGCCGCTCAGGCCGCGAAACCGGGGCGCTGGCTGCGCGCAACCAACGGCGTGAGCCGATCCCGCAAATGCGGCCGGGCGCGCTGGTACGCCGCCTGCAGCGCCTGTTGCCGTGCCGTGCCCAGCTCCGCCCAGCGGGACAAACCGACCGTAAACAGCGCGTATTGGGTCTCCGGCTCATTGGCGCCGTAGGCCATGGCCTTGTCGTAAGCAGCCCACAACGCCGGGTCGCTCTGGTCGAGGAAGTGCTTGCATAGCGCAATGCTGGACCAGGCGTGCGAATCCATCGGCCGGTAGCGCGCCGCCAGTTCATAGTGGAACAGCGCCTTCGTCAGCAGGCCGCGCGAGATTTCCGGGAAGCGCAGCGCGGCGGTGCCACGCACCGCGTACAGAAAGCCGATGTCCTCGTGCAGCTGAGCACTGTCGGGCGCGGTGGACAGCGCCGTCTCCAGCGCCGTCAAGTAATCACGCGACTCCAACGGCGTCGGCATGCGTCCCTCGCGCTTTAGCTGCATCACGGCGGCGCGGGCGCGCATGGTGGCGATGTCGACCAAGGCTGCGCGACCGGCATAGAACAGCGCCAACAGCAACGCGGCGCCGGCCAGCAAGCCCAGGCCGTACCAGGCGTAACGCCCCTCTCCCCGCACGCCGCTCATGCCGCCAGCGTGGCCGCGTCCAGCCCCAGAATGCGGGCGGGACGGTCGAGCACCATGCGCTTGGCCAGGCGCGGCCCCATGATCTCGGCCACCGCGTCGCGGCCCGAGGCCAGATCGGGTGGGCGGGTGGTCAGCGTGTGGGCATCGGTGGCCAACGCCCAGATCAGCTCCTCTTCGAGCAATTGCAGCGCCACCTTTTGCGCGGTACGGCCGAAGCGCCCGGTCAGCGAGCCGGCCGTCACCTGTAGCCAGCAACCGGCATCGGTGAACGGACGTATGCTGTCGACGACGTTCATGACGGTCTTGTTGCGTTCGGGATGGGCGATCAGCGGTCGAATATTCATGCTCAGCAGCTTCTGCACGAACTGCAGGCTACCAGCCGGAATCATCTCATGAGGAAACTCCAGCAACATGATTTTGTAACCGTCCACCTCGCCGTAAAACGGCACGTTGTCGGCCAGGATCAGCTCCAGCGACTCGGGCGAGAAGCGCACTTCGCCGCCCAAAAACAGTTGCAGCGGGATATTGCGCTGGATAAGCGTCTGTTGAAAATCCCAGAACACCTGCTGCAGACTGGCGCGGGTGTTGGGATAGCGGCGCGGATGAACATGCGGCGTCAGCGCAGCGGCACGGATGCCGTTGGCGACCGCCGCCTCAGCCAGCTGAACGGCTTCATCCAGCTGTTCCGGACCATCGTCGACACCGGGAAGAAAATGGCAGTGCAGATCTATCATAACAGTCAGTAATCAAGAGCGAGGCCCGGCATCGGCCGGGCCATCGCTTAGGCGGCGTTTTTGCTCGTCTTGGTGTCGCCGGTGCCATAGCCAACGCCATAGCCGCCATAGCCGTCCTTGCCGTAGTCGCCGCTGCCGTAGGCCGAATACTCGCCGTAGTAGCGTTCGGCTTTTTTGAAGTCGAAGCAGTTCAACACCACGCCGAGGATGTTGCCGTCCGCGCGCTTAAGGCGCAGCAGGCCGCGGCGCGCCAGCTGGTAAGGCGTATCGACCGCCTTGGCCACGTAGATGACGCCGGTCGCGTATTTCGACAGCACCAGCGCGTCGCTGACCAGACCGACCGGCGGCGAGTCGATGACGATGACCTCGAACTCTTGGGACAACTTGGCCAGCGTGTCCTGGAAGCGTTGCGACATCAGCATTTCCAGCGGATTGAGCGGCGACATGCCGGCGGTGATCACCGACAGCGACGTCCCCTCCACTGTGCGCAGGCACTGCTCCAGCGGTGCCGTGCCCGCCACCAGGGCCGACAGGCCAGCCGCATTGCCACTGATTTCCAGTCCCTTACCGATAGCCGGACGGCGCATGTCGGCGTCGATCAGCAGCGTGCGCTTGGTCAGCGCATGCGCCATTGCCAGATTGATCGAGAACGTGGTCTTGCCCTCGCCCGGCACGCTGGAGGTGACCAGCAGCACGCGGCGGTCAAGATCGATGGTGGACATCATCACGCTGGTCAGTGCGGTGCGGATCGACTCCGCATACAGCGATTGCGGCTCATCCATGAAGATGTGCGCGGTGGTGGTGCGGTCTGCCGACTTTTTGGACAGCAACGGCAGCGAAGTCAGCAATGGCTGCTTAAGCTTGGTCTCGACGTCCGCCGTGCTCTTCAGCGTGTTGTCCAGCAGGTCCATCAGCAAGGACGCCATGACGCCGCCCAGCAGACCGAGCGCCAGGGCGATCAGGATGATCTGGCCCTTCTTCGGCTTGACCGGGGCACCAGAGGTCTTGGCCTGATCGACCACGCGGGCGACCGCATTCTCCAGATCGCCGGCAACACTGGTTTCCTTGGCGCGTTTCACGAACATGTCGTAGATCTGGCGGTTGGACTCCACCTCGCGCTCCAGCACGTTGAGCTGGAATTCCTTGCGATTGGTGTTCTGGATCGCGCCGCGCGCCTGCCCCAATGCCCCCTCCAGCGTGCGCAGGGTGCCGCGCGCCACTTCATACTCGCGGGTCACGCTGGCCACCACGTTGTCGGTCTGGCGCTTGACATTATCGCGGGCGGCCTTGACCTCGCCGTCGGCCTGCACGTATTTAGGGTGGTCGTGGCCGTAGCGCTGGGCAATCTCGGATAATTTACGCTCGGCTTCGGCCTGCTGACGCAGCGCCTCGCCGACCACGGTGTTGCGTACCACAGCCGGCAGCGACGCCAGATCGGCGCCCGGCGGCGCCGACTTGATCTGGTTGTAGGCATTCTCCGCCTCGGCCAGACGCAGGCGCGACTCGACCATGCGCTGGGTCAGCTCTTCCACCTGCTTGCCTTGGCCGCTTTGTGAGGCGCTCTTGACATCCACGATGCCGGCCTGGTCGCGGTACGCCTGCAACTGGCGCTCGGACTCGTCCAGCTTCTTGCGGATGCCGGCGGTGCGGTCCTGCAGCCAGGCACTGGCTTTCTGGGTCATCTGGAAATGCACGTCCAGATCGGCCTCGATGAACGTCGCCGCCATGGCATTGGCGACATCGGCGGCCAGTTGCCTGTCGGCGGCATCGAAGCTGACCTTGACCAGCAAGCTCAGGCGTATCGGCTCGACCGTCAGGCGCTTGTTGAACTTGCTCAGCACGGCGCGCGCCAACGACTCCTCGTTCCAGACCTTGGGCCGCTGGTCGGCGAAACCGATAGCTACCAGCGCATCGTTGACCAGACCGCCGTCAGCCTCGCGTGGATCGAATTCGGGATTTTCCCACAACTTCATCCTGGTAATGGTCTTGAGCGCCACGTCGGGCGCCTTCAAGATCTCCACCTGTGTCATGTAGTAGTCGCGGTTGTCGCTAAAGCCGCCATAAACGGAATCGATCGACACCACCTTGGATTTATTGGCGTCGATCAGCAGCGTCACGGTCGAACGATAGATCGGCGTCATGGCGAACACCGCCACGGCGGCCAAGACGGCGACCATAACGCCGAACGCCAGGATCGACCATTTACGCTTGGTAATACTGCGCCAATACTCGACGAAGTCGAGCGTGATCTCCAGTTCGTGCAAATGCGCCGGCTGCGCCGACGGAGGGACAGGAGTGAGCGAATCAGATGGTTTCATGAATAAGTAGAATAAATGCGGATAACTTGGTAAGGCGGGCGGCGATGGCCAGCACGGATATCAGAAGAAGCTTTCTTCAATGGTCACGATGTCGCCCGGATTGATCAGGGTATTCATGTTGACCTTCTCCGCTTTGTTGTTCGGGTCGTTTTCGCGGATCACATACATCTTCGACGAGGAGGCCCGCTCGCGGAAGCCGCCGGCGATCGAGCCCGCCTTGCGCACCGTCAGTCCGGGCTGGTACGGATAACCGCCCGGCTTCTCGACCATGCCGTTGATGTAGAACGGCCGGTATTCCGCCACCTGTACCGACACGCGCGGATTGACCAGATAACGTCCGCGCAAACCCTCGGTGATAACGCGCTCAAGATCCCCCACCGTCAAGCCCAGCACCCGCAATTCGCCCAGCACCGGATAGGACAGGGTGCCGGCATCGGTCAGCTTGATTTTTTCCTTGCTGAGGTCATCTTCACCGAAGACCACGATGTTGAGCACATCGCCAGCTCCCAAGCGGTAGGACGAGTATGCTGTGCTGGCCGACACCGCCTGGGCCTTCCAGGCGTCGGCGTCAGCTTGAGGGGCTTCCTGTGCTACAGCGGAGCGGCACAGCGCGCTCAGGACTATCAGTAACAATGTAAACTTCATGGAGAACTCTGAGTACAAAAACAATGATCCAAAACCAATAGCGCCGGGGGGAGTCCCACCCACCCGGCGTCATTAGAACGCAAGCACGCGCTTACAACGTGCCTTCAAGCGACAAAGAGAACACGTTGCGCTTGTATTCCTGAGCCGACACATTCGATGTCCGGCGGGTCGACGCCAGCTCGGCGCTCAGGTTCAGCCAGCGGCGCACCGCGTAACTGATCCCTACGCCATAATTCTTGGTATTTTGTTGCAAATTAATACCATGATAAGCTGAATCGACCTGGCCGAGGTTAACTTTCGTCGTCGTGAACGAGTTCCACTGATGGCTCCAGCGTACGCTCTCGTTGCGGTTCAGGATGTAATCGCCGACACCGGTAGAATCAGCCGGTGCGCGCGAAGTATTGAAGTCGAGGGTCGAATAAGTCAACGGCGTCCAGCGCACCGAACCCTCCCAGCTCACGCCGGAGTAGTCACTACGGGCATTGCTGTCGAAATCCTTCTTCAGCTGACCGATCTTGATCACACCGGTGGTGGCGGCGGTCGCCTCCCACGTGACGCCGACCAGCGCGCGGCGATCGGTGTTGGTGTTGGTCGAAGTACTCAGCTGGTAATCGGTCTTGATGTTGCGCAATTCAAACAGCAGCGAGGTCTTCGGCGCCACGCGGTACAGGAAGCGACCGGCGACATTGATCAGATTCAGGTCGCCGCCGGCGGTGACGGTCAGGTTGTTGTCGTAGCGCTTCTCCTGCACGAACGATTCCACCTCGAAACGCCCGATCGCGCCCTGCGCGCCATAGGCAAACAAGGCGGCCGCCGACGAGGCGTGCCATTTGTCCGGCGTGGCCGACAAAGTGCGGTCGGTCGAGCCGCGCGGGTCGGTGCTAGCTTGGTAGCCGGCAGTCCAGCCCAGGCGCGCCCGGCTAGTGAAAGTATTGTCGCCGGCGATCGCCAGCGTGTGGTGATCAAAATTATCCGCCGAGCTCTTGTCGAAACGGGTAAAGTTGCCGGTGTAACTAGCGGTATAGCGGTCGCCATCATTTTTCAGTTCGGCCACCAAATAGGTGTTAAGGCTAGTGAACTGGGTGCCCAACTCATTGTTGGATGAACCCAACAAATTATCGTTATGACCGTGGGACAGCACCACGTCCGGATAAACATACAGGCCACCGAAACGCACCGGCGCACCAAAGGCGGGCGCAGTCATGATACCCGGCAAGCTGGCTCGGCTGTTGCTTTCGTAGCTAGGCGTGAACGCAACCTGATTGGGATTGATGGTGGCGCCGAAGATGCTGTCGGTGCTCTGCGCGGTGCTGCTGATCGGGGTGACCGGGGCCGGCGCCGACTCGGACGACTTGCTTTCCTGCGCGCCAAGTTCACCCGCAGGCGCAGTCTGCGCCCAAGCAACCTGCGTACAGGCCGCAGCCACAGCCAGCGTCATGATGTGACGCACAAACAGAATTTTATCGTTCATAGATAAGTAACAGAAAAGAGTGTGAAAGTTTGGCAACCTGCGCTGCATTGCACGATAAAAGGGGGCTCGCAATCATTTTTTCCATTAGGAAATTTTGCGCATGGTTTTTTGTTGCACTGCAGCTATTTTAAGACACGCGCTGAGCAAATAGTAGCACGATGTCATTAAAAAAAGGGAAAGTTACTTTGGAAAAGCATAATACTATGCTATCTTACACCATATTAAGTCAGTCTACTTTTATGAATGAACTGACGGTGCACGATTGCGCCAGGCAGGGCATGCCCGGCTTCCGATCCTTTCGCGCTGCACCCGCTGTCCAAAACAACTGACGAACGAGTTCTTGAAGATGAATCAAGCTTTTCTTGCGACACTGTCCGCAGCCTTGGTGCGACTGCCGCGGCGCTGGAAGGTGCTGCTCATGGTTTGTGGCGACGCACTGTCCATCCCACTCTGCTTGCTGATTTCCATGGTGCTGCGCTTGGGCGGCCCGGCACAAGTCAGCAGCTACGGCTACTTGCCCTACCTGCTGATCACTGTCATCACCATCGCCGTGTTTCACGTCTCCGGGCTATATCGGGCGGTGATCCGCTTCATCGACAAGCACCTGCTGATTAAATCCGGCATCGCGCTCGCCGCAGTCACGCTGGCCACTTACCTAGCTGCGGCGATGTTTAACGATCAGCGCCTGCCGCGCACGGCGTTGATGATCTACTGGTTCATCACCTTCTCCTACGTGGTCTCCTCGCGCATGCTGGTGCGCGATTTCCTGCGCACCCACACCGGCCTCTTGCGTCGCAACAAGCGCAACATCGCCATCTTCGGCGCCGGCGAGCACGGTGCGCAGCTGGCGCTGTCGATGCGCGCCAGCGAAAAATACCAACCGCTGTGTTTTTTTGACGACAAGCACATCTTTAAACACCACACGGTGGCTGGCCTGAAAGTCTACTCCAGCGCGCGGGTGGCCGAAATCATCGAGGAAAAAAGCATCCAGTTGATCGTGCTGGCGATTCCGCACGCGAGCCGCCAGCGTCGCCGCCAAGTGATGTCCATGCTGAGCGAAACCGGCTGCCAGGTCAAGATGCTCAGCAGCCTGGTCGAGCTGTCGGACGACAAGGTCAGCGCGCAGGCCATCCGCGAGGTCAAAATCGAGGACTTGCTGGGGCGCGACATGGTGCCGCCGCGCGAAGACCTGTTCGCCCAGTGCGTGAACGGGCGCGAAGTGCTGGTCACCGGCGCGGGCGGCTCCATCGGCAGCGAGCTGTGCCGCCAGATCGCCGCGCTGCACCCCACCCGCCTGTGCCTGCTGGACCATTCCGAGTTTTCGCTGTTCATGATCGAACAGGAGTTGCGCGTGCGCTTTCCCGATCTGGCGCTGACGCCCTACTTGGGTTCGGTGTGCGACGCCCCGCTGGTCGAGCGCATCCTGCGCGAGAACCAGATCGGCACGATCTACCACGCGGCGGCCTACAAGCATGTGCCGCTGGTTGAATCGAACGTCATCGAGGGCATCCGCAACAACGTCATCGGCGCCCAGGTGATCGCCGCCGCCGCTCACAAGTATCAGGTGGCGACATGCGTGCTGATATCCAGCGACAAGGCGGTGCGCCCGACCAACATCATGGGTGCCAGCAAGCGCATCGCCGAGCTGATCTTCCAGGCGGCGGCCCTGCAAAACACCGCGACGACGTTCTGCATGGTGCGCTTCGGCAATGTGCTGGGCTCGTCCGGCTCGGTGGTACCGTTCTTTCAGGCGCAAATCGCCAACGGCGGCCCGATCACCATCACCCACCCCGACATCACCCGTTACTTCATGCTCATTCCCGAGGCGGCGCAGCTGGTCATGCAGGCCGGCTCGATGGCGCGCGGCGGCGAGGTGTTCGTGCTGGACATGGGCGAACCGATCCGCATCATCGACCTGGCGCGCACCATGATCGGCCTGGTTGGCCTGACCGAGAAGACCGCCGAGTTCCCGGACAACGAGATCGAGATCAAGTATGTCGGCCTGCGCCCCGGCGAAAAGCTGTACGAGGAATTGCTGATCGGCGGCGAAAGCCAGCCGAGCGAACATCCGCGCATCATGGTCACCACCGAGTACGCGCTGGAGCCGGCGGTGCTGGCGCGCATGCTGGACACACTGCGCCAGGCCTGCGCCACGCTCGACGAGCAGCGGGTCAAGGATGTGGTGCGCGACATCGTGCCGGAATACGCGTCGCCACCGCGCGATGCGGCACCGCTCGGCGCCGCCGTCGCGCCCCAGCCGGCAGCCGTCCCCATGGTCGCCTAGGGACACGCGCCATCGTTATTTTCGTAGTCTGTTTCCACCCGCATCAACGCCAGCGCGTTGACCAACCTATCGAGCAAACATGCAACTTCTGACAAACAACACCTCTATCGCGATTATCGGCCTCGGCTACGTTGGCCTACCACTGGCTGTGGAATTCGGCAAGCTGTACCCTACCTTGGGCTTCGATATCAACACCCAACGCATCGCAGAACTGCGCGACGGTGTCGACCATACGCTGGAAACCGACGCCGACGAGCTGGCCAGCGCGACGCACCTCAGCTTCAGCACCGACGCCGAGGACCTGCGCGCGGCCAGCGTCTACATCGTCACCGTGCCGACCCCGATCGACGACCACAAACAGCCGGACCTGACGCCGCTGCAGCGCGCCTCCGAGCTGCTGGGCAAGGTCATCAAGCAGGGCGACATCGCCGTGTTCGAATCGACCGTCTACCCCGGCGCCACCGAGGAATACTGCGTGCCGATCATCGAACAGGTGTCCGGCCTGCAGTACAACCGCGACTTCTACATCGGCTACAGCCCGGAGCGCATCAACCCGGGCGACAAGGCGCACCGCCTGACCACCATCACCAAGGTCACCTCCGGCTCGACGCCGGAAGCGGCCGACTTCGTCGACGCGCTGTACGGCAGTATAATCGAGGCCGGCACGCACAAGGCGGCCTCGATCCGCGTGGCCGAGGCCGCCAAGGTCATCGAAAACACCCAGCGCGACCTGAACATCGCGCTGATGAACGAACTGACCATCATCTTCAACAAGCTCGGCATCGACACCGAGGACGTGCTCAAAGCGGCCGGCACCAAATGGAACTTCCTGCCCTTCCGTCCGGGCCTGGTGGGCGGCCACTGCATCGGCGTCGACCCCTACTACCTGACCCATAAGGCCGAGTCGATCGGCTACCACCCGCAGGTGATCCTGGCCGGCCGCCGCATCAACGACAGCATGGGTGGCTACGTCGCCGGCCAGTTGGTCAAGGAGATGCTCAAGCGCCGCATTCAGATCGACGGCGCCAACATCCTGGTGCTGGGCCTGACGTTCAAGGAAAACTGCCCGGACCTGCGCAATACCAAGGTGATCAGCATCATCGACGAACTGAAGGAGTACAACGTCAAGATCGACGTCTATGACCCGTGGGTCAGCGCCGAGGCCGCCCGCCACGAATATGGTATTCTGCCGATCAACAAACCGCAGAACGGCCACTACGACGCGGTCGTGCTGGCGGTGGCGCACAACGAATTCCGCGAGATCGGCGCCGCCGGCCTGCGCGCGCTGGGCAAGCCCGAGCATGTGCTGTATGACCTGAAATACGTACTCGATCAAGCCGACTCCGATATTCGCCTGTGATGCATGCCATGACCCGTTACGACCACCTGCTGCAAACGCTGCCGCAACATCCGAAAACCTGGCTAATCACCGGCTGCGCCGGCTTCATCGGCTCTAACCTGCTGGAGACGCTGCTCAAGCTTGACCAGCGCGTGGTGGGCCTGGACAACTTCGCCACCGGCTTCCAGCGCAACCTGGACGAGGTGCGCGGCGCGGTCAGCGTCGAGCAATGGCAGCGCTTCCGCTTCATCGAGGGCGACATCCGCGACGCTGACGCCTGCCGCGCAGCGACCGCCGGCGTCGACTATGTGCTGCACCAGGCCGCGCTGGGCTCGGTGCCGCGCTCGCTGAACGACCCGATCACCACCAACGACGTCAACATCAGCGGTTTCCTCAACGTGCTGACCGCCGCGCGCGACGCCGAGGTCAGTTCGTTTGTGTATGCCGCCTCCAGCTCGACCTACGGCGACCACCCCGGCCTGCCCAAGGTCGAGGACACCATCGGCCGGCCGCTGTCGCCGTATGCGGTGACCAAATACGTCAACGAGCTGTACGCCGAAGTGTTCGCCCGCTGCTATGGCTTCAAGACCATCGGCCTGCGCTACTTCAACGTGTTCGGCAAACGCCAGGCGCCGGATGGCGCCTACGCCGCCGTGATGCCGAAGTGGATCGCCGCCATGATCCGCGGCGAAGAGATCTTCATCAACGGCGATGGCGAGACCAGCCGCGACTTCTGCTACATCCAGAACGCCGTGCAGGCCAATCTGCTGGCCGCCACCGCGCCCGACGAGAGCAAGGACCAGGTGTACAACGTGGCCGTCAGCGACATCACCACGCTCAACCAGCTGTTCGGGCACCTGAAGCGGGCGCTGGCCGACAATGGCGTGGCCTACGACAAAGCGCCGGTGTACCGCGACTTCCGCGCCGGCGACGTGCGCCATTCGCAGGCCAATATCGGCAAGGCCAAGCGCTTGCTGGGGTATGCGCCGCAGTTCCGCATCGTCCAGGGCATCGACGCGGCGACGCCGTCATATGTGGCCTCGGTGCGCGCGGCGCTATCTTGAACCACGGACGTAGCTGGCAGTTATGGCGATAAAGCAGAACATTGTTGCGAATTATGCGAGTCAGTTGTATGCGACCTTGGTCAGCATCGTCATGGTTCCCATCTACATCCGCTATGTCGGGGTCGAAGCCTATGGTTTGATCGGTTTCTTCTCCGTCATCCAAGCATGGTTTTTATTGCTGGACGTGGGGCTGTCGCCGACGTTCTCGCGCCAAGTGGCGCGCTTTCGGGCTGGCGCGGTCAATATAACCGAGCTACGGCAGCTGTTGCATGCGCTCGAGGGTCTGTTTTTCCTGATCGCCATCATCGCCTGTGGCACGCTGTATTACTTCTCCGGCAACATTGCGACCTCCTGGCTGAAGATCGAGTCCATCCCGCAGGCGGAGGTCGAGCGCTGCCTGGCCTATATGATCGTGGTGGTGGCGCTGCGCTGGATGTCAGGCTTGTACATTGGGGCGATAAACGGTTTCGAGAAACAGGTCTGGCTCAGCACGCAAAACTTCGCCAGCTCGACGCTGCGCTTCGTCGTGGTGGTCGGGGTATTCGAAATATGGGGGCCGAGCATCAGCCACTTCTTTGCCTATCAGGTGCTGGTGGCGCTACTGGAACTGACGCTGTTGTCGACCAAACTGTATCGTCTGCTGCCTCGCGCGCAAGCCGACGCGCCGTGGTCGTGGACACCGCTGCGGGGGGCGCTGCGCTTCTCGGGCATGATCGCGTTGAATGCGCTGGCTTGGGCCTTTGTGACCCAACTCGATAAATTGCTGCTGTCGAAATTATTACCGTTGTCGTCGTATGCCCATTTCACGATGGCGGTGGTGGTGGCCAGCGGCGTCGGTATCGTTACCGCGCCAATTGGTTCGGCGATTCTGCCGCGCCTGTCGAAATTGGAAGCGGAAGGTAATCACAGCGGGCTCATCGCTCTGTATCGCAAGGGCACCCAGTTCGCCACCATCATGGCGGCGGCAGCATCGGTCACGCTGGCGGTCTTCGCCCAGCAAGTGCTGACGGCATGGACCGGGGACACCGTGATTGCCGCCCACGCGGCGCCGATCTTGCAATTTTACGCGGTGGCCAACGGGCTACTGGCGATCGCGGTGTTCCCCTACTACCTTCAATTCGCCAAGGGAAATTTAAAACTGCATCTGGTGGGCAATCTGGTGTTTGCCGTCGGGTTGGTGCCGCTGATTTTATTCCTCGTCGACAAATATGGCGCACTTGGCGCGGGGTACGCCTGGATGGCGCGCAATGCCTTGTATTTCGCCGTCTGGATCCCGCTGGTCCACCTGAAATTTGCCCCGGGCCTGAACAAGCCCTGGCTGCTGTCAGATATCCTGCCTATTTATATCGTGGTAACGCTGGTGGTCGTCGGGACGCGGTATTTGCTGGCGCTGCCCGACCAGCGTCTGCTGACCGCGGGCGCGATCGGCTTGGTCGGCGCGCTGGCAGTCGCGGCAGGCGTGGTGGTCACCCCCAGCGCCCGCAGTATACTGACGGATAAACTGCGCCTGATGTATCTGCGGCGCTACCAGCCGCCGTTGCGCTAGTGCAATGGCGCTCTTCCCGCGAAACGGGACTCCAACTCGTTTGTCAATCAAGGATATAGCAGCGTGATGTATAAGTTAAACAACCGGGAGCAGGCAAGCTATCTGTCAACCCTGTTCCTGGCGTTATTTTTCGTCTTATTCCCATGGGAAGAGGTGTTCAACGTCTCCTTTTTCGATATTCCGTTCTATCTCGTGCGCATCGACGGCCTGCTGCGCGGCGACGAGGCCTATCTGTCCTACACATTCGCGCAATGGGTCTCCAGCGAACCGCTCTGGGGCAAAATGCTACTCTTGATCGGCTCCACCTTCGACCAACCGATGACCGGCCTGTTAATTGTCTCGTTTTGCTGCATCGCCGTGTTTTCAACGCTGACCTTCAGTCGCTTCAATATTGCCCTGGGCACCTTCTTTCTGCTTAACCCGCTGGTGGTCGACCTGATCATGTCGCAGGTGCGTAGCGCGCTCAGCGTCTCGATTTTGTTGATCGCCTTCAATACCAAGCGGCGCGTGCTGGTCATCGCGCTGGTCGGGACGGCGGTGCTGATCCATACCATCGGCTTCGTGCTGGTGACCACCTATGTGTTTTGCCATTTCGCGGTGCGCCTTGAAAAGAAATTCGGTTACCGCCTGGCCGCGCTGGCCACGCTGGCCTACGCGACCTTGATCGCGATGGCGCTGAGCATCGGCCGCGCGGCGATCCTGGAAGGGTCGGGAGACCGGCGTATCGAGTATGGGACCGACACCAACTCGGTAGCCTATCTAATCTTCTGGTTCGCCCTGGGTATCGCGCTGATGCTGACGAAACGCGACCAGGAGGCGCAAAAAACCTGGAGCGACCATTACGCGATCGTTGTGTTAACACTGCCTTTTCTGATGATGGCGCTCGGCGCCAACGGCATCCGTTTCGTCGCCCTCGGTTTCCCACTGATCTTGCACGCGCTCGGCAACCGCACGGAGCGGATCCGCAACATCCTGCTCGGCGCATTGTTCAGCTATCAGCTGGTTCAATATTACTACTGGTTTAGCTATTCCTAATAACGGACAACCACTGGGTTCTGATGCCCGGCCCCTGCAGACAACACACCATGAAAATTGTGCTTTTAACCTCGTCGATGGGCGCCGGCGGCGCCGAGCGGGTGGCCGCCACGCTGGCCAACGCATGGTCAGCGCGTGGCCATCAGGTCACCATCATGCCGACTTTTTCCGGTCGCGGCGACTGCTTCTATCCGCTGGCGGACCAGGTCGAGCTGCGCTATTTGGCGGACGTGGCGGGCGCCAACGGCGCCGGCAAGAAAAACTGGAAAACCATGCTGGTCCGGCTATTGGCGTTGCGCCGGTTTTTCCGCGCGACCCGACCCGACGTGATTATTTCCTTCATCACCAATGTCAACGCGGCGGCCGTGATCGCCTCAGCCGGCTTGCGCATTCCGACCATCGTCTGCGAACGCAGTGACCCGTTCGCCCAGCCAACGACGCGGATCGGCAAACTGTATGGCGCACTGACCTACCGCTTTGCCAGTTGCCTGATGGTGCAGACCGCTGCGGTCGAGCAAAAATACCGCCAAGCCAAAACCCGTCTGAAGCGCTTGGCGGTGATTCCGAATCCGATTCCGCCGCAGTTTGAGCTGGCGCCGGCGCGCAGGCGGGAAAGCACACGGCGCCACCTGGTCGGTGTCGGCCGCCTCGCGGATGAAAAACAGTTTGGCTTGCTGATCGATATTTTTGCCCGCCTCGCATCCGCCCATCCCGATTGGCACTTTCACATCGTCGGCAAGGGGCCGCTCGAAGCCCAGCTGCAGCGGCGCATCGACGCCCATGGTCTGGCGCAGCGGATTGAGTTGCGCGGGCCGTCGTCGGACATCCACGCCACACTACAGCAGGCCGACGGCTTCGTATTGGCGTCGCGCTACGAGGGCTTTCCGAACGCGCTGCTGGAGGCGATGGCCACCGGCCTGCCCTGCGTGACCTTTGATTGCCCCAGCGGGCCACGCGAAATGACCGAAGCCGGTCAAGTGGCGCTGCTGGTGCCGAGTAATGACACGGCCGGCATGGAACAAGCCCTGCGCACCCTGATGGGCGACGCGCAATTGCGCGAACGCCTCGGGCCCCAGGCGCGCAGCTCAGTCATGCGCCGCTTCTCGGTGGAGGCTGTTTTGTCACAATGGGAGGCGCTGTTCAGAGAGGTCGGAGCGCTGCGCTAGCCCCACCCCACCCACACGTGCCCACCGGATATCATCGAGGACCAGTCACCATGATGACTAAATTTGTACACCGCGAGGCCCGCGTCAAGGTCCTGCATATCATTGTCGGACTGAACGTCGGCGGCGCAGAAATGATGCTGCTGCGGCTGGTGACCGCCAATCCCAACACGATCGCGGAAACCGTGGTGGTGTCCTTGACCGAGCTGGGTGTGGTAGGCGCCATGTTGCGCGAGCGCGGCGTCGCGGTACATACGCTGGGCTTGTCGTCGGCGCGCCAAGTGCCGCTGGTCGCCGCGCGGCTGATCGCCCTCATCCGGCGCAACCGGCCGGCCATCGTCCAGACTTGGATGTACCATGCCGACCTGTTGGGCGGAGTGGCGGCGCGGCTGGCGGGCGTCAAACGCGTGATCTGGGGCGTGCGCACCACCGATATCGGCGCCGGCCAGGGCAATCGCCGCACTGTCGCCGTGCGCTGGCTGTGCGCGCGCCTGTCCGGTATCGTCCCCAGCGTGATCGTTTGCGCGGCCGAGGCGTCACGGCAACTGCATGTCGCGCTGGGCTACTGCGCCGCCAGAATGGAGGTCATCCCCAACGGTTTCGACCTGCAACGACTACAGCCAGGCCCGGAGAGCGACGTCAGCCTGCGGCAAGAATTGGGCTTGCCACCCGAGCAGCCGGTGGTCGGGTGCGTCGGCCGTTTCCATCCGGTCAAAGACCATGAGAATTTTGTCCACGCGGCAGGCCTGTTGCTGCAGCGGTTTCCCTCGGCACGCTTCCTGCTGGTTGGACGCGACTGCGACACCGGCAACGCCCAGTTGATGGCGTGGCTGGAGCAAGCCGGCGCGCGTGGACGCTTCGTCTTGCTGGGCCAGCGCGACGATATTCCACGCTGCCTCGCCGCCATGGACATATTCTGTCTGAGCTCGCGCAGCGAGGGCTTTCCCAACGTGGTCGGCGAGGCCATGGCGATGCGCCGCCCGTGCGTGGTCACCGATGTCGGTGACGCCGCCTATTTGGTCGGGGGACAGGGGGTGGTGGTGCCGAAGGAAAATGCGGCGGCGCTGGCCGCCGGCCTGGGTCAGTTGCTGAGCTTGAGCGCGGCGGAACGCGCGCAACTGGGACAGCGGGCCCATGAAAGGATCGCCGCCCACTTTACGATCGAACGCACCCGCGAGCGCTTCGCGGGCCTGTATGCCAGGTTATCGCCGCGTATGGCCTGATCCGGCGCGGCGACAGCGCGCCAGTTTGACAACAACTTTATGAAGCAACCAGCGATGAGGAAAATTTTTTAATGTGCGGATTTTCAGGCTATTTGGGTGGACGTTTCTCGTCGGGCGTCGAGGGCGCCAAGGCACAGTTGCTGCGGATGAACAACGCGATCGCGCATCGCGGTCCGGATTCGGACGGCTACTGGGTGGATCCCGAAGCGGGCATCGCCCTCGGTCATCGGCGCCTGGCGGTGGTCGAACTGTCGGCCGCCGGCGCCCAGCCGATGCGATCGGCGGACGGCCGCTTTTGCCTCGCGTTCAACGGCGAAATATACAACCACCTGGCGTTGCGCGCCGAGCTCGAACGCAGCGGTGCGGCGCCCACGTGGCGCGGCCACTCCGACACCGAAACGCTGCTGGCCGGCTTCGACGCCTGGGGCGTGCAGCGCATGGTCGAACGCTGCATCGGCATGTTCGCCTTCGCCCTGTGGGACCGCCAGTCGCGCGCCCTGACCCTGGGACGCGACCGTCTGGGCGAAAAACCGCTGTACTATGGCTGGCAAGGCCGGGGCGACGGCGAGGTGTTTCTATTCGGCTCCGACCTGAGCGCATTGAGGGCGCACGCGGATTTTTCCGCGGAAGTCGACCGCGGCGCCCTGTGCGGCTTGTTGCGCCACAATTACATCGGCGCGCCCCACTCCATCTATCAGAATATTCACAAGCTGGCGCCGGGCACCTTGCTGTCGATCTCGCTGGAGCAACGGCAAGCCCAGGTGACATCGTACTGGTCGGCGGCGCTGGCCGCGACCGCTGGCAACGCCCAGCCCTTCGCCGGCAGTGCGGAACAGGCGACTGATGCGCTGGAGGCGCTGCTGATGGACGCGATCGGCCAGCAGATGATGGCCGACGTGCCACTGGGTGCGTTCCTGTCCGGCGGCATCGACTCGTCCACCGTCGTGGCGCTGATGCAGGCGCAGGCCAGTCGACCGGTCAAGACCTTCACGATCGGTTTCAATGAGCAGGGCTACAATGAGGCGGTGCATGCCAAGGCGGTGGCGCAGCATCTCGGCACCGATCACACCGAACTGTATGTGACGGCGCAGCAGGCGCTGGACGTGATTCCCAAACTGCCGCGACTGTACTCAGAACCCTTCGCTGACTCATCGCAGATCCCGACCTATCTGGTCTCGGCGATCGCCCGGCAACAAGTGACCGTGGCCCTGTCGGGCGACGCTGGCGACGAGCTGTTCTGTGGCTATCACCGGTACGCCATGGTCGATCAATTCTGGAAAAAGATGTCGGCGCTGCCGCTGCCGCTGCGCCAGGCCGCCGCCCGCAGCATTGTCGCCTTGCCTGCGCCGGCCTGGAACCGCGTGCTGGCGCCATTGCAGCGCCTGGCGCCACGCCTGCGCGGCGTCAACGCCGGCGACAAGCTGCACAAAGGCGCAGCGATCCTCGCCTCGCGCAGCGCCGACGATCTGTATCGCAACATGGTATCGCATTGGCACGATCCGGCAAGCGTGGTGATCGGCGGCGCCGAACACCCTTCCGTGTTGCTTGGCGCGCGGCCCTCGCTCACCGGACTGGACAACAAACAACGGATGATGGCGCTCGATACCCTGAGCTATCTGCCCGATGATATCCTGACCAAGGTCGACCGCGCCAGCATGGGCGTTTCGCTGGAAAGCCGGGTCCCGTTCCTCGACCATCGCGTGGTGGAGTTCGCCTGGACCATCCCGCAATCGATGAAGCTGCGCGACGGGCAATCGAAGTGGCTGCTGCGTCAGGTCCTGTACCGCCATGTGCCTCGCAGCCTGATCGAACGTCCCAAAATGGGCTTTGGCGTCCCGATCGATGTTTGGCTGCGCGGGCCGCTGCGGGACTGGGCCGAAGCCTTGCTGGACGAGTCGCGATTGCGGCGGGAAGGCTATTTCCATGTGGCGCCCATTCGGCAGCGCTGGGCTGAGCACCTGTCCGGTCGACGCAACTGGCAGGGGCACCTGTGGGACATTCTGATGTTCCAGGCCTGGCTTGAGGAAAACCGGCGCTGACCGCCAAGCGCGACGCCGCCGCAACAACCAACGGCCCCGAAGGACGGGGCTGAATTGACGCAGCCACGCGGTCTGGCTGTATCCTGGAGAGAATGAGTACTATGTGTGGTTTAACCGGCTACTGGCCTGCAATACAGAAGCATCCGGATGACGCCGCATTGGCCATCGCCGACGCGATGGCCAATGCGATACGGCACCGCGGGCCCGACGACCAAGGCAGCTGGATCAGCCCGGCAGGCCTGTGTCTGGCGCACCGCCGCCTCGCCATCATGGACCTGAGCGCCGCAGGCCACCAGCCCATGTGCTCGCACGAGGGCCGTTACACCATCGTCTACAATGGCGAGATCTACAACTACCAACAGTTGCGCGATGAACTGGCGGGCGATCAGCGCATCGACTGGCGCGGCCATTCGGACACCGAAGTCTTGTTGCAGGCGATCGCGCGCTGGGGGGTGGTGCCCACCCTGTCGCGGCTGAACGGCATGTTTGCGCTGGCCATTTGGGACGCCGGCGAACAGGCGCTGTACCTGGCGCGCGATCGCTTCGGTGAAAAGCCGCTGTACTACGGTTACGCCGGCGACACCTTCGTGTTCGGTTCAGAACTTAAGGCCTTGTATGCCCACCCGGACTGGCAAGGCGAGCTCGACGATGATGCCGTCAGCGACTTCCTGCGCTTGTGCTACATCCCCGCGCCACGCAGCATCTTCCGCAATGTCCGCAAGCTCATGCCCGGCAGTCTGCTGCGGCTGAGCAGGGCCGAGGTGACGGCCGGCAGCTGGCCAGCGCCCGCCTGCTATTGGTCGGCGGCGGCGGTAGCGCAAGCCGGGCTGGCCACCCCGGCCCGGGGCTCCGAGGCCGACTTGATCAATGAAACCGAGCGGCAATTACAGGCCGCCGTCGGCGCCCGCATGATGGCCGACGTGCCGCTCGGCGCCTTCCTCTCCGGCGGCATCGACTCGTCGCTGGTGGTGGCGATGATGCGCTCGCAATCGGCGCGCCCGATTCAAACCTTCTCGATCGGCTTCTACGACCACCAGTACAACGAGGCGCCCAGCGCGGCCGCCATCGCGCGCCACCTCGGCACCGAGCACACCGAACTGTACGTCAACGACCGGGAGGCGCTCGACGTGGTGCCCTTGCTGCCCGCCATGTACGATGAGCCGTTCGCCGACTCCTCGCAGATCCCGACCTATCTGGTGTCGAAGATGGCGCGCCGACACGTGACGGTGGCGCTGTCGGGCGACGGCGGGGACGAGCTGTTTGGCGGCTACAACCGCCACACCTGGGCGCCGCGCGTGTGGGACATGACGCACCGTTGTCCGCACGCTCTGCGCGAGAAGGTGGCCAAGCTGCTGCGCAGCCGCACCAGCGCGCAGATCGACACCGTCTTCGCCGGCGCCCAGCGTTTTTTGCCGCAGCGCTGGCACATCCGCATCCCCGGCGACAAGCTGCACAAGCTGGCCGGCATCATGGGCGCGGCCGATCCACAGACGCTATACGCCGATCTGGTCTCAGCCACCCGCCAGCCGGCACACTATCTGCAAAGCGGCGCCACCGGCACCCCCAACAGCACGCTGTTCCCGCCGCAGGCAGGGATGTCCATGGCACAATGGATCATGCTGTGCGACACGCAAAACTATATGCCGAACGACATCCTCGCCAAGGTTGACCGCGCCAGCATGGCGGTCAGCCTGGAGGCGCGCGTGCCCTTCCTCGACGCCAACCTGTACGCATGGGCCTGGCGTTTGCCGATGGAGACCAAGATCCGCAACGGCGACGGCAAATGGATACTGAAGCAGCTCCTGCACCGGCATGTGCCGCGCGAGATCGTCGACCGGCCCAAGGCGGGTTTCGGCATCCCAATCGATCAGCTGTTGCGCGGTCCCTTGCGCTCCTGGGTCGAAGAGTCGCTGACGATGGCGCGCCTAACAAAACATGGGGTGTTGCGTCCGTGCGCCGTGCAAGATCTGGTGGCGGAGCATATGCGGGGGCACGCCAATAATGCCTTTTTGCTGTGGAACGTCTTGATGCTCACCAGTTGGATTGAACACTTTAAAGAGATGATTATTTTATGACCCTAACTACTGCATGGGCGAGACCATGAAGGTGCTGGTCTTGGCCAGCCTGGCCGAATCGCTGGCGAATTTTCGCGGCAAGCTGTTGCTGGCGCTGACGCAGAGCGGCGCCGAGGTGCACGCAGCCGCGCCGGCGCTGTCGGCCGACGCCACCGCCAGCGCGGCCATGGCGCGCATCGGTGTGCGCTGTCACGACATACCACTGGCGCGTACCGGCCTCAACCCGTGGCGCGACGGCGCCACCGTGCTGGCCTTGTACCGTCGTTTGCGCCAGGTCCGCCCTACCCACTTCCTGGCCTACACCATCAAGCCGGTGATCTACGGCATCGTCGCGGCGTGGCTGGCCGGCGTGCCGCAGCGCACCGCGCTGATCACGGGCCTCGGCTATGCATTCAACGCCGAGGCGCGCGGCCTGCGCGGTTTGCTCCAACGACTGCTGCGGCTGATGTACCGTTTCGCGCTGGCGCGCGCCACACGGGTGATCTTTCAGAATCCCGATGATCGCGCGCTGTTCATCCAGCTCGACCTGGTCGCGCCGGAGAAGACCGTGGTGGTCAACGGCTCCGGCATTCCGCTGGAAGACTTCCCGCAGCAGCCGCTGCCGCCGCAGGGCCCGTGCCACTTCCTGTTGATCGCCCGACTGCTCGGCGACAAGGGCATCCACGAATACATCGCCGCCGCGCGCCTGGTCAAGCAGCGCCACCCAGACCGCGCGGTGTTTCACCTGGTCGGCTGGATCGACTCCAACCCGGCCGCCATCAAGCAAAGTGATCTGGATAGTTGGATCGCCGAGGGGCTGATCCAGTTCCACGGCAAACTCAGCAATGTGCGACCGCCGCTGACCGCCTGCCACGTGTACGTGCTGCCGTCCTACCGCGAAGGCACGCCCCGCACCGTGCTGGAAGCCATGGCCACCGGCCGCGCCGTCATCACCACCAACGCCCCCGGCTGCCGCGAGACCGTCACCGACGGCGACAACGGTTATCTGGTGCCGGTGGCCGACGCCGACGCGCTGGCGGCGGCAATGCTGCGCTTCCTCGACCAGCCGGCGCTGATTGCGGCCATGGGCCAACGCGGGCGCGATATCGCCGCCGACAAATACGATGTGCACAAAGTCAATGCACACATGCTGCACCACATGGGAGTAACCCGATGAAACGCCTGTTCGATATGCTCGCCTCGGGCCTGGCACTGTTGCTGCTGTCGCCCGTTATCATAGTCACCGCGCTGCTGATCCGTTATAAGCTCGGTGGTCCGGTGTTGTTCCGCCAGATGCGACCCGGCCTGCACGGTCGGCCATTCCAGATGGTCAAGTTCCGCAGCATGCGTGACGCCGTCGACGCCGACGGCCAGCCGCTGCCGGATGAAGACCGCCTGCCGCCGTTCGGCAAGCTGTTACGCTCGACCAGCCTGGACGAGCTGCCCGGCCTGTGGAATGTCTTCATCGGTGACATGAGTCTGGTCGGCCCGCGGCCGCTGCTGATGGAATACCTGCCGCTGTACAACGCCGAACAGCAACGCCGCCACGAGGTCCGTCCCGGTATCACCGGCTGGGCCCAGGTCAATGGCCGCAACGCCTTGGCCTGGGAAGACAAGTTCCGCCTCGATGTCTGGTATGTCGATCATCAGTCGTTCTGGTTGGACCTGCGCATCCTGCTGCGCACGGTGAAAAAAGTACTTATACGAGACGGCATCGCCGCCGACGGACAGGCCACGATGCACAAATTTAAAGGAAGCAAATGATGACAACAACCTCCCCCGCCCTCATCATCATCGGCGCCAGCGGCTTCGGACTGGAAGTGCACTTCCTCGCCGAACGCCTCGGCAGGCGCGTCAAAGGATTTCTGGATGATAACGCCAATCTGGCGGGCGCCACCGTACTGGGGGCGCCGGTGCTGGGCAAGATTGAATCTTGGACCGCTCATCCCGAGTGCGAATTCGTGGTCGCCATCGGCAATCCCCGCATCCGCCGCAAAGTGGTCGCGCAAATGGGCGCGCTGGGGACACCGGCGTTCGCAACCTTGATCGATCCGGCGGCGCTGCTCGATCAGCGCCTGGTGGCGTTAGGTCAAGGCTCGATCATTTGCGCCGGCGCGATGTTCACCACCCAGATCACCCTGGGGCAACACTGCATCGTCAATCTCAATGCAACCATCGGCCACGAGGCGACGTTGGGCGACTTTGTCACGATCGCGCCACTGGCGGCAATTTCAGGCTGTGTGCGGCTAGCCGACCTGGTCGAAGTCGGCACCAGCGCCTGCGTCCGCCAGGGCGTCACGATGGGACCGGGCTCCATGCTCGGCATGGGTGGCGTGTTGACCAAGGACGCCGAAGCAAACACCTTACTGATCGGAAACCCGGCGCGCATGCTGCGCCAGTTGCCTCCTCTTTGAACTGAATATCACCATGCTCAACACCAAATTCGCCCCCTGGCCCAGCTTCACCGAAGAAGAAGCCGACGCCGTCAAAAACGTCATCCTGTCCAACAAGGTCAACTATTGGACCGGCACCGAATGCCGCGAATTCGAGAAGGAATTCGCCGCCTGGACCGGTGCGGAACATGCCATCGCGCTGTCCAACGGCACGCTGGCGCTGGACGTGGCACTGAAGGCGCTGGGCATCGGCCCCGGCGACGACGTAATCGTCACGCCGCGCACTTTCATCGCCTCGATCAGCTGTGTGGTAACCTGCGGCGCGACGCCGGTATTCGCCGACATCGACCGTGACAGCCAGAACCTCAGCGCCGCCACCATCGCCAAGGCGCTGACGCCCAACACCAAAGCCATCATCTGCGTGCACTTGGCTGGCCTGCCGTGCGATATGGACCCGATCATGGCGCTGGCCAAGCAGCACGGCCTCTACGTCATCGAAGACTGCGCCCAGGCGCACGGCGCCCGCTATAAGGGTCGCATGGTCGGGACCATCGGCGACATCGGTGCCTGGTCGTTTTGCCAAGACAAGATCATGACCACCGGTGGTGAAGGCGGCATGGTCACCACCAATCGCCGCGACCTGTGGTCGACCATGTGGTCGTACAAAGACCACGGCAAATCGTGGGAAGCGGTGTACGAGCGCCAGCACGCTTCGGGTTTCCGCTGGCTGCACGAATCCTTCGGCACCAACTGGCGCATGCTGGAAATGCAGGCTGTGATTGGCCGCATCCAGCTGCGCCGGATGACCGAGTGGACCGCTCAGCGCACCGCCCACGCTGAAGCCATCGCGGCGACATGCCGTCGCCATGCGGCACTGCGCGTACCGGCGGTGCCGGCCGACACCGTGCACGCCTATTACCGCTTCTATGCCTTTGTCGAGCCGCAACATCTGGCCGACGGCTGGAGCCGCGACCGTATCGTGCACGAGATTACCGCGCTGAGCGTGCCCTGCTTCCAGGGCAGCTGCTCCGAGGTCTATCTGGAAAAGGCGTTCGACCACACCGGCTATCGTCCTACCGAGCGGCTACCCGTGGCGCGGGAGTTGGGCGAGACCAGCCTGATGTTCCTGGTGCATCCGACCCTCGGCGCAGCCGACATAGAGCAAACCCAGACGGCGATCGACAAGGTACTTACGATGGCAAGCAAGCCTTGAGTGCCGGCAGACGCGGATGATGTCCTGGAACGCCGCCGTCCAACTCGGCAACACGTCTATCATGCTGCCCGTCACGGCATCGATCACCGCGTGGTTGCTGCTGGCGAGGCAATGGCGTTTAGCGCTCTGGTGGTGCGTGCTGTTCGGCACCGGACTGGGCATCGTCATCGCCACCAAGATGCTATATATCGGCGCGATGGCCGTTGGCCAGGCATCCGACTACAAGGGCGCCAGTGGCCATGCCATGTTGACCAGCGCTGTTACCCCGGTCGCCATCGCGCTGCTGCTACATTCATGTCGCAGCCGTGTACGGCAAGCGGGACTGGCCGTCAGCGCCTTGTTATGCTGCTGCATGACAGCCTGCCTGGTCGCGTTGAAATTTCACACACTACAAGAAGCGCTGCACGGACTGGCGCTGGGCGCAACGGTCAGCATAGGATTCCTGTGGCGGATGCGGCGCCATACCATGCCGGCCATCCATACTTGGCAAATATCAGCGGTATTTCTGGTCGTGGTCATGGTAGGCTACGCCAAACCAGCCCAACTTGAGCGGCTCATGAACGATTTCGCGCCGCACATGTTTCGTTACACGAGACTGCTCCCCCCCGCCACCTTATACTGAGACGAATTTTTCATGAAGTCCACATCGTTACTGCTATTGACACTGCTGCAGCTACCCACCGCCGCGACGGCACAGGAGCCGGTGGTCGAAGTGGAGGAAGAGATTTATGCCTACGTGCCAGCCAACAACGGCGCAACACCGATGTGGGATTCCGGCTCAAGCAATCTGGTACGGATCGGCGAGCAGGTCTTTGCCAGTGGCCTCGACACGCTTCCCGGCATGGCGCCACCGAACAACACCCAATGCCGGTTGTGGCGACGCAGCTCCCTCGGCTGGCGTGCCGACCCACCGGACCCCTCCGGCCGCACGCGCGAGCCCTGTCCTTTAGTCGCTTTCCCCGATCGCCGGCAAATCATGCTTTCAGCCAACCCTGTGCGTGACGATACCCCCGGCGCGCCCGCCGGAGCAACCAATCCGGTGATTCGGCAATACACGGCGCGAGGCAAGATGCGTAACCCGACCGCCATTCAGCCGAGGTGGCAGGCGCGCGATCCCGCGCCGGTCTTCAGCGCAATCTCGTATCGCAGTTTCGCAGGCGATGGCATGAACAACGAGATGATTCTGTTTCAGAACATTGAGTACGACCACGCGGAGTGGGCTTTCCGTGACAAGCAGGGCCATTGGAACGCGCAAGGACGCCTGTCCTGGCCACTGGATGCGGAACGGAGCGGCAACCCGCCGATCCGGCTGTGCTACCCCAATGTCGCGCTCGACAAGCGTAGTGTGCATTTCGTGGGCACCGATGACGTGGTCGAGCCCAATCCCGGTTGGCGCTTGGCCAAGCGTGATCTGACCGGCAACACATGGGATTACGTGACGCGCCGGCTATACTACGCGTGGACGTCCGATATTACGCAACAGCCCTTCTCTGCCTGGCTGGAGCTGGCGAACCGAGACCGGACCGCCGGCAGGGTAATCCCGGGAGATCTATGGCTGGCGCCTGACGGCAGCGCGCATATCGCTTGGGAGGAAACCGCCATCGATATGCGTTTGCGGGATAAATTTTTCCCGGATGAAAAACAGCGCTACGAGTTAAATTACGCCGTCGTGCGCGACGGCAAGCTCGTGTCGAAGACCACCCTGCTTGCCACCGACGAGGGAAAACAAGGACCGGTCCCCCATCTGCCGCGTTTTCAGCACACGCAGCAGGGCCGTCTGTTTGTCTTCTTTTACGTCAACGGCACTGATCCCTCCGGCAAGGGGCTGAGGGAAAACCGGTTGATCGAAATTCTGCCCGACGGCACCGCCGGCCCCATGCTCCATGTGCCATTGAAACATCCACTGAATAACTACATGACGGCGACGGAGCGGGCTGGCTCGGCCCCGTCCGACACGTTGGATGTGATCGGCACCGAGCCGAGCAATGCGCCAACAATCCGTTATGCGCGTATCCGCCTGCCGGGCACGCCTAGCGACGGCGAAGCGGAAGGCAGATAACGGCGCATGCTGGCGACCACGACCGTGGTTTACTCCAGACTCGTCAAGCCGCATGCGACCGTTACGCTGACCGCTTCAGCGATCCAAAAATACGCGGTAATTAACCGCACACGCCCCCCATGCCGCAACATGAGCAGACTGATGTGCGTACCATCCCCGTTCAGTGGCGAGGTACCGTTGCGCAAGCGCAGGAGCGCGGATGTCGGCACCTCCAGTAGCGGCACCGCCACAAGTAAGGCCGCCACAACCGAACCGCAATAGTGCTCGACCTGCAGCCAGATGATGACGAGCACGAAGCCGGTACCGAATGAGCCGATGTCGCCCATGAAGATCCGCGCCGGATGCAGATTGAAAATAAGAAAGCCAAACAAGCCCCCCGCCAAGGCCAGTGGCAGCGGTATCCATGCCATTGCCCCGTTGACAGCTAGGACGGTCACGGCACCCGCGCAGGCGATAAGACAGATGCCGCCAGCCAAACCATCCATCACATCCAGAAAATTAATGCTGTTGACCAACCACACGGACGTAACGATCGCCAGCAACGTGTCCAGCCAAGCCACGCCTGTGATCGGCGGCGCACCCACGGCCGCCACGGCGGCGGTCACGGCCACCGCCTGAACCACCATTTGGGATAGCGAGGAAACAGGGGTTCCTATACGGTCCTTGTAGGCACCCAGGGCGCAGACCGCGAGTGCCCCACCGGCCAGCAGGCATCCGTTGAACAGGTCGACCGGCAACATGGGGGCGCCGACCATCGTGCCAAGCATAATCGCCACGCCGCCGAGCAGCGGAATACTCGTCACATGGTTCGGCACGGTCGGGTCCGGTTTTGCGGTGAACCCCAGCTTGGGCGCCGCGTAAATGGCCAGGTTGCTGACGGCCGCCGCCACCGCCGCTGCGGTCAAGAACAGCAGCGTTAACGCTACCAGATTCATGACCGGCGCGCCAATTGATTCTTGATCAGTGCGGCGACGCCATCCCTTGGATGGACTTTAGGCACATAACCGATCATGCGTTGCGCGGCGCCGATGTCAGCCCAGTGGCGATGCTCGACCGGCTTCACCGACGCGTCAAACCGGCAGCGCACCTCGGGGACGTATTCCCGTATCCACGCGAGCACGTCCAACAACGATGTCGCCATACCGCCGCCGACATTCAATACCGGCACATCCGTCGAAGCGATCGCCGCCTGCGCGGCCAGTCGGCAGAGCACGGCCAGATCCGACACATGGGCGAGGTCGACTGTCTGCCGGCCTTCACCATGCACCACCAACGGCTCTCCCGCTAACGCACGTTCCATCCACGTCGAAACAAAATGCCCTTTGCGGGCGCTCCCCGGTCCAGGACCATACACGGTGAACGGCCGCAGCACATAAGAGCGCAAGCCAAAGGCGCTGCCGGCCGCGCGCAGCAGGTCTTCCCCCATCATTTTGCTGGCCGCATACAGGCTGCGCGGCTGCAAAGGAGCCGATTCGGAGATCGGGCCGCTTTTATCGGCGGCACGATAGACGCTGGCGCTGCTGAGGAAGCAGACCGCCGGTGGCGACGACAACTGGCGGATGGCGTCAATCGCGTTGACCTGGCCGAGCACATTGGTCTTCCAGCCGTTTTCAGGGTTTTCCGCGCAACCCTTTCCAAGTAGCGCGGCCAGTAGGTAGACGGTATCGCAAGGCGCAAGCGCCTCTAGTTGCGCGCGATCACGCACGTCGCAGTATATCCACTCTACTGCGGCGGCCAGATGCTGCTGCGGCGCCACCAGGTCCAGAACGCGGACCCGATGCCCCTCCGCCAACAGCGATTCGCTGAGTGCAGTACCAATCAGCCCACTGCCCCCTATCAAAGTGATGTCAGCCACGTTGGCCCCTTTCTTGCGTCTCTAATATGCGCTGCGCCGCGCGGATGCCGTCGATAAAAGCATCCTCCATCGACAGATAATCCCAGCGGCCATAACGCCCGGTGCTATAGACGCCGAGCGCCTCAAGCTGGGTGAACAGCGCAGCGAATGCCGGCCGTCCCGGACTACGGTCGAGAACGTAGGCTGGTGAAATCATCAGCTCATCCTCAAAAAGAACCTTCTCACAAGCGATCATTCCCAACGACTCGGCGTAGCACACGGCCTCGGCGGCGATGTCGGCGGCGGTGCGGCGTGGCGCTGTGCCGACTGGCAACGCGCATTCGACTGACAGGCTGGCCGTGCCGGGTGGACAAGTCAGGGGATTAACGTTCGCCGGAAATCCTATCCGGTAGCAGACGAGCGCCGGGTCGGGAATGTAGAGCCAATGTTCATCGCGCAGCATGCGTCCACGGAACGCCACCCGGATATTCCAGACCGCGGCGCCGCGCAGCGGCACCGCCTGCGGGGCGGCCAAGCCGCAACAGTCCAACAAAACGGGCAAAGCCTGCGACGAAATTACCTTGTCGAAACGCACCTGACGACGGTCGGTGAGCAGCACGCCATGGTGTGGATCGATGCTCCGAACAGTCTCGCCAAAGTTGATACGGTCATCAAATGGCTGGGCGATCGCAGCAAAGAGCTCGCCTATCTTGCCCGAGGCGGGATAGGAAAATGTCGCGTTGTAGCCGATGCCATCGACAGGGCCGGCACAACCGCGCAGCAACAAATCCCGGTCTATGCTGGGGACGAAACGGCCAAGACAGTCCGCAGGCACATCCGCCAGCGGGACGGTCAACAGTTTTTCGTTGTACGGACGAAAAAACCGCTCGACCAGAGTGGGCCCCCAAGCCGACAAGAGCGCGTCCATCAACGACGCATCTTCAGCGGCAGCAGGCATCTCCATGGAGATCTCGCGCAAAATTGCGGCACGGTCGGCCTCGGGGAGCGCCCATAAGTTGTACTGCAACGGATACGGCACCAGACGACCATTCATCGCCACCGCGCTCTTGCGCTCAATCAGATCAAGACGGATGCCGCTGGCGTGCACGGCCGCCTGAAACTGCGCGGTGCGCATATGCAAGAAATGGCCGGTGCGGTCAAACGCAAACCCTGCCTTTTCGTCGGTGCATGCCAGTCCACCGGCGACGGCTTCGCACTCGATGATCTCGAAATCCGCGCCCGCAGCGGCAAGCGTGCGCGCAGCACCCAACCCGGCGGGGCCAGCGCCAATAATCAACGTGCGCGTCATCAGATCAAGACCTTGCGGACTACGGCCGCCACCGTGTGGATATCATCCCTTGTCATCGACGGGAAGATAGGCAGCGTTAATATTTCACCAGACAAACGCTCTGTCACGGGCAACTCTATCGAACGAAAATCGCGTTCGGCGTACCACGGTTGCCGATGGATCGGGGGATCGAAATGGATGTTGGCGTTGATGCCGCTTGCCCACAGACACCGCAGCATGCGCTCGCGCTGGCCATCAAGGACGCGCAGAGAGTACATTTGGTAGACATGCCGCACTCCCGGCGCGACCGAGGGCACCACGATGCCAGGCACATCAGCAAGCAGCTCGTCATAAAGGCGCGCAGCGCTCCGGCGCAGCTCGTTAAGGGTATCCAATCGGGCTAGTTGCGTTAGCCCAAGTGCGGCAAGCAGATTTGGCATGCGCAAGTTGCGTCCAGGCATCTCCGCCGCCCGCTCCCATGGCCGATGCACACTACCATTCACCGGCGTGGACGTGCGCAACCCATGCGTTGCGTAGCTGCGTATTTTTGCCACGAGCGCGGCGTCTCGGCTCAGCACAGCGCCCCCCATGGCGGTAGTAATGGCCTTGGTGGGGTAGAAAGAGAAGCACCCAATGCCGCTCGATCCAGCGACGATGCCGTCGCGCGTACCGCCGAGGGTTTCCGCGCAATCCTCGATCAGGAGCAGTCCGTGCTGGTCACACAGCTGTTTGATGCCAGCGATATCCGCAGGCTGTCCGCCATAATGTGGAACAATCACCGCCTCCGTGCCCGGTCCGATAAGCGTCCGGAGGCTGTCCGCAGTAAGGTTGAACGTAGCTTCATCAATGTCGGCGAATACCGGAACGGCACCGGCATTGACGACCGCATTGGCCACGGCCACCCAAGTAAAACTTGGAACCACTACCTCACCGCGTATACCGGACACTTGAAGCACCGCTTCGAGCGCACTGGTACAGGAATTAAGGGTTACGCCATACGGTACCCCCACATAGGATGCTAGCGCCTGCTCCAGGCGCTCGACATGAGGCCCGTAAGCGATCCAGCCACTGCGTAGCACCTCTTCAACGGCACGAATGTCGTCATCTTCGATGGAGGGCCGACTGAATGGTACTTGAATCGCCGCAGGTGAAGAATCGCTGGGCAACTTGGGCGGCAGAGGACAATCCGTTGCGGTTGACATGGATGGAATACCCTATTTTGGATGGAATTGCTATATTTATACTTTAGTGTCAATATATCATGCAAAATAGGCATGCAAAAGTTAAACAGAGAAAATAATTTGGCTTCCTCGCCGAAGCTGTCACGATAGGTAGAAGATGAAGTGCTTATTAATTGTTAATGTCATCGACACATTACTTAATTCGCGTGGACCGCTGATAAAAATGATGCTGCAGAATGGTCACACTGTGATGGTCGCCGCTCCTGGCTTACGGTTGGATAATCCGGTTGCTCAAACAATAGTGGCCATGGGCGGACAAGTCAGCGACATTCCGTTACGGCGTATCAGCACCAATCCCCTGCAAGATGCGTTTTTGATGCTGGCCTTATGGCGATTAATGCGGCGCTGGCAGCCGGACTTGATCATCGCTTACACGATTAAACCGATTGTCTACGGTATGCTGGCCGGCCGGCTGGCGCGCGTGCCACGCCGCTTCGCGCTCGTCACGGGCCTAGGGTACGCTTTCACCCTGAAGACCACTGGCGTTAGCGGCGCACTCAAAGCGCTGGTACTACGCCTGTATGGTTTGGCGCTATCAAATGCGCACAAGGTGTTCTTCCAAAACCCTGACGACCGCGCCCTACTTATCTCGCTGGGACTGTTGCCGCGCGACTTGCCTAACGTGGTGGTGAATGGATCTGGAGTCGATCTAGACTATTACGCGTCGGCGCCGGTGCCTGACGGTGAGCCGCACTTTTTGATGATCGGACGTTTTCTTCTAGATAAAGGCATACACGAGTACGTCCAGGCAGCGCGCAACCTACGCCGCAAGCATCCTAAGATCAGCTTTTCTCTCGTCGGCTGGATAGACGAAAACCCAGCCGCAATAGCACAAAGCGAACTGAATGACTGGATTGCGCAAGGCGACATCGAGTTTTTGGGGCGCTTGGTCGACGTCCGCCCTGCGATTTTGAACGCCAGTGTATTTGTGCTGCCGAGTTATGGAGAAGGAACGCCTCGCACCGTGCTCGAAGCGATGTCGATGGGACGTTCCATTATCACCACTGATGCTCCGGGATGTCGCGAGACGGTTATTGAGGGCAGGAATGGCTTCTTGATCGCAGTGAGATCGGTCACCGAGCTAGAGCGAGCCATGGCGATGTTCATTGAAAATCCAGCTCTCGCAAAAGTCATGGGACCGGCTTCTCGCCAGATCGCGGAGGAAAAATACGATGTCCACAACGTTAATACAATAATGCTGCGTGAAATGGGTATGCCGACGGCTCACCCCAAACAAGTTTAATCCAAGCGCCCTAAAGCCTCTGCTCGCGCACCATCTTTTCCAGCAAATCCTTCCACAGACGCACATTGGTGGCCGAGCCCTTGTTGACGGCGCCTGACGCCATCCACAGGTCGTCGTCATTGAAGCTGTACACCGGCACCAAGTCGGTGCGCGCTGAGGCTTTCTTGATCTCGCCGATGAGGTTATCGAGAATCCACGGCTCGGCATCCGGCGTTGGGTAATATGCCAGCACCATGTGCGTCACACCCAGCCGTATCGCCCTGACGTAGGTGATGCGCAGCCGCTCGATCGGCACGCCGGCGAACTTCAGCGTCATGTATTTGGCAATGGCGTAGTCCTCGCAGTCACCACCGAACGACCCGACAAACTCAACCGGCGTGGCCCAGTAGTCCTCGACATTCCAGTGCTCCTGGTCGGACAGGTACGGTACCTGATTGTAGAAGTCGTTGACCTTGCGCAGCAGCGGCATCTCGGCGCGCGCCTCGTTCGGCGCCTCGACCGCCTGTTTGAAGTCGACCGCGAAATTGGTCTTGATGTTGCGTACCACCGTCTGCATGGTCTGCAACCGCCCCGGCGCCTGGAAACCGAAGCGCCGGGCGGCGTAATCGAGCAGACCGGTGGAGAAATCCACCAGGCCGGTCCAGGCGCCCACCGGCGTCGCGGCCAGCGCCAGGCAACACGCGATCAGCCGCAGGGTCCGCAATGATCGCATGTCATGCGCGGCGCTGGCCGCCGCCCTGCTGCGATGGCAGTCTGGCCGCCACCCAGGCCAGCGCCAGGATGATCAGGAAGGTCAGCGCGTTGGCCGGGATCTGCAGGTTGAAATCGACGCTGCTGTGGATCGCCAGCGCGACCGTGCTCATCATCGCGGCAAAGGCCATGCCGCGCGGCAGGCTGGAGCGACGCTTGAGCATGATCTTGAGCGATATACCGAAGGTGGCCAGCACCAGCGCCGCCAACAGGCCACCGCCCAGCAGGCCGTGATCGCTGGCGATCTCGGCATAGTCGTTGTGCGCGTGGTCGTAGTACCCAGCAATCTCTGGCGGCCGATAACGCGTAAAGGTGGTGTAGAAACTGCCGCCGCCGGTGCCAAACACCGGGAAGTCGGCAATCAGCTGCACCGCATGGCGCGCCGGCAGCAGCCGTTCCTCGACCGAGTCTTCGACGTATTTGCCGTTGACCATCTTGCCGGCGTTACCCTGGCCGCTGGCGGCCAGGGTGGTCTCGTCGATGCGGCTGACCACCTTGTCGAGACCAACCCAGGTGCCCACCAGCACCACGTCGACAATCACCAGGCTGGTGATCAGGGTGATAGTGGCCGGCGCGGCGCGCCACGACAGCGGCAACGAGATCAGGCCGACGATCAGCATGGCAGCGAAAAAGGCAGTGTTGCCCATGCGCGAGCGGGTCAGCACCAGCGCGATGACCATGATTACCAGCATGAGGCGCAAGCGCATCTTGGGGCTAAGCAGGAACTGCATGCCCGACACCACCCGATGCCGCCAGCCGCTATATGAAGGGCCGCTGTTGCCCAGGCGCGCTAGCATCAAGCCAATGCCGACCGACAGCGTCAGCTCCATGTAGCCGGCGAAATGGTTGCGGTTGGCGAAGGTGCCCAGCACGTTGACATGCAGCAGTTCGTAGAAGAACAACCGATAGTGCGCACCGGCGGAAAACAGCAGCACGCCGATGATGGCCTGCGCCAGTCCGCTCCACACCAGCACCTGCGCCAGCCGGTCGAGCCGGCGCTTGTCGCGCACCAGCAGCAGCACCAGCACAAAAACGAAGAAGTAAGCGCAGCTGAGGCTGGCCACGATGCGGCTCTGATAGACATCCAGCGACAGGTGCAGCGGCGCGCCGCCGGCCGCGAGCCCGGCGGCCTGCTGGACCTGGAAGCTGGCCGGCGACAGCCAGGCCACCCATGCGGCCGGCAACGGCGCGACTTGCAAAAAGGCGCAGGCCACAAACGCCCCCAGCAGCAGCAGCGGCAAACGGTATGGCCGCAGGCTGGCCAGCAGCGCCGGCAAATCGCGGCGCCAGGCCAGCGCCACGGTCACGCTCAGCAGCGCGACCATGGCCAGCAGGATGCCGATCGCCCAGCTACGGTTGCTGGCCAGCGGCAGCGGCAGCCATACTACCAGACACAGCAGGCCGTTGAAGGCCCAGCGGTCCAACCGATTATGTTCAGATAGCTTGTGCTTGGAGAAGGTCTCGACCATGTTTTTATCGACCGGAGCGCGCCGCGCCCCTCACTGTACTGTGCCACACCAGGCATAAAAAAAGGCAGCTCGCGGCTGCCTCTGATACCACTTCGGCGAACTTAGCTGCCGCTGACAGCGCCAGCACCGCCGCCACCGCCGCCACCACTGAAGCCGCCACCACTGAAACCGCCAGAGGTGCTAGGACCGGCAGCTGCCGGGCCAGCCGCAGGAGCAGCAGGATTAGCCGCAGCGGCGGCAGGAGCGGCAGGGCCAGCAGCCGTTGCCGGTGCGAAGGCGGCTGGGTTGGCAACAGCCGCAGCCACAGCGGCTTGCACGCGCGCGGCTGGCACATTCGGCAACGCGGCCTGAATAGTGGCGACAGGAACCCCAGCGACCACAGCAATGGCGATCACGGTGTCAGCGTCTGCGCCGGCGGCGACCAGGGCGGCAATGGTCGCCGCTGGATCGCTGCTGCTAGCCAGCGCGTTGTAGATATCGGTAGTGGCTTTGCTTGCAACCGGGGCGGCAGGAGCCGTTTGAGCAAATGCTTGCGTAACTGCAACACTTGTCAGAAGAGCCGCCGTCAAGGCCGCGCATTTGAAGAATTTGTTCATGTGAAGCTCCTATATTTGTAAATTTAATACTAACCGACTAACCGCCTGCGGACAAGCAATAATTGCGTTCGGCACGATAATTTACGTGACACCGCCAAAACGGCGCCACCACTGTTGTCAACAAAACACAGTTTGCTAGCATGATGACATCAAAAAGAGGAAAGAAAATTCCTCTGTGCATGCTAATATATCAAACTTATCGTAGGCATATTCCCGTTGATTCAGCGCCCCGCCAGCTACAAAGTGGAACACCAATCGACCGCCCGGGTTATTTCCTTTTTCACACACAGTGTAACCGATATGCCAAGCAATTACATGCCGCACGACAGAAAAAAACCGCAGCATGCACTGACGACATCCATCACGAGGTCCCCATGACGCTGCGCCGCCAGTTGTTCGTTGTAATTTGCAGTATTTTCTTCGTTATCCTGGCCGGCCTGCTGCTGCTGTCCATCTCCTCGACCAGGGATTATTTGCAGCAGCAGCTGGCGTCGCACGCACAGGATGCGGCGACCAGCCTATCCTATCCACTAGCCTCCGCGCTGGCGCAGAACGACAAGGTGCTGGCCGAGGTCCAGGTGGCGTCAATGTTCGACCGCGGCTACTACCAGAAGATCGAGGTCCGCGCCGCCGACGGCAAGGTGATCGTCAGCAAGGAAATGCCCCAGCAATTCGCCGGCGCGCCGCAATGGTTCGTCGATCTGCTGCCGATCTCGGTTCAGCCGGGCGAAGCGTTCATCACCAGCGGCTGGCGCCAGCTGGGCAAGGCGCTGGTGCTCAGCCAGCCGAGCATTGCATATACCCACCTGTGGCATTCAGTACTGGCTATTTGCGGCTGGATGCTGTTGGCGTTTCTAGTGGCGCTGGTGTTGACCGAGGCGTTGCTGCGGATGATTTTGAAGCCGCTGAAGCACATTGAGGACGCCACACTGGAAATCAGCAGCAAGCGCTTCGTGCAGATCGGTGTCCAACCCAAGGCGCGCGAGTTGAATCGCGTGGTGCGCGCGATGAACTTCATGTCACGCCGCATCTCCGAAGCCATGAACGCCGAGGCGGCGCGCGCCGAAACCTATCGTCGCGAAGCCTATGTCGACAGCGTCACCGGACTGGACAACAGGCGCAGCTTCGACCTGCGCTTCAATCAATTGCTGGACGACGCCACCGAGTTCCAGCACGGCCTGCTGATCACACTGGAACTGGACCAAATCAAGGCGTTCAACAACGAGTTCGGCTACGGCCAGGGCAACCAGCTGCTGAGTAGCGTGGCACGCAGCGCGCAGGAAGTCATGGGCGACTATGCTGCCATCCTCAGCCGCAGCGGCGGCACGTCGTTCACCTTCCTGTTCCTGGACGCCGACGAGGACTTGCAGATCGCCGTCACCGGTGCGCTGCAGACGCGGGTCATCCAGAGCATTGCCGACAGCAAGGGCGCGGAGACGGTCAGCTTCAACGTCGGCTGCACGCTGTTCCGCGCCGGCGAGACCGGCCACCACGTGCTGGCACGCGCCGACCTGGCGGTGGAAAGGGCACGCCAGGCGCGCCGCAATGGTCTGGCCTTCGTCAAGACCGACGAACAGGAAATCACCTCGGCCGGTTCGCACTCGTGGCGCACCATCATCGAGGAGGCGCTGGCACATAACCGGGTTGGCCTGTTGCTGCAGCCGGTCGTGACGTTGCGCGACGGCGTGGTGGTGCAACAGGAAGTCACCAGCCGCCTGATCGACGCGCAAAGCAGCCCGATCACGGCGGCCATGTTCATGCCGATGGCCTTGCGCCACCAGCTGATGCCGAATATCGACCAGGCGGTCATCTCGCAAGCGCTGGCCGCGATGCGCGTGGGCAGCATCGCCGCCGACGTCAGCGTCAGCCTGAACGTGACGGCGCAGTCGATGGCCAGCGGCGAATTCCGCAGTTGGCTGGAAACGCTGCTGCGCTCCATCGGCGCCGAGGCGCGCCGCCTGTCGTTCGAAGTCAGCGAGTTCGGTTATTCGCGCGACCTGGATGCCTGTACCAGTTGCGCGGCGCTAGTCAGGAAGTACGGCGCCAAGTTCGGGGTCGACCATTTCGGCCTCGATCCGGAAGCACTGAAAGCGGTGCGCGTGCTGACGCCCGACTTCATCAAGCTCAACGGCAATCTGGTGCGCGAGGCGGCCGACAGCGCCAGCAGCCGCGAGCACCTGCGCTCCATCATCCGCTTGGCCGCTTCGCTGGACGTACCGGTCACGGCGCAGAACATTGAGAGCGAGGCGGTGGTCAACATGCTGCAGGTCGATCATGTGACCTACGGCCAAGGCTACTACTTCGGCGCGCCCACGCCGCTACCCTGATACCGGAGGGAGAAGTCCAGACCCGGCGTCAAATGAATAACCCGCATGGATTATGAATGGAGGCAGCATAAGTCTGGAAGTCAGTGATCCCAACGTAACAGCATCATCCAATCTGCTAGGCACGCTCAATGCAACTCTCGATCTGGCGGTCGGGCCCTTGCCCACCGTCGGCATCAAAGTAACGCCGTCAAGCGCCGGCGCCACGTTCACCCTGCTGGCGCAGGCGTCGCGCGATGGCGGTAGCACCTGGGACGCGGTCGCGTTGTTGGCGGACGGTCCCGGCGCCACCAGCGCCCCCGCCACCAGCGTGACGGCGGCTGGCAGTTGGAAATGGAATCCCGCCGGCTACTCGAATTTCCGCCTGATCAATACTGTCGCCGCGAGCGCGGGCAGCGTGAGCGCCGTTCTGGTGGCGACTGCGGCCAGTGAACTGACGCGCTCGGTGGCCGTCGGTGAGCAAGCCGACGCCAGCGCCGCCTGGTATAGCGCACCGGGCAGCCTGCTGTCCCGCTTGTCGTTGCTGACCGCCACCATCGTCGGCGCGGGATCGCACACTTACGGCTACACCAGCGGCCGCCTGACAACCGACACATGGACACTGTTTGGTACCGCCCGTACCAAGACCTACGGTTATGACACCAACGGCCTGCTGGTTTCGGAGAGCGACTGGAGCCCAGCATGAGATACGGAGCATTCGTCGCGGAAGCGACCAAGGCGGGCTTGGTGTTTGCGCGCTCGTCCAGTTACGCCAACATTCTGCAATACGCTGGCAACGGCGAACCCGACGCCAGCGCTATGTTCGCCCGCGCGATCGCCGCAAGCCGGCGCATTTATGTCCCCGCCGGCACCTATGTGCTGAACAACGTCAACTGGCCCAGCAATACCGAGATTTTCGGCGACGGCGACGCCACCATCCTCAAGATGCCGACCGCTGCGTCGCTTCTGATATCCTGCGACAGCGGCTCGGCATCGGTGGCCAACAATATCGCCAATCTCAAAATGAGCCGGGTGCAGTTGCTGGCGACCTGTGATGTTGACGGTTTCTCGGAACACCAACATCTGGTCGCCCTGAGCGGTGTCTCCAACGTGCTGTTCGAGGACGTTCTGTTCAAGGGATTCCGCGGGGATGGTGCCTACATCGGATCGGGAGATTCCGCCGGCGTAGAACGTCACAACGAAAACGTCTCCTTCGTCCGCTGTCGCTTCGATGGCATCAACCGCCAGAACCGAAACGGCATCAGCTTCATCGACATCAACGGCGGACTGGTTGACGGGTGCGTCTTTACCAACTGCACTGCACCCAACATGCCGGGACCAATTGACATGGAGCCCAACCCCTCCAGCCCCTTTGCCATTATCAAGAACGTACAAATTCAGAAATGTTCGTTTATAAACAATGGCGGCGGCGTCGGGGAAGTCTCAGTTCAAATTCCAGCCACTGTCACTGCTCCGCCACAAAATATTACAGTGGTAGATTGCGTTTCTTCAGGCTATGCGGGGACCGGCAGTTTTGCCAGTTTTAATACCAACCGCGTACCGACAGCAAGCAGTGTTGAAAATGATTATCGCTTCATCCGCAACAACGTAAGGGATGGAAACTGCCCATTTATCATGGCGGACGGCAAACGGATAACCTTCGACGGCAACACCTTTGTCAACATGAAATCCTTGGCACTCGTCGGCTACGGCGGCACTACAAACGTAGTACGGGACATCAAGTTTCTGAACACTGAATTTATAAGGGTTGGAACGGTCAATGCTATCGGCCTAACAATTTGCAACGCTAGTTATGTAAAGATCAGCAAGTGCCTGTTTAGCGATTGCGGTACAGGCAATGCCGGCTCTTACGCCATCGACTTTGATGCAGGAGCATCTTCTTTCGTCGATATCGAAGACACCATAATCGAAACCCCCACCGGAAAAACGCTGGTCGGCATCGTCAAGGAAGCAGCACATACTTTCACCCCTGCCACCAACTCCTTCTATCGCAACCGTTTAAATGGGCTGGGAAACTGGTTTCAGGCGGAAGAGTCAGATTCCATCGTTACCACTTACGCCCCTGTGGTTGGCGGCGCATCCACCGTTGGCGCAGGCACTTACAACCAGCAGACCGGTTTATTTTACCGACTGGGGAAACGGGTGTTTTTCAAGATCCGTCTTGCCGTTGCCGCAGGCCACACCGGCACAGGCCTTATTCAAGTCAGCCTGCCGCTTCCCGCCGCATCGGTTGGCCCCGCCGGATCAATGACCCTTTGCCCAGCAGGCGTGAACGGACTCGTAACATCAGGTGGAGTTACCGCGCGGTTGACACCAGCGGCATCGCTTAACGGCGTACAGGGAACATTGCGCATCTATGCCAGCGGCACCGGCCAGTTCAATCAAATCACGATCCCGGCGGGCGCGTTTGAGATTGAGTGCAGCGGGGAATACACCACTAGCGCCGCTTGATAAAGCAAACAAAAAAGCCACGTTTTTCAACGTGGCTTTTTCTATATTCTGGCTCCCCGACCTGGACTCGAACCAGGGACCTGCGGATTAACAGTCCGTCGCTCTACCGACTGAGCTATCAGGGATTAGAGGCAACATTTTATACTGTTTCTTTCGCATCAGCAAGATGCGATTTACTGCGGTATTTCATGTTGCCAGTCCTTCGTTTTGCACTTGCAGCGCAGCGCGAAGAAACAAGATTTTAGAGCACTTTGGCGATGGCGTCAATAACGATATCGATATTGCGCGAGTTCAGCGCGGCAACGCAGATGCGGCCGGTGTCCACCGCGTAGATCGACTGCGAACGCAGCTGCTCCACTTGCGCCTTGTTCAGGCCCGAGTACGAGAACATGCCGATCTGGTCGCGCACAAACGCGAAGTCATGGCCTTTGACGGCCAGCTTGACCACGAACGCCTCACGCATTTCCTTAATGCGCACGCGCATGCCGGCCAGCTCCTCTTCCCACAGCTGACGCAGCTCTGGCGTGGTCAGCACGGTCGCCACCACTTTGCCGCCGTGCACCGGTGGGTTGGAGTAGTTGGTGCGCACCACGCGCTTCAGTTGCGACATCAGGCGCGCCGCTTCTTCGCCCGAGGCGGCAACGACGCTCAAGGCGCCCACGCGCTCGCCATACAGCGAGAACGATTTGGAGAACGAGTTCGACACCAGCAGCGGGCCGCCGGCTTCGGCGAAGCGGCGCACCACGGCGCCGTCTTCGGCGATGCCGGCGCCAAAGCCCTGGTAAGCCATGTCCAGGAACGGCACCAGGCCGCCGGCGGTGATGGCGGCGATTACTTCGGTCCATTGCGCCGAGGTCAGGTCGGCGCCGGTCGGGTTATGGCAGCAGGCGTGCAGCAGCACGATGGAGCCGCGCGGCATGGCCTTGATGTCGGCGATCATGCCGGCGAAGTTGACACCATGGGTGGCCGAATCGAAATAGGCGTAGTTGTTGACTTTGAAGCCGGCGCTCTCAAACAGCGCGCGGTGGTTTTCCCAGCTAGGGTCGCTGATGTAGACCTCGGCGTCCGGCGCGAAACGCTTCAGGAAGTCGGCGCCGATTTTCAGTGCGCCGGTGCCGCCGATGGCTTGCACGGTGACCGCGCGCTTCTCTTGAATTACCGCGCTGTCGGCGCCAAATACCAGCTCCTGCACCGCCTTGTCGTAGGCCGCCAGGCCTTCGATCGGCAGGTAGGTGCGTGGCGCCGGCGCCGCGATCAGGATTTCTTCCGCTTTCTGTACGCACGATAGCAGCGGCACTTTACCGTTGTCGTCATAATAAACGCCGACACCCAGATTGATTTTCTGTGGGTTCTGGTCGGCGTTGAAGGCTTCGGTAATACCCAGGATAGGGTCGCGTGGTGCCATGTCGATGGCGCTGAACAAGCTAGGATTCGTCATGATAAGATTGGATTCGATTGGAAGCGGTTCGCAGCAGAGATGTATAGACAGCGCCCTTTAAAATAACGACTTCAGGCCGCTGGCAGGCCATTATTCTAACAAAGGTCTGAGCAAGATGGCTGATTTACCTGTAGCAGAGAATCCCAAGGCAACGGTGGTGACGTTCGCCGATTCGCCGTTTAAATTGCACCAGCCCTTCCCGCCCGCCGGCGACCAGCCGGCCGCGATCGACCAGCTGTGCGAAGGCATCGACGACGGCCTGTTTTACCAGACGCTGTTGGGTGTGACCGGCTCCGGCAAAACCTACACGATGGCCAACGTCATCGCGCGCAAGGGCCGCCCAGCGATTGTGTTCGCGCCGAACAAAACGCTGGCGGCGCAGCTGTATTCGGAGTTCCGTGAATTCTTCCCGGAGAACGCGGTCGAGTACTTCGTCTCCTACTACGATTACTACCAGCCGGAAGCCTACGTGCCGCAGCGCGACCTGTTCATTGAAAAGGATTCGTCCATCAATGAGCACATCGAGCAGATGCGCCTGTCGTGCACCAAGTCGCTGATGGAGCGGCGCGATGTGGTGATCGTGGCGACGGTGTCGGCCATCTACGGTATCGGTAATCCGAACGAGTACCACCAGATGATTCTGACCTTGCGCCAGAAGGACCGCGTGGCGCAGCGCGACATCATCGCGCGCTTGATCCAGATGCAGTACACGCGCAACGAAGTGGACTTCGGCCGCGGCACCTTCCGCGTGCGCGGCGATACGCTGGACATTTTCCCGGCCGAGAATGCGGACCTGGCGGTGCGCCTGGAACTGTGGGACGACGAGCTGGAATCGATCCAGCTGTTCGATCCGCTGACCGGCCGCGTCAAGCAAAAGATCCCGCGCTTCACCGTCTATCCGGGTTCGCACTATGTAACGCCGCGCTCCACCGTGCTACGCGCGGTCGAGACCATCAAGGCCGAGCTGCGCGAGCGACTGGAGTTCTTCCGCAAGGAGAACAAGCTGATTGAAGAGCAGCGGCTGGAACAGCGCACCCGTTTCGATCTGGAGATGATGGCGGAAATCGGCTTCACCAAAGGCATCGAAAACTACTCGCGTCACCTCAGCGGCGCCAAGCCGGGCGAACCGCCGCCAACACTGGTCGACTATCTGCCGAAGGACGCGCTGATGTTCCTCGACGAGTCGCACGTTCTGGTCGGCCAGTTGAGCGCCATGTACAACGGCGACCGTTCGCGCAAGACCAATCTGGTGGATTACGGTTTCCGCCTGCCGTCGGCGCTGGACAACCGCCCGCTGAAGTTCGAGGAATTCGAGCGAAAAATGCGGCAGACGATCTTCGTCTCCGCCACCCCGGCCGAATACGAGAAAACGCATGCGGATCAGGTGGTGGAACAGGTGGTGCGTCCGACCGGCCTGGTGGACCCGCTGGTGATCGTGCGCCCCGCCCTGTCGCAGGTGGACGACCTGATGTCCGAGATCACCAACCGCGTCGCCAAGAACGAGCGCGTGCTGGTGACCACGCTGACCAAGCGCATGTCCGAGCAGTTGACCGAGTACCTGGCCGATCACGGCATCAAGGTGCGCTATCTGCACAGCGATATCGAAACCGTGGAACGCGTGGAGCTGCTGCGCGATCTGCGCATCGGCACCTTCGATGTGCTGGTGGGGATTAACCTGCTGCGCGAGGGGCTGGACTTGCCGGAGGTATCGCTGGTGGCGATTCTCGACGCCGACAAGGAAGGCTTCCTGCGTTCCGAGCGTTCGCTGATTCAGACCATCGGCCGCGCCGCGCGTAACCTCAACGGCGTGGCGCTGCTGTACGCCGACCGCATGACCGATTCGATGGAGCGCGCCATCGGCGAAACCGAGCGACGCCGCGCCAAGCAGATCGCCTTCAATGAAGCCAACGGCATCGTGCCGCGCGGCGTGAAGAAGATCATCAAGGACATGATCGACGGCGTCTACAGCGAGAAGGGCGCGAAGGAAGAGCTGGCGGTGGCGCAGGAGACGGCCAAGTACGAGTCGATGAGCGAGAAGCAGATCAGCAAGGAGATCAAGCGCCTCGAAAAAGCCATGCTGGATCACGCCAAGAATCTGGAGTTCGAGAAGGCCGCGCAAGTGCGCGACCAGCTGCATCATCTCAAGCAGCAGTTGTTCGGCGCGCCGGGCGCCGACAACATCGCCTGATTCAGGCTTACGGCGCCTTGACGAAACCGCTCACGGCATCGATCAGTTGCGGCGCCACCGGCAGATCGGGTGTGAAGTAGGATTTCTGCTGCAAGGCCTGATCGTCGCCGACGATTTTCAGCACGTGGTTCATGCCCTCGACCATCACCAGCCTGGCCTTCGGCGCGGCGGCCGACAGCGCCCTAGCGTCCGCCTCCGGCACCTGGATGTCTTTCGTGCCTTGCACGATCAGCACCGGCATCTTCAGCGCGGCGATGGCTTTGCGCGGATCGTGCAGCAGCGTCGAGATCAGATAGGGCTGTACGTCCGGACGATACAGCGACATCAATGGCGGCGGGACTTTGTCGCTGGTCTTGCCTTGCTTGAGGTCTTCCAGTATGCGGTCGCTTTCGGCCATCAGTGGCGGCGGCAGTTTGCCGGCCAGTTGTTCGCGCAGCAGTTCGTCCAGTGGCCGGCCGCTGCCGGAAATCAGCACGCAGGCATCCGCCCTGCCCTGCGCGCAGGCTTCGGAGGCGATCAGCGCGCCTTCACTGTGGCCGGCCATGACGACGCGCGAGAAGCGCGCATCGGTGCGCAGTTTTTTCAGCCATGCGGCGGCGTCGCCAATGTAGTCGTCGAGACGCAGATTCTCTTCCTTCCACACCGGCAACGCGCTGGCGCCGATGGCGCGCTTGTCGTAGCGGATCGAGGCGATGCCGTGCTTGGCCAGACCTTCGGCCAGCAGCTTGAGGGAGTCGTTAGGACCGGGCAGCATGGTGTTGTTGCCATCGCGGTCGGTGGGGCCGGAGCCAGCATGCAGCAGCACCACCGGCACTTTGCCCTGCACACCGTCGGGCGTCAGTTCGGTGCCGTAAAGAGTGCCGCCACCGACCTCCAGCGATACCGGGCGTTGCGCCGCTGCGGCAGACAAGGACACCATCAACAGCGACAACATGAATTTGAAGCGCATACTTTTCTCCAGTCAGTGAGGAAGACGTTTGTACAGCAACAGCGAGTAGCCGGTGGCCAGCGGCGCCCAGGCCAGCATCAGCGACAGCACCACCCAGTGCGAGGCATGCAGCCAGATTGCCAGCAGCATCAGCAGGCCGCTGGCGACCATCAGCTTGGCCGCCATGCGATGGGTGCCGTACCAGACCGCTTCGCTGGCCAGCGTCCACGGCGTGCGGATGCCAAGGAAGAAGTTGCGCCGCACCTTGCCCATTGGGTTGCCGATCAGGATCAGCAGCACCGCTATGCCGGCCGGCAGCGCGCGGTCAATCGGCACGCCGCCATGCACCGCTTCCGTCAGCACCAGCGCATAGATGTAGCCCATGGTGGCCACAACCACGGTGCCGACGTAGGAATAGGTGCGGGCAAACGAATCCACCTCGTAACGGCGCGGCGACAGGTAGGGCGACATCCAGCAGGCCACCATGATCAGCAACATCATGCCCGGACCGAGCGCCCAATAGCTGGCGCGCGGACCGTAGCCATTGGCCTTGCCGGCGGCGTTCCAGTGTACCGGCACCACGTCCGGCAGCAATGGCCAGTAGTAGGCGGTGGCCGCGCAGACGGCGGCGATCATCAGCAGACAAAAGACGATGTGCGGCTTCTTCATTTTTTCCTCGCTTGAGTATCCGGGCCGGCCAGGTCCATCATCCACGCCAGCACGTCTTGCAACACGGTGGTGTTGAGCCCATACCAGATGGTCTGCCCTTCGCGCCGGCGCGTGATCAGGTCCGCTTCCGCCAGCACCGAGAAGTGATGCGACATGGTCGGCTTGCTCATATCGAAGCGCTCCGCCAATTCGCCGGCTGTCATCTCGCCTCCGCGCAGCAGGCGCAGGATCTCGCGCCGCGCCGGATCGGCGATGGCTTTGAAAGCGCTGTTGGTCGCACTCATTAGGAAACCATCTAATTAGATAATTATCTAAATATAGGCGCAAAAAAAGCAGGCGTCAAGCGCCTGCCTTTGGCCAGGGTTACAGCGACTTGACGAACTCGCGGATACCGCCCAACAGCATCTCAATCGACATTGCCGTCAGGATCAGGCCCATCAGGCGCTCGAAGGCGGTCATCACCTGCGGGCCGAGCACCTTCTGCAACCTCTCGGCGCTGAGAAACACCGCCAGCCACACCGCCGCCACCGCCGCCAACGCCGCCACGTGCACCAGCACCTCGCCGGTGCTGTCGCTGGAGAACAGCAGCACCGTGGCCAGCGCCGACGGTCCCGCCAGCGCCGGTATCGCCAGCGGCACGATGAACGGCTCGGCGCCGTCGGTGCGACCGAGCACGCCGTCCGGATGCGGGAAGATCATGCGGATCGAAATCAGCAGCAGAATCACGGCGCCGCCGATGCGCAGCGCCACTTCCGACAGGTGCAGCGCGCTGAGGAAGTGGCGACCGAAGAACATGAAGATCAGCAGCAGCACGAAGGCGATGCCGCATTCGCGGATTACGATGCGCGGCCGGCGCGCCACCGGCACCGGATTGAGGACGCTGGCGAACAGCGGCACGTTGCCGAACGGGTCGGTCACCAGCACCAGCAGAATAAAAGTCTGAAAAAAGTCTTGGGTCATGAGTATCGATCCGGGTTAACGCAAAAGGGAGCCGAAGCTCCCTTGCCCGAACGGCTTACGCAGCCGTTTCGCCTTTCTTGATCCATGCCGCCAGTTGATGCGGACGCAGCGCGTCGTAGTCTTCAAACGGCTGGTGTATCCATGGGTTGTGCGGCAGTTCTTCCATCTGGTAGTCCGGCTTGAAGGCCGAGCTGCCCTTGGTCCAGATGACCGCAGTCTTCACTTCGGTCACGCCGGCGAAGTTCTGTTTCAGGTGGTCCACCACCTTCATCAGCGTCACGCCGGAATCGGCCAGGTCGTCCAGCAGCAGAATCTTGCCGCTCAGCGGGCCCTTGGTCATCGTCATGTATTTGGCGATATCCAGGTCACCCTGCACGGTGCCCTTCTCGGCGCGGTAGGAGCTGGTCGACAGGATCGCCAGCGGCACGTCGAAGATGCGCGAGAACACGTCGCCAGGACGCACGCCGCCGCGCGCCAGGCACAGCACCATGTCAAACTTCCAGCCCGATTCATGCACCTTGAGCGCCAGGCGCTCGATCAGGCGATGATACTCGTCCCAGGAGACCCAGAGGTGTTTGTCGTTCGATTGTGGGGTAGTCATAATATTCCTCGATTACGCGAACGGGTGACGCAGCACGATCGTCTCTTCACGATCCGGACCGGTCGATACCATGTCAACCGGCACGCCGACCAACTCTTCGATACGCTTGATGTAGTTGCGGGCCGCGACCGGCAGCGCGTCCATCGACTTGGCGCCGACGGTGGTGTCGGTCCAACCCGGCATTTCCTCGTACACCGGCACGCAACGCGCGGCTTCCTCGGCGCCCGACGGGAAGATGTCCACGGCTTCGCCGTCGATGGTGTAGCCGGTGCACAGCTTCAGCGTTTCCAGGCCGTCCAGCACGTCCAGCTTGGTGATGCACATGCCGGTCACGCCGTTGATCTGCACCGAGCGGCGCAGCAGCGCGGCGTCGAACCAGCCGCAGCGACGGGCACGGCCGGTCACGGTGCCGAACTCGTGGCCCACTTGCGCCAGGTGGTGACCCACGCCGGCGTCGGTTGGCAGTTCCGAAGGGAACGGGCCCGAACCGACACGGGTGGTGTAGGCCTTGGTGATACCCATGACGTAGTGCAGCATGCTCGGACCAACGCCGGCGCCGGCGGCGGCATTGCCGGCCACGCAGTTCGACGAGGTGACGAACGGATAGGTGCCGTGGTCGACGTCCAGCAGCGAGCCTTGCGCGCCTTCAAACAGCAGGTTGGCGCCGGCCTTGTGCGCCTTGTACAGCGCGCTCGACACGTCGGTGACCATTGGGCGCAGGCGCGGCACGTAGGCCAGCGCGTCGTCCAGGGTCTTCTGGTAATCGACCTTCGGTGCTTTCAGATAGTTTTCCAGCACGAAGTTGTGGTAATCCAGATTGGCTTCCAGCTTCTCGGCCAGGCGCTTCTCGTTCAGCAGGTCGGCGATACGGATGGCGCGGCGCGCCACCTTGTCTTCATACGCCGGGCCGATGCCCTTGCCGGTGGTGCCGATCTTGGCGTCGCCGCGGGCGGCTTCGCGCGCGTGGTCCAGCGCGGCGTGGTAAGGCAGGATCACCGGCGCGGCGTCCGACACTTTCAGGCGCGAGGCGACTTCCACGCCCACCGCTTCCAGCTTGTCGATTTCGCGCAGCACGTCCGGCACCGACACCACCACACCGTTACCGATGTAGCAGGCCACGCCTGGACGCATGATGCCCGACGGGATCAGCTGCAGCGCGGTTTTCACGCCGCCGATGACCAGCGTGTGGCCGGCGTTGTGGCCGCCCTGGAAGCGCACCACACCCTGGGCGTGGTCGGTCAGCCAGTCGACAATTTTGCCTTTACCTTCATCGCCCCATTGGGTACCGATGACGACGACGTTTTTTGCGTTTTTGTTTGACATCACATTAACCTAAGTTTTTAAGAATCCAGTTACTACCATTCTCGTCGAGGACCAGCGCGCGATCGCACTCGAACTCGTCCAGCTCGTGACTGTGACCCGGCATACTCTGGATCACCACCTCGCCGGACTTGCGCAGTTCGGCGATTTTTTCCTTCAATTCCGGCGCATTGCCCCACGGCGCGCGGATCGAATGTTTGCGCTCCGCAGTAGGCAACAGGCGCGCCAGTTCGCGCAGGTCGAGCGAGAAGCCGGTGGCGGGACGCGCCCGGCCGAAGGCCTCGCCTACGTGATCGTAACGGCCGCCGCGCGCCACCGCGTTCGGCAAGCCTGGCACATACAGCGCGAACATCGCACCGCTTTCGTATTGGTAGCCGCGCAGGTCGGCCAGGTCGATCGCCACTTGCGCGCGGCCGATGGCCGATGCCGCCAGCGCCGCCAGTTCGGCCAGCGCCTTGGCGATGCCCGGCAGGTCCGGCAGCACCTCGCGCGCCTTGGTCAGCACGTCGATGTCGCCGTACAGCGATGGCAGCGCCAGCAAGGCGTCGCGCACCACCGGGTCGTAATCGGTGGCCAGCGCCTTCAGGTCCGGCACGTCCTTGGCGCGCAGCGCGGCGTGGATTTGCGCCTGGTCACGCTGGGCGGCCGGGCAGTTTTCCAGCAGCGCGCGCAGCACGCCAACATGAGTCAGGTCCAACCGCACGTCGGTGAAGCCGGCCAGGGCCAAGGAGGCCAAGGCCAGTTCCTGAATTTCGGCGTCGGCTTCGAGGCCGGCGTGGCCGTACATCTCGCAGCCGATCTGCAATGGCTCGCGGGTGGCGTGCAGGCCCGATGGACGGGTATGCAGCACGCTGCCGGCGTAGCACAGGCGCGTGACCGAGGCGCGGTTCAGCAGGTGGGCGTCGATGCGCGCCACCTGGGTGGTCATGTCGGGACGCAGGCCGAGCATGCGCCCGGACAGCTGGTCCACCAGCTTGAAGGTACGCAGGTCGGTGTCTTCACCGGCGCCGGTGAGCAGCGACTCCAGGTACTCCAGCAGCGGCGGCATCACCAGCTCGTAACCATACGTGCGGAAATTATCCAGCATCAGGCGACGCAACTCTTCAATCTTGCGTGCTTCCGACGGCAATACGTCAGCGATATTCTCAGGCAGCAGCCAATTCGGCATGGGACTATTTATTTAAGAAATGAACAATGCGGCACGCGTGCCGGGGCCACTCAAGCGGAGGGCCGAACCTGATATTTTACGCGATAATGCGTCTAACGAGGGGAAAAAGATGCGAAACGGGGAGCCAGAGGCTCCCCGTGCGGCTTACTTTTTGGCTGGCGCCGGGGCTGCGCCGCCGCTGCCGGAGCTCTTGAAGTACTTGAAGAAGTCCGAGCTGGAATCCATCACCATCACGTCGCCATGGTTCTTGAAGGTGGCGCGATACGCTTCCAGGCTGCGATAGAACTTGTAGAACTCAGGGTTCTTGCCAAACGCTTCGGCGTAGATGGCCGACGCTTTCGCATCGCCCTCACCGCGAATCTGCTCGGCGTCGCGATAAGCTTCCGCCAGGATCACGGAACGCTGACGATCAGCATCGGCGCGGATCTTCTCCGACTCCGCCGACCCGGTCGAACGCAGTTCGTTGGCCACGCGGGTACGCTCGGCCTTCATGCGCTCATACACCGAGGTGTTGATCTGCTCGACGTATTCCACACGCTTCAGGCGCACGTCGATGATCTCGACGCCGATTTGCGCGGCCTCGTTGACCACCTTGGTGCGGATGCCTTCCATCACCTTGCCGCGCTGGCCGGAAATCACTTCAGCCACGGTGCGGCGGGTGATTTCCTCGTTCAGTGCGGCCTTGATGATCTGCGACATGCGGTCGCGCGCGCGGCTTTCGTCACCGCCGAAGGTCACGTAGTAGAGCTTAGGCTGATTCTCGTTGCGGCCGATGCGCCACTTGACGAAGCTGTCCACCAGAATATTCATCTTCTCGGCGGTGATGAAACGCTCGGCGTCCGGCGATTCAATCGTCATGATGCGGTTATCCAGGAACACCACATTCTGGAACGGCGGCGGCAACTTGAAGTGCAGACCCGGCTCGCGGATCACTTCCTTGATCTGCCCCAGTGCGAACACGATCGCATATTTGCGTTGGTCGACCACAAACACGGTCGACGACAACAGCATCAGCGCGATGAACGCCAGGACAACGGTACTAGCTATGCGATTCATTAACGGCTCTCCCGGTCACGAGACGTATCACGCGAGCGCGGATCGCGCTGGCGATTGACTTCAACCGACGGCATCAACTCCGACGGCAGCGTGGTGCTGGCCGCTGGCGTACCGCCAGCTTGCGCGGCGCGCGCCGCTGCGGCTTGCGCATCGGTGGCCGCAGCCTGGGCGATCAGCTTATCCAACGGCAGATACAGCAAATTGCTGCCCGATTTGGCGTCCACCATGACCTTCGAGGTGCTGGAGAATATCTGCTGCATGGTTTCCAGGTACAGACGGTCGCGGGTCACGCCCGGCGCCTTCTGATACTCGACCAAAACTTGCTTGAAGCGCGAAGCGTTACCGGTGGCGTTTTCCACCACCATCGAACGATAGGCTTCTGCCTCCTGCGCCAGGCGCGAGGCGGCGCCGCGCGCTTTAGGAATCACGTCGTTGGCGTAGGCCTGGCCTTCGTTTTTCTGGCGCTCGCGGTCCTGCCCTGCCTTGACGGCATCATCAAACGCGATCTGCACCTGCTCCGGCGGCTGCACCGCCTGCAGCGTCACGTTCGACACCAGCACGCCGGAGGCGTAGCGGTCGAGGATCTGCTGCATCAGCTGCTGGGTTTCAAAGGCGACCTTGTCGCGGCCTTCGTACAGCACGAAGTCCATCTTGTTCTTGCCGACGATTTCGCGGATCGAGGTTTCGGCGACCTGGCGGACGGTGTCTTCCTCATCGCGGTTGTTCATCAGCCAGGCGACCGGATCTTTCAGCTTGAACTGCACGGCGAACTGAATGTCGATGATGTTCTCATCATCGGTCAGCATCAGCGATTCGCGCGCCTGCTTGTTCTTGATATTGCCGCGGTAGCCGATTTCCACCATCCGCATCTGCGATACCTTGACCGTTTCGTTGGTCTGGAACGGATACGGCCAGCGCCAGTTGAAACCGGAGCCGGTGGTGTGACTGACCTTGCCGAAGGTGTAGACGATGCCGGTCTGGCCCTCTTGCACGATGAACGAGCCGCTGGCGAGCCAGATCAGCGCGACCACCGCGCCGACCGCGCCGGCGGTGGCGCGCATGCCGCCGGTGAAGTCGGGGCGATTGCCGCCGCCACCATCGCCGCCGCTGCCGTCGCCGCCGTTGTTATTGTTGTTGGGGCGCTTCTTCTGCCCGAACAGATTATTGAGGCGATTATTGAAATCGCGCCAGAGTTGTTCCATGTCTGGCGGTCCGCCCTCGCCGGGCTTCTTGCCTTCATTGGCTTGCGGCTGCTTATCGTCCTTGCCCCAGCGCGGGTCATTGAGCGACAGCTTCAAGCCGAGTCGTTTCATAATCGAGGAGACACGCATTAGTGTGATCCAACATCAGTGAGGGTGGGACTGCTCTCTACTTCTTCTAATTCTTCTTCGGTCTGATACGACGGTTGCTGCAGGCGCGCGCCCGGCGCGTCCTTGGCCCATTCGGCGATGGCGCCGCGCAGCAGGTCGAGGCCTACGCCAGTGCGGGCACTGACGAAGACTCGGGAAATCTTATCATACTCATCCCGCTCGACCGAGGGTTCCAGGTCCGCCGCGTCGATCTTGTTCCACACTAAAATCTGCGGAATATGATCGGCGCCGATTTCCCGCAACACCAGGTTAACCTGCTCGATCTGCTCCATACGCACCGGCGACGCGGCGTCGACCACGTGCAGCAGCAGATCGGCGTGGATCGTCTCCTCCAGCGTGGCGCGGAAAGCCGCCACCAGCTGGTGCGGCAGCTCGCGCACGAAACCGACGGTATCCGACAGCACCACGTGCCCGACTTCCTCGTTCATGTAGACACGGCGCGAGGTCGTGTCCAGCGTGGCGAACAGCTGGTCGGCCGCGTACACGCCGGCCTTGGTCACCGCGTTGAACAAGGTCGATTTGCCGGCATTGGTGTAACCCACCAGCGAGATCGAGAAAGTCTGGGTACGGTTGCGTGAACGGCGCTGGGTCTCGTGCTGCTTGCGCAGCTTGGCCAGGCGCGCGCGCAAGGCTTTAACGCGCTCACCGATCAATCGGCGGTCGGTTTCCAGCTGCGTCTCACCCGGACCGCGCAAGCCGATACCGCCCTTCTGGCGCTCAAGGTGAGTCCAGCCGCGGATCAGGCGCGTGGCCAGATGCTGCAACTGCGCCAGCTCGACTTGCAACTTGCCCTCGTGGCTCTTGGCCCGCTGGGCGAAGATATCAAGAATCAAGCTGGTCCGGTCCAGCACGCGGATGTTCAGGCGCTTTTCCAGATTGCGTTGCTGGGCCGGCGACAGCGCGTGGTTGAAGATGACGATTTCGACGCGGTCCGCCAGCACGGCCTGACCGATTTCATCGGCCTTGCCGCTGCCGACGAAATAGGCGGCGTCCGGGGCGGAGCGCTTGGCCGTGATCACCGTCACCGGTTCCGCGCCTGCTGAACGGGCCAACAGGTTCAGTTCCTCGACGCTGGCGGCAAAGTCGCCCTGGCCGAAATCAATACCGACTAGAGCTGCACGCATACGACGGTCACGCTAGGTGAAAAGAAACGATACGGCAATGCTTATTCCGCTTCGTTTTCAATATTGAGGTTAACGGCGCGTGCCGGCACCACGGTGGAGATGGCGTGTTTGTACACCATCTGGGTCACGGTGTTACGCAGCAAAACGACGTATTGGTCGAACGATTCGATATGGCCTTGCAGCTTGATGCCATTGACCAGATAGATCGACACAGGCACGTGCTCTTTACGCAAAGCGTTCAGGAATGGGTCTTGTAACAGTTGCCCTTTATTGCTCATAACAGCTCCATTTTATGTTGTTGTGTTGGAAGTGGAGGCGAAACGCTTGAATTCAAGCTCGTGGCCCAGCGAAAAGTCTTAAAAAGTCAAACTATTTTCGCTGAAACACCGCTCACCACGTCAAAAGTGGTGCTTCTAAGCCACTGTACCCTGTTTTTGTTTTTTTTGCAGGATGTTCCTGCAAAAAAACACGAAAAAAATTCGTGTCACTTCGCGGAAGTTTTTGCGAACGGATTTTTACCGGTGCGCAGTTCAATCCGCAACGGCGTGCCGACCAGATTGAACGTCTCGCGGAAATGCTTTTCCAGATAGCGCTTGTACGGTTCCGCGATCGCGTCGAGGGCATTGCCGTGGATCACAATCACCGGCGGATTCATGCCGCCCTGGTGGGCGTAACGCAGCTTCGGACGGATCGACCCCTTGCGGCGCGGCTCCTGCTTCTCCACCGCCTCGATCAGCGCGCGGGTCAGCTTCGGCGTCGACAGGTCGGCGAACGCGGCGGCATATGCCTGGTCCAGCGACTTCATCAGTGGGCCGATGCCCTGCGCCTTCAGCGCCGAGATGAAGTGCATCTTGGCGAAGCCGAGGAAGTCCAGCTTGCGGTCGATGTCGATCTTGATCTCGTCGCGCCGCCACGACTCCAGACCATCCCACTTGTTGACGGCGATCACCAGCGCGCGGCCGGTTTCCAGCACGAAGCCGGCGATGTGCGCGTCCTGCTCGGAGATGTCCTGCTGCGCGTCGAGCATCAGCACGACCACGTTGGCTTCCGAGATCGATTGCAGCGTCTTCACCACCGAGAATTTTTCGATGGCCTCGAACACCTTGCCGCGACGGCGGATACCGGCGGTGTCGATCAGCGTGTACTTCTTGCCTTCGCGCTCGAATGGAATCTCGATCGAGTCGCGGGTGGTGCCCGGCATGTCGAAGGCGATCACGCGTTCTTCGCCGACCAGGGTGTTGATCAGCGTCGACTTGCCGACGTTGGGACGGCCGACCAGCGCGATCTTGACGCCGCGATCAACCTTCTCCAGCTCTTCCGGATCTTCCGGACGTTTTTCAAACGCGGTGTCCAGCGCCAGATCCACCAGATCGTTCACGCCATCGCCGTGTGCGGACGAAATGACCGCCGGTTCGCCCAGGCCCAGTTCATAGAAGTCCGCCACCACCGCGTTGTAGCGCATGCCCTCCGCCTTGTTGACCACCAGGATCACCGGACGGCCGCTCTTGCGCAGGAAGTCGGTGATGGTCTTGTCGTGCGGCGTCAGGCCCTGGCGGCCGTCGACCAGGAAGACGACGATGTCGGCTTCGGCCACGGCCTGCTTGGTCTGCTTGGCCATCTGATGGAGGATGCCTTCCTTGGCCACCGGCTCAAAGCCGCCGGTGTCGATAACGAGGAAGGGACGTTCGCCGACACGGCCCTCGCCATAGTGACGATCGCGCGTCAACCCAGGCAAGTCCGCCACCAGCGCATCGCGCGAGCGGGTCAGACGATTGAACAAGGTCGATTTCCCTACATTGGGTCGACCCACTAGTGCGATTACCGGCTTCATTTTATTATTCGACCGCGAGAGCGGTCACAGTCCCTGATTGGGTTTGGAAAATCAAATTCGTGCCAGCGATGACCGGATCAGCGTTGATTGCGCTGCCGTCGGTCGCCACACGACCAATAAATGCGCCATCTTCCCGCGACAGGAAGTGGATGTATCCCTGGTAGTCGCCCACCGCCACCGCGCGTCCATAGGACACGGGAGTGGACAGCACGCGGTACGACAGCTTGTCGTTCTTCCAGGCGTTGGCGCCGTTTTCACGGCTGTAGGCCGATACCGCGCCTTTGTCGTCGGAGACGAATACGAAACGCTGGTCAACCGCCACACCCTTGTCGGAGGACGTGGCCTTGCTCCAGTGCGGCGCGCCGGTGGTGGCGTCGAAGCAGGCCACACGGCCCTGATACGACACGGCGCAAACATCTTTATCCGCCACCACCGGCGTGCCGGCGATGTCGGTCACGCGTTCCAGCTCGGTGGCGCCGCGCGGTTCGCCGACCACCACTTCAAACCGTTGCAGGCCGCCGGCGGTATTCAGCGCCAGCAGCTTGCCGCCCGGCTGGGCGATGTAGGCGTTCTGGCCGCTGATGACCATGCCCGGCGCGTTGCGCAGCGTCAGCGCCGGCGTGGTGCGGGCCACGTTCCATTTCTTGGCGCCGGTCTTGGCGTCGTAACCGCTGATCATGTTATCGACACTGCGCACCACCACCACGCCGTTGCCGGCTTCCGGCGACGACAGCACTTCGCTCGTCGCCTGCGCCTTCCACAGCTGCTTGCCGTTGATGTCGTAGGCGAAGATCTGGCCCTTGGCGCCGCCAACCACCACCACTTCACCGTCGGTGCCAACGCCCGCCGTCAGGTCGGTGCCGGTCTTGACACGCCAGATTTCCTTGCCGGTGGCCGCGTCCAGACGCGCCAGCGTGCCATCGGCATCCGCCACGTACAGGCTGTCGCCGGCGTAGGCCGGCGTGAAGACCGCGTTGCCGGCTTTGCCGAGCGAGTACTTCCACACCACCTTCGGCACCAGCGACGCGTCTTTCAGCTCCACCAGCGGCGCCGGCTGGTTCTTGGTTTCTTTGGACCCGAACAAGGAACAACCGGCCAACATCGCAAACACACTTGCTGCAACTACTTTTTCGGTAATACGCATAATTTTTAAGCCTTGATCGTTACGAGTCGATTACGCTGCGCCCTTGTCAGCCGGCACGCTGCCGCCGATTGCTTCCAGTTTCATCTGGATCAGTTGACGGCCCGGGTTCTTCTTGTCGGTCGCGTTGAACGCGGCCTGGTAGGCGGCGCGGGCCTCGGTCAGCTTGTTCTGCGCGGCCAGGATGTCACCCTTGCGATCGGCGGCGGCGCCGGCGAATTGCGCCGGCATGTCGCCTTCCAGCGCCTTCAGCGCCTCGGGATAGGCTTTTTCGTCCAGCAGCACGCCGGCCAGACGGATCTTGGCGACCGCCTTGAACTCTTCGGCGCCGTGATCGGCGGCCCATTGCAGCTGGGCCTTGGCCGACTTCAGGTCATTGGCGTCGAACGCGCTCTTGGCGGCGGCCAGCGCGGCCATCGGCGCGTAGGCGGTACCGGCGTATTTGCTTTCCATGTCGCCGGCGGCGCGCAGCACCTTGGCATTGTCCTTGGCTTCCACGGCCGACTGCAGCTCGCCGTACAGCGCCGACGCTTCGGCGGCCTGGCTGCGCTGGTGGTACTGCCAGTAAGTCCAGCCGGAGTAGGCGGCGAGGCCGGCGATCAGCACCCAGGTAGCCACATTGCCGTACTTGTCCCACCACGCTTTGAGGGACGCGAGTTGTTCTTGTTCTTCAAGATCGTATGCCATGGTATTCGTCTGCCGTTATAGTTAAATGGAATGCTTAGTGATTGCAGTGCTCATCGTGCACGTGGTGGTGATGATCGCCGCTATCGGTGATCTGGTCCACCACAAAATCCACCACATCGTCGAACGGCACGGTGGTTTGCTGCTGCTCGCCTTCCGACGCGCGCATCGACTTGACGGCGGCGGTGTTGTTCGCCACTTCGTCCTCGCCGAGGATGACCGCGAAGGCGGCGCCGCTGCCATCGGCCTTCTTCATCTGCGACTTGAAGCTGCCCGCACCGGCCGCGGTGGAACCGTGCATGATCACGTCCAGGCCGGCGTCACGCAGACGCTCGCCCAGCACGAAGGCTTGCAGCTGCGCCGCCTCGCCCTGGTGTACCAGGTAGACGTCGCACTGGTTGGGCGCATCCGGCTCGCCGGCTTCCTTCATCAGCTCCAGCAGGCGCTCGATGCCCATGGCGAAACCGACGGCGGGCGTCGGCTTGCCGCCGAAGGAGGCGATCAGCGGATCGTAACGGCCGCCGGCGCACACGGTGCCTTGCGAGCCCAATGCGTCGGTGACCCATTCGAACACGGTGCGGTTGTAGTAATCCAGACCGCGCACCAGGCGGGTGTTGATCACGTACTGCACATTGGCGTGATCGAGAATCTTGCGCACGCCGTTGAAGTGAGCCAACGATTCCTCGCCCAGATAGTCCATCAGCTTCGGCGCGGCGTTGACCATGTCCTGCATCGCAGGGTTCTTGGTGTCCAGAATGCGCAGCGGGTTGCTGTGCAGGCGGCGCCTGGCTTCGGCGTCGAGGATGTCTTCGTGCTTTTCCAGATAGGCGATCAGGTCGACGCGGTGGCGCGCGCGCTCTTCGGCGTCACCGATCGAATTGATCTCTAGGCGAATCTCCGGCAGGCCCAGGTCATCCCACAGACGGCGGCACATGATGATCATTTCGGCATCGACGTCCGGGCCGCTGAAGCCCACGGCTTCGCAACCGAACTGGTAGAACTGGCGATAGCGGCCGCGCTGCGGACGCTCGTGGCGAAACATCGGGCCAGTGTACCACAGGCGTTTCGGGCCTTCGTAGACCAGGTTATGCTCGATGACCGCGCGCACCGCGCCGGCCGTGCCTTCAGGCCGCAGCGTCAGCTGGTCGCCGTTCATCGCATCCTCGAAGGAGTACATTTCCTTTTCAACGATGTCGGTGACAGCGCCGATGGCGCGCTTGAACAGCGCGGTGTCTTCCACGATCGGCGTGCGGATCTGTTGGAAACCATAGCTCTGCACCACCGATTGCGCGGTGTTCTCAAACAGCTGCCACAGGTGCGAGTCTTGCGGCAGGATGTCGTTCATGCCTTTGACGGCCGTTATTTTTTCAGATTTGGACATGGTCTTTGCTGTAGTTCTTCTTCACGTAATTCAATACGATTTCCTGGAATTCCTCGACGATGCGCTCACCGCGCAGCGTGGCCACCTTGGCGCCATCGACAAACACCGGCGCCGCCGGCGATTCGCCGGTGCCCGGCAAACTGATGCCGATATTGGCGTGCTTCGATTCGCCCGGACCGTTGACGATGCAGCCCATCACGGCCACGTTCATCCCCTCCACGCCCGGATAGGTCTTTTTCCATTCCGGCATCTGGTCGCGCAGGAAGGTCTGGATGTTATCCGCCAGCTCCTGGAAGGTGGTCGACGTGGTGCGGCCGCAGCCCGGACACGCGATCACCATCGGCGTGAATTTGCGCAGGCCCATGGTCTGCAGGATCTCCTGCCCCACCACCACTTCCTTGGTGCGGTCGCCGCCCGGCTCCGGCGTCAGCGAGATGCGGATGGTATCGCCGATACCCTCTTGCAGCAGCACCGACAGCGCCGCCGTCGAGGCGACGATGCCCTTGCTACCCATGCCCGCCTCGGTCAGGCCGAGATGCAGCGGGTAGTCGCAGCGCTTGCCCAGTTCACGGTAGACGGCAATCAGATCCTGCACGCCCGAGACTTTGCACGACAGGATGATCTTGTCGCGGCCCAGGCCCAGTTCTTCCGCGCGCTGCGCGTTTTCGATGGCGGAGGTAATCAGCGCCTCATACATCACCTGCTGCGCGGTCCACGGATTTTCGCGCACGGCGTTTTCGTCCATGATGCGCGCCAGCAGCGCCTGATCCAGGCTGCCCCAGTTGACGCCGATGCGCACCGGCTTGTCGTAGCGCGCGGCCACTTCGATCATCTGCGCAAACTGCGAGTCGCGCTTGGCGCCCTTGCCGACGTTGCCCGGATTGATGCGGTACTTGGACAGCGCCTTGGCGCATTCCGGATAGTCGTTCAGCAGCGTGTGGCCGTTGTAGTGGAAGTCGCCGACCAGCGGCACGTCAACCTCCATCTTGTCCAGCTGTTCGCGGATATACGGCACCGCCTCGGCGGCTTCCGGACGGTCCACGGTCAGGCGCACCAGCTCCGAACCGGCGCGCGCCAGGTCGCGGATCTGGATCGCGGTTTCGATGGCGTTGGCGGTGTCGGTGTTGGTCATCGACTGCACCACGACCGGGGCGTCGCCGCCGACCCAGATTTTACGCTCGCCGTGCGAGATCAACACCCGGCGGCTGGCGCGGCGATCCGTTGGTCCCGATGGAATAGCAGTTTGCGTCATGTTCTCTAACTCTGTTACTTAATATTTACGCGCGAAATCGTGCCGCCCGGGATGGTCGGCAACGGCAGCGGTGCGCCGCCCAGCGTGGCCTGCACGGCGCCTGGCTTGCCGACGATCAGCAGCGCCGGGTCCTTGATATCAAAGGTCTCGGTGCTGCCGGCTTTGACCAGACGCGCAATCATCGGCGTCGTGCCGGGGCGGCGGATTTCCACCCACGAATCCTCGGTCAGCGTCAGCACCAGCTGGTGACCGACGCCGTTGGCCGTCGCCGAGATGGTCGGCGTTGGCGCGACGGCGGGCGGCACGGCTGCCGGTGCCGGCGTCGGCGCGGCAGGTACCGGGGCCGGCGTTGGCGGCGTCACAGCGGCGGCGGCCGGCGCGGTGGCCGGCGGCTCAACACCCTGCACCGCCGACGTCGCGCCCTGCTCGCCTTGCTGCGGCGGCACGGAAATCAGCGGCACGCTCTTCTGCTGCAGCGGCGCGTTTTCCTCACCCGGCTTGACCAGCGTGGTCTCGATGGCCGGCGTGGTTTCCGCCGTCTTCACTGCTTCCGTCTTCCGTTCAAACAGCGACGGCGGAATCATGCCGCTCTGGTAGGCGTAAGCGGCGGCGCCACCCACCACGGCCACCACCGCCAGCCCGACCAGCCAGCCGGAGCTGCTCGACGAACGCCCCGTCATCGACGGGAAACGCGATTCGGAGAACGAGGCCGACAAATCCTTGCGCGGCACCACCACCTCGGGGCTGGCGGGCACCTCGACTTCAATCATCGCCACCAGCGGGGCCGCGTCCATCTTCAATACCTTGGCGTAGGCGCGGACAAAGCCGCGCGTCACCGCCGTGTTGGGGAGCGCGGCGTAGTCGCCCGCTTCCAATGCCTTCACCTGGCGCACGGCCAGCTTCAGTTGGGTCGCAATCTGTTCAACCGTCCAACCCATCGATTCGCGCTGGGCGGCCAGCAACGCTCCGGGCGTAGCCTTGCCAGAACTGCCCTGCTCCTTCGGCGTATCTGCCAACTCAGAATTCATTGGTACCCCTGTCTCACTCATCAAACGCCCCACGTTGATAAGCAGCATATTCGGTCGAAGCGGAGTGGTGACGGCGCAATTGCGTCGCCCAGCCAGCTTCCGCCTCCGTCTCGCCCAGCTTATGCTGCACCTTAATCGCGAGCCACAGCACATCGGCCGTCAGGCTCTCCATCTTCGCCACCTTGTTCAATCGGGCGATATAGAAATTGGCGCGCACATAATCGCCTTTTTCAAAATATACCCGCGCCAGATTGGCGTTGGTGGCCGGCAAGTCGGGCGTCAACTGCATGGCTTGCAGCAGATAACGCTCCGCGCTGGCGTAATCCTTGATCTTCAATGCGCACGAACCGGCGTTGTTCGCGGCGCTGGCCGGCGAACGGTAGGCGCGGTTGTTCAGGGCCGCGTCAAACAGCGGCAGCGCTTCCTTTACCCGGCCAATCTGGCACAGGAAGGAACCGTAGTTGTTCGCCAGCTCCGGGCTGTTCGGCGCCAGCTTGCGGGCGCGGACGAAGTTATCCTCGGCCAGGGCGGTCTCGCCCATCTGCTGGTAAATCAGGCCACGCATGCCGTAGGCGTCGGCGTGCCCGGGGTCGGCCGCCAGCGCCAGCTTCACTTCATCCAGCGCCACCGCGTACTGGCCTTGCTGGAAGTAGCCGATGGCCAGCTGCATGCGGATATCCACCTTGCGCTGCGCCGCCGTCTGGTCCGACGCGGTCGACAGCTCGGCCTTGCCGCTCTGCCCCGCTCCCGGCGAGGCGCAACCGGCCAGCGTCCCTGCCACGCAAAGCGCGACGAGACTGGGCCGGCTACGCTGCGCCTGGAATGTCATCAGGAATGGATCTCCACGATCTTGCCGAAATTGGCGCCGAACTTTTGCTGGTACTCGGCCATTTTTTCCATGCGCTGCTGGACCTTGGTGCGGTCCTGCACTTCGCCGGCGAGCTGGCCGCAGGCGGCGTCGATATCGTCGCCCCGGGTTTTGCGGATGGTGGTGACGATGCCGGCGTCCAGCAGCACCTGCGCGAAGGACTTGATGCGCGGGTTCTTCGAGCGCAGCAGGCCCGATTCCGGGAACGGGTTGAACGGGATCAGGTTGAATTTGCAGTTGACGCCGAATTCGCGGTCGGTCACCAGCGCGATCAGCTCGCGCGCGTGCTCGTCGCTGTCGTTGACGCCGTCCAGCATGCAGTATTCGAAGGTGATGAAGTCGCGCGGCGCGAATTCCAGATAGCGCTTGCAGGCGGCCATCAGCTCCTTCAGCGGGTACTTCTTGTTCAGCGGGATCAGGCCGTTGCGCAGCTCGTCGTTCGAGGCATGCAGCGAGACGGCCAGCGCCACCGGCACTTCCTGCGCCAGCTTGTCGATCATCGGCACCACGCCCGAGGTGGACAGCGTGACGCGGCGGCGCGACAGGCCGTAGGCGTTATCGTCCAGCATCAGCTTCAGCGCGGTGGCGGTCGGCTCGAAGTTCAGCAGCGGCTCACCCATGCCCATCATGACCACGTTGGTGATCTGGCGTTCGCCTTTCGGGCCGGGCTCGATGCCCTTGGTGCGGCGCAGTTCGAATTCCGCCATCCACAGCTGGCCGATGATTTCGCCGACCGTCAGGTTGCGGCTGAAGCCCTGCTTGCCGGTCGAGCAGAAACGGCAGTTGACCGCGCAGCCGGCCTGAGTGGAAATGCACAGCGTGCCGCGGTTTTCTTCCGGAATGTACACGGTTTCGACGGCGTTGCCGTTGCCGACGTCGACCAGCCATTTGCGGGTGCCGTCGGTCGAGGTATGGTCGCTGATGATCGCGGGGGCGACGATCTGGGCGCGGGTTTTCAGTTTGTCGCGCAGCGACTTGGCCAGGTCCGTCATGGCGTCGAAATCCGACGCGCCGAATTGATGGATCCAGCGTTGCAGTTGCTTGGCGCGGAACGGCTTCTCTCCCAACTCGGCGCAGTAAGCGATGAGCTGCGCGGGATCGAAGTCCAGCAAGTTGGTCAAAGGAGCGTTCATGGTGTGGTTCAAATCAGTACGAATCATTTATCCCGTTTCCGCACCGCGGCGCGGAAACGGAATCCTTACAAATTACTTACCGAAGAAGTAAGCGATTTCAACAGCGGCGGCTTCGACGGCGTCGGAGCCGTGCACAGCGTTGGCGTCGATCGAGTCGGCGAAATCAGCACGGATGGTGCCTTTGTCGGCCTTCTTCGGATCGGTGGCACCCATCAGTTCGCGGTTTTTCAGGACGGCGTTTTCGCCTTCCAGCGCTTGAATCATGACTGGGCCCGAAACCATGAAGTCCACCAGATCTTTGAAGAAGCCGCGCTCTTTGTGAGCGGCGTAGAAGCCTTCAGCTTCTTCGCGCGACAGTTGCTTCATTTGCGCGGCAACGATCTTCAGGCCAGCTTCTTCGAAGCGGGTGTAGATTTTGCCGATCACGTTTTTTGCAACTGCGTCTGGTTTGATGATCGACAGGGTGCGTTCGATTGCCATTTGAAAAACTCCAATAAAAAGAAAGGTTTAAAACGAAATTGATAATCCAATCAACCTTTGATTTTACCATAGAACACCTCATATTCCAGAATGCGGGCCGTATATAAGCTTGCAACACGAGCATAATGACCGCCATCGACCCGGTTTAAGTCGGCTTTAAGTGCTTTCTTGGCATGTTTTCACTTATTTTTACCCCAACGTGCTATTCTTCGAGCGAAGTAGTTCTAAAAATCCTTTACTGGAGGCAATATGATCAACATGCAAAAAACCTACGATCTGGCGGCGGGTAGCCGTCAGGCCGTGCAGCACCGTGTGCTGCGCAACACCTACTGGCTGCTGGCCCTGTCGATGGTGCCGACCGTCATCGGCGCGGCGGTCGGCGTGTCGCTGCACCTGCCACTGGGCGGCATGATGATGTCGCTGCTGTTCCTGGCGGTCGCCTTTGGTTTCATCTGGGCCATTGAGAAGAACAAGGATTCCGGCGTGGGCGTGGCCCTGCTGCTGGGCTTCACCTTCTTCATGGGTCTGATGCTGACGCCTTTGCTGTCGCGCATACTCGGCTTCGCCAACGGCGGCTTCCTGATCATGACCGCGTTCGGCGGCACGGCGGCGGTGTTCGCGGTGCTGGCGTCGGTGGCCACCGTGTCCAAGCGCGACTTCTCGGGCATGGGCACTTGGCTGTTCGCCGGCGTGATCATCCTGATGCTGGCCTCGATCGCCAACATCTTCCTGCACATCCCGGCGCTGGCGATCGTGATCTCGGTGGTGGCCATTGGCATCTTCTCGGCCTACATCCTGTATGACGTGCAGCAGATCATCAACGGCGGCGAGACCAACTACATCCGCGCCACGCTGAGCCTGTACCTGGACGTGTACAACATCTTCACCAGCCTGCTGAACCTGCTGGGCATCTTCGGCGGCGACCGCGACTAAGCGTTCCCCGCCCCATCAAAAAGCCGGCTCCGCGCCGGCTTTTTTTTATTGTGGCGCCATTCGTAGAGCCCAGGAAACGATGTCCGCTAGAGCACGATCACCGCGCCATCGTTCACATCGCGTCCGGAGAGCGCCGCCAACTGCGGACGGCCCATCGCCACCACGACGCGCAACTGAATCTCACTGCAGGTCGACGGCAGCAGCAGTTCGTGCGCCGACCAGCAGGCGCGCGCGGCCTGCAACCGCGCGTCGGATGAGCGATACACCGCCCGCACCTCCTCCGAAGCCGGGGTGGCGTGCGCCACGGTGCCGGTCGGGGAAAACGAGACAACGGAAGTCGCGGCCAGAACGGCCAGCGCGATAAGGCGGGACAGGAGGCGCATGCCAACTCCGGGGCACTGATGGAATCAGTCCAGTGTTGCGCACGCCTCCCGCAAAGTCAATAACAAAGAAAAACGGTCAGATCAAATCAAATACCGCCATCGATTCGACGTGCGACGTATGCGGGAACATATTGACCACGCCAGCCTTATCCAGCTTGTAGCCGGCGACGTTGACCAGCACGTTGGCGTCGCGCGCCAGCGTCGATGGACTGCACGAGACGTAGACTATGCGTTTCGGCAGGAATTCCGGATTGGTCTTGCGTAGCTCGGCCAGCGCCAGCATCAGCGCCATGGCGCCGTCGCGCGGCGGATCGACCAGCATGCGGTCGAACTTGCCCAGCGCGATCAGGTCTTCCGGCGTCACTTCGAACAGATTGCGGTTGTAGAAGGTGGTCTTGCCGTCCAGGCCGTTGGCTTTGGCGTTGCTCAGCGAACGGTCGGTCAGCGCCTGGCTGCCCTCAATGCCGACCACCTCGCGCGCCTGCGTGGCCAACGGCAGCGTGAAGTTGCCCAGGCCGCAGAACAGGTCAGCCACGCGGTCTTGCGGCTGCACGTCCAGCAGGCGCAGCGCCTTGTGCACCAGCACCCGGTTGATGTGGTGATTCACCTGGGTGAAGTCGACCGGCTTGAACGGCATGCGCACGCCGAACTCGGGCAGCAGGTAGTGCAGCTGCGGTGCCAGCGGGTAGAACGGCGCGGCCGTTTCCGGGCCCTTGGTCTGCAGCCAGAACTGCACGTTGTACTGATCGGCGAAGGCCTTGATCTTGGCTTCGTCGTCGGCGGTCAGCGCGTCCATAATGCGCAGCACCAGCACCGTGAGGTCCTGGCCGATCGCCAGTTCGATTTGCGGAATCTGGTTGAACAAGGTCAGCGAACCGACGAGCGCGCGCAGCGGCATGAACATGTCGGACACGTGCTTCGGCAGGATCTGGCAGCTCTGGATGTCGGCCACGAAGACCGATTTCTTTTCCTTGAAGCCGACCAGCACCGTGCCCTTCTTCTCGACCCAGCGCACCGACAGGCGCGCGCGGTAGCGGTAGCCCCAGGTCGGGCCGTACATCGGGCGCATGATGTTGTCGGCGGTGACTTTACCGATGTGCCACAGATTGTCTTCCAGCACGCGCTGCTTGATCGCCACCTGGGCGCTCGGCTCGATGTGCTGCATCGAGCAGCCGCCGCAGTAGTCGAAGTGTTCGCACTTCGGCTTGACGCGCATCGATGATTCGCGGTGCAGCGCGGTCATGCGCGCGGCTTCCCAGTTTTTCTTCTTCTTGAACGTCTCAAAGCTGACCCGTTCGCCGGGCAGCGCGCCTTCCACGAACACCACTTTGCCTGGCGTGCCGTCTTCATTGTCCTGCATGTGGCCGACGCCCCGGGCGTCCATGTCGAGCGATTTGATGTCGATGATATGTTCTTGCATAGCGTTTAATAGTGAAAAGCGCGGCCAGCCCGCGTGCAGGGCCGATATGATAGCAGATTGGGAACGTCACTCCGGCCACCGGGCGGAATGACCTGCGACGGCTAGAGCAGCGAGTCGCGGACCACGCCGCGCGCGGCCATCGCCCGCTTGAGCTTGACCAGCGCTTCCTGCTGGATCTGGCGCACCCGCTCGCGCGTGACGCCCATTTCCTCGGCCAGTGTTTCCAGCGTGGCCGGGTCGTCGTTGTCGAGGCCGAAACGGCGCATGATGACGATGCGCTGCTTGTCCGGCAGCTTGGTCAGCCAGTCGCGCACCAGCAGCATCATCTCGTGGTGCTCGGCGCGGGCGTCGGGACTGTCGTCGCTGTCGCCGGGCAGCATGTCCATCAGCGACGATTGCGGATCGTTGTCCAGCGGCGCGTCCAGCGACGTGGCGTGCTCGGACAGGGCCAGGATGTCCTGCACCTCCTCCACCGGCCGGCCGACCAGTTCGGCGATGTCCTCGGCGGTGGCGTCCTTGCCGTTGTGGTGTTGCGCTTCGAGGTGGTATTTGCCGCGCAGGATCTGGTTCAGCTCGCGCACCATGTGCACCGGCAGCCGCACCGTGCGTGCCTGGTTCATGATGGCGCGCTCGATGCTCTGGCGTATCCACCAGGTGGCGTAGGTGGAAAAACGGAAACCGCGCTCGGGCTCGAACTTGTCGATGGCGCGCATCAGGCCGATGTTGCCCTCTTCGATCATATCGAGCAGCACCACGCCGCGGTTGATGTAGTGCTTGGCGATCGACACCACCAGCCGCAGATTGTGCTCGATCATCGTCTGGCGGGCGGCGAAATCGCCCGCCTTGGCCAGCGTGGCGTAGTGCACTTCCTGCTGCGCCGTCAGCAGCGGACGGGTGCCGATCTGGTTCAGATAGTGCTGGGTGGTGTCGGTGGACAGCTCGGCGGCCAGCACTTTTTTCAGCTCGTCGACGGTGGCCAGCACCGCGCCCGCTTCGGGCAGATCGGCGTCGTCCGCGCCCTCGCCTGCGTCCGCATCGTGCGCGTCGTCGCGGAAATCATCCTCCGGGAGCGCGTCGTCATCCATCTGATCGTGCGGCGTCGAGGTCATGGCTTACATGGCTCTGCTAACGGTTGGGCAGGAAGCGGGACGGGTCCACCGGTTTGCCCTGCTGCCGTATTTCAAAGTGCAGCTTGACGGAGTCGGTGTCGGAGTCGCCCATTTCCGCGATCATTTGTCCCTTGTTCACGCTCTGACCTTCCTTCACCAGGATGGTCCGGTTGTGCGCGTAAGCGGACAACAAATTATTACTGTGCTTCACAATCACGAGATTACCATATCCGCGGATGCCGCTGCCGGCGTACATCACCTTCCCGGCGCCGGCGGCCACCACCGGCTGGCCGGCCTTGCCGGCGATGTCCACGCCCTTGTTCTTGCCTTCGTCGAAGGTGGCGATGACCTTGCCGTCGGCCGGCCACATCCAGGTCAGGCTGGCGTCGTCGGCGGCCAGTGCCGGCGCGGCCGGCGCGGGGGCCGGGGCCGGCGTCGC
>NZ_WWCP01000015.1 GCF_009857505.1 Duganella lactea
TCGCCCAGCTTCGTCAGCTTGGCTTCGCGCTCCTGCGCAGCAAAAAGGTTGGGTTTCATCATGGCAGAGTCGTCAAGGTTGATGCGCTGACATCATGCCACGGCCGGGCCGGTTTTTCGAGGCCCCCCATATTTGTTGTTTCCAAAACACTTTGCACCGCCGGCAATATCGGTATAACACGTAACAGAACTATAAGCCTTGATAGCAACAACATCATTCATGCCGGCAGCATATAAAGGCGTCTCACTTTTAGGGATAGAAGTGTTTCTATTAAGTTGCCCCCCCAAATTCGTCCCCCAGCAATATACATTCCCATAATTATCTATCACACAAGCGTGATTTGATCCAACAGTCAGGGCTTTAGCGGCTCCAGTTGGTATTTGCACCTGAAGAGGTTTTCTGCTAGAGGCCACTGCACGGGTACCGAGCTGACGCTGGTCGTTTATACCCCAACAAAAGACCATTCCGGTCGATGTTAAAGCACAAGTAAAAAAGGCACCTCCGTCAATGGCTACAATCTGGTATTGCTCCAAGCCCTCAACCGTTACAGGCGTAGTGCTAGTACCAGATATTGAATTTCCCAATTCACCATAACTGTTACCTCCCCAGCACTTGGCTCCACCTGTGGCTAAAGCAGCGCATGAGTGAGCAGTACCAGCACCCACGGCTGTTGCCACCGCAGCATGAGAAAGTGACGAGCTAAAAATGACGAAAAACACTACCATCGCCTGGAGACATAAGATCAAGTGCAGTTTTATTTTACGATCAAATCGCTTTAGAAATCTCATGTACATTTGCATCCCTTTTTAAATAGACATGAAAATAAGTGTACATCAGAAAAATTCCAAAAAGCAACAAATTTAACCTCAGCAATATGATATTTTCATTAAAATCAAATATAATTAAAATTTCAAAAAAAATAATAAAATATTTAACTTAATGATAATATTTGAGTGGCTTTTGCGGCGTTATTCTCGGCGTTCTTCATCAGGCTCATTTGCATTTCAAACTGCCTTGCCAGGCTGATCATGTTGACCATGGAGTCGACCGGATTGACGTTGCTGCCCTCCAGCACGCCATCGACCACGCGCACATTCGGATCGTTCTCGGCCGGCGTGCCGTCGGCCTGGCGGAACAGGCCGTCGTCGCCGCGTATCAAGCCCTTGACGTCCGGGTTGACCAGTTTCAGCCGTCCCAGCACATTGGCCGGGCCGGGCGCGAAGTTGTCGTTGACCACGCTCACCGTGCCGTCGCTGGCGATGGCGATCTTGGTGTCCGGCGGCACCGCGATCGGACCGCCGTCACCGATCAGCGTCTGCCCGCTGGTGGTCTGCAGGATGCCGTTTTCGGTGATCTTCAGCCCGCCGTTGCGGGTGTAGGCCTCCGAACCGTCGGCCGACTGCACCGCCAGCCAGCCCTGGTCGCGGATGGCGATGTCGAGCGAGCGGCCGGTGGTCTGCATCGGCCCGGAACGGAAGTCCGCGCCGACCGTTGAGTCGACCACGAAGGCGCGTGTCGGCAAGCCCTCGGACACCACCGGCACCGCCCGGAACGAATCGAGCTGGGCGCGAAAGCCGGTGGTGGTGGCGTTGGCCAGGTTGTTCGACACCGTGGCCTGCTGCTCCATCACGTGGCGGGCGCCGGTCATCGCGGTATAGACGAGACGGTCCATGATTGACTCCTATACGTCGATTAACGCAGCGCTTTAACGCAGATTCACCAACGTCTGCAGCACCGAGTCCTGGGTCTTGATGGTCTGCGCATTGGCCTGGTAGACGCGCTGCGCGGTGATCATGTTGACCAGCTCGGCCGTCAGGTCGGTGTTCGAGGTTTCCACCGAGCTGGCGCGCAGCTGACCCATGGCGCCGGCGTTCGGCACGCCGATGGTCGGCGGGCCAGAAGCCGCGCTTTCCGACCAGGCATTGTTGCCCAGCGGTGTCAGGCCGTCGACGCTGGCGAAGTTGGCCATGGCGATCTGGCCCATGGCGCGCGACTTGCCGTTGCTGTACTGGCCCAGGATCACGCCGTTTTCATCGATCGAATAGCGCTGCCAGGAGCCGGCCGAGTAGCCGTTCTGCTTCGAGCCCAGGTCGTTGGTCACGCTGCCGTACTGGGTGGTCTTGTCGAAGGTGGTCGAGACCGTCATCGGCTCCTGCGCGCCGGTGTCGGGGAAAATCGGCAGCTTGACCTGGAACGGCAGCGTTTGCGGCGGGTTCATCAGCGCCATCGCTTGCGAGTCGAGCGCGCCGTTCTTGGTGAACAACAGCGTGCCGATCTTGACCGCCGGCACCGTGGTGGCGGCGCCCAGCAAGGCGTTGATCTGGTCCGGCGTCTTACCGGTGATCGAGCCGCTGCCACTCGGGTCCAGCGCGGTGAAGGCGCTATCGATGGCGGCGAGCTGCGCGTCGGTGGCGCCGGCGGTGACAGCGGCACCGCGCATGGCGTCGCGCGCGGCACCGGCGTAGTTGGCGGCGGCAGTCGCGACGGCTGCCGTATCCGGCGGTACCGCGCGTACCGCGTTATTGTATTCCAGGCGCGCGGCCACCACGGCGGGATCGGTGTTGACGGCGGCGGCCACACTGGCCGACAGGATCTCCTTGTTGTCGGCGGCGGCGTACACGTCCCAGGTGTTGGCATCGGTCTTGACGTAGTAGGTGGTCATGATGTGCGCGGTGCCAAGCGAGTCGTACACGTCCAGCACGGTCTGCTTGTTGTAGCTGGTCGGATCGTTGGCGTCGAACGGAATGGTGGTGGGCACCTTCTCGGCCGAGCTCAGGTTCAACTGGAAGTTGGCCTCGGTGGTTTGCACCGGCGTCAGGTCGGACTTGTCCAGCGTCAGCGGCACCGGCGCGCCCAGTTGGATCACGCCGGCGGTGTTGGCCAGGTAGCCGGTCAGCTGCGCGCCCTGGGCGTTGACCAGCGTATGCGTTTTGTCCTCGTGAAACTGGCCGTTGCGCGAATACTGCACCGCGCCGTTGACCACCAGACGGAAGAAGCCGCCGCCGTTGATCGCCACGTCCAGCGGGTTGCTGCTGCTTTCGATATTGCCCTGCGTGAATTGCTGCGCCAGTTTGGACACAGTCACACCAATCCCCGGGTTATTGCCCGACACGCCGTTCAGCGAGTTGGCGTACAGGTCGGCAAACTGCGCTTGCGAACTCTTGAAGCCGACGGTGCTGGCGTTGGCGATGTTGTTGCCGATGACGTCCAGCGATTTGGATGCGGCGTTCAAGCCGCTCAACCCTTGTTGGAACATGGTATTCCCCTATCTCAGTGTGGTACTGCTTACAGAACTTCCTTGATGTCGCTCATGCTGAAATGGCCGAGCGAGGTATTGAGCTTGACGCCGCCGGCGCCGGTCGACACGCTGGCCACCGCCGCCAGTTGCAGCGGCGTCGCGGTCACCTTGCTGCCGGCGTTACTGGCGCTGACGGCGACGGTGTAGTTGCCGGCCGGCGCGGTGGTGCTCTTGTCGTCCATCAGGCCGTCCCAGGTGATCGGGTAAGTGCCGGCCGCGGCGTTGGTCATGCTCATCGTGCGCACGGTCTTGCCGGTGGCGTTCTTGATCTCGATCGACACCGCCTGCGAATCGGACGGCAACTCGATGCCGAACATGCTGGAACTGCTGGTCTTGCCGTCGGCGTCGGTGGTGGTGCTCAGCGTCAGGCCCTTGCCTTCGACCAGCACGCCCTTGCCGATCAGGCCGATCGCGGTGGCCGACTGGGTGCTGGCGATGTCGCCGCGCAGCGTTTCCAGCGTGGCGTTGACCTTGTTGATGCCGGTCACGGTCGACAGCTGGGCCAACTGGCTGGTCATGGCCGCGTTGTCCATCGGGTTCAGCGGGTCCTGATTTTTCAGCTGCGTCACCAGCAGCGTCATGAATTTGTCCTGGTCCGCCTGCACGCTGTCGGTGCTGGTGGTCTTGGTGTTCGGCGTCGAGTTGACGGCGGCCGGGGTGTCGATAATTCCGCTCACGCTCATGATGGTCTCTTCTTAATTACGTTTGACCGATGGTCAGGGTTTTCAACAGCAGCGTCTTGGCCGCGTTCATGGTTTCCACGTTGGTCTGGTAGGAGCGCGAGGCCGACAGCATGTTGACCATCTCATCCACCACATTCACGTTGGGCATCGTCACATAGCCGTTCTCGTCGGCGGCCGGGTGCTTGGGGTCGTACATCATCTTCATCGGCGACTGGTCTTCCACCACCTGCTTGACCCGCACCCCGGTCGACGTGCCGCCGTTGGTCGGCGTCTGCGCCTCGAACACCACCTGGCGCGCGCGGTACGCCTCGCCGCTGGCGCTGGTGGCGGAATCGGCATTGGCCAGGTTGGAGGCCACCACGTTCAGACGCTGCGCCTGCGCGCTCATCGCCGAACCCGAGACATCGAAAATTTTAAACAGCGACATGATCAGTTCCCCGGCTGGATGGCGGCCAGCATCGCCTTGATCTGGCCATTAATGGCGTTAATCCCGGCTTCGTAGCGGATGGCGTTGTCGGCAAACTGGTTGCGTTCGACGTCCATGTCCACCGTGTTGCCGTCCACCGCACCCTGCACCACGCCGCGGTACAGCAGCGGCGTGCCGTCGGCCAGCGTACCGGCACCTTGCTGAGGGCTGGGGTAATGCTTGCCGGCGGTGGTGCTCAGCGTCGGCTTGGCGTTCGGGTCGGCCTTGTCCATGGCGGCCTGCAGCGCGCTGGTGAAGTCGATGTCGCGCGCCTTGTAATTCGGTGTGTCCGCGTTGGCGATATTGGAAGCGATGACGCTCTGGCGCGCCGAGCGCAGACTCAGGGCGGTCTCATTGAAGCGCATATAATCGTCTAGCTTGCTGCCGAGCATGATTCGCTCCCCTTCCACATTGATGACAGGATCGATGATACGGAGTTGCCTTCCGTAACCATCGACCGATAAGCAGCCGATTTCCCGCCTTATTCGCCGCTTCAAGATCAGCCCGCCCCACTATCATGGCAACATTGAACCGGAACCTCACATCATGAAACCACGCCTGCTGATCACTACGCTGTTGACCGCCGCCTTGAGCGCCCACGCCGGCGCCCAGACCGGCCGCCAGGAAGTGGCCGTACTGAAAAGCACGGTCGAACAATTCCTGCAGGTGCAGGCCGGCGGCCTGCCGGGCCAGGTCACGGTCAACGTCGGCGCCATCGATCCGCGCCTGAACCTGGCGGCCTGCGCCGAACCGCAGGCGTTCTTCATGCCGGGCGCGCGCGCCTGGGGCAAGACCACGGTCGGTGTGCGCTGCGCCGCGCCCGCCACGTGGACGGTCTATATTCAAGCCAATGTGACAGTGGTCGGCGAGTACATCGCCGCCGCCGCGCCGCTGGTCCAGGGCCAGCCGATCGACGCCGGCCAGCTGACGGTGCTCAAGGGCGATCTGACAATGTTGCCTGCTGGCATAGCCACCGACGTTAGCCAGGTGATCGGCCGCAGCGCCACGGTCTCGCTACCGCCGGGCACGCCCTTGCGGCTCGATACCTTGCGCAGCAAACCGGTGGTGCAGTCCGGCCAACTGGTGCGGCTGGTGTCCAGCGGCAGCAATTTCAGCGTGTCGGCCGAGGGCCGCGCCATGAGCACGGCCGGCGACGGCCAGGTGGTGCAGGTCAGAACCGGGAACGGCCAGCAGATCAGCGGCATCGCCAAGACCGGCGGCCTGGTCGAGGTGGCATTTTGAGCAATAAAAAGCACGCCGCGCCGGCTAAAGTTTACCGCCAGACCGCCGTTACCGACTCAGATCCCGGAGTTTCGTACTCCTAGCTGAGAAGGAAATGCTGTGAAAGTCAATGACTCATTAAAGAGCACGCCCGGCCTGCCGTCGACGCCGGCCGCCGCTGGTGCGACCGCGCGTGGCGCGGAAAAAGCGGCCCAGACCGCGGCGACCAACGTCGCCTCGGACAATGTACGCCTGTCGCCGCAAGGCCAGGCAATGGCGGCCAGTTCTGCCAGCGGCGCCAACGCCGTGTTCGACACCAAGAAAGTCGAACGCATCAAGTTGGCGATTGCCGATGGTCAGTTCCAGGTCAACTCGGAAAAAGTAGCGGATGGCTTGCTGGATACCGTCAAGGATCTGCTGCACTCACGAAAACGATAGGATTATCATGGCCACCGTCACCCCGCTGAACAGCCTGCGCGAAGAAGAACACATCATGTCCACACTGCTGGACTTGCTGCGCCAGGAACAGCAACTGCTGGTGACGGCGGACATTGAAGGCCTGCCGGCCGTCACCAGCCGCAAGACCGCGCTGGTCACCCAGATGACGCTGCTGTCGGCGCAACGCCACCGCACGCTGGGCAAATGTGGTTTTCCCGCCGAGGAAGCCGGCATGGACGCCTGGATTGAAGCCAGCGGCGAAGCGCGCGAGGCGTCGGCCAGCCTGTGGCAGGCGCTGCTGCAACACACGCGCGCAGCCAAGGAACTGAACCGCATCAACGGCATGCTGATCAACAAGCAGATGGGCCATACGCAGGACGCGCTGCAAACGCTGCGCCCGCAAGGCGCCACCGCCAACAACTTCTACGGCCCGGGCGGCATTTCCACCTCGGTGCCGCGCAGCCGCGGCTTCCTCGCCGGCTGATTACTGCGCTGGCGCGACGGGCGTCGGCAATTCCGTTGATGGATCGGGAATCCCCGACAATATCGTGACCGCCACGCGACGGTTGCGCGCGCGGCCCTCGGCCGTGTCGTTGCTTGCCACCGGCTGGTTGGCGCTGAAGCCGACCGCGGTCAGGCGTTCCGGCGCCACGCCGGCGTCGATGAACAGCCGCACCACGCTGCTGGCGCGCACCGCCGACAATTCCCAGTTGGAAGGAAAACGCGGATTGCCGATCGGCTGATTGTCGGTATGCCCTTCCACCTGCACATGATGCGGGTCGGCCGCCAGCAGGCTGGCCACCGCGCGCAGCGCCTCCACCGACGCCGGCATCAGCCGCGCGTCGCCCGGATCGAACAGCACCGAGGCGTTGATCTCAACGCTGACGCCGCGGCTATTCTGCGTCACCCGCACCTTGCCCTCCTTCACCAGCGGCGCCATGGTGGACAGCAAATCCTGCGCCAGCTTGGTCATCTGCTCTTTTTCCTTGCGCAGCAACTCGGTGCGGCGCTTCAGGCCGGGATTAGGAATCGGCAGGTTCTGCACCTGGGTGTTGACCGGCGTGGCCGAGCCCTGGCCGCCGAAGGCGTTGCCGAGCGCATCGGAGAACACTTTGTACTTGCCGATGTTGACCGCCGAAATCGCATACATCACCACAAAGAACGCGAACAGCAGCGTGATGAAGTCGGCATAGGAAATCAGCCAGCGTTCATGGTTCTCCGGTTCATCGTCGAACTTGCGGCGGGCGCGGCGGTACTGCATGTCAGTGCTCCCGCATCAGCGTGGCGATGCGTTCGTCGATGACGCGCGTGTGGTCGCCGGTGGCGATGTCGTAGAACACCTGCGCGGCGATCTCCTGCTGATGCACGGCCTGGGTGACGATGGCCTTGAGCTTGTTGGCGATCGGGTAGAACAACAGGTTGGCCAGGCCGACGCCGTAGATGGTCGAGACGAAGGCGATGGCGATGCCGGAGCCCAGCTTGCTGGGGTCGGTCAGGTTTTCCATCACGTGGATCAGGCCCAGCACGGCGCCGAGAATGCCGATGGTGGGCGAATAACCGGCCGCCGATTCCCAGATCCGCACCGCCTGGCGCTCGGCCGTTTCATAGGCGGTGATTTCGGTGTCCAGCAGCTGGCGCAGCTTTTCCGGCGCGATGCCGTCGACGATCAAGCGCAGGCCCTTGACGTTGAACGGGTCCTTGGACGACAGCATGTAGCGCTCCAGCGACAGCAGGCCGTCACGGCGCGCGGCCTGGTTCCAGGCGGTGATGTCGCGCGCCAGCAGCGCGCGGGTATCCGGCGGCGGCGCAAACACCAGCCGCAGCATGCGCAGGCCGCGCACCAAGGTTTTGAAGCGGGTTTGCAGCAGCACCGCGCCGAACGTGCCGATCACCACGATGGCGAACGCCGCCGGCTGCAGCAGCGACGTCAGCTTGCCACCCTCCAGCGTCTGGCCGATGATGATGCCGGCCAGCGCCAGCAGCACCCCGGCTACGCTGGCCCAGTCCAAGACCGCTCCCGGAGTGAGGCGCGCAGACGCGCCACAGCCTGCGTATGCAACTGCGATACGCGCGATTCGGATACGCCCATCACGGCGCCGATTTCTTTCAAGTTGAGCTCCTCTTCGTAGTACAAGCCCATCAGCATCTTCTCGCGCTCCGGCAGCAGGTCGATGGCGTCGATCACGGCCTGGCGGAAGTCGCCGTCGAGCAACGCGCGCAATGGATCGGCGTCATCGTCGGCGGCGTAGCGGTCGAGGAAACTGTCGTTGCCGTCGTCGTCGTGGAAATCCTCGTAGTACACCAGCTGGTGGCCGCCGCCGTCGCCCAGCATTTCCTGGTAGTCGGCCAGCGACAGCTTGAGCGACTTGGCCACTTCCGATTCGCTCGGCGGCCGGCCCAGGCGCTGCTGCAGCGTCGACATGGCGGCCTCGACCTTGCGCATGTTCTGCCGCAGCGAGCGCGGCAGCCAATCACTGCTGCGCAGTTCATCCAGCATGGCGCCGCGGATGCGCAGCACCGCGTAGGTTTCAAACTGGGCGCCATGCGTTTCTTCGTAACGGCTGATGGCGTCCAACAGGCCGATCATTCCGGCTTGCACCAGATCGTCGACTTCGACGCTGGGCGGCAGTTTCGCCTTCATGTGGTGGGCCAGGCGCTTCACCAACGGCATGTGCTCCGTCAGCAAGGTATCCTTGTCCGCTTTCCCTTTTACCGTATACATTCGAATATTTATTATTTAATCAAGCGCGCAGTTGGTTGTTTCCCCCCAGCGCAAAGCGGCCCGCCAGTTGGCGGAACGCGACCGAGGCCCCGGCCAGCGGAAACGCATCGACCACGGCGCGCCCCAAGCGCGCCGCGCGTTGCAGATACTCATCCGCCGGCACCGATCCCATCGACACCAGGTTGACGGCAAGGTAACGACTGGCCGCCTGTGCCATATTATCGTAAACCACCCGCGCTTCGTCCTCGGAGGCGCCGGTGACCAGAATGCCGAACGGCCGGCGGCCCAATTCCTGGTTCAGCCGCTTAATCATACTGTACGCCGCCTTGATCGAGGTAGCGCTATTGGCAACTTGCACCACAATATCCGAGCTGGCCATGACCGGCACCGGGAAAGCCTCGCCGTCGAATTCGCCGTCGACCAGCACCATGCCGGTCTGCTTGGCCAGCACGTCGAAGGCCTTGGCCAGGCGGCGCGTGTCATCCGGCCCCGAGCGCGGTGTGCCGCGCGTCATCGAGGCCACCGCGAAACCTTGCGGCACCTGGTGGATCACCTGGTTCAGCGCGCACTCCTGGCGCGCCACGTTCAGCAGGCTGTGGCCGCCATCGATGCCGAGTCGGGTGGCGACGCCGTGGGCGCTGGCGCAGGCGTCGACCACCAGCACGTCGTTGCCGGCGCGGGACAGCGAGGCGCCCAGGTTGACCAGCATCGAGCCCTTGTCGTCCTGCGGCGTGGCCGACAGGAAGGTGACGATGCGGGGCTGCGGCCCCGCCAGCATGCGGCGCAGGCCCTCGGCCTGGTCGAAATTGAAGTTAGCCAAGGTGCACCTCGCGCGCGGCAGCGAAGCCACCCAGGTCGGCGCCCATCAGCAGCGGCAGTTCGGCGTCCTGATACTGGCTATTGACGCTGTCGCGCTTGAGCTTGAAGGCGCGGTCGATCAGGTAGACCGGGTCGGCCAGATGCAGGTCTTCCGGCACGCGCTGGCCGTTCGACACATAGAACAGGTTGAGCTTGTGACGGATCACCACGTCCAGCGCGTTGCCGATCGCGGCCGCCTCGTCCAGCTTGGTCATGATGCAGCCGGCCAGGCCACTGCCCTGGTAGGCGCGCACCACTTCGCTCAGGGTTTCCTGGGTGGCGGTGGCGTTCAGGCACAGCAGGCGCTTGACGTCGCTGCCTGCGCCCTGCAGCATCGACACCTGTTCGGTCACCATCTGATCGCGCTGGCTGACGCCGACGGTGTCGATCAGCACGGTGTGCTTGTTCTTCAGCTCTTTCAGCGCGATGCGCAGGTCGGCCTCATCCTTGACCGAGTGAACCATCACGCCGAGGATCTTGCCGTAGATGCGCAACTGTTCGTGCGCGCCGATCCGGTAGGCGTCGGTGGTGATCAGCGCCAGCTTTTCAGGGCCGTGGCGCATCACGCAGCGCGCGGCCAACTTGGCGGTGCTGGTGGTCTTGCCGACACCGGTCGGGCCGACCAGCGCGAACACGCCGCCCTGGTCGATCAGCGCGTCTTCGTTGGCCATGGTTTGCAGGTTGCGCGCCAGCACCGTCTTGATCCAGCGCAGGCTGTCGGCGGCGTCGCGGCCGGCCGGCAGTTTTTCGATCAGGTAGCGCGCCAGGCTGGCCGAGAAACCGGCCGCCAGCATCTGGCGCAGCACGGCGGTCTTCTGCGGTTCGCGCGCTTGCGTCGCGCCCCACGACAGTTCGGCCAGCTGGGTTTCCATCATGCCGCGCATGGCGCGGATTTCACTCATCATGCCGCTCATTTCGGCGGCGGCCGATTCCTTGGCGCTGGCGACGGCGGCGCTGACCATGGCGGCGATCTGTTGGGCGTCGATGGCGGGTGCTTTCGGCTGCGGCGCCGGCGCGCTGGTGGCGGCACGCGGCGCGGAAGGTGCGGGCGCGCTGGTCGCAGCAACGACGCGGCGCGGCGCGGCTGGCTGCAGACTGGCCGGCTGGGCGGCCGACACCGGCGGCGACATATGCGGCAATTCATCCTCGAAACGCGGCTCGACGCGGCGCGCGATGGCCGGCGCGCTCAGGTCCAGCGACGGCGCCGGTTCGGCCATCGGCGAGTGTGGCGCCGGCATCGCCAGCGAGGCGGCATCATCGTTGGCCAGCGCGAGGATTTCAACCACGCCATCGGATTGACGGTTGGACAGGATCACGGCGTCGGGGCCGAGGGATTCGCGGACTTTGCGCAGCGCTTCGCGCGAAGTCGGGGCGGTAAATTTTTTAACGTTCATGACCGTCTCTCAAGGGAAGCAGGTTGAGCAGCGCGTTCGCCATGGCGCACGCCTTACTCCAATGATTCCATTATTAACGATGCACTCTGGAAACGATCTGATGAACAGGGGCAGAAATGACCCGCATTTCAGTCACCGAAAACCTCGCCGAGCGAAGCGGCATCGACGAAGTTCAGGGCCCATGCCGACAGCTGCGCCACCTCCGCCGTTGCCCCCCCTGTCCTGCCAACCCTGCACCTCAATATGCAGCAATACCCAGCGCTCGCCACCTTCCCGCAAATAGACATGCACCAACTTGTCCAGCAAGCGGCTGCCCAGCTCGCCGTCATGCGACAGGGCCGCCAGTTCCTGGTCGAGAAAATCATGCGGGCGCGACCAGTCGATCGCGGCGTGGGCGGCAGGGAAGTAGAAGGCCATGAATTCCGGGAAGAGATCGGTGATCGCTTCCTTCCATGGCGTGTCGTAGTCGTCGTCCATGCAGGCAGTCCAGGCCGCCCGCATGAACGCGCCACGAGATGGATCAAGCCGGCTGCTGGCCCACCAGCGCGGTCACGCGGATGGTCTTGCTTTCCGGGATTTCCGCATGCGACAGCACCTTCAGTTGCGGCAGCGAGCGGCGCAGGAAGCGCGACAGCAAGGCGCGCAGCGGACCCGGCACCAGCAACACCGGCGTCAGCCCCAACGCCTCCTGCTGCTGGGTCGCCGCCGCCGCCTGCTGCGCAATCGTATCGGCCAGCCCGGGCTCGATGCCGGCGCCGTCCGGACCGCTGGCCGCCAGCGCCTGCATCAGCAAGCGTTCCAGACGATTGTCCAGCGTCATCACCGACAGCTCGCCGGCGCCGGGGAACAGCTGCTGCACAATCGCCCGCCCCAGCGCGATGCGCACCAGCGCCGTCAGATCGCCGGGATCTTGCGTGTGCACCGCGTGCTCGGCCAGCGTTTCGATCACGGTGCGCATATCGCGGATATGCACGCCTTCGACCAGCAGATTCTGCAACACCTTCTGCAGCGTCGAGATCGACACCATCTTCGGCACCAGATCCTCCACCAGCTTCGGCGATTCCTTGGCCAGATGATCGAGCAGCGACTGCACCTCGGCCCGGCCCAGCAGCTCCGACGCATGGGTGGTGATCAGGTGATTCAGGTGCGTCGCCACCACCGTGCCGGCATCGACCACGGTATAGCCCATGCCCTGCGCCTGATCGCGCAGGCTGGCGTCGATCCACACCGCCGGCAGGCCGAACGCCGGATCGGTGGTCACCAAGCCTTGCAGCGTGCCGGTCGCCATGCCGGGGTTGATCGCCAGGAACTGTCCGTTGAAGGCCTCGCCGGTGCCCACCTCCACGCCCTTGAGCGCGATGCGGTAGGCCGACGGTTTCAACTCCAGGTTGTCGCGGATGTGCACCGGCGGCGCCAGGAAGCCGACCTCCTGCGCGAACTTCTTGCGGATGCCCTTGATGCGCTTGAGCAGCTCGCCGCCCTGGGTTTTGTCCACCAGCGGAATCAGCCGGTAGCCCACTTCCAGGCCCAGCGTATCGACCGGCATCACGTCCTGCCAGCTGGCCTCCTCCTGCTCGGACGCCGCCGCGGCCGCCGGCGCCGCCGCTTCGGCCGCCGCCGTCTCGGCCGCCACCTTGCTGACTTTTTTCTTCGACATCAGATAGGCGCCGCCGGCCAGCGACCCGGCCAGCAGCAGGAACACCAGGTTGGGCATGCCGGGAATCAGGCCCATGCCGCCGATGATGCCGGCGGTGATGTACAGCACTTCCGGCTTGGCGAACAGCTCGCCCACCAACTGGCCGCCGATGTCCTGATCGTTGGCCACGCGCGACACCACGATACCGGCCGCGATCGAAATAATCAGCGAAGGAATCTGCGCCACCAGACCGTCACCGATGGCCAGCAGCGTGTAGTTCTTGGTCGCGTCGGCAAACGGCATATCGTGCTGGATCACGCCGACCAGCAGGCCGCCGATCACGTTAATCACCGTCACCATAATGCCGGCGACGGCATCGCCGCGCACGTATTTCGAGGCGCCGTCCATGGCGCCGTAGAATTCGGCCTCCATCGACACTTCGCTGCGGCGCTTCTTGGCCTCGGCCTCGCCGATCAGGCCGGCGTTGAGGTCGGCGTCGATCGCCATCTGCTTGCCCGGCATCGCGTCCAGCGCGAAGCGCGCGCCCACCTCGGCGATACGGCCGGCGCCCTTGGTCACCACGACAAAGTTGATGATGGTCAGGATGATGAACACCACGATACCGACCGTGTAGTTACCGCCGATCAGGAAGTGGCCGAAGGCCTCGATCACCTTGCCGGCCGCGTCGGCGCCGGTGTGGCCCTCGGTCAGCACGATACGGGTCGAGGCCACGTTCAGCGACAGGCGCAGCATGGTCGACACCAGCAGGATCGCCGGGAAGGACATGAAGTCCAGCGGCTTGACCGTGTACAGCGCGGTCAGCAGCACGATCACCGACAGCGCGATATTGAAGCTGAAGAAGATATCCAGGATAAACGCCGGCAACGGCAGGATCATCATCGCCAGCAGCATGATGATCAGGATCGGCGCCGCCAGGCTGGCCTTGTTCTGCGACGAGGCCAGTCCTTGCAGCCATGGCGGTAATTTCACGTTGGCGAGGGCGTTCATGCAGGTGCTCCATTATTCAAATCTGTTGGCTTGCCGTGCTTGGGAATATAGGCCGGGTCCAGCGGGTCCATGGTGGGCGGCACATCGAGTTGCTTCGGCTCGACCGGACGGTTGCCGCCGCCGCGGTTGAACAGGCGCAGCTGGAACACATAGGCCAGCACCTCGGCCACCGCCGCGTACAACTGTTCCGGAATCTCGTCGCCGATCTCGGTGTGCTTGAACAGCGCGCGCGCCAACGCCGGCGCTTCCAGCAGCGTGACCTTGTGTTCCTTGCCGAGCTCGCGGATCTTGGCCGCCACCTCGTCGGTGCCCTTGGCCACCACTTTCGGCGCGCCGCGCATGTCATCGCTGTACTTCAGCGCCACCGCGTAGTGGGTCGGATTGGTGACGATGACGTCGGCGGTCGGCACGTCGGCCATCATGCGGCGGCGCGCCATCTCGCGCTGCATCTGGCGGATCTTGCCCTTGATTTGCGGATTGCCGTCCGACTCCTTCGATTCCTGGATCAGTTCCTGGCGGGTCATCTTCAGCTTGTCGGCGTAGTGCCACATCTGGTACGGCGCGTCGATGGCGGCGATCAGGCCCAGCGCGCCGACGATGAACATGAAGGCGGCCGCCAGCATATTGGCGGTGTGGGCGATGCCCAGCCTGAGCGGCTCGACCGACAGGCCGATCACCGCGTCCTTGTACTTCAGCACCACCAGCCAGGCGACAAAGCCGACCACCACCGTCTTGAGGATGGCCTTGCCCAGCTCGACCAGCGCGTTCTTCGAGAACATATTGGTGATGCCCTTGGCCGGATTGAGCTTGCCGAAATTCGGCGTGAACGATTTGGCGCTGAACAGCCAGCCGCCCACCAGCAGCGGCGACGCCAGCGCCACCACCATCACCGCCACGCCCAGCGGCAGGCAGGCCAGCAGCACCTGCACCAGATCCTTGACGACGCGGCGCAACAGCACCTCGGCGTTGAAGATCTGCTCCTGGTCCAGCGTCAGCCCGGACACCAGCACCGCCTCCAGCTGGCGGATCACCATGTCGCCCATCACCCACAGGCCGGCGCCGGCCGCCATCAGCACGGTAAACGTCGCCACTTCCCGCGAACGGGGAACGTCGCCCTCTTCACGCGCCTGTTCAAGGCGCTTGGCTGACGCGGGTTCGGTCTTTTCGGCGTCGCTATCTTCTGCCATATCGGGTCTGCCTGCTGCGTGGATTAATTTTCAACAGTGCCATTATCGATGGCGGCGGCAGCAGAGCATCGGTGGAATACGACGGGTTTTCACCGCCATATCCACGATTCCATACGGAAATTAAATCGCCGGGGCGGCGAATCTCAGGCGGGGGCCAACAACGCCAGTTGTTCCGGTGTCAGGTAGCACCAGTCACCCTCTTCGATACCAAGCGACGCCAGGGTCAGGCCGCCGATGGCGGAACGGTGCAGCGCCGAGCAATGGTTGCCGGCGGCGGCCAGCATGCGCTTGACCTGGTGGTATTTGCCTTGTTCCAGCACGATTTCCAGCTGATGGTCACCACGCTGAATACAGGTCTGGGCCGCCAGTGGCGCCGGCTCGTCGTGCAGCTTGACGCCGGCCAGCAGCTCGGCGATCAGCGCCTCGGTGACCGGCGCGGCGGTGGTGGCTTGGTAAATCTTCGGAACGTGGCGCTTCGGCGACGATTGTGCATGGATAAAGGCGCCATCGTCGGACATCAGCAGCATGCCGGTGGTGTCGTGGTCGAGCCGGCCGACCGGTTGCACCTCGCGCCAGGTGAACTCTTCCGGCAGCAGCGTCAGCACGCCCGGATGATGGCTGGGCTTGCGCGAACATTCATAGTTCTGCGGCTTGAACAGCGCGATATAGACGTGTTCGCGGTACACCACGTCCTCGTCGAACAGGCGGAATACCAGGCCATCGGTCTCGATGGCGGCTTTGAAGTTGTCGTGCACCACGCCATCGATGGTGACTTCGCCGTCCTCGATCAGGGAGCGGCAGTATTTACGGGTGCCGTAACCCTGCGATTGCAGGATGCGGTCCAAGGATAATTTGCTCATGGCCGCGATTTTACAGGAGTATGCATTCTTGATACATATCAAGCCATGCCCAGTTTCTATTGATAGACTGAAACCGCATTAGGAATTCCCCTACCACGCATCAGAATACTCAGCAGGACTTGATCATGACGCACACTGCCAACCCAGCGGCGCAAGCCCAGGCCGCCCTTCACCGTACCACGCTGCTGCTGGCGCGCTGCCGCAACGGCCAGGCGCCGCTCAGCGCCCAGTCGCTGTGGCATCAGTATCAGCAAACGCTGTTCCTCGCCTGGCTGGACGCCGGCGGCTTCGCGCAAGAGGAAGCGCCGGAAAAAGAAAACAGCGGCGCGGAGCCGCTGTTTTCAGCCCCACAAAGGGACTTGAACGAGGAATCGAAATTCTCTCGGGTCCGCATCAACGATGCGGTTGAGTAGTTCCATCAAATCATATTGAAGCAAGAACGTGCTGACAACAGACTAGTGTTTATATCGGCCCTCCTTGGAAAGAACTACATCACCAATATAGTTCACCACCTCGGATATGCAAGTCAAAAAGAGACTGGATTGATAATGTTAATCGGCAAGCCAGTCATCCGACAACGCAGGCTAATGCAGGCTCGGCCGTACCGCATCGAGCGCCGACTTCATCGCGCCGGCGCCCATGGCGGCGCCGAATTTCTTCAGCACGCGCTCCTGCAGCCCCTCATGCGTGGTGTAGTCGACAATATCCTCGGCCTTGACCACGTCGCGCGCCACCGAATCGACACTGCCGTAGGCGTCGGCCAGGCCGAGGTCGATCGAGCGGGCGCCGGTCCAGAACAGGCCGGAGAACATATCCGGCGTTTCTTTCAGGCGCTTGCCGCGGCCGGCGCGCACCACGTCGATGAATTGCTGGTGGATTTCATTGAGCATTTGCTGCGCGTGCAGCTTGTGTTTTTCAGTGAGCGGGCTGAACGGGTCCATGAAACCCTTGTTCTCGCCGGCGGTCAGCAGGCGGCGCTCGACGCCCAGCTTTTCCATCGCGCCGGTGAAGCCGAAGCCGTCCATCAGCACGCCGATCGAGCCGATGATGCTGGCCTTGTTGACATAGATGCGGTCGGCGCCGGCGGCGATGTAGTAGCAGCCGGAGGCGCAAATCTCGTCCACCACCACGTACAGCGGCTTGCCCGGATAGCCTTTGCGCAGGCGGACCATCTCGTCGACGATCATGCCGGCCTGCACCGGACTGCCGCCCGGGCTGTTAATGTGCAGCACTACCGCCACCGAGCCGCTGTCGGAAAACGCCTTGTTCAGCGCCGGAATCACCACCGCGGCAGAGCCGCTACCCTCCGACTCGATGGCGCCCTCCACTTCGATCAGCGCCGTGTGGCGGCCCAGCGTCTCGCTGTCCGAGCCGGTCCAGCTGATGTCGAAATACGCGCTCAGCGCGAACACGATCACCAGCAGCGTCACCGCCTTGAAGAAAATACTCCAGCGGCGCGCGGCCTTCTGCTCCTTCAGCGTGGCAAACACCAGTTTTTCCAGCACAGCGCGCTCCCAGTGGGCGTCGGCCGGCTTGGCCGGCTGGGGTGGGGTCGAATCGAGGTTATCACTCATGGCATGCTTCTTCTTATCAATCAGGCGCGCGCGGGGCGCACATAGTCATCCGGTTGCCAGTAAATCTGCTGATCATGCTCGACCACGGTAATCGGCCGCAGCCGGCCGCCACGGCACGGCCCGCCGGCGCATTGCCCGGTCTCCGGCACGTAGACGGCGCCATGGGTCGAACACATCAGGTACAGCTTGCTGGACTCGAAGAACTCGCCCTCGGCCCAGTCCAACTCGATCGGCACGTGGGCGCAGCGGTTCAGGTAGGCGTAGGCCTTGCCGCCGTGACGCACGACAAAGCCGGTAGCGTCGTCGCCGCCCGCCGTCAGCGGGAAGCGCACGCCCTTGCCGCCATCCTCGATGGCGTCCGAGGCGCACAGCAGAATCTCGTCCATTTACGCGTGCTCACTCAGCCATTGATGCAGTTCGGCCACGGTTTTGGCCGAGAACAGCGGCTGGCAGGCCCGCAGTTGCTCGACCGGATGCGCGCCGTACTCGACCGCGATACCGGCCGCGCCGGCGTTATTGGCCATTAGCAAATCATGGGTTGTGTCGCCGATCATCACGGTACGTCGCATATCCTGGCCCAACTCCCGCGTTAGCTCCTGCAACATGGCCGGATGCGGCTTGGAGAAGGTTTCGTCGGCGCAGCGCGTGGCGTCGAACAAGGACAGCACTTTGACATCATTCATGGCGCGGTTCAAGCCCACCCGGCCCTTGCCGGTGGCCACCGCCAGGAAATAGCCGTTGTGCGACAGGTCCTCCAGCATGTCGTGCACGCCGGGGAACAGGCTGATCTCGTGATCGCGCGACAGGAAATGGTAACGGTAGCGCTCCACCATGCGCGGATAATACGCCGGATCGATTTCCGGCAGCACCGCCTGCATCGCCTCATGCAGGCCCAGCCCGATGACATGGGCGGCCATCTCATCGCGCGGGATCGGCAGCGACAGGTCGCGCGCGGCGGCCTGGATGCACTTGACGATGGTCGAGGTCGAATCCATCAGCGTGCCGTCCCAGTCGAAGACGATCAGATCAAATTGCTTTCTTGGCATGTATTTGCGTTAGTTAAGAGGTTTGCCCAAGCTTACCAAGAAGCGCTCGCATTCGGCGGCCAATGGCGCGTTCAGCGTCATCTTTTTACCGGAATCCGGATGGGTGAAGGTGATCTGATGGGCGTGCAGGAACATGCGTTTCAGGGCGCCACGGGTGTCGGTGGCTTTTTGCAGCGCCTTGTTGAGTGGAAAATCGCCATATTTGTCGTCGCCCAGGATCGGAAAGCCCGACGACGACAGGTGGACGCGGATCTGGTGCGTGCGGCCGGTCTTGAGTTCGGCCTCCAGCAAGGCGTAGCCGTCGAATTTTTTCAGCAACGAAAAAATCGTGTGCGACGCCTGGCCGCCCTCGTCCGACACCGTGACGCGGCGCTCGCCGTCGGCGGTGGTGTATTTATGCAAGGCCAGCTTGATGTGCTGGCGCGTATTTTTCCAGTCGCCCGCCACCATGGTCAGGTAGCGCTTGTCGGTGTCGCCGTCGCGCATCTGCTCGTGCAGGCTGGTCAGCGCCGAGCGTTTCTTTGCCAACAACAACAGACCCGAGGTTTCACGGTCCAGCCGGTGCACCAGTTCCAGGAACTTGGCGTCCGGGCGCGACGCGCGCAACTGCTCGATGACGCCGAACGACACGCCCGAACCGCCGTGCACGGCCACACCGGCCGGCTTGTCGATCACCAGCAGGTGGCTGTCCTCGAAAATAATCTTGAATTCGGCGGCCGGCACGTGGTTGTCCGGTTTTTCGGCCAGGCGGATCGGCGGAATCCGCACCACATCGCCTTCCACCAGACGGTACAGTTGGTCGATACGACCTTTGTTAACGCGCACTTCACCCGAGCGCAGGATGCGATAGACGTGACTTTTCGGCACGCCTTTGCAAACACGCAACAGGTAGTTATCGATCCGTTGACCGGCTTCTTCTTCAGCAATGGTGACGAATTGGGCTTGCAGCGGGGCGGACGTTGAAGCGGGAACAACATCTTTTTGCATCTTCATTTGCTCTGTCTTCCCAGAAATCTCTCTAAGTCCTTCATTTTGAATATATAATCGTTTCGCTGCGGTTCTCACTGCGGCAAGTGTAAGAATAAAAGTACATTTTACACAGGGGCGTCTCCACTGGCCTCGCCAAATTGCAAATTCAGAGGAAAAAATGTATACGCACCACCGCTGACGGAATCAAGGTTGCACCGTAGTTGTAATCGGGTGGCGACAGCGGTGCTGAAGAAGATTGATTGGATAGTAAGGATAAAGTCCGGTTCGCCAGTTCATTGGTCGGCTGACCGGTTGATGAGAAGTTGATAACGCTTGCCGTTTTCGCCAGACCCCATGCTCACTGCAAGCTCGACGGAAGGCTGACCTCAGCCGTTATCGAAGTTGCAACACTTGTAGTCAATAGCCTGGTCGAGATCTGGCCATGTAGACGCTGCTCTCCGTCTGTTCTTTTCTGCCGTCCGTTGGGGCCGCATGGAGAACTACAGATGAAGCGAGCACTCGGCATGTCGATCAACCTCATGCGCCCAGTTGCGACCGCTCCACGCGGCCGCACAGGATGGGCATAGCCACCGCAATCATTCGGATTCTCGCGTATATCCCTGTAGCTTGCCGTACCGGACTAAGAAACCGGACGGCATCGATGGCCCAAGGGTCGCGGAGTTTATAAAAATGAAACGCATGTTGTTTAACGCTACGCAGCAAGAAGAGCTGCGCGTGGCCATTGTCGATGGTCAGAAACTGATCGATATCGACATCGAAACCGCCGGACGCGAACAGCGCAAGTCCAACATCTACAAAGGCGTGATCACCCGCATCGAACCGTCGCTCGAAGCCTGCTTCGTCAGCTACGGCGAAGATCGCCACGGTTTCCTGCCGTTCAAGGAAGTCGCCCGCACTTACTTCCGTGAAGGCGTCGATGTACGCAACGCCACCATCAAGGATGCGCTGCGCGAGGGCCAGGAAATCATGGTCCAGGTGGAAAAAGAAGAACGCGGCAACAAGGGCGCCGCCCTGACCTCCTTCGTCTCGCTGGCCGGCCGTTACCTGGTGCTGATGCCGAACAACCCGCGCGGTGGTGGTGTTTCCCGCCGTGTCGAGGGGGAAGAGCGGCAGGAACTGCGCGAAACCATGGACAAGCTCGACCTGCCGCCCGGCATGTCGGTGATCGCCCGCACCGCCGGCATCGGCCGCAACGTCGATGAACTGCAGTGGGACTTGAACTACCTGATGCAACTGTGGCGCGCCATCGAGGGCGCCGGCAAGTCGGCCGCGGGCGCGTTCCTGATCTACCAGGAATCGTCGCTGGTGATCCGTGCGATCCGCGACTACTTCCAGCCCGACATCGGCGAGATCCTGATCGACACCGACGATATCTACGAGCAGGCGCACCAGTTCATGAGCCACGTGATGCCCGACATGGTGCACCGTGTAAAACGCTACAGCGACGACGTGCCGCTGTTCTCGCGTTTCCAGATCGAACACCAGATCGAAACCGCCTACAGCCGCACCGTGCCGCTGCCATCGGGCGGCGCCATCGTCATCGACCACACCGAGGCGCTGGTGTCGGTCGACGTCAACTCGGCCCGCGCCACCCGCGGTTCCGACATTGAAACCACCGCCTTCAACACCAACTGCGAAGCGGCCGAAGAAGTCGCCCGCCAGTTGCGCCTGCGCGACCTGGGCGGCCTGATCGTGATCGACTTCATCGACATGGAAGTGGCCAAGAACCAGCGCGAAGTCGAACAGCGCCTGAAAGACGCGCTGCACCACGACCGCGCCCGCGTTCAGATGGGCAAGATTTCCCGCTTCGGCCTGATGGAACTGTCGCGCCAGCGCCTGCGTCCGTCGCTGTCGGAAGGCTCGCACGTGACCTGCCCGCGCTGCTCCGGCACCGGCCACATCCGCGACACCGAATCGTCGGCGCTGCAGGTCCTGCGCATCATCCAGGAAGAGGCGATGAAGGAAAACTCGGCCACCATCCACGTGCAAGTGCCGGTGGACGTGGCCGCTTTCCTGCTCAACGAGAAGCGCGGCGAAGTGCTGAAGATCGAAACCCGCCATCGCATCACCGTCATCCTGGTGCCGAACAAGCACCTGGAAACCCCGCACTACAAGCTGGAACGCATCAAGCACGACGATCCGCGCCTGGAAGACAGCGCCGCCAGCTACTCGCTGGTCGAACAGGCCGAAACCGACATGGCCTACAGCAAGCGCCAGAAGGAAGAAGCCAAGCCGCGCCAGGAAGCCATGGTCAAGACCATCACCCCGGACCAGCCGGCGCCGCTGGTCGAGCGCAAGCCGACCGAGACCGTCATCAAGCCAGCCCCGGCCCCAGCGCCGACGCCGGCACCGCAAGGCTTCTTCGCCAAGCTGATCGGCTTCTTCACCGGCGCGCCGGCCGCGCCAGCCCTGCCGCAGCAGCCAACCATCGTGGTCAAGGCGCCGGCCAACGGCGAGCGCGGCGCTGACCGCAACGCCCGTGGCCCACGCGGCCGCGGCCGCAACGGCAAAGGTGGCCGTAACGAGCGCGACGAGAAGGAAGCCGGCGCGCCACGCACCGCCGCCGCCCAGGAAGAAGGCAAGGCAGCGGACGCCAATGGCCGTCCGCCACGTCCGCCGCGCCCACCACGTGAGCCGCGCGAAGGCCGCGAACCACGCGAGGGCCGTGAGCCACGCGAGCCGCGTGAACCGGCCGCTGAAGGCCAGGGCCGCGAGCGGGCCGAGCGTCCAGAACGTCCAGAGCGCGGCGAGCGTCCACCACGTCAGCCACGCGAACCGCGCGGCGACAAGGCGCCAGTCGAAGCCAAAGTGGAAGAGCTGGCACTGAACGCCGCCGTGGCAGCGACCGGTCCGGTAGCCGACGCCGCCACCAGCATTCTGAAATCGGCGCCGAACGCCGGTCCGGAAGGTGACGAAAACGACGTGGCAGGCGAAGGCGATGAGCCACGCCGTCGCCGTCGTCGCGGTGGCCGCAACCGCAATCGCCGCGAACGCGAAGGTGTGGAAGGCGTGGAAGGCCAGGAAGCGGCCGACGGCGAAGCCGGCGAGCAAGCTGAGTTGAGCTTTGCGCCAGCCGCAGTGGTTGCCGCACCGGCCGTGGAAGCTGCCGAAGCCGTAACCGCCGCGCCGGAAGTGACCGCCGCCGCTCCAACTGAGGCGCCTGCCGCACCGGCCGCCGCAGAGCCGGTCGCCGAGACGGTTTCCGCCCCGGTCGCTGAAGTTGCCACCGAGGTTGCCGCTGTCGAGCCGGTCGTCGCCGCTGAACCAGTGGTCGTCGCGCCGGTCGCTGCCGAGCCGGTTGCTGCCGAGCCGGTCGTCGTCGCCGAACCAGTCGTCGCTGAGCCAGTCGTCGCTGAGCCAGTAGCTGCCGAACCGGTTGCCGCCCCAGTGGAAGCCGCTCCGGTCGCCGAGCCAGTGGTTGCCGCAACGCCTGTGGAAGCCGCGCCAGTCGCCGCCGAGCCGGTCGCCGTGCCGGTGGTGGACGTCCCTGCGCCGGTTGCCGCTGCACCTGCACCTGCCCCTGCGCCAGCGCCAGCCCCAGCGGCGTCGGTCGACCTGCAATCGGTGCTCGGCTCCGCCGGCCTGACGCTGGCCGCGACCGATCCGGCCAAGCTGCGCGCCGCCCAGGAAGCCGCGGCGCAGATCGCGCCACCGGTCCGCGTGCCACGCGAGCGCAAGCCGCTGCCGCCGCAGAACGACGAGCCACTGATCCAGGTCGATACCCGCCGTTAATCGGGCCGGCTCAGTAAAAAAGGGAAGCGTCATGCTTCCCTTTTTTTATGTGCGCGACAACCGGCCTTTCCCTCCGTCAAGGACGTAAAATCAGCGCTCGTGGTATCGTAGCTGGTTGGCCGCGCGAGGACGCGTCCACGTTTTCAAAAACAGCAAGATTGCAATACCCATGGCAGAAAAAATCATCATGATGGCCGAGCGGCGTGGCGACGTGCCGGTCATCCCCACCACGCTCGAAACACCCACCGGCCTGCTGAGCGATCAGCTGGCGCGGCCGCTGCACGATCTGCGCATATCCGTCACCGACCGCTGTAACTTCCGCTGCGTGTACTGCATGCCGAAAGCGGTGTTCGACAACGACTACCCATACCTGCCGCACACCGCGCTGCTGTCGTTTGAAGAGATTACCCGCGTCGCCCGGCTGTTCATCGCGCACGGCGTCGAGAAAATCCGCCTGACCGGCGGCGAGCCGCTGCTGCGCAAGCACATCGAGCGCCTGGTGGGCATGCTGGCCGAACTCAAGACCGTCAGCGGCAAACCGCTGGACCTGACCCTGACCACCAACGCCTCCCTGCTGGCGCGCAAAGCGCAGTCGCTGAAAGACGCCGGCCTGCAACGCGTCACGGTATCGCTGGACGCGCTGGACAACGCCACCTTCCAACGCATGAACGACGTCGATTTCTCGGTGGACGACGTATTGAAGGGCATCGACGCCGCCCACCAGGCGGGCCTGGGCCCGATCAAGATCAACATGGTGGTCAAGGGCGGCATGAACGACCAGCAGATCCTGCCGATGGCGCGCCATTTCCGTGGCTCGCCCTACATCCTGCGCTTCATCGAATACATGGACGTCGGCGCATCCAACGGCTGGAAAATGGACGAAGTGATTCCATCGGCCGAAGTGGTGCGCCGCATCGGCGCCGAGCTGCCGCTGGAACCGGTGTCCGCCAACTACGCCGGCGAGACGGCGGCGCGCTGGCGCTATACCGACGGCAGCGGCGAAATCGGCGTGATTTCCAGCGTCTCCCAAGCGTTTTGCGCCGACTGCACTCGCGCGCGGCTGTCGACTGAGGGTAAACTGTACACCTGTCTGTTCGCCACCAGCGGCCACGATCTGCGCGCGCTGCTGCGCGAAGGACGCAGCGACACCGAAATCAGCACCGCGCTGGCGCATCTGTGGCGCGCGCGCGGCGACCGCTACTCGGCGCTGCGCACCAGCCAGACAGCGGCGCTGCGACGCGGCGCGAACAAAGTGGAAATGTCTTACATCGGGGGGTAGTTTTGTCTTTGAAGAGCAAGGTCACCGGATTGATCCTGGCGGGCGGCCGCGGCACCCGCATGGGCCGCGTCGATAAAGGGTTGCAGCCGTTTCGCGGTTCGACGCTGGTGGCGCATGTGCTGGCGCGCTTGGCGCCGCAGGTGTCGTCGCTGGCGGTCAACGCCAACCGCAACCTGCCGCAGTATCAGGCGGTGGCCGGCGAGTCGCCGGTGCTGCCGGATTATCTGGATGGTTTTGCCGGGCCGCTGGCCGGCTTGCAGGTGGGCTTGCAGTTCTGCCCCACCGCGCTGCTGCTGACGGTGCCGTGCGATTCGCCGTTCTTCCCGCTGGACATGGCCGAGCGCCTGCACGCGGCGATGGAAGCCGAAAGCGCCGACCTGGCGATGGCCGTGACCATGGAGCGCGATCCGGAACAGCCGGACGCCGCGCCGTTCCGCCAGCCGCACCCCGTCTTCAGCCTGGTGAAGACCAGCGTGCTGCCGCAACTGGAAGCCTATCTGGACACCGGCGCGCGGCGCATGGAAGGTTTCTACAAATCGCTGCGCGTGGCCGAAGTGCTGTTCGACGACAGCGCTGCCTTCGGCAACATCAACACCCTCGAAGACCTGCAGCAGCACGAACGCGCCGCCGCCACGGCACCAGCGCCGGCACCGGTGCCGGCCCGCGCGCATGACAGCGATCCAACGGCGCTGGCGGTCGGGGAAGCGCGGCGCCTGATCTGCGCGCGCGTCACGCCGGTCGAGGCGACCGAGAAGCTGTCCCTGCTCAACGCGCTTGACCGCGTGCTGGCCGAAGACATCATCTCACCGATCAACGTCCCTGCCTACGACAACTCGGCGATGGACGGCTACGCCCTGCGCGGCGCCGACCTGCCGGCCGAAGGCGCAAGCGCCACTTTCAAGACCATCGGCATCGCCTACGCCGGCCATCCGTTCACGCAAGCGCCGCAAGCCGGCGAATGCGTGCGCATCATGACTGGCGCCGCCATCCCGCCAGGCTGCGACAGCGTGCTGCCGCAGGAGCTGGCCACGAGCATCGACGGCGACCAAATCACCATCGCCCACAACGCCATCCGCGCCGGCGCCAACCTGCGGCGCGCCGGCGAAGATTTGCGGGCCGGCGGCATCGCCATCGCCCAAGGCAAACTGCTGCGCCCCGCGGACCTGGGCCTGGTCGCCTCCCTCGGCATTGGCGAGGTGACGGTCAGGCGCAAGCTGAAGGTCGCCTTCTTCTCCACCGGCGATGAACTGCGCTCGCTCGGTGAACCGCTGGAAGACGGCTGCGTCTACGACAGCAACCGCTACACCCTGTTCGGCATGCTGCAACGCCTCGGCTGCGACGTGATCGACATGGGCGTCGTCCGCGACGACCCGCAAGCGCTGGAGGCCGCGCTGCGCATGGCGGCCAAGCAGGCGGACGCCATCATCACCTCCGGCGGCGTGTCCGAAGGCGCGGCCGATTACACGCGCGACATCATGGCCCTGCTGGGCGACGTCGCCTTCTGGAAGCTGGCGATGCGCCCCGGTCGTCCACTGGCCTTCGGCAAAGTGCAAACAGCGCAGGACAGCGCCTGGCTCTTCGGCCTGCCCGGCAATCCGGTCGCCGTCATGGTTTCGTTTTACCTGTTCGCCCGCCCCGCCCTGCTGCGCATGATGGGCACGGACAGCACACTGCCCACCATGCAGGCGCGCGCCACGCAGGCCATCCGCAAGCGCCCCGGCCGCACCGAGTACCAGCGCGGCATCGTCAGCACGGCGGAAGACGGCACGCCGCAAGTGCGCCTGACCGGCGCCCAGGGCTCCGGCATCCTCAGCTCCATGACCGAGGCAAACTGCATCGTCGTGCTGCACCACGACCAGGCCGGCGTCGCCGCCGGCCAGATGGTCGACGTCATGCTGTTCGACGGGCTTGTGTAGCCACCACCAGCATGCCGCAGGCCAGCGCCGCGAAGGCCCACTCCAGGCCCACCGCATGCGCGACAAAACCGATCAGTCCCGGCCCGGCCAGAATGCCGGCATAGCCGATGGTTGAAATCGCGCTGACCGCCAGGCCGGCCGGCATGTCACGCTGACTGCCCGCCGCCGAAAACAGCACCGGCACAATGTTCGACGCTCCGCAGCCAATCAGCGCAAAGCCCGGCAGCGCCAGCCACGCCGACGGCGCCAGCACCACGATGAGGAAGCCGGCGGCGGCGGCCAGCCCGCCCAGCAGCAGCACGCGGCGGCCGCCGAAGCGCTGCACGATCTTGTCGCCATTCAGGCGGCCGATGGTCATCGTCACCGCGAACGCCGCGTAACCCAGGCCGCCCTGCGCGCCGCTCATGCCGCCGTTGATCAGCATCACCGCGCTCCAGTCGAGCACCGCGCCTTCGGCCAGAAACACGAACATGCACAACACGCCGATCAGCACCACGGCGCCGCGCGGCACCACCAGAAACGGCGCGTCACGTTCCGCCGCCGGCGCCTCGCGCAGCAGTTGCGGACCTGCCACCAGCAGCACGCCGGCGACGATCATGGTCATCACCACCGAGGCGCTGACGATGCCCATGCCCAGCCACAGCATCAAACTCATGCCGCCCGCGCCGGCAATGCCGCCGACGCTGAACATGCCGTGGAAACCCGACATCAGCGCGCCGCCGTAGTCCTTTTCGACGATCACCGCCTGCACATTCATCGACACATCGAGCGTGCCGATGGTGGCGCCAAACAGGAACAAGGTCAATCCCAGCAAGGGCGCGCTCGGCGCCATCGCCAGAAACGGAAACACCACGCAGCAGCCCAAGCCGGACCAAAGAATCACGCGGCGGCAGCCGTAGCGCGCCGCCAGCACGCCGGTCACCGGCATCGCCATCAGCGAGCCGATGCCGAGGCACAGCAACAGCAGGCCCAGTTGCGCCGCATCGACGCCGGTGCGCGACTGCGCATACGGCACCAGCGGCGCCCAGGACGACATGGCCATGCCGGCCGCGAGGAAAGCCAGGCGCGTCGAGACGCGCTGTTTTAAACCAGTAGTTTTCATGGTAGTCGGTTTAATTGGGTGATCGGCAGCACGCGGCAGCACACCACCCCGAAGCACAAGCACGCACAAGCAAGCACAAACAAGCACAAACAAGCACAAGCACGGATTTATGCAGATCAGCGCACGGACGCCGGGTTAATCGGTATCAAGTTCGCCCTTGTCCCCGCCCTCGGCGCCCATCAACAATTGCGCCTGCTCGCTCGGCAGCGCCTCCACCGTCTTGAGCTTGCGCGCCATGGCGCGGCTGCGGGTTTCGGCCGACTCGATATTCTTGGCGGCGCGCTCCAGCGTCAGCTTGGTCGCGGCCAGCACATCGCCGAACTTCGAGAACTCGGTCTTCACCGCGCCCAGCACCTGCCACACTTCCGACGAGCGCTTTTCCAGCGCCAGCGTGCGGAAGCCCATCTGCAGGCTATTGAGCAGCGCCGTCAGCGTCGACGGACCGGCGATGCTGATGCGACTCACCCGCTGCAACTCGTCGGCCAGGCCGGGACGGCGCATCACTTCCGCATACAGACCCTCGGTCGGCAGGAACAGGATCGCGAAGTCGGTGGTGTGCGGCGGCGATACGTACTTCTCGGCGATGGTGCGCGCCTCGTTGCGCACCGCCCGTTCCAGCTCGCGGCCGGCCAGCGCCACGCCTTCGGCATCGGCGTTGTCGGCGGCTTCCAGCAGACGTTCGTACTGCTCCTTCGGGAACTTGGCGTCGATCGGCATCCACACCGGCGCGCCGTTGTCGCCCTGCCCCGGCAACTTGAGCGCGAACTCCACCCGCGCGCCGCTGCCGGCGATAGTCTCGACGTTCTTCGCGTATTGATCGGGCGTGAGCACCTGCTCCAGCAGCATCTCCAGCTGCACCTCGCCCCAGGTGCCGCGCGTCTTGACGTTGGTCAGCACGCGTTTCAGGTCGCCGACGCCCAGCGCCAGCTGCTGCATTTCACCCAGCCCCTGGTGCACCCGCTCCAGCCGCTCGGACACTTGCTGGAACGACGCGGTCAACCGCGACTCCAGCGTGGCGTGCAGCTTCTCGTCCACCGTCTTGCGCATCTCTTCGAGACGGGCGCCGTTGTCGGCCTGCAGATCCTTGATCTTCAGTTCCAGCGTGGCGCGGATTTCCTCCATGCGCTGATGCATGCTGTCGGTGAACAGCTTGATGCTGCGCGCCTGCTCGTTGCGGCCGACCAGGCCTTGCGCCTCCAGTTGGCGGCGCATCGCGTCAAACTGCTGCACCGAGGCGGCGTTGCTGGCCTGCGCGGTGGCCTGCAATTGCAGCCGCACTTCGCGCTCCACCCGCTCGATGCGCTCGGCCAGATCGCCCGTCGGCCCGCCGCGGGAACGCAGCAACGCCATCACCTGCAACGCGATGACGGCGACCAGCGCCGCCAACAACACAAAAAACCCGATCTGGCTCATGGCATCAATCCGGCTTGTTACGCATCCAGTCGGCGGTCTGGAAGAAGGAGTTCATCAGGCGCACGCGCAATTCGGTGTCGATGCCGACATCCTCCATCGCCCACGCCATGCAGCGCAGCCACTGGTCGCGTTCCTGCGTGCCGATGGCGAACGGCATGTGGCGCATGCGCAGGCGCGGATGGCCGTGCGCCTGCTGATACAGGTCCGGCCCACCCATCCAGCCGCTGAGGAACATGAACAGGCGTTGGTTGGCATTGTCCAGCGACGGGCCGTGCACCGAGCGCAGCAGTTGGAACTCCGGTTCGAGTTCCATCAGATCATAAAAACGGTTGACCATTTCGCGAATGGTCGACTCGCCGCCGATTACGTCATAGAGGGTACGGGATTCTTCAGTCATACCCGCCATGATAGCTTATACGAGGGCCAGCTTGCGCGCGCGCCGCGTCGACGACCAGCTCTCCAGATCGGCCGCGTCGCGGATCGCCTCGCAGGCGTGGACGATGCGCGCCAGCCGCGCGCGATCCAGCCCGGCGTTGAGCGTCAGCCGCACCAGCGAGCGGTTCTTCGGCGTCGCCGGCGCGCAGAACATGGCGCCGTACACGCCGTGGTTTTCCAGCAGCTTGCGCAGCGCCAGCGTTTTCGGTTCCGGCCCCGGTTCCAGCGCGATGATCTGCTCCGAGCCGTCGCCGACGTTGTAGCCCAGCGCACTCAATGCCTCGCGCAGCGCGCGCGCGTGTTGATGCAGCGCGGCGCGGCGGTCATCGGCGGCGGCAATGAAATCGATGGCCGCATCGAGCCACGCCAGCTCATGCCCCAGCAGGCAGGAACTGAAAATCGCCGGACGCGACTCCGACAAAAAATAGCCTTTGAAATAGCGGCTACAGGTGATAAAGCCGGCGCGCCCGGCAAACGCCTTGGCCAGCGAGGCGGTGCGAAAATGCACCCGCTCACTCAAACCCAGCGCCGCCACCAGCCCCGCCCCGCGCGGCCCGTGCGTGCCCAACGAATGGGATTCGTCGACGATCAGCATGCAGCCAGTGCGCTCCGCCGTCTCCACCAACGCCAGCAGCGGCGCCACGCTGCCGTTGGTGCTGTACAGCGCATCGACCACGATCAGGCCGCGCCCGTGGCGCTGCAATTGCTTCTGCAAATGCGCGATGTCGTTGTGCAGGAAGGACACCGGCAGCGCGCCGGCCGACTGCACGCCCTCCCACAGCGAGGCATGCGCCTGCATGTCCAGATACACCGGCACGCCCGGCCCGGCCAGTGTCTGCACCAGTCCGACGTTGGCGGCCCAGCCGGATTGCGCCAGCACGCCATCCTCGGCGCCCATGAAATGCGCCAGCTTGCGTTCCAGCCGGTGCTGCGCGCTGCCCTCCTGCAGATAAACGGCCGACATCAGCAGCTCGCCCTGACCGCGCTGCAACGCCGCCGCCTGCGCGCCCACCAGCGCCGGCTCGCCGGCCAGACACAGGTAGTCGTTGCCGGCCAGGAACACCGCGTCGGACGGTATCGGCTGCCACGCGTGCGGATGCTCGCCGCCGAGCAACTGGGCGATGCGGGTGACGTAATGCAGGTCGATGCGGCGGCTGACAAAGTCGGGGAAGCACGTCGAAGGTTGGTCTTGGGCAATTGCATCGCTCATGGTGAATCTCCTTGAGATTTAGACAGGAAAGATTGTTTTTTTGTGAACCGAAGTGCCCACGATGCGGCTAAAAAAACTCATAGAGATTGATACGGATCAATTACTGTTTTGATATTTCCAAACACGTTGCAAATTAAGGTGATGATGGCACCTTGATAAAAGTCAATCGTCACCATGATGCCCACCCTGCAACAACGCTGGAAACGCTGGCAACACGGACTGGTGCAATCGCTGCTGCTGTATCACGGCCGCGAAGACCACGCCACCGTGCGCGTACTGCTGCTGGCGTGCATCGGCACGGTGGGCATGCCGCTGTACTACGTGATCTGGCGCCATTTTTTCCCGCAGGAATACGAGTCGCTGCCGCTACGCCTGTTCGGCATCCTGCTGTGCGCGCTGGGCCTGTTCGCGCGCCAGTTCAGCCGGCCAATGCTCAACCTGTACCTGCTGGTCACGCTCAGCTACATCTTCCCGTTCTTCTTCACGCTGATGTTCTTGATGAACCACGCGTCCGGCGTGTGGCGCGAGTCGCTGCTGATCGGGCTGGTGGTGCTGTTTCACTTCGACACCGGCCTGGCCTTGCGCGCCTACGCCATCGGCACCACGCTGGCCTGCGCCGCAGCGGCGGCGCTCGGCGCCAGCGACATGTTGCTCAGCCGCGCGGTGCTGCAACAGGTGCCGATCCACTGGTTCACCATCGCCGTGCTGTCGGTGGCCAAGATCAGCCGTCATGTGCTGGCGCAGGAAAAGCTGGCCGGCATGGGCGCCGGACTCGCCACCGTGGCGCACGAGCTGCGCACGCCGCTCACCAGCGTCGACGCCAATGTCCGCGGCATGCTGCGCATGATGGCCGACGCCCAGGGTGAAAGCGCCCAGGACCGCCTGACCGTCATCGACGCGCTGGCGCGCATCCAGTTTGAAGTGCGCCACATGAACCACATGATCGATCTGTTTCTGCTGAGCGCGACGGCGGTGCGGCAAAACCTGCATCCGGTGGAGACGGTGTCGATGGAGACGGTGGCCGAGGCGGTGCTGAAGCGCTATCCCTTCTCCAGCCAGAAGCAGCAGAAGACGGTCACGCTGGAGGTGCGCCATAACTTCCAGTTCGCCGGCCAGACCGAGCTGGCGGTGGTGGTGTTGCTGAACCTGCTGCGCAACGCGCTGCGCGCGGTGCAGCGCGCCGGCAAGGGGCGTGTGCGCATCGTCATCGACGGCGGCCATCAGCCGCCACGTCTGCTGTTCATCGACACCGGCTGCGGCATCGCGGCGCCGCAGCAGGCCATGATTTTCCGCCGCTTTTATTCGCATCCGCCGCACAACGGCGCCGGCATCGGACTGGCGCTGTGCAAGGAAATCATGGGCGCCTGGCGCGCCCGCATCCGCTGCGTATCGCGCGAGAGCGCCTACGCCATCTTCATATTAGAATTCCCCATGAGGTGAATCATGCATCTACCCGTCTATGCCCATCCGACGCTGACCGTGCTGGTTGACGACAGCGATTCGTTCCTGCGCAGCCTGTCGTTCCAGCTCAACCCGATGCTGGCCAACAAGACCTTCCATGACGCCCTCGACGCGCTGCGCTGGCTGCGCGCCAGCGCGCCGGACAGCGCGATGCCGCTGCACGTCAACTTCGACATGCAAAACCTGCCGGCCGACCAGTGCAATGTGACGCTGGAACTGGACCGCATCTACCGCATCGCCGAACAGCGCGAGCGCTTCGCCACGCCGTCGGTGCTGGTGGTCGATTACTCGATGCCGCAGATGAACGGGCTGGAATTCTGCGAGGCGGTGGCGCACCTGCCGTGCAAGAAGATCCTGTTTACCGGCGCGGCCGACGAGAAGGTCGCGGTCAGCGCCTTCAACCGCGGCCTGATCGACCGCTACATCCAGAAGAGCGACGACCACGCGCTGGATATTCTGGAGATGGAAATCGCCACCATGCAGGACTGCTACTTCGACAGCCGCGCCGACATCCTGCGCGAAATGGCGGCGCTGCACGATTACCGCTTCCTGACCGATCCGACGCTGACGGCGGTGGTGCGGGAACTCAAGCGCGCCATGGGTTTCGTCGAGCATTACATCTTCCCCAACCCAACCGGCATCCTGTTCCTCGACCAGCAGGGCAAGGCCACGCTGATGGTGATCGAGACCGAGCAGAGCATGCAGTCGCAGTATGAAATCGCCCGCGACAGCGATGCGCCGCGCTCGTTGTTGAAGGCGCTGATGGAACGCCGCGTGCTGACCTTTTTCAGCGATCCGTTCGGCGATGGCATGTACACCAGCGCCATGGCCGAGAACTGGCACCGCTACAGCGCCGCGCCGCGCATCTGCCAGGGCCGGGAAACTTATTATTGGGCGCTGTTCGACCTGCCCGGCCACTATTTCGCGCAGCGCCCCGTCACCTATGCGCAGTTTTTGCAGGCGCTGCAGCCGCAGGGGGTAGCGGCGTAGCGGCGTTGCCTCAGGCTTCGCGCAGCGTTTGCAGCGGCGGCTGGCGCAGCACGTTGCGCAGTCCCAGCCAGCCGCCGGCGATGGCGCACAGCGCGCCGGCCACCAGCCCGACCAGCCACACCACCGGGCTGAATGCCCACGCGAACTTGAACTGGTAGGTGGCCAGCGCCCAGCCCATGGCCGCCGCGCCGCTGGCCGCCAGCACGCCGGACAGCGCGCCGACCAGTGTGAACTCGATCAACTGCGCCTGCGACAGCTGCTTGCGCGTGGCGCCCAGCGCGCGCAGCAGGCCGGCCTCGCGCGTGCGCTCGTCCTGGGAACCCATCAGCGCGGCGTACAGCACCAGCCCCCCGGAGGCCAGCGTGAAGAGGAACAGGAACTCCACCGCCGTGATCACCTGGTCCAGCACCGCCTGCACCTGGCGCAGAATGCCGCCGATATCGACGATGGTCAGGTTCGGATAATCACGCGTCAGCGCGTTCATCAGCGCGCCCTGGCCTTGCGGCAGGTGGAAGGCGGTGAGCCAGCTTTGCGAAATATCGGTCATCGCCGCCGGATTGATGATGGCAAAGAAGTTGACCCGCATCGAGCCCCAATCGAGCTTGCGGATGCTGGTGATGGTCACGTCCACCGGCGAGCCGGCGATGTCGAAGCGCAGCTTGTCGCCGAGCTTCCAGCGCAGCGTCTTGGCGATGCCCTCCTCCACCGATACTTCCGGGAAGCCCGGCTTGTCCTCAAACCACTTGCCCTGCACGATACGGTTCTCCGGCTGCATCCGGGCCATGGTCGACAGGTTGAACTCGCGGTCGGCCAGGCCGCGCGCGCGGTCCTCGGCATAGGTCTGGGCGGTGACCGGCGCGCCGTTCACCGCGGTCAGGCGGCCGCGGATCATCGGGTACTGCGGCGCATAGTTGACGCCGGCCGCTTTCAGCCTGTTGGCGATGTCCTCGCCCTGCTCCGGCTGGATGTTGATGATGAAGCGGTTCGGCGCATCCGGCGGCGTGGCGTTGCGCCAGGCGGTCATCAGGTCGCCGCGCACCACGGTCAGCACCAGCAGCGCCATCATGCCCAGCGCCAGCGACACCACCTGCACGATGGTGGCGCCCGGACGGCGCTGCAACGAGGTGATGGCGAAGCGCCAGCTTTGATGGTCGATCAGGCCGCGCAGCGACCGCAGCGAACGCAGTCCCAGCCAGGCCACCAGCCCGAACACCGCGAACGCGCCGAAGAAGCCCAGCGCCGTGTACAGCGCCATCGCCGGATCACCGGCCTGCCACAGCAGCAGCGCGACAAAGCCGCCCATGCCGAAGCCGTAGGTGGCCAGCGCGCCGACGTTGGGCGGCTCCTGCTCGCGGCGGATCACGCGGTTGTGCGGCACCTTGCGCAGTTGCAGGATCGGCGGCAGCGCGAACGCGGCCAGCAGCAGGATGCCGATCGCCATGCCTTGCAGCGCCGGGAACAGCGTCGGCGCCGGCAGCCCGGCCGATACCAGCGAACCCAGCACCTCCAGCAGCACGTAATGGGCGCCGAAGCCGATCGCCACGCCAAGCGCGCTGCCGGCCACGCCCACCAGCAGGAACTCGATCAGGTACATGGCGGTGACCTGGTTTTGCGTCAGCCCGAGGCAGCGCAGCATGGCGCAGGCGTCGAGGTGGCGCTGCATGAAACGGCGCGCCGCCATCGCCACGGCGACCGCCGCCAGCATCGCCGACAGCAGGCCGACCAGCGACAGGAAACGGTCGGCGCGCTCCAGCGTGGTTTGCATTTCCGGGCGGCCGTCGAGCGACTCGACCCGCACGCCTTTGATGTTCTGGTGCTTGATCTCCGCCTTCAGCCATGCCTCGAACTCACTGGCCGCTTGCGCGCCGTTGTTCAGCGACGCCGGCGCGCCGACCAGCATGCGGTAGTTCACCCGCGAGCCCGGCTGGATCAGGTTGGTGGCGTCGAGGTCGGACAAGGCGAACATCACGCGCGGCGCGAAGGCCATGAAGTTGGCGCCCCGATCCGGCTCGCCGGCGATGATCCGCGTGATGGTGAAACGCTTGTCGCCCAGCTGGATCGGCTGGCCGACGGCGGTGTTCAGGCTGCCCAGCAGGCCCGGCTCCACCCACACGCTGCCGGGCGCGGGCACGCCGTCGGCGGCCACGCCGATGCTTTGCTCGGCCTGCGCGGCGTCGGTGGTGGTCTTGACCTTGCCGCGCAGCGGATAGCCGGGGCCGACAGCCTTCAGGGCCGACAACACCGACAGCGACTGCTCGCCCTCGCCCGCCTGCGCCATGCTGGGGAAGCTGATGGTGTCGGTCACCACCAGCCCGCGCCGCACGGCTTGCGCGCGCCAGTCGGCGCGCACCGGCAGGTCGGCGCTGACCACCACGTCGGCGCCCAGCAACTGGTGCGCGTCACGCTCCAGTCCGCTACGCAGGCGGTCGATGAAGAAGCCGGTGGCCGACAAGGCCGCCACGGCCACCGTCAGCGCGATCAGCAGAAAGCGCAGCTGGCCGGCGCGCCAGTCGCGCGCCGTCATGTTGAGGGCAAGTTTAAACATTCAGACCTTGGCGAAAAACGCGTCGACTTCATCCAGATAGCGCTGCTTTTGCGCGGCCGGCAGGAAGGCCGCCGCGAAGCTGTTGCGCGCCAGCCGCTGCGCGTGCGACAGGCCCAGCGGCAAGGCCTCGAAGGTGGCGATGAAGTTGTCGTTCATGTAGCCGCCGAAATACGCCGGGTCGTCCGAATTGACGGTGGCGACAATGCCGGCGTCCAGCAGTTCCAGCAGATTGTGCCGCTCCATCCGGTCGAACACGCACAGCTTGATGTTGGACAGCGGGCACACCGTCAGCGCCATCTGCTCTTTCGCCAGGCGCGCGGTCAGCGCCGGATCTTCCAGGCAGCGCACGCCGTGGTCGATGCGCTCGACGTTCAGCGTGTCGAGCGCGGTGTAGATGTAGGCCGGCGGGCCTTCCTCGCCGGCGTGCGCCACCAGGTGCAGGCCCAGCGCGCGGCAGCGGGCGAACACGCGCGCGAACTTCTCCGGCGGATTGCCGACTTCCGACGAGTCCAGGCCGACGCCGATGAACTGGTCGCGGTACGGCAGCGCCGCCTCCAGCGTGGCGATCGCATCGTCTTCCGACAGGTGGCGCAGGAAGCACAGGATCAGCGTGGCGCTGACCGGGCTGTCCTGACAGGCGCGGTGGATGCCGTTGATGATCACGTCCATCGGCACGCCGCGATGGGTGTGCGTTTGCGGATCGAAGAAGATTTCCGTGTGGCGCACATTGTCCGCCTCGGCGCGCCGCAGGTAGGCGGCGGTCATGTCGTAGAAATCCTGCTCATGCAACAGCACGCTGGCGCCGGCGTAGTAGATGTCGAGGAAGGATTGCAGATCGGTGAAGGCATACGCCGCGCGCAACGCTTCCACCGAGCCGTAGGGCAGCTTGACGCCGTTGCGTTCGGCCAGCGCGAAGATCAGCTCCGGCTCCAGCGAGCCCTCGATGTGGATGTGCAGCTCGGCTTTCGGCATCTGCTGCAAAACACGGCGCAAGGTATCGTTCAACATATTGATTTTTCCTGTGACTGAAGTGACTGAATTAAGCCATCTTATCGCATGCGGCGGATAGCGTGTCAGCACATCTTCGAAAGGCGTGTTACTGTGGTGCTTGAGGACCAAAAAGCCCCAGAAAATGCGCGTGATTAAATCACTATTTTCTTTTTAAATCAGGTCGTTACAAAAGGGTATTAACGATATTACGACATACCTTTTGACTTCCTGCACCAATAGCGCAATAATCAATTTCATAGACGTAAGAAGCGTTACGACCAACACATAAAGGCCGCCATCCGGCCCATAAAGCCAGCTCAAGGACACGGGCAATCCGTGCCGCCAAAAGAAGCTGACCAGAAGAAAAATAAGACAGCAAAGGATCATCGAATCAGAGCCAGGGCAGGCGCACTGCCGGTGACTCGTGACATGCAGGTTTTCATCATTAAAGGACATTTCCATGACCATTTTTGACAACTACGCCGCACGATACGAACGGACCAAAGAAGAAGAGATGTCCATGAAGGAGTATCTCGAACTTTGCAAGAAAGACCGGCTGACCTATGCCAGCGCCGCCGAGCGCATGCTGGCCGCCATTGGCGAACCGACGTTGATCGACACGCGTAACGATACGCGGCTGTCGCGCATCTTCGCCAACAAGGTCATCAAGATTTATCCGGCCTTCCGCGAGTTCTACGGCACCGAGGAAGTGATCGAGCAGGTGGTGTCCTACTTCCGCCACGCGGCGCAGGGGCTGGAGGAACGCAAGCAGATCCTGTATCTGCTGGGTCCTGTCGGTGGCGGCAAATCGTCGATCGCCGAAAAGCTCAAGTCGCTGATGGAGCATGTGCCCTTCTACTGCCTGAAGGGCTCGCCGGTGAACGAGTCGCCGCTGGGTCTGTTCAACGAGGATGAGGACGGCACCATCCTGGAAGAGGACTACGGCATCCCGCGCCGCTACCTGCGCAATATTCCGTCGCCGTGGGCGGTCAAGCGGCTGCACGAGTTCAACGGCGACATCAACCAGTTCCGCGTGGTCAAGCGCTACCCGTCGGTGCTGAAGCAGATCGGCATTTCCAAGACCGAACCGGGCGACGAAAACAACCAGGATATTTCCTCGCTGGTCGGCAAGGTCGACATCCGCAAGCTGGAGGATTATTCGCAGGACGACCCGGACGCCTACAGCTATTCCGGCGGCCTGTGCCTGGCCAACCAGGGCCTGATGGAATTCGTCGAGATGTTCAAGGCGCCGATCAAGGTGCTGCATCCGCTGCTGACCGCCACCCAGGAAGGCAACTACAAGGGCACCGAGGGCTTCGGCGCGATTCCGTTCGACGGCGTGGTGCTGGCGCACTCGAACGAGTCGGAATGGAAGACCTTCAAGAACAACCGCAACAACGAGGCCTTCCTGGACCGGATCTACATCGTCAAGGTGCCGTACTGCCTGCGCGTGACCGACGAGATCAAGATCTACGACAAGCTGCTGTTCAACTCGTCGCTGTCGGCGGCGCCCTGCGCGCCCGGCACCCTGCGCATGATGGCGCAGTTCGCCATCCTGTCGCGGCTGAAGGATCCGGAAAACTCCAGCATCTTCAGCAAGATGCTGGTCTACGACGGCGAGAACCTGAAGGATACCGACCCGAAAGCCAAGTCGCTGCATGAGTATGTCGACTACGCCGGCGTGGACGAGGGCATGAACGGGCTGTCGACCCGCTTCGCGTTCAAGATCCTGTCCAAGGTCTTCAACTTCGACAACACCGAGGTGGCGGCCAATCCGGTGCACCTGTTGTACGTGCTGGAGCAGCAGGTCGAGCGCGAGCAGTTCCCGCCTGAGCTGGAGCAGAAATACTTCTCGTACATCAAGGAGCATCTGGCGCAGCGCTACGTCGAATTCATCGGCAAGGAAATTCAGACCGCCTACCTGGAATCGTATTCCGAGTACGGCCAGAATATCTTCGACCGCTACGTGACCTTCGCCGACTTCTGGATCCAGGATCAGGAATACCGCGATCCGGACACCGGCGAGAGCTTCGACCGCGAGTCGCTGAACAACGAGCTGGAAAAAATCGAGAAGCCGGCCGGCATTTCCAATCCCAAGGATTTCCGCAACGAGATTGTCAACTTCGGACTGCGGGCGCGCGCTAATAATGGCGGCAAGAATCCCGCGTGGACCAGCTATGAAAAGTTCCGCACCGTGATCGAGAAGAAGATGTTCTCCAATACGGAGGAACTGCTGCCGGTGATTTCTTTCAACGCCAAGGCCAGCGCGGAGGACGCCAACAAGCACGCCGACTTTGTCGCGCGCATGGTGGAGAAAGGCTACACGGCCAAGCAGGTGCGGCTGCTGTGCGAATGGTATCTGCGCGTGAGGAAGTCGTCGTAAGCCGCCGTCACTTCCGCGCCAGCGGGAGCCCATAGAACGCGTGAGCGCACGCTCAGCATGGGTCCCCGCCTGCGCGGGGACGACGATGCAACTAGTAGGAGGCATCTTTTGACTTACCTCATCGACCGTCGTTTGCAGGGCAAGAACAAGTCCGCGGTCAACCGCGAACGCTTCTTGCGGCGTTACAAATCGCAGATCAAGGACGCGGTGGGCCGCGCCATCAAGGGCCGCTCCATCACCGACGTTGAGAATGGCGAAAAAGTCTCCATCCCGGTCAAGGATGTGAGCGAGCCCTCGTTTGGCCACGCCCACGGCGGCGTGTGGGAAGTGGTCAATCCCGGCAACCAGGAATACCAGAAAGGCGACCAGATCAACCGCCCCAAAGGCGGTGGCGGCGCCGGCCGCGGCAAGGCCGGCAATAGCGACCAGTTGAGCGAGGACGACTTCATCTTCGAGCTGTCGCGCGAAGAATTCATGAACTATTTCTTCGAGGATCTGGAACTGCCGCACATGGTCAAGACCCAGCTGACCGCCAGCACCGATTTCAAGAACCAGCGCGCCGGCTACAACATGTCCGGCACGCCATCGAACATCCATGTGCTGCGTTCGCTGCGCGGCGCGCTGGGCCGGCGCATCGCGGTCGGCGGCGGCTCGCGCAAGCGCGTCACCGAGGCCGAGCGCGAACTGGAGGCGCTGCTGCTGGAAGGCGCGCCGCTGCAGGACCCGCGCGTGGTCGAACTGAAAAAGCTGATCCACCACCTGCACACGCGCCTGCTGGCGATTCCCTTCATCGATCCGTTCGACCTGCGCTACACCAACCGCGTCAAGGTGCCCAAGCCGATGACGCAGGCGGTGATGTTCTGCATCATGGACGTCTCCGGCTCGATGGACGAAACGCGCAAGGACACCGCCAAGCGCTTCTTCATCCTGCTGTACCTGTTCCTCAAGCGGGTGTACGACAAGATCGACGTGGTCTTCATCCGCCACCACACGGCGGCGGCCGAGGTGGACGAGGAAGAATTCTTCCACTCGCGCGAATCGGGCGGCACCGTGGTGTCGTCGGCGCTGCACCTGCTGGACAAGATCATCGACGAGCGTTTCGGCGCCGGCAACTACAACGCCTACGTGGCGCAGGCGTCCGACGGCGACAACTGGGACAACGACTCGGTGCTGTGCCGCCAGCTGCTGGTCAACACCATCATGCCCAAGGTGCAGTACTACACCTACGTCGAGATCACCGACGGGCCGCCACAAAATTTATGGGAGCAATATTCGCAGGTGCCGGACCACCACCCGCACTTCGCCATGCAGAAGATAGTGACGCCGGCCGACATCTATCCGGTATTCCGCGAACTGTTCAAGAAGCAGCCGAAATAATCATGAACGACATGACCTCCCCCAAGCCGAAGCACCCGAACGCGCTGCCAGAGCAATCCGAATGGACGTTCGAGCTGATCGAGCAGATCCACCAGGAAATCCGCCGCGTGGCCGAGGGCTTCGGGCTGGACACTTATCCGAACCAGCTGGAGATCATCACCGCCGAGCAGATGATGGACGCCTACACCTCGGTCGGCATGCCGGTGTCGTACAACCACTGGTCGTTCGGCAAGCACTTCCTCAGCACCGAGAAGGGCTACAAGCGCGGGCAGATGGGGCTGGCCTACGAGATCGTCATCAACTCCAATCCCTGCATCGCCTATCTGATGGAGGAGAACAGCCTGACCATGCAGGCGCTGGTCATCGCCCACGCGGCCTACGGCCACAACTCCTTCTTCAAGGGTAACTACCTGTTCCGCACCTGGACCGACGCCGACGCCATCGTCGACTACATGGTGTTCGCCAAGAACTACATCGCCGAGTGCGAACAGCGCCACGGCATCGACGCCGTCGAACTGCTGCTGGACTCGTGCCACGCGATCCAGAACTACGGCGTCGACCGCTACAAGCGGCCGGCCAAGCTGTCGATGGCGCAGGAACGCGCGCGGCAGAAGGAGCGCGAAGCCTACGCGCAATCGCAGGTCAACCAGCTGTGGCGCACGCTGCCACGCCGCGAGGAAGAGGAGGCGGCGCAGGCGGTCAAACGTTTTCCACCGGAGCCGGAGGAAAACCTGCTGTACTTCATCGAGAAGTATGCGCCGCTGCTGGAACCGTGGCAGCGCGAGATGGTGCGCATCGTCCGCAAGATCTCGCAGTATTTCTATCCGCAGCGGCAGACCCAGGTCATGAACGAGGGCTGGGCCACCTTCTGGCACTACACCATCCTCAACCAGTTGTACGATGAGGGGGTGATCGGCGACGGCTTCATGATGGAGTTCCTGAAGAGCCATACCAACGTGGTCTACCAGCCGCCGGTCAACAGCCCCTACTACAGCGGCATCAATCCCTACGCGCTGGGCTTCGCGATGATGACCGACATCCGCCGCATCTGCGAACACCCGACCGCCGAGGACCGCGAATGGTTCCCCGACATCGCCGGCAGCGACTGGCGCAAGACGCTGGACTTCGCCATGCGCAACTTCAAGGACGAGAGCTTCATCGCCCAGTACCTGTCACCCAAGCTGATCCGCGAGTTCCACTTCTTCGCGGTGCTGGACGACGACCACAACGACAAGCTCAGCGTCTCCGCCATCCACGACAACCTCGGCTACCGATACGTGCGCCAGCAACTGGCGGAACAATATAATCTGGGCAATCGCGAACCCAACATCCAGGTATGGTCGGTCAACACGCAGGACGACCGCGCGCTGACGCTGCGCCATACCCAGTTCCAGCGCCGCCCGCTGAACCAGCAGGCCGGCGAGGTGCTGAAGCATGTCGCACGCTTATGGGGCTTCGACGTCCATCTGGAAACGGTGGGCCCCGGCGGCGACGTGGTCAGTTCCCTGGAAATCAAACGGGAGAAACGCGGCCGGCATTTCTGACCAACTAATATATAAGGCTTTTTTGCGGAGCGTGGGCGGCGGGCACGACTCTTGCAATAGTCCGAACCGGGGTCAGCGACGGCGCGCTGATCCCGGTTTTTTTATTGGATGCATGGCGCGCGGCGGAAGTCAACAGGTTTCTGCGGCTACGCGGATGGTAGCTGCCGCAATAATTTCCAAGCGGAAACACCTGCGACCAAATTATCAACCGTGCGTAGTAAAGCTACCTGCATATTATTCCGTTTTTGGCCTTAAGGGAAAACTAAGTAACGCCTTGGTGCGCCAGCGCCCAAAAATGCGCGGGCCGGTCTTGCCCCTTGAGCCAGAACGGTGCAAAGTGAGCGCTACCATATAGGAAAACCCTATGAAATTTAACCGGTTTTAGGGATGAAAATTCTATGTAAAATCAAGAATTCGTATGTATAATTCGCCGACGTCCCGGATGCGGCTGTTGTTTTGTGTCGCCATTTTGGGGTTTAAGTAGCACCAAAGAGAGTTGGTATTGGAGAAAGCAGGCATGAATTTCACGCACAACGAGAAAAGCACCGGGAAGAACTTTACAGGCATAACGATTGTCGTTTTGTTGCACTTGCTGGTCGCTTATGGGATCGTGACGGGCTTGGGAACACGTCTGGTGCATAAGATGATCGCACCAGTGGAGACCAAGATCATCGAGGAGGTCAAACCTCCTCCACCGAAAGAGCTCCCACCACCGCCACCACCACCAGAGATGAAGGCACCACCACCGCCATTCATCCCGCCAGTTGAGGTGAACGTGCAGCAGCCACCACCGCCGAACAACACGATCGCCAACGCGACCAACGTGAAGCCGGCAACCACCGAGATCCAGAAAGCGCCGCCAGCTCCACCTGCGGCGCCACCTGGCCCAGCGAAAACCGGTGTGCGTACTGCCGCCGTGGTCGACTTCAGCACTTGCGCCAAGCCGGAATGGCCGAAGTCGTCGCTGCGTAACGAGGAAACCGGCACGGTGCAGCTGTCGTTCCTGATTTCCGCTGACGGTCGCGTTACCGAAAGCAAGGTAGTGAAATCGAGTGGCTTCCGGGACCTCGATAAAGCCGCGGTCGCCGGCATCACGAAGTGCCGCTTCAAACCGGCAACCGTGGATGGCACCCCGCAAGAAGGCTGGCAGCAGATGCAATACGTCTGGACGCTGGAGTAAAACCGAAACGGCTCACCGTTTCACTTAGTAATTTTCGTTGTCATTACGCCAGCGATCTGATTATTTTATCAATTTGGAGGAAGCATGTTTAAGAATACCCGTTTGTCCGCTGTACTGGCCGCTGTGCTGTTCTCGGTGACCGCAGCCACCGCCCTGGTCAGCGCTCCTGCCTTTGCGCAAGAGCAAGCCTCGGCAGCCGCTTCGGCCCCAGCAGCTGATGCAGCAGCGCCAGCGCCAGCAGCAGATGCGGCGGCAGCACCTGCGGCCGACGCTGCAGCTCCAGCAGCAGCGCCAGCAGCCGCTGGCCACGGTGCCGAAGAAGTGGAAAATCCATACGGCTTCAAAGCGGTGTGGGATGCAGGTTTCGTCTCGCGCGCTACCCTGATCATTCTGTCGCTGATGTCGATGGGTTCGTGGTACATCATCATCACCAAACTGATCGACCAGACCAAGATCTTCAAACAATCGAAAGAAGCGTCGGCCAAGTTCTGGAAAGCCTCGTCGATCGCCGCTGGTTCGGCAACCCTGACCGACGGCTCGCCATTCCGCTTCATCGCTGAAACCGGCACCAAGGCCACCGCGCACCACGACGGCGCCCTGCTGGAACAAATCGACCTGTCGACCTGGGTCACCATGTCGATCCAGCGCGCGGTGGACAAAGTTCAGTCGCGTCTGCAAGATGGCCTGTCGTTCCTGGCAACCGTCGGTTCGACCTCGCCGTTCATCGGTCTGTTCGGTACCGTGTGGGGTATTTACAATGCGCTGATCGCCATCGGCATGTCGGGTAACGCCTCGATCGACAAAGTCGCCGGTCCAGTCGGTGAAGCGCTGATCATGACCGCCTTCGGTCTGTTCGTGGCGGTGCCAGCCGTTCTGGGTTACAACTGGCTGGTGCGTCGTAACAAGTCGGCCATGGAAGACGTGCGCGCCTTCTCGGCGGACGTTCACTCGGTGCTGATCTCGGGCGCAATGTCGACCGCTACCGGCAACAAAAAAGTTGGGTAATTAACCATGTCCATGTCCGTAGGCTCCGATAGCGGAGACGAAGATCAAGTCATGTCAGAAATCAACACGACGCCCCTGGTGGACATCATGTTGGTTCTGCTGATTATCTTCCTGATCACGAGCCCGGTTGTTCTGAAGCTGATCAAGATCAAGCTGCCAGAAGAAACCAACCAGGTTATTCAGACCAAACCGGAAGACGTAAACATTGTCGTGAGCAAAGATGGCGACATCTACTGGAATCAGCGGAAGATGCGCGATGCGAACGAACTGTTCGACAATCTGAAGGTGGAAGCGGTGAAATTGCCTCAGCCGGAAGTACACGTACGTGGTGACCAAGAAACCAAGTACGAAGCAATCGGCAAGGTGATTTACACGACCCAGCGTGCTGGTATTCAGAAGGTCGGCTTCATCACCGAACCGCCTGATAAGGGTTAAGTCCCACAGTGCATCGCAGGCCTGAAGTCCGGGCCTGCCCTTCTTAAAAGGAAACATCATGAGTATGAATGTCGGTTCTCCGGCCGCCGGTGGCGCGGACCCGGAACCAATGATGGAAATGAATATGACGCCCCTCATCGACGTGATGCTGGTGCTGATTATCATGATGATCATTACGATTCCTAAGGCCAACCACTCGGTCAACCTGAACATGCCGGTCGGCACCCCGCCGCCGCCAACCAAGGAACCCGTGGTCGTGACGATTGACGTCGACTTCGACGGTACGATTCTGTGGGATAACGTGGTTGTACCTGACCGCGGCACCCTGGAAGCGAAACTGACCGATGTCGCCGCGCAAGCGGATCAGCCGGAAGTGCATCTGCGTCCGAACAAGCTGGTCTCGTACAAAGTCGTCGCAGGCGTGATGGCTTCGGCCCAGCGTCTGGGCGTGACCAAGATTGGTCTGGTCGGTAACGAACAGTTCCAGTAATAAGTCCCATGTACAATAATAGGCAGGACCATTCCTGCCTATTTGCTTTTTTGAAGAAAGAAAACTCACCCATGACCAAGTTTCGTCTCGCTCATCTCGGCCTGGTAATGGCCGCTATTGGTTTTACTGCAGCAGCCCCTATCGCAGGTTTCTCGTCGGTCGCCTACGCAGCAGAAACGGTGCGCGCAGAAATCGGCAAACCATTGCAGGAAGCACAGAAACTGGCCGCGGCCGGCAAGAACAAAGAAGCACTTGCCAAACTGAAAGAAACCGACGCCATCGGCGGCAAATCCGCCAACGAAACCTATCTGATCGAGCGCACCCGCGCTTCGGCGGCCGCTGCCGCCGGCGATAACGACGCCGCCGCCAAGGCCTTCGAATCGGTGATCAATTCCGGCAAGCTGTCGGCTGCCGAACAACCCAAATTCACCCAAGCCCTGGCCAGTATCTACTACCGCGCCAAGGACTATCCCAAAGCCATCACCTGGATTCAGCGCTCGCTGAAAGACAATCCGAACGACGCGCAGATGCGCGAACTGCTGATCCAGACCTACTACATCAGCGGCAAATATGCTGAAGCGGCCAAGGAACTGCAATCGTCGAAGAACGCTTCCGAGCAGTCGCTGCAAATGCTGGCCAACATTCAGCTGAAGCAGAACGACAAGGCCGGCTACGTGCAGACGCTGGAAAAACTGGCCGGCACCTATCCTAAAACCAGCTACTGGGCCGACCTGCTGAACCGCGTGGCGGGCAAGCCGGGCTTCTCGTCGTCGCTGTCGCTGGACGTGCTGCGCCTGCGCCTGGCCAACGGCCTGCTGAGCAAGCCAGCCGAGTACATGGAAATGGCCCAGCTGTCGCTGCAGGCCGGCAATCCGGCCGAAGCGATCAAAGTGATCGACCAGGGCTACAAAAAAGGCGTGCTGGGCACCGGCACCGACGCCGCCCGTCACCAGCGCCTGAAAGACCTGGCCGCCAAGACCCAGACCGAGTTCGACGCCAAAGCCGCCGGCGTGGAAGCCGAAGCCGTCAAAGCCAAGGACGCCGACGCGCTGGCCAACCTGGGCTACGGCCTGGTCTCGGCCGGCAAGACCGACAAAGGCCTGGCGCTGATGGACCAGGCGGTCAAGCTGGGCACCGGCCGTAATCCGCAAGCGATCAAGCTGCACTACGGCATCGCGCAAAGCATCGCGGGCAAAAAAGCCCCGGCGCTGGCCACGCTGAAAACCGTCAATGGCACCGATGGCACCGCCGATCTGGCGCGCTACTGGACGCTGAACATTAACCGCCCAATGTAATACCCGGGCTGCTAATGCGCACAGCGCTGCTCCGGCCCCGCCGGAACAGCGCTTTTTTTTCGCTTCGAGGGATTGCCCGTATAATCTCTCATTTGCGACAAGTTCTCCCCAGATTCCCATGAAGGTATTTCGAGGTCTTCCCAATGCGGCGGCGCGCGCGCCCTGCGCGCTCACGATCGGCAATTTTGACGGTGTCCACCTGGGGCACCAGGCATTGCTCGCCCGCGTGCGCGCCGCCGCCGACCGGCTCGGACTGGAAGCGGCGGTGATGACCTTCGAACCGCATCCGCGCGAATTCTTCGCGCAGAAGTCCGGCGATCTGTCGAAAGCCCCGGCCCGCATCGCCAACCTGCGCGACAAGCTGCAATCGCTGTCCGACAACGGCATCGACCGCGTCATCGTCGAACACTTCTCGGCGTCCTTTGCATCGCTGACGCCGCAAGAATTCACCGAGAAAGTGCTGGTCGAAGGCCTGCACGTCAAATGGCTGATGGTCGGCGACGACTTCTGCTACGGCGCACGGCGCGCCGGCAACGTGCAAATGCTGCTGGAAGCGGGACAAAAATACGGCTTCCACGTCGAGACCCTGCCGACCGTGATGAACGGCAGCACCCGCATCTCCTCCTCCGCCGTGCGCAGCGCGCTGGCCGAGGGCGCGTTTGCCCACGCCGAGGCGCTGCTCGGCCACCCCTACGCCATCTCCGGCCACGTGATTCACGGCCAGAAACTGGGCCGCACGCTCGGCTTCCCGACGCTGAACCTGCGCGTGCCGCACCGCCCGGCGCTGTCGGGCATCTTCATCGTGCAAGTGCATGGTTTGAGCGCGCAGCCGCTGCCCGCGGTGGCCAGCATGGGCGTGCGCCCGACCGTCGACGACAGCGGCCGCGTGCTGCTGGAGGTGCACGTGTTCGACTTTGCGCAGCACTGCTACGGCAAACAGGTGCGCGTCGAGTTCCTGCAAAAAATCCGCGACGAAGAAAAATACATCGACCTGCCGACGCTGACGGCCGCCATCAACAACGACGCCGACATCGCCCGCGCCTTCTTCGCCAAGCGCGCCACCGACCGAATTTGACCGCGCGATCAGCTACGAGCGCCGGCTACACAGAACACCCGAATAAATCACTGAACGCATACCATGTCCGATAACAAATCCGCAAAAAAGCCAGAAAGCAAATACCCGGTCAACATGACCGAAACCCCATTCCCGATGCGCGGCGATATGGCCAAGCGCGAGCCGAACTGGGTCAAGCAATGGCAAGACAAGAAAATCTATGAGCGCGTGCGCAAGGCCGCCGCCGGCCGGCCTAAATTCATCCTGCACGACGGTCCTCCTTACGCCAACGGCGACATCCACATCGGCCACGCCGTCAACAAGATCCTGAAGGACATGGTGGTCAAGGCCCGCACCTTCGCCGGCTTCGACGCGCCATATGTGCCGGGCTGGGATTGTCACGGCATGCCGATCGAGATCCAGATCGAAAAACAGTACGGCAAGAACCTGCCGACCGCCGACGTGCTGACCAAGGCGCGCGCCTACGCCTACGAGCAGGTCGACCGCCAGCGCAAGGACTTCATCCGCCTGGGCGTGCTGGGCGAATGGCAGAACCCTTACCTGACCATGAACTTCTCCAACGAGGCCGACGAACTGCGCTCGCTCGGCAAGATGCTGGAGAAAGGCTATGTCTATCGCGGCCTGAAGCCGGTCAACTGGTGCTTCGACTGCCAGTCGGCGCTGGCCGAGGCGGAAGTGGAATACCAGGACAAGCGCGATCCGGCGATCGACGTCGGCTTCAAGTTCGCCGAATCCGACAAGCTGGCCAAAGCCTTCGGCCTGGATAAACTGCCGACCGAGAACGGCTTCATCGTCATCTGGACCACCACGCCATGGACCATCCCGTCCAACCAGGCGCTGAACGTCAACCCGGAACTGAAATACGCGCTGGTCGAAACCTCGCGTGACGGCCAGCCTTTGCTGCTGATCCTGGCGCAAGACCTGGTGGAATCGTGCCTGGCACGCTACAAGCTGGAAGGCACCACCATCGCCACCTGCGACGGCGCCGCGCTGGGCGGCATCAGCTTCCGCCATCCGCTGCACGCCTCGGACGCTTTCTACGACCGCCTGTCGCCGATGTACCTGGCCGACTACGTGACCGCCGACAGCGGCACCGGCGTGGTCCACTCGGCGCCGGCCTACGGCCTGGACGACTTCATCTCGTGCAAAGCGCACGGCATGAAGGATGATCAGATCCTGACCCCGGTGCTGGGCGACGGCAAGTACGCCGAATCGCTGCCGCTGTTCGGCGGCATGACCATCTGGGAAGCCTCAAAGCCGATCTGCGCGGCGCTGAAAGAAGTGGGCGCGCTGTTCGAAGTGAAGATGTTCGATCACAGCTACATGCACTGCTGGCGCCACAAGACGCCGATCATCTACCGCGCCACCTCGCAGTGGTTCGCCGGCATGGACGTGCATCCGCACGACGGCGGCGCCACGCTGCGCCAGGCCGCGCTGGCCGGCATCGAGCAAACCGCCTTCTTCCCCGACTGGGGCAAGGCGCGCCTGCACGGCATGATCGCCAACCGTCCCGACTGGACGCTGTCGCGTCAGCGCCAGTGGGGCGTGCCGATGGCCTTCGTGGTGCATAAAGAAACCGGCGCGCTGCACCCGCGCACCCCGGAACTGCTGGAGCAAATCGCCCAGTTGATCGAAAAGAGCGGCATCGACGCCTGGCAGGCGCTGGACCTGAAAGACCTGATCGGCGACGAAGCGTCGGACTACGTCAAGAACAAGGACACGCTGGACGTGTGGTTCGACTCCGGCAGCACGCACCAGACGGTGCTGCGCGGCTCGCACAAGGAGCAGTCGGCATTCCCGGCCGACCTGTATCTGGAAGGCTCGGACCAGCACCGCGGCTGGTTCCACTCGTCGCTGCTGACCTCCTCGATGCTGAACGGCACGCCGCCTTACAAGGCGCTGCTGACCCACGGCTTCGTGGTCGACGGCGAAGGCAAGAAGATGTCCAAATCGATCGGCAACACCATCGCGCCGCAGGACGTGTGGAACAAGCTGGGCGCCGACATGCTGCGCCTGTGGGTGGCCTCGACCGACTACACCGGCGAACTGTCGATCTCCGACGAAATCCTCAAGCGCGTGACCGAATCGTATCGCCGCATCCGCAACACGCTGCGCTTCCTGCTGGCCAACCTGTCGGACTTCGATTACGCGAAGGACGCCGTGCCGGCGGCCGAGCTGCTGGAAATTGACCGCTACGCCATCGCCAACATGGCGGCGCTGCAGAAGGAAATCGAAGCGCACTATATGCAGTATGAGTTCCAGCCGGTGATGTCGAAGCTGCAGAATTACTGCTCGGAAGACCTGGGCGGCTTCTACCTGGACATCCTGAAGGACCGCCTGTACACCACCGGCGTGACGTCGGTGTCGCGCCGCTCGGCGCAAACGGCGCTCTACCACATCACGCAAAGCCTGCTGCGCGTGATGGCGCCGGCGCTGTCCTTCACCGCCGAAGAGGCATGGGAAATCTTCGCCGGCGCCGAAGGCTGGAAAGCCAGCGATGAAACCATCTTCACCCAGACCTGGTGGCAGTTGCCGGAACTGGCCGACGCCGAAGCGCTGCTGGCCAAATACACCGCGCTGCGCGCCGTGCGCGCCGACGTCACCAAGCAGCTGGAAGACCTGCGCGCTTCGGGCGCGATCGGCTCGTCGCTGCAGGCGGAACTGAGCATCAAGGCCGCCGGCGACAAGTTCAAGGTGCTGGCCAGTCTGGAAGAGGATTTGAAGTTCATCTTCATCACCTCGCTGGCGTCGGTCAGCGAAGTGGCGTCGGCAGAGGAAGAAGCGGTCAACGTCACCGCCTCGAAGGCCGCGAAGTGCGAGCGTTGCTGGCACTACCGCGCCGACGTGGGCGCGCACGCCGACCACCCGACGCTGTGCGGCCGCTGCCACAGCAATCTGTTTGGTGCGGGCGAAAAACGCAAGTTCGCTTAACATACCGCCATCGTCATTCCGGCCTGCGCCGGAATGACGGGGCGACCGCAACGTAAATTACATACCATGGCCACCAAAAAAATCTTCCCGACCAAATCCTCGTCCAGCATCACGCCATGGCTGGGCATTGCCACGCTGATCATCCTGATCGACCAGCTGACCAAGATCACCATCAACAAGACCTTCCAGTACGGCGAAGAGAAAGTCATCACCTCCTTCTTCAACCTGGTGCTGGCGTATAACAAGGGCGCGGCCTTCAGCTTCCTCAGCAACAGCGGCGGCTGGCAGCGTTACTTCTTCACCGCCATCGGCATCGGCGCCGCCGTCTTCATCATCTACCTGCTGAAGAAGCACAGCGCCCAGCGCATGTTCGCGTGGGCGCTGTCGCTGGTGCTGGGCGGCGCGATCGGCAACGTCATCGACCGGCTGCTGTACGGCCACGTGGTCGACTTCCTGGATTTCCACTGGCCTGGCCTGGGCCACTTCCCGGCGTTTAACGTGGCCGATTCGGCCATCTGTATCGGCGCCGCCCTGTTCATCCTGGACGAACTGCGCCGGGTGAACAAATAACGGAGCCGCATCATGATGGAACTGACTGGTAAGAAAATCGTTCTCGGCCTGTCCGGCGGCGTGGCCTGCTACAAGGCGGCGGAACTGTGCCGCGCCTTCACCAAGGCCGGCGCCACCGTGCAGGTGGTGATGACCGAAGCGGCCACCCACTTCATCACCACGGTCACCATGCAGGCCCTGTCGGGCCGTCCGGTGTACACCGACCAGTGGGACCCGCGCGTCAACAACAACATGGCCCACATCGACGTCACCCGCGACGCCGACGCCATCATCGTCGCGCCCTGCTCGACGGACTTCATCCGCAAGCTGGCGCACGGCGCCTGCGACGACCTGCTGTCGACCATGTGCGTGGCACGTCCGCGCCATGTGCCGCTGCTGATCGCGCCGGCCATGAACGTGGAAATGTGGCAGAACCCCGCCACCCAGCGCAACGTGCAGACGCTGCGCGACGACGGCATCACCCTCTTCGGCCCGGCGGCCGGCGACCAGGCCTGCGGCGAAGTGGGCATGGGCCGCATGCTGGAGCCGGAACAGCTGCTGGAAGAAGTGATCGCCGCCTTCGAGCCGAAAGTCCTGGCGGGCAAACGCATCCTGATCACCGCCGGCCCGACCTTCGAGCCGATCGACCCGGTGCGCGGCATCACCAATCTGTCCTCGGGCAAGATGGGTTACGCCGTGGCGCGCGCCGCGCGCGAGGCCGGCGCCGAGGTGGTGCTGGTATCCGGCCCGGTGTCGTTGCCGGTGCCGTACGGCGTGCAGCGCATCAGCGTGCAGAGCGCGCAGCAGATGTACGACGCCGTGATGGCCAATGTCGATCACCAGCACATCTTCATCGCCGTGGCGGCGGTGGCCGACTGGCGCATCGCCAACGCCAGCGACCAGAAACTGAAAAAGAACCCGAACGGCACCGCGCCGGACCTGAAGTTCGAGCAGAATCCGGACATCCTGGCCTCGGTGGCGGCGCTGACCAACCTGGCCGGCCATCCTTACTGCGTCGGCTTTGCCGCCGAATCGGAAAACCTGGTCCAATTCGGCGCCGACAAGCGCGAGAAAAAGGGCATCCCGCTGCTGGTCGGGAATATCGGCCACCACACCTTCGGCCAGGACGACAACACCATCATCCTGTTCGACGAGAACGGCCACACCATTTTGCCGCGCGCCGACAAACTGACGCTGGCGCGCCAACTGATTTCCGAGATCTCCAAGCGGATCTCACAACATTCTTTGTTCGCTAAATAAATGAAAAACGTCGACGTTAAAATCCTTGACCCTCGCATGAAAGAGCAACTGCCGGCGTATGCGACGCCTGGCTCGGCGGGCTTGGACCTGCGCGCCTGCATCGACGCGCCGATGGTTATCGAAGCCGGCCAGACCGTGCTGATTCCCACCGGCCTGGCGATCCACATCGCCGATCCGGGCTACGCCGCGATGATCCTGCCGCGCAGCGGCATGGGCCACAAAAACGGCATCGTGCTGGGGAATCTGGTAGGCTTGATCGACTCCGACTATCAGGGCCAGCTGATGATCTCGACCTGGAACCGCGGCCACAGCGCCTTCACGCTGCAACCGATGGAACGCCTGGCGCAACTGATCATCGTGCCGGTGCTGCAGGTCGGCTTTAATGTGGTGGAAGAATTCGATACCAGTGAGCGTGGCGCCGGCGGTTTCGGCAGCACTGGCAAACACTAACAACGGAGACGGAGGGCGGGGATGAACAAGATGAATAAATTTGGCACCTTATCCGTTGTACCGCTGATCGCGGCGAGCGTGCTGCTGTCGGCCTGCTCCACGTTCCAGTCGCAGCCCTCCTCCCCCGAGCCGGCGCCGTCGGTGGTCAGCACCGCCACCGAAGCGCCGCCGCAGGTCACCGCCAAGATGGCGGCCGCGCGCCAGCAACTGAGCCAGATGGTGGCCTTGCAGGACCGCCTGTACCGCGTCGCCGGCCCGCTGTTGATCAATAACGCGGACCTGTGCCGCACGCAGGCACGCAATCTGCTCGGCTTCACCGCCAAGAACAAATACTCCTACCCCGGCGAATTCAGTGACGCCGCCGCCGCGGTGCTGAATTACAGCGACCGCCTGGAAGTGGCCACCGTGCTGGCCGGCAGCGGCGCCGCGCGCGCCGGCCTGCGCAAGGGCGACATCCTGATCGCCGCCGACGGCAAACTGCTGCCGGTGGGCGTCAACGCCGAAACCGAAGCGGCGGCGGTACTCGGCCCGCTGGTCGGCAACAACAAATTCCTGAACCTGACGGTGCAGCGCGGCGGCGCCAATCAACAGCTACGCGTGCCGGTCACGCGCGCCTGCGCCTTCAAGATCGACATCGGCAACTCGGACAACGTCAACGCCTACTCCGACGGTCAGCGCGTGATGATCACGCGCGGGATGGTCAACTTCGCGCAGAGCGACGACGCTATCGCCTACGTGCTGGCCAAGGACATCGCCCACAATGTGCTGGGCCACGCGGCCACCACCAAGCAGGCTTACACGGTGGGGGGCATCATCGATAACCTGATCGCCGTGCGTCCCGACCTGTCGATGCTGATCGGGACCGCCGGCGTGAAGCCGATGCCGCAGGAGCTGGACGCGGCGGCCGACAACCTGTCGCTGTACATGGTGGCCCGCGCCGGCTACAACGTCGCAGGCGCGCGCGCCTTCTGGCAGCGCCTGTCCACGCAATATCCGGCCTCGGTGCTGAACGGGTATACCGCCAACCACCCCGCCGTGAGTTATCGCCTGAGCGTGATCGACAAGACGGTGTCCGCGATCCGTAGCAAGCAAGCCTCCAGTCAGCCGCTGCTTCCTTAATCCCTGAGAGAACGCCATGAACAAGTCCGGCCTGATCGTGATCGCACTGATGTTGACGGCCGGCTGGGCGCAGGCGGCCGTATGGCTGAAAGTGGGCGGTGGTAAAACCGTCACCTACTACATGGACAAGGCCAGCGTGATCAAGACCGACAAGACGCGCAAGGTCTGGTCGATGCAAACCTTCGCCCGCATGCAGAAGACGCCCGAGGGCAAGCTGTATCAATCGGTGAAGATGCTGCACATGTATGCGTGCGAGGAGCACACCACCACCCTGCTGGCGCAGATCTATTATCCTGAAGCGATGGGCAAGGGCGAGCCGGTGGAGAACTACAAGTTCGAGAAATTCAACCCGGAAGACATCGTGCCCGACAGCGCCTTCGACAGCGTGCTGGTGGCCGCCTGCAAGGATTAGCCGGGGAAGTTGGGGAATACTGTGGCCATCAGCCATGTGAGGCCGGCGCAGACCAGCACCGCGCAAATCAAGACGATCAGCAAACGACCGAATTTGGGTGCTCCGTCATCGTCCTTCTGAGGCATATCTGATCCCTGCAAGGTTTAATGAGCCGTAGTATATTCCATTCATGGATTCTATCGACCTCGAAGTACTCAAAACCAGCGCCGCCTGGATCGCGGCGGGGCGCCGCTGTGAGCTGATCACCGTCATCAAGACCTGGGGTTCCAGTCCACGCCCGGTCGGCGCCACGCTGGCCATCTGCGAAGACGGTGCCGTGATCGGCTCCGTCTCCGGCGGCTGCATCGAGGACGACCTGATTGCGCGCGTGCGCGACGAAGGCATCCGCCGTGAAGCGCCTGAAATCGTCAGTTACGGCATCACCGCCGACGAGGCGCATCGTTTCGGCCTGCCTTGCGGCGGCACGATTGCCTTGTCGATCGAGCCGCTGTCTGAACGCAGCCGCATCGGCGAGCTGCTGGCGCGGCTGGAGCGGCACGAACTGGTGCAGCGCCGGCTGGACCTGCGCAGCGGCGAGGTGACGTTGTCTCAAGCCGCGCCGGGGGCGCAGATGCAGGTCAGCGAGCAGGCGATGGTGACGCTGCACGGACCGCGCTGGCGCTTGCTGATCATCGGCGCCGGGCAACTGTCGCGTTTCCTGGCGCAGATCGCGCTGGCCATGGATTACAGTGTGACCGTCTGCGATCCGCGCGAGGAATACCGCGCCGGCTGGCATGTCGATGGCGTGCGGCTGGTGCACGAGATGCCGGACGATGTGGTGCTGGCGATGCGGCTCGACCACCGCAGCGCGGTGGTGGCGCTGACGCACGATCCCAAGCTGGACGACCTGGCGCTGATGGAGGCGCTGAAATCGGATGCTTTCTACGTCGGCGCGATCGGCTCACGCCTGAATAACAGCAAGCGCCGCGAACGACTGCTGGAATTCGATTTAACGCCGGACCAACTGGCGCGCCTGCATGGACCGATTGGCCTGTACATCGGCAGCAAGACGCCATCCGAAATCGCCATCTCCATCCTGGCCGAAATGACGGCCGTCAAAAACGGCGTGCCGACCAATTTGATCGTACCGCACGCCTCCGCCCCTACCAAACCGGGCGACGCGGTTTGCGTGGCGGAGAGTGGCGCGGTCTGATTCCAGCGCAAGAATCGGCTAGTACGGCGCGCGCGGATACGCGACAATAGCGCACGGCGGCGCCATCGCCCCGCCGCCCCACATCCTGGATTCCGCATGAACACCGCCAACCTGTTACGCCTCGTCCTGCTAGCCGCCATCTGGGGCGGCTCCTTCCTCTTCATGCGCATCGCCGCCCCGGTGCTGGGCGCCGCCGTGCTGATCGAATACCGGGTGCTGTTCGCCGCCATCTTCCTTGGCGTGGTCGGCGTGTTCCTGAAAAAATCGCTGGACTGGAAACAGCACTGGAAGCACTACTTCATTCTCGGCCTGTTCAACTCGGCCCTGCCCTTCCTGATGTTCGCCTTCGCCGCGCGCACGCTGTCGGCCTCTTTGCTGGCGGTGCTCAACGCCACCACGCCGTTATGGGGCACCTTGATCGCCGCCGTCTGGTCGCGCACCATGGTCAGCGGCAAAGTCCTGCTGGGCCTCGCGCTGGGCACCTGCGGCGTCGCGCTGCTGGTCGGTTTCGACCATGTCAGCGCCAAGCCGGGGGCAGGCATCGCGGTTGCGGCCGTGCTGTTCGCGTCCTTCAACTACGGCGTCGCCAGCAACTACGCCAGGCAGGCCAAGGCGGTCGAACCGTTCGCCAACGCCAATGGCTCCATGTGGGCGTCGGCGCTGATGGTGCTGCCGGTGGTGCCGTTCTTCCCCGCACCGGGCGAGCACACCATCGGCATCATGGGAGCGGTGCTGGCGCTGGCGGTGCTGTGCAGCGGCGTGGCCTACCTGATCTACTTCCGCCTGATTCAGGATGTCGGTCCATCGTCGGCGCTGACGGTGACTTTTCTTAGTCCGCTGTTCGGCATCTTGTGGGGTGTGCTGTTCCTCGGCGAGACGGTGGGCTGGTACACCTTTGCCGGCGCCGCCATCGTCATCACCGGCACCGTGCTGGTGACGGGCTTCCGCTTCGGCCGGCGCGCGGCATGAAGCCTTACACACTGGCGCTGCCACCAGACTACCGTCTGGACGACGTGCTGACCTTCCATCGCCGCGATGCCGAAAGCATCGCCGAGGAAGTCAGCGCGGAACGGCTGCGCAAAGGCGTGCTGCTGGAGGGTGTGCCGGTGGTGCTCGACATCGCGCTGCCACCCGCCGGCGGCCCGGCCATCACGCAAGTCACGGTACACGCGGACGGTCCGCTGAGCGCGGCGGGCCAACTGCAAGCGCGCGACGCGGTGCTGAACATCTTCGGCCTGCGCATCGACCCGGCGCCCTTCTGCGCCTTCGTCAAAAAGGACCAGCTGTTCGCGGCGCTGGTCAAACGCCAGCCAGGCCTGCGCATCGTCCAATCGGCCACCGTGTTCGAGGCGCTGACCTGGGCCATCATCGGCCAGCAGATCAACCTGTCATTCGCCATTGCGCTGCGCCGCACCTTCATCCTGCAAGCAGGCCGCCAGCACAGCAGCGGCCTATGGTGCTATCCGGACGCCTGCAGCGCCGCCGCGCTATCGGTGGACGACCTCACCACCCGCAAGTTCTCGCGCGCCAAAGCGGAAACGCTGCTGCGTCTCGCCGCCCTGGTCGCCAGCGGCGCGCTGCGGCTCGACCTGGCCGATGACAATCGCATCGACCAGATCTCCGCCGCCCTGCTGGCCGTCAAAGGGATCGGTCCCTGGACCGTCAACTATGGCCTGCTGCGCGGCTACGGCTACGCCGACTGTTCGCTGCACGGTGACGTCGCCGTCCGCGCCGCGCTACAAGCGCTGCTCGGCGAAGACGCCAAGCCAGACATCCAACGCACCGAAGAAATCCTCGCCCGCTACAGCCCTCACCGCACCATGGCCGCCGCCCACCTGTGGGCCAGCCTGCACCCGCGCGACTAAATTCCGCTTGAGCCTCACGCTACGTGAGGCTTTACGCTCTCCTCAACATCAACAAGGAGAGTTACCATGCCATGTCCAAGCGCCCACACGCTAACGGAAGAACTGGAACAAGCAAGCTTCGACGCCACGTCGCCAACCCACTTCTCTTGGCTGGGCGTCAGCATGCACCTCAAGCCCGATGAGGTCATGCGCACGCTGAGCGACGTCGCCAACTGCGCACCGGGCAGCAGCATCGTCTTCGACTACTGCGTGCACCGCAACCACCTCGACGAACAGGATCGCGCAGAACTGGACTTGGTCGCCGCTTCGCTGGCCGCGCAGGGCAAGCATCTGCACAGCGGCTTCGATCCGCAGCGGCTGGAGCACATGTTGCGGCACTACGGATTCCGCGAGGTCGAACACTTGGGGCCCGACGCGCCGCACGCCCGCTACGGCGCACGTCTCAGTGGCATTTTCCACATGGTGCGCGCCACGGTTTAAACTAAGCTCATGGAAAAAACTGTACTGAAGATCGGCGAACTGGCCGCGCGCTCCGGCCTCACCGTGCGCGCGCTGCACCACTATGACGACATCGGCCTGCTTAAGCCATCGGCGCGCGCCGATTCCGGCTATCGGCTCTACAACCGCGACGACGTCGAACGCCTGCACAGGGTCCAGGCGCTGCGCCAGTTCGGCATGTCGCTGGCCGACATCGCCACCTTCCTCGCCAGCCCGGATGCGCCGTTTGCCGACGTGGTCTCGCAGCAGATCGCCGCGCTGGACCAGCAGATCAAGCAAGCCAGCACGCTGCGCGAACAGTTGAGGCGCCTGCAACAACAGATGACCGGCGGCGGGACCCCGGCACTGGAAAACTGGATCGGCGCGCTGGAGCACATGAAGTTGTATGAGCAGTATTTCACGCTGGAAGAATTGAAACGGCTACCGTTCTGGCAGCAGGAAGCACGTCGTAACGCTGTCTGGCGCGGCATGGTCAACCAGGTAAAGACACTGATCGCGCAGGGCCGCCCTTCCAGCAGCGCCGAAGCCAGCGCTTTGGCGCAACGCTGGATGGAAACGCTGGAACATGATACGGCTGCCAATCCCGAATTCGCGCAGCGCATGACGATGATGATGCAGGACGAGCGTTTCAGCCCAAGCCAGGCGCCGATTCCGCAGGACGTGCAGGAATACATCAGCGAAGCGTTCAACGAACGCAAGATGAGCTTGTATGCAAAATATTTGAACGCCGAGGAGATGCAACACATCCGGGTTAACAGCCGCAAATACTTCCACGAATGGCTGGCCTTGCTGGTCAAGGTGCACGCGCAGATGGAGAGCGGCGCCGCAGCCGATCATCCTGAGACGCTGGCGCTGGCGCGTGAATGGATGCGCCTGTTCCGCGCGCGGGCCGGCAGCCATCCCGACACCCAGTCGCGCGTCCGTCTCGCCAACGAAAGCGAGCCGGAGCTGCTAAAAGGCACTTGGGTCAGCCCGGCCACCCTGGCCTACATTCGTCAAGCCGTGGCCGCTGGCGAACAGGCTTGATCCGGCATACAGTGAAAGCCTGATTCCCGCTCTACGATGGTGCCCTATGGACGATCATCTCAACAGCGCTGGGCCAACACCATCGACAATCACCGTGGGGAGATTGAGGGTGTGCTGAAGCAAATGCCTAGCCGACGGCCGCAAATCGATGAGTACGTTGCACATAACTATCCCAACGCAGTGCGCTTCGCAGCGCGTGATACGCACAGGCCCCACCAGCATTCCCTCAAGAAAATCCCTACACCGTCGAACAAACCCTCGACGTCGATTTTTCCCCCGGCGAAAACGAAAAAGCCGTTGATCCTTGACGGTATCAACGGCTTTAGAATTTGGTTGCGGGGACAGGATAAGTGTCCGGCGCCACGCAATTTTACGCTAGCTCCCTATGAAAACGGAGGCGCTGCTTCACCGGCTGCGGGATTGAAAAGGTGTGGCACGAAGTGTATCACCTGCGGGACCGATCCTCATAGGTTTGCATCCCTCGGACTACGCTCGCGTGGATGTGGCGCGGTGCCCAATCCGCCAGCCTTGACTCTGTGAGGATTTTGGAAAACCCGCTACAATGGCGGCCATGTCATTTCTCTCAAACCCCTCTGAAAACACTGCAAACAGCGCCTTCGACGCTGAGGCATCGCCTATGGCGGACGGCGCCACAGCAAAAAAAAGCCCCAAGCACGCCTATCTGGAATTTTTTGCTGGGAGCGGTTTGGTTGCCCAAGGCTTAAAAAGCATGTTTTTGCCTGTATGGGCCAACGACATCGACGGCAAAAAAGGGGCCGTCTACACAGCGAACCACACCAAGAAGCATTTTCACCTTGGCTCAATCTCCGATGTGGCAGGCACAGACCTGCCTGCGGCCTCTTTGGCTTGGGCGTCCTTCCCGTGCCAAGACCTGTCCCTCGCGGGCCTTGCCGGGGGCATTCACGGCAAGCGTAGCGGACTCGTATGGGAATGGCTACGGATCATTGACGAGATGCCTGAGGCACCGTTCATTCTGGTCGCTGAGAACGTTTTAGGTCTCGTATCCTCTGCTGGGGGCGAGCACTACCGGGCCCTGCACGCTGCGCTGACTGATCGAGGCTACAAAGTCGGCGCCATGCTACTTGACGCCGTTCGTTTCGTTCCCCAGTCACGTCCGCGTATCTTTGTTGTGGCGGTAAAGAACAGCTTAGAGGTGCCCCCTGAGCTTACCAGCCCGACGCCGACATGGTTGCATCCTGAGGCTGTCCGCAAAGCCGCGGCAGGATTGGAAAATTGGGTATGGTGGCACATGCCAGAGCCACCAGCGCGCGAAACTGTGCTTGCTGACATTGTGGAGTTTGATGCAGATTTTGCGACCTCTGAGTCTGACGAGCGTAACATCGGCCTGATTTCGCCCAAGCATGCGGCGGCATTGGCTGCCATGCCAAAAAAACAAACATTCGTGGCTCCCGGCTACAAGCGCACTCGGGCTGGCAAACAAGTTTTGGAGCTGCGCTTCGACAATGTCGCCGGCTGTCTCCGCACCCCAAGCGGCGGCAGTAGCCGGCAACTGTTAGTGATCCGAAAAAATGGAAAGCTGAAAAGCCGGTTACTGACGGTTAAGGAAGCTGCACGCCTTATGGGTGCCCCAGAGGGCTACAAAATTCCCGGCAGTTACAACGATGGCTACAAGGCCATGGGCGATGCTGTGGCAGTTCCTGTCGCTAAGTGGCTCGCTAAAAAACTACTCTTACCCCTAGCAGATATCCATGCTCATAAATCCGAGTCTTGAAGCCGCATTAGTTCAGTTCAAAAGTGATTTTTCGGTCGGCGGCGTTGGGGCACTTGGGACGGTTCTGATTCTTACGCATAAAGCGAAGACTGCCGGGCTACCGTTCGATATGGACAAGTTGTTGACGCCGGGGGGCGGACAAGTATCCGGTCTTAGTGGCGCCAATATCAACAAGATATTGGAACGGAACGGGGTTAGTCAAAAGGTCGGGACTGAATCAGGTCGCACAAGTCGCGGCACGCCGGCGCTGGCGAGGCAGTATGTGGACTTCCTCCATGGGCTGCAGCCGCTCTCTTCATTGGACATCGTTAATATCGAGGTGTGGTGGGTGTCCCGGTTTGTTGATTACTTTAACACCGAGCCGTTCAAGCTGAATTACGATCCAAGCAAGACGTTGGCATCGGTCATCCGCAACCTTCTGGATCAAGCGCTTGATCGCCAGAAGAAGTCGCCCGGTAAGACATATGTGGGCGCTGTGCTGCAACACCTGATCGGCGCCAAGCTGGAACTGGCTCTGCCGGAGCTGGTCATAACACACAACGGGGCGTCAGTCGCGGATTCGGTGTCATCGAGGTCGGGAGATTTCGTCATCGACAACGCCATCATTCACTGCACCACGGCACCATCGGAAGCGCTGCTGCGGAAGTGCGACGCCAACATCAAGGCAGGACAGCATCCGATCATCTTGACGATAGCGAAGATGATTGGCGCCGCCGAAGGGCTGGCGGAGAACGCGGGGATCGATGGGCGTGTCGAGGTCATGGACGCTCTCCAATTCCTAGCGGCCAACCTCTACGAGATGAGTCTTTTCAAAGCCGCTGACCGAAAGATTACGGTGGTGCGCCTGATTGAAAAATATAACGAGATCGTGGCGGCTCATGAAGCCGACGCTAGCCTGCGCATAACCTTTGACTGATAACCTCACAGACGCCCAACGCCGGGAGGCTATGCGGCGTGTGAAGAGCAAGGACACATCCCCCGAGCTGTATGTTCGGGAGCTGCTGCGCCGGCTGGGTCATCGGGGTTACCGTCTCCATCGTGCCGACATACCCGGCAAACCTGACATTGTTTGGATAGGACGCCGGCGTGCCATTTTTATCAATGGATGCTTCTGGCATGGACACAGTTGCGCGCGTGGCGCCAGAGTTCCTCAAACCCGCGCCGAATATTGGCTAAGCAAGATCGCACGAACTCGGCAACGAGACGAGCGCAACACCGAGACCCTCGCCGCGCTCGGCTGGACTGTGCTCACGCTCTGGGAGTGTGAGCTACGTGACGAGGCAGCGCTGGCCGCAAAACTACAAAACTTCCTCGGCTAGCCTGTGGCGCCAGGGGAGCACTCCCCTAGATCGCGTTTGCTTAAAATTTCTTTCCGTGAAATCTGGATGTAGCGACTGCTGTTTGAGATAGTCACTACATCACATGAAATCAGACGGGAGCAAGCCATGGCAGGAAAACTAACAGGAACTGCATCGTTGAAGGTCACCCGCTGGGCGGCGGAAGACTGGGCATGGCTCGCTGAGGTGGCGAAGTCCGTTGGACTGTCGCGCTCCGATTTCGTGCGAAAGGCCGCCATGGCGGCAGCAACTGCCACAGCAAACGGCATGGCACCGTATTTTGTCGAGGGCCCGTCGGGCACTAGACAAAATACGCGCACCAACCTTTTGGAACAAAAGTCCACGTCAGTGGAGGTGCGGGCGAGTGGCGCCAAAGGCGTTGCGTCAGCAAAACGAGCGCCGACGAAAGCCCCGATTAGCCGAAACCCGAAGGGTTGAGGATCATCCGGGGATTGAGGAGGAGTGGACGTGCCAAGGCCGACTAAGCGAACGAAGACATTCACGCAAGCGGACATCGTCCGGTTGCAGGATGTCGTCCGTTCAGCGCGGGAGGAATTGAAGACAGCAACGCCGCTCGCCAAGAATTCGCAGAGCGAATACGCAAGGCGAGCGGCGTTGCTGTCGCGTGGTTGGGATATGGCCAAGGCGACGAAGAACGAGCGCTATGCGATGCGAGCAGCGGGAGTATGGGAGTATCGGCGGCAGATCAAAGCCGCGCTTCGCCAGGCTGACAAGGCCACGCGAAGCCAAGATTTTTTGGCGCCAACGCGACAGCAGATGTGGGCGCTCGAGGTTGAGAAGGCTGAAAAGCTAATGGCGGCGCTGGAAGAGTTTCGCGCACTTTCGTGGACTGACTTCGCTCATGCGCGAAAACAGCAGTCTGACCACAAGAAGCAGGCTGCAACCGACGCGCAGCTTGAAGTGTTCTTCAACGCTGTTGGTGCCTCTGAGTTCCGCCAAGCCTTCTTGGTCACTGAGTTCAGCGGCTGTCGCGGTCAAGAGCTCGGGAACGGCGTGCGTATCGAGACGAAAAAAATTAACGGGGCTCCTGCACTCAGCTTCTTCGTTGAATCGGTGAAGGCGGACGGCAAGAAGAAGGGGTTGGATCTGCGCGAAGTGGTGAGCCGCTATCCGGTAGATGCTGCGCCAGCGGTGCAAAAGCGCTGGCGAGAACTCGCGAAGCAAGTCGCGGAAAACCGGAGGCCATTGGTCGTAAAGCTCGACGCCACCGAGGGTCTGTCGGCTGGGCAGCGCTTCACCAAAATTTTTTGCTACTTTGCGAAAAAATCGAAGCTCCCAATATCTGCTTACTCCATGCGGCATCGCGTTTCGGCGCAGTCCAAAGCGGCCGGCAATTCTGAGAGCACTGCGGCCGTGCTGGGGCATCAAACTACTGAGACGCAACGCTACTACGGGCGGGCGGGCGAAGCGTGGTGGCGGCGCCGTGTCGCCAGTGGTGATAACCGGAGTCAATCACTCTGGCGCCAAAATCCGGGGGCCTGCACAGCGAACTGGCCCCCGTGCCGGATACAAGACCCGAACCATTCTGAATACGAGCACTCCGCAAGTCCAAACAAGCACTCCTAAAAAGAGCCCGAGGCTATGAGATTCCTATTTGAAAATGGTGGAAGGACTGGCGCAAAAAATACAGAAGCGTTAGCAGGCGCTTTGGCCGGCTATTTTGTCGCACAGCCAGACGTGCTAAATGTCGAGTTGGAGTCCAACGCACTTGTGCTATTCAGGGATGAGGAGACCCTGACTAGGGAGCTATCCCATTGCCTGCAAGAGGCGAAAGAGAGGCACGGGGTGCAGGGCCGCCAGTTCGATCAAAAGGACATATACGAGGCGCTATATGTCCTCGCTGCGACATACTGGGCGGAAGCTGAACGGTTGGAACTGGACCGTTCCACGCCAGTCGGCACCGCGAAGGTTACCGCCCGGATTTGAAGCGCCGAGCCAGTCCGCGACAGGCCAGAACTCGCAGGAGCGCTATTTGGAGCTACGGGGCCGCATCTTTATCGGCGGCCCAGTTGTTGCGATCAGTCACGAAGGCAGCAAAGCGCCCATCGTATCGCAACGCCTGCAAGTCGATCGGCCACACCAGTTCATCAACGATCGGCTTCAATTTGGGCAGCTCGCGCACATAGCCCCAATGCACCGCATGGCCCTCGCCGTCGTCATGTCCAACTATCTTCATGACCTTAGCTGCGTTCGCGTCGTTGTCGTGCATCTGTGTGATGACGTTGACACGGAACGAATGGAAACTCGTCTGAGGAGCCTTGATGCGCCGCGCGCGCTGATGTTCGAGCATCGCCGCTGACAGCTCCTTGGAATAGCTGTGGTTGATGAGTAGACGGTGTGGGAACAGCCGCTCGGCGCCTGCCGCCCGGCACTCCTCGACATAGTCCAAGAAGCCCAACTCGATCAGCGCATCCGAGATCGGGACGTTGCGAATGCCGCCGGGCGTCTTGCTCTTGTAGACGTGGATATAGTGGAGGCCGGTGCGCGGAGCCTTGTGCACATCGACGCAGCGGATTTGCGTGGCTTCGCCGATTCGCATGCCAGTGTGGATGCCCAGCAGCGGGCCCCAAAACAAATCCGGGGCGTCCATCGCGGCAAGGTAGGCCTCTGGCTCGAAAAGGGTCGCGAGCGCCTCCTCAGTGAAGGGCTGATACGACTTCGTCGACTTCTTACGCGACGTCTTGGTCTGAATGAGCATCCCCTCCACCGAATTCACTTCGAGCGCGGTGTGTAGGCCATGACCAATAATGTATTTGAAGAAGTCGTGCAGGCTGTTGAGCTTATTGTCGATGGTCTTCGGCGTCTGCGGAATCGCCAGCAGCGCGTCCTTGTATTCCACTAGCGTTTGCTTGCTGATGGCGTTGACCTCGATGTCGGCGCTGGAATGGCGACCGGAGGCCTTGTTCTCCTCTAAGCGTCGCAGTCCTTTGTTTTTGTTGAACTCGACTTTCTCATGTTCGGCGAGCCAGCGCTCGACCGATTCCACCAAGGGGAACGATAGCGCGAGGAAATCCTTTATGTGATAGACCTTCGTGTCCACGGTCCGTGCTCCGTTCTTTCCAGAGCAGTTGGCGAGCCATTTGTCCACGGCAGATGTCAGGGGCTCCGACTTGCCGGACTGGACGCTGGCGGAGCGCAATGGGCGGTCGTCGCGGTCGATCATGCCGAGGCGGTCGATGGCCTCCATCATGCGTTTGTGGTCCGCTGCACCGTCGGCCCTGAGCACGCCGTTTTTTAGATCGATTTCGTAGCGTCGTATGGCCTCGAGGTCGAAATTGAAATCGGATAGCTTGGGGTTGCTCATTGCTCGCTTTCGTTCTAGGTCCGCGTTTAGATGTAGAGCGATTATAGCTGCCGTGCTCGGGCACTTGGTCCGCAAGCTGAAACGACGGTCGGACTCGGCGGTTTTAATGCGGAAGTAGAAGACGCCGCAGCGGTTGCGGAAGAGGCGAGGGGTCTTGATCTGCATAGGTGGCTCACAAAGTGAGCGCACCGGAAAAAACAAAAGTCCTTGATTTCTGAAAGAAATCAAGGACTAGCGAATTTTGGTTGCGGGGACAGGATTTGAACCTGTGACCTTCGGGTTATGAGCCCGACGAGCTGCCAGACTGCTCCACCCCGCGTCTGATGCAGTTATTATAGGGCAAATCCCCCGCTTAGGCAATATCAATCCCTGAAACAAGCGCGATAGATCGAATAAATGCCGCTCCGGCGCCCCCGACCGCACGCCGCAGCGGGGGCAATCGGTGTAAAGTAAGCATAAAACCGACTTGAACTCTTGTTTATGAAATACTGTTCCGAATGTGCCGCCCCCGTCAGCCTCAGCATCCCGGCTGGCGATAACCGTCCCCGCTATGTCTGCACCAACAGCAGCTGCGCCACCATCCACTACCAGAACCCGAAAATGGTGCTGGGCTCGATTCCGGTATGGGAGCGCGACGGCGAACTGAAGGTGCTGCTGTGCAAACGCGCGATCGAGCCGCGCCACGGCTACTGGACGCTGCCGGCCGGCTTCATGGAAAACAATGAAACCACCGCCGAAGCCGCCATCCGAGAAACGCAGGAGGAGGCCGGCGCCAACATCAAGCTGGGCAAGCTGTTCTCGCTGCTCAACGTCGCCCACGTGCACCAGGTGCACATGTTCTATCTGGCCGAGCTGCTCGACCTCGACTTCCAGGCCGGCGAGGAAAGCCTGGACGTGCGGTTGTTCCGCGAACAGCAGATTCCGTGGGACGACCTGGCCTTCCCCACCATCCGCACCACGCTGGAACTGTTGTTCGCCGACCGCGTCAAAATCCGCGAAGGCGGCAGCTACGGCGTCCACACGCAGGACATCACGCGCGCCATGCGCTCCGACATCGAACCGACCACGTGACGCATCACCTATGATTCCGTGGCTCGACACCCACACGCCGTTCCCCGACGTGGCCACCGCGTTGACGACCGACGCGCCCGGCCTGCTGGCGGCCGGCGCCGACCTGTCGCCGCAGCGTTTGCTGATGGCTTACAAGCACGGCATCTTCCCGTGGTTCTCGGAAGGCCAACCGATACTGTGGTGGAGCACCGACCCGCGCATGGTGCTGATGACGGAGCAGTTCCGTGTATCCGATTCGTTAAAGAAAACCCTGCGCAAAGTCCAGCGCAGCATGGACCACGGCGGCCGCTGGCAGGTGCGCTTCGACAGCGCCTTCGAGCAAGTGATGCGCGCCTGCGCGGCGCCACGCCGCGACGGCCCCGGCACCTGGATTTCGGACGACATCATCGCCGGCTACTGCGGCCTGCACCAGATGGGCTATGCCCACTCGGCCGAGCTGTGGCTGGACGGCGAACTGGTTGGCGGCGCCTATGGCGTCAGCATCGGCCGCATGTTCTATGGCGAATCGATGTTCGCGCGCGTCAGCGACGGCTCGAAGATCGCCTTGGCCTATCTGGTCGGCTTCCTGCGCCGGCACGGCGTGAAGATGATCGATTGTCAACAGGAGACCGGCCACCTGGCTTCGCTGGGCGCGGCGCCGATCCCGCGCGCGGCATTCCTGGCACATCTGCGCAACAGTATTGAATTGCCGCAGATCAGCGTATGGGAACCGATTGCACCACTGGCCGCGGCCAGTTAAGCTACCATAGAGACTCAACCCAAGCCGATAGGACGTGCATGACGTACCTGAACGACCTGCCCTTCGCGACGCTGCAGTTTTACACCACGGCGCCCTACCCTTGCAGCTATCTGGAGGCGCGCCAGGCGCGCTCGCAGGTGGCCACGCCCTCGCACCTGATCAACGCGGACGTCTACTCCGAGCTGGTCAAGAACGGCTTTCGCCGCAGCGGCATCTTCACGTACCGGCCGTATTGCGACGGCTGCCAGGCCTGCATCCCGGTGCGCGTGGTCACCGACGAGTTCAAGCCCAATCGCACGCAGCGCCGCGCCTGGGTCAAGCACGGCGAGCTGATGGCGGGCGTCGCCACGCTGTCGTTCTCCGACGAGCATTACGACCTCTACCTACGCTACCAGAGCAAGCGCCACGCCGGCGGCGGCATGGACCAGGACAGCCGCGACCAGTACGCGCAGTTCCTGCTGCAAAGCCGGGTCAACACGCGGCTGGTGGAATTCCGCGAGCCCGGCGGCACGCTGCGCATGGTCAGCATCATCGACATGCTGTCGGATGGGCTGTCGTCGGTGTACACCTTCTTCGATCCGGAGGTCGAGGGCGCGTCCTACGGCACCTTCAACGTCCTGTGGCAAATTGAACAAGCCCGCGAGCTGAAGCTGCCATATGTGTATCTGGGCTACTGGATCCGGGAAAGCCCGAAGATGTCCTACAAAACCAACTTCAAACCGCTGGAAGCGCGGGTCAAAGGCGTGTGGAGCGTGCTGGACGCCTGATAAAATACGGGCGAATTCCACACCACAAGCCGCCCCATGTCCAAATTCCTGTACTCCCTGGCCCGTCCGATGCTGTTCTCGATGGACGCCGAAGCCGCCCACCACTTCACCCTTCCCGCGCTGAAACGCGCCGCCGCGCTGGGCTTGACCAAGCTGGTCGCCCAGCCGCAGGCCGATCCGCGCACCGTCATGGGCATCACCTTCAAGAACCCGGTCGGCCTCGCCGCCGGCCTGGACAAGGACGGCGCCTACATCGACGCGCTGGCCGACCTCGGCTTCGGCTCGATCGAGGTGGGCACCGTGACGCCGCGCGCGCAGCCGGGCAATCCGCGGCCGCGCATGTTCCGTCTGCCGGAGGCGCACGCCATCATCAACCGCATGGGCTTCAACAACGGCGGCGTTGACGCCTTTGTCGCCAATGTGCAGGCATCGCGCTTCTACCAGAACAAGGAAGGCGTGCTGGGCCTGAACATCGGCAAAAACGCCGCCACACCGATCGAGAACGCCACCGACGACTATCTGCACTGCCTGCAGAAGGTGTATCCCTACGCCAGCTACGTCACCGTCAACATCTCGTCGCCGAACACCAAGAATCTGCGCCAGCTGCAAGGCGGCTCGGAACTGGATGGTCTGCTGAGCACGCTGAAGGACGCCCAGTTGCGCCTGGCCGACCAGCATCAGCGCTACGTGCCGCTGGCGCTGAAGATCGCGCCGGACATGGACGGCGACCAGGTCAAGAACATCGCCGACGCACTGATCCGCCACCAGATCGACGGCGTCATCGCCACCAACACCACGCTCAACCGCGACGCCGTGACCGGCATGCTGCACGGCGCCGAAGCGGGCGGGCTGTCGGGCGCGCCGGTGTTCCAGTTCTCGAACACCGTGATCCGTCTGCTCAAGGCCGAGCTGGGCGACGCGCTGCCGATCATCGGCGTCGGCGGCATCATGCAGGGCGCCGACGCGCGCGTGAAAATGGACTGCGGCGCGCAACTGGTGCAGCTGTACAGCGGGCTGATCTACGCCGGCCCGGCGCTGATCAAGGATTGCGCCGACGCCGTGCGCGGCCACTAAGAGGAGTCACGGATGGACAAGGTACAACTGGGGCAAAGCGGGCTCCACGTCAGCAAGATCTGCCTCGGCAGCATGACCTGGGGCGAGCAGAACACGGAAGCCGAGGCGCACGCCCAGCTCGACTACGCGTTCGAGCGCGGCATCAACTTCATCGACACGGCGGAGATGTACCCGGTGATGTCGCGCGCGGAGACGCAGGGTTCGACCGAGCGCTACATCGGCACCTGGTTGAAGAAAACCGGCCTGCGCGACAACGTGGTGCTGGCCACCAAGGCCGCCGGTCCGAATTCCGCCATCGGCTGGATACGCGGCGGCCGCGCGCGCAACTTCGACGCCGCCAACCTGAAGGCGGCGGTCGACACCAGCCTGCGGCGGCTGCAGACCGAGCATATCGATTTATACCAATTGCACTGGCCCAGCCGCAACGTGCCGGTGTTCGGCAACAACGTCTTCAACCCGAAGCACGAGCGCGCCTGCGTGGCGATCGAGGAAACGCTGGCCGCGCTGGACGAGCTGGTCAAGGCCGGCAAGATCGGCGCGATTGGCGTGTCGAACGAATCATGCTGGGGCGTGAACGAGTTCATCAAGCAGTCCGAGCTGCGCAATCTGCCGCGCATCGCCACCATCCAGAACCTGTACAACCTGACCGCGCGCCACTACGAGACCAGCCTGCTGGACGAGACCTGCTACCGCGAGCAGGTCAGCCTGCTGGCGTACAGCCCCTTGGCCTTCGGCCAGCTGACCGGCAAATACCTCGACGATCCGCGGGCGCACGGCCGCCTGACCATCTTCCCGTCGAACTGGAGCCCGCGCTACGTGCGGCCGGCAACGGTGGAGGCGGCGCGACGCTATGCCCAACTGGCGCGCGACCACGGCCTGACGCCGACCCAACTGGCGCTGGCGTGGTGCTACTCGCGCTGGTTCGTCGCCTCGACCATCATCGGCGCGACCAACCTGGAGCAGCTGAAGCACAACATCGACGCCTACGCCATCGAACTGCCGCTGGAACTCATCAAACAAGTGGACCAGATCCACGCCGAGATCACCAATCCCGGCCAGTGAAAACCCGTGTGCGAATGTCAGACCTGACACCGGGTTTTACATCATATCCAGAACTTGAATATGATTAGTTATAACGATTAGTGGGCAGCATCCGCGTCTGCTGATATGATTTTTGCTATCCATACTTTTAAGAGACTATCTGATGCGTCCACGTCCCCTGCTGCTGGCCAGCCTGATTTCCTCCTTCGTCCTGCCCGCTTTCGCCCAAGAGCAAGCGGTTGACGGTGAGCTGCAGTCGATCGTTGTCACCGGCACCTACGCCAAGAACCGCCGCACCATCGATACCGAATCGCCGGTCGATATCATCGGCGCCCGCGAACTGCAGGCCAGCGGCTCGACCGAGCTGGCCACCGTGCTGGGCCGCGTGCTGCCGTCGCTGAACTTCCCGCGCCCGTCCGGCGCCGATGCGTCAGACGCCGTGCGCCCGGCGCAGCTGCGCGGCCTGTCGCCGGATCAGGTGCTGGTGCTGGTCAACGGCAAACGCCGCCACGCGTCGTCGGTGGTCAACGTCAACGGCACCCAGGGCCGCGGCTCGGCGCCGGTCGATCTGAACGCGATTCCGCTGTCGGCCATCGATCACATCGAGGTGCTGCGCGATGGCGCGGCGGCGCAATATGGCTCCGACGCCATCGCCGGCGTCATCAACATCATCCTGAAAAAAGGCGCCAGCGGCGGCGACGCGGAAATCGGCTTCGGCGAGTATCAGGAGCGCGACGGCAAGCAGGTCTCGCTGCGCGGCTCGACCGGCTTCCAGCTCGGTGACGACGGCTGGGTACGCATCGCCATCGACGCCGCCGACCGCGATCCCACCAACCGCGCCGGCGCCGACTTCCGCAATCCGGCCGAGCCGCGCTACGGCCAGGTCAACCAGCGCTTCGGCGATCCGGAAACCAAGCCGCGCTCACTGTTCGTCAACAGCCAGTACCGCGTGAACGATGACATCGACTGGTACGCCTTCGCCAACTACGGCCAGCGCGAGACCTCGGCGGCCGCCACCTGGCGCACCGCCCTCAACGGCACCGCGCAACGCACGCCGCTGTTCCCGCAAGGCTTCCTGCCGCTGCAAAACAGCAAGTCCACCGACACCGCGCTGGTCACCGGCCTGCGCGGCGAGGCGACCGGCTGGCGCTGGGACCTGAGCGCCAACTATGGCAGCAATGATTTCAAGCTGGACCTGGACAACACCGTCAACCAGGACCTCGGCGCCAACAGTCCGACGCATTTCTACGCCGGCAAGCTGAAGAACACGCAAGCGCTGCTGAACCTGGACGTGGCCAAGGACTTCCCGGTCGAGGCCTTCAGCGGCCCGCTGACGGTGGCGCTGGGCGCCGAGTACCGTCACGAGGAGTATGAGATCGGCGCCGGCGACGCCGCCTCGTACACCGGCAGCGGCGCCCAGGGCTTCTCCGGTTTCCGTCCGGTCAACGCCGGCAGCAACAGCCGCCACAACCAGTCGGTCTACGCCAACTTCGAGGCGGAGGTCACCAAGCAGTTCTCGGCCTCGGCCGCCGTGCGCCACGAGCGCTACAGCGACTTCGGCAACACCACCTCGGCCAAGGCCTCGACCCGCTATGCGTTCAACGACGCGGTGTCGCTGCGCGCGACGGCATCGTCCGGCTTCCGCGCGCCCTCGCTGGCGCAGCAGTTCTATACCATCACCACCACCAATTTCTCGGTGGTCAACGGCGTCAACACGCCGATCGAGACCGGCACCTTCGCGGTCGGCAGCGCGGCGGCCGCCGCGCTGGGCGCGACCCCGCTGAAGGCCGAGAAGGCCCGCAACTACAGCCTCGGCATCCAACTGCAGCCGAGCCGCAACTGGACCGCTTCGGTCGACGCCTACCGCATCGACATCGACGACCGCATCGCGCTGTCGGCCAACATGACGCTGAACCCGGCGCTGCGCAACGCGCTGGCCAGCCAGGGCATCCTGGTCGGCGCCGGCCGCTACTTCACCAACGCCATCGACACCCGCACCACCGGCGTCGATATCCTGAATACCTATCGCTGGGAAACCCGCGACGCCGGCCGCTTCGACTTCACCGCGGCCTATAACCACAACCAGACCTCGCTGCAGCATGTCAACGCCAATCCGGCGATCCTCAGCGCCAACGGCCTGACGCTGATTGATCGCCAGACCATCAACCGCATCACCGTCGGCTCGCCCAAGGATAAATTCAGCCTGGCGACCGACTGGTCGCTGGCGCAATGGGGCGTGCGCGCGGTAGTCACGCGCTACGGCAGCTTCACCGTGCCGCAGAACAACGCGACACTGGATCAGACCTACGATCCGCAATGGGTGCTGGACCTGTCGGCCAGCGTTCGTCTGGGCAAGAACTGGCGCCTGACGGCCGGCGTCGACAACGCGACCGACCGTTATCCGGACCAGGTCACATCGGCGGGCAACCTCAACAACAACGGCACCACCCCGTACAGCGGCTGGGCGCCGAACGGCTTCAACGGCCGCTACTACTACGCCAAGGCCGGCTTCAGCTGGTAAGCATCACGCCGCCGTCAACTGTCGCGCCAGCGCGCGCGACGCGACGGTTGCCGCCGATGCGACCGTTGACGGCGGCCCGCCCGCCAGCTTGAACACGCTGACCGCCTGCGCCAGCAAGTCCGCCTGATCGCGCATACTCTGCGCGGCGGCGGCGGCCTGCTCCACCAGCGCCGCATTCTGCTGCGTGACATCGTCTATCGACACGATCGCCTGGTTGACCTGCTCGATACCGGTGCTCTGTTCGCTGCTGGCGGCGCTGATCTGCTGCATGATATCCGCCACCTGCCGCACCGACTGCACGATGCGCTGCATGGTGCTGCCGGCCTGATCCACCAGCGCCGCGCCCGCATCGACCGTCTCCACCGAGCGCCCGATCAACGCCTTGATCTCCTTGGCCGCCGACGCCGAACGCTGCGCCAGGTTGCGCACCTCCGACGCCACCACCGCGAAGCCGCGGCCCTGCTCGCCGGCGCGCGCCGCTTCCACCGCCGCGTTCAAGGCCAGAATATTGGTCTGGAACGCGATGCCGTCAATCACACCGATGATGTCGACAATCTTGCTGGAACTGGCCTTGATCGCGCCCATCGTCGTGACCACCTCGTCGACCACCTTGCCGCCCTTGGTCGCATACTCGGACGCCGCCACCACCAGTTGCGTCGCCTGGCGCGCATTGGCCGCGTTTTGCGTCACGGTCGACGTCAACTCCTCCATCGACGACGCGGTCTCCTCCAGACTGGACGCTTGCTGCTCGGTGCGCGACGACAAATCCATATTGCCGGTGGCAATCTCATTCGACGCCATGGTGATCGTCTCCGTACCCGAGCGCACCTGCCCCACCGTTCTCGCCAGCGCGTCGTTCATCTCGATCAGCGCCCGCAGCAGTTGGCCGGTTTCATCCGTGGTGTGGCACTCCATGCGCATCGTCAGATCGCCGCCGGCCACCGCCTGCGCCATCCCCACCGCGCGGTTCAAGGGCCGCGTGATGCCGTGAGTAATCACCAGCAGCACCCACGCCGCCAGCGCGGTCGCCACCACCGTCAGCAGTATCATGGTGTTGCGCGAGCTGGCGTAAGACTGCTCGGCCACCGCCGCCGTGTCGTCGATCGCCGCGTTCTGGTATTTGACCAGCGCGGTCAGCGCATTCAGATACGCCGTCTGCTCCTTGCGCACCGTGGTCAGCAAATACTTGACCGACTCATCACGCCGGCCCGGGTCGGGCGACATCCGCAGGAATTCACTCTGCACACCGGTATATTTTTCGCGCGCCTCCAGCACCGCCTGCAGCTTGGCCTTGCTGTGCGGATCATCGTCATCGGCGATCAGCTTGCCGAGCTGGTCGAGGCGCTCAGCGTTTTCCACGCGCCGCGTCTCGACCCGTTCCAGCTCGGCCTTGACGACCGCCGGATCGGTCGACAGCATCGCATTGCGCATCGCCCGCGCGACGTCGTTCAGACCGCCTATCGTTTCGTAAGCCAGGATGACTTTGGGCACCTTGTCGGCCGCCAGGTCCCGGGTGTTGTCGTTGAGACGCCCAAGCTTGGCGATGCCTTCGACGGAAATGCCGATCATGAAGAGGATGGCCACGCCCAGACCGGCCGCCAGACGGTAGCCAATTTTCCAATTACCGAATCCCATTACGCGCTCCCCGGTGTTGGTTGCAGGGATTCAGTATATGGTTAATTCGACAAAAGAAAGAAGGAAATTGCGCACAGTGTCATGCCGCCGCCACAGTCCTGTGGCGGCGCCGACCGATCAGGCGGTGTCGCCGCCGCCGAGCGCGGCGTCGATGTCGGCGCGGCTCAGGTCCGGCGCGAATTGCTGGATGAAATGGTAGGCATACGAGCGCAGGTAGGCGCCCTTGCGCACCGCCAGCCGCGTGGTGTTCTGCGCGAACAGATGCGACGCCTCCACCGCGCGCATGCCTTTGTCGCGGCCATGGTCGAACGCCATCGAGGCGACGATGCCCACGCCCAGCCCGAGCGACACGTACTGCTTGATCACGTCCGAATCCATCGCCGTCAGCACGATGTCCGGCCGCACGCCGGCCTGGGCGAAGGCGGCGTCGATGTGGCCGCGACCGGTGAAGCCGACGTCGTAGGTAATCAGCGGGAACTCGGCCAGGTCTTCCAGCCGGATCGGCGAGCGCGCCAGCAGCGGATGACCGTCCGGCACCACGATCAGGTGGCTCCAGCGGTAGCATGGGAACGACACCAGCTCCGGGAACGCCGACAAGCCTTCGGTGGCGATGCCGATGTCGGTCTTGCCGGACAAAATCCATTCGGCGATATGCTCGGGCGCGCTCTGCTGCAAGGCGATGCGCACGTCGGGATACGCGCTACGGAAGCTCTGCACCACCTTCGGCAGCGCATAGCGCGCCTGGGTGTGGGTGGCCGCCACGCTCAGCGTGCCGCTTTGCTGGCCGGTGTATTCCAGGCTGGCCTGTTGCAGATTCTCGGCCTCGATCAGCAGGCGGTCGATGATTTTCAGGATGCCTTTGCCGGGCTCGGTCATGCCGGTCAGGCGCTTGCCGTTGCGCTCGAAAATGACCACGCCCAGCTCGTCCTCCAGCTCGCGGATCTGGCGCGACACGCCAGGCTGCGAGGTAAACAGCGCGTTGGCCACTTCGGTCAGGTTATAGCCGCGCCGGGCGGCTTCGCGGATCGACCGCAGTTGTTGGAAATTCATATCGCTGCTCCGGCGTCGACGAACACGCGCACGCGCTTCGGACGCACCACCAGGGTTTCGCCTTCCTTCAGGCCGAGGCTGCTAAAGCGCTCGTTCGGAATGACGGCTTCGATCAGTTCGGCGTTGTCGCCGCGCTCCAGGTCCAGCTGGGCCAGCGGGCCGATCGCGTGCGCGCGGCGCAGCTTGACCACGATGCCTTCGGCGCCCGGCGTGTAGCGCTCCACCTCCAGCTCGTGCGGCCGCACATAGGCCGTGCCCTTGCCCGCCGCGCCCGGCTCGGCGGGCACGCTGAAGCTGGTCTCGCCGGTGGCCAGCACGCCATCCTGCACGCGGCCGTGGAACACGTTGACGTTGCCCAGGAAGCCGTAGACGAAGGGCGAGGCCGGATGGTTGTACACCGCGTCCGGCGCGCCGATCTGCTCGACGTTGCCCTTGTTCATCAGCACCACCTGGTCGGCCACTTCCAGCGCCTCCTCCTGGTCGTGGGTGACGAAGATCGAGGTCACGTGCAGCTCGTCGTGCAGGCGGCGCAGCCAGCGGCGCAGTTCCTTGCGCACCTTGGCGTCGAGCGCGCCGAACGGTTCATCCAGCAGCAGCACGCGCGGCTCGACCGCCAGCGCGCGCGCCAGCGCGATCCGCTGCCGCTGGCCGCCCGACAGTTGCGGCGGATGACGGTCGGCCAGCCAGTCCAGCTGCACCAGTTCCAGCAGGTCCTTGACCTTGCGGCGGATCTGCGCCTCCGACGGACGCTCGGCGCGCGGCTTGACGCGCAGGCCGAAGGCGACGTTCTCGAACACGGTCATGTGCTTGAACAGCGCGTAGTGCTGGAACACGAAGCCGACCTGGCGCTCGCGCACATGGCGTGCCGAGGCGTCTTGCCCGTCCAGCACCACCTGGCCCGAATCCGGATGTTCCAGGCCGGCGATGCAGCGCAGCAGCGTGGTCTTGCCGCAGCCGGACGGGCCGAGCAGCGCGGTCAGTTCACCCTGCGGGAAGTCCAGCGAGACGTTGTTGAGCGCGACGAAATCGCCGAAACGCTTATGGATGTTTTTAACTTGGATGGTCATGGCATTACTCCGAAGTGCGTGCGTCGTCGGCGGTGTTGTCGTTCAGGCGCCAGGCGATCATAGATTTCACCACCAGCGTCACCAGCGCCAGCAGCGCCAGCAGCGAGGCCACGGCGAAGGCGGCGGCGAAGTTGTATTCGTTGTACAGAATCTCCACTTGCAGCGGCATGGTGTTGGTCTCGCCACGGATGTGGCCGGACACCACCGACACCGCGCCGAACTCGCCCATGGCGCGGGCGTTACACAGGATCACGCCGTACAGCAGGCCCCATTTGATGTTCGGCAGCGTCACGCGGCGGAAGGTGTCCCAGCCCGACGCGCCCAGCACGATGGCGGCCTCCTCTTCCTCGCTGCCCTGCGCCTGCATCAGCGGGATCAGCTCGCGCGCCACGAACGGGAAGGTGACGAAGATGGTGGCCAGCACGATGCCCGGCACCGCGAACAGGATCTTGATGTCGTGCGCCATCAGCCAGGGGCCGAAGTAGCCTTGCGCGCCGAACAGCAGCACGTAGATCAGGCCGGAGATCACCGGCGACACCGAGAACGGCAGGTCGATCAGCGTCAGCAGAATGCTCTTGCCGCGAAACTCGAACTTGGCGATGCACCACGACGCCGCCACGCCGAACACCAGGTTCAGCGGCACGGCGATGGCGGCGGTGATCAGCGTCAGCTTGATGGCCGAGATCGCGTCTTCCTCAACGATGGCGCCGCTGTAAGCGTCCCAGCCTTTTTTCAGCGCCTCGAAGAACACCGACACCAGCGGCACGAACAGGAACAGCGTCAGGAACAGCAGCGCGATGGCGATCAGCGCGCGGCGCACCCAGCGCGGTTCCAGGATGTCCGCCGGCGACGGCAGTTCGCCGCGACGGACCGGGGTAACAGGAACAGGAGCTGCACTCATTTTATTTATCCGACTTTCCGCGAGCCCAGGCTTGCAACAGGTTGATGGCCAACAGCAGGATGAACGACACCACCAGCATCACCACCGCGATCGCGGTGGCGCCGGCGTAGTCGTACTGCTCCAGCTTGGTGATGATGAACAGCGGCGTGATTTCCGACACCATCGGCATATTGCCGGCGATGAAGATGACCGAGCCGTATTCGCCGGTGGCGCGCGCGAACGCCAGCGCGAAGCCGGTCATCAGCGATGGCAGGATGGTCGGGAACACCACGCGCGAGAAGGTCTGCCAGGCGTTGGCGCCCAGGCTCGCAGCGGCCTCTTCCAGTTCGCGCTCGGCGTCCTCCAGCACCGGCTGCACGGTGCGCACCACGAACGGCAGGCCAATGAAGGTCAGCGCGATGACCACGCCCAGCGGCGTGAACGCCACCTTGATGCCGAGGTAGCCTTCGATGAACTGGCCCAGCCAGCCGTTGGCCGAATACAGCGCGGTCAGCGTGATGCCGGCCACGGCGGTCGGCAGCGCGAACGGCAGGTCGACCAGCGCGTCGATGATGCGCTTGCCGGGAAATTCATAGCGCACCAGCACCCATGCGACGATGCCGCCGAAGATGACGTTGATGAAGGCGCCGATCAGCGAGGCGCCAAACGTCAGCTTGTACGAGGCCATCACGCGCGCCGAGGTCACGGTGGTCCAGAACGCGTCCCAGGTCAGGGTGAACGTTTTGAGAAACACCGCCGACAGCGGGATCAGCACGATCAGCGTCAGGTAGAAAACGGTGAAGCCCAGCGACAGCCGGAAGCCCGGCATGACGCGGAACGGCGCGCCCCGTTTGGCCGCCGGCGCGATGGCCGCGGAGGCGGCAACAACAGCAGACATATATGCTCCCTTATTACAAAACCTTCTATAAGGGCTGCATATTCTCATCTACGCTTCATAATCCAAACGAAGCATTTCTCATTTGATTAGATGTTTCAGCTATATAAGAGCTTGACCGCCACCGCCATCAGCGTGCAGGCGAGGATGCCGCGCAGCAAACGTTCGGGCACGGCGCGGGCGGCGTAGGCGCCGATGGTAATGCCGGGCACCGAGCCCACCAGCAGGGTCAGTAGCAGCGACCAGTCGATCGAGCCCAGCCACCAGTGGCCGGCGGCGGCGATCGCCGTCAGCGGCACGGCGTAGGCGATGTCGGTGCCGGCCACTTCGGCCGAGGTCAGGCGCGGATAGAGCATGACGATCAGGGTGGCGCCGATGGCGCCGGCGCCGATCGACGAAATCGTCACCAGCACGCCCAGCACGGCGCCGGAGACGATGGTGGCGTTGCGCAGCGCCGCGCCCTGCAACTGGCGCTCGGGATGGGCGTTGATCCAGACCAGCATCTTGCGCTTGAACAACAAGGCGACCACGGTCAGCATGACCGAGCAGGCAATCATGTAGCGGATGATCTGGCCCATTTCGTGGCTGAGGGTGCCGAAATGTTTGAGGCCGAGGCTGGCCAGCACGGCGGCCGGCAAGGCGCCCAGGCACAGGCGGCCGACGATCTCCCAGTGGACGGTGCCGCGCAGGCGATGGGTGAAGGTGCCGACGCCCTTGGTCAGCGAGGCGAACGCGAGGTCGGTGCCGACCGCCACGGCGGGCGTGACGCCGAACAGCAAGGTCAGGAGCGGCGTCATCAGTGAGCCGCCGCCGACGCCGGTCATACCGACCAGCAGGCCAACCGCGAAGCCCGATGCGACAAACTGCAAATCCATAGAATTTCCCCAAAGTAGAACCGAAGGTTACATACTATGGGGAAAGTTCCAAACAACGGAAAACTTATAAGCTTATTTGTTCGGCTGCGGCGTGACGCGCAGATACGGACGGGCGGCGGTATAGCCTTTCGGATATTTCTGCTTCAGCACTTCAGGGTCCTGCACGGTCAGGGGAATGATGACGTCGTCGCCGTCCTGCCAGTTGCCCGGCGTGGCCACGGTGTAGCCATCGGTCAGTTGCAGCGCGTCGATCACGCGCAGCACTTCGTCGAAGTTGCGACCGGTGCTCATCGGATAGGTGATGGTCAGGCGCACTTTTTTGTTCGGGTCGATGACGAACAGCGAACGCACGGTGGCGGTGGCCGACACTTCCGGGTGGATCATGTCGTACAGCGTCGACACCTTGCGATCCGCATCGGCGATGATCGGGAAGCCGACCACGGTGTTTTGCGTTGCCTCGATATCCTTGATCCAGTTCTGATGCGACTCGGCCGGATCGACCGACAGCGCGATGGCTTTCACATTGCGCTTGTCGAACTCCGGTTTCAGCTTGGCGGTCAGGCCCAGCTCGGTGGTGCACACCGGCGTGAAATCGGCCGGGTGGGAAAACAGCACCACCCAGGCGTTGCCAGCCCATTCGTGGAACTTCAGTGGGCCGATGGAAGAGTCTTGTTCAAAATCGGGCGCGGTATCGCCCAGACGGATGGTCATGGTTGGGTCTCCAGAGTAAAAAAGGTCACATTGACAACGCGCTATTGTGCGCCGGCTCCGTTGAAAAAGACAGGATTTCCAGTCAGTCCGGCCAATAAACCGACCGGACCGCGCATGGCGCTTATTTGTTCGGCTGGTAGATCTGGTCGAACAGGCCGCCGTCGGCGAAGTGCGCCTTCTGCGCCTTGCTCCAGTCGCCGGCCACCTGCGCGATGGTGAACAGCTTCACGTTCGGGAATTGCGACGCGTATTTCTTGGCCGCTTTCTCGGTGGCGGGACGGTAGTAGTTCTTGGCGATGATGTCCTGTGCTTCGTCGGTGTACAGGAAGTTCAGGTAAGCCTCGGCCACCTTGCGGGTGCCGCGCTTGTCGACCACCTTATCGACCACCGCCACCGGCGGCTCCGCCAGGATGGAGACCGACGGCGCGACGATGTCGAACTTGGATGGGCCGAGTTCCTTGACCGCCAGCAGCGCCTCGTTTTCCCAGGCAATCAGCACGTCGCCGATGCCGCGTTCCACGAAAGTGGTGGTGGCGCCGCGCGCGCCGGAATCGAGCACCGGCACGTTCTTGTACAGCTTGGTCAGATACTCCTTGGCGCTGGCTTCGCTGCCGCCCGGCTGGCGCAGCGCGTAGCCGTAGGCGGCCAGGTGGTTCCAGCGGGCGCCGCCGGAGGTTTTCGGATTCGGGGTAATCACCGACACGCCCGGCTTGATCAGGTCCGCCCAGTCCTTGATGCCTTTCGGGTTGCCCTTGCGGACCAGGAACACGATGGTCGAGGTGTACGGCGTGCTGTTGTGCGGCAGCTTCTTCTGCCACTCGGGCGACAGCAGCTTGTGCTCGGCGATGGCGTCGATGTCATAGGCCAGTGCCAGCGACACCACATCGGCTTCCAGGCCGTCGATCACGGCGCGGCCTTGCTTGCCCGAACCGCCGTGCGATTGCCGGATCTTGACGTTGTCGCCGGTCTTGGCTTTCCACTCCTTGGCGAATGCGGTGTTGACGTCCTGATACAGCTCGCGGGTGGGGTCGTACGACACGTTCAGCAGCGAGATGTCCGCGGCCAGCGCGGGCGCGATGGCGGTGATGGCGAGAACGGCGGCGGCAATGATTTTTTTGGACAGCATTGGATTCCCCTAGTAGTGAAGGTCTCCAGCGTAATGCCACCCTTTATAAATGAGAACTAAGCTTTTTTCAGTTCAATATACAAAAAAATCATATGAAGCGGTTGTACAGCACCACACCCCAGGTGGCGACGGCAAGCAGGCAGGTCAACAACACCGCCGCGCTACCGAAATCCTTGGCGTTTTTGGACAGCGGATGACGTTCCAGCGACACCCGGTCCACCACCGCCTCGATCGAAGAATTGATCAGCTCGACAATCAGGATCAGCACCAGCACCCCGATCAGCACCAGCTTTTCAAACGCCGACACCTTCAGCAGCAGCGCGATGACGGCGCCGGCCACGAACAGGCCAACCTCCTGGCGGAACGCGTGCTCGTTGCGCCAGGCGGCGCGAAAACCGTCGAGCGAGTACAGGAAAGCCGTGAAGATACGCTTGAGACCGCTCTTGGATTTGAATTCGCTGACAGGTTGTTCCATGGTGATTGTCGTAATCGTGAAGCGCATATTATGCATGCAATTCCGCTTTTTTCCACATTATGGTATAAATCAATTATTGAATTCCGCATTGCACCAACCACATCATGAAAATCGAAACCGTTCCCGAGCAAAAGACCACGATTCAGGTGATCGAGCGCATGGTGGCGCTGCTCGATGCCCTGGCCAAGTATCCCGACCCCGTCAGCCTCAAGGAATTATCCAGTGTCTCCGGGCTACACCCATCGACCGCGCATCGGATTCTGAACGACATGGTGGTCACCCGCTTTGTCGACCGGGTCGAGCCCGGCACTTACCGGCTGGGGATGCGGTTGCTGGAACTGGGCAATGTGGTCAAGAGCCGGCTGTCGGTACGCGAGGCGGCGCTGGACTTTATGCGTGCACTGCACAAAAAAACCCAGCAGACCATCAACCTGTCGGTGCGGCAAGGCGACGAGATCGTCTACATCGACCGCGCCTTCTCCGAGCGCTCCGGCATGCAGGTGGTGCGCGCCATCGGCGGACGCGGCCCGCTGCACCTGACCTCGACCGGCAAGCTGTTCCTGTCGGTGGACGAGCCGAAAGCCATCCGCGCCTACGCGACGCGCACCGGCCTGGCTGGGCACAACAAGAATTCGATTACCGATCTGGGCAAGCTGGAGCGGGAGCTGAATCTGGTGAAGTCCCGCGGCTACTCGCGCGACAATGAGGAACTGGAGCTGGGGGTACGCTGCATGGCCGCCGGCATCTACGACGACAGCGGCAAGCTGATCGCCGGTCTGTCGATCTCGGCGCCGGCCGACCGTCTGCAGGAGGACTGGCTGGAAGATCTGGTGCAGACCGCGCGCCAGATCTCCATCACGCTCGGTTACATGCCGGTGGAGTAGGCGCTGGTGGCGGGGTTGCCGCCCCCCACCAGATTGGCCGGGCGCAGCGCTTCCAGCCATTTGCGCATGCGGCCGGCGTCGGCGGTACGCGACTGCTTGCCCTTGGAATCGAGAAACACCATGATCACCGAGCGGCCTTCGATCACCGCCTGCATCAGCAGGCAGCGCCCGGCTTCATTGATGAAGCCGGTTTTCTGCAAGCCGATCGCCCAGTCCGGGCTGGCCACCAGATGGTTGGTGGTGCCGAACTGCATCGGACGACCGTTGTTGGTTTCGACGATGGCTTTCGGATCGGTGGAGAACTGGCGCAGCATCGGCTGCTGGTAGGCCGCCATCGCCAGCTTGGCCAGGTCGCGCGCGCTGGCCACATTCAGTTTCGACAGACCGTTGGAATCGACGTAATGGGTGTCGCTCATGCCCAGCTCGCGTGCCTTGGCGTTCATCGCCTCGACAAAGGCCGGCTTGCCGCCCGGGTAGTTGCGGCCCAGCGCCGAGGCGGCGCGGTTTTCCGAACTCATCAGCGCGATGTGCAGCATGCTGGCGCGCGTCATCTGCGTGCCGACCTTCAGGCGCGAGCTGCTGAATTTTTCGCGGTCCACGTCCTCATCGGTGACGGTGAGGATTTCGTCCATGTCCTGCCTGGCTTCCACCACGACCAGGCCGGTCATCATTTTGGTGATGGAGGCGATCGGCAGGGCGACGTTGGAATTCTTCTCGAACAGCACTTCCGAATTGGCCTGATCCAGCACCAGCGCCACATTGGAGGCCAGCGACAGCGGATCATTGGTTTTGTTCAGGCCGGCGAGATCGCCCATGGTCGGCACGGCGGGCGCCGCCGCCAGCACGCGCTGGTACACCACCTTGCGCTTGCCATTGACCTTCACCGTGCGCTTGACCACGCGGTCGCTGGCGACCGGCGCGGCCAGACGCAGCGTCTGGCGTTTTTTCTTGACGACTTGTTTTTTGGGCGCGGCGCCGCTGTCGGTTGCTGGCGCCGCGATGGCGGCGGAGGCAAACATCAGCGAAATCAGCGCGCTTAATGCGATTTTAACCATTCGTATCCCCAAAAAAGAAATCAAGCAAACCGGTTGCAGTGTAGCAAATCACTGAGCCAGCGCAAGAAAATTTAACACTCATTGCATCAATGGTTGCGTCCACGCAATACAGCAAAAGACAAGCTAGTCTTATTCGACAAATTTAACAAATTCCTGGGGCGCCATGCGCTCCGTGCTGAGAGAGTTTTCGATTTTGCTCAAATCCGCAACACCCAGCGCCATGCCGCACACCACGGTTTCGCCCTCGGGCAGCGCCAGTTGCTCGGCGATGATGCGGTGATACTGCGTAAAAGCCGCTTGCGGACAAGTGTCCAGGCCGCGTGCGCGCGCCGCCACCATAATGCTCTGCAAGAACATCCCATAGTCCAGCCACGAACCCTGCGCCATGACGCGGTCGATGGTGAAAATCAGGCCGACCGGCGCGCCGAAGAACGCATAGTTCTTGCCGTGCTGCGCGGCCATGCCGGCCTTATCCTCGCGCGTCAAACCCAACAACGCGTACAGATCCCAGCCAACCTTGCGGCGACGGTCGACATACGGCGCGACCCAGGCCAACGGATAGTAGGCGTACTCTTCCTTGTGCAGCGCGGCCTGCGCCGGATCGTTATGCGCGGCCAGAATCGCTGCGGACAATTGCTGCTTGCGCTCGCCTTGCAGCACATAGACCTTCCATGGCTGCGTGTTGCTGCCGGACGGCGCCCTGCCCGCCACCCGCAGAATCTGTTCGATATCCTCACGCGCCACCGGCGTCGGCAAATACGCGCGGATGGAGCGGCGCGAAGTGATGGCGGCGTCAACGGCTTGCTGCTCTACGGAAGAGATCATGCGTTCTTGCTCACTTTGGTTTCTTGACCACGAATACCACCCCGGTTACCGCCAGCAACATGCCAGCCATGCCGAGGGCGTTAAAAGCCTCGCCAAACATCAGCCAAGCCATGATAGCGGTAGTCGGCGGCGTCAGATACAGCAAACTGGTGACCTGCGTGGCGTCATTTCTGCGGATCAGCGCGAACAACAGGAAAATCGCGCAAATCGACACGCCGAAAATCGCCCACAACATGGCGCCGATAAAGCGCGGCGTCCACTGCACCGCAGCAAAATCCGGGCCAAGGTTTTCGAAGATGATTGCCAGCGGCAAGACCAGAATGGCCGAGGCGGCAAACTGGATCACCGTGCCCACGCGCAGATCGAAGCGCGGGCAATGATGCTTCTGATACAGCGTGCCGCAGGTGATGCTGACCAGCGCCAGCACGCACAGCAGAATCGCCGACAGCGACAGGCCGACCAATTGAATCTTGGCCGCCACCACCAGCGCCACGCCGCCGATGCCGAAGATCAGGCCCAGCCATTGGCGCGGCAGGACTTTTTCACCGATCAAGGGCGCGGCGAACGCCGTCAGAATCGGCTGCATGCCCACGATTAGTGCGGACAAGCCCGCCGGCATGCCCTGTTTGATGGCACACCACACGCCGATCAGGTAGCCGGCCTGCACCAGCAAGCCGGCGACGGCGATATGGCCGATCTGGTTTTTCTCCGGCCAGGGCGCCCGCAGAAGCAGCACCAGCGGCACCAGCACCGCCAGCACACCGATAAAGCGCAGCAGGATGAAGGTCAGCGGTGGCGCATACGGCAGTCCGAACTTCGCCACGATGAAGCCGCTGCTCCATAACAGCACGAAAAACATCGGAATCGGCGACAAAAAGCTGGCGTGACGCGGCGCGGAAACGGCGTTGGGGGTGTTGGGCATCGGACTGACTAGTGAACTGAAAGAGAATGGGCGCCGGATTCGGGGCCAAAACAGCGGTCTTGAGTCTAACACGTCAGACAACTTGTCATCGGCAGACGGTGGTTTTTTCTTTTAACGACGGGGGAAGTTGCAGTAGGGAATTAGCTAGCATAACTACATCATCGTTCTTTGATGCAACGCACAAAAAATCGCTTGACTTAATTTCTGAGGGGCTTAAAATTGACTCTGTTGCGTTGCACAATTTGTTGTTCGGTTTGAAACGTCGTTGTTTGTTTCTCACCGACGGTAGAGACACAAGCAGTATTCAGTATTCACTCAACGAACTATTTTCTGGAGAAATAAATGTTTTCGATTCCTGAGCAATTTTCCAATGCGACCAAAGCTAACTTTGAAGCCCAGTTCGCGATCTTCTCGACCCTGACCAATAAAGCCTTCGAAGGCGTGGAGAAATTCGTCGACCTGAACCTGACGGCCGCCAAGGCATCGCTGGAAGAAACTTCGGCCGCCACCAAACAATTGCTGTCGGCAAAAGATCCTCAAGAATTCTTCTCGCTGGCTGCGGCTCAGGCTCAACCGAACGCAGAAAAAACCATCGCCTACGGTCGTCATCTGGCCACTATCGCCACCAGCACCGGTGCCGAATTCAGCAAAGCCGCTGAAACCCAGATCGCCGAAACCAACCGCAAAGTTATTTCGCTGGTCGATGAAGTGAGCAAAAACGCCCCAGCCGGTTCGGAAAATGCGGTCGCCCTGTTCAAATCGGCGATTGGCAATGCGAATGCCGGCTACGAGCAATTCACCAAAACCGCCAAGCAAGCTGTTGAATCGTTCGAAACCAACGTCAGCTCCGCGGTAAATCAATTCAGCGCTGCCGCCGCAAAAGCCGCACCAGCAAAAAAATAAACAAGGATATTCGGCACGGTAGGGTGCCGATTCAATGTTGATAAGAGCCTCGGTAAATCCGAGGCTTTTTTATTCCCAATGCCAACGTCTAAAAACCCGGTGTCAGGTCTGACATTCGCACACGGTCTCAACTGCGTAGCAGTTGAGACCGTGTGCGAATGTCAGACCTGACACCGGGTTTACACACTAGAAAACAGCGCGAATATGCCAATTTATGGCACGACTGGCACATTAAAATAGCCGCGCAGCTTGCGCTGGCGGCTTGGTGTGAGGCATCGAGGTTTATTCGCCCAGGTAGGCGGCTTTGACGCGGGGATCGTCCAGCATGGCGCTGGCGGCGCCGGTCATGGTGATGCTGCCGGAGTCCATGACGTAACCGCGGTGCGCGGCTTGCAGCGCCAATTTCGCATTCTGCTCCACCAGCAGGATCGTAATCCCTTCTTTTGAAACGTTGCGAATGACTTCGAAAATCTTGTCCACCATAATCGGCGATAAACCCATCGATGGTTCATCCAGCAATAATAACTTTGGATGCGACATTAATGCGCGTGCCATTGCCAGCATTTGTTGTTCACCACCGGATAAAGTTCCCGCCAATTGCTGGGCACGCTCTTTTAAACGGGGAAATACGTCAAACCATTTTGCAATATCCGACTCAATACCGGCTTTATCATTGCGCGTATAAGCCCCCATCATCAGATTTTCAACAATCGACATCCGGGTAAATACGCCACGGCCTTCCGGCACCATCGCCAGTTTCTTTTCAACCAGATGAAAGGATTTACTACCTTTCAGCGATTCACCTTGATAAGTAATCGTGCCTTCGACTTTGCACGGCGGTAGCGTGCCGGTAATGGCTTTCAGCGTCGTGGTTTTGCCGGCGCCATTGGCGCCGATTAACGCGATTAATTCGCCTTGATTTACTTCGAGGTCGATACCCTTGACGGCTTTAATGCCGCCGTATGCGACTTTCAGTCCCGATACTTTTAGAACGCTGTCGCTCATTAGTGCGATCCTCCCAGGTAGGCGTCAATCACCGCCTGATTACTTTGTATCTCCGCCGGCAGACCTTCGGCAATCGGCTTGCCGTATTCCAGCACCATCAGCCGGTCGCACAAGCTCATCATCATCTTGACATCGTGTTCAATTAACAACACCGTCTTACCCTGTTCTTTGATCTTGATCAACAGTTCGCGCAGCGCCAGTTTTTCGGTGGCGTTCATGCCGGCCGCCGGTTCGTCCAGCGCCAGCAGTTGCGGATCGGTCGCCAGCGCGCGGGCGATTTCCAGACGGCGCTGGTCGCCGTAGGACAGGAATTTGGACGTGCGGCTGGCGAACTGGCCAATGCCAACGAAGTCGAGCAGCTCCTGCGCGCGCTGGCGAATGGCCGCCTCTTCTTCGCGCGCCGCCTTGTGACGGAAGATGGCGCCAAACACGCCCTGCTTCGAGCGCACGTGGCGGCCCACCATGACGTTTTCCAGCGCCGTCATCTCGCCGAACAGGCGGATGTTCTGGAACGTCCGGGCGATGCCCGCCTTGGCCACCTCATGCGGCGCCGACGGCGAGTACGGCTTGCCGGCCAGCTCGAAGGTGCCGGTATCCGGCTGGTACAGTCCGGTGATCACATTGAAGAACGTCGTTTTACCGGCGCCATTGGGGCCGATCAGGCCGTAAATCTGGCCTTGCATGATTTTGATGCCAACATCGGTCAGCGCCTGCAAGCCGCCGAAACGCTTGTTGACGCCGGCGATCTGGAGAATTACCTGTTCAGTCATAGTGCCTTTTCCTCACGCCGCCATCACGCCAGTCGATTGATTCTTGCCGTCGGAATCGCCATCCGGACGATCCTCATGCTTGGGCGCGGGCCACAAACCGGCTGGACGGTTCAGCATGATCAGCACCATGGCCAGGCCGTACAGCAACTGGCGCAACACTTCCGCCTCGATCAGCACGTGGCCGAACAGCTTTTCCTGCAACGGCTCCACCACGTGCCGCAGCACCTCGGGCAAGGCCGCCAGCAGCGCGCCGCCCATGATGACGCCGGGAATGTGGCCTATGCCGCCCAGCACCACCATCGCCAGCACCGCGATCGACTCGGTCAGCGAGAACGACTCTGGCGACACAAAGCCCTGGAACGAGCCGAACATGGCGCCGGCCACGCCGCCGAACGAGGCGCCCATCGAGAACGCCAGCAGCTTGACGTTGCGGGTGTTGATGCCCATCGCCTTGGCGGCGATCTCATCTTCGCGGATCGCCACCCAGGCACGGCCCAGGCGCGAGTGTTGCAGGCGCGAGGTGACAAACACCACCGCCACGCACAGCAGCAAGAACAGGAAGTAGTAGGCGTTGACCGAGGGCATGCCGTAGCCGCCGATAAACACGGTGGCGCGCGAACCGGCCTCCCCCGACAGATTGACGCCGAACACACGGATCGGGTCGATCATATTGATGCCCTGCGGACCGTTGGTGAAGTTGATCGGCTCGTTCAGGTTGTTCATGAAGATACGGATGATCTCGCCGAAGCCCAGCGTCACGATCGCCAGATAGTCGCCGCGCAGCTTCAGCGTCGGCGCGCCGAGCACCGCGCCACACAGCGCGGCCACGGCCGCCGCCAGCGGCACGATCACCCACACCGACAGGTGAATGCCGTTCTGCTGGATCTCCGGTCCCAGCAAGGCAACCAGCGTCTCGCCCAGCGCCGGATACTGGTAAATGACCGATTCCAGCAACGCGGCGAACTGCGGCGACGCCAGCAACCCGGCCAGGTAGGCGCCCACCGCGTAAAACGCGATATAACCGAGGTCCAATAGGCCGGCGAAGCCGACCACAATGTTCAGGCCCAGCGCCAGCATGATGTACAGCAGCGCCATGTCGGCGATGCGCACCCACGAGTTGCCGTAGTTCTGCGCAAAGAACGGGAAGGCCAGCAACAGCACCGTCAGCAGAGCCATGCTGACGTAGGCCTGGCGCGGATGGCGCTTGAAATCGAAACTCATCAAAGTCATGGTCGCCGCTCCTTACGCCCGGTCCGCCACGCGCTCGCCCATGATGCCGGACGGACGCACCGTCAGCACCAGGATCAGCACCACAAACGCGAAGATGTCCTGGTAGTGGCTGCCGAGGAAGCCGCCGGTCAGGTCGCCGATGTAGCCGGCGCCGAGGCTCTCAATAATGCCCAGCGCGATGCCGCCGATCATGGCGCCATAAATATTGCCGATGCCGCCCAGCACCGCTGCGCAGAACGCTTTCAGTCCGGGCAGGAAGCCCATCGAGAACTGGATCGACGCGTAGTTGGCGCCCCACATCACACCGGCCACCGCCGCCAGCGCCGCGCCCAGCGCGAAGGTGGCGATGATGACCTTGTTCGAGTCCACGCCCATCAGGCCGGCGACGCGCGGATTTTCCGCCGTCGCGCGCATGGCGCGGCCCATCTTGGTTTTTTCCACCAGTAGCACCAGGCCGGCCATCGACACCAGCGCCAGCGCCAGCAGCAGGATCTGCGTCGGCGTGATGACCGCGCCGCCGATCAGGATCGGATCGGTCGGCAGCATCTGCGGGAACGGCAGCGGGTTGCGGCCCCAGATCATCATCGCGAAGGTGTTCAGCAGGGTCGAGACGCCGATCGCGGTGATCAGCGGCGCCAGCCGCGGCGCATTGCGCAGGCGGCGATACGCCACGCGTTCAATGATGATGTTGACGATCATGCACACCGGAATCGCGCCACCGATAGCGATCGCCAGCTTGATCGGGCCGGCCAGTTCGGGAAAATGGGTGTTGAGAATGTTCAGAATGGTCAGCCCGGTCATGGCGCCGATCATCAGCACGTCGCCGTGGGCGAAGTTGATCAGGTTGAGAACGCCGTACACCATGGTGTAGCCCAGCGCGACCAGGGCGTACATGCTGCCCAGCACCAGTCCGTTTATGATTTGTTGGATAAAAGTATCCATGCTTTGCCTTTACTTTGTTATGCGTGGTCATGTAACAAAAACGGCACCCGGGTGTCCCCGTAGTGCCGCCGTTGACTACACAATCGCGATGCAAGTTTCATGCCTGATCGGTGCTTCCATCATTCCGGCTCATGTGAGCCGAAACGACAACCTTTAGAACGAGGCAAATAATAACGAACATCCCGAAAAACTAATGCCGGAATAACGCTCACGACGCTGAATTATATTCCGCGCCCAAGGCAAATAGCTTAGATCGCGCCCCCGTTTGGTGCGGAATTTTTCGGTCCGCCGTCCAGCCCTTTCGGCAGCGGGAACGTGACATGCTCCTCCACGCCGTCCAGCGGCCGCACGCTGCGCACGCCCAGTTCCTTGAGGCGGTCGATAACGGCCTGTACCAGCACTTCCGGCGCCGACGCGCCGGCGGTGACGCCGACGCGCAGCTTGCCCTCCAGCCATTCCGGCTGGATCTGCGTGGCGTTGTCGACCATGAAGGCCGGCGTGCCCTTCTTCTCCGCCACTTCGCGCAGGCGGTTGGAGTTGGAGCTGTTCGGACTGCCGACCACGATCACCACCTCCACTTGCGGCGCCATGAACTTCACAGCTTCCTGGCGGTTGGTGGTGGCGTAGCAGATATCGCCCTTCTTCGGTTCGATGATGGCCGGATACCTGGCCTTCAGCGCGGCGATGATGTCGGCGGTGTCATCGACCGACAGCGTGGTCTGCGACACATAGGCCAACTGATCCGGCTTGGTGACCTGCAGCGTGGCCACGTCCTCCACGGTTTCCACCAGATACATGCCTTCGTCGGTCTGGCCCATGGTGCCTTCAACTTCCGGATGGCCGTCGTGGCCGATCATGACGATCTCGCAGCCCTGCTTGCGCATCTTGGCCACTTCCACGTGCACCTTGGTGACCAGCGGACAGGTGGCGTCGAAGATGCTGAAGCCACGCGCGTCGGCTTCGGCGCGCACCGCCTTGGACACGCCGTGCGCCGAAAACACCAGCGTATTGCCCGGCGGGACTTCGCTCAACTCTTCGATAAAGATCGCGCCCTTGGCGCGCAGGTCCGCCACCACATAGGCGTTGTGGACGATTTCGTGACGCACATAAATCGGCGCGCCAAACTGCTGCAACGCGCGCTCGACGATTTCAATGGCGCGGTCAACGCCGGCGCAAAAGCCGCGCGGCTGGGCCAACAGAAGTTCTTTATCGCTCATGCCATCCTCACAGCACCGAAATCAGTTGAACCTCGAACTTCAACGGCTGCCCGGCCAGCGGGTGGTTGAAGTCGAACAGGCAGGTTTCATCGCCCAGCTCGCGCAGGATGCCGGCGAAGCGGCCACCACCCGGCGCGGCGAAATCCACCAGGTCGCCGATCTTGTAGTCGGCGTCCGGCGCCGAGTTCTGATCCAGCGTCGCGCGGCTGACTTCGCGGATCAGCTCGGGATTGCGCGGGCCGAAGCCGACGCCCGGTTCCAGGTCAAAGGTCTGGTGCGTGCCTTCCGGCAGGCCGATCAGCAATTCCTCCAGCACCGGCGCCAACTGGCCCTGGCCCATCAGCAGCGTGGCGGGAGTGGCGCCAAAGGTGGTGACAATATCGTTGCCATCCAGCGAGGCCAGACGGTAATTCAGGGTGAGATACGACGACGCGGTGACAACAGGTTGCTCGTTGGACATGACTTAAGCTTTGTTAGACAGAGAAAGGCCATATTGTAAGCCACCTTTGATGCTGCTCGCCTTCTGCGGCCACCGCTCATGCAAAGTAATGACTGATTTCGGGAGGTCCAACATGGCGATCGTCGACTGGCCGCAAGAAAAACGCCCGCGCGAGCGGCTGATACGCGAAGGCGCGCAGGCGCTGTCCGATGCCGAACTGCTGGCGATCTTCCTGCGCGTCGGCGTGGCCGGCAAGGACGCGGTCCAGCTGGGACAGCAGATGATGCGCCATTTTGGCTCGCTGCAGCGACTATTCGGCGCCACGCTGCCCGAGTTCGCCGCGCTGCACGGGCTGGGCCCAGCCAAGTTCGCGCAATTGCAGGCGGTGATGGAGCTGGCGCGGCGGGCGATTCTGGAAGAAATCAGCGCCGGCGCCACGCTCGGCTCGCCGCCCGCGGTCAAGGAGTACCTGCGCACCACCTTTGCCGGCAAGCCCTTCGAATCGTTCCATGTGCTGTTTCTGGACGTGAAGAACCGCCTGATCGATGCCAAGGAAATGTTCCGCGGCACGCTGACGCACACGGCCGTGTATCCGCGCGAGGTGGTCAAAGAAGCGCTGGCGCGCAACGCCGCCAGCGTCATGCTGGCCCACAACCACCCGTGCGGCACGCCCGATCCCAGCGAGTCCGACCTGCTGCTGACGCGCGCGCTGATGCAGGCGCTGGCGCTGGTCGATATCCGCATCCTCGACCACTTTGTGGTCGCCGGACATCAGGTGCACTCGTTTGCCGAGCACGGCCAGCTCTAGGTTTACCCCTATGCGCTCAAGGGTTTACGAGCGAATCCATAATTGTTAAATTTTTCCACGCACCTAAGACACCATTGTTTTTCGTAAGTGATTGAAAAAGCTGATTTTTTTCGATATACTCTTGTTTTTCCAATTTTGGAATGTCTTTTAAGGAGTGCGTTATGGCACGTGTTTGCCAAGTTACTGGGAAGAAGCCGATGGTCGGCAACAATGTTTCCCACGCAAACAACAAAACCAAACGTCGTTTCCTGCCTAACCTGCAGAACCGTCGTATTTTTGTTGAATCTGAAAACCGCTGGGTCTCCCTGCGTCTGTCCAACGCTGGTCTGCGCGTAATCGACAAGGTCGGCATCGATGCCGTTCTGGCCGACATGCGCGCCCGTGGCGAAAAAGTCTAATTAGGGAGCTATCACCATGGCAAAAACTGGCCGCGACAAAATCAAGCTGGAATCGACCGCAGGTACGGGTCACTTCTACACCACCACCAAAAACAAGCGCACGATGCCTGCTAAAATGGAGATCACCAAGTTTGATCCTAAAGCACGCAAGCACGTGATCTACAAAGAAACCAAGATCAAGTAATCGATCTTCGCTTCTCATGAAAAAAGCCACTCGTCGAGTGGCTTTTTTTTATGCGTCGTTCCCGCGCAGGCGGGAACCCATACTGATACTGATCAGGCGTAGCTGCGCAGACGCAGCGAGAAGTCTTGCAGCGACTTGATGCCCGACGCTTCCGCGCGGTCGCACCAGTCCTGCAGCTTGTGCAGCAGCTGGTCGCGGGTGAAGTGCGAACGCTCCCAGATCACGCCCAGTTCCACGCGCATATTGTGCATGGTTTCCAGCGCCTTGCTGTGCTGGAACAGCTCCGACAGCTGTTGCTGTTGCGGCGCCTCCAGCTTGCCCGGCTCGCGCTGCAGCAGCTTGCGCGACGATTTCAGAAAACGCGCTTCCAGTTGGGCCTTCTCTTTCAGGTGCTCCAGCTCTTCCTTCCAGGCGCTCTTGACCGACTTGGCGTACTTGGCCATCACGTCATAGCGGTTGGCGATCACCGATTGCAGCGTTTCAAAGTCAGCCTCGGCTTTGCCTTTGGCGAACTTCGGCGCCGGCGCGCGTTTTTTCACTTTCGCCAGGCCGACGATTTCCAGCGCGCGGATGTAGCCCCAGCCGATGTCGAACTCATACCATTTCGACGACAGCTTGGCCGAGGTCGCAAACGTGTGGTGGTTGTTGTGCAACTCCTCGCCGCCGATCAACAGGCCGAACGGGATGATGTTGGTGGCCGCATCCGAGCAGTCGTAGTTGCGATAACCCCAGTAGTGGCCGATACCGTTGATGATGCCGGCAGCGGTGATCGGTATCCACAGCATCTGCACCGCCCACACGGTAATGCCGATCACGCCGAACAGCGCCACATTAATCACCAGCAGCGACGCCACGCCCCACGCGCTACGACGGGTGTACACGTTGCGCTCGATCCAGTCATCTGGCGTGCCATGGCCGTATTTCTCCATGGTTTCTTTGTTCTTGGACTCGGCGCGATACAGCTCGGCGCCTTCCCAGAAGACTTTCTTGATGCCGCGGGTAACCGGGCTGTGCGGGTCTTCCTCGGTGTCGCACTTGGCGTGGTGCTTGCGGTGGATCGACGCCCACTCCTTGGTCACCTGACCGGTGGTCAGCCACAGCCAGAAACGGAAGAAGTGACTGATGATCGGATGCAGGTCCAGCGCGCGGTGCGCCTGGCAGCGGTGCAGGTAAATCGTCACCGCGGCGATGGTGATGTGCGTCACCGCCAGCGTGTAGAAGAAAACTTCCCAGCCCGAAAAACGGGTAATACCGTTCGCCAGGAAATCCAATACTGCGTATAAATCCATTACCACTCCAACCAAGATTGTGTTTTTGACAGGCGAACGCCGCCCGCCATGCCCGAGTTTTAGCCGATATTGTACGATGATTTAGCGCCGCGCTGACGAAGCTTTTCCCGCATGCCTTGACTACTCCTTAGGCACGGTCGTGCTTTCCTACTCCGCCAGCGCGGCCGGTACCGAGCCCAGAATGCGCATTTCCCGCTGCGGGAAGGGCACAGAAATGTGGTGCTCCTTGAGCGCGCGCCAGATCGCGCGGTTGACGTCGGACGTCACCCCGCCGCGGCCGTTTTCCGGATCATTGATCCAGAAGCTGACCGACAGCTCCAGCCCGTCCGCGCCGAAGGTGGTCAGGTTGACCGATGGCGGCTTGTCTTTCAGCACCCGCGACACGGTCAGCGTCGCCTCGGTCAGCAACTCGATGACGAAGTCGACATCGGTGTCGTACGCCACCGACACTTTGGTCGAAATATTCACCAGGCTGTTCGACAGCGACGAGTTCTGCACCGCGCCCGACACCAGCATCTCGTTCGGCACAATGGACTCCATGCCGTCCAGGCTTTGCAGCACTGTGTAGCGGGTATTGATCTGCGTGACCTTGCCGCTGTATTTATCGACCGTGATCATGTCGCCGATGGTCAGCGAACGATCAAGCAGAATCACGAAGCCCGACACATAGTTGCTGGCGATCTTTTGCAAGCCCAGGCCGAGACCCACGCCGAGCGCGCCGCCAAACACCGACAACACGGTCAGGTCGATGCCCACCAGTGACAGGCTCATCAGCACCGCCACCAGGATCAGCAGCGCGCGCGCCGTGCGCGACACCACCACCCGCAGGTTGGTGTGCATGCCCTGCACTTTCATCAGCGATTCTTCCAGCGCCGCGCCGGCCCACAGCGCCAGCATCAGCAGCACGATCACCGACAGCGTCGCCTGCAGGATGTCGGCCACCGACACCTTGTACTTGCCAATCGGCAGCACGGTGTTGTCCATGAAATCAAACACGTCGATCCACAAGCCGGTCACGTACAGCACGAACGACAGCCACACCAGCAGCTGGAACACTTTCTCGAAGGCCAGCATGGTCGCGCTGATGGTGCGGCCATTGCGCGCAAACACGCGGCGCAGCAGGTAGAAGGTGAAGCGGATCACCGCCAGCGAGCCGAAGATCGGAATCGCCACCAGCACCAGGTTGACGTGAAGGTGGTACTTCGTCAGCAGCATGCGCGACAGGAACAGCAGGCCCACCACCGCCAGCGGCGCCATCACGCGGCCGAAACTTTCCACGCCAAAGCCCAGCATGCCCGTCTGCGCCTCCTGACGCCGGCCGAAGCGTTTCTTCAGCAAGCGGGCGAGGCCGAAGCCGATCACCACCGACAATAGCATGGCCCCCAGTTGCCACATCAGGCTGACGTCGTGGATATCGCCTTCGAGCAGATCGTCGATCAGGTTAAGCAGGGGCTGTTGTCGGGACATGGGCTTTCAAATTCAGTGATGAGATGGGTAGATTAACGTAAAACAGGCCGGGAATGCCGGCCTGTTGAATTACGCTTCGTCTGCTTCCTTGGCCTTCTTGACCATCGGCTTGCGCTCGAACACGGCGGCGAAGAAGCCGTCGGTCTGGTGCTTGTGCGGCAGCAGCTTCAGGTAGTCGCCCATCGCCAGATCGATCTTCTGCTCGGCCAACGCCTTGCTCATCGGCACCAGTTCGAAGTCCGGATGGGTGTCGAGGAATTGCCGGGCGATGAAGTCGTTCTCGTCGTCCAGTACCGAACAGGTGGCGTACACCAGGCGGCCGCCGCCTTTGACCAGGCGCGCGGCGCCGTCCAGAATCGCGGCCTGCTTGACCTGCAATTCGGCCACGGCGTCCGGCTTCTGGCGCCATTTGACGTCCGGATTGCGGCGCAAGGTGCCCAGGCCCGAGCAAGGGGCGTCGACCAGCACGCGGTCGATCTTGCCGGCCAGACGCTTGATCTTGGCGTCGCGCTCATGCGCGATGACCACCGGATGCACGTTCGACAGACCGCTGCGCGCCAGCCTCGGCTTGAGCTTGGTCAGGCGTTTTTCCGACACGTCGAAAGCGTACAGGCGGCCGGTGTTGCGCATGGCCGCGCCCAGCGACAGCGTCTTGCCGCCGGCGCCGGCGCAGAAATCCACCACCATCTCGCCGCGCTTGGCGGCCACCAGCGCCGACAGGATCTGGCTGCCCTCGTCCTGCACCTCGATGTGGCCGTCCTTGAACAGCGGCAGATTCTGCAATTGCGGCTTTTGCAGCACGCGCAGGCCTTGCGGCGCGAACGGCGTCGGCGTGGCGCGGATCGGCGCCTCGGCCAGCTTGGCGATCACGTCGTCGCGATTGGCCTTCAGCGTGTTGACGCGCAGGTCCAGCGGCGCCGGCTGGTTCAAGCTGTCGGCCAGTGCCAGCGCTTCCTCTTCGCCGTACTGCGCCGCCAGCTTCTCAAACAGCCACAGCGGCATGTTGGAGCGACTCGACTTGTGCATCAGCTTGCGGTCGATTTCCATGATGCGCGTGACCCACGCGGCCTCGTCTTCCGAAACGCCGCCCAGCGACTCCAGGCCGACCGCGTCGGCCATGCCCAGCAAGGTCAGACGGCGCATGGTGGCGCCGCCGCCGGCTTCGGAGAAGTCGGTGTAGAAGTTCTTATTGCGCAGCACGTTGTACACGGACTCGGCAATGGCGCCGCGCTCGCGGCCGCCCAGGCGCGGGTGATCTTTGAAATAGCGCGACAGGGTGGTGTCGGCTGGCGCGGCAAAGCGCAAAATCTCGCGCAACACTTCTTCGGCGTTGGCGAGTATCGCTGGTGGCAATCTCATGGCATTCCTTGGTTAATTTTTACTTACTGGTGGTCCACCTGGACCGCGCCCCGCGCCATCGTCAACCTGTCCTCGACAAACCAGCGCACCGCGCGCGGGTAAATGACATGTTCCTGCTCCAGCACGCGGGCCGACAGGGTTTCGACCGTGTCATCCGGCAGCACCGGCACGGCGGCCTGCAGCACCGTCGGCCCGTGGTCGAGTTCGGCTGTTACGAAATGCACCGTCGCGCCATGCTCGCGCACGCCGGCGGCCAGCGCCTGCGCATGCGTCCCCAGCCCGGCGAACAGCGGCAGCAGCGACGGATGAATATTGAGCATGCGGCCGGCGTAATGCGCGACAAACGGTGCGGTCAGGATGCGCATGAAGCCGGCCAGCACCACCAGATCGGGCGCGTAGCGGTCGATCTCGGCTTGCAGCGCGGCGTCGAACGCCTCACGGCTGGCGTATTCCTTGTTGGGCACGACCGCCGTCGGGATGCCGTGCCCGGCGGCAAACGCTAGGCCGGCGGCGTCCGCCCGGTTGCTGATGACGGCGGCGATACGGGCCGGCCAGCGCTCGGCTTGCAGCGCCCGGACGATGGCTTCCATATTGCTGCCGCGACCAGAAATCAGGATGACGATGTTTTTCATAGCCCGCCATTGTACCTTGTCCACAGGCACAGGGCCACTGTTCCGGCAATAAATGCTGCGGCGCAGCAGGCGCCCGTCGGGCGTGGCGGGTGGCGCCGGCGCGCGGGCGCCGGCCTACACGAAGGAGTAAAACACCCGGAACGGCACTTTTTTATCCGCCCAGTAGTCGGCCGCGTCGCGGAAGACATCCAGCAGCGTTTCCCGCGCTTCCTTGTCAAATTTCTGGGTATTCGGCAATTGCTCCAGCACCACCAGAAAACCGGTATGTGCGCCCTCGGCCTGGAACATGGTGTCGGTCAGCGTGGTGCGCAGACCGTCGAAATTCTTGCCCACCCCTCGCGGGAACTGGAACGATTCCGCAATGATGCCCAGCACCTGCTGCTTGGTCGCGCCGGCGATGCAGTGCGCATACAGAAAATGCTGGCCCAGACGGCCAGCCTCCTCCTGCAGCTCGCCCACGCGGAAGGCGCGGATCGACTGCACAAGGTTGGCCGGCACGCTGGCCAGCAGGCTCTCGTTCCCCTCGATTTGACCTGGTATGTACGGTGTATCCACTTTGCTGTCGGGAGTGCCTAACTTGTGAATTAATGAGTAAATAATTTGAGCACCTGTCCACTAAAATGGCCGGCAGGTCGGTGCTGGCCATCGATTCCCATACGCGTATTAGGGTAACGTGTTGTTCCTTCCAGATCAACACGTATATGATATTCCACGCAATATTTGTTAAAAGCAGAAGTTTTTTGCCGAATTTAGGGGTTAAATGGGCACAATTCGCTCGAGTGCTGCCCGCTGTTACAATTTGTTGCCACAGATACCGTCCGGCCACTAGCCGCCGCCCGGCGGCGGGATTACCATACGATTCATGCAATATCAGAATTCCCCCTGATAGACACCCTGACCGAAAACGAGGTATCAAATGAACCTGCAAGCCAAACTGATCGCATCGGCCCTGTGCCTGAGCGCCCTGCCCTTCGCCCACGCCGCCGACTTCGAGGACTACGGCCGCGTGGTGCGCGTGACCCCGCAAGTGGAGCAAATCAACCGTCCGCGTCAGGAGTGCCGCACGGAATACGTGCAGGTACAGCAACCGGCGCCGGAGCGCGGTGTCGGTGGCGCCATCCTGGGCGGCATTGTCGGCGGTCTGGCCGGTAACCAGATCGGCGGCGGCAGCGGTCGTTCGGTGGCCACTGCGGCAGGCGCCATCGCCGGCGCGCTGGTCGGCGACCGCGTCGACAACGCCAATACCCCGAACAGCGGCGGCGTGCAAGAGCAGGCCGTCAAGCAGTGCCGCACGGTCGACCACTGGGAATCGCGCACCTCGGGCTACGAAGTGACCTACGACTACCGCGGCCGCAACTACACCAACATCATGTCCTACGACCCGGGCGAGCGCGTCCGCCTGCGCGTGGTGGTGGAACCGATGCAGCGTTGATCCAACTCAAACAAAGCCCCGGCAACGGGGCTTTGTTGCATCTGGCCCGGCAGACTTGGCCAAGCAGCGCTTGCCTGTCGAGAAGGCCTCGCGGGATAATGCCGGTTCACTCCTTGTCTTCACATCCCATGCTGATCAAACGCAAATCCATCGAAAAAGAAGAATCCTCCCGCCCGGCCTCCACCCCGGCGGCCAAGCCGGCGCGCAAGCCGAAATATGCGCCGGTGACCCTGTCGGAATTCGATGGCGTGCGCTATCTGCACTTCGGCACCGAGTGGGTGCAGGGCGCGATGCGCATCCGCAAGCCGAACTGGCCGGAGCTGGAATACGCGCAGCAGATGATGAGCTGGATGCTGTGGGTCGAGCAGCCGCAGCGCATCGCCCAGCTGGGCCTGGGCACCGGCGCGCTGACCAAGTTCTGCTACGCCAGCTTCCCGCAAGCGCAGGTCACCGCCGTCGAACTGAACCCGTCGGTCATCACCATCTGCGCATCGATGTTCAAGCTGCCGCCCAACGACGACCGCCTGCGGGTGCTGGAGATGGACGCGCTGGCCTTCGTCAACGACCCGGCCAACGCCGGCACGCTCGACGCGCTGCAGGTCGATCTGTACGACGCCACCGCGCGCGGCCCGGTGCTCGACACGCCGGAGTTCTACCAGTCCTGCAACGCCTGCCTGACCGACGACGGCGTGATGACGGTCAACCTGTTCGGCGACCACCCGAGCTACGCGCGCAACCTCAAGGCCATGAAGTTCGCTTTCGCGCAGGTGATTTGCCTGCCGCAGGTGCATGATGGTAACGTGGTCGCCATCGCTTTCAAGCGCGCGCGGACCATCGATGCGGACGGGCTGCAGGCGCGCGCCGTCCAGATCGTGGCCGACACCAAGTTGCCGGCCAAATCCTGGGTCAAGGGCATCACCACAAAGTAAGTGCGCCGGAAAGGTGGCTTGACGATGACACCGCTCGATCTGCAACAGATTTACACCTGGCTGCTGGCCGACGGCATGATCCGCCAGGCCGACGTCAAGGAGCTGTACGCGCACAGCTCCGCCATCCTCAAGAACACCAGCGGCTATATGCATCCGCTGTGCGCGGTGGCGCACGCCAAGCTGCTGTCGGCGCGGCCGCCGCACAAGCTGCTGACACTGGACGCGCTGTGCGAGTGGCTGGCCGCGCGCGCCAACCTGCCCTTCATCCGCATCGATCCGCTGAAGATCGATTTCACCAAGGTGGCCGACGTGATGTCGGCCAGTTACGCCGCCCGCTTCAACATCCTGCCGGTGGATCTGACGCACGACACGCTGGTGGTGGCCACCACCGATCCCTACGCGCAGGAATGGGAAGCCGAGATCGCCAAGATCTCGCGCCGCGCCGTGCGCCGGGTGATCGCCAATCCGCTCGACATCGCGCAGTACATCACGCAGTTCTTCAGCCTGGCCAAGTCGATCAAGAAGGCCAACAAGTCCAACCGCAACGACCTCACGCTGCGCAGCAACTTCGAGCAGCTGGTGGAACTGGGCAAAAGCAACCAGCAAGTCGACGCCAACGACCAGCACGTGATCAACATCGTCGACTGGCTGTGGCAGTACGCGTTTGAACAGCGCGCCTCCGACATCCACTTGGAACCCAAGCGCGACCTGGCGGCGATCCGCTTCCGCATCGACGGCGTGCTGCACCAGGTCTACCAGGTGCCGGCGGTGGTGATGATCGCCATGACCGCGCGCATCAAGCTGCTCGGGCGCATGGACGTGATCGAGAAACGCCGCCCGCAGGACGGCCGTGTCAAGACCCGCACCGCCGGCGGCCAGGAAGTCGAGCTGCGCCTGTCGACCTTGCCCACGGCCTTCGGCGAAAAACTGGTGATGCGCATCTTCGATCCCGAGGTGGTGGTCAAAACGCTGCCGGAACTCGGCTTCCCGCTGGACGACGCCGCACGCTGGGACGCGCTGACCCGGCGGCCGCACGGCATCATCCTGGTGACCGGGCCGACCGGCTCCGGCAAGACCACCACGCTGTACACCACGCTCAAGGCGCTGGCCACCACCGAAGTCAACGTCTGCACGGTGGAGGACCCGATCGAGATGGTGGAACCGGCCTTCAACCAGATGCAGGTGCAGCCCGGCATCGAGCTGTCGTTCGCCGACGGCGTGCGCGCGCTGATGCGGCAAGACCCCGACATCATCATGGTCGGCGAGATCCGCGACCTGGCCACCGCCGAGATGGCCATCCAGGCCGCGCTGACCGGCCACCTGGTGCTGTCGACCTTGCACACCAACGACGCGCCGTCGGCGGTGATGCGGCTGCTGGAGCTGGGCGTGCCCTACTACCTGCTCGAAGCCACGCTGATCGGCATCATGGCGCAGCGGCTGGTGCGCACGCTGTGCCCGGAATGCAAGGCCGCCGGTGGCGAACTGAGCGACGACATCTGGCACAGCCTGGCCGGCGAATGGCGCTTGCCCAAGCCGGCCGCGATCTACACAGCGGTCGGCTGCCCGGAATGCCGCCAGACCGGCTACCGCGGCCGCACCGGCCTGTACGAGCTGCTGACCGTGACCGAAGCCTTCAGCGCCCAGGTGCGCGCGGCCAGCGACATCCAGGCGCTGCGCCGCCAGAGCATGGCCGACGGCATGAAACCGCTGCGCATGGCCGGCGCGCTGAAGATCCAGGAAGGCGTGACCACCGCCGACGAGGTGCTCAAAGTCACGGCGGCATTGGGGATGAAATAAAAACCCCTTTGCAATTGCCGCCGAGCTGTATATAATACGGCCTCTTTCGGGGGTCGTTAGCTCAGCTGGTAGAGCAGCGGACTTTTAATCCGTTGGTCGCAGGTTCGAATCCCGCACGGCCTACCACCGAATTCCTAAAAAAAGCTTCCACTGGGGAGCTTTTTTTTCGTCTGTGGCCATGGCCGCGACAAGCGCAGCGGGTGTAAGCTAGGGTAAGCGCGCCAGGCGCAGGACTTGTGAGGACGTTATGCGGTGTATCCACAGCATTTCGATAGCGCTGCTGCTGGCGGCGTGCAGCCTGCCATCACCGGCGGCCGTGCCAATGGCGCCGATCCTGCTGCGCACCGCCGCGCAGGAAGGGACCGAACCCAAGTTCATCGCCGACGGCAAGGACCGCATCATCGGCCTGTGCATTGATCTGATGCGCGCGGTCGAACAAGCCGATCCCGGCCTGCGCTTCGTCGGCGACCAGCGCTGGAAGCCGCTGGTCCGCGCCTACTCCGAGCTGGAAAGCGGCATCGAGGATGTGCAATGCGCGATGCACCGCACCGCCGAGCGCCTCAAACGCTTCAACTTCGTCGGCCCGGTGCTGTACAACACCGAATACCACTTCCTGACGCGCGCCGGCGACACCGTCAGCATCACCAGCTGGGACGACGTGCGCAAGCTCGCCCCCAACAACGTGGTGCTGGTCAACCGCGGCTTCGCCGCCGCCGATATCCTCGGCGCCATGGGCGGCATCGACGTCGACGCCAGCTCCACCAGTCCCGACCTGAACCTGCAAAAACTCATCGCCGGTCGTGGCCGCCTCTACTTCCACCGCGGCCCCGGCCTGCAAAAACTGCTGGAACGCACCGGCACCACCGACAAGGTCCAAATCCTGCCGCAGGTGATGCACAGCGCCAAACTGTACTTCGCCACCAGCAAACACCTCGACAGCCGCATCGGCGAACGGCTGGCCGCCGTGCTGTACCAACTCGAAAAGAAGGGCGAGCTGGAGCGTTTGATGCGCAAGTGGGACTGATCTATACTCTGCCCTTTCAAACCGATGGGAGTGGCGATGGGGCCGAAGGGATTGCGCTGCGGGCTGATGCTGCTGGGCGCGTTGCTGGGCGCCCCCGGGCTGGCCGCGCCGACGCCGACGGTGCTGAAAGTGGTGGCGCAGGAAGGTACGGAACCGAAGTTCATCCCGGCCGGCATCGGCCGCGTGGTGGGCCTGTGCGTCGACCTGTACCGCGCCATCGAACGCGTCGATCCCAGCCTGCAATTCGTCGGCGACCAGACCTGGCTGCCGCTGCTGCGCGCCCACTCCGAACTGCTCGCGCATCAGCATGACGCGCTGTGCGCGGTGCTGCGCACCGACCAACGCGCGCGCCAGTATGTCTTCCTCGACCCGCCGCTGTTCCAGTTGCGCTACCAGTTGATCGCGCGCGCCGGCGACACGGCGGTGATCCATGACTGGGACGATGTGCGCCAGCTCGGCGCGCAAGGCGTGCTGCTCACCAACAGCGGCTACATCACGCCGATCATGCTGGAGCACATCGGCGGGCTGCGCATCGATGCCAGCGCCAGCACGCCGGCCGCCAATCTGGACAAGCTGGTGGCCGGGCATGGCCGCTTCTTCCTGCACCGCGCGCCCGGCATTCAGGGCTTCATCGACCGCGCCGGCCTGGCCGGCAAGGTCAAGATCTTGCCGGCGGTGATGGCCACCACCAACGTCTACATGGCGCTCGGCACCCACGTCGATCCGGCCGTGCGGCTGCGGGTGCGGCGCGCGATCGAGCAGCTCGACCGCAATGGCGAGCTGCAACGCATGCTGCGGAAGTGGGACTGACCGCGCGACCGGCAGGCGCCGCCGTCCCGGACGAACTCATCCCTCGATCATGCGGGCGTGGCCGGCGACGCGGATCGAACCGCCCGGCTCATCGCTGATCGCCACTTGCAGGTGGCAAGGCAACCCCATGTCCTCGCCCTGGAGGATGTCGATGGCGCCGCCGTGCGGCCAGTCCAGGTCGCGCAGATAACCGGCCAGCGCCGCCGCCGCCGCGCCCGTCGCCGGGTCCTCATACACGCCACCGGAGGCGAACGCGTTGCGCGCATGGAAGCGCTGCGGCGTTTCCGCGTACACCAGCGAGATGGTGGCAAAGCCATGGCGGCGCATCAGCTCGCGGCCGGCGGCCAGCTCATAGCGCATCGCGCGCAGCTGGTCGCGGCTATTCAGCGCCAGCACCAGATGCTGGGCGCCGCCATTCGCCACGGCCGGTGGGATGCGGTCATCCAGATCGGCCAGCGCATAGCCAAACAGCGCCAGCGCCTCGCGCACCAACGTCGGTGTGGCCGGGGCGCTGGCGGTGGCCGGCGACTGCAAGGCCGCGTGCGCGCCCGCGCCCAGCGCCCGGCCCTCGACCGTCACGCGCGCATGGTTGGTGGTCAGTGGAAAGATGCCATCGCCATTCTGCCGCGCCAGCACCGCGCCCAGCGCGATGGTGGCATGGCCGCAGAACGGCACCTCGCCCTCCGGCGAAAAATAGCGCACCCGCCAGCCATCCTCGTGCGGTGCGGCGAACACCGTTTCCGAATAACCCATCTCGGCCGCGATGCGCTGCATCGCCGGTTCCTCCGGCAGCGCCGCGCGGATCATCACGCCAGCCGGATTGCCACCCTCGCCTTGCTCGCCGGCGGTAAAGGCCGCCACTTTGTGAACCTTGGTAATGGTCTGCATCTCGTCTCCTGGCTTGAAGTTGGGAAAACTTAATTAACAGCAATGATGGTTGTGGCCACTATCTTTGTTTTCACTGTTTTTTCGATAACTCGCCATGACTATACCGCGACTTGCCGTTCCTGCCTTCATCTTTCGGCCCCTTGAATGCGCCTGGGTTTGGCGACCGACGCCGCGGCCAACAGGTCTCCGGACAGCAAGCAGCTGATTTTCGTCACCAAGCGCGACGGCGTTAAAACCCCGGACCGGCAGGCGCAGTTTGATGCGGCATCCGCCGCCGGGCTCGGCGGCGGCCAGCGCCACCTCCGCAGGAAGTCGTCGCCGCGCGCCCGCGCCGTCGATGCCGTGATCGACCTCAGGGCCGCTTCAGCCAAGGTCCGCCCATCCGCCGCGTCGAACCGCGGCATGCCCCGTGGTTCGCTCATTGCCTGACTCCAGGTCGCTCCGTGGGCGTCCATTGTAACGTTCTCGCGATGCTTAACCTAGGTGAATATTTGGAGATTAGCTATCATGAATTAGCCATAATTAGGTTAAAACTTTGTGTATACATGTAAAAAACTCGTAAATTTCGCATAAAACCGCATTTAGTGTTGTTTATTTCAAAGTTGTTACAGTGCTCCAATTGACCACCACCGGTGACCAATGGTCTCATGGCCGCCACGCAATAATTACGTAAGTAGATTATTCGTAGTTTGCACCTCGACAACCAAGTAGCCGCAAGACCCCAAGGAGTTCAGTAATGATGATGGAAACAGTTTTATCCCGCTCGCTGCGCGTGATGTTCGCCGGCGGCGCCGCCCTGATGCTGGCACAACCGGCATTCGCGCAAGACAGCGCGCCGATGCAGCGCGTGGAAATTACCGGTTCGGCAATCAAGCGTATCGACGCGGAAACCGCCGTGCCAGTGACCGTGGTCAAAATGGCCGACCTGAAAAAGGAAGGCATCACCACCGTCGAACAGGTGATGGCTAATCTGAGCGTGTCGCAAGCGTCGACCGGCACCAGCCAGTCGGTCGGCTCGGGCACCGGCGGCGCCTCGTTCGCCGACCTGCGCGGCATCGGCGCCAACAAGACGCTGGTGCTGCTGAATGGCCGCCGCCTGGCCAACAACGCCATCGACGGCTCGGCGCCCGACCTGAACATGATCCCGTTCGCCGCGCTGGAGCGCGTCGAGGTACTGCGCGACGGCGCCTCGGCGCTGTACGGCTCCGACGCGGTCGGCGGTGTGATCAACTTCATCACCAAGAAAGACTACCAGGGCGGCAGCGTGACGCTGGGCGCCGACAGCGCGGAAAAACAAGGCGGCGAATCGAGCAACTTCAACGCCAGCTACGGTTGGGGCGACCTGGACAAGCAAGGTTTCAACATCTTCGCGGTGGTGGACCGCCAGCAGCAAAACCGCTTGGGCGGCACGCAGCGTGATTACAACACCCGCTACGCGGGCGGCCTCTCGCCGACCACCTTCCCGGCCAACTGGGCCCAGGGCAACCTGGCCGGCAACCCGAACGGCCCTGGCTGCACCGCGGCCTACCTGATACCGGGCAAGGGCGGCCAGTGCCAAATGACCACCTCGGCCTTCGTCGACTACCTGCCGAAGAGCGAACGCACCACCGGCCTGGTCAAGGGCACCCTCAAGCTGAGCGAAAACCACGAACTGGGCATCGAGCTGCTGTCGACCAAGAGCAAGGTGGAAACCCAGATCGCGCCGGTGCCACACGGCGGCCTGTACATCAACCGCCTGCGTCCGGACGGCACCGCCAACCCGTACTTCCCGACCGCCGCCGGCCTGGACCCGGCCTATATGGACGAGGTGGCCGCCGCCGTGCCGGGCGTGCAGCCAGGCTTTGTGACCGCCAAATGGCGCAACCTGGTGGCCGGCCCGCGCGCCGACGAGAACATCAACAAGCAGAACCGCGCCGTGGTGTCGCTCAAAGGCGTGGTGGCTGGCTGGGATTACGACGCCGCCCTCAGCTACAACGAGAACAAGATCACCCAGAACCTGTCCGGCTACGACAATGACAACATCATTTCGCAAGGCATTCTGAACGGCGTGATCAATGCGTTCGGCGACCAGAGCGCCGCCGGCGCCGCGCTGCTGCAAAGCGCCACGCTGGCCGGCAATCAGCGCAACTCGAAAGGCGTCAACAAGGGCGCCGACCTGAAACTGAGCCGCGAAGTGGGCGACTGGTTCAACTCCGGCAACCAATCGGCGCTGGCGCTGGGCGCGCAGTACGAGCACCAGAAGTTCAACGACGCCGCCAACACCGAGTTCGCCGCCAAGGTGGCCTCGTCGACCGGCCTCGACCCGAACACGCTGAACGTCGGCTCGCGCAGCGTGTCGGCGTTCTTCTCGGAACTGAATGTGCCGCTGCTGAAGAACCTGGACGTGACCGCCGCCGTGCGTTATGACCGTTACAGCGACTTCGGCCACACCACCAATCCGAAGTTCGGCTTCACCTTCCGTCCGGTCAGCTCGCTGCTGTTCCGCGGTTCGTACTCGAAGGGCTTCCGCGCGCCATCGCTGTATGAGATCAACTCGGCCACCTCGTACACCAACTCGTCGCAGGGTGACGATCCGATCAACTGCCCAGGCGGCAACCCGGCGCCAGGTAAACCAGCCTCGTCGAACTGCCAGCAGCAGTTCCAGGTGATGAACGGCGGCAACAAGAACCTGAGCCCGGAAAAATCGAAGAACGGCACCATCGGCGTGATGTGGGAACCGATCAACAATCTGTCGCTGAGCGCGGACTGGTGGACCATCCGCCTGACCAACCAGATCGGCATCCTGACCGACACCGACGTGCTGGCCGATCCGGTCACCTTCGCCCAGTACTACCACCGCAACGTGGGCGGCAATCTGTCGACCGACGGCACCCAGTGCCCGAACCCGATCACCTGCGGTTACCTGGACCTGCGTACGCAGAATCTGGGCGACATGAACACCAACGGTGTCGACCTGTCGGCCGCCTACCGCATGCGTACCACGAACTACGGCAACTTCACGATGAACTACTCGAGCACCTGGGTGCACAAGTATGAGTATCAGAACTTCATCGGCGACCAGATGCACCAGCGCGTAGGCGTATACTCGGGCGACCTGCCAGTGTTCCGTTGGCAGCACACCCTGAACCTGGGCTGGTCCAAGGGCGACGTCGCCGCCGGCATGACCGGTCACTACAAGTCGGGCTATGTGGACCAGGACCCGGACAACCACGTGCCGTCGTACACCACCTGGGATGGCTACGGTTCGTGGAAGGCGCTGCCAGGCCTGACCCTGACCGCCGGCGTGCGTAATCTGTTCGACCGCAAACCACCGCTGTCGTACCAGACCACCGTGTTCCAGGCTGGCTACGATCCGCGCTTCACCGATCCACTCGGCCGTACCATGTACGTGCGCGCGACCTACGACTTCTAAGCTGAAGACGTGAAAAGAATCCCCGGCTTGCCGGGGATTTTTTTATAGCCAGCCGGCTTTCTTGAAGCGCCGGTGCAGGTACACGCACACGCCGACCATGACGCAGATCGCCATCGGATAACCGAACTTCCAGTCCAGTTCCGGCATGTATTTGAAATTCATGCCCCACAGCCCGGCAAACGCGGTGACGATCGCGAAGATCGCCGCCCACGCCGCCAGCCGCTTATTCACTTCGCTCTCCTCGATCGCCGTCATCGACAGGTTGACCTGGATCGCCGTGGCGATGGTGTCGCGGATGCCGTCCAGCGAGGCGCTGATGCGGTGCAGATGGTCGTGCACGTCGCGGAAATATTCCTGCGTGTCCTGGCACATCGACGGCACGCGGCCGCCGTGCAGCCGGCCCACCGCCTCCATCAGCGGCGCCACCACGTGGCGCACCGTGGTCACCTTGCCCTTCAATTGATACAGGCGCTGGATGTTGTCGCGCTGCCGGCCCTGGGTGAAGATCAGCTCCTCGATTTTTTCCAGCTCGGTCTCCAGCATGTCCAGCACCGGGAAGTAGCGGTCGACCACCGCGTCCATCAGCGCATACAGCACAAAGGCCGGGCCGAGGCGCAGCATGTGCGGCTCCTGCTCGGCGCGGGCGCGCACGCCCATGAAGCCTTGCTGGCTCTGGCCGTCGCGCGAGGACAGCACATAGTTCTGTCCGACAAAGATATCCACCTCGCCCACCGCCACCTCGCCGTCGCGGCATTCGATGGTCTTGACCACCACGAACAGCGAATCGCCGTACTCCTCGATCTTCGGCCGCTGGTGGCCGCGACTGGCGTCCTCGACCGCCAGCTCGTGCAGGCCGAACTCGTGCTGCATGGTGGTCAGCTCGTCCGGCAGCGCGTCGCGCAGCGCCACCCACACAAACGTCTCCGGCTGCTCCAGATAGTCGCTAATTTCCGCCACCGGTATGTCGGCCAGCTTGTTACCATCCTGGTAGGCCACGCAATTAATCAGCATACATCATCCATAAAAAAGAAAAGCGCCTGGCTTCGACAGCCAAGAGCTTACCTTAAACAGATGTTGCACTGGATTACGCCGCTGTTAAGCGGCGCACACTGGCCGCCTAATCGTCCTTGGCGCCGTCGATGCCGAGCTCGGCGATCTTGCGGGTGATGGTGTTGCGGCCGATGCCCAGGCGCACCGCCGCGTCGTTCTTGCGGCCGTGGGTGTGCTTCAGCGCGGTGCGGATCAGCGCCGACTCGAACTGCCGGCCGAGCACCGCCATGACCTCCTGTTGGCCACCGCTGAGCATGCTGGCGGCCTGCATTTCCAGCAAGCCCAGCCAGGCGTCCGGCGTGCTGGCGGCGTGACCACCGGCCTCGGCGGCCACTGGCGTGACCATGCCGTGATGCTGCTGCGCGCTGTAGCCCTCGCCGGGCGCCGCGCCGGGGGACGATGCAACGGCGCCGCCGCCGGCCTGCTCCTGCGACAGCTCCAGCGGCAGGTCCTTGATCTCCACCGTCTGGCCGGGCGCCATCACCGTGATCCAGTTGCACAGATTTTCCAGTTGGCGCACATTGCCGGGCAACTCCAGGCCACACAGGAACTGCAGCGCGGCGTCGCTCATGCGCTTGGCTTCGACACCCAACTGTTTCGCGCTCTGCACCAGGAAGTGACGCACCAAAATAGGGATGTCCTCGCGGCGCTCCCTCAAACTGGGCAAGCGCAGGCGGATCACGTTCAGGCGATGGAACAAGTCCTCGCGGAACAGGCCGTCGCGCACGCGCTGCTCCAGGTTCTGGTGGGTGGCGGTAATCACGCGCACATTCGCCTTCAGCGGCTGATGGCCGCCGACGCGGTAGAAGTGGCCGTCCGACAGCACCCGCAGCAGGCGCGTCTGCAAGTCAAACGGCATGTCGCCGATCTCATCGAGGAACAGCGTGCCGTTCTCGGCCTGCTCGAAGCGGCCGCGGCGCGTGGTCTGGGCGCCGGTGAAGGCGCCGCGCTCATGGCCGAACAGTTCCGATTCGAGCAGGTCTTTCGGAATCGCCGCCGTGTTCAGCGCGATGAACGGCTGCGCCGCGCGCGGCGAGTGCTTGTGCAGCGCGCGCGCCACCAGCTCCTTGCCGGAGCCGGATTCGCCGGTGATCAGCACCGTCACGTTCGACTGCGACAGGCGGCCGATGGCGCGAAACACTTCCTGCATCGCCGGCGCCTGGCCGAGGATCTCCGGCGTTTCCGCCGGCCCCGACTCGACGCTGGTCTCGCGCAGGCTCTCGTCCAGCGCGCGGCGGATCAGTTCGACAGCCTTGTCGATGTCGAACGGCTTGGCCAGGTATTCGAACGCCCCGCCCTGGAAGGCGGCGACAGCCGAATCCAGGTCGGAAAAGGCGGTGATGATGATGACCGGCAGGCCGGGAAAGCGCGACTTGACCCGTTGCAGCAAGTCGAGCCCGGAATCGCCCGGCATGCGGATGTCGGACACCAGCACCTGCGGTGTCTCGAACTCCAAGGCCGCGATGGCGTCGCGCGCGTTGGCAAAACTCTTGGTGGCCAGGTTTTCCCGGGCCAGCGCTTTTTCCAGTACCCAGCGGATCGATTCGTCGTCGTCTACTATCCAGATTGGCTTCATGTGTTGTGTGGTTTCCGCGAGGATCGTCAATCAAGGGACACGGACCGCGCATGCCCGCCGCAGCTTATGGCAACGGCAGCAAAATACGGAAATCCGTACATCCAGGCCGGCTCTCGCACTCGATCACGCCCATGTGCTGTTGCACGAAGGTCTGCGCCAAGGTCAGCCCCAAACCGCTGCCGCCCTCCCGGCCCGATACCAGGGGATAAAAGATGCGGTCGCGAATCTGGGGTGCGATACCCGGTCCATTGTCGATGATATGCAAATCTAATGCCAGCCCGTAGCGAACCTTGGCCATGGTGACCTGGCGCGCCACCCGGGTCTTGAAAACAATCTGCGCCGCGCCGGCGTCGATCTGCGCCGCCAGCGCCTGCGCGGCGTTGTGCGCGATGTTGAGCACGGTCTGGATCAGCTGCTCCTTGTCGCCGCGGAACTCGGGGATCGACGCGTCGTAGTCGCGCAGGATGGTCAGGCCGGACGGGAACTCGGCCAGCATCAGGCTGCGCACGCGCTCCAGCACCTCGTGGATGTTGACGTCGCCGACGATGTGCGGCCGGCGGTGCGGCGCCAGCAGACGGTCGACCAGCGTCTGCAACCGGTCGGCCTCCTTGATGATGACCTGGGTGTACTCGCGCAGCTGCACCGCGTGCGCGCCCGGCAGCTCCATCTCCAGCAGCTGCGCGGCGCCGCGGATGCCGCCCAGCGGATTCTTGATCTCGTGCGCCAGGTTGCGGATCAGCTCCTTGTTGACCTGGCTCTGGTCGAGGATGCGCTCCTCGCGGTCCAGCTTGAGGTGCTGCTGGTTCTCGCGCAGCTCGATCAGCACGCCGCCGGCCGGCTCCTCCACCGCCGACACCATGCTGTGCACATGCAGCGGCTCGCGGCCGGCGCGCTCCAGCGTCAGGTCCTGGCGCAGGTCGGAGAACTTGTGTTCGCGCGCCTGGGCGCAGATGTGGTCCAGCTCATCGGGATTGACGAACTGCGCGCTCAGCGTCTGGCGCGACAGCGCCTTCAGCGAGCTTTCCAGCAGGTTCTCGGCGGCGGCGTTGGCGTAGGCGATCTTGCCCTCGGCGTCGACCAGCACCACGGCCGAGGCCAGCAGCTCCAGGCCGGCCAGCGCGGGCGGACGGTGAATCGCGGCGGCCGCGCGGGCGGCGATATTACTCACTATACTCATGGCACTATACTCATGGCAGACTCGTCATCGGATATTCGCGATCTCACGTTTCAAGGCATCGACATTTTTCTCCGAGCGGCTGATGCTGTCGCGCAGCCCGGCCACCCGCTCCTGATACTTCGCGTAATTGCGTTCGTCGCCGCGCCGCTCCGGCGCGCCGCCGTTGAACTCGCGGCGCAGCTCGGCCAGCTTCAGCGACTCCGCCTTCAACTCCTCTTCCAGGATGCCGCGGCGGTCGGCGTCGCGCGCCTTCTGCTCGGCGCTGTCGACGCGCGGAAAATCGCCCGGCGACGTCACCGGCTGAGGCTGGGACTGGGGCTGGGGCTGAGCGTTGCGCGGCGACGACTGCGCCACGCGGCGCGGCGGCGCCGGAATCACCGTGCCCGGCAAATCCATCAGCTCGCAATGCGGGCCGCGTTTCACATCGGTCAACTCCTTGCTGCCGCTGGGCGTGGTGCACTTGTAAATCTGCCCGTGCGCGGCGGCGGCCGAGGCCAGCAGCGCCAGCGACAGCGTCAGTTTCAAACTCATTGTCATTCGTAAATCCGTGGTGGGCACATCCCTCCCGAATATACAGCATCCAAATAAAAACGCGGGGAAAGCTCTGCTCGCCCCGCGTCTTGCGCTACCTCACCGGCGCCGTGGCGCCGAGCGATTACAGCGAGTAGTACATGTCGAACTCAGCAGGGTGAGTCGTCATGCGCATGCGCTGAACGTCCTGCATTTTCAGTTCGATGTAGGCGTCGATCATCGAGTCGGTGAACACGCCGCCACGGGTCAGGAACGCGCGGTCCTTGTTCAGGTTGTCCAGCGCTTCTTCCAGCGAGGCGCACACGGTCGGGATCAGTGCGTCTTCTTCCGGCGGCAGGTGGTACAGGTCTTTCGACGCCGCTTCGCCCGGATGGATCTTGTTCTGGATACCGTCCAGACCGGCCATCAGCAGCGCGGCGAAGCACAGGTAGACGTTCGCCAGCGGGTCCGGGAAACGGGTTTCGATACGGCGGCCTTTTGGATTGGCCACGTGGGGAATACGGATCGACGCCGAACGGTTTTTCGCCGAGTACGCCAGTTTCACTGGGGCCTCGTAGCCTGGCACCAGACGCTTGTACGAGTTGGTGCCTGGGTTGGTGATCGCGTTCAGTGCTTTGGCGTGCTTGATGATGCCGCCGATGTAATACAGCGCTTCTTCCGACAGACCGGCATAGCCGTCGCCGGCGAACAGGTTTTTACCGTCTTTCCAGATCGACTGGTGCACGTGCATGCCCGAACCGTTGTCGCCAACGATAGGTTTTGGCATGAAGGTGGCGGTTTTGCCGTAGCTGTGGGCGACGTTCCACACCACGTATTTCAGATTCTGGGTCCAGTCGGCGCGCTCGACCAGGGTCGAGAACTTGGTGCCGATTTCATTCTGGCCGGCGCCGGCCACTTCGTGGTGGTGCACTTCAACCGGGATGCCCAGCGATTCCAGGATCAGGCACATTTCCGAACGCATGTCCTGGAAGCTGTCCACGGGTGGCACAGGGAAGTAGCCGCCCTTGACGGTTGGACGGTGGCCGCTGTTGCCGCCTTCGATTTCCTTGTCGGTCGACCACGACGCCTCGTCGGAGTCCACTTTGACGAAGCAACCGGACATGTCGATCTTCCAGCGCACGCTGTCGAAGATGAAGAATTCTGGCTCGGGGCCGAAATAGGCGGTGTCGCCGATGCCCGAGGCTTTCAGGTAGGCTTCAGCGCGCTTGGCGATGGAGCGTGGATCGCGGTCATAGCCCTTGCCGTCGGCCGGCTCGATGACGTCGCATTGCATGAACAGCGTGGTTTCTTCCATGAACGGGTCGATGCGCGCGGTGTTTGGGTCCGGCAGCAGGATCATGTCGGACGCTTCAATACCTTTCCAGCCGGCGATCGAGGAACCGTCGAAAGCGTGACCCGATTCGAACTTGTCGATGTCGAAGGCCGACACAGGCACGGTGACGTGCTGTTCTTTACCACGGGTATCAGCGAAACGGAAATCAACGAATTTAACTTCGTTTTCCTGGACCATTTTCAAAACTTCTGCGGCCGTAATTGCCATGCGTATCTCCTAAAGGGAATATGTGGAACTCGTGAGACTCAATTAAGCAGTATCCGTGCCAGCCTGGAACGTCGTTACAGCAGATTAAACGTGCACCTCCTTGGTGCAACTCCCGCATTTTGCACCTTATGAGTGCATATTAGGATTCTTTCTGAAAAGCGCATGGTTTTGGTGCATTGGGGTCGCAGGTCTGCGCGGACGCCATATAATAAACTCAAACTTATAACCGGAACACCTTATGAGCAAAATAGATGAGATCCTCACCCTGGCGCGGGGGCGCAGCAAGGACTGGCCGTATGCCGGCGCGGTGACGCCGGCCGAGGCCTACGAGCTGGTGATGGCCGACAACGCCGTCAAGCTGATCGACGTGCGCACCAATGCCGAGCGCGACTGGGTGGGCCGGGTCGCCATCCCGGAAGCCCAACATGGTGCGGTGCAATGGAACACCTACCCCGGCGGCAACGCCAACCATGAATTTATCGAGCAATTAAACGGTGTGGCGCGCAAGGACCAGGTGATCCTGTTCCTGTGCCGCTCCGGCGTGCGCTCGCGTGGTGCGGCCAAGCTGGCGACCGAGCACGGCTACCAGCACTGCTACGACATCCTCGAAGGCTTCGAAGGCGAAAAAGACGAGCGTGGCCACCGCAAGAACATCAACGGCTGGTGCCACGCCGCCCTCCCCTGGATCGGCGCCTGAAGCGCAACCCCGGTGTCACCGGGGTTTTAGACCGGCACGGCTTCCGGGGCGGTGGGCGAGGCGTCCCCCATCAGGAACAGGATGCGCTTGCGGACGAACTGGATGTGGCTGCGCAGGCCGTATAAGCCGTCCGCGAACGATAGCGGGATCGAGACCTGGTTCACCAACTCTTCAATCTCGTCGAGCCGTCGGAGTTGTTCTTCGTACACTTGCATCCGTGTCGCGGCCGGCGCGTCCTCCACCTTCTGCTCCACCGCGCGCAACTGGCCGTACCATTTGTACACGCGCGAGCGGATGCGCCACACGTACAGCGGCGGCACCACTTTCGACAGCGGCAGGATCAGCGCGCCCAGCGCCACGACCAGCACCCACATGCGGTCGAAGAAGTTGGCCAGCCAGAAGGTCATGTAGCGCTGCAGGAATGGCGGACCGCTCTTGTAGAACTTGGCCGCTTCGGCATCGACCGGGATTTCGGTGTATTTGGCCGACGGGAATTGCCCCTGCTGCTGGAACCAGCCGGCGCCGCCGTGGATGCCGGCCGCCGCCTGCACAAACAGGTCCACCAGCGCCGGATGCAGGTCTTCCCGCCCGACCAACGTGGCGGTCGGGGCGATCAGGTGGTAGTCCTCGGCAGGCAGGTTGCGGCCCAGGTCGACAATGCCTTGCGGTAGCATCACATGCGTGAGGAAGGGCAGCTTGCGCGAATAGGCCTCGGCCTGGTTGAAGTCGAACAGCTTGATGCCCGGCGTTTGCAGCAGCATCTGGATCAGCGGCGCTTCCGGCGCCGAGGTGAACACCAGGCCGTCGATGCGGCCTTCCAGCAATTCCACCGTGGCCGGCGTGTTGGCCAGCGAAAAGCGCTCAACTTCGCCCTTCTCCACCCCATTCAGTTCCAGGATCTGGCGGAACAGGCGCGGCGAGCCGGCGCCTTTGGGGCCGTAGTTGATTTTCTTGCCGCGCAGATCGGTCAGCCGGGTGACCGGCGGCTTGCCCTTTTCTTCGCGCAGGAACAACCACAGCGGTTCAACGAACAGGCTGCCCAGCGAGGTCAGGCCTTCGCGTTCGGCCGCCTCTTCGTTGGTGGAGCCGCTCTGCATGAAGGCGATGTCGACCTTGCCGGCCTTCAGGTTGCGCAGGTTTTCGCTGGAGCCGGCCGATGGCACCAGCGTCACTTTGACGCCGTGCTTGGCCAGCACGGCGGCGTATTTCTTGCCGAATTCCTCGTAGGCGGAATTTTCCTGGCCCGTGCCCAGCCGCACCGTGCGCGGCGGCGCAGGGTCCACCAGCCAGTAGGCCAGCAGGCAGATGCCGACGATGGTCAGCACCGTTGGCGCGGCGGCAACGATCAGGTCCCGGATCGAGAACTGGGTGAACTTGAGTATTTTGGACATGTGGTGGCGCAGAGGTTTCATGGGCTGACACATTGCCAATAATTATGAAACTATGCAAGAGGAACACGCTGCCGTCACTACCGCGAAGACGGGAGTCGATGGCGCGCATCCCCGGCATGGGTCCCGGCTTGCGCCGGGACGACGACTCAGCCGCCGCAGGCGGGCAGTGGTTTCGCCGCCGCGGCAACGACACCGTCGGCACCGGGTTTCGGCGCGGCGTTCGGTTCGATCAGCGGCATCAGGTGCGGCGCCAGTACCACCAGCAACTGCACCGGCAGCGCGCTGGTGAAGTCGTAGTTCTTCGATTCCGGCCCGTGCACATACGCCGTCATCGAGCCGAAGAAGCGTTCGCCGATATTGAACACGAACGTCGCCGAGCGGTTCACGTAGCGCGACTCGATCAGCCGGCCGCCGGCGCCGTAGACGTCAAAGCGCTGGTCGCCGGTGCCGGTCTTGCCGCCGACTGGGATGATGGCGCCGTTGGCGTCGACAAACGCGCCCTTGACCCGCTTCGCCGTGCCATCCGACACCACGCCACGGATCGCCTGCGCCACCACCTGCGCCACTTCCGGCGCCAGCACCTGCTCGTTGCCGGTCGGCGGCGCCTTGGTCACCAGCGTTTCATACGGCGTGCCCTTGGCGAAGTGCAGCGACGTCACGCGCTGCGAACTCTTGCGCACGCCACCGTTGACCACGATGCCCATCAACTCCGCCAGCGCGGCCGGCCGGTCGGCCGAGGCCCCCAGCGTGGTCGCATACGACGGCACCAGCGAGTCAAACGGATAGCCCATCTTCTTCCACTGCTTGTGGATTTCCATGAAGCCTTCCATCTCGATCAGCCCGGCGATGCGGCGGTCCTGCGCGTGCTTGCGGTGGGTCTTGAACAGCCACTGGTAGACGTCCTGCCGTTCCTGCTCGCTGGCCTTGGTCATCTCGCTCAGCGTCGCGCCCGGATGCAGGCGCAGATAGGCCGCCATCCACAACTCCAGCGGGTGCACCTTGGCCAGATAGCCGCGGTCGGCCAGCGACCAGTTGCCGATCGCATACTGATCGTACAGCTTGGCCACGCGCTCTTCCGTCACCTCGTTCTGCGACGGCAGGTTTTCCTTCAGGAAGGCGGCGAACTGCGCCGGCGTCGCCAGCGGATACACGGTGCGGTGGATCACCGCCAGCCGCACCGGCGTGCTGCGGATGTTCGCCAGCAGAATCTTGTCCAGCTCCTCCGGCGGCTTGCCCTTGTACTTGGCGTAGAAGCGCGCCAGGAATTCGCGGCCCTCCTTGTCGGCGAAGCGCGCCAGGTAGCCGGCGCGGCGCGGATCGTCGGCGTCGGCCAGCAGCGAGGCCGATGAGCCCGGCGACTGGAACATATAGTACTTGGCCACGTCGCGCATCAGGCGTACGAACACCAGGTTGGTCGAGCGGCGCAGCGCCTCGGTCACCGTCAATATCTTCGCATTGTCCTCCTTCGAGAAGTTGCCGAAGTAATGCAGGCCGCCACCGGTGAAGAAGCCCTCGCCCGGATTGCCGGAATACTTGCGCTCCATGGCCGCGTTCAACATCGGCGTCAACGGCCGCTGGCCCACCGGCAGTCCCTTGAAGTACTCCAGCGCCCACGCCGTCAGCTTGTCCTGCGGATCGACCCGCACCTGCGACAGCGCGGCGTTGTCCAGGCCGCCGTATTTCTTGTGCAGCTGGTCCATGATGTCCAGATAGCTGATCAGCGTGCGCAGCTTGGCGGTCGAGCCGAGATCCAGTTTGGCGCCTTCGTTGATGTCCAGCGGCTGGTCGAAGTTGTCGGTCTGCAGGCGCAACAGATTGTTCTGCGCGCCCTTCTCCAGCAGCGTGAAGCTGTACACCACATTGGCCGGATCGCCGTTGCCCAGCATGCCCTTGCCGGTCAGCCCGGCCGCCTTGGCCTTCTCCGGATCGTGCAGATCGCGCAGCACCTGCGTGACGGCGATCTGCGCCCGCGCGTCCAGCGTGCTGACCACGCTCAGGTCCAGCCGGTCCAGGTTGTACATGCGGTTATCGCCCAGCAGATTCGCCAGATGGTTGCGGATGGCGTTGGTGGCCTTGCGGCTGACAAAGGTCTGCGGCGGCGCCGACTGCAGGCCGTTGCCGGTGGCCGGATGCAGCACCTGCTTGAGCGCCATGTCGCGCAGCGCCGGCGTGATGGCGCCGTCGGCGGCCAGGATGCGCAGGTGGCTGTTGGCCAGCACTTCCAGATCGGCCGCGCCGTCGCCCAGATAGTAGCTCGGGCGGCGCTGCGCGATCATCAGGCTCAGCGCCTCCTTGTAGACCAGCGCGGTTTCCGCGTCCGGCTTATCCAGCTTGCCGCCGAGGCGTTGGTTGACCTCGTTGAACGGCCGGCCATACCACACCCACATGCCGTCGCCGAGGCCGTTGACTTCGCCATAGCCGGGCTTGGCCGACAGCGGCACCGTGTTCAGGTATTCCAGCACGATGCGGCGGCGCGCCTGGGTGGTGTCCGGGCCGTCCATGTAGGCGCGCATGCTGGCCGACAGCATCTGTTGCAGCTTGTCGGTCATCGAGCCGGTGCGGCCCTCCGGCGAGTGGCGATACTTTTCGATCTGCGTCGCCAGCGTGCTGCCGCCGGCGGCGCGATGGCCGCCGCCGACGGCACTGACGGCCTTCTCCAGCATCGCCTTGGCCAGCCGGTCCCATTCCACCGCCGGATTGCGCTTCGGATAAGTCTGGTCCAGCAGCTCGCGGTTCTCAATGAACAGCAGGCTGTTGACCAACGCGATCGGCGCCTGCTCGAAGCGGTTGTAGATGCGCTCCGGATAGCTGGCGGCAAACAGTTCCTGCGCGCGGCAATCATAGATCGTCAGGCCGGTCTTGGTTTTTTCGCGGTAGGTGGCGAACACGCCCATGTCGATCAGGTCGGCCATCTTGGGCGAGATGCGCGCCTGCGCCGCGACGTGGTAGTCGCGCTGGCTCAGCTTGCCGATATAGTCCGGCAGGCCGGCATAGCCCAGCCGCTCGTCATACGGACTGTCGTGCGGGAAGCGGATCGATTTGCTCGGTCCCTTCTCCATCCGATAGGTCATCTTGCCGGCCAGGTCGCTGAACACGGCGGCCTGCACCGTGGAGGTCAGCGTTTCACGATAGCCCCAGTAGCCGGCAAAGGACACGCCCACCAGCAACACCAACAGCAAGGCGTTGCGCGGGCGTTTGCTTTTCTTCGGAGGGCCGGCTTCATCTGCCGGCGGTGGCGGTGGCGTATCCATCTGTGCTTGCGCCAGGTGGTCTTCGGTTGCTTCAGAATTATCAGGTGGGAGCATCGGGATGTTTCAGTCATTCTTGCTAGCTTCCATTGCACCACATCGGCACGATGCCGACCGGCGCTGGCGCACAATAATTACAAAGCGCCGTTTGTTTTTCGCAAAAAAACAACGGCGTTCTCTCCGAGGGAGGAACGCCGTGTCATGCGCTGGTCACAAAGCGGACTAGGCCTGCTTGAACTCTACATGAAGCCTGCGCAATTCGTCGCACAGTTGAATAAAGGCGGCGGCCGTCTGCGCCGGCTCGCCTTTGACGCCCAGCTCGATGTGGCGGCGCGTGTTGGCGTCGCCCACGCTCGGCAGGCTGAACACTTTAACGCGCGGATATTGCTGCTCCAGCGCCACCATCAGCGGCGTCAGCGCCGACTCGGCCGCCTCGTACACCAGCACCGACTGCTCCAGCCGCGGCTCGCGGTTGAACAGGTCGGCGTAATGGTTGTCCAGTACCCACTCCAGCATCGGCCAGGCCATCACCGGGAAGCCCGGCACGAAGTAGTGCTGGCGCAGCGCGAAGCCGGCGATGTTGTTGTACGGGTTGGGGATCAGCGCCGCGCCCTCGGCGAACTCGGCCATTTTGAGGCGGTGCAGGTTCTCGGCCGAATTCAGGTCGGCGGTCTGGCCAGCGTCCTGCGCCATCTGCACGATGCGCTGCTGGATGTTGAGCTTGCCCTGCTCGTGCAGCACCAGCGGCAACCCCAGCGCGTCGGCCGCCGCCTGGCGCGTGTGGTCGTCCGGCGTGGCGCCGATGCCGCCGCAGCAGAACACGATGTCGTCGCTGGCGAAGGTGCGCTTCAGCGTGTCGGTGATGCGCAGCGGATCGTCCGGCAAAATCTCGGCCCAGTGCAGTTGCAGGCCGCGCGCCGCCAGCATCTGCACCACTTTCGGGAAATGCTGATCGACCCGACGGCCCGACAGGATTTCGTCGCCAATAATGATGAGTCCGATTGTCATGCCAGCTCCTTGGTAATTTCTTCCTGCGCCCGCATTTGCGCCAGCGCTTCCATGCAATAGTAAGCGAACCACAGTCCGGTAAAGATAAAGATCAGCACGTACAGCCAGATCGAGGCGGCCGCCAGAAACGGGAAGAATACCACCGCCATCACGCCGCCCAGCCAGAGCGCGCCCGGCAGCGCGCCCGCCGCGCCGGAGACGACGCCGATCGCCAGCAGGCGCAGGCGGTGCTGTTTCAGCATCCGATGGCGTTCCTCGCTGCTGGCGTAGTCGGCCAGCACGTCGTACACCATGACGCGGCAGGTCAGCCAGCCCCACAGCAGCGCCTGCACCAGCACCGCCAGCGGCGGAAAGGCGTACAACGGCAGCGTGACGATCCACAGGCCGATAAAGATCAGCATGCCGCCCAGCGCGACGCCGACACTGCCCAGAATCGAACCGCCCTTGCGCTGCGCCAGCTGCGCGAAGTGGCGCCGGCCGACGTGGCGGCAGATCACCGGCATCGCCACCACGCCGATAAAGATCAGCGCGGTCAGAATCATCAGCGGCAGCAGGGCCAGCATGGCGATCAGCGGCGGCACCACCGCCGTCAGCGTGCCGAGACCGAGACTGCGCAGCCAGCTGGTGCTGGTGGCGAACAGGTTGTGGTCGGTGAACAGCGCGTGGAGATAATCGACCAACGGTTGCAGATAAAAATACAATGCCACCGCCCAGACGCCCAGCGCCAGCAGGAACGGCGCGATACTCATCAACAGCAGCTTGCCGTGCCATTGCGACAGGAAAGCGCGGCTCCACGCGCGAATCACAGCGCCCATCAGACCACATCCTTTCGTGCAAACTCGATCATGCGCTTCAGGCCCAGTACCTGCTGCGACCAAAAACCATTGCCGTACTCGCGCCCCGTTAACTGGTCGCGGATGCCGGTGGCGACAAACGCCGGTGTGAAATTGGCGGTGCGGAAGACGATATCCCACAGCGGCAGCAGCACGGCGAAATTGCAACCGCCCAGCTTGCCATCGGCGTTTTCATGGCCAACGCCGATGGCATGGTGCATGCGGTGGTAGCGCGGCGACACCAGCAGCCGCTCGCCCAGCCAGCCGAAGTGGATGCGCACGTTGGCGTGCTGCAGGCTCTGCAAAATGCGCGACACCGACACCAGCATCACATATTGCGCCGGCTCGACGCCGATGGCCAGCGCGATCAGCCCCATATAGACATCGCGCAGCAGGTCGTCCAGCACATGGTTGCGGTCGTCGCTCCACAGGTTCATATTCCGCTGGCTGTGATGCAGGCCGTGCAGCGCACACCACCAGTTGACGCGGTGCGAGCCGCGGTGATACCAGTAATCGCAGAAGTCCAGCACCACGAAATACACGGCGAACGCGCCCAACGGGCCGATGCCCGGCCACAGCGCCTCCAGGTTGAACGGCTGGACGCTTTCAAAGCGCAGCCAGCCAGCCAGGCCGTCCAGCAGCGGATCGAGCGTGAAGAAGATCAGCAGCGAGAAGATGCCGATGCGGTGCAGCACCGTGTAGATGAAGTCGTTCCAGCGCGCGCGCGTGTCGGTGATCGGCTGCGCCGGGATCAGCGCTTCCAGTGGACGCAGCACCAGAAACAGCAGCGCCAGCTCCAGTACGCCGATCAGCAGCCACTCGGTGCCCTCGAAAGCGGCCTCGACGTGCTCGCCAAAGCCCAGTTGGAACACCAGCGGCTGGATCGCGGTTTCAAACAGCCAGCCCTGGGCGCTGCCCAGCCAGTCGGACAAGGTTGTTATCATGGTTTATAGTCGGGATGCTCGCGCAGCGTGGCAAAACACCTGCCCTGCCGCTCCAGCCCCGTGATCAGAGGTTCAAGATTCGCCGGCGCCCAAGGGTCCTTGCGCGACCAGATGCCCATATGGATCAGGACGATATCGCCGCCGCGCAGGTCGCGCAACATCTTTTGCAGCAGTACCGCATTCGGATACGCGGCGCTCGGCAGCTCGTCGCCGGAAAAGCCGGCCGGCGCCCAGCCCGCGTGCGCGTAACCGCAGGCCTTGCCGATCGCCAGCAGCCGCGCCGAGGTACGGCCGGCCGGCGCGCGCCACAAGGGATCGAGCGGCTTGCCGGTCAGTTGCACGAAACGCTGATCGACCCGCTTGAGCTGTTCGCAATACTGCTGCGGCGTCCAGCTGACCTGCCGGCTCGCCTGCGACCCGAAGCCGGGCTTGACCACCACCGTGCCGTCGGCGCCATCGCGCACGAACACCGCATGGTCCCAGGTATGCGTGCCGATCGCATGGCCTTCCGCCACGCGCGCCCTCCAGTACGCCGACCACGACGGGTCCAGCGTATCGTCGCCGCGCACGGTTTTCTCGTTGGCGAGGAAGAAGGTGGCCTTGATGTGGTGGCGGTTCAGCGTATCGGCGATCAGCTCGGCCTGCGACTGGCTGCCGGTGTCGAAGGTCAGATAGATGACGCCTTGGCAAGCGGCATGCGCGCTCGGCGCTGCCGCCAGCGCCATCAGGGTCAGGGCGGCGGCGCGGCGCATCAGCGGGACGCGGAGTTGATAAAGAACACGCCGTGCGGCGAGCGGCCGACCGGGATGGTCTTGATCAGCTTGCGGGTCTTCAGATCGATCACCGCCACCTTCTTGATCCAGCGCAGCGTGACCCACATGGTCTTGCCGTCGTCGCTGACTTCCATGCAGTCCGGGCCGCCGGGCACGTTGATCTGGCCGACGTTTTCCAATGTCTTCTGATCAATGATGTTAATCGAATTGGAAACACGGTTCGACACATAGGTGTGGCGGCCATCGCCGGCCGAACGGAAGTTGTGCGCGCCCATGCCGGTCTTGATGCGCTTGACCGTCTTCCGCGCCTTCCAGTCGATCACTTCCACGTAGTCGCTGCCCATGATGCCGACCAGCAGATACTTGTCGTCCGGCGTCATGGCGATGCCGGCAGGCAGCTTGCCGACCGGGAGCGTCCACCTGATCGTCTGCGTGGGCAGATCGATGGCGCTGACCTGGTCGCTACCCTGCTGGGTGATGAAGACCATGTTGCTGGCGGCGTTGAACGCCACGTGGCTGGGCAGCTTGGCCAGCGGCAGGCGCTTGGCCAGCGTCAGATTGACGCCATCGTAGGTGTAGAGATCGACGCGGTCCAGGCGCAGCGAGTTCGACACGAACCACTTCTGGTCCGGCGAAAAACCGATCTGGTACGGGTCGGGAATGTTCTTCAGCGTGCGTTGCGGCTGGCCGGTTTTCGGGTCCAGGAAGATCAGCTCATTGCCGACCGAGCTGGCGACGATCAGCGACTTGTTGTCCGGCGTGGCCATCAGGTGGTGCGGCTCCTTGCCGACCGGGATCGTGCCCAGGTCGCGGTAGGTGGCCTGGTCCAGCAACTGCACGGTGGCGTCGCGCGAGTTCAGCACCACCACCACATTCGCTTGCGCGCAGCCGATGGCGGCCATGGCGCAAACGCAGGAAAAAACGAAACGTCGGAACATAGAGGATGCTGCTCCAAAAGCAAAACCCCATTTTACGTGCAAAGCCCATGCCCTGCTACAATTCCGGCCTGTTTCTAATGAAAGGAAGACCATGTCCACCATCACCACCCCATCGGGCCTGCAATACATCGAACTGACCGTGGGCGAAGGCGCCGAAGCCAAAGCCGGCCAGAACGTCACCGTGCACTACACCGGCTGGCTGCGCAACGACGACGGCAGCAAGGGCCCGAAATTTGATTCGAGCAAAGACCGCAACGATCCATTCGAGTTCGCCCTGGGCGCCGGCATGGTCATCCGCGGCTGGGACGAAGGCGTGCAAGGCATGAAAATCGGCGGCGCCCGCCAACTGATCATTCCAGCCGAACTGGGCTACGGCTCGCGCGGCGCCGGCGGCGTGATTCCACCGAACGCCACGCTGATCTTCGACGTCGAACTGCTGGCGGTATAAACGTCGTCCCGCGGGAATAACGAAGCTAGCGCTGCCAGTTGCGGCGCAAGGCTTCCAGCTCGGCCCGCGTGTCGAGCATGCCGCCGACGATGCGCTGGTCGATCGCCTCCAGCACCGCCGTCGGCATCTCCGTCCCCGCCATGCGGTAGGCGTCCATGGTCGCCGCCGGACGCCCATGCTGCACCATCACCGGCACCCGCCATTCCTCGTTGGCGCGGCACGCCAGCCCCACCAGATCCTGCGTCATCCCCACCAGCGTGAAGCTGCGGCAGTAGGTTCCCTCGTTGGATAAAAAGCTCAGGCCCACGCGCACATCGCTGTCGGCCTGCGTCGCCGCGCCGCCCAGTTGCTGGCTCAGCGAAGCGGCCAGCCGGCCCTGCGCCACCAGCAAGCCATTGCGGCTCACCACGTCGGTGGCCGGCGGCATGTTGTCGCCAAACCAGCCCGGCTGCCATTTGGCCAGCCCGAACTTGCCGGCCGCCAGTCCCAGCACCATGACCAGCGCCAGCGCGCTCCATTCCAGCCAGCCCCAATGCCGGCGCGTGGCCGCCTTGCGTACCGCCTGCTGGGCCGCCAGACGCTGCGCGCGCACCGCCGCCAGTTGCACCACATTGGCGCCTCGGCGGGCCTGCAGCGCGGACGGATTGTGCTGATCGGCGTAGACGCCGGCGTTGCGCGCGGCCCGCAGCCGCGCCACCCGGCGCGCCAGATGGCTGTCGTGGCGCAGCGCGGACTCCAGCGCCAGACGGGTCGCTTCGTCCAGTTCGCCATCGGCATACGCTATCAGTGTCTCGTCTGAAAAGCTCATGATCCCGTCCTCTAGGCGTTCCATCATAAACCTTTTTCGTCACCAATGCGGGTTTGCCGAAAACGTGTAAGCCCTTTAAATACAAGGCTTTAGTCACAGCAAAGCGCGGCGACTCAACAAATACAAGGCGCGCTTCGAACGGAAACCATTACTTTTAACAATATTTATGCTAATCTGCGCGCTCTAATAACCAAGGAGGTAGTAATGAAAAAAGGCGAACTGATTGCAGAATTTGCGAAACGCACCGAGCTGTCCGCTGCTGCCGCCAACGGCGCAGTGAACACGCTGATCGCCATCATCACCGAGCGTCTGAAAAAAGGCGACTCGGTCGGCATCACCGGCTTCGGCACCTTCTCGGTCGCCAAGCGCGCAGCGCGTAAAGGCCGCAATCCTGCAACCGGCGAAGCGATCAAGATCGCCGCGTCGAAAACCCCGAAATTCTCGGCTGGCGCCACGCTGAAATCGGCAGTCAACCCGACGAAGAAGAAGTAATTCTTCCGGAGTGACCGGACGCCCGGGAGGGCGACGGCGGCAACGGCGGTTCATGCGGGCACGTCCCGGCATGGCCGCCGTTTCTGTTTGGAGCCCGCACTCTAGGGAGATTGGCCGCCGCCGCGGTTATGATGACGCGTCATTTCATCAATCACTGCAAGGAGCGCGGTATGAGTTTGCAAGAACAGTTTGAACAAGCACAGGCGGACTCGAAGAATCTGCCGGAACGGCCGGACAACATGACGCTGCTGAAAATCTACGCCCTGTTCAAACAGGGTTCGGCCGGCGATGTGAGCGGCGAGCGTCCCGGCATGACCGACTTCGTCGGCCGCGCCAAGTACGATGCCTGGGCCGCGCTGGCCGGCACCAGCCAGGACCAGGCCAAACAGCAGTACATCGATTTGATCGAAGAACTGAAGTAATTAAAAAAGGCCCGTGCGGGCCTTTTTTGTTTTACTGTTTTAAATCGAACAACAGTAATAAAAATCAAGCAACATCAAAAGATATCAAGCGGCGAACAGCTGACGCATCTTTTCACTGACCTTGGCCTCGATCTGGCTGGCCATCATGCTCATCGGGAAGCCCAGCGCGATCCGCAGCTGCGCCTGATGCGGCTGCAACGTCAGCGCGCCGTCGACGCCGCTGCGCTCGAAACGCAACACATCGCCGTCCCAGCGGCAAACCAGTTCAAATTGTTCGGCCAGCTTGTCGGCCATCTGTTGGGCGGCTGCGCGCGCCTGTTCCGGCGCCAGGCTGTGCGCCTGGACGATATTGATGTCCGCCATGCGGATCTCCCCCTGCTGTGCAGAAAACAAAGGCGCCATGATGCCAGTTGCGGGCCTGCGGCGCCAGTGGGCGGCGACCGGCGCGATGCCGGCGCGATAGTTGTCGCTTTCACCGAATGAATTTGCTTATATGTATTGTATATAAGCGCAATTTGTGAGAAAGGACGAATTACCTTAAAATACAGTGCTTTGCCGAGGTTAGCCAGGCAACCCGCCCCGCCGCCGACGCCGCTGCACACCAACATTGATAGGACTGTTATGACCCACGTTGTCACCGAATCTTGCATCGCTTGCCGTTACACGGACTGCGTCGATGTTTGCCCGGTAGATTGTTTCCGCCAAGGCCCGAACTTCCTCGCCATCGATCCCGACGAATGCATCGATTGCGCCGTCTGCGTCGCCGAATGCCCGGTGAACGCCATCTATGCCGAAGAGGACGTGCCGGGCGACCAGCAGGACTATATCAAGATCAATGTTGACCTGGCACGCAAATGGCCGTCGATCACCAAGACGATCCCGGCGCTGCCGGACGCGGAGCAGTTCAAGGACGTCAAAGGCAAGCTGCACCTGCTGGTCCGCTAAGTCCGCCGCTGGCCAGGCAGCATGACGCCGCGCCCGCGCGCGTCCGGCGACCCAGTGCTGCCCAACCATTATTGAAATCACAGGAAACTTTACGTATGAATACCACCGTCACTCCTCCCGGCGTCATCGAAACCGATGCCGTCATCATCGGCGCCGGCCCGGTCGGCCTGTTCCAGGTCTTCGAACTGGGCCTGCTGGAAATCAAAGCCCACGTGATCGATTCGCTGGGCGCCGTGGGGGGGCAGTGCGTGGAACTGTATCCTGACAAGCCGATCTACGACATCCCGGCCGTGCCATCGTGCACCGGCCAGGAACTGACCGACAACCTGCTCAAGCAGATCGAGCCGTTCGCGCCGACCTTCCACCTGGGCCAGGAAGTGACCAAGGTCGAACGCCGCGACGACGGCCGCTTCAACGTCGAAACCACGCTTGGCACCAAGTTCCTGACCAAGACCATCTTCATCGCCGCCGGCGTCGGCTCGTTCCAGGCGCGCACGCTGAAGGTGGACGGCATCGAGGTGTTCGAGGGCAGCCAGCTGCACTACAAGGTCAAGGACCCGGCGCAGTTCGACGGCAAGAACCTGGTCATCTGCGGCGGCGGCGACTCCGCGCTGGACTGGGCGCTGAACTTCGTCGGCAAGGCCGAGTCGGTCGTGCTGCTGCACCGCCGTGAGGACTTCCGCGCCGCGCCGGCCTCGGTCGCCAAGATGAAGGCGCTGTGCGACGACTACGAAATGCAGCTGCTGATCGGCACCGCCACCGGCTTCGAGACCTCGGCCGACGGCAAGCTGGAGCACCTGAAGGTGACCGCCGCCGACGGCGTGACCCGCCGCGTGCCGCTGGACATGCTGCTGGTGTTCTACGGCCTGTCGCCGAAACTGGGCCCGATCGCCGAGTGGGGCCTGGACATCGAGCGCCGCCAGCTGAAGGTGCAGGATACCGAGAAGTTCGAAACCAACGTGCCGGGCATCTTCGCCGTGGGCGACATCAACACCTATCCGGGCAAGAAAAAACTGATCCTGTCGGGCTTCCACGAAGCGGCGCTGGCCGCCTTCGGCGCCGCGCCGTACATCTTCCCGGACAAGAAGATCCACATGCAGTACACCACCACCTCGCCGAAGCTGCACAAGGTGCTGGGCGTGGAAACTCCTGTGTTCGATTAAACACACGGCGGGCGACCGTCCTACAAGAAAGCAGCGGAAACGCTGCTTTTTTTGTGCCCGCGCGGGTATTATCGTTTCTAACAAGATTGCCTGTGGATAGTACGTAACCCGCCTCCGGCGCCGCCGGAACGGCCATGCGGCCAAACACAGCGCATATAATTTGGCTTATGATGTCAATATTGGTGCACCGCACCAAGCCTATAAAATCGGGATGCCTTCTATGCTCTACCAACTCCATGAAATGCAACGCTCGTTCCTGACCCCGCTGATGCAATGGGCGGACGCGTCGGCCAAGCTGTTCACCAATCCGGTCTCGCCGCTGGCGCACACGCCGTTCTCGCAACGCATCGCCGCCGGCTACGAACTAATGTACCGACTGGGCAAGGACTACGAAAAGCCGGCATTTGAAATCGACAGCACCGAGATCCAGGGCGAGACGGTGGGCATCACCGAGCATGTCGCGCTCAACAAACCGTTCTGCCGCCTGCTGCACTTCAAGAAAAACCTGAGCGACAAGCAAATCAAGGCGCTGAAGCAGCCGACCGTGCTGCTGGTCGCGCCGCTGTCCGGCCACCATTCGACGCTGCTGCGCGACACGGTGCGCGGCCTGCTGGTGGACCACGACGTCTTCGTCACCGACTGGACCGACGCGCGCATGGTGCCGCTGTCCGAAGGCGCGTTCCACCTGGACGACTACATCTACTATGTGCAGGACTTCATCCGCCTGCTGGGCCCGGACGTGCACGTGATCTCAGTGTGTCAGCCGACCGTGCCGGTGCTGGCCGCGATCTCGCTGATGGCCTCGGACAACGATCCGAAACTGCCGAAGACCATGACCATGATGGGCGGCCCGATCGATCCGCGCAAGTCGCCGACCGCCGTCAACAACCTGGCCACCGAGAAGAAATTCTCGTGGTTCGAGAACACCGTCATCTATCCGGTGCCGCCGAACTATCCGGGTTTTGGCCGCAAGGTCTATCCGGGCTTCCTGCAGCACGCCGGCTTCATCGCCATGAACCCGGGCCGCCACGCGCAGAGCCACCGCGACTTCTATCACCACCTGGTCAAGGGCGACGAGGAGACCGCCGAGGCGCACCGCAAGTTTTATGACGAATACAACGCCGTGCTGGACATGCCGGCCGAATATTATCTGGACACCATCAAAACCGTGTTCCAGGACTTCGCGCTGCCGAAGGGCGAATGGCTGGTGGGCGGCAAGCTGGTCAAGCCGGCCGACATCAAGACCGTGGCGCTGTTCACCGTCGAAGGCGAGCTCGATGACATCTCCGGCGCCGGCCAGACGCAGGCCGCGCATGACCTGTGCACCGGCATTCCGGCCAGCATGCAGGAAGACTATGTGACGCCGGGGGCCGGCCACTACGGCATCTTCTCCGGCCGCCGCTGGCGCGAGATGGTATGCCCGAAAATCACCGCCTTCATCAAAAAACACGGCTGATAAACCGTCATTCCGGCGCAGGCCGGAATGACAACGACGACGTGATACGCGCTGCGGCGCGTTTTTTTAAAACCGAATACATCACATTGTGATATATTTAGGCATGAGCTCCTCCAAACTCAGCAAAGCCGACTTCAACGCCCTGTCCGAATTCCGCTACCAGATGCGCCGTTTCGAGCGCTTTTCCGAAGATGTGGTGCAGGCACAGGGCATCACCCCGCTGCAATACCTGCTGCTATTGCACATCAAGGGCTACCCCGGACGCGACTGGGCCACGGTGGGCGAACTGGCCGAACGCCTGCAAGCCAAGCACCACGGCGTGGTCGCGTTGATCACGCGCTGCGAAGCCATGGGCCTGGTCGAACGCCGCCACAGCGCGATCGACCGCCGCCGCGTGGAAGTGCACCTGCGGCGCCAAGGCGAAACCATCCTGGCCCGACTGGCCGAACAGCACCGCGTCGAACTGCTGTCGCTGGAAGGCGTGTTCACCATCCCGACCATCCGCCATGAATAAATATTAATGAACAAATACCCATGAACAAATACGATACACGCCGCGACTTCGACGGCCAGGCCCGGCTGCTGCTGATCACCAGCATCGCCGCCGTGGTCGGCGCCCTCAGCACCGTCACCGCCGATCTGCTGCTGCATGCGATCCGCTTCTTCACCAACCTGTTCTTTTTCCAGAAGCTCTCCACCGCCTTCACCTCGCCCGCCACGCACACACTGGGCGCGTGGGTGATCGCGGTGCCGGTCGTCGGTGGCCTGATCATCGGCCTGATCGCCCGCTACGGCGCGGAAGCGATCCGCGGCCACGGCATCCCCGAAGCGATTGAAGCGATCCTGTTCAAGAAAAGCACGATGTCGCCCAAGGTCGCGCTGCTCAAACCGCTAGCCTCCGGCATCGCCATCGGCAGCGGCGGCCCGTTCGGCGCCGAGGGGCCGATCATCATGACCGGTGGCGCGGTCGGCTCGCTGATCGCCCAGCACTTCCATCTGAGCGCGGCCGAACGCAAGGCGCTGCTGGTGGCCGGCGCCACCGCCGGCATGACCGCCGTCTTCGGCACGCCGATCGCGGCGGTGTTGCTGGCGGTGGAACTGCTGCTGTTCGAACTGCGTCCGCGCAGCCTGGCGCCGGTGGCGGTGGCGTGCGCGGTGGCCGGCTTCCTGCGCCCGCTGCTGATCGAAAGCGGGCCGCTGTTCCCGCTGCACACCGAAGCGCTGCCGCCGTCGGCGCTAATCTCCTGCCTGATCGCCGGCGTGGTGTGCGGCATGCTGGCATGGCTCTTGTCCACCGCGCTGTACCGCGTCGAAGACGGCTTCCACAAGCTGCCGCTGCACTGGATGTGGTGGCCGGCCATCGGCGGCCTGGCGATCGGCATCGGCGGCTATCTCGAACCACGCGCGCTGGGCGTCGGCTACGACGTCATTGCCGACCTGTTGAATAACCACATGGCCGCAGCGGCCATTCTGAGCCTGCTGATCGTCAAGGCCGTGATCTGGCTGCTGGCGCTGGGCTCGGGCACCTCGGGCGGCGTGCTGGCGCCGCTGCTGATGCTGGGCGCCGGTCTCGGCGCCGTGCTCGGCCCGTATCTGCCGGGCGGCGAGCCGGCCGTGTGGCCGCTGGTGTTCATGGCCGCCACACTGGGCGGCATGATGCGCGCGCCGGTGATGGCGGTGGTGTTCGCGTTCGAGCTCACGCACGACGCCAACGCCCTGCTGCCGGTGCTGGCCACCGCCACCATCGCCTATGCGTTCACGGTCGCCACCATGCACCGCTCGATCCTGACCGAAAAGATCGCCCGCCGCGGCCACCACATCTACCGCGAATACGGCATCGACCCGATGGAACGCCACAGCGTGGCCGAGGTGATGACCGCCACCGTCGACAGTATCCACGCCGACGCGCTGATCGCCGACGTGGAAGGCACCCACTTCCACGCCCACCCGCGCCACCGCGCCTATCCGGTGGTGCGTGACGGCGCGCTGCTGGGCATGCTGGACCGCGCCGGCCTGAGCGGCAAGCCGGGCGCGCTGCGGGTTGGCGACCTGTTCGGCGTCAACCTGCCGATCGTCGCGCTGGCCGATGAAACCTGCCGCACGCTGGCCTCGCGGCTGGCGGTGCACGGCGTCGGCCGGCTGCCGGTGGTCGAGAACATGCAATCGCGCCGCCTGATCGGCATCGTCAGCACCAGCGATTTGATGAAGCCGGCACTGAGCCTGCACGACGAGGAACTGCAGCGCCAAACCGTACGCCGGGTGAGGTTTTTTGGTAAGGCGCGCGCAGATATCGGATAATGGCGTTTTTGCCCGATGTTAGTGCGCCGTGTCCACCGAACCCACTCTTGCCGACCGCATCGAAGATGCCCTGCCGCAGACGCAATGCACCAAGTGCGGCTATAACGGCTGCCGGCCGTATGCGGAAGCGATCGCCGCCGGCGACGCCGCAATCAACCAGTGCCCGCCCGGCGGCGCCGAAGGCATCGAACGACTATCGGCGGTGACCGGGCGCAAGGTCATTCCACTGAATCCGGTCAATGGACTGGAGCGGCCGCGCGCCGTGGCCTACATCGATGAGTCGCTGTGCATCGGCTGCACCTTGTGCATCCAGGCCTGCCCGGTGGACGCGATTGTCGGCGCGGCCAAGCTGATGCACACCATCGTGCCGGCGCTGTGCACCGGCTGCGACCTGTGCGTGGCGCCCTGCCCGGTCGACTGCATCGTCATGTACCCGGTGACCGAGACCAGCGGCTGGGCCGCGTGGTCGCAAGCCGACGCCGACGCCGCGCGCGCGCGGCACGACTTCCGCGCCATGCGCCTGCAGCGTGACAAAGCAGAAAACGACGCCCGCCTGGCCGAGAAAGCCCACGCCAAACTGGCCACCGTCAACGCCATCGATCCGGCCGACGCCGCATCGGCCGCCGCGCTGGAACGCAAGCGCGCCATCATCGCCGCCGCCATGGAGCGCGCGCGCCTGAAAAAAGCATCCGAGAACCAATGAACGCAGCCAAACGCCACGAAATGTTTGTGCGCTTCCGCGCCGCCACCCCCCATCCCGTCACCGAACTTGCGTACACCACACCGTTTGAGCTGCTGATCGCCGTGCTGCTGTCGGCGCAGGCGACCGACGTCGGCGTCAACAAAGCCACGCGCAAGCTCTACCCGGTGGCCAACACGCCGCAGGCGATGCTGGACCTGGGGGAGGAAGAACTGACGACCTACATCCAGACCATCGGCCTGTACAAGACCAAGGCCAGGAACGTCATCGCCACCTGCAAGATTTTGCTGGAGAAGCACGGCGGCATCGTGCCGGCAGACCGCGAATCGCTGGAAGAACTGCCGGGCGTCGGCCGCAAGACCGCCAACGTGGTGCTGAACACCGCCTTCGGCCAGCCGACGATGGCGGTGGACACGCACATCTTCCGCGTCGCCAACCGCACCGGCCTGGCGCCAGGAAAGAACGTCGACATCGTCGAACAGAAACTGCTGAAATTCGTGCCGAAGGAGTTTCTGCACGACGCCCACCACTGGCTGATCCTGCACGGACGCTACACCTGCAAGGCGCGCAAGCCGGAATGCTGGAACTGCATGCAGATCGACCTGTGCGACTACCGCGCCAAGACCCCGGCCCCGGCCACCGTCTGAAAAACGGGTGTCAGGTCTGACAATCGCACACGGGCTCAACTGCTACGCAGTTGAGCCCGTGTGCGATTGTCAGACCTCGTATATTGAATCTACCGCGCCATCGCCGGATAATGTGGAGGTGGCAACGGTCAGGCAGGGTGACGCCGACCAGACTTTGGGTAGTTGAACCCGTG
>NZ_WWCP01000016.1 GCF_009857505.1 Duganella lactea
AGCGGTGATCAGTGCTGTCGTTCACAAACTGACGCATCTGATTTACGGTGTCATCCGTACTGGCAAGCCTTTCGACCCCAAATACTTATCGAAAAAGCTTGCCATTCAAGACGGTATCTGACACCGTATTTTTTATTTCAGGTGGTCGGAAATGAGCTTGGTCATTTCGAACATCGAAACTTGGGCTTTGCCGCCGAAGACGGCTTTCAGCTTGTCGTCGGCGTTGATGTTGCGACGGTTGGCCGGATCTTGCAGATCGTACTTCTTGATGTAGTCCCACACTTTCTTGGTCACTTCGGTGCGCGGCAGGGGCGCGGCGCCGACGACGGCAGCCAGGGAGGCGGATGGCGTCAATTCTTTCATGAAGGCGGCGTTCGGCTTGCGCACGGCCGGCTCTTTTTTTGCAACGGGTTTGGCTGCTGCTTTGACGTGTGCTGCTGCTTTCTTCGCGGCAGGCTTTGCCGCCGGTTTCTTAGCTGGTGCTGCTTTTTTGGCTGTTGCCATATTCGAGCCTCCTTAACGAACACATAGAAAATTGCGCAATTGATCGCACCGGCTAATATTGGTGGGGATTTAACCGGTGCGCAAGTGTTTTTCGCGTTTTTTTCCGGAAACACCACGTCAACACGGGGCTAAACCTATGTTTACGTGATCTGACGCGCTTTTCCATGCGGTCGCGGGCGGCTTAGCGCATGCCCGGCATCATGCCCTTCATCGAGCGCATCATCTTCATCATGCCGCCACCGGACAGCTTTTTCATCATCGTCTGCATCTGCTCGAACTGGTTCAGCATGCGGTTCACTTCCTGTACCTGCACGCCGGCGCCGGCGGCGATGCGGCGCTTGCGGGTGGCTTTGATCAGCTCCGGCTTGGCGCGCTCGGCCGGCGTCATCGAGTCGATGATGCCGACCATGCGGCGCACCTGCTTGTCGGCCTGGTCCATGTTGGCGTTGCCGGCCGCCTGCTGGAACTGCGCCGGCAGCTTGTCGACCAGGCTGGCCATGCCGCCCATTTTCTTCATCTGGCCCAGCTGCGCCTTGAAGTCGTTCATGTCAAATTTGCCACCCGACTTGACCTTGTTGGCCAGGTCGGCGGCGGCCTTGGCGTCGACGCCCTTGCGCGCCTCTTCCACCAGCGCCAGGATGTCGCCCATGCCCAGCACGCGGTTGGCCATGCGGGTCGGATCGAACGCTTCCAGACCGTCGAGCTTTTCCGACACGCCGGCGAACTTGATCGGCTTGCCGGTGATGTGGCGCACCGACAGCGCCGCGCCGCCGCGCGAGTCGCCGTCCAGCTTGGTCAGCACGATGCCGGTCAGCGGCAGCGCGTCGTTGAAGGCCTTGGCGGTGTTGATGGCGTCCTGGCCCAGCATGGCGTCGACCACGAACAGCGTTTCCACCGGCTTGACCGCGCCGTGCACGGCGGCGATCTCTTTCATCATTTCCTCATCGACGCCCAGACGGCCGGCGGTGTCGATGATCAGCACGTCGTGGTAGTGCTTCTTGGCCCAGTCCAGCGCGGCCAGCGCGATGTCGACCGGCTTGTCCTGCGCGGTGGACGGGAAGAAGTCGGCGCCGACCTGGCCGGTCACCGATTGCAGCTGGGCGATCGCGGCAGGACGGTAGACGTCGGCCGAGACGGTCAGCACTTTCTTTTTCTTCTCTTCCTTCAGGTACTTGGCCAGCTTGCCGACGGTGGTGGTTTTACCCACACCCTGCAGACCGGCCATCAGGATGATGGCGGGCGGCTGCTGCGCAAAGCTCAGCTGCGCCGCTTCCGGGCCGAGGTCGGCGCCCATCAGCGCGGCCAGCTCGCGCTGCACCACGCCGACCAGCGCCTGGCCCGGCGACAGCGAGGAAATCACTTCCTCGCCGAGGGCTTTTTCTTTGACGCGGGCGATGAAGTCGCGCACGGCCGGCAGCGCGACGTCGGCCTCCAGCAGCGCCATGCGCACTTCGCGCAGCATCTCGGCGGTGTTGGTTTCGGTCAGGCGGGCCTCGCCGCGCATGGTCTTGACGACCTTGGCGAGGCGTTGAGTCAGATTATCTAGCATGGTGATCGGTTAGTTGGTGTTGGTGCCGGCCGCACGGCCGGACAATGGCCGCCATTTTACCGCATCGCTCCACCGTTCATGTATTTGATGTGTTGCTAAAAAATATAATTTTTGGTGGCGGCATCTGTTGTTCGGGCAAGGTATTGTGTCGTCGTTGCTGACGCCGCCGCCGGTATGCGCGGGGCCGGCCTCGTGGTCACCGGCCTGTTGTTCGGCCTCGTGCCGCCCACCAGGACCGCCAGGCGGACGCCGGTGGTGGCGTTGGCCGGCTAGTCTTAGTGCGGTAGCACCAGCCGTAGCACAGCGGCGCCAGAGATCACGGCAAAGCTGTCCGGGCCGGTCGCGATCATCGCTGGCGGCGCGTCCATACCGCCAGGCAGTGTGCCCAGACGGGTGCCGCGCTGCCCGGCCACGCCTGCCACCACGGTCTTGATGCCGTTAGCGTCGAGGCGGTAGAGCACCGAGCTTGCAGCGTCGGCGCTGTAAAAGTTGCCATCGGGCGCTTTGTTCAGCCCCGCCGGCAGCGCGCTGATGGTGCTGACCACGCCCTGCGGAGTGACTTTGCGGAGGACGGTGGCGGCCGGCGTGGCCCAGCGATTGACGTCGGTGACGTACAAATTGCCGCTGCTGTCGATGCCCTCCAGCGTCGGCCCGGTAAACGAGGCTTCGGCGCCAGCGCCATCCACCGGTGCCGGCTGTTGCATCGGTTTGCCGCCGGCAAACTCGGCGACCACACCCTGCGGGCTGACTTTGTGGATGTAGCCGCCCGGGGCTTCGCCGATCAGCGTCGCCCGCGGGAAGCGCGTCGACACATACACATTGCCGTCGGCGTCGGCGGCGAGGCCAGTCACGGTCAATTGGTTGGCGACCGCGACCAAGGTGCTGACCTGGCCGGTGGCGCTGATCTTGCGCAGCCACAGGCCCGTGGGCTCGAGCAGGCGACCGCTCACGGCGCCGGCGCGTTCCGCCACGTAGATGTTGCCGCTCAGGTCAGCCGCCAGATAGGCCGGATTGACGAAGCGGGCGGCGGCACCCTGGCCATCCACGCGTTCGTCGCTGTCGTTTTCCAGGCCGGCCAGCAAGGTGGCGCTGCTGGCGTCGGATTGCGTTTGCAACTGGCCGGTGCTGGCCAGGACGATGGCGTTGTTGCTGGTAACCGTCAGGCTCCGGTTCGGGGTTGCCGTGCCGGCCGGTCCCAGCGCGCTGAAGTTCTTCGGGTCGGTACCGCGGTAAGGCGTGGTCACCACGCCGGCCAGGCTCACCTGGCGGATCAGGTAGCCGGTGCGGCCGGCGTCCTCGCGGTCCAGCACCAGTAACTGGCCGCCGGTGTTGAACGCCAGCGACACCGGTCGACCGAAGCGCGCGGCGCTGCCGGCGCCGTCAAGGGCGATGCTCGGCGAGGCGGCCGTCGCCACGCCAGCCAGCGTGCTGACGCTGTTGTTGGCGGCCACCTTGCGGATGCTGAAGTTGTCGATCACATAGATATCGCCGTTGCCGGCCGCCACCGCGTCGCTGATGGCGGTGAAGCGCGCGGCGACGCCGGCGTCATCCACGCTGCCGGCGAAGTCGGTTTCCGATCCCGCCGCCAGTGCCAGCGTGTCGCCGTTGACGCGGTACACGGCGCGCGAGGTCAGTACGGTGACGGCGCCATTGCCGTCCACCACGACCCGGGCGCTGCTGAAGGTGAGCGGGGGACTCAGCGTGGCCACGGTGCTGAGCGCGCCCGCGCGGGTCAGGCGGCGCAGGTAGTAGGTGTCGGCCGCCCAGTCGACCAGGTAGATGCTGCTGTCGGGTGCCACCGCCATGGCCGACACCTTGCCCAGTCGCGCATCGGCGCCGTTGCCGTCCGCGTGGCCGCGCGCCGGCGCGAACAGCGTGGTAACGGCACCGCTGGCGCTGATCTGGCGGATGGTGCTCGGATAGAAGGTGCTGCCGTCGGCGGCACCGGCCAGATCGGCCACCAGTACCGCGCCGTTGCCGTCGTTTGCCAGCGCGACGATGTTGTTGAAGCGTGCGGCGGCGCCGACACCGTCGATGATGGCGCGGCCGGCCAGCGAGCCTGCCAGCAGGCTCAGGCCAGGCGCGCCGGCATCCGGGTAGAGCGCCAGACGCACGCTCTGGCTGATGCCGGAAGCGGACGCGGTCACCGTGACCGGCGTGATGGCGCTCACGCGTGTGGCCGGCGGCGTGTAGCTGACGCTGGCGCCGCTGTTGGCCGACAAGGCGCCCGGATTGCCGCCTGCCAGTGCCCAACTGACGTCCGCCGCCACGCCCAGCGCGGCGCTGATGCTGACCGGCGCGCTGCCCAGCATCTGGCTGCCAGACAGGCTGAGGCCGATGGTTTGCGCGGGGGGGGGCGTTGGCGTTGGGGGGGGCGGCGGTGCCGGCGTCGGCGAGCCGCCACCGCCGCCGCAGGCGCTGAGGGTGCTGGCCACCAGAGAGGCCCCGGCGGCGGTCAGCAGCGTGCGGCGGGTGGTGAAGTGCTTGGTATTCATCATGCTTCCTTAAGGTGAATGAAATTAGTGTGGCACATACAGGCGCATGACGGCCTCCCCGAGAACAGGGCGAAACGGTAGGGGCCGGTCTTGGTCAGGTGCGATGGCCCCTCCAGCGAGCCAGGCAGATCGCCACCGTAAGTGAGGTTCCGGCCTGGGGTACCGGCGATGATGCTGGTCGCGCCGGCCGGCGTGGTGCGCATCACCAGGCCCTGGTCGATGCTGTATGTATTACCGGCGGCATACATCACGCCCGGCGTGATCGGCAGCGCGCTGATGCTGGTCACGACGCCTGCGGGGGTGATCCCGGTGGAGCGCCAGGTGCCGCTGGTGGCATCGCTCTCCCGGCCGTACAGGTTGCCGTCGGCATCGATACTCCCCAGCGCCAGATTGGTGAAGTGCGCGGCGCTGCCGGCGCCGTCCACATCGCCTGTCGTCTGCGGCGTTTTGCCGGCAAATGGCGTGGTGGTGCCGTCCGCCTGCATCGCATCGATCTGCCCGTCGTGCTGGGCGTAAAGCGTGTTGTTCAGACCGGCCACCAGATTGGCACCGTCGACGCTGGAGACGCCGCTCAGAGGGGCGACGACCCCGCCGAACGATCCCGTGCTGATTTGCTCCGGCTGATAGGCGTACAACTGCTTGCTGTCGGCCGCCAGACGCAAAGTGTCGAATGGCGCCAAGGTAAATTGGGCGACGGTGCTGATGCTGCCGTCCGGTGCCAGCTTACGAATCAGCGCCTTGTGCGTGACGCCGTTGGCCATGGCGGCATCGGTATCGGTGAAATACACGCTGCCGTCCGGGCCTGCGACGGGGCTCCCTGGCGTGTTAAGTTTTGCGGTGCCTTTGGTGCCATCGACATAGCCGGGCGTGGTCGCCAGTAGCGTGGTGACGACCCTAGCCGGCGTCACTTTGCGCAAGGCCGGACCGTCCTCGGCCAGGTAGAGATTGCCGCTGGCATCGCTACTAAAGCCGTGTACCACGTTGAGCCGGGCCGCAGTGCCGGTGCCGTCGATGCGGCCAAGGCCGCCATCATCGCCTGCTTGTAGTTCCAACCGCGGGTAGTCGGCCGGGCACAGGGGCAGCGTGAAGGATTTGTTGACGCCGTTTGCGCTGGCGGTGATGGTAATCTGGGTGTTCGCACTCACGCTGGCAGGCGGCTGGTAGCAGGTGTTGGCGCCGCTGCTGGCCGATAGCGAGCCAGGGTTGCCGGCGGCTAGCGCCGAACTGACCGTGGAACTGTACGAGGGCGTCGCCGTCAATGTCACCGCCGCGCCGCCTGCGATGGCGCGCCCGCTGTTGCCACTAATGCTCAGCAGGGGGGCGGGAAGCGGATCGGCCGGTGTGGCCGAGTCGTCGCCACCGCATGCAGTCAAAGTCGCCGCAAGTATTGCAACGCACGCAATTTCTGTTGGCGAGTGAGTACCACAGGTCAGCATTATGACACCGTTGTGAAAAAATAATATGTTTGCGATTTAGTAATGCCATACTAAGCGCTTATGTCGGTGGGGGAGTGTGACCGTGATCACATTGATGCGGCTCGTGATAGGAATTCCGGCATGTGCTTGGTATGATTTATTGACACAAATAGAGGAGATGGGGATGAAGCTGAAAGCGTTTTGCTGTGCTGTCCTACTGGGTTCGCTGAGTGCCGCTAGTGCTCAGGCCCAGGAAGTGGTCCGCCTGGGTAACCTGAAGTTCGCCCATTACGGCGCCGTCTCCTATATAAAAGAGATCGCGCCCAAGTGCGGCATCAAGGTCGAGGAGCGGGTGTTCGCCAAGGGCCTGGATGTGATGCAGGCCATCATCGCCGGCGAACTGGACGTCGGCACCACCGCCTCCGAGGCGGCCATCTCCGGCCGTGCCGGCGGCGCGCCGATTTATGTGGTGGCCGGCTTCGCCAAGGGCGGGGCGCAACTGGTCAGCCGCGCCGATCTCAAGCTCAAAACCGTCAAGGACCTGAAAGGGAAGAAGGTCGGCGTCACCCGCGGCGGCATCCAGGAGGTGCTGCTGCTGGCCGAACTGCAGCAGAACGGCATGACCTTCGCCGACCAGCCGGGCAAGGATGTGCAACTGGTGTGGCTGGCCTACGCCGATTTGAACCAGGCGCTGTTGGGCAAGCAGATCGACGCCATGATGCAGTCCGAGCCGCAATCCTCGCAGGCCATCAACAAGGGCTTCGGCACGGAAATGCTCAAGCCCTACGATACGCCGATCGGCGAGCCGGTGCGCACCATGGTGATGACCGAGAAGTTCTATAAAGAGAAGCGGCCGCTGGCGGAAAAATTCATGAACTGTTTCGTGCAGGCCACCAAGACCTTCATCGACAACCAGGCCATCGCCGAGAAATACGTGCGCGAGGTGGTGTTCAAGGGCCAGATCACCAAGGACGATTTCGACGACGCCATCGGCAATTCGCCGTACAGCTACGACATCACGCCCGAGCACATCCAGACCACCACCGACGTCATGGTCAAGACCGGCGTCGGCCGCATGAGCAAGCCGCCGGTGGCCAGGGACTGGGTCAAGACCGATCTGCTGGAAGCGGCCAAGAAATCGCTGGGCGTTAAATAATGGCTTCCACCTCGTCCTGGCGCCAGCTTGGCGTCGGCCTGGTGCTGCCGGCGCTGGTGGTGGCGCTGTGGCAGACGGTGGCGACGATGGGCTGGGTCAATCCGCAGGTGTTGCCGTCGCCGCTGGCGGTGGCGGAGAAGTGGATGGCCTACCTGTTGCCGCTGCAGCCGTATGACCCGGCGGCCGGCGGCTGGCTGCACTGGGCCGTGTCCGGCGAGCTGATCACCGATTCCCTCAGTAGCCTGTACCGGGTGGTGGTCGGTTTCCTGATCGGCGGCGGTCTGGCTCTGCCGCTCGGTCTGGCCATGGGCATGAGCAACCGCGTGTACGACTGGTTCAATGTGCTGGTGCAGATGGTGCGGCCGATTCCGCCGATCGCCTATATTCCGCTGTCGATGCTGTGGTTCGGCCTGGGCAATCCGCCGGCGGTGTTTCTGATCGCGCTGGGCGCCTTCTTCCCGGTGCTGATGAATACCATCGCCGGCGTGCGCCAGGTGGACGGCATTTATATCCGCGCCGCGCGCAACCTCGGCGCGTCCGGCTTCACGCTGTTTGCGCGCGTGATTTTGCCGGCGGCGGTGCCCTACATCCTGTCGGGCGTGCGCATCGGCATCGGCACCGCCTTCATCGTCGTGATCGTGGCCGAGATGGTGGCGGTGAACAACGGCCTCGGCTTCCGCATCCTGGAGGCGCGCGAGTACTTCTGGTCGGACAAGATCATCGCCGGCATGATCACCATCGGCCTGATCGGGCTGGCGATCGACGTCGGCATGAACAAGCTGAATAACTATCTGCTGCGCTGGCACCGCGGACTGGAGAACTGATGACGCATATCCTCATTGCGCAGGTCAACAAGGTGTTCCAGACCGCCGAGCGGGAAGTGGTGGCGCTCAAGGACATCAATCTGGAGATTCCACAAGGCCAGTTCGTCTGCCTGCTGGGGCCGTCGGGCTGCGGCAAGTCGACCTTGCTGAACGCGGTGGCCGGCTTCGCGCCGCCGTCGTCCGGCAGCATCCGCGCCGAGGGCCAGCTGGTCACCGCGCCCGGTCCGGAGCGCGGCATGGTGTTCCAGGAATACGCGCTGTTCCCGTGGATGACGGTGGCCGAGAACGTCGCCTTCGGCCTGCAGATCAAGGGCCAGCCGAAGGCGCAGATCGCCGCCACGGTGGATCAACTGCTGACCATGCTGTCCTTGCAGGACTTCCGCAACCGTTATCCGAAAGATTTGTCGGGCGGCATGCGCCAGCGGGTGGCGATCGCCCGCGTGCTGGCGCTCGATTCGCCGATCATGCTGATGGACGAGCCCTTCGGCGCGCTCGACGCGCTGACCCGCCGCAATCTGCAGGACGAATTGCTGCGCATCTGGGCCGAGCTGAAGAAGACCATCATCTTCGTCACCCATTCGATCGAGGAGGCGATCTACCTGGCCGACCGCATCGTGGTGATGACCTACCGCCCCGGCACCGTCAAGCGCGACCTGCTGGTGGCGCTGCCACGGCTGCGCGACCCGGCCGCCGCCGAGTTCAACGCCCTGAAACGCGAACTGGGCCAGCTGGTGATGGAAGAACAGCAACGCCATCATCACGATGAGCTGCGCATGGCCGCCGTGGACTGAGGCGATGGTGTAAACTGCGCGGATGCAGATCTATTCTCTTATCGCAGCCATCGTGCTGTACATCGTGTGCGCCGCCCTGCCATCGCGCCGTGGCGGGCTGATTTCCGGCATGACGCTGGCGGCCTGGCTGCTGCATGGGCTGGGCTTGTGGTTCGAGATCGCCGGCGCCGGCGAGCTGCGCTTCGGCTTTGCCGCCATGCTGTCGTCGGCCTTGTGGGTATCGGTGGCCGCGTACTGGGTGGAAAACCGTAACTTCAGCCTGGACGGCCTGCGCCGCCTGGTCATGCCGAGCGCCGCGCTGGCGGCCGCGCTGCAGGTGGCGTTCCCCGGCAACCTGGTGCCGCTGGAGGGCAAGTCGCCGCTGTTCGGCTGGCATATCGCGGTCGCCACCATGGCCTACAGCACGCTGACGCTGGCCGCGTTCCACGCGGTGCTGATGGCGCTGCAGGAGTCGCGGCTGCACGCGCGCAGCGATAAAAAGTCCTTCCTGTCCGGCGCGCTGGACCAGTTGCCGGCGCTGCTGACCATGGAAAAGCTGCTGTTCCGCATGATAAGCTTTGGCTTCACCTTGCTGAGCCTGACCGTGCTGTCGGGCATCGTGTTCTCGGAACAATTGTTCGGCCAGGCGCTGAAATGGGATCACAAGTCGGTGTTCACCTTGCTGTCGTGGGTGCTGTTCGCCGCGTTGCTGGCCGGGCGCCGTTTCCGCGGCTGGCGCGGCAAGACCGCGCTGAGCTTCACGCTGGCCGGGTTTGCCACGCTGGCGCTGGCCTATGTCGGCAGCCGGTTTGTTTTGGAAGTAGTGTTACATAAGGGTTGGGCATGACGAAGTTTTTAATGTGGCTGGCATTGGCCGCGCTGGTGATCTTTGCCATCCGCAGCAAGATCCGCCAGGCGCAAAAGCGCTATCAGGACCAGTTCCGCCAGCAACAGCAGGCGGCGGCCCAGCCGCAACCGCAGCCGCAGCCGCAACCGCAACCCGGTTACAAGGCGCGCGCCGCCGCCCAGGCGGCCAATGACGCCGAAGTGATGCTGCAATGCGCCCATTGCGGCGTTTTCTATCCCGCCTCGGAAACGGTGCAGACCAACGGCCGTGACTATTGCAGCGCGGCGCATGCCGCCCTGCCGTCCGCCTGACGTCCACCGCGCGTCATGCCCGCGCGCCCGCCAGCCCTCCCGGCCGCATCGCGCGCAACCTTCTGGCGTTCTCTGCAGACGCTGAACGCCACCCGGGTGGTGATCGCGCTGCTGTTGCTGGCCTACCTCAGCCTTGGCAACCGCGCCGGCCTTGACCGGTCGATCTGCCTGCTCTACCTGGCGTTGGCGATCGGCTTCGCGCTGTCGGCGCTGTTCGTGCGGCGCCGCTTCATGCTGCAACTGCTGTCGCCGATCGCCTGCGACCTGGCCATCATCTCGCTGCTGTACCTGGCCGGCGGCGGCATACGCAGCGGGCTGGCCATCCTGTATCTGTTTCCGCTGGCCGGGCTGGCCATCCTGGCGCCGCTGCTGGTGGCGCTGTTCTGCGCCTCGCTGGTGTCGCTGTTCCTGCTGGGCGACAGCGCCTGGCATCTGCTGCTCGCCGACACCAGCGAGCGCGACATCATGTCTGCCGGCCTGTACGGCGCCGTGCTGCTGGCCGCCGTGCTGGTGGTCAACCGCCTGGCGGCCAGGCTGATCGGGCAGGAGGCGCTGGCCAGCCGTCGCGGCGTCGAGATCGCCGTGCAGCAGGCGGTCAACCGGCTGGTGATGGCCAATATCGGCGATGGCATCCTGGTGGTTGATCCGCAGGGGCAGGTCCACGCCAGCAATCCCGCCGCCCAGCGGATGTTGGGACTGGCCGGGCTGGAACAGCTGGCGCGGCCGTTCAGCCTGTCGGAGGCGGTGGCGCTGGCGCCGCTGACCCAAGCCTATGCCCACTGGCGCGCCGACAGCGGCCGCGCCACCACCTTGCTGACGCTGCGCCCCTACAACGACGCCGCGCTGGCAGGCGTGACCGCCGCCTGGCGCGCGCGGCGCGACCTGGCGGTGTACCTGAAGGTGCGCTTCGCCGCCGCCGAGACCCAAGGCCTGGGCGCCGAGCGCGGCGTGATCTTCCTGCAGGACATGACCGATATCGAGCACCAGGCGCAGCAGCTGAAGCTGGCGTCGATGGGGCGGCTGACCGCCAGCATCGCGCACGAGGTGCGCAATCCGCTGTCGGCCATCGCCCACGCCACCGCGCTGCTGGCGGAGGAGGTCGACGCGCCGTTGCCGCAGCGCCTGCTGAGCATCGTCGGCGACAACGTGGCGCGGGTCAACCGCATGGTGGAGGACATCCTGCAACTGTCGCGCAAGGCCCAGGTCCCCAGCGAGCCGCTGGCGCTGGACGGCTTTCTGGCCGCGCTGCGCGCCGAGTTCAGCGAGACCCACGGCCTGGCGCCGGACCTGATCGCCGTCTCGGTGGCGCCTGGCGCGCTGGTGCGTTTCGATGCGCTGCACCTGCGCGAAGTGCTGCTCAACCTGCTGAGCAACGCGCTGCGCTACGCCAGCGGCGGGCCGGCGTCGATCCGGCTCAGCGTGGTGGCCGACACGGCGCGGCGGCTGGAGCTGCACGTCCAGGACGACGGTCCCGGCATCACGCCCGAGGCGCGCGCCCACCTGTTTGAACCGTTTTACACCACCGCCGGCAACGGCAATGGCACCGGGCTGGGGCTGGGGCTGTATCTGGCGCGGGAATTGTGCTTGAATAACGAGGCGCGGCTCGATTATGAATATCGTTTCAATAGCGACGGCGGCGCCGATGGCCCGTCGCTGAGCGGGCGGTTCGTAATCACTTTAAAGGCTGCCGGATGAGTGCTCGTTCCCCGCGCGTTCTTGTCGTCGATGATGAAGCAGACCTGCGCGAGCTGCTGGAGCTGACCCTGGTCAAAATGGGGCTGGACGTCGACAGCGCCGCCTCGCTGGCCGCCGCGCGCGCGCTGCTGGCCGCGCACGACTACCAGCTGGTGCTGACCGATATGCGTCTGCCCGATGGCTTGGGGCTGGAGCTGGTGCGCGAGGCCGGCGCCGCCGGCCGGCACACGCCGGTCGCGGTGCTGACCGCCTTCGGCAGCGCCGACAACGCGGTGGTCGCGCTCAAGGCCGGCGCCTTCGATTATGTCTGCAAGCCGGTGGCGCTGGACCAGCTGCGGCTGATGGTGGCCTCGGCGCTGCGACTCGATCACGGCGCGCCGGCCGCGCCGCCGGCCAGTCGCCTGCACGGCGACTCGGCGGTGATGCGGGCGCTGCGCGCGCAGATCGCCCGGCTGGCGCGCTCGATGGCGCCGATCGCCATCCACGGCGAATCGGGCAGCGGCAAGGAACTGGCGGCGCGCGACATCCACGCGCAAAGCGCGCGCGCGGCCCAACCCTTCATCGCCGTCAATTGCGGCGCCATCCCCGAGGCGTTGATGGAAGCGGAGTTCTTCGGCTACCGCAAGGGCGCGTTCACCGGCGCCGTCGACGAGCGCGACGGCTTCTTCCAGGCCGCCAACGGCGGCACGCTGATGCTCGACGAGGTGGCCGACCTGCCGCTGGCGATGCAGGTCAAGCTGCTGCGCGCCATCCAGGAGCGGCGCGTGCGCAAGCTCGGCGCCACCGCCGAGGAGCCGGTCGATGTGCGGCTGATCAGCGCGACCCACAAAAACCTGGCGCAATGCGTGGAGCAGGGCGGCTTTCGCCAGGATCTGTTTTACCGGCTGAATGTGATCGAGCTGAGCGTGCCGCCGCTGCGCGCCCGGCTGGACGACCTGCCGCTGCTGATCGCCGCCATCCTCGGCCGGCTGGGCGCCGCCGGCCAGCCGGTCACGCTGGGGCCGGGCGTGCTGGAGGCGCTGAGCGGCTACGCCTTCCCCGGCAATGTGCGCGAGCTGGAAAACATCCTGGAGCGGGCGCTGGCCTTCGCCAACGGCGGCGTGATCCAGGTCGACGACCTGTCGCTGAAGGGCGCGCGCGGCGCCGCGTCCCTGCCGCCGCCGTCATCGCCGGCAGCGGACACGCTGCCCAGCAGCCTGCCCGACTACCTGAACCAGGTGGAACGTGAGATTATTCTGCGCGCGCTGGCGCGGACCCGGTTCAACCGCACGCAAGCGGCGCAACTGCTGGGCATCAGCTTCCGCCAGCTGCGCTACCAGATGCAGAAACTGAATATCCAGGAGCCCGAAGCTTGAGTATTTTTGATGGCTGGCTGCCGTCGGCGCAACGCTACGACAGCCCGCATTACGACGCCCGGCCCGACCCGGCCGACATCACGCTGCTGGTGGTGCACAACATCTCGCTGCCGCTGGGCCGCTTCGGCGGGCCGCACGTGTCGGACCTGTTCAGCGGCCGGATCGACTATAATGCTGACCCCTCGTTCGCCGACCTGCGCGGATTGAAGGTCTCCAGCCATTTTTTCATCCGCCGCGACGGCCGCCTGATCCAGTATGTTTCTGCTAATGATCGCGCCTGGCACGCGGGCCGTTCTTGCTTCCGGGGGCGCGAAAAATGCAATGACTTTTCGATCGGCGTGGAGCTGGAAGGCTGCGACTTCCTGCCGTTCGAGGCGGCGCAATACGCGACGCTGGCGGCGCTGACGATGGCGCTGTGCCGGCACTATCCGTTGACCGATGTGCAAGGCCATGAGCACATCGCGCCGGGCCGCAAAACCGATCCCGGACCCGGTTTCGACTGGGAGGTCTACCGGAAGTTGCTGCATAAAAAGGCACTGGATGAGCCCGCGTTGGCGGGCGCGATCGCGGGATTGCACGTGGTAAAAGGCCTTCTGCAAAGTCAATAGAAAAATTGCCTTAAACGACAAAATTTCCCCTTGCATGGGTACAGTGCGGCTACTACAATCAGTGGATCGGGTTAGGCTCGACACTAGATATAGTGGTTTTCAGTGTGACACTAATTCTTATTAAACATACACGCGGCGCAGCGATGACTGCACGTTGTAACCGGGGAGCTTCAATGCAATCTACTCAAGACATCACCATCAATCCAGCGCTGGTACCAGCGGCCGCTGCGAGCACCGCCAGCAGCCCAGCCGTGGCCGCCAGCGCACTCGGTGACTACCGCATCATCCGCCGTAACGGCGCGGTCGTCGCGTTTGAACCGTCGAAAATTGCAGTCGCCATGACCAAGGCCTTCCTGGCGGTCAACGGCGGTCAGGGCGCCGCCTCGGCCCGCATCCGCGAGCTGGTGGAAGAGCTGACCAACAACGTGGTGACCGCGCTGGTGCGCCGTCAGCCATCGGGCGGCACCTTCCACATCGAAGACGTGCAGGACCAGGTCGAACTGGCGCTGATGCGCTCGGGTGAACACGACGTCGCCCGCGCCTACGTGCTGTACCGCGCCAAGCAGATGGAAGAGCGCCGCCTGGCCAAGGAAGCGTCCGGCGCCGGCGCCATCGCCGCCCCGCAAATCAATGTGCTGGAAAACGGCGAGCGCAAGCCGCTGGAACTGTCGCGCGTGACCAACCTGATCGGCGCCGCCTGCATCGGCCTGGAAAAACACGTCGACGCCGACGCCATCGTCGCTGAAACCCTGAAAAACCTGTACGACGGCGTGCCGGTCGAAGAACTGCACAAGTCCGCCATCCTGGCCGCCCGCGCGCTGATGGAAAAGGACCCGGCCTACTCGCAGGTGACCGCCCGCATCCTGCTGCACACCATCCGTAAGGAAGTGTTCGGCAAGGAAGTGGCGCAAGCCAACGCCGCCGCCGAGTACGTGACCTACTTCCCGCAATACATCGCCAAAGGCATCGCCGCCGAGCTGCTGGACACCAAACTGGGCGAGTTCGACCTGGCGCGCCTGGCCAAGGCCATCGTCGCCGACCGCGACCTGCAATTCGGCTACATCGGCCTGCAGACCCTGTACGACCGCTACTTCCTGCACATCCGCGACGTCCGCATCGAAATGCCGCAGGCGTTCTACATGCGCGTCGCCATGGGCCTGGCGCTGAACGAAAGCGACCGCGAAGCGCGCGCCATCGAGTTCTACAACCTGCTGTCGAGCTTTGACTTCATGTCGTCGACGCCGACGCTGTTCAACTCGGGCACGCTGCGTTCGCAGCTGTCGTCGTGCTACCTGACCACCGTGTCCGACGACCTCGAAGGCATTTACGACGCCATCAAGGAAAACGCGCTGCTGGCCAAGTTCGCCGGCGGCCTGGGCAACGACTGGACCCCGGTGCGCGCGCTCGGCGCCCATATCAAAGGCACCAACGGCAAATCGCAGGGCGTGGTGCCGTTCCTGAAAGTGGTCAACGACACCGCCGTGGCGGTCAACCAGGGCGGCAAGCGCAAGGGCGCGGTGTGCGCCTACCTGGAAACCTGGCACATGGACATCGAAGAGTTCCTGGACCTGCGCAAGAACACCGGCGATGACCGCCGCCGCACCCACGACATGAACACCGCCAACTGGATTCCGGACCTGTTCATGAAGCGCGTGATGGAAAAAGGCGAGTGGACGCTGTTCTCGCCATCGGACACGCCGGACCTGCACGACCTGGTCGGCAAGGCCTTCGAAAAAGCCTACCTGGGCTACGAAGCCAAGGCCGCCGCCGGCGAAATCCGCGTGTTCAAGAAAATCCAGGCGCTGGACCTGTGGCGCAAGATGCTGTCGATGCTGTTTGAAACCGGCCACCCATGGATCACCTTCAAAGATCCTTGCAACATCCGTTCGCCGCAGCAGCACGTCGGCATGGTCCACAGCTCCAACCTGTGCACCGAGATCACGCTGAACACCGGCCCGGACGAGATCGCCGTCTGCAACCTGGGCTCGGTCAACCTGCCGGCCCACATGAAAGAGGGCAAGCTGGACCACGTCAAGCTGCAGAAAACCATCCGCACCGCGATGCGCATGCTCGACAACGTGATCGACATCAACTACTACGCGGTCGACAAGGCCCGCAACGCCAATATGCGCCACCGTCCGGTCGGCCTGGGCGTGATGGGCTTCCAGGACTGCCTGCACATGATGCGCGTGCCGTTCGCGTCGATGGAATCGGTGCAGTTCGCCGACACCTCGATGGAAGCGGTCTGCTACTACGCCTATCTGGCCTCGACCGAGCTGGCCGAGGAACGCGGCCACTACGCCTCGTATAAAGGGTCGCTGTGGGATCGCGGCATCCTGCCGCAGGACTCGATCAAGCTGCTGGCCGAAGAGCGCGGCGGCTACCTGGAGCAGGACCTGTCGGCGGCCATGGACTGGACCCCGGTGCGCGAGCGCATCGCCAAGTTCGGCATGCGTAACTCGAACTGCGTGGCGATCGCCCCGACCGCGACCATTTCGAACATCATCGGCGTGTCGGCGTGCATCGAACCGACCTTCCAGAACCTGTACGTCAAGTCCAACCTGTCGGGCGAGTTCACCGAGATCAACGCCTACCTGGTGCGTGACCTGAAGGCGCGCGACCTGTGGGACGAGGTGATGATCGCCGACCTGAAATACTTCGACGGCTCGCTGGCCAAGATCGACCGCATCCCGAACGACCTGCGCGAGATCTACGCCACCGCGTTTGAAGTGCCGCCGAGCTGGCTGGTGGAAGCGGCTTCGCGTCGCCAGAAGTGGATTGACCAGGCGCAGTCGCTGAACATCTACATGGCCGGCGCCTCGGGCAAGAAACTGGACGAGACCTACAAGCTGGCCTGGCTGCGCGGCCTGAAGACCACCTACTACCTGCGCACCATCGCCGCCACCCACATGGAGAAATCGACCTCCAAGACTGGCGCCCTGAACGCGGTGGCGGTCGACGGCGGCATGTCGGCCAGCGCCAAAGCCGCCGCCCCGGCGCCGGTGGCGGCCGTGTCGGCCGCGGCGGACGCCGATGGCGCGGCCTGCTACCTGCGTCCTGGCGATGACGGTTTCGAGGAATGCGAAGCCTGCCAATAACAACCGTCATTCCGGCGCAAGCCGGAATCCATGCTGAGCAGGTATGGGTCCCGGCGTTCGCCGGGACGACACCGGTACTAATATAGAACACAGAGGAATTGATTATGTCGCTGTCCTGGGACGAAGAGGCCGCACCGGCCAAACAAGCTGTCAACCACGCTGCCATCGAAAGCGAAGGCACTGCTGAACAAGTCGCGCTGCGCGTCAACGCCGACGACAAGCGCATCATCAACGGCAAAACCGACGTCAACCAGCTGGTGCCGTTCAAGTACAAATGGGCCTGGGACAAATACCTGGCCGGCTGCGCCAACCACTGGATGCCGCAGGAAGTGAATATGCAGCGCGACATCGAGCTGTGGAAGAACCCGAACGGCCTGACCGACGACGAGCGTCGCCTGGTCAAGCGCAACCTCGGCTTCTTCGTCACCGCCGACTCGCTGGCCGCCAACAATATCGTGCTGGGCACCTACCGCCACATCACCGCCCCGGAGTGCCGCCAGTACCTGCTGCGCCAGGCGTTCGAGGAGGCGATCCACACCCACGCCTACCAGTACATCGTCGAGTCGCTGGGCCTGGACGAGCAGGAAATCTTCAACGCCTACAACGAGATCAAATCGATCCGTGACAAGGACGAGTTCCTGATTCCGTTCATCAACACGCTGACCGACCCGGCCTTTACCACTGGCACCGTCGAAAACGACCAGAAACTGCTGAAATCGCTGATCGTGTTCGCCTGCCTGATGGAAGGCCTGTTCTTCTACGTCGGCTTCACCCAGATCCTGGCGCTGGGCCGCCAGAACAAGATGATGGGCGCCGCCGAGCAGTACCAGTACATCCTGCGCGACGAATCGATGCATTGCAACTTCGGCATCGATCTGATCAACACCATCAAGATGGAAAACCCGCTGCTGTGGACTCCGGCCTTCAAGGAAGAGATCAAGCAGCTGTTCCTGGAAGCGGTGGATCTGGAGTACGCCTACGCCGAAGACACCATGCCACGCGGCGTGCTGGGCCTGAACGCCACCATGTTCAAAGGCTATCTGCGCTTCATCGCCAACCGCCGCGCCACCCAGATCGGCCTGGAAACCCTGTTCGACCAGGAAGAGAACCCCTTCCCATGGATGAGCGAGATGATCGACCTGAAGAAAGAGCGTAACTTCTTCGAGACCCGCGTCATCGAATACCAGACCGGCGGCGCGCTGAACTGGGATTAATCCCCCCTTCGCCCGAGTAAAAGCCTCGCTATATGCGAGGCTTTTTTCATGTGCGCCCAGCATGGGCGCATTCTTGCGGGTGCAAGTCCCGTCGCGAGCTGACCACAGTGAGCGAAGTGAAGCGCAACCGCGGGAGGGTGACAGCCCCTATCCCGATTTCAGCCTGGGCCCAGGTCCCCGACCAGATCGGGCGTGCCACCACCTGCACAAAGGATGTGAGCGACCAGCGCTCGCCTGTTCAAGATCAATTTTCCCTGTTGAGATAGGCCGAAAGTGAACTCTCGTTTAATCACTGGAGGGAACAATCATGGACAAAACAGAGGTCGTCAAGACGAATGAGCGGGAGTCGCTGCATGCGGAATTACGCGCACTGATTGCTTCCAGCCGCCAGCGTTTGGCGCGGGACATAACTTATGAAGCGCCTCGGCGCACGGCTGGAGTGTGAGTTTGGCAGAGGGTTTGAGGCGAAGAATCTGCGTCGGATGGTGCAATTTGTTTAAGCGTTTTCCGACGTGGAAATTGTCGCATCACTGATGCGACAATTGAGTTGGACACACTTTTTGCTCCTCATCCCTATAAAGTCAGAGATGGCACGCATGTACTACGCATAGCAGGGCGCTGCGGAATGCTGGAGCGTCAGGGAATTGCGCAGACAGATCGAGCGGAAGGCCTATGAGCGTCGTTTGATCGCCGGTGCGGAAGTGCCGCGAGTTCAGGAGTCCTCATCCGCCGGGATTTTCAAAGATCCGTACTTTCTGGACTTCCTCGGTCTGCGAGACGGTGATGACGAAGCGGACCTGGAGTTCTTCCAGCGCCGTCTGCGCCGGCTGGTGGCGATTGAGTTGAAGCTCGGCCGCTTCAAGGCGGCGCACAAGGGGCAGATGGAGCTGTACCTTCGATGGCTGGACAAGTTTGAGCGCCAATCTGGCGAGGAGTCTCCCATCGGTTTGATCCTGTGCGCGGAGTCCAGCCACGAGCAAGTCGAGCTGCTGCAGATGCACAAGGACGGCATCACCGTCGCCGAGTATTGGACCGAGCTCCCACCAAAAGCCGAGCTGGAACGCCAGCTGCGCGTCGCGCTGGCCGAGGCGCGCGAGCGACTGCAACGTCGGCGCATCTCATAGCGCCATGGTGCGTAATTCGCCCGCAGCCATAGCGAGAACAAACGACGACGATCACTCGATAGTGGCCTGCTACCCGAGCATGCGTCGTCCGCGCTGGCAGCGCGAATAAACATATCCGCGATTTGTATGACGCGCGTGCGCGAAGAACCGGTCAGCGATTTGATCATCGAGCGACGCGATCTTCGTGCGACCATCCGCACATCCAACGCCGCGGGCGATTTCAAACGCCGCCTGTAGCGGCATGCCTTAACGCCGATTTACGTCGCTGCGCCGGCGATGATCCGCACCGTCATCGCGTTCGATCACGCATGCTAAAACGCGGACGCGATGCGGTGCACCGCTGTATTCCGCTTGCTATTCGCCTTACTCTGTCTCATAATCGCGACGAATTAAAAACACTGAGCAGTGGCGGCGCGCGGACGAAGCGCGAGCGCTCTCGGATTCGGAAGCGGGTGACGCGAATTTCAAGCCGACGACGACGGCATCGAAGAAACCCAGGCAGCATAAGGCTTACTTTGAAGTGCTATTTTTCCGGCGCGATGCGCGCGGCACTTCCCGAACCCGATTGAGCGCGCGCGAAGCCGGCGCGATGAAGCAAACGAGTACGCCGAATCGCCATGTGTATGTGAGTTGGCGAGCGCAAGGCGGAAAAAAAGCGCGCGAATACTTAACGTGCCGGTTGCGCATCAATAAGGTTTTCGTGTACTTTACGAACTTGAAAATGCGTGTTTTAAAAAGTACGTTGAAATTTTTGAAGTGCGCACCACGTAGTGATGAACGAGCAGTGAAGACCGAACACGGGATACTGATTCACACCGATATGCACAAGCCCACGTCGTTTTTGTTCAACCGTCTTGCCTGATTGAGTTCAGGTCGGGCGGTTTTTTGTTTGAAAACGAAAATCGCGACGTGGCTGCGACGCAGGTTCCAGGAGCTGAGTACACGCCCGGACCTCCGCAAAGCGTCGCGACAAGATTTGTATCCGCGCGCCGCTCCGGCTTCGGAGAGCGGGTGGATCGATGGCTGAAGCGCTGCACTTGTGAGGAGATGCAGCAGTTCAGCTAGTGCCGAATTCATTAGCGCAAACCGCATTTGGTTTGCGCCGATGAATAATTCGCCTGGCCCAATTCCGGGTTGGACGGGTTTAAATCTTGTAAACGAATTTTTCCCATCCCCGATGAAGGAGAACTAAACATGGCTACCGCCGCTAAGAAACCAGCAGCTAAGAAAGCTGCCGCACCAGCAAAGAAAACCACCGCCGCTAAAGCAGCCGCACCAGCAAAAAAACCAGTGGCCGCTAAAGCCGCCGCCAAGCCAGCCGCCAAAGCCGCCGCTAAACCGGCAGTGAAAAAAGCCGCCGCTAAACCAGCAGTGAAGAAAGCCGCCGCTAAACCGGCCGCCAAACCAGCGGTGAAAAAAGCCGCCGCCAAACCAGCCGCGAAGAAAACCGTCGCTAAAGTCGCCGCTAAACCAGCAGCGAAAAAAGCCGTCGCTAAAGTCGCCGCTAAACCAGCAGTGAAAAAAGCCGCCGCCAAACCAGCAGCGAAGAAAGTCGCCGCCAAGGTCGCCGCCAAACCAGCAGCGAAAAAAGTCGCCGCTAAACCAGCAGCGAAGAAAGCCGTCGCCAAAGTAGCCGCTAAACCAGCAGCGAAAAAAGTGGCCGCCAAAACCGCCGCCAAGCCAGCAGCGAAAAAAGTCGCCGCTAAACCAGCAGCGAAAGTCGCCGCCAAGCCAGCAGCCAAAAAAGCTGTCGCCAAAAAACCAGTAGTAAAAGCAGCAGCCAAGCCAGCTGCAAAGGTAGCGGCTAAGCCAGCAGCAAAAAAGCCGGTTAAAGCAGCTGCGAAGCCTGCAGCTGCCAAGCCAGCCGCCAAGCCAGCAGCCGCCGCAAAAAAACCGGTGGCGAAGAAAGTCGCTGCTAAACCAGCTGCTAAACCAGCCGCTAAACCAGCCGCCAAGCCGGCAGCCGCACCAGCCGCCGCTGCGCCGGCCGCCAAGCCAGCAGTGAAAAAAGCTGCGCCGAAAAAGGAAGCCGCTAAACCGGCAGCCGCACCAGCGCCAGCCGCACCAGCCGCTTCGGCCACCGCGCCAGCAGCTAAAACCGTCCTGGCGCCGGCCGCAGCATGGCCGTTCCCAACCAGCACCCGTCCTTCCTGAGCCGTAATCGCTTAGAAGCCTGCTGAGGCAATGGCCGCTGTGTGAGACAATCACACAGCGGCTTTTTTATTGGAGGTTCCGTGCTGATTAGTATTCTCAAGTTGATTGTCGACGCCATCGCCGTCCTGCTGGGCGGAGCCTTGCTGCTGCGTTTCTGGATGCAGGCGATCCGCGTGCGGCCGCCGTCGTCGGTGGCGCAATTCACTTTTCAATTGTCGGACTGGCTGGTGCGCCCGCTGCGCCGCATCGTGCCGGGCGTCGGCGGTTATGACTGGGCGAGCCTGATCGGCGCCTTCCTGATCGTGCTGGCGGCAACCTCGGTGATGTTCCTGATTGGCTGGCCGGCGCCGGCGGTGCTGCTGGCGGCGTTCCAGCGCTTCCTGGAGTGGATACTGTACGGCTTCATGGCCTTGCTGGTGGTCGAGGCGATCTTCAGCTGGGTCAATCCGCATGCGCCACTGGCGCCGTTCGTGCGCGCGCTCAACGAGCCGCTGCTGCGGCCTATCCGCCGTGTGGTGCCATTGGTGGGGAGTCTGGATCTGTCGCTGCTGGTGGCGCTGATCCTGCTGCAGATCGCGCAGCTGCTGTTGGGCGTGGCCTTCAGCGGCAGATAATTTTGTCAGCGCCCTTCCCGCGTGCGCGGGAAGGGCGCTGCGTTCAGAAGCGGTAGCCGAAGGCTGCTTCGAACTGGTCGGCGATCGTGGCCGCCGTGAAGTGGTGGTTCTGCGCGCCTTTGTGGGCGATCTTGATCGCGCCCAGCAGGCTGGCCAGGCGGCCGGTGGTTTCCCAGCTCCAGCCATTGGTGATGCCGAACAGCAGACCGGCGCGGTAAGCGTCACCGCAGCCGGTCGGGTCCAGCGCGGCCGCCACCGGCACGGCCGGGATGTCGATGCGCTGGCCTTTGGTGTGGATCTCCGAACCCTGCTCGCCACGGGTGATGATCAGCGCTTCGACGCGGCCGGCGATGTCTTCCAGCGTCAGGCCGGTGCGCTCGACCAGCAGTTCGATTTCATAATCGTTGGTGGTGACGTAGGTGGCCTGGTCGATGAAGTTGGTCAGCTCCGCGCCATCGAACATCGGCAACTGCTGGCCCGGATCGAAGATGAACGGGATGTTCAGCTTGGACAGGTCGTCGGCATGCTTCTTCATGCCCAGGTGACCGTCCGGCGAGATGATGGCCAGACGCGCAGGGCCGGCCTTGGCCACTTCATTCTCATGGGCGTAGGACATGGCGCCCGGATGGAAGGCGTTGATCTGGTTGTTGTCCTGGTCGGCGGTGACGAAGCACTGGGCGTTGTAGGCCTCCTGCTTGATCAGGATGTTGTCGGTGGCCAGACCCAGTTTGCGGAAGCGCTCCATGTAGGCGGCGTTGTCCTGCCCCATGACGCCGACGATGCGCGGCTCGCCACCCAGCATTTTCAGGTTGTAGGCGATGTTGGGCGCGCAGCCGCCGAATTCCGTGCGCATGGTCGGCGCCAGGAACGACACGTTCACCTTGTGCAGCTGGTCCGGCAGCAGGATGCTGTCGAAGCGGTTGGGGAATTGCAGGATGGTGTCGATGGCGATCGAACCGCAAATCAGGGAAGTCTGGGTCATGATAGGTCTTTATGGGTAGAAGACTGCGATGTGATAGCCGGATGCTTTCAGCTCGCGTATTTCAAAGTAGAGTTTAACGGCTTGTTCCGAGCGCGGGGCAAATCCTTGTTCGAGCGCGGCACCGGCGCCCAGATAGTCGCGTGGCGTGAACACCCGGCGCAGGATGCGCTGGTCGTTGGCGTCGTCCAGCGACAGCTCGATCGACGGCCAGGCTTGCGCGGTGCGGCTCTGGTTGCGCAGCAGCGTGGTGAAGGAGAAGGTGTTCTCGCTCAGCGTTTGCAGCTCGCCTTGTTCGATCAGCAGATAGTCGATCTGCGCCGGCAGTTCGATTTTGCAGCCGAGCACGTTGCAGGCGGCGCTCAGCGCCGGTTTCAGCGCCGGCACAGTGGCCGCCAGCGTGTTGCGGAAGGTGGTGATGGCCTGGCCGAACAGGGCCAGCACCAGCAGCAGCGAGCCGAGGCTCATGGCGATGGTGGCGGCCTTGCCGTATTTGCGGCGCAGACGGTCGCGTTTGACGAAGCCGGGTTCCTGCGGCTCGGCGTGCGCTTCGTGCGCCGGCGCTTCTTCGGCGCTGGGGCCGAGCAGGTAGGTGTGGGCGCTGGCCACTTCGGCGTGCGACATGGCGGCGCTCGACAGGTGGAGCAGCGCTGCTTCGTCCACTTCGTCGAGTTCGTCGTCGCGCGGTGGGCGGGCGGCCGGTTCCGGTGGTGTGGAGGCGTCCGCCTGGACGTCGTCCCAGGTGGGTTCGCGGCGGCCGCTGTCGTTGACCGGCGTCGTGTCGTCGGCCAGCGATTGGTCCATGACGGCGAGCTCGGCTTCCAGAGCGGCTTGCAGTTCGTCGTCGCTGAGGTTGTCGTCCGGGAGCAGAGACTCGTCGGCCAGCGGCGCTTCGTCGCCGGCCGGCCGCGTGACGGGCTCCGGCTCATCCGGTTCTGGCTGCGGCTCAGGCTCAATTTCTGGCTCTGGCTCGGGTTCAGGCTCTGGCTCGGGTTCAGGCTCCGGCGCGGGTTGCGGCGTGTCGGTCGTCTCCACGGCGTCGTCTTCCAGCGCATCCGGTGCGAACGTCGGCTCGGCTTCTTCGGGTGTCAGCGCTGCGGCGGCGAGCGACGGAACAGGGAGCGGCGTCGGCGGCTCCAGCAGGGCCGCGTTGCCATCAAAGACTTCATTGCAGGAGCCACAGCGGACTATGCCCCCACGTAATTTCAGCTGGTCATGGGCGACCCGAAATACCGTGTTGCAGTGGGGGCATTTGGTGGCGAGCGCCATTGATGCGGATTAACGCGCTGGCGGAACGGTATCGCTACCCAGGCGGCCATGCAGCGCCACCCAGCCGTCTTGCTCGGCCCACACGCCCAGCTTGATGAACGGCGCATACGCCGCCGCCACTTCCTCGGCCTGGCGCGCCAGCACGCCCGACAGGATCAGCGAACCGCCATCGGCCACGCGGCCGGACAGCATCGGCGCCATCAGCTTCAGCGGGCTGGACAGGATGTTGGCGACGACGGTATCGAAGCGCTGCGTCGCATGCTTCGACTCGGCGAAGCTGTCCGGCAGGAAGTATTCGATGTCGCACTTGTTGCGGGCTGCGTTGTCGGCCGCCGATTCGATCGCCTGCGGGTCGATGTCCACGCCGACCACTTCACCGGCGCCGGTTTTCTTGGCCACCATGGCCAGGATGCCGGAACCGCAGCCGTAGTCGAGCACGGTCTTGCCCGGCGCCGGATGGGCTTCCAGCCACTCCATGCACAGGCGGGTGGTCGGATGGCTGCCGGTGCCGAAGGCCAGACCCGGGTCCAGCTCCAGGATCAGCGCGTCCGGATTCGGCGCCTCGTGCCACGACGGCACGACCCAGATGTTCTTGCCGATGTGAATCGGCGTGAATTGCGACTGGGTCAGACGCACCCAGTCCTGCTCCTCCACCTTGCGGGTGGTGAACTTCGGCAGCGTGGTCAGGCCGATCTGGCCGGCGGCGGCGGCGACGATGACGGCTTGATCGTCATCCTCGTCGGTCAGGGCCACCACGCGGCTGTGGTCCCAGGCCGCTTCGGTGGGCTCCATGCCCGGCTCGCCGAACAGCGGTTTTTCCGCGTCCGTGCCTTCGTCCGCGTCTTCCACGGACACCGACAGCGCGCCCACGTCCATCAGGGCTTCCGACAGTGCTTCCGCGTGGTCGCGGGCGATTTCGATGACGATTTCAGTCCAGCTCATTATTTCAACCTTTGAATTACGCTTTGTTGCCCAGACTCAGTTTGTTCAAGTCCGGCATGTCGGCCAGCTTGTGTTCCAGGTAGTGAATATTGGTGCCGCCTTCGATGAAGCGGGCGTCGACCATCAGCTCGCGGTGCAGCGGGATGTTGGTCGAAATGCCTTCGACCACCATTTCCGACAGCGCGATCTGCATGCGGCGAATCGCCTGCTCGCGGGTGGCGCCGTAGGAAATGACCTTGCCGATCATCGAATCGTAGTGCGGTGGCACATAATAACCCGCATACGCGTGCGAGTCGACGCGCACGCCCGGACCGCCGGGCACGTGCCACGACGTGATGCGGCCCGGCGACGGCGTGAACTTGAACGCGTCTTCGGCGTTGATGCGGCACTCGATGGCGTGGCCCGACAGCATGACGTCGCGCTGGCGGAAACGCAGCTTTTCGCCGGCGGCGATGCGGATCTGCTCCTGCACGATGTCGATGCCGGTGATCATTTCGGTGACCGGGTGTTCGACCTGCACGCGGGTGTTCATTTCGATGAAGTAGAACTCGCCGTTTTCATACAGGAACTCGAAGGTGCCGGCGCCACGGTAGCCGATCTTGCGGCAGGCCTCGGCGCAGCGCTCGCCGACTTTTTCGATCAGCTTGCGTGGAATGCCGGGCGCCGGCGCTTCCTCGATCACCTTCTGGTGGCGGCGCTGCATCGAGCAGTCGCGTTCGCCCAGCCAGACGGCGTTCTTGTGTTCGTCGGCGAGGATCTGGATTTCCACGTGGCGTGGGTTTTCCAGGAACTTCTCCATGTAGACTTCCGGATTGCCGAAGGCGGCGCCGGCTTCCGATTTGGTCATCTGCACCGCGTTGATCAGCGCCGCCTCGGTGTGCACCACGCGCATGCCGCGTCCGCCACCGCCACCGGCGGCCTTGATGATGACCGGGTAGCCGACACGGCGCGCGGTCTGCACGATCACTTTCGGATCGTCCGGCAGCGCGCCTTCCGAGCCCGGCACGCATGGCACGCCGGCCTTGATCATGGCCTGCTTGGCGGTGACCTTGTCACCCATCAGGCGGATCGAATCGGAACGCGGGCCGATGAAGACGAAGCCGGATTTTTCCACACGTTCGGCGAAGTCGGCGTTTTCCGACAGGAAGCCGTAGCCGGGGTGGATCGCTTCGGCGTCGGTCACTTCGGCGGCGCTGATGATGGCCGGCATGTTCAGATAGCTCAGCGACGACGGCGCCGGACCGATACATACCGACTCATCGGCCAACTTCACGTATTTGGCGTCTTTGTCTGCTTCCGAGTGGACTACAACCGTCTTGATGCCCAGTTCGCGGCAGGCGCGCTGGATACGGAGGGCGATCTCGCCGCGGTTGGCAATGAGGATTTTTTCAAACATGATAGGTTCGCTAGGTCTGTGAGCGCCGATTGGCTGCGTCAGGTGAGGAGGGATTGCGGACCAGAACGGCGCGCCCGTGCCGCCGGGGCAGGGCGCTGGCCGTTCTTAGCCGATCACAAACAGCGGTTGTCCGTACTCGACCGGTTGGCCGTTTTCGACCAGGATCTGGGTGATGGTGCCGGACTTGTCGGCATCGATTTCGTTCAGCAGCTTCATCGCTTCGATGATGCACAGGGTATCGCCTTCCTTGACGGTCGCGCCAACTTCGACAAACGCGGCGGCGCCTGGCGCGGACGAGCGGTAGAAGGTGCCGACCATTGGCGATTTGACGATGTGGCCGGTTGGCTCGGCGGCGGCGGCTGGCGCGGCGGCGGCCACTGGCGCGGCGGCGGCCGGTGCGGCCGTGGTGTATTGTGGGATGGCTTGCGGCTGCATCATGACCATCTGATTTTGCGGCAGGGCCGACGATTTGACGATGCGAACTTTGCTCTCGCCCTCGGTCACTTCGAGTTCGGCGATGTCCGATTCTGCGACCAAATCAATCAAGGTCTTCAGCTTGCGTAGATCCATGTAACCCCCAGGAATGTCTTGTTTGTGTGATATTGCGGTGGCGCCTTGTGGGCGGAACCGGTCTGAAATAAGCGCGGATCGCGTAGGTTATCGCTTTTTAAGGACAAAGTCGATGGCAAACCGATATCCATCGACGCCCAGTCCGCAGATTGTCCCGATCGCGATCGCGCTCAGAAATGAGTGATGGCGAAACGCTTCGCGCTGGTAAATATTCGAAATATGCACTTCCACAAACGGGATGGCCACCCCTGCCAGGGCGTCGCGCAAGGCAACGCTGGTATGGGTCAGTCCGCCCGGATTGATGACGATGGCGTCCACGCCTTGCGCTTTGGCGGCGTGGATGCGGTCGATCAGTGCACCTTCATGGTTGCTCTGAAAGCAGGACAAGCTCGCACCCGCCGCCGTGGCCTGTGCCTGGGCAGCGTGTTCGATGTCGGCCAAAGTGCTTGCGCCGTAGACCTCGGGCTCGCGCGTCCCCAGCAAATTCAGGTTGGGGCCGTTGAGCAGTAGGAGGTTTTTTGCCATGATTCCTGAGCCTTCTCCGCGAAAGAGTCGCATTTTGACGCCAACTGCTGACATTTGGCAAGAGAAAAAAACTGTGGGAAGCGCTTACAGAGTTGCCAAATCTTTGCGCAGCTCATCGAATTTGAGCTTGCCGAGGTAGGTCTTCTTGACCTGACCGTCGGCGCCGATCAGCACCGTGAACGGCAGGCCGCCCTGGCTGTTGCCGAACTGGCGCGACAGCTCGGTGCCGTTCATGCCGGATACGAAGACCGGGTAGGTAATCTTGTATTTGGTACTAAATTCCGCGATATTTGACGGCGAATCAATCCCGATGCCGATAACTTGCAGCTTCTTGCCTTCTTCTCCGGCAGCCAGCGCGGACAGCTCCGGCATTTCCTGCACGCACGGGCCGCACCAGGTTGCCCAGAAATTAACCAGCATGGGCTTGCCTTGATATTGGGCCAGCGGCGTGCTGACGCCCTTGGCGTCCGGCAGCGTTTCTTTATAGAGGGCGGCGACCGGACCGGTCACGCCGGCCGGCTGGGCGGCGGTGACCGGGGCCGGCTGTGGCGCGTTCTGCTTTTGATAACCGACGTAGGCGCCGGAAGCGGCAAAGATCAGGCCGACCACAACATAGGCTTTGAGGTGTTTTGGATTCATGGTGTCGTTGGATGAGTACTGTTAACTAAGAGTGCGCGCACGGCGGCGATGTCGGCGCGGGCCTGCTTGCCGTCCTTGTTCTTGACCGCGCCGCGCAAATCGTCCAGTTCATACAGCGCGGCGTGCACGCCTTCCTTGTGCCACAGGAAGCTGACGGTTTCGACCATGCCGTAGCGCGGGCCTTTGAAGTGCGGCGTTTCCGAGATGTCGATTTGTATATTTCTGTTAAGCAGGAAGATTTCCACTTCCTTGGCGCTGTCGGCGAACAATTGCAGGTGGATGTCGTCGTGCGGGCCGGCCGTGCCATGCAAGACAGCGCCGGTCAGGTAGGGCTGGAATTTCTCCAGGCCTTCCATGATGTCGACCGCCAGCGTGCGCAGGCGGAACAAGCGGGCCGGCTGGGTGTTGGCGTGGAACAGTTGCTGGTAGATGCGGACTTCGGCCTCGATCTGCGCATGGTCCGGCAGCAGGTTCAGCGGCGGCTGCGTGTCGCCCAGGATCTGCCGCGCGGCCTTGCGCTTGGCCGTGTTGTAGTCGGCTCCGTCCTCGGCGATCAGGCGCGCGGCGGCGGCCGCGATTTCGGCACGCAGAAGCTGGAGTTCGTCGTTCACATTGGCAGTCATGGACGAGATAATACTCTGAACCGGGAAAACAGCGTCAGCTCGGGTAAAATCGCGTATTCGGTTTCGCCCGCGCCGCCTCCCGCGTCCGTGCCGGTGGCGATGGCGTTCACACTTTGTCTTAATATTATGCACATTCACATCCTCGGTATTTGCGGCACCTTCATGGGCGGCCTGGCCGTTCTGGCGAAAGAAGCGGGCCACCGCGTCACCGGTTGCGACGCCAATGTTTATCCGCCGATGAGCACCCAGCTGGAAGCGCAGGGCATCGAACTGATCACCGGCTACGACCCGGAACAGATCGACCTCAAGCCTGACCTGTACGTCATCGGCAACGTGGTCACGCGCGGCAACCCGCTGATCGAGGAAATCATGAACCGCGGCCTGCCGTTCGTTTCCGGCCCGCAGTGGATCGGCGACCATATATTAAGAGACAAATGGGTGTTGGCCGTGGCCGGCACGCACGGCAAGACCACCACCACCGCCATGCTGACCTGGATACTGGAAGACGCCGGCTACGCGCCCGGCTTCCTGATCGGCGGCGTGCCGAAGAACTTCGGCGTCTCGGCCCGCATGCAGGGTGACAAGGATTCGATCTTCTTTGTCATCGAAGCGGACGAGTACGACACCGCCTTCTTCGACAAGCGCAGCAAGTTCGTGCACTACCACGCCAAGACCGCCATCCTGAACAACCTGGAATACGATCACGCCGACATTTTCCCCGATCTGCACGCGATCGAAACCCAATTCCATCATCTGGTGCGCACCGTGCCGGGTATCGGCCGGGTCATTTACAACGGCGACGAGGAACCGCTGCAACGCGTGCTCAAGCGTGGCTGCTGGAGCGAGAAGGAAGGCTTCGGCCGCGGCGAAGGCACGGATTGGGCGCTGAACGAATACGATGACGGCACGTTCGATGTGATTTTCCAGGGCGAAGTACAGGGCCGCGTCACCTGGTCGCTGACCGGCAAGCATAACCGCGCCAACGCGCTGGCCGCGATTGCCGCCGCCCGCCATGTCGGCGTGCCGATCGCGCAGGCCGCCAAATCGCTGGCCAGCTTCGAGAACGTCAAGCGCCGCATGGAAGTGCGTGGCGTGGTCAACCACATCACCGTCTACGACGACTTCGCCCACCACCCGACCGCTATCGCCACCACCGTCGGCGGCCTGCGCCAGAAGCTGGGCAAGGACCGCCGCATCCTCGCCGTGCTGGAACCGCGCTCCAACACCATGAAGCTGGGCACGATGAAAGACGCGCTGCCGGGCAGCCTGAGCGACGCCGACCTGGTATTCGGCTTCGGCAGCGAGCAAGCCTTGGGCTGGCACCTGGGCCAGGCGCTGTCGCCACTCGGCGCAACCGCCAGCGCCTATGACGACATCGACGCGCTGGTGGCCGCCGTGGCCAAGGCCGCGCGGCCCGGCGACCATATTATTGTGATGAGCAACGGCGGCTTCGGCGGCGTGCACGACAAAATCCTGAAAGCGCTGGCGTAATGATTCTGTATCTGCACGGCTTCCGCTCCTCGCCGCAATCGATGAAGGCGCGCGTGGTCGGCGCGCGCATGGCGGCGCTGGGATTGTCCGATCAATTATTATCGCCGCAGCTGCCGGCCTCGCCCAAGCTGGCGATCGAACTGGCGCTGGCGCTGGTGAAGGACGTGCCGGCAGGCGAGCTGAGCATCATCGGCTCGTCGCTGGGCGGTTACTATGCGACCTGGCTGGCCGAGCGCATCGGCTGCAAGGCGGTGCTGGTCAATCCGGCCATCGTGCCGCGCGTGAATCTGGACCAGCATGTCGGCGTGACCACGCAATACCACTCGGACGAGCCGTTCGAATTCAAGCCCGAATATATCGACGAGCTGCACGTGCTGGAAGTGCCGAAGATCAGCCGGCCGGAGCGCTATTTCCTGCTGGCCGCCACCGGCGACGAGGTGCTGGATTACCGCGACATGGTGGCCCACTACCAGGGCGCGCGCCAGCATGTGATCCAGGGCGGCGACCATGCGATTTCCGCGTTCCCCGACTATGTGGACGAAGTACTGGCCTTCTGCGGCATCGAGGCACGCTCTTGAGCGCGCGGCCGCGCGGCGCCTCGCTGCGGCAGGCGCAGTGGCAGCCGCATGTGCTGGCGTTGAACGCGCCGGCCGCCTACGTGCCGTGGCTGACGGCCGGCGGTTCGCTGACTGCGCGGCTGAAAGCGCACAGCGACAGTTTCCGCATCCAATGTCTGCATCAGCGCATTGAGCGCTGCCTCGGCGACGAGGCGGTGGCGATCGGTATGCATCGTCCCGGCCGGGTGTGGGAAAGGGAAGTGCTGCTGAGATGTGATAATACGCCTGCGGTGTTCGGCCACACGGTGGTGCCGATGTCGGCCAACGCCGCCGATTGGCCGCTGTTCAGCACGCTGGGCGAGCGCTCGCTGGGCAGCACGCTGTTTGGCGATCCGCTGGTCCGGCGCGGTGTGTTGGAATTTGCAAGATTGCGCGAAGGGCATCCTTTGGCGCAACGCGCGCGCGCCGCCCTCGGGGCGAACGCGCCGCGGGATCAAATATTGTATGCCCGGCGCTGTCTATATCAGCGCCGGCAAGGTACGCTGCTGGTGACGGAAGTTTTCCTGCCCTCGGTGCTGGAACTGATTAAAACGAATGACAATAAACGATGAATGTATTTTTTGAAGAATCCGGCGATTTCAAAGTCGGCAGCGTAATGACCCAAGCCGGCGAGGCCTATCAGGTGGAGATGGCCAGCGGCAAGCGCACCAAGGTCAAGACCAAGGACGTGCTGCTGCAGTTCGAGAAGCCGGCGCCGGGCGAGCTGATGGAGCAGGCCAAGGCCATCTCCGCCGAGATCGACCTGGAATTCCTGTGGGAAGTCGCCGGCGAGGAAGAGTTCGGCTTTGCCGAGCTCGGCGCGGAATACTTCGGCCACGCGCCGCAGCCGGCCGAAGCGGCCGGCCTGATTCTGAGCCTGCATTCGTCGCCGGTGTATTTCTATAAAAAGGGCCGTGGCCGCTACAAGGCCGCGCCCGAGCCAGCGCTGCGCGCCGCGCTGGCCGGCATCGAGAAGAAGAAACAGCAGGCGCTGGTGCAGGCCGGCTATGTCGAACAGCTGAAAGCCAAGCAGTTGCCGGAATCGATGCAGAACATCGTGCTGCAACTGTTGTTCAAGCCGGACAAGAATTCGATCGAATACAAGGCGCTGGACGCCGCCTGCACCGAACTGCACACCAATCCGCAGCGCCTGATGCTGGCGGTCGGCGGCGTGCAGTCGCCCAAGGCGCTGCACATGGCCAAGTTCCTGTTTGAGAATTTCCCGAAAGGCGCCGGCTTCCCGGACGTGCCGGTGCCGTCGGCGCCGGCCAACCTGCCGGTGGCCCAGGTGGCAGCGTTCTCGATCGACGACGTGACCACCACCGAGATCGACGACGCGTTCTCGGTCACCAGGCTGGACGACGGCAACGTCAAGATCGGCATCCACATCGCCGCGCCGGGCCTGGGCATCAAGCCGGACGACGCGGTCGACAAGCTGGCGCGCGCCCGCATGTCCACCGTCTACATGCCGGGCGACAAAATCACCATGCTGCCGGATAACATCGTCGAGGCGTTCACGCTGGCCGAGGGCAAGACTTGCCCGGCGCTGTCGCTGTACGCCACGCTGAACCCGGCCGACTGGTCGGTGCTGGCCACCGAAACTCGCGCCGAGATGGTGCCGATCGCCAACAACCTGCGTCACAACGATCTGGACGATCTGGTCAACGAAGAGACGCTGGCCAGCGGCGCGGGCGACTATCCACGCAAGGAAGAGCTGGGCCTGATCTGGCAATGGGCGCAGGTGCTGGAGGCGGCGCGCATGGTCAAGCGCGAGGGGTTCGGCCTGAAGCCGGAGCAGAACAACCGCGTCGATTTCAACTTCTACGTGGAAGACGATGTGGTCACCGTCAGCCGCCGCAAGCGCGGCGCGCCGCTGGACAAGATCGTCGCCGAGCTGATGATCTTCGCCAACAGCACCTGGGGCAAGCTGATGCATGACAACGGCGTGCCGGGCATTTATCGCAGCCAGGGCCGTGGCGTCGGCGGCTGGAACGCCAAGATGCAGGTGCGCATGCTGACGCACGCGGCGCCGCACGAGGGCCTGGGTGTGGATCAGTACGCGTGGAGCACGTCGCCGCTGCGCCGTTACACCGATCTGGTCAACCAATGGCAGATTCTGGCCTGCGCCGAGAAGGGCGTGATGGCGCCGCTGGTCGCGCACTTCAAGCACAAGGATGCCGGCCTGTTCGCGATTGTGTCGCAGTTTGACGCCGCCTATGGCGCTTACGCGGATCACCAGGCGAACATGGAACGCTACTGGTGCCTGCGCTGGCTGGGGCAGGAGAATGCGCGTCAGGTGGAGGCGGTGGTGCTGAAGGACGAGGTGCTGCGCTTGACCGACATTCCGCTGATCATCCGTCTGCCGGGCATGCCGTCGGTGGCGCGTGGCGCGCAGGTCAAGCTGGACATCCTGCGCTGGGACGAGGTGGATCTGACCATCGAGGCGCGCCTCCTGGAAATCCCGACCGACGCGGCGCCAGCCGACGTCGACTTCGAGGACGACGTGGAAGACGCGCCGGAAGAGTCGGTCGATGCGCCGGAAGTGGCGGTCGAAGTGGCGGCGGAAGCCACCACCGAACCGCCGGCGGCGGCCTAACCGTCACGTCTGCGCAGGAATTGACGTGTAGAATTTGAGCATGTTTTCCATCCGGCCACCGCGTGAAATCTTTTAAAGAAAATCGCCTGCTGTACCTCGCCATCGGCCTTTCGCTGGTGGCGCATGCCGTCATGCTGGCGGTGCGCTTTGTCGCGCCGACGCCGGCGCCGGTGCAGGCGGCCGATCCGGGACTGGAAGTCATCCTCGTCAACGCCAAGCACAACAAGGCGCCGCTGAAGGCCGACGCCGTCGCCCAGGCCAATCTGGACGGCGGCGGCACGGTCGACAAGGGCCGCGCCAAGTCGCCGATGCCGGACATGCGCAAGACCGAAAACGGCGACAGCGTGCAAGCCAACAAGCGCCGCATCGCCGAACTGGAAGAGCGCCAGAAACAACTGATGACGCAGGTGAACGGCTCGTCGAGGCTGACCGCGCCGCCGGTCACCGAGAAACTGACACCGGACCCGACGCCCACCGGCGTCGATCTGCTGGAATCGAGCAAGGCCATCGCCCGCCGCGTGGCGGAAATCAGCGAGACCATCGAAGACCAGAACAAGCGGCCGAAGAAAACCCTGATCACGCCGAGCACGCGCGAGGCCGGCTACGCGATCTATTACAAGACCATGCAGAAGCGCATCGAGGATATCGGCACGCTGAACTTCCCGAACGTGAACGGGCGCAAGCTGTACGGCCAATTGACGTTGTCGATCCCGGTGTTCCAGGACGGCAGCATTTATGAAAAAGAAGGCGGCATCAAGGTCGAGCGCAGTTCCGGCAATCCGGCGCTGGATGAGGCCGCGATGCGCATCGTGCGCCGCTCGGCGCCGTTCGGCAAATTTCCGCCGAACATGCTGTCGAGGGATAAGGATGATTTGTGGGTGATCATCACCACCTTCAAATTCACCCGCGAAGACAAACTACAAGCCGATATGAGCGGCGGAGGACGATAACCATATGGACCGCTACTGCGTGTTCGGCAACCCGATTGCCCATAGCAAATCACCGGAGATCCATGCCGCGTTCGCGGCGCAGACCGGCCAGCACCTGCAATATGAACGCCGCCTGGCGCCGCTGGACGGCTTCGCCGACGCGGTGCGCGCCTTCATCGCCGAAGGCGGCAAGGGCGCCAACGTGACGGTGCCGTTCAAGCTGGAGGCGGTCAAGCTGGCGCAGGCGCTGACCATCCGCGCGCGCGCCGCCGGCGCGGTCAACACGCTGGTGTTCAGCGACGACGGCATCATCGGTGACAACACCGACGGCGCCGGGCTGGTGGCCGATATCGTCAACAACGCCGGCGTGCCGCTCGCCGGCAAGCGCGTGCTGCTGCTGGGCGCGGGCGGCGCGGCGCGCGGCGTGGTGCTGCCGCTGCTGGAGCATCGCCCGGCACAACTGGTGATCGCCAACCGCACCGTCGCCAGGGCTGAAGCGCTGGTCGGGCAGTTTGCCGCGCTGGGCGGCGAGGGCGTGGTGTCGGCGTGTGGCTTCGACGGCATCGAAGGTGACTACGACGTCATCATCAACGGCACGGCGGCCAGCCTGAGCGCCGAACTGCCGCCGATTTCGCCATCAGTCTTCGCGCCCGGATGCCTGGCTTTGGACATGATGTACGCAGCCTCCCCCACGGTATTCTTGCAGTTCGCTGGCCGGCACGGCGCACAGTTGCGCGATGGCTTGGGCATGCTGGTCGAGCAGGCCGCCGAAGCCTTCAAGCTGTGGCGCGACGTGCAGCCGGCGACGGGCGAGGTGTTGCAGACGCTGCGTGCCAAGCTATGAAAAAATCCTCCGGCAAATCCTCCGGCAAATGGCGTTGGGTGAAGTGGCTGTTCATCCTGCCGCTGCTGCTGTTTCTGGCGGTGCAGCTGTATTTCTTCCTGCAGATCTGGTGGTGGGTCGACCACAACCCGAGCATGACCAGCTTCATGCGCGAGCAGCAGGCGGCGCTGCAGGAGAAGAACCCCAAGGCCAACATCCAGCAGGCGTGGGTGCCGTACAACCGCATCTCGAATAACCTCAAGCGCGCCATCATCGCCTCGGAAGACGCCAACTTCTCCGAGCACGAGGGCGTGGACTTGGAGGCGCTGCAAAAGGCCTACGAGAAGAACAACAAGAAGAAAAAAGTGGTGGCGGGCGGTTCGACCATTACCCAGCAGTTAGCCAAGAATCTGTTCCTGTCCGGCTCGCGCAGCTATCTGCGCAAGGGTCAGGAGCTGATCATCACCTACATGCTGGAAACGCTGATGGACAAGGAGCGCATCTTCGAGATCTACCTGAACGTGGTGGAATTCGGCACCGGCACCTTTGGCGCCGAGGCGGCGGCACGCCATTACTACGGCGTCAGCGCCGCCAATCTGAGCGCGATGCAGGCGGCCAAACTGGCGGTGATGTTGCCCAATCCGCGGTATTTCGACAAACACCGCGACTCCAACTATCTGGCCCGCCGCACCGGCGTGATTTTGCGCCGCATGGGCTCCGCCGATCTACCTTAAACCGGGCTTTGCGGGTACACTTGCGCTGTTTCCAAAAGCGCGTGTACCCATGATCAATGTTTTCGTTCTTCAGAATGGCCGGCTGAACCAGGTTCCCATCGACACGCGCGAAGACCTGGAAAAGGTCGAGCCCGTGTGGGTTGACCTGACCGATCCGACCGATGCGGAACGCGCCTGGGTACGCACGATCTACGGCGTGATCCTGCCGGGCGAGGACGAGGTCAAGGACATCGAGGCGTCGGCCCGCTATTACGAGGCGGAAAACGGCGACCTGCACCTGCGCACCGACTTCCTGCTGGAAGAGGAGGACGGCCCGTCGCGCATCGTGACGGTGGCGTTCATCCTGGCGCGCAAGATTCTGTTCTCGGTCCATACCGATGATTTGCCGGTGTTCCGCCTGGTGCGCATGCGCGCGCGTTCGCGTCCGGGCTCGATCGCCGATTACATGGACGTGCTGCTGGACCTGTACGCCACCGACGCCGAGTATTCGGCGGACGCGCTGGAAGGCATTTATCAGCAGCTGGAGGAAGTCAGCGGCCGCGTGCTGCAGAAAGAATTCACCGACCAGGACGCGGCCGCCGCGCTGAACGCCATCGCCCACGAGGAAGACTTGAACGGCCGTATCCGTCGCAACATGATGGACACGCGGCGCGCGGTCAGCTTCCTGATGCGCGGCCGGCTGCTCAACTCCGACCAGTTCGAGGAAGCGCGCCAGATTCTGCGCGACATCGAATCGCTGGACGGCCACACGTCCTTCCTGTTCGACAAGATCAACTTCCTGATGGACGCCACGGTCGGTTTCATCAACATTAACCAGAACAAGATCATCAAGATCTTCTCGGTGGCCTCGGTGGCCTTCCTGCCGCCAACGCTGATCGCCTCGATCTACGGCATGAACTTCAAGTGGCTGCCGGAGCTGGAGTGGCCGCTGGGCTACCCCTTCGCCCTGGTCCTGATGCTGGCCAGCGCGATCGCCCCGTTCCTGTACTTCCGCCATCGCGGCTGGCTCAAATAAGCGCAGCCGCCGCCCGCGCGCTCAGGCGCGGGTGAGCTTGAACAGGTCGACCACATGAGACAGTCCCGTCGCCTGCTCCTGCATTGCCAGCGCGGCGGCCGAGGCTTCCTCCACCAGCGCCATATTCTGCTGCGTCATGCCGTCCATGTCGCCGATGGCCACGCTGACATCCTCGATGCCGGCGCTTTGTTCGGTGCTGGCCACGCTGATCTCACCCATGATCTCGGTCACGCGTTTAACGCTGGCCACCACCTCATGCATGGTGCTGCCTGCCTTGTTCACCAGTTCCGAGCCGGAGCCAACCTTGGCCACCGAGTCGTCGATCAGGACCTTGATTTCCTTGGCCGCCGCCGCCGAACGCTGGGCCAGGCTGCGCACTTCGGCCGCCACCACGGCAAAGCCGCGGCCCTGGTCGCCGGCACGCGCCGCCTCGACGGCGGCGTTCAGCGCCAGGATGTTGGTCTGGAAGGCAATACCGTTGATGACCGAAATAATCTCAACGATTTGCTTGGAGGCGGCGTTGATCGATTCCATGGTCGCCGTCACCTGTTGCATCACCGCGCCGCCCTGTTCGGACACCTGCGAGGCCGACTGTGCCAGCGCATTGGCCTGCTGCGCATTGCTGGCGTTCTGTTTCACGGTGGAGGTCAGCTCCTCCATCGCCGACGCCACTTTTTCCAGCGCCGACGCTTGCTGGCCGGTGCGGGCCGACAGGTCTTCGTTGCCTTGAGCGATTTCCGTCGAGGCGGAGTTGATCGCTTCCGTCCCCTGGCGTACCTGGCCGACGATGGACGACAGGCTGTCGCGCATGGTCTTGATGGCAAACAGCAGGCTGCTCGCGTCGCCCGGCACGACCACCACCTCGGTGGCCAGATCGCCGTGCGAAATGCGGTTGGCGATATCGGTGGCGTAGGCCGGTTCGCCGCCCAGTTGCTTGAGCAGGCCGCGCTTGATCAGCGTGGCGATGAGCAGACTCAGTACGAAGGCCGTGACCGCCAGCACCAGCGTCCACACACGGGCTGAGCTGGCGCTGGCTTCCGACAGCTCGGTGGCGTCAGCCATTTGGCGCTGGGTCTTTTGCAACACCACCGCCATGTCGGCCACGATCTGCCGGCGCAGCGGGCTGCAATCGTTGACCAGGAATTTGCCGAACTCCTCCATCTTGCCCGCTTCGCGCAGCCGGCGCGGCTGCTTGAGCGCCTCGGCCATGGCCAGCAGGCCGCGCTTGACCTTGTCGAAATCGGCGTCCCCGGCAAACGCCGGCGACATCTGCTCCAGGGCCGCCAGATAGATGGCTTTTTGTTCATCGACGATCGCCAGTTCCCTGGCCGCTTGCGCCGCGTCGCTGAAGATGTAGGCATTGCGCGCGCCCAAGCCGGTCTGCGCCAGCGCTTCCCGTGCCTGATAGAGCGGGGTGAGGCGCTGCTCGGCGATCGCGTTTTGCTGCTGGAACGCCGCGCCGATCGACGTCACGCCCATCAGTGATACTGCCGCCAGCAGCAGCAGCAGGGCGGTGACCATGCCGAAGCCCAGCGTTAGTTGGGTACCGATTTTTTGCTTGAACAGGAAGTGCATTTTATTTGCCTTTAATTGGGTTGGCGAGACTATGAGCGCGCAGCGGGGCGCTTGCAGTCAGGCCCGGCAGGGGCGGACTGCTGACATAAGAGGGGAATGCGCGCTGCGCCGGCAGGGGTTGAGGCGGCGTAGCGTGACCGGCCGTTACTACTCGGCGCGGCGCTTGATTTCTTCTGAGGCCAGGGCCGTCAGTTCACGCAGGGCGCGCACTTCACGCTCCCTGAGTTTGCGCGGTTCGGTGTCCAGTACGCACAAGGTACCGACCGGCTGGTCGGCCGCGCCGAGCAGGGGAAAACCGGCATAAAAACGGATGTGCGGCGCGCCGGTCACCAGTGGATTGTCGCGGAAGCGCGGGTCGGCCAGCGCGTCCTCGACCATGAACAAGCCCTGCTGAAGAATCGCGTGGCTGCAGAACGCCCAGGCGCGCGGCGTTTCGCTGGCGTCCACGCCGATGCGCGACTTGAACCATTGGCGCTCGGCGGTGAGCAGACTGATCAGCGCCATCGGCGCCTCCGTCACCTGGCTGGCGAGCCAGGTCAGGCGGTCGAACGCCGGCTCGGCCGGGGTGTCGACCAGGCCCGAGGCGTCGAGCGCCAACAGGCGCGCCGCCTCGTCGCGCGGCGCCGGATAGGGCGGTCTGTCGATCGGCATGAATTCCTTGCTGCTGGCGACATCGCCGGGCTGCGCGGTGGCGGCCGGCGACGTGCTGGCGGCACGCTCGCCGATCAGCCTTTGCACCGCGCTGAGCCGCACGCGCCGGTGACCGCCCGGCGTTTTCCACGAAGGGATGGCGCCATTCTCGATCCACTGCTGGGCGGTGCTGACCGCCACGCCCAGCATTGCGGCTGCGGCACGGGTGGTCAGCACAGTGTCTTCATCGGATGGGATCATGGTGGTGCGCGCTCGTTAGGGGTTCCTATTGAACGCAATTATACATAAATTTCCGATTGGAAATAATTTATGTGATGGATTTGACGCTTTGATGGTGGTTTTTTTTGAGTTTTAGCTGGTTGAGATGACTTTGTTGTAAATATTCGTCATTTTCATCAAATGCGCGGGTGTGTAGCGATCAATAGCTTTCGCGTCCGTAATATATTGGAAGCAATAATCTATTAGAATGGCGGCCAGCGCCACGCGCTCCCTTCCTGCGCTCCACGCGGCCGCTCTTCGCCGCGCCCGAGAAAGACATACGATGAACAAGAAACGGCAATTTTTCCCACGCCAGGTGGTGGAAGCCGGCGGTAACCGCTGGGACTGGGCGCTGCTGCCCATCGTGTTGGCGGTCTTTGTGCTGATGGCCTACGGCAGCCAGCAGATGGCGCGCCCGTATGAACTCGGCCAGGCGCTGCCGCTGTCGCTCGACCCGTCCAATCTGCCGTACTACCTGCTGCGCACCACGCTGCGCATGTTCATCGCGCTCGGCGCCTCGGTGATTTTCAGTTGTGTGTTCGCGGCGCTGGCCACCAAGTACCGCACCGCTGAAAAAGTCATGGTGCCGATGCTCGACATATTGCAGTCGATCCCGATTCTCGGTTTCCTGTCGATCACGGTGACCGCCTTTATCGCGCTGTTCCCCGGCAACCTGCTGGGCGTGGAGTGCGCCGCCATCTTCGCCATCTTTACCTCGCAAGCGTGGAATATGGCGTTTTCCGCCTACCAGGGCTTCCGCACCGTGCCGGCCGAATTGTCCGAGGCGGCGCAGGTATTCCAGCTGTCGGGCTGGCAGCGCTTCTGGCGCCTGGAGCTGCCGTATGCGATGCCGGGCCTGCTGTGGAACATGATGATGTCGATGTCCGGCGGCTGGTTCTTCGTGGTGGCGTCGGAGGCCATCGTGGTGTCCAACCAGACCATCAAGCTGCCCGGCATGGGCTCCTACATCGCGCTGGCGATCGAGCAGAGCGACCTGGGGGCGATCGGCTGGGCCATCTTCGCCATGTTCATCGCGGTGCTGGCCTACGACCAGCTGTTCTTCCGCCCGCTGCTGGCGTGGGCCGACAAGTTCCGCTTCGAGGAAACCGGCAGCGACACGGCGCAATCGTCATGGCTGCTGACCTGGCTGCGCCGCACCGACCGCACGCAACAGCTGGTCGAGTGGTTCGGCCACCAGCTGTCGCGCTCCATCGCCGTGTTCCGGCTGTCGCATGACGGCACCTCGATCCGCGCCCGGCGCGACCAGCCGTCGATGGTGCCGGAGCGCGTGTGGGACGCGGTGATCGCCGCCGTGATGTTCTACGCGTTGTGGAGTCTGGTCCACTTCATCCGCACCGAGGTCGGTTGGGGCGAAGTCGGGCATGTGCTGATGCTGGGCTTTTACACCATGCTGCGCGTGGTGGTGCTGCTGGCGCTGGCCGCCCTGGTCTGGGTGCCGGTGGGGATCTGGATCGGCATGAATCCGCGCTGGGCCTCGCGCACGCAGGCCGTGGCGCAGTTCCTGGCGGCGTTCCCGGCCAACCTGGTGTTCCCGGTGGCGGTAATCCTGATCGTGCGCTACCACCTGAACCCGGACATCTGGCTGTCGCCGTTGATGATCCTTGGCACCCAATGGTATTTGCTGTTCAACGTGATCGCCGGCGCCTCGACGATTCCGACCGAGCTGCGTCACGCGGCCAAGAACTTCGGCCTGACCGGCTGGCTCAAATGGCGCCGCTACCTGCTGCCGGCCATCTTCCCCAGCTTCGTCACCGGGGCGATCACGGCGTCGGGCGGCTCGTGGAACGCCGCCATCGTGTCCGAATTCGTCAGCTGGGGCCCGACCACGCTGAAGGCGCACGGCATCGGCAGCTATATCCAGGAGATGACCGTGGCCGGCGACTTCCCGCGCATCGCGCTGGGCATCGGCATCATGTGTATTTTCGTGATGGGCTTTAACCACTTCGTCTGGCGCCGTTTGTACACCCTGGCCGAAAGCCGGCTGCATTTCTAGGAACCGAATCATGAGCACTCCTATCGTTGAACTGAAAGCCGTCGGCAAGCACTTTCGCGGCGCCGACGGCTCCGCGCGCGCGGTGCTGGAAGGCGTCGACTTCACGCTGCACGAGGGCGAAATCGTCGCGCTGCTGGGCCAATCCGGCTCCGGCAAGTCGACCATGTTGCGCATCATGGCGGGTCTGATCCAGGCCGATGAGGGCCAGGTGCTGTATCGCGGCATGCCGCTGTACGGCACCGCGCGTGGCATCCGCATGGTGTTCCAGTCGTTCGCGCTGTTCCCGTGGCTGACGGTGCAGAAGAACGTGGAACTGGGACTGGAAGCGCAGGGCATGGCGCCGGACGAGCGCGCGCGCCGTGCCGCCAAGGTGATCGACCTGATTGGCCTGTCCGGCTTTGAGGGCGCGCTGCCGCGCGAGCTGTCGGGCGGCATGCGCCAGCGGGTCGGCATCGCCCGCGCGCTGGTGATGGAGCCGGAAGTGCTGTTGATGGACGAGGCCTTCTCGGCGCTGGACGTGCTGACCGGCGAGCGCCTGCGCGAGGAGATTCTGGAACTGTGGCAGTCCGGCCAGATTCCGACCAAGGCGATCCTGGTGGTGTCGCACAATATCGAGGAAGCGGTGATGATGGCCGACCGGGTGCTGATCTTCGCCAGCGATCCGGGACGGGTGCGTGCCGAGCTGCCGATCTCGCTGCCGCAGCCGCGCAAGGCGGAAAGCGCCGAAGTGCGCCACCTGATCGACAAGGTGTATGAACTGATGACGGCCAGCGCTGGCCGCCGCGGCAGCAATGGCTTGATCAGCGAGCGCGAAGTCAAGCTGCAACTGGGAGACCGTCTGCCGCAAGCCGGCATCGCGCACATGGAGGGGATACTGGAATTGCTGGCCGAAGAGCCGTTCCACGGCCACGCCGACCTGCCGAAGATCGCCGAGGAAACCGAGCTGACCGACGCCGAGCTGTTGGAAGTCCTCAACGCGCTGATCCTGCTGGGCTTCACCTACCTGACCAACGGCGACATCCTGATGACGGAACTGGGCGGCCAATACGTCAAGGCCAACAACACCGAGCGGCAGGAGCTATTCGGCAAGCAGCTGCTGGAGCATGTGCCGCTGATCGCCTACATCTGCCACGGCCTGCAGCAGGACAAATCCGGCGATCTGCCGGAGGACCTGTTCCTCAAGCTGCTGCGCTTCACGCTCAGTGAAGAAGAAGCCGAACGCGCGCTGCGCGTGGCCATCGAGTGGGGCCGCTATGGCGACCTGTTCGAATACAACTTCAACACCGGCGTGATTCAGCGCCCGGAACTGACGCCCAAGCTTTAAAGCGTGGCGAAGGCGCGGCGGGCAGCGGCGATGGTCTCGTCGATCACCGCGTCGCTGTGCTGGGCCGAGACGAAGCCCGCCTCGAAGGCGGCCGGCGCGAAGTAGACGCCTTCGTCCAGCATGGCGTGGAAGAAGACATTGAAGCGTTCGCGGTTACCGGCCATCATTTCGGCGTAGTTGTTGGGCGGCGTTTCGCTGAAGTACAGGCCAAACATGCCGCCCACGGCGTCGGCGCAGAACGGGATGCCGGCTTCCCTGGCCGCCGCCGTCAGGCCGTCGGCCAGGCGCTTGGCGGTGGCGCTCAACCGCTCGTAGAAGCCCGGTTGCTGGATCAGTTTCAGCGTGGTCATGCCCGCCGCCACCGCCACCGGATTGCCCGACAGCGTGCCAGCCTGGTACACCGCGCCCACCGGCGACATATTGCTCATCAACCTGGTGCTGCCGCCGAAGGCCGCCACCGGCAGGCCGCCGCCGATCACCTTGCCCAGCGCCGTCAGATCCGGCTTGATGCCGTACAGTTCCTGCGCGCCGCCCAGCGCCACGCGGAAGCCGCACATCACTTCATCGAAGATCAGCAGCGCGCCATGCTTGGTGCACAGCTCGCGCAGCGCTTGCAGGAAGGCCGGTGTGGCCTTGATCAGGTTCATATTGCCGGCCACCGGCTCAACGATCACGCAGGCGATGTGCTGGCCGAAGTTGGCGAACGCCTCTTCGATCTGCTGTACGTTGTTATAGTCCAGCACCAGCGTGTGCTTGACGAAGTCCTCCGGCACGCCGGCCGAGGTTGGATTGCCGAAGGTGAGCAGGCCGCTGCCCGCTTTCACCAGCAGCGAATCGGCGTGGCCGTGGTAGCAGCCTTCAAACTTGACGATCTTGTCGCGGCCCGTGGCGCCGCGCGCCAGGCGCAGCGCGCTCATGGTCGCCTCGGTGCCCGACGATACCAGGCGCACCTGCTCCAGCGACGGCACCAGCTTGACGATTTCCTCGGCCATCTCGATCTCGCCCTCGGTCGGCGCGCCGAACGACAGGCCGCGCGTGGCCGCCTGCTGCACCGCCTTCACTACTTCCGGATGCGCGTGGCCGACGATGGCCGGGCCCCACGAGCCGATGTAGTCGATATAGCGCTTGCCGTCCGCGTCCCAGAAGTACGGGCCTTCGGCGCGGGTGATGAAGCGCGGCGTGCCGCCCACCGAACGGAAGGCGCGCACCGGCGAGTTGACCCCGCCCGGCGTGGTTTTCTGGGCGCGTTCGAACAGTTGGTCGTTCTTGGAAGTCGTGGTCATAGTGGCATCTTTCTTTGCTACTGCAGGTCCGCGGCGGACTGCAAATGGAAAAAACGGTTGGGCACAAGTTTGCCCATGCCGTAGCGCTGCGCATGCGCCAGCGCGCCGACAGTGTACTCCTGCGCCGCCGCCACCGCCTCCGGGACGTCGGCGCCGCGGGCCATGAAGGCGGTCAGCGCCGCCGACAGCGTGCCGCCGGCGCCGATGAAAGGCCCGGTCAGATGTTGCCAGGCGTCGTGCAGGATCACGCCATCGCCGCCGAACAGGGTGTTGGCCAGCGTGTTGGGGGCGGCGGCGTCGCCCTGCGCGCCGCCGGCCGGGGTGCCGGTGACCAGCACGTATTCGCAGCCCAGGGCCAGCAGGTGCTCGACATCCGACTCCAGCGTGCCTTCGCCGCTGTCTTCCTCGCGCCAGGTCTCGGCCAGCCGGCCCAGCTCCACCTGCGACAGCATCACCAGCGTGGCCTGCGGCACCAGCAACTGGCGGATGGCGGTCAGCAGCTCCTCGGCGTCGTCATCGGACGGCGACGGCAGGCGGGAACTGAAGGGATCGAGGATCAGCGGCGCGTCCGGATAGTCGGATAAGATCTCGGCGATCGCCGCCACCTGCTCCAGATTGGTCAGGGCGCCGACTTTGAAGGCGGCCATGGTCATGTCTTCCAGTACCACGCGGGCCTGGTCGGCCACCCAGTCGGGATCGATGTCCTGCAGGTCTTCGACGCGGGCGCTGTCGCCGATCAGCAACGCGGTGGTCACCGCCAGCCCGGTACAGGACAGGGCGGAAAAAGCTGCCAGGTCGGCCTGGACACCCATGGCGCCGGCCGGATCGGCGGCGCCAAAGCTAAGAATAAGAGGAGAAGTTTGGTTTTGCACGGCGGGTAGATTAAGATACCTGATTCAGCATTTTACTTGAGGGTGGCAAAACGTGAGTAGCAACGAAACAACGCAGGCATTCCAGACCTGGATGTGCCTGATCTGCGGCTGGATCTACGACGAGCAAGCCGGCCTGCCGGATGAGGGCATCGCGCCCGGCACCCGTTGGGCCGACGTGCCGATGAACTGGAGCTGCCCGGAGTGCGGCGCCCGCAAGGACGATTTCGAGATGGTCGCCCTCTAGATTGACCGCCGCGCCAGCGAAGTGGTCGCATATGCTATGGTGTCGCTTCATCTTAGCGGATTGATTATGACCTCTACGCCCCTGAAAATCATGGTGATCGACGACAGCAGCACGATTCGTCGCTGCGCCGAGATCTTCCTGAGCCAGGCCGGCTACGACGTGGTGCTGGCCGAAGACGGTTTCGCCGCGCTGGCCCAGATCAACGACCACCACCCGGCGCTGGTCTTCTGCGACATCCTGATGCCGCGCCTGGACGGCTATCAAACCTGCGCACTGATTAAAAAAAGCCAGCAATTTCACGCCACGCCGGTGTTGATGCTGTCCTCCAGGGACGGCCTGTTCGACCGCGCGCGCGGCGCCATGGTCGGGGCGGAGGCCTATCTGACCAAACCTTTTACCAGGGACAGTCTGCTGGCCGCCGTGCACGCGCATGCCGGCGGCGCTGTCGCCATACCAGAATAAGCAAGCCGCAGAGGGAAACATGGCCATACAAAGAATTCTGATCGTCGACGATTCGCCCACGGAGCGCTACTACCTGAGCGACATCCTGTCGAAGAACGGCTATACCGTGACGGTGGCCGAAAGCGGCGAGGAGGCGCTGGTCAAGATCAAGCAGGACAAGCCGGAGCTGATCCTGATGGACGTGGTCATGCCCGGCGCGAACGGCTTCCAGGTGACGCGCGCGATCGGCCGCGATCCGCAACTGAAGGATGTGCCGATCATTATCTGTTCCAGCAAGAGCCAGGAGACGGACCGCATCTGGGCGCTGCGCCAGGGTGCGCGCGATTATCTGGTCAAGCCGGTCGACCCGGGCGCGCTGCTGGAAAAAATCGCGGCGCTCGGCTAAACATGGACAGCCCGGCCGCCACCGAACGCCGCAGCCGTCTGCGCCGGTATCAGGTGCAGCTGCTGGAGCGCATGCAGGCCGCCAAGAGCGGCGGTGCGGTGGGCGGACGGGAACTGGCGGTGCTGATCGGCGGGCGTGCCTGCCTGCTGGACCTGACGCAGATCAGCGAGATCGTGCCGTCGCAAGCCGCCGCGCCGGCGCCGGCGCCGGTTCCGCTGACGCGGGACTGGTATCTGGGCCTGGTGAATATTCGCGGCCATCTGACCGGCGTGATCGATCTGGCGCGCTACCAGCGGCTCGATGCCGGCGCCGGCACGCCGGCGGAACGGCGCCTGATCACCTTCGCGCCCGGCCTGGGGTTCAATTGCGCGCTGCAGGCCGAGCGCGTGCTGGGCCTGCGCAAGCAGGACGAGATGGCGCCGGCGCCGCCCGCCGACGACGCGCCGGCGTGGAGCAGCCAGCGGTTCCTCGACGGCGACGGCCAGTTATGGACCCGCATCGATCTGGCGTTGCTGGTGCGGGAGCCGCGTTTCTCGCAGGTAGGACTGATATAGCAGGCTAACACTGAATCCGGAGAGGGTGGGATGGCGTTCAAGTTGGGTTTTTTCTCGCGTGGCGACCACAATGCCGCCCAGCAGGCGACGCCGAACCCGGAGTTTGGCGATGGCTACGGTGACGATGAGGGCGACGATAGCAGCGGGCCGCTGCGCCTGCGCGACGCGCTGGGCCGCCGCCGTGGCGCCCCCGCCGTCAGCGAACCGGCGGCGTCGTTCAAGCTGCCGCTGATCGGCCATCTTCCCGCGCAGCGCCAGTTGAGCATTTTGTCGACGGCGCTCGCCGTTTGCCTCGGCGCCAGCGCGGTGTTTGTGGCGCTGAATAATATGCACAGCGCCGACCGTTCGGCGCAGACCCAGGTCGCCAGCGATGCGCTGATGCACTCGCAGCGCATCGGCAAGGCCGCGCCCAACGCGGTGCAGGGCAGCGCCGAAGGCTTCCGCCAGCTGGAGGAAAGCCGCAAGGAGCTCACCCAGGACATCAACCTGATGACGCGCGGCGGCAAATACCAGGGCCGTTCGATCGGCGTGCCGCGTTCCGACGTGGGGCCGGTGGTGGCGGCCGCGCGCAAGCAGTGGAAAGCCACCGACCTTGCCGCCGGCACCATTCTGTCGCTGAAGGCGGACCTGAGCGGCATGGACAAGACGCTGCAAAAGCTCAACGAGCTGGCGCCCGATCTGCTGGTGCGCACCGAGGACATCATCGGCATCAAGCTGCAGCGCGGGGCGTCGGCGCGCGAGATCGCCGCGCTGGGCAAGCTGACCATGCTGACGCAGCGGATGACGCTCGGCACCGCCGAATTCCTCAGCGCCGGCGGCATCAGCTCGGAGACGGCGTTCCAGCTGGGGCGCGACACCACCGTCTTTCGCAACACCATCGACGGCTTCCTGAATGGCAGCGCGCCGCTCGGACTGGCCGCCGTGCGCACGCCGGAGCTGCGCACCAAATTGCTGGATTTGCAGACCGCGTTCGAGGCGTATCAACAACTGGTGACGTCGGTGCTGGACAAGCTGGATAAATTCACCGCCGCGAAAGCGGCGGAACAGCTGATCTTCAATGATAACGAGGCGCTGCGGCAGCGCCTGGGCACTCTGCAAAAAGCCTACCGTGAAGACCAGGATTCGCTGGGGCCGACCTTTTGGCTGATGGTCGCTGGCGGCTTGTTGACGCTGGTGGCGGCGGCGCTGATCGGCCGTGTGCTGCTGGTGGATTCGTATAACCGTACGCGTGGCGCGGAGCGTCGCCGCAAGCAAGCGGAGGCCATGCGCCTCGAATCCAAGCGCCGCGAGGAAGAGGCCAAGGCCACCAACGACCAGAACCAGGCCGCCATCCTGCGCCTGATGAACGAGTTGCAGAAGGTGGCGGACGGCGACCTGACCGTGCACGCCACGGTGTCCGAGGACGTCACCGGGGCGATCGCCGATTCGGTCAATTACACGGTGGAAGAGCTGCGCGGTTTGGTGGGCCGGGTGACGGTGACCGCCGAGCAGGTGACCCACGCCTCCACCCATGCGCAGAGCATTTCCAGCGATCTGCTGCAGGCGTCGCAGCAGCAGTCGCGCGAGATTCAGGAGGCGTCGGCCACGGTGGTGAAGATGGCCGACGAGATTACCGACGTGTCGCGTTCCGCCAGCGAGTCGGCCGATGTGGCGCGGCAGTCGGTGGCGGCGGCGCGGCAGGGTTCGACGGCGGTGGAAAACGCCATCAAGGGCATGCACGAAATCCGCGAGCAGATTCAGGATACCTCCAAGCGCATCAAGCGGCTGGGCGAATCGTCGCAGGAAATCGGCGAGATCACCGAGCTGATTTCCGACATCACCGAGCAGACCAATGTGCTGGCGCTGAACGCCGCCATTCAGGCCGCGTCGGCCGGCGAGGCGGGGCGCGGCTTCTCGGTGGTGGCGGAGGAGGTGCAGCGACTGGCGGAGCGCTCGGCCGAAGCGGCCAAGCAGATCGGCGCGCTGGTGCGCACGATTCAGACCGACACCCACGACGCGGTGGCGGCGATGGAAAAATCCACGCGCGGCGTGGTGGAGGGCGCGCGCCTGTCCGATGCGGCCGGCGCGGCGTTGCACGATATTTCGCAGGTGTCCAACCATCTGGCGGAGCTGATCTCCGACATCTCGCAGGCGACCGGGCAGCAGGCCACTTCGGCGACCGGCGTGGCGCAGAACATTCAACATATTTTGACGGTGACCCAGCAGACGCAGGACGGCACCCAGCAAACCGCTCAATCGATTCACAAGTTGTCCGTGCTGGCGCAGGAGTTGAAAAACTCGGTGGCGCGGTTCCGGATCGCTTAGTTAGCCGATTAATGAAAGGCCGAGATAAGCATGACCAAGACTGATTTTTCGATTCCCCCGCAAACGCAATTGGACACCGGCCCGCTGTCGTGGGTGATGGTGGAGATCCGCGAGTCGCTGGCGCGTTCGCGCACCGCGCTGTTCGAGGCGGGCGGCAGGGAGCCGGAAGATCAGGCGACGCAGTTGCAGCATGCGAAGTCGCATCTGCATCAGGCGCACGGCGCGTTGCAAATGGTCGACCTGGAAGGCGTGAGTCTGATGACCGAGGTGGCCGAGGCGGCGCTGGACCGCTTCAAGGCGGGCACGCTGAAGTGCAGCACCGATAACGCGCAGGCGGTGGCGCAGCTGTATCAGGCGCTGGTGGAGTATCTGGAGGAACTGCTGGCTGGCGCGCCGTCGCAGCCGGCCAGACTGTTCCCTTACTACCGCGCGGTGCAGCAGATGATGGGCGCGGAACGCGTGCATCCGGCGGACCTGTTTTTCCCGGATTTGTCGCAGCCGGCCGGCTTGCCGCCCGCGCCGGATAGTCCGTCCGCACCGGATTACGCGGCCTGCCGCCAGCGCTTCGAGCGCGCGCTGCTGCCTTACCTGAAGAGCGCCGATCCAGCGCAGCAGCAAGAGCATGCGGCCGCGCTGCTGGAGGCGGTCACGCGGGTGGCCGAGGCGCAGCGGGAACCGCGGGCGCGTGCTTTCTGGCTGGCCATGCAAGGCTTCGCCGAGCTGGTCGCCGGCGGCCAGCTGACGGCAAGCCTGTATGTGAAGCAGTTGTTTGGCATGATCAATTTGCAGATCCGTCGTCTGAGCCAGGGCACGGCGGCGCAGCCGGAATCGATGTTGCGCGACGCGCTGTTCTTCATCGCCACCGCCGGCGCGGATTCGGCCGCCGAGGTGGTGGTGAATCTGCGCCAGGCCTACGTACTGGATGGCTTGGCGCCAGCCGATTACGAAACCCGCCGCTACGGCCAGATCGATACCGAAGCGCTGGAAGCCGCGAAGGTCGCCGTCGCGCAGGCCAGGACAAGTTTGGACAGCCTCGCCCACGCGGAATTTGACGCCGCGCTGTCCGACGGTGCGGCGTTATGCGAGAAACTGAACCTGCCGGCGTTGGCCACCTTGATGCACCAACTGGCCGAGGTCTCACGCACCGCCGTTGCGGTGGGCCGAGGCGAGGAGTTGTCGCGGGAGATGGACACGGCCTTGCTGTTTGCCGAACATGGCTTGCGGCATATCCGCCATCTGCCGGATGATTTTGCCGCCAATGCCGACACCATCGGCGCGCGTCTGGTGGCGCTGGCCGCCGGCGAAACGCCACCGCAACCGGCGCAATGGCAAATGCAGCAGGAGGATGCCGCCGTCGCGCTGGCGCTGGAAATGAAGGCCGGCTTGCGTCAGGTGGAGAGGGGGCTGGATGCGTATTACGGCGATCCGTCCCTGCGTCCGGCGCTGAAGGAGTTGGAGCCGGTGCTGCATCAGCTGCAAGGCGCGCTGTCGGCGTTGGATCAAACCGACGCCGCCAATGCGGTGCGGCACGTGCAGGCGTCGGTGCAGGCACTGGCCAATGGTGATGGTGATTCCGCCAGCGAATCGAAGGTGCTGGATGATATCGCGCAGAACGTCAGCGCGCTGGGATTCTTTGTCGATATGCTGGCGCAGAATACGGCCGGCGCGCGCGAGCGGTTCGCGTTTGATGCGGAGCAGGGTAGTTTCCGTTCGGTGCCCTTCAAGAAGATCGCGGAATCCGGCGCGATTCCGCTGCTGGAGGATGAGGTGCCCGTACCAGTGCCGGCGGCCATGCCGGTGGAGGCGCCGCCGCCGGCCGCCAGCGATGCCTTGGTGGAGCAGGAGCTGCTGGATGTTTTCATCGCCGAGGCGCGGGAGGTGTTGGCGTTTGTCGGTGAGACCTTGCCGCAGCCGCGCAGCGAGGAAAATCTGACCATGCTGCGCCGCTCCTTCCATACGCTGAAGGGCAGCGGACGCATGGTGGGCCTGAATCAGTTTGCCGATGCGGCGCATGCAATCGAGAAGGTATTGAATGTGTGGCTGGCGGAGCAGCGTCCGGTCACCGACGCGCTGTTTGATTTGCTGAACAGCGCAATGCAGGAGATGAACGCGTGGGTGGCCGAGTTGGTGGCCAACGGTGTTTTGTCGTGCGATGCGGATGCATTGATTGACGCGGCGGCGCGCGTGCAGGAGGGCGGCGAGCCTGAGTCTGAGCCGGCGCCGGCGGCCGCCCCGCAGGGCAAGGTGATCGACTTCCCAAGCATCACGCCGATGGTGCCACGCGATGACAATGTGAAGCATGTCGGTGGACTGGAGATACCTCTGCCGCTGTTCAACATCTATCTGCACGAGTCGGATGATCTGGTGCGCAAGCTGGTGACCGACTTTGGCGAATGGCGCCACGAGCCGCGCCGGCCGGTGAATCCGGATGCGCTGGCCGCCGCGCACACGCTGGCCGGCACGTCGGGCACGGTGGGCTTCAAGGGCTTGCGCGAACTGGCGCTGGCGCTGGAATCAACGCTGGAGGCGCTGTTGCCACCGGCACCGCATCTGGATCAGGTGCAGCATGATCTGCTGGACTTCGCCATGGAGCGCATGCGCCAGATGCTGCAAAGTTTCGCGGCCGGCGATCTGCCGGATGCGCAGCCGGAGTTGATCAACGCCTTGCGGGGCTTGCGCGAGGAGCTGGCAGCGACGCCGGCGGCGGCCAGCAACGAGATCGAATCGCGGCTGGATAATCTGGTGGCCGAGACCATGGATGGGCTGAATGCGCCGGCAGTGGCGGAGGAGTCGGCGCTGGATGCGCTGTTCCGCGACACGTACAACGCGATCAGCGGGACGGTGCCGGAGTCCGAAGCACCGCAGGCGCCGCCGAAGAAGAAGCGGCAGGAAGTGCATATGGACGATGGTGTGGACGATCTGTTCAACGCCGCGTTTGACGATGCCTTCGCCGAGCCGCCACTGAAGATCGCGGAGCCGGAAACCGCCGTGCCGCCGCCCGCCCCGGAAGCCATGCTGTTCAACGCCGCGTTTGACGATGCCTTCGCCGAGCCGCCACTGAAGATCGCGGAGCCGGAAACCGCCGTGCCGCCGCCCGCCCCGGAAGCCATGCCAGCGCCGGAGGTGTTGCCTGCCATGCCGCCGGTGTTCCACGATGAGCTGGACCCTGACCTGCTGCCAGTCTTCCTGGAGGAAGGCGCGGATCTGTTGCCGCAGGTTGGCGAAGCGCTGCGCGCCTGGCAGCACACCCCGGCCGATGTCGGACAGGCGCAAAGCCTGCTGCGTCTCCTGCACACCGTGAAGGGCAGCGCGCGCATGGCCGGCGCCATGCACCTCGGCCAGCACTGCCACGAAATCGAAACCCATATTGAAAACATGGTGCAGACCGGCGCCATGTCGCATCAATCCTTCGAAGAGCTGCTGGCCCACTACGACCATGCGTTGCTGCTGTTCGAGCAACTGCAAACAGCCAGCATCGATCAGGAAGCCTTAGCGGGCCTGGCCGATAATGTCGATACGCTGGCCGACGCTTCAAGCCACACCGCGCCCCCTGTAGCCGACGAGCAGCAGGCCGGCGCGCGCTCGCCGCTGGTCCGCGTGCGCGCCGACATTCTCGATCGGCTGGTCAACCAGGCCGGCGAAGTTTCGATTTCCCGTTCCAAGCTGGAAAACGAGATCGACACGTTGCGCACCTCGCTGGCCGACTTCGCCGACAACGTGGCCCGTCTGCGCCGCCAACTGCGGGAAGTCGAAATGCAGGCCGAATCGCAAATCGCCTCGCGCATGGCCGTCTCCAGCGAGCGCGAATTCGATCCGCTCGAATTCGACCGCTTCACGCGCTTGCAGGAACTGACGCGTATGATGGCCGAAAGCGTCAGCGATGTCGCCAGCTTCCACGAAAGCCTGACCCGCGGCGTCGACAACGCCCACAACGACCTGGCGCAGCAAGCCCGCCTGACGCGCGAGCTGCAGCGCGACCTGATGCGGGTGCGCATGGTGCCCTTTGCCAGCATCTCCGAGCGCCTGTTCCGCGTCGCCCGGCAGAGCGCCAAGGACGTCGACAAGCGCGTCAACCTCGACATCCGGGGTGGTTCGGTGGAACTGGACCGCAGCGTCCTGGAACGCATGTCCGCGCCATTTGAACATCTGCTGCGCAACGCCATCGCCCATGGCGTGGAATCACGCGAAGCCCGCGCCACCGCCGGCAAGAACGAAACCGGCGAACTGCTGGTGCAGGTGGCGCAGCAGGGCAATGAAGTCGTGATCGAATTCAGCGACGACGGCGGCGGCCTCGATCTGGCGCGCATCAAGGCCAAGGCGATCAGCAGCGGCCTGCTGCTGGAAGACGACATGGCCACCGACGCGCAGATCGCCGATCTGATTTTCGAACCCGGCTTCTCCACCGCCGACACGCTGACCGAACTGTCGGGGCGCGGCGTCGGCATGGATGTGGTGCAGTCGGAAGCGCAGGCGCTGGGCGGCCGTGTCGACATGTTCTCGGAGCCGGGCAAGGGCACGCGCTTCACCATCCGCCTGCCGTTGACGCTGGCCGTCACGCAGGTGGTGCTGCTGGCCGCCGGTGGCAAGACCTACGCGCTGCCGGCCATTCTGGTCGAGCAGGTGGTGCAGTTGAAAGACGATGCGCTCGACGAAGCGCGCGACAACGGCATGCAGTACCTGCCAGCGCTGCTGGGCGACGCCGCGCAGCCGCCAACGCAGCGCTCCACGCCGGTGATGATGCTCAAGAACGGCAATGAGCGTCTGGCGCTGCAAGTGGATGAGGTGCTGGGCAACCGCGAAGTGGTGATCAAGAATATTGGCCCGCAGCTGGCGCGCATGGTCGGCATCGCCGGCGCCACGGTGCTGGGCACCGGCGACATCGTGCTGATTCTGAACCCGGTGGCGCTGGCGCAGCATCTGGCGCATCACCCGGAATTGAAGGAGCATTACGCGCAGGTGGCGGAGGACAGCCCGCCAATGCTGCCAGCGCTGGGGCACACCATCATGGTGGTGGACGATTCACTGACCGTGCGCCGCGTGACCCAGCGCCTGCTGGAGCGCGAGGGCTACCGCGTGCTGCTGGCCAAGGACGGCGTGGACGCGCTGGAGCAGTTGCAGAACACGCCGCCGGACCTGATGCTGGTCGATATCGAGATGCCGCGCATGGACGGCTTCGACCTGACGCGCAATGTGCGCGGCGGCGAACGCACCCGGGATATCCCGATCATCATGATCACCTCGCGCAGCGCGGACAAGCACCGCAATGTCGCGCTGGAGCTGGGCGTCAACGCCTACTTCGGCAAGCCTTATCAGGAAGTGGCGCTGCTGGAGGCGATTGAAGGACTGCTTACGCCGCGGGCTTCTTGACCACCTCGTAGCGCGCCAGCGTGAGCTTGCGCGCTTCGTCGTGCATGACGACCGGCGGCCAATAGTCCGGCGCCAGCATGCGCGGCGCCTCCCATGGCGCGTGAATTTCCTTGTCGCTCAGTTGTTTCAGCTGCGGCAGGTAGCGGCGGATGAATTTGCCCTGCGCGTCGAACTTTTGCGACTGCGTCACCGGATTGAAGATGCGGAAGTACGGCTGCGCGTCGCAACCGGAGGACGACGCCCATTGCCAGCCGCCATTGTTGGACGCCAGATCGAAGTCGTTGAGGTGCAGCGCGAAGTACGCCTCGCCGCGCCGCCAGTCGATGCCGAGGTCCTTGATCAGGAAACAGGCGGTCACCATGCGCAGGCGGTTGTGCATATAGCCGGTCTGGTTCAGTTGCAGCATGGCGGCGTCCACCAGCGGGTAGCCGGTGCGGCCCTCGCACCAGGCGGCGAACAGGGCGTCGGCCTTGGCGCCGGTTTCCCATTCGATGGCGTCGTAGGCCGGCTTGAAGGCGCTGTCCACTACATGCGGGTGATGGTACAAAATCATCGCGTAGAACTCGCGCCAGATCAGCTCCGACAGCCACACCGCCGCGCCTTCGCCGCCGTTGCCGCGTTCCTGCAAATCCAGCACCGTGCGCACCAGATGGCGCACCGACAGCGTGCCGAAGCGGAAGTGGATCGACAGATACGACGGTCCCTTCACCGCCGGGAAATCGCGCGCCACGTTGTAGTCGGCGATGCGCGGCAGGAAATCTTCAAACAACCGCGCCGCGCCGGACATGCCGGTTGGAATTTTCAGTTCTGCCAGGTTGCTCGGTTCGAAGCCGAGTTCGGCGAGCGTCGGCAGCGCCGGGGCCGGCGAGGGCGGCGGCGCCAGCCGGGCGGCGTGCGGCTCGATGTTGTACGGCGCCAGCACCGATGGATCGGCGGCCAGCTTTTTCAACCAGGCATTCTTGTAAGGCGTGAACACCGAAAACACGCCACCGGTCTGCGACAGCACCTCGTCGCGCTCGAAAATCACCTGATCCTTGTAGCTGTAGAACTGGCGCCCGTCCGCTTCCAGCGCCTGCGCGACCGTGGCGTCACGCGCCATCGCTTGCGGTTCATAATCGTGGTTGCAGAACACCGCCTGCACGCCCAGTGCGGCCGCCAGCGACGCGATTTCTTGCTGCGGATCGCCATGGCGGACGATCAGGTGGCCGCCCAGCTGTGTCAGCTCGCTGGCCACTTCGGCGATGCTGGCGTGGATGAAGTCGACCCGGCGGTCGCGGCGCGGCAGGGCGTCCAGAATCGTCGTATCGTAGATAAAAACGCAATACACCTTCTCGCTGGCCATCAGCGCCTGGTGCAGCGCAACATGATCGAAAACGCGCAGGTCGCGGCGCAGCCATACGAGGGAAGAAGTCAGTTTCATTCGGTCTGTATCAATCTTGTGGTCGATGCAATCGTGGCCGTACCCGCAATTCAGTGTAAACTAGCGGGTAAAACAGAGTTGCTAGCCGCGCGAATACTACAGTAATTGTCAGCAGCACAGAAAGAACACGCATCCCAGCAGAGAGAGCAACTTGTATGAAGAAGAGCAAAATAGGCAAAACTCTGGCTGTCTCCGGCGCCATCGACGGTGGCGATCCGTTGGCGTCTGTCGGCGCCGTCTCGGCGTCCGCCCTCAATCTGGCTAATCATTTCCTCATTGCAATGCCATCGATGCAAGATCCGGTGTTCGGCGGCACGGTGGTGTATGTCTGCGAGCACAATGAAAACGGCGTGCTCGGCGTGGTTATCAACAAGCCGACCGACATGACCATGCACACGCTGTTCGAGCGCATCGACCTCAAGGTCGAGTCCGGTCTGGAAGGCCACGACGAGGAGCCGGTGATGTTCGGCGGCCCGGTGCAGGACGACCGCGGCTTCGTGTTGCACACGCCCGGCCACCGTTATTCGTCGTCGCTGACCGTGACCGACGAAGTCGCCTTCACCACCTCGATTGACGTGCTGGAGGCCGTGGCCGCCGGCGAGGGGCCGCCGCGCATGCTGGTGTCGATCGGCTATTCGGGCTGGAGCCCGGGCCAGCTGGAAGACGAAATCGGCCGCAACGGCTGGCTGACGGTCGGCGCCGATCCCGACATTCTGTTCAACCTGCCGATCGAGGAACGCTACACCGCCGCCATGCGCCTGCTCGGCATCGATCCGCTGATGCTCACTTCCGAGGCGGGCCACGCGTAAATGAGCAGTATTGAGACCATCTTTGCGTTCGACTTCGGCGTCAAAAGAATCGGCGTGGCAATCGGGAACACCATGCTGCGCCAGGCGGAACCCCTCAAGGTCATCAAGGCGGAAGACAACGCCAGCCGCTTTACCGACATTCAAAAATTGCTCGACGAATGGAAGCCGGCCCGGCTGGTGGTCGGGCTGCCCATGCACCCGGACGGCAATGAACACGAGATGACGGCGCGGGCGCGCCGTTTTGCCCATCAATTGAACGGCCGCTTCCACCTGCCGGTGGAGCTGGTCGACGAGCGCTATTCCTCGGCCGTCATTTCGGCCAAGCGCGGCGAGGTCATCGACGACCGCGCCGCCGCCATCATTCTGCAACAATACTTCGACTCCCTTTGATCATGTCTACATTGAATCCCCACCAACTCGATGCCGAAGCGCTGTACGCGACGCTGCTGGCCGATGTGAAAGCCGGCCTGGCCGGCGTGCCGGATGTCGCGATTGTCGGCATCCACTCCGGCGGCGCCTGGATCGCCGAGCGCCTCGCGGCCGACCTCGGCCTGTCCGAGCGCTGCGGCGTGCTGGACGTGTCCTTCTACCGCGACGACTACGCCAAGAAGGGCCTGCCGGCCGACGTGAAGCCGACCAACATCGGCTTCGACGTGGCGGCCGCCAACATCCTGCTGGTGGATGACGTGCTGTACACCGGCCGCACCACCCGCGCCGCCATCAACGAGCTGTTCGACTACGGCCGCCCGGCGCGCATCATGCTGGCGGCGTTGGTCGACCGCGGCGAGCGCCAGCTGCCGGTGGCGGCCGATTTCGTCGCCGCCAAGGTGGCCGTGCCCGCCGGCCAGGCGCTGGTGCTGAAACGCGCCGAGGATGACCAATTCACGCTAACCATCGAATAAGACCATGCTTAATCCGCAACTGAATAAACACGGCGAGCTGCAGCACTTGCTGTCGATCGAGGGCCTGCCCAAGAGCATCCTCAATCACATCCTGGACACCGCCTCGTCCTTCGTCGGCATCTCCGACCGTGATGTGAAGAAAGTGCCGCTGATGCGTGGCAAATCGGTGTTCAACCTGTTCTTCGAGAACTCGACCCGTACCCGCACCACGTTTGAGATCGCCGCCAAGCGGCTGTCGGCCGACGTCATCAACCTGAACATCCAGGCCTCGTCGACCAGCAAGGGTGAATCGCTGCTGGACACCATCGACAACCTGGCGGCGATGCACGCCGATATGTTCGTGGTGCGCCACGCGCAATCGGGCGCGCCCTACCTGATCGCCAAGCACCTGATGGAAACCCGGCAGAACCACGTGCACGTGGTCAACGCCGGCGATGGCCGCCACGCGCATCCGACCCAGGGTCTGCTGGACATGTACACCATCCGCCACTACAAGAAGGACTTCACCAACCTGCGGGTGGCGATTGTCGGCGATATCCTGCACAGCCGCGTGGCCCGTTCGGACATCCACGCGCTGACCACGCTGGGCGTGCCGGAAGTGCGCGCCATCGGCCCGCACACGCTGCTGCCGGGCGGTCTGGAGCAGATGGGCGTGCGCACCTTCACCAACATGGATGAAGGCCTGAAGGACGTCGACGTGATCATCATGCTGCGTCTGCAGAACGAGCGCATGAGCGGCGCGCTGCTGCCGTCGGCCGGCGAATACTTCCATAGCTACGGGCTGACGCCGGAACGCCTGGCGCTGGCCAAGCCGGACGCCATCGTCATGCACCCCGGCCCGATGAACCGCGGCGTGGAAATCGATTCGGCCGTGGCCGATGGCGCGCAGGCGGTGATTCTGCCGCAGGTCACCTTTGGGATCGCAGTCCGCATGGCTGTCATGAGTATCGTCGCAGGAACGCAAGCATGAACGCATTGAATAAAACTATTCACATTAAAAATGGTCACGTCATCGATCCCGCCAACGGCATCGACGGCCTCAACGATCTTTACCTCGCCGACGGCAAAGTGCTGGCGATCGGCGCCGCGCCGGCCGGCTTCAGCGCCGATCAGACCATCGACGCCATCGGCCTGATCGTGGCGCCGGGCTTGGTCGACCTGTCGGCGCGCCTGCGCGAGCCGGGCTTTGAATACAAGGCCACGCTGGAATCGGAAATGCAGGCGGCGATGCAGGGCGGCGTCACCTCGCTGGTGTGCCCGCCGGACACCGATCCGGTGCTCGACGAGCCGGGCCTGGTGGAAATGCTGAAACACCGCGCGCACAAGCTGAACCAGGCGCATGTGCACCCGCTGGGCGCGCTGACCGTGGGCCTGAAAGGCCAGTCGCTGACCGAGATGTCGGCGCTGACCGCGTCCGGCTGCATCGGCTTCTCGCACGCCGAACAAGCGGTCGAAGACACCAACGTGCTGCTGCGCGCCATGCAGTACGCCAAGACCTTCGGCTACACCGTGTGGCTGCGTCCGCAGGACGCGCACATCGGCCGTGGCGGTGTGGCCGCTTCCGGGCCGCTGGCCTCGCGCCTCGGTTTGTCGGGCGTGCCGGTGATGTCGGAAACCATCGCCCTGCACACCATCTTTGAACTGATGCGCGCCAGTGGCGCGCGCGTCCACCTGTGCCGCATTTCGGCCGCCGCCAGCCTGGAGCTGATCCGCAAGGCCAAGCAAGAGGGCTTGCCGGTCACTTGCGACGTCGGCGCGCACCACGTGCACCTGATCGACGCCGACATCGGCTTCTTCGATTCGAACGCGCGCATGGACCCGCCATTCCGCAGCCAGCGCGACCGCGACGCGATCCGCCTCGGCCTGCTGGACGGCACCATCGACGCGCTGTGCTCGGATCACACGCCGGTCGATGACGACGAGAAGCTGCTGCCGTTCGGCGAGGCCTCGCCGGGCGCGACCGGCCTGGAACTGCTGCTGTCGCTGACGCTGAAGTGGGCCGAGGATTATGCCGCGCAACAGGACACCGGCGCCCAGCGTCCGCTGTCGCGCGCGCTGGCCCGCATCACCTCGGAAGCGGCGCGCGTGGCCGGTCTCAACGCCGGCACGCTGTCGGTGGGCGCGGTGGCGGACGTGGTGCTGTTCGACGCCGGTGCGCACTGGACGGTGGAAGCGTCGGCGCTGGCCAGCCAGGGCAAGCACACGCCGTTCCTCGGCTACAACCTGGCGGGACAAGTGACCACCACCATCGTGGCCGGCCACGTTGCTTATCAACGCTGATTCCGCTGCATGAAACTGTCGACGATATTCCGCCTGGTGCGGGTGCTGCTGCACGTGTTGAAGGGCATGGCGATCTGCGCCACGGTGTTTCCATGGATCGGCTGGGATCGGCGCAACGCGCATATCCGCCGCTGGTCCACGCGCTTGCTGGGACTGTGCAATGTGACGGTGTCGCTGGCGCCAGGCAGCGCGCCGGTGCTGGCGCGCTCCATGGTGGTGGCCAATCACGTGTCGTGGCTGGACATCTTTGTGGTGCACAGCCTGTATCCCAGCCATTTCGTGGCCAAGGCGGAGATCCGGTCGTGGCCGCTGGCTGGCTGGCTGGCGGAGAAGGCCGGCACGGTGTTCATCGCGCGCGGCAACCGGCGGGATTTGCGGCATATCTTCAAGGGGCTGGTGACCAGCCTGGAGCAGGGCGAGCGGGTGGCGTTCTTCCCGGAGGGGACCACGGCGGCGCAGGGCAAGCTGTTGCCGTTCCATGCCAATCTGTTCGAGGCGGCGATTGACGCCAAGGTGCCGGTGCAGCCGTTCGCGTTGACTTATCAGGACGCGGCGGGCGGTGCGCATCCGTCGGTGGATTTTATTGGCGAGACCAGCTTTGCCGAGAGTATCGTGCTGATTCTGAACGGACCGCCGGTCAAGGCGCAACTGGCGATTCTGCCGCCGCTGGCCACCGAAGGCGCGCACCGCCGCGAGCTGGCGGAAGCGTCGCACAAGGCGGTGGCCGCGGCGCTAGGCGTCAGCTAACCGCGCCGCTATTTCTTTCCGGGTTCCTTGAATTGCGGGCACTGCTCTTGCAGCAGTATCCGGTCCTCCAGGCAGACGGCGGATAGCTGCCCACCCCACACGCAGCCGCTGTCCAGCGCGATCAGATTCTTTTCCATCTTCAGTCCCAGCGCCGACCAGTGGCCGAACACCACCGTCTCGCGCGCGCTGCGGCGCCCCGGCACGTCAAACCACGGCATTAGTCCGGTGGACGGATCGGCGGTGCCGCTTTCCTTCATCTTGAAATCCATTACGCCATCAGCGCTGCAGAAGCGCAACCGCGTCATGGCGTTGATGATGCAGCGCAGCCGGTCGGCGCCGGCCAAATCATCCGACCATTGCGCCGGCGCGTTGCCATACATCTCGGCCAGAAACTCTTCGATGCCGTCGCCGCGCAGCATCGCCTGCACCTCGGCCGCCAGCGTCATCGCCTGCGCGCCGGTCCATTGCGGCAGCAGACCCGCATGCACCAGAATATGTTCCCCTGAACGGATCGCCAGCGGACGGCGCCGCAACCAGTCGATCAGCTCATCCCGATCAGGTGCGTGCAGGATCTCGGCCAGTGTGTCCGACTTGTGCTCGGGACGGAGGCCATACGCCACCGCCAGCAGATGCAGATCATGGTTGCCCAGCACGCTGTCGATGAGGCCGCCACTGGCCATGGCCAGCTTGCGCACATGGCGCAGCGTGGACAGTGAATCCGGTCCGCGATTGATCAGGTCGCCTGCAAACAGCATGGCGGGCTCGGCCACGCCATCGGCGGCCGCGTGTTCGCGTATGCGGTCGAGGAGGGCCAGTGCCTGCTCGTGGCAGCCCTGCAGGTCCCCGATAACATAGGTTTTCATAGGTGTTCTCGCTGGTTTCACATAAAATCATGCATATGACTAATTTGACGCTTGCTGCGGGATACTAAATGATTTTTGTTACGGGTGGTGCTGGTTTTATCGGCTCTAATTTTGTCCTGGATTGGCTGGCGCAGTCCGACGAGCCGGTTCTCAACTACGACAAGCTGACCTATGCAGGCAATCTGAACAATCTGGCGTCGCTGAAGCAGGATGCGCGTCACACCTTCGTGCGCGGCGACATCTGCGACCAGGCGCAAGTGCTGGCGCTGTTCCAGCAACACAAACCGCGCGCCGTCGTGCACTTCGCGGCCGAAAGCCACGTCGACCGTTCGATCGTCGGACCTGGCGAGTTCATCAACACCAACATCAACGGCACCTTCAGCCTGCTCGAAGCGGCGCGCGCCTACTGGTCGGCGCTGCCGGAGGACGAAAAGGCGGCGTTCCGCTTCCTGCACGTCTCGACCGACGAGGTGTACGGCACGCTCGGACCGAACGATCCACCGTTCAGCGAAACCACCGCGTTTGCGCCGAACAGCCCGTATTCGGCATCGAAAGCCGCGTCGGACCACCTGGTGCGCTCGTATTTCCACACCTACGGCCTGCCGGTGCTGACCACCAACTGCTCGAACAACTACGGTCCGTACCACTTCCCCGAGAAGCTGATCCCGCTGATCATCGCCAACGCACAGGCCGGCAAGCCGCTGCCGATCTACGGCGACGGCCAGCAGGTGCGCGACTGGCTGTACGTCACCGACCACGCGGCCGCCATCCGCCGCGTGCTGGAAGCGGGCCGCCTGGGCGAGACCTACAACGTCGGCGGTTGGAACGAGATGGCCAATCTGGATGTCGTGCATACGCTGTGCGACATGCTGGACAAACTGAAACCCAAGGCCGAGGGCAGCTACCGCGACCAGATCACCTTCGTCAAAGACCGTCCGGGCCACGACCGCCGCTACGCCATCGACGCGCGCAAGCTGGAACGTGAGCTGGGCTGGAAACCGGCCGAGACCTTCCAGTCAGGCATCGCCAAGACCGTGCAGTGGTATCTGGACCATCAGGAATGGGTGGCCGACGTGCAGTCCGGCAGCTACGCCAAGTGGGTGGAAACCAACTACTTCAATCGCGAGGGGCAGTCATGAGCCAGCGTAAAGGCATTATTCTCGCCGGCGGTTCGGGCACGCGGCTGTATCCGGTGACGATGAGCGTCTCCAAACAACTGCTGCCGATCTACGACAAGCCGATGATCTACCACCCGCTGACGGTGCTGATGCTGGCCGGCATCACCGAAATTCTGCTGATCTCGACGCCGCAGGACACGCCGCGCTTCAAAGACCTGCTGGGCGACGGCAGCCAGTGGGGCATCAGTATCAGCTATGCGGTGCAGCCGTCGCCGGACGGTCTGGCGCAGGCGTTCATCATCGGCCGCGAATTCGTCGGCGATGCGCCGTCGGCGCTGATCCTGGGCGACAACATCTACTACGGCAACGACCTCGACGCCCTGCTGCGCAGCGCCACCGAGCGCACCGACGGCGCCACCGTGTTCGCTTACCACGTGCAGGACCCGGAACGCTACGGCGTGGTCGAGTTCAACGACCAGCGCACCGCCGTGTCGATCGAAGAGAAACCGCAACAGCCGAAATCCAACTATGCCGTCACCGGCCTGTACTTCTACGACAACCAGGTATGCGACATCGCCGCCAACATCAAGCCATCGGCGCGCGGCGAGCTGGAAATCACCGACGTCAACAAGGTGTATCTGGATAAGGGCGAGCTGAACGTGGAAGTGATGGGGCGCGGCATGGCGTGGCTGGACACCGGCACCCACGAGTCGCTGCTGGAGGCCGGCCAGTTCATCGCCACCATCGAGAAGCGCCAGGGCCTGAAAGTGGCGTGCCCGGAAGAGATCGCCTACCGCAAGGGCTACATCGACGCCGCGCAGCTGCGCACGCTGGCCGAGCCGCTGAAGAAAAACAATTATGGGCAATATTTGCTGCAAATTCTGGAAGATAAAGTCGTCCAACGCTAAATGAACTTTGGGGAAATTCCCCAAGTTTGTATCGATTGGTAAGCACGCTCTGCGCGGCGGGGCGTGGCTGGTATGATGCCGGCGGTCCGCTAACAGCGGGTTGGCGCACGCTATCCTGTACAATCAGATATTGGTAGCTTGATAATAACGCGTGTTGCGATACAACGCCGATAATAAAATAATATGTTTTCCTTCCTCCTGAGCTTTATCGTTTCCGCGCTGCTGACTTTGCTGGTCATTAAAGACGTGAAATTGCATGGCCCGGCATTGGATAAGAATTTCAACGGCGTGCAAAAAGTCCACCTGCATAATGTGGCGCGGATCGGCGGCCTGCCTATTTTTGTGGCGGTCGCCCTCAGCTCGGCCATCTCCATCTGGCGCGTGCCGGTGCTCAGCGATTTGCTGCTGGCGCTGCTCGCCTGTGCCGCCGTCGCCTTCGCCGGCGGCATCGTCGAGGATTACACCGGCCGCGTCAGCCCGGCGCGCCGCCTGCTGTTGACCATGGCCGCCGCCACCTTCGGCTATTTCCTGCTCGATGCCCGTATCGACCGCCTCGACTGGGCGTTTTCCGCCTGGGCCTTGCCGTATATGTGGCTCACTCTGCCGCTGACCGTGCTGGCGGTGGCCGGCATCGCCAATGCCGTCAACATCATCGACGGCTTTAATGGCCTGGCCAGCGTGGTTTGTATCTGCATGCTGCTGTCGCTCGGTTATGTGGCGCTGCAGGTCAATGATATGTTTGTGCTGATCGCCGCGCTGATGGTGGCTGGCGCCACCGCCGGTTTCCTGATCTGGAATTATCCGGTCGGGCTGATTTTCCTCGGCGACGGCGGCGCTTATTTCATCGGCTTTATGCTGGGCGAGCTGGCTTTGCTGCTGGTGATGCGCAATCCGCAGGTATCGACCTGGTATGCCGCCTTGCTGCTGATTTATCCGGCCTTTGAAACCTTATTCTCTGTATATCGCCGCATGTTCGTGCGCGGTAAATCGCCGGCCATGCCGGACGGCATCCACCTGCATAGCCTGATTTTCCGCCGCATCGTGCAGTGGGCGGTCGGCCGCAAGGATGCGCGCGCGCTGATCCGCCGTAATTCGCTGACGTCGCCATATCTGTGGCTGTTCTCGCTGACAGCGGTGATTCCGGCCACGGTATTCTGGCGCCATACCTGGATATTAATGCTGTTTTGTTTGCTGTTTGTCTTCAGCTATATCTGGATTTATGCGCGCATCGTGCGCTTTAAATCGCCGCGCTGGATGATACGCCATAAGAAACACTGATTTTTTAAGCTTGTTGTAGACTATTCCCGCAGTGGTTTTAGCCTCAATAACATAAAGGGAATTGCAATGGATTTGACCCATATGTCTTCCGCTGAATTGCGCCAACTGCAGGTGCGCGTGCAGCAGGAATTGAAAAAACGTGAAAGCCAGGATCTGGCCAAGGCGCGTGAAGAAATCCAGGCCATCGCCAGGAGCGTTGGCCTGTCGGTGCAGGAATTGCTTGGAAGCGGCGTATCCGTGCGCGCCAAGAGCGGCCCGGTGGCGCCACGCTACCGCAATCCGGCCGACGCCAGCCAGCAATGGACCGGCCGTGGCCGCCAGCCGCAGTGGGTCAAGGAATGGGTGGACGCCGGCAAAAATCTGGACGCGCTGAAGATTTAAGCGGCGCGACACCGGCGGCACGTTTGCTCACGCTTGCGTGCCGCCGTTATCACAATTACTATATGTAAGCCTGTGCCAGCCGCTGGCTAGCCGCATTCCACTAATCCCGCGCACTGATCTCTGCACGCTCACTGGCGGCGCCGTCTTGCGCATTCAAGCACATTCCTTATGGTCACCTTATCCAAAACCATCTTCAAAGCCTACGATATTCGCGGCATCATCGATAAAACCCTGGACGCCGGCGTGGCGCACCAGATCGGCGCCGCCTTCGGCCGCGCCGCGCTGGCCAAGGGCGAGAAAAAAGTGGTCATCGGTCGCGATGGCCGCCTGTCCGGTCCCTTCCTGGCCAAGGCGCTGGCCGAAGGCCTGCAATCGGCCGGCGTCGATGTGATCGACCTGGGCGTGGTGGCCACGCCAATGGTCTACTTCGGCACCAACGTGCTGGGCGCCGCCTCGGGCATCATGGTCACCGGCAGCCACAATCCGCCGGACTACAACGGCTTCAAGATGGTGCTGGCGGGCGAGGCCATCCACGGCGAGGCGATCACCGGCCTGTACGACAGCATCCTGGCGCACGACGGACAGCCGTCGGCCACGCCGGGCGCCTACAGCACCCACGATATCCGCGCGCAGTACCTGCAACGCATCATCGGCGACGTGAAGATTGCACGCCCGATCAAGATCGCGGTGGACTGCGGCAACGGCGTGGCCGGCGCGTTCGCCGGTGACCTGTATCGCGGCATGGGCTGTGAAGTGATCGAGCTGTTCTGCGAAGTGGACGGCAACTTCCCGAACCACCATCCGGACCCGGCGCACCCGGAAAACCTGCAGGACCTGATCCGCGCGCTGCAACAGACCGACGCCGAGATCGGCCTGGCCTTCGACGGCGATGGCGACCGCCTGGGCCTGGTCACCAAGGATGGCCAGATCATCTACCCGGACCGCCAGATGATGCTGTTTGCCGGCGACGTGCTGTCGCGCAACCCCGGCGCGGAAATCCTGTACGACGTCAAGTGCACCCGCCACCTGGCGCCGTACATCGAGAACGCCGGCGGCAAGCCGCTGATGTACAAGACCGGCCACTCGCTGGTCAAGGCCAAGCTGAAGGAAACCGGTTCGCCGCTGGGCGGCGAGATGAGCGGCCACATCTTCTTCAAGGATCGCTGGTACGGCTTCGACGACGGCCTGTACGCCGGCGCGCGCATGCTGGAAATCCTGACCAGGGAAAAAGACCCGTCGGCGCTGCTGAACGCGTTGCCGCAGTCGGACAGCACCCCCGAGCTGCACCTGCATCTCAAGGAAGGCGAGAACTTCATCGTGATGGACAAGCTGCGCGCCGACGCCAAGTTCCCGGGCAACAAGCAGATCATCACCATCGACGGCCTGCGCGTGGAATATGAAGACGGTTTCGGCCTGGCGCGTTCGTCCAACACCACGCCGGTGATCGTGATGCGCTTCGAGGCGGAAACGCCGGCCGCGTTGGCACGCATCCAGGGCCAGTTCAAGAGCGTGATCCTGGCCGCCAAGCCGGACGCGGAGCTGCCTTTCTAAGCGCCTGCTGTGAAGCAAAAGCCGCTGAATATTCTGCTGGTGCGCGTGTCGTCCATGGGCGACGTGCTGCACAACATGCCGATGGTGGCCGACATCGCCCGCCATTATCCGGACGCCAATATCGACTGGGTGGTGGAGGAGGGCTTTGTCAGCCTGGTGCGGATGAACGCGCGCGTGCGCAATGTGATGCCGTTCGCGTTGCGGCGCTGGCGCAAGAGTCTCGGCAAGGCGGAGACGCGCGCCGAGATCAAGCAGTTCTTCCGCGCGCTGCGCCAGCAGGAGTACGACTTTGTGTTCGATACGCAGGGCTTGCTGAAGACCGGCATCATCATGGGCGCCGCGCGCGTGGTCAAGGGCGGCCGCAAGGTCGGCCTGGCCAATGGCAGCGAGGGCTCGGGCTATGAAGGCATCTCGCGCATCTTCCATAACCTGAGTATTCCGACCGATCCGCGCACGCACGCGGTGGCGCGCGGGCGCATCGTCGCCGGCGCGGCGCTGGGCTATGCGGTCGACACGCCGGCCGATTTCGGTCTGCCGGAAGTGCCGGACGATACGCCGCGTCCGGCGTGGATGCCGGCGTCGTATGCGGTCTACTTCCACGGCACCGCGCGCGACGCCAAGAAGTGGTCGATTGAAAACTGGATCGCGCTGGGACGCGAACTGGCGCCGATGCCTGTCCTGCTGCCCTGGGGCTCGCCGAAGGAGAAGGCGGAGGCGGAGCTGATTGCCGCCGGCCTGCCGAACGCGCGCGTGCTGCCCAAGCTGTCGATGGCCGATGCGATCATGGTGGCGCGCCGCGCGTCGCTGGTGATCGGCGTCGATACGGGACTGGTGCACATCGCCGCCGCTTTTGTGCGGCCGACGGTGGAGATTTATGCCGATTCGCCGCGCTGGAAGACCGAGGGTAACTGGTCGCCGCGCATTATCAATCTGGGCGATCAGGGCACGCCGCCATCGGTGGCGGACGTGCTGGCTGCGGCCCGGAGTCTGCTGGGCTGATTTATGCGTTTGTTTTATTCCCTGATGTGGTGGATGGCCTTGCCGCTGGTGCTCACGCGACTGTGGCTGCGTGGCCGCCGGGAGCCGGGCTATCGCCAGCATTGGTCCGAGCGGCTCGGCTTCTATGGCCGCGCCGCCACGCCGGCCGCCGGTCCGGTGCTGTGGGTGCATGCCGTTTCGGTCGGCGAAACGCGCGCCGCCGAGCCGCTGGTGGATGCGTTGCTGGCCGAGTATCCGGCCAGCCGCATCATCCTCACGCACATGACGCCGACCGGGCGCGCCACTGGCAATGCGCTATTCGCCAGGCATGGCGAGCGGCTGGTGCAATCGTATCTGCCGTATGACACCGGCAGCATGGTGTCGCGCTTCATCCGCCATTTCAAGCCGAGCGTCTGCATTCTGATGGAGACCGAAGTCTGGCCGAACCTGATCGCGGTGTGCGGCGCCAAGGGCGTGCCGGTGGTGCTGGCCAACGCCCGCCTGTCGGAACGCTCGCTGCGCAAGGCCGGCCGCTTTGGATCGCTGATGACCGACGCCGCGCGCGGCATCTCGCTGGTGGCCGCGCAGACCGAGGCCGACGCGCGGCGTATCCGCTCGTTGGGCGTGCGGCGCGTCGAAGTCACCGGCAGCATCAAGTTCGACGTGGTGGTGCCGGAAGCCGCGCTGCTGACCGGCGCCGCGCTGCGCGCCGCCATCGGCGCCCGCCCGGTGCTGCTGTGCGCCTCCACCCGCGAGGGCGAGGAAGAACTGATCCTGCAAGCGTATGTGAGCGCCCGCTCCGCGCTGCCGCCAGAGGTGCTGCTGCTGATCGTGCCGCGTCACCCGCAGCGCTTCGACGAAGTGGAAAACATGATCGCCGCGCATGGCTTGAATGTACAGCGCCGCAGCAAGCTAGCACTGAACGACAGCGTATTGGAATCCGACATACTGCTGGGCGACTCTATGGGGGAAATGTTCGCCTACTACGCCGCCTGCGACATCGCCTTCGTCGGCGGCAGCCTGATGCCGCTGGGTGGCCAAAACCTGATCGAACCGGCAGCGCTAGGGAAGCCGGTCCTCATCGGCCAACACACTTTCAACTTCGAGCTAGTAACGGAAGACGCATTGGCCGCCGGCGGCGCCCAGCGCATTGTGAACGCGGCCGACCTAATGTCCACCGCCGCCCGCCTGCTGAACGACACCAGCGCCCGTGAAACCATGGGCCTCAACGCCCAGTCCTTCGCCAACCAGCACCGAGGCGCCACCCGCCGCACGCTGGCGCTGCTGAAAGACCTAGTTTAACGCCGCAAATCGCTTGCGGTCGCTTAGCCGCCTCCTATCCCCTCGACAACCACGCCGGTCCCTCCGCAGTTAGGGCAGGCCTGGCCGTCGCCATCGTCCTCGTCAACCAGGTGTCCCGTGCCTTGGCAGACAGGACAAACATCTTCGCCAGTCCCGGGCGTGCCGGGTTGATCTTCATCACCAGGATTCATAGCAACCTTGCAAGGTAGAAAGGAGTAGCCATTCTGACACGAGAAAATCATCGGCTCGCACGCGTTACGACACAGAATGAGTTGCCTAAAGATAGTGGTACCAGGTCCGGACGCGGTTCTTCAGCAGGTTTTCGCTGGTGCCGGGTAGTAAGATAGCGCTGTGTTGATGTGGATCGACCTAGCATTTTCCTAGTCTTTGATATACTTGGCCTCCCACGCTGATAGCACTTGGAGGCACCATGAACTCCGCACCTCAACCGATAAGCCACATTGCGCTGACGGGGCTAGTTGCCGCAGGTAAGATTGAATCCTGCAGCGCAGTCGGACAGCGTGCCGGTTGGTATTTGAAGGTCAAACAAGGGCCAGCATTGTTGGCGCTTGCTTCTGAAGATGACCTGAAAATCTTCCCGACCTTATCTGCGCTGGGGGATTATCTTCGTGGATTAGGTATTACGAGTTTTCTAAGTGATACCAGTGAACTTGACCAAGACGCGCTCGATCCCGAAACGAAAGAACGATTGAATGAGGCAAAGCAGGCCGCCGAGTACGGCGCGTGGTTTCGGCAGCAAGTGCAAGAAGCTTTGAATGATCGCCGTCCAACTACTTCCCACTCCGTAGTCCAAGAAAAATTTGCAAAGCGACGGGCAGCATCATTAAAAAAATTGGCCAAGGCATGAACGATGGATGCCCGCTGGACGCGCCGTGCAGAGCGTGACAGGCAGAATTTATTCGACTACATCGAGCCGCGCAGCATTGATGGCGCAATCGCGACAGATAGGGAAATTGAGAGGGTAACGACTTTGATTGCAGACTTTCCGCACTTGGGTCACCAAGGCCGGGTCAGTGGCACGCTGGAGTTCGACATTACAAGGCAGATCATCCTCGTGTACCGGACTCGACCGAAATTGCGGGTTGTGGAGTTTCTCCGACTGATCCACACCCGCCGAGATTTTCCGTAGAGCGGATGCGTTTACCTTTGAAGTAGCGCCACTGAATCATCAGCTCAGCCCTATCTCAATTAAGCCTGAGTGCTCGTTAAGCGGGGCACATCATCGAAAGTCGGCACTCGACCTTCGCAATCATAAGTGAGGAATGAGACGGACGCCTTATTCGACAAAGATTTGACTTCGAAACCGATAACACGCTCCGTTTCTGTTTTAAGCGCAGTATGCAGGTTGAACATTTCGATGTTGGTTTCCTCGATCGTTTTCCTCAGCGCCTCAAGCATTGGGCCAACTATCGTAAGCTTTGAGAGTTCACCCCACATATAGTTTTGCAGGAAGTTGACCAAAAAGTCCCATGCGCTGTTGAGCGAAAAATAGGAACCATCCTTGCATCTCTTAATTGTGGCGATTACTTTGCTGAGGCTGCTTAACAAGTTGACGCTATCGACATGACCGCTGTCTTTGATCTGCTCAAGAATCCGAATGATCTCATCAAATAATTCGGGAAGCCGGCTTTGACTTTTATAGTGTTCAAAAATCGCATCGAAATTGATGGCATCTTCTTCACTTTGATCAAACTGCCATACATGCTTATCAAGAGCTTGCTGGGTGCTGATGAAGTTCAGCAAAAGATCTTTTGAACTCCATGCCCCAGTAACGAAATTTGAAGTCTGCGTAATTGAACTGTGAAGCCATGAAGGCACATCGTTCTGTGAAAGCATTCCCTTCAGTGAAGTAGCGTCTGATAAGGTATTCTCAGCAGCCCTTATCTTTAGAGCCGCATCCTCTCCTGCGATGGCTTTTAATAGTTCTTGCGCTGATACTTTTAAGGTCGCATGCTTTTCGTTGATTACTCTGGTAACGAGTTCGACGCTCTTGTTTAGGGGCACCAAATATCTCCGTAGAGTTGACTACTTTAGGGGAACAGTACCAGCAGTTCCTGCGAGCGTTTGCGGAGCAGGTTTTTGGCGTCTTCGTATTCGGGGTAGATCAGGCCGACGGTGTCCCAGAATTGCTGGCTGTGGTTCATTTCGAGGATGTGCGACAGTTCATGCGCCACCACGTAGTCGATCAGCGGCAGCGAGAAGTGGATCAGTTTCCAGTTCAGCCGGATCTTGCGGTCGGCCGTGCAGGAACCCCAGCGCGTGCCGGCCGACGATAAGCCGAACGAGTGGTACTGCACGCCCAGCCGTCCCGCGTACAGGTCGAGACGCTGCCCGAACAGCTCCTTGGCCTGCTGTTGATACCACGTCTTCACGCGCTCCTTCAGCAGGTTCTCGCCGGCGCCCGGCATCAATGTTATCCACAGCTCGCGCGTGTGCGGATTGTAGATGCTGCGGTTGCGCCCACCCATCAGCAAGCGCAACGTGATGTCGGCGCCCAGATACGGCAGCTGCGCGCCGTCGATCCACTCCACCGGCGGCTTTTGCAGCCGCGCCGCGCGCCGTTCGCGCCGTTCTTTCAGCTTGCTCAGTATCCAGTGCTGCTTGGTGCGGATCGCTTCGTCGATTTCGGCGATGCTGACGCGCTTGGGCGCGGTCACGCGCAAGCCGTCGTCGTCGATCATGAAGCCGATCGAGCGCCGCGTCGAGCGCCGCAATTCGTATTCGAGGATGAATTCACCCACCAGCAGCTGGCGGCGTGGCGGTTGATCGGAAGGTGGGGCGACCAGCGGCCGGGTTTTGACCGGGACTGCCGTTTCCGGCGGCGAGACGTAAGGCGAGGCGGGAGGCGGTTTTTGTGAAGGTGGAACGGACCAAACCGGTGCTGTGTACACCGGCTTGGGCCCCTCCCGACTAAACAGGTCCGGTTGATTCGGATCGGGCGACGCGGGTTTGACCGCGGTCGCCAGATCGTCTAACCAGCGCTGTAGGCGTGGGGCGAAATGACGCGCATTTCTGATTCGATCCAAGTTTCCACCTGTTGCATCATGCCGTCCGGCGTCTGGCCTTCGGGCGAAATTGGCTTGCCTATCGATACTGTAACAAGACCGGGGCGCTTGATGAAAGAGTTTTTTGGCCAGCATTCACCCGAATTGTGGGCAATCGGCACCACCAGCGCGCCGGTGTCGATGGCCAGCCGTGTGCCGCCGCTCTTGTACTTGCCCGCCTGGCCGACCGGAATCCGCGTCCCTTCCGGGAACATGATGATCCACAGGCCCTGCGCCAGCCGGCGCTTGCCGTGATTGACCACGTGCTTGAAGGCGTGCTTGCCCTGCTTGCGGTCGATCGGGATCATGCGCAGCAGCGCCATCGCCCAGCCGAAGAAGGGAATATACAGGATCTCTTTTTTAAACACGAACACCAGTGGACGCGGCATGTTCGGCAGCAGGAAGATGGTTTCCCACGCCGACTGGTGCTTCGACAACAGAATCACCTGCGCGTCCGGCAGGTTTTCCTGGCCGCGGATTTCGTAGCGAATCCCGCAGATCACCCTCAGGCACCAGATGATGAACACATTCCAGCGCGAGGTGATGTAGAAGCGCTGGCGGTAAGGCAGCGGTGCCGCCACAAAGCACACCAGCGACCAGATAACGGTCGATATCACCATGACGATGGTGAAGATCAGGGAACGCAAAAACAAGACGGGATGACCCAAGAGCAGACTCCAAATACTGTTTAACTGACGACGTGCAGCGTCGGCGGCGTGCTGGTTTTCAGCAGGTGCGTGACCATCGCCGCCAGGTCGGGGAACACCATCGTGCCGGGCGGCAGGCCGCCGGTGGCCTGGGTCTTCTCGCCTTTGCCGGTGAGCACCAGATAGGGTACGCAGCCGGTGACATAGCCGGCCTGCAGGTCGCGCAGCGAATCGCCGACCACCGGCACGCCTTTCAGGCTGATTTTATAGCGCTGCGAGATTTCGGTGAACATGCCGGGCTTGGGCTTGCGGCAGTCGCAGTTGTCGGCTGCGGCGTGTGGGCAGAAGAACACCGCGTCGATGTCCGCGCCCACTTGCTGCGCCAGGTTGTGCATCTTCTGGTGGATGGCGTTGAGGATGGTCATGTCGAAGAACTCGCGGGCGATGCCCGACTGGTTCGACGCCACCACCACCCGGTAGCCCGCCTGATTCAACTTGGCGATCGCCTCCATCGAGCCGGGGATCGGAATCCACTCGGCTGGCGATTTGATGAAGTCGGGCGAATCGTGGTTGATAACGCCGTCGCGATCGAGAATGATCAGTTTCATGGACGGCGCACCCATTTACGCCGCCAGCTTGGAGATGTCGGCCACGCGGTTCATCATCCCGTGCAGGGAGGACAGCAGCGCCAGACGGTTGTTACGCAGGGCGACATCTTCCGCCATGACCATGACGTCGTTGAAGAAGGCGTCGACTTCGTTCTTCAGCTGCGCCAGCGTTTTCAGCGTGCCGGCGAAGTCGCCCTGGTTGAAGGCGTGGTCGATTTCCGGCAGCACGCGTACCACGGCGGCGTTCAGGTTCACTTCCGCCAGGTCCTTCAGCAGCGCGACGTTGACGCCATGCTCGCCGACGGCGGCCAGCGCTTCTTCGTTCTTCTTCAGGATGTTGGTGATGCGCTTGTTGGCGGCGGCCAGCGAGCTAGACTCCGGCAGCGCGGCGAAGGCTTGCACCGCTTCCAGGCGCTGCACGATGTCGTCCAGGCGGTCCGGATTCTGGGCGACCACGGCTTCGATTTCGTTGACCGAGAAGCCGCGCTCACGCAGGATGCCGCGCAGGCGGTCGAACATGAAGCTGGCGACGTCGGCGCTCGGGTCCTTGAAGCCGGCGATGGTGGTGAACTGCTTCGCGGCGTCCGCCAGCAGGGCGCTGATCGACAACGGCAGGCGCTTTTCGATCAGCATGCGCAGCACGCCCAGCGCGTGGCGGCGCAGCGCGAACGGGTCTTTGTCGCCGGTCGGCTGCAGGCCGATGGCCCAGATCCCGACCAGGGTTTCCAGCTTGTCGGCCAGCGCGACGGCGGTGCCGGTCACGGTCGATGGCAGGGCGTCGCCGGCGAAGCGCGGCTGGTAGTGTTCCGATGCGGCCAGCGCCACGTCTTCTGGTTCGCCGTCGTTGCGGGCGTAGTAGGTGCCCATGATGCCTTGCAGCTCAGGGAATTCGCCCACCATGTCGGTCAGCAGGTCGGCTTTCGACAGGCGCGCTGCGCGTTCGGTCAGGGCCACGTCGGCGTTCAGCTTGGCGGCGATGGCGCCGGCCAATGCGGTCACGCGTTCGCTGCGTTCGGCCTGGGTGCCCAGCTTGTTGTGGTAGACCACGTTCTTCAGCAGCGGCAGGCGCGATTCCAGCGTTTTCTTCTTGTCTTGCTCGAAGAAGAACTTGGCGTCGGACAGGCGCGGACGCACCACGCGCTCGTTGCCGCCGATGATGGCGGCCGGCGTGTCGGTGGCGATGTTGGAGACGATCAGGAAGCGCGAACGCAGCTTGCCGTTGGTGTCGGTCAGCGCGAAGTATTTCTGGTTGGTTTGCATGGTCAGGATCAGGCATTCCTGCGGCACGGCCAGGAATTCGTCCTCGAATTTGCATTCGTAGACCACCGGCCATTCGACCAGCGCCGACACTTCGTCCAGCAGCGATTCGGGCATCAGCACCTTGTCGGCGCCGGCCTTGGCCAGCAGTTCGGCGCGGATCTGTTCCTTGCGCTCTTCAACCGAGGCCAGGACCTTGCCTTGCTGTTTCAGCGTGGTGGCGTAGGCGTCGGCGTTGGCGATGGTGACGGCGCGTTGGCCCGGCGCGGTCAGGAAGCGGTGGCCTTCGGTGACGTTGGAGCCGGTCAGGCCGAGCAGGGTCAGTGGCAGCACGGCGTCGCCATGCAGCGCGACCAGCGCGTGCGCGGGACGCACAAACTGCACGGTGGCGCCGTCCGGACGCTGGTAGCTCATCACCTTCGGAATCGGCAGCTTGGCGACCGCGTCTTCCAGTGCCGCTTGCAGGCCGCCTTGCAGCGCGCTGCCGGCGGCGGTGTAGGTGTAGAAGAAGCTTTCGGCCTTGCCGTCCTGCGCGCGTTCCAGATCGGCCACGGTCAGGTAAGGGAAGCCCAGCGCGGCCAGTTTCTTGGCCAGCGGCGGGGTGCCGTTACCGTTGGCGTCCAGCGCCACGGACACCGGCAGCACTTTTTCGCGGATCGATTTGTCCGGCGACACGGCGCGCACTTTGGTGATGGAGACGGCCAGGCGGCGCGGCGTGGCGTAGGCGGTGGCGACGCTGTCGGCTTCCAGAAAGTCGCGCGATTTCAGGCCGTTGACGATGCCGTCCGCGAAAGCCTTGCCCAGTTTGGCGAGCGCCTTCGGCGGCAGTTCTTCGGTCAGCAGTTCGATGAGCAGAGTTTGAGTCATATCGTTTATATCGTTTTATTCAGCGGCGGCGGTCTTCGGGGCCATCGGGAAACCGAGGCGCTCACGCGAATCGTAATAGGCTTGGGCGACCAGGCGGGACAGCGCGCGCACACGGCCGATGTAGGCGGCGCGTTCGGTCACGGAGATGGCGCCGCGCGCGTCCAGCAGGTTGAAGCTGTGCGAGGCCTTCATGATCTGCTCATAGGCCGGCAGCGTCAGTTGCGCTTCGATCAGGCGCTTGGCTTCCGATTCGTGGTTGTTAAACTGCGCGAACAGCAGCTCGGTGTTCGAGTGCTCGAAGTTGTAGGCCGATTGTTCCACTTCGTTCTGGTGGAACACGTCGCCGTACTTCAGCGTCTTCGTTTCCGGTTCGCCGGCCGCCCCATTTTCTTCCCAGGTGGTCCACACCAGGTCATACATGTTTTCCACGCCCTGCAGGTACATGGCCAGACGCTCGACGCCGTAGGTGATCTCGCCCAGCACCGGTTTGCAATCGAGGCCGCCGACTTGCTGGAAGTAGGTGAACTGCGTCACCTCCATGCCGTTCAGCCAGACTTCCCAACCCAGGCCCCAGGCGCCCAGCGTTGGCGATTCCCAGTCGTCTTCGACGAAGCGGACGTCGTTCTGCTTCAGGTCCAGGCCCAGCGCTTCCAGCGAACCCAGATACAGGTCGAGGATGTTTTCCGGCGCCGGCTTCATCACCACCTGATACTGGTAGTAGTGCTGGCCGCGGTTCGGGTTCTCGCCATAGCGGCCATCTTTCGGGCGGCGCGACGGCTGGACGTAGGCGGCGCGCCAAGGCTCGGGGCCGATCGCGCGCAGGAAGGTGCCGGTGTGGAAGGTGCCGGCGCCGACTTCCATGTCGTAGGGCTGGAGCAGGGCGCAGCCTTGCTTGTCCCAGTAGGTTTGCAAGGTCAGGATAATTTGTTGAAATGTCAGCATCTTGTAGTGTCGGTGGCGCGCCCTGGCAGAGGGCCGGCGGGCGCGCGGTTGCAGTTTCGCTAAAGCGATGATTTTAGCGGGTTAAGCGGCTTTTGGCTGATTTTTCGCGCGCTTTGCCCAAAACCAGGCCCCCAGCAGGGACAGCGCGGCCAACGCCAGGAACAGCTTGTTGCCCCAGATGATATAGGGAGTGCTGCCGCCCATGCCCTGGACCGTGGCGGCCAGCGTGCCGACGGTGTTGACCGGCAGTTGCTGTACCACTTTGCCGCCGCCGTTGATGATGGCGGTGGCGCCGGTGTTGGTCGCCCGCAGCATCGGCCGGCCGGTCTCCAGGCTGCGCATCTGCGAGATCTGCAAATGCTGCGGGATGGCGATGGTCTCGCCAAACCAGGCCAGGTTGGAGGTGTTGAGCAGCATGGTGGCCGGCTTCTGGCCCTGCGCCGGATGATTCAGCTGGGCGGCGATTTCCTCGCCAAACAAGTCTTCATAGCAGATGTTCGGCAGCACGCGCTGGTCCTTGATCGGGAACGCCGGCTGGACATCCTGGCCGCTGGTCTGGTCGCCGAGCGGGATCGACATCAGATTGACGAACCAGCGGAAGCCGTAGGGCACGAACTCGCCGAACGGCACCAGGTGATGCTTGTCGTAGCGATAGAAGCTGCCGCCCAGCTTGGCCGGGATGCCGATCACGCTGTTGTGATACACCGTTTCGCTGTCGGCGGTGAAAATGCCGAGGATCAGGTTGCTGTTGGTCCGGTTCAGATACTGGGCGATGCCGGACAGGTAATCCGGCGGCAGCGCCTGCGGCAGGGCGGCGATCGCGGTTTCCGGCGTGGCGATCAGGTCGGCCGGGGCCGCCATGATGGCTTGCTGGTACTGCCGCATGATGGCGACCACTTTGGCGCCGTTGAATTTCTCGTCCTGCGGCACGTTGCCCTGCAGCAGGCGCACCGAGATCGGCTTGCCTTCCGGGTAAGTCCACTGAATGAAGCCGAGGCCGACGCCGGCCACCGAGATGGTGACGATCAGTCCGGCCGCGCGCAGGCGGCTGCGGTGCAGCAGCAACAGCAGGGCGCCGGCGATCACCGCCGCCAGCCAGCCGAGGCCGTACATGCCAATGATCGGCGCGAAGCCGGCCAGCGGGCCGTGGTTGTGGGCGTAGCCGGCCGACAGCCACGGGAAACCGGTGAACAGCCAGCCGCGCACCCATTCGAACAGCGCCCACATGGCCGGCAACACCAGCAGGTTGGCGGCCGGCAGCGGCAGCGCCCAGCGCTGGCGCAGCCAGGCGGCGCCCGCCATCGCGGCGGCGCCGTACAGGCCCATGGCGGCGCCCAGCAGCAGCACCGCGATGGCCGCCAGTGGCGCCGGCATGGCGCCGTAGTCGTGCATCGAGACGTACAGCCAGTGCACGCCGGCGACCGTCCAGCCGGTAACGAAGGCCCAGCCGATCAGCGCCGCGGCCTTGACGCCGCTGCTGCGCAGCACCTGGTAGAACAGCGTGGCCAGGCCGAGGATTTCGATCGGCCACCAGCCGAACGGCTCGAACGCGAACACGCACAGCGCGCCGGCGAGACCGGTGATGATCATCCGGCCTTGGGTCGAGCGTTGCGGCTTGGGGGGATCGTTGGGGTTGGCGCGGCGAAAGCGCATTATGCGGCGTCGTGGTGGACCGGCGCGGGCGGCAGCTTTTCGACCGTCAGCACGTGGATCTGGCGGGCGTCGGCGCGCAGCACCTCAAAGCGCAGGCCCTCGAAGTCGAAGGTGTCGCCCTTGTGCGGCATGCGGCCCAGGTGCTTGGCGACCAGGCCGCCGATGGTGTCGACGTCGTCGTCCGGCAGCGCGGTGTCCAGCTCGTCGTTGAACTGTTCGATCTCGGTCAGCGCCTTGACGCGCCAGCGCGGGCCGTGCTGGCCTTCGCGGATGGAGAGGATGTTGTCCTCTTCCTCGTCGAAATCGTATTCGTCCTCGATATCGCCGACGATCTGTTCCAGCACGTCCTCGATGGTGATCAGGCCGGCGACGCCGCTGTATTCATCGACGACGATGGCCATGTGATTGTGATTGGCGCGGAAATCGCGCAGCAGCACGTTCAGGCGTTTCGATTCCGGGATGAAGATGGCCGGGCGCAGCATGTCGCGCACGTCGAAGCTTTCTTCGGCGTAGTAGCGCAGCAGGTCCTTGGCCAGCAGGATGCCGATCACCTTGTCGCGTTCGCCCTCGATGGCGGGGAAGCGCGAGTGGGCGGTTTGCAGCACCAGCGGCATCCATTCCTCGATCGGCTTGGAGATGTCGATGACGTCCATCTGCGAGCGCGGGATCATGATGTCGCGGGCGGACAGATCGGACACCTGGAACACGCCTTCGATCATCGACAGGGCGTCGGCGTCGATCAGGTTGCGTCCGTGGGCGTCGTGCAGAACTTCGAGGAGCTCCGATCGGTTCTCGGGCTCGGGGGAGATCAGGGCGGTCAGCCGTTCAAACAGCGACCTGTGAGGTTTAGCGTCAGTCTTGACGCTACTAGAGTGCTCTTGCATAGGAGGCGTGAGCCGGTTGTTGCGAAGGGGTATAGGATACACCAAATGGGAAGTCAGGACCGCTTTTGTCAAAAAGACAGCCCTATCATACCTCAATCGGCGTAAGGATCGGCGTAGCCGAGTTGCGCCAGGATTTCGGTTTCGATGCCTTCCATCTCGGCGGCTTCCTCGTCGTCCATGTGGTCGTAGCCCTGGGCGTGCAGCACGCCGTGGACGATCAGATGAGCGGTGTGTTCCTCCACCGTTTTCTTTTGCTCGGCCGCCTCCTGCTCCAGCACGTCGGTGCAGAGGATGATGTCGGCCTGGGTCGGCGCGTCTTCCGGCAATTCTTCCTCGCCTTCGTTGTAGGCGAAGGTCAGCACATTGGTGGCGTAGTCCTTGCCGCGGTATTCGCGGTTCAGCGCCTGGCCTTCCCCGGCGTCGACGAAACGGATGGTCAGCTCGGCCGGGGCGAACAGCGCGGCTTGTACCCACTTGCGGATGTTGGGACGGGTAATGCTTTCCTGCAGACGCGGGTCGGCGTACTGCACCGTCAGCGTCAGTTTATTTTTTGCGGACATTTTTAAGCGCCGTGGCTTTGAGAAGGGGAGCGATTTCCGCTTCGTGGTTATGGGCGGTTTCGTAGGCGTCGACGATGCGCGCCACCAGCGGGTGACGCACCACGTCTTCGCTGTTGAAGTGGCTGAAGGCGATGCCGCGCACTTCCTTGAGCACCTGGATGGCGTCCACCAGGCCGCTCTTCTGGCTCTTGTGCAGGTCGACCTGGGTGACGTCGCCGGTCACCACCGCCTTGCTGCCGAAGCCGATGCGGGTCAGGAACATCTTCATCTGCTCGACCGTGGTGTTCTGCGCCTCGTCGAGAATAACGAAGGCGTGGTTCAGGGTGCGGCCGCGCATATACGCCAGCGGGGCGATTTCAATCACCTGCTTTTCAAACATTTTCTGCGTGCGGTCGAAGCCCAGCAGGTCGTACAGCGCGTCGTACAGCGGACGCAGGTAGGGATCGACCTTCTGCGACAGATCGCCCGGCAGGAAGCCGAGGCGCTCGCCGGCTTCCACCGCCGGACGGGTCAGGATGATGCGCTTGACGGCATCGCGCTCGAGCGCATCGACCGCGCAGGCCACCGCCAGATAGGTCTTGCCGGTGCCGGCCGGGCCGACGCCGAAGCTGATGTCGTGTTCCAGAATGTTGCGCAGGTAGCGGATCTGGTGTGGCGTGCGGCCGCGCAGGTCGGCGCGGCGAGTCTTCAGCACCGGGCTGTTGATGTCGATCTCGATGGCCGGCACCGGCGCCACCTGGCGCGGACTGGCGGCGCGCGCGGTGGCGGGCGAGGCTGTGGCGGACGCCTCAGGCGTCTCCGGCGCCAGCGCGGCGGCGTTGCCCGCGTGCATGCTGGCGCGCTGTTCGACCAGCGCCAGTTGCACCTCCTCGATCGGCACGATCTTGTTGGCGATGGCGTAGAAGTGATCGAGGATCGCGACCGCGCGCTCGGCGTTGTGGCCGCTGACGATGAATTTCTCGCCGCGACGGAAAATGGTGACGTCCAGCGCCGAGGAAATCTGGCGCAGGTTTTCGTCGAGCGGGCCGCACAGATGGGCCAGGCGCGCGTTATCGAGCGGCTCCGGGACGAAGTAGTGCGGCTGGACTGGAGTTTTGGTTTTCAATGGATGCTTTGTCGAGAGAGGGGCCGCGGTGGCGGCACAGGCGGTAGTTTATCGTATTTGCCGCAAGGGGAACTTGATTTTGCTTGCCTTCGCGTCACAGCGGCGCCGACGCCGAACTTGCTTTATGTAACAATTGCCTACAAGTTCTTGCGTGCGACACCCTCTGGGCCCATGTGATGAAATAACATTGTTGCTAAGGTTTCTAGCCACTGATTGATGTCAAACAATCTTAGCGCGGTGTGCACTGGTATCTTGCTTGAAAGGCAATCACGCCGATGCAGAACTATGTTGAAAGTTTCTAAGTTTTGCTTAAGTTCGAACCAGCACTATTTGATCACCCCAACCAACGAGGAAATTTATCATGGCACATCATGCTCTCGCATCCCAGGAAAGCTACAACCCTAACCACCTGCTGGATATCTTGCTCGGCAAGATGCAGCTGAAAAACGACGCCGCGCTGTCGCGCCTGCTGGAAGTCGCGCCGCCGGTGATCAGCAAAATCCGTCACCACCGTCTGCCGGTCGGCGCCTCGCTGCTGATCCGCATGCACGAAGTGACCGGCATGAGCATCCGCGACCTGCGCGACCTGATGGGCGACCGCCGCACCAAGTACCGCCTGTCCGACGCGCAAGGCCGTCCGAAACCAGAAGATCGTCCAACCGCCGACAAGGTCCAGGCCGGAAGCGCGGCGCACCATTGATGCGCGCGTTGCGCGCCATCCCGCCGGTTCGAGCCTGAGCCCGTTCCGGCGGGAGCCTCGCTTCAGCTCAGCAGCACCATCGAGATTTCTTCATACTGCAACTCCGTCTCGCGGAAGATCTGCAGATACACTTCCTCATCGAGGCCCAGCGCGGTCCAGGCCACGGTGGACACGGGCGGCACCAGGTCGTCCTCGACCTGCGCCAGATCGAGCGCGTGCACGATGGCGTCGGCCACATGAATGATGGTCGCCAGAAAACCCGCGCCCGGCGCCTCCGGCGTGTGGTGGCCGCCGATGGCCAGCCGCATCGTGTCGGAAAAATTCCAGTGTTCGGCCAGCGCCATGCCGGCGTCGACATGGGTCACGCCCAGCACCGTGCGCTCGGCGTCCAGCAGGTAGCCGTCGTGTTGCTCGCGGTAATGAATGGCTTCCGAATATTGGTTCGGGAAGCATGACACCAGCACCAGCCGGCCTATGTCGTGCAGCAAGCCGGCCGTGAACGCGTAATCCTGATTAAACCGCATCTGCCGCGCCAGCACCTTGGCGCAGGCCGCCGTGGCGATCGAATGGCGCCAGAAGGCCTTGTGGTCGAAACCGGGGCAATGGCCCTCGGCGAAACAGCCGGTCACGGCGGCGGCGGTGATCAGGTTGCGCGTGGTCTGGAAGCCCAGGTAGGTGATCGCCTGCTGAATGGTGGTCACCTTGACTTGCAAGCCGTACAGCGAGGAGTTGGCCAGCCGCAGTGTCTTGGCCGTCAGCGCCTGGTCGTGGCTGACCTTCTTGGCCAGCACGGTGATGTCGACGTCTTCCTGGTCGATGCTGTTCAACAGTTCCATCACCACCGCCGGCAGCGACGGCAGATCGTCCAGCGTGCGCACCACGTCGTCGTAGCTCAGCGTATTACTCATGTTCCGGCGTCTCCTCTACACCCAGGCGGAAGTCGGTGACGAAGCGGCGCAGGGTGGCGGTGGCCCAGTCGCTGTCGCTGTCGGCGTCGTTCTTGCGGAACAGATGGGCGATGCGTTCCTCGTGGTGCCGCAGCGTGGCCGCCGCCATGGCCGGCGTCACCTCGTCCTTCAGGACCGGCAGCACCTCGATGCCGTGGCGCGGCATCAGCGCCAGCATGGCCTCGGTCAGCACCGTGCCCTGCGGCAGCAGCACATGGCCTTGCACATCGAGCAGCTCGTCCGACAGGACCATGCCCGGGCGCACCTCCGCCAGTGTCAATTGGTGATAATTGCCAGTCATGACGTCTCCCTCGTTGCTTCTGCACTATATTTTCTGATCTTACCATTGTCTTGCCAAGATGCAGCCCATACCGTACATTGGGACGTTGCCTTCAAATACGTGTTGTCGGGAGATTGCTAGATGTTTGGGATTCAAGGCCGCTTGACGTTGCTTTTTGTGGTCATCGTGACGCTGGTGCTGGGCATCTCCGGCACCTATGCCCAGTACAGCCTCGGCCATGAACTGGAGATCAGCAGCCAGCGTTTGCGCCAGGGCGTGCTGACGCGTTTGCAGACCAGCTTGCCGTCGGCGCTGTGGGACCTGGACAAGGCCAAGGTCGACAACATCGTCGCCGCCGAGATGATGCCGCCCGAGTTGGTGTCGATCCGCGTCTACGACACCTCGGTCGGCCTGTTCTCCGGCAAGCTGCGCAACGAGAACGGCAGCGTCACCTCGATCGAGAACGACGCCGCCGTCGGTGGCTCGGCGGTGGTGGCCGACCTGGCCTACCGCGATTCCGGCGCGGCCGGGGCGGCGCTCAAGCCGGTCATCGTCGGTCGCGTGGTGGTCAATTTCAGCCGCGCCCAAATCGACGCCACGCTGGCGGCCGAGGTGCGGCGCAAGGTCATCGAGGTGCTGCTGCTGGACCTGATTCTGGTGGCGGCGCTGGCGCTGTCGCTGCGCATCGTGTTCGATCCGCTGAAGCGGCTGCGCGACGGCCTGTTCGACCTGGCCACGCGCGGCAGCGACGAGGTGGAGGAACTGCCGGACAACCGCCAGGACGAACTGGGCGAGGTGATCCGCGGCTTCAACGCCATCCAGCGCAAGATCAAATCCAACATCCTGCGCATCCGCGAGGCCGAGGACGAGGCGCGCCAGTCGGCCGCCGCCACCGCCAAGGCGATGGATGATTTGCGCCGCACGCAGGAGTCGCTGCTGCAGGCCGAGCGGCTGGCCTCTCTGGGCGGGCTGGTGGCCGGCGTCGCGCACGAGATCAACACGCCGGTCGGCATCGCGCTGACCAGCGCCTCGGTGCTGCTGGAGGCCACCGAGAAAGTGCAGGCGTCGGTCGAGGGCGGCAACATCAAGAAATCCGACATCACCCGCTATCTGGAAACGGCGTCGGAAAGCACGCGCCTGATCATGAACAACGCCTACCGGGCGGCGCACCTGATCCACAGCTTCAAACAGATCGCGGTCGACCAGGTAAGCGAGGCGCGCCGTCGCTTCGAGCTGCGCGACTACATCAACGAGGTGGTGTCCAGCCTGCAGCCCAAGCTGAAGAAGACCCAGATCGAGGTCAGCATTGTCTGCCCGCCGGACATCATGCTCGACAGCTATCCCGGCGCGCTGGCGCAGGTCATCACCAACCTGACGCTCAACTGCGTCGAGCACGCGTTCGAGCCGGACGCCGAGGGCCGCATCGTCATCGGCGTGACGCAACAGGGCGACTGGATCGAAATGAAGGTCACCGACAACGGCAAGGGCATCGCGCCGGACATGCTGGACAAGGTGTTCGACCCGTTCGTCACCACGCGGCGCGGCCAGGGCGGCACCGGCCTCGGCCTGAATATCGTGTTCAACCTGATGGCCAAGCAGTTCGGCGGCAGCGTTACCGTCTGCAGCGTGCTGGGCCAGGGCGCCAGCTTCGTGTTGCGCATGCCGTGTGTGACGCCGGTGGACGAGACGGCGCTGCACGCGGATAGCCGTTTGCCCGCCTAACGACTAAAATGTCCGCATCGACAGGGAGCACGGCGCTCCGTCAACTCTTGATTATGATTTATGCGCGTTCAACCGACGAAATTCAATTACAAAGGCCTGCTGCCGCTGGCGGCGGCGGTGCTGCTGGCCGCGTGCGCCAGTGGCGGCGGCCAGCCGGCATCGGCGCCGGCGGCGGACTTGCTGGGACCGACCAATCCGCAGGTGCTACTGCTGGGCGAGGTGCATGACAACGTCCAGGGCCACAAGCTGCGCTACGAACTGCTGCGCCAGCGGGTGGAGGCCGGCTGGCGCCCGGCCATCGTCATGGAACAGTTCGACCGCGAGAACCAGGACCTGCTGGACAAGGCGCAGAAAAACTGCCTGGACGCGCAGTGCGTGATTCAGGTGGCCGGCGGTGCGCGCTGGGAATGGCAATTGTATTATCCTGTGATTCAGCTGGCGCTGACCTACCATCTGCCGCTGGTGGCCGGCAACCTGTCGCGCGCCGACGCCTCGCGCGTGGTGCGCGATGGCGTGAAGTCGAGCTTCGATCCGCGGAGCGTCAAGGATTACCGGCTGGAGCAGCCCTTGCCCGAGGTGGTGCGTGCCGGGCAGCAGCAGGAAATCGAGGTCGGCCACTGTAATATGCTGCCGGAGATGATGATCGGTGGCTTGGTCAACGCCCAGGTGGCGCGCGATATCTGGATGGCCAAGATCGTGCGCGATCAGCAGCCCAAGGATGTGGTGCTCATCGCCGGCAACGGCCATGTGCGCAAGGACATCGGCGTGGGCTACTGGCTGCACCAGGTGACGCCGGCGCTGACGGTGCGCAGCGTCGGGTTTGTCGAGAGCGCCGACAACGGCGGCCGCTACGACAGCATCCAGCGTCTGGCGCCGCAGCAACGCGACGACCCGTGCAAACAACTGAAGAAAGGGAAATGAAGATCCCAATGAAAACCAGCTACATTCCCGAGGCGCCGCAGCGCGCCGACATCGATGGCCAGGCCGGCCCCGTGCTGCTGGAATTCGGCACCAACGGCTGCCCCCACTGCATGGCCGCGCAAGCGCCGTTGCAGCAAGCGTTCGCCGGCAGCGAGGGCGTGACCCATTACAAGGTCGAGGACGGCCCCGGCCGGCCACTGGGCCGCTCGTTCCGTGTCAAACTGTGGCCGACTTTTATCTTCCTGCTGGACGGCGAGGAAAAGGCGCGCGTGGTCAGGCCGCTACGCGCCGACGATTTATCGGTGGGCTTTGCGCAAATAGACCCCTGACTAAGCTTGGCAATCCTGCAAGGGGCTGTGTATGATGGCCCGCACACCCCACTGCAGGAGCGCCCAGCATGAGTCAGCATAAGACCAATTCGGCCGGCACCGTATTGTTTGCCAGCCTGATCGGCACCACCATCGAGTTCTTCGATTTCTACATCTATGCCACCGCCGCGGTGCTGGTGTTCCCCAAGCTGTTCTTCCCGGCCAGCGATCCCGCCGCCGCGACGCTGCAATCGCTGGCGACGTTCGCCATCGCCTTCTTCGCGCGGCCGGTCGGCTCGGCCGTGTTCGGCCACTTCGGCGACCGCGTCGGCCGCAAGGCGACGCTGGTGGCGGCGCTGCTGACCATGGGCATCTCCACCATCGTCATCGGCCTGCTGCCGACCTACGCCAGCATCGGCACGCTGGCGCCGGCGCTGCTGGCGCTGTGCCGCTTCGGCCAGGGGCTGGGCCTGGGCGGCGAGTGGGGCGGCGCGGTGCTGCTGGCCACCGAGAACGCGCCACCGGGCAAGCGCGCCTGGTACGGCATGTTCCCGCAGTTGGGCGCGCCGATCGGCTTCTTCCTGTCGGGCGGCATCTTCCTGCTGCTGAGCGAGACGCTGAGCGACGCCGAGTTCTTCAGCTACGGCTGGCGCATTCCCTTCCTGGCCAGCTCGCTGCTGGTGATCGTCGGCCTGTACATCCGTCTGAAAATCCATGAGACGCCGGATTTCCAGAAGGTGCTGGACAAGAACGAGCGCGTCAAGGTGCCGGTGCTGGCGGTGTGGCGGCAGCACCGCGGGCCGCTGGTGCTGGGCACGCTGATCGCGCTGGCCACCTTCGTGCTGTTCTACCTGATGACGGTGTTCGCGCTGAGCTGGGGCACCACCGCGCTGCACTTCTCGCGCCAGCACTTCCTGATCCTGCAACTGATCGCGGTGGTGTTCTTCGCGCTGACGATTCCGTTCTCGGCGATCTGGGCCGACCGCAAGGGCCGCCGCGGCACGCTGCTCTGGGTCTCGGCCGCCATCACCGTGTTCGGCCTGGCGCTGGGGCCGCTGTTCGGCTCCGGCAGCAGCGTGCAGGTGACGGTGTTCCTGTCGCTGGGCCTGGGGCTGATGGGGCTGACCTATGGCCCGCTGGGCACGATGTTGTCCGAACTGTTCCCGGCCGAGGTGCGCTACACCGGCGCCTCGCTGACCTTCAACCTGGCTGGCATCCTGGGCGCGTCGCTGGCGCCGTATGCGGCCACCTGGCTGGCGACCCATTATGGCTTGCAGTACGTCGGCTACTATCTGTCGGCCGCCGCGCTGATCAGCCTGATCGCCTTGCTGAGGACCAAAGCCGATTGAGTTGTCATACAACATTCTGCTTGCCTAACGTATTCTATGGTTGTACGATGACATACGACTAAGCATGATCTCGTGGAGACCGAGAGATCATCACCATAAACACCACAATAAGTGATGCCATGAACCTGAGCGAGCCTGTAAATGCGCAAGCGGTGGGACGATCCGTCGGTAAATACCGCTGGACCATCTGCGCCCTGTTGTTTTTTGCCACCACCGTCAACTACCTGGACCGCCAGGTATTGAGCCTGCTGGCGCCTTCCTTATCGGCGGAGTTCGGCTGGAGTAATACCGACTACGCCAACATCGCCGCCGCCTTCCAGTTTGTGTACGCCGTGTCGATGCTGTTCGCCGGCCGCGTGGTCGACAAGATCGGCACCAAGGCCGCCTACGTGGTGGCGATCGTCATCTGGTCGTTGGGCGCGCTGCTGCACGCCTTCTCGGTGCCGATGGGCGAGATGGCGGTGTCCTTCCTGGCCATCTTTGGCGTGATGGCGGTGCCGTCGATTGTCGGCTTCATGATTTCCCGCGCGGTGCTGGCGGTGGGCGAGGCCGGCAACTTCCCGGCCGCGATCAAGGCCACCGCCGAATACTTCCCGAAAAAGGAACGCGCCTTCGCCACCGGCATCTTCAATTCCGGCGCCAACGTCGGCGCCATCCTGGCGCCGATCACCGTGCCGCTGCTGGCGGCCGCCTGGGGCTGGCAGGCCGCCTTCGTCGTCATCGGCGCGATCGGCTTCCTGTGGATGGGTTTCTGGCTGTGGCTGTACGACAAGCCGGAACAGCAGAAGCGCCTGTCGGCCGCCGAACTGAGCTACATCCGCAGCGACTCGGCCGCGCCTGTGGCACCGAGCGCGGCGGCGCCGGCCAACAAGGTCTCCTGGTTCCAGCTGCTGAAGTATCGTCAGACCTGGGCCTTCGCCATCGGCAAATTCATGACCGACGGCGTGTGGTGGTTCTTCCTGTTCTGGCTGCCAACCTATCTGTCGGCGCAGTACGGCATGAAGGGCGAAGCCATCGTGTTGCCATTGGCCGTGCTGTACAGCATGACGATGATCGGTTCGATCGGTGGCGGCTGGTTCCCGAGCTACTTCATGGCGCGCGGCTATGCGCCGTATGATGGCCGCATGAAAGCCATGTTGGTGATCGCCTTCTTCCCGCTGGTGGTGCTGCTGGCGCAGCCGCTGGGGGCGATCAGCTACTGGGTGCCGGTGCTGCTGATCGGTATCGGCGCCTCGGCGCACCAGGCCTGGTCGGCGAATATCTTCACCACCGTGTCCGACATGTTCCCGCAAAAATCGGTGGCCTCGGTGGTCGGCATCGGTGGCATGGCCGGCGGCCTCGGCGGCGTCGCGCTGACCAAGCTCGGTGGCTGGGTGTTCGACTACTACAAGACCATCAACGATATCCACACCGGCTACATGATCATGTTCGGCATCTGCGCCGTGGCCTATCTGGCGGCGTGGTCGGTGATGAAGGCGCTGGTTCCGCGCCACAAGGAAATCACCGACCTGTGATGCGCTGGCCCCTCCTGGCCGCGTCGCTCGCGGCCTGCGCCTCCGCACTGGCTGCTCCCGGCATCCAGGTGGAGGCGTATGGCGTCACGCAGGCCGGCCAGAAGGTCGACAAGGTGACGCTGGAGAATGCGCGCGGCATGAAGCTGGCGTATATCGACTACGGCGCCACGCTGATCCAGGCCGAGGTGGCCGACGCGGCGGGCCAGCGCCGCAACGTCATTCTCAGCCTGCCGGACCTCGCCGCGTTTGAACGCACGCGCGGCCGCTATGGCGCCATCATCGGCCGCTATGCCGGCCGCATCGCCAACGCGCGCTACACGCTGGATGGCAAGACCGTGCAGCTGGTCGCCAACAGCAAGGGCATGGCCATCCACGGCGACCCGCTGCCCTACGACAAGCGCGTATGGCGGCGCGCCGATTTCAGCGACCAGGAATCGATCGGCTCCGTCTACCGCCTGCATAGCCCGGACGGCGACCAGAACTTCCCCGGCGCGATGGACATCAGCGTCACCTATCGCCTGCTGCGCGACAGCGACGAATTCCGCATCGAATATCAGGCCACGACCAGCGCGCCGACGGTGCACAACCTGACCAATCACCTGTACCTCAATCTGGCCGGCGCGGCGGCCAACACGCTGGAAGGCCATCAGTTCCAGATCGCCGCCGACCGCTATCTGGAAACCGACGCGGTGCGCATTCCCTCCGGTGCGCTGCTCGATGTGACGGGCACGCCGTTCGACTTCCGCAGCGCGGCCAGCGTGCACGCGCGGTTGCCGTCGGTCCCCGGCGGCTACGACCATAGCCTGGTGTTTGCCAAGCCGGTGGGCGAGTACGCGCGGGTGGCGGTGATCACCGGTGGCGGGCGTCGCATGGAAGTCAGCACCAGCGAGCCGTCGGTGCAGCTGTACACCGTCAACGGCTTCAATGGCACGGAGATCGGCAGCGAGGGCGTGGGCTACCAGCGCTACGGCGCGTTCGCGTTTGAAACCCAGCATCTGCCGGATAGCCCCAACCACGCCGCCTTCCCCAGCACGGTCTTGTATCCTGGCCAGGTATTCCGTTCCCGGACCAGCTTCCGCTTCAGCGCCGACTGAGGCATGATGCCGCCATGATAAGATTGTCGCTTTGGCGCGCCATGCGCCAAGCATTCCGACCGTCTTGACATGAAAAAAAATGTAGCCACCATCCGTGACGTTGCCGCCGCCGCCGGCGTCTCAACGGCGACCGTCTCCAAGTTTGTCAACGGTGCGCAGCGCTTCTCGCCAGCGGTGGAAGCGACCATCACGGCAGTGATTGCGAAGCTGGGCTACCGCTCCAATCCACTGGCCGCCTCCATGATCACCGGCCGCACCAAGAGCATTGGCCTGTCGGTGCTGGACATCGGCAATCCGCACTTCGCCAGCATCGTCAAGGGCGCCAACCGCGTGGCGCAGGCGCACGGCTACACGCTGCTGCTGGTGGACACGGAGGAAAACCCCGACCGCGAGCGCCAGTCGCTGGAAGCGCTGAGCCGCCGCGTGGACGGCATGCTCGTCTTCTCGCGCATGGCGGAGCAGGACATGGACTGGATGACGGAGCTGGGCAAGCCGCTGGTGTTCTTCGGCCGCCTGGCGCGGCTGCCGATTCCATGGGTGATCAGCGACGACCACCAGGGCGCCGGTCTGCTGGCGCACCATCTGCTAGTGCAGGGACATACGCGCATTGCTTACCTGAGTTTTCCACGCTCGCGGCGCGATGAGGAGCGCATCGGCGGCATCCGTGAATGCCTGGCCGCGCATGGGCTGGAACTGAGCATCCACCAAGGCGGGGCGCCGACGGCGGCGGAAGGGGAGCGCATGTGCTCCGCGATCATGCGCGGCGCGGCGCATCCGGATGCGCTGATCTGCTACAACGACCTGATGGCGTTGGGCTTCATGAAGGCGGCGCAGGCACTGGGCTTCACGCTGCCGCGGGACTTGTCGGTGGCCAGCTTCGATAATATTGAATACGGTTTATACACTTCGCCGGCGCTGACCACGGTCGATCTGCAAAGTGAACGCATGGGGACCGACGCGATGGAGAAACTGATCGATACGCTGGCCGGTAAAGCGCCGCCCAACACCACCACGATCGCGCCGCGACTGATCGTGCGCGGCTCGACCATCGAGCGCCATTAACGCTGGGCGGTTTGCTTAATCGATGATGCTGGAAATGCGTGTGGGCGAGATCGGCAGGCGCACCGCGTCCGGCCGCCAGCCGTATAGCACTTCGGTGGCGCCGCCGCAGATGCGTCCCTGGCATGGCCCCATGCCGCAGCGCGTCTGCAGCTTGGCGCTGCGCCACGAAGTCTGCGTGCGCAGGTCGCCGTGGCAGACGTCTTCGCAACGGCAGACGATGGTATCGTCGCTGGCCAGCGTGCGCAACTCCGGACGCAGCGCAAATGAACGCCCCAGCCGCTCGGCGAATTTACGCCAACGCGTGCGCGCTGCAAACACGCCGCGCGCCTGTTCCTTGAGACCACTGGCGGACAGCCCGGCAATGTGCCCCTCGGCCAACGCCAGATCGACACCACCCACGCCCGTGCCTTCGCCGGCGCAGTAGACGCCGGGCACCGAGGTCTGTTGCCATTCATCGACCTGCACCACCGTCTGCGTATCGCGCGCGACGGTGGCGCAGCCCAGCGCCTGCGCCAGTTCCACGTTGGGCAGCAAGCCGTAGCCGCACGCCAGATAGTCGCACTGCAGGATGTCCAGTTCCTGCTCAAAGCCGCGCTTTACCTGCACCGATTGCAGCGCGCGCTCGCCCTGTGCCGAATGCACGTAGCTGTTGCGCCAGTAAGGCACACCGCGCAGCTGCGCATTCAGTTGCAGCGCTTGCGCGATCTTCGACGGCGTCGCCAGCAGGCCCAGGCCGAAGCGCAGCAGCGCCGGCGTGGCGGCCTGCTCGATGATGGCGACAATGTGCGCGCCCTTGCCCTTCAGCGTGGCGGCGGCGGCCAGCAGCAGCGGGCCGCTGCCCGCCACCACCACGCGCTTGCCTTCCAGCGGATAACCGCCCTTGGACAGCGCTTGCAGGCCGCCGGCGCCGGTCACGCCGGGCAACGTCCAGCCGGGGAAGGGCAGCAGGCGCTCGCGCGCGCCGGTGGCGATGATCAACTGTTTGTATTGCAGCGTGTTCGATGTGCTGGGCGTCTGCACCAGCAGGTGCTGCGGCTGCGGCGCGTACATCACGCGCGTCTGCGGCAGGAATTCGACGTTCTCGAAGCCGCGCAGTTCTCCCAGCAGTTGCGGCGCGCGCGGATCCGACTGCGTGTCGGGCGCGCCGCGCCAGATCTGACCGCCCGGATAAGGATTGTCGTCGATGATGCCGACGTGCGCGCCCTGCGCCGCCGCCGCATGCGCCGCCGCCAAGCCGGCCGGACCGGCGCCCACCACCACAATGTCGAAGTACTTCATATCGTTCCCTCGATTGCGGTGACGACGCGCATGCCGTCGGCGCATAGAGTCTGGCACGACAACTGGTGCGGAACGCCATCGATGCTGACGCGGCACTCCTGGCAAACGCCCATGCCGCACAAGGGCGCGCGCATGGCGCCGCCGACCGAGCGGCGGGTGACGAGGTGGCCGGCCATGGCGATGGCCGCGGCCACGGTGACGCCGGGTGCCACGCTAATACGGTTGGCGTTGATGCTGATGGTGATCTGGTCAGGCATGGAAGCGTCCCGGTAGATACGGCGCAAGCGGGATGCGCGTTTTTTGATTCTGGATCTGGGCGGCCAGCAGTTGCGCCGTCGCCAGCGAGGTGGTGATGCCCAGACCTTCGTGGCCGGTGGCCAGCCACAACCCGCGCCGCGTGGCGCCAGGGCCGATCAGCGGCAGGCCGTCCGGCGTGGCGGCGCGGAAGCCGGTCCAGGTACGCAGCACGTTCAGATCCGCCAGACGTGGCGTGAATGTGGCGGCGTGCTGCAGCATGCGTTGCAACATGGCCGGCTCCACCGCCGGATCGACGGTGTCGAACTGGCGCGAGGAGCCGATCAGAATTTGTCCGGTAGGCCGCGGCTGCAGATTGAACGCCACCGAGTCGCCACTAGCGGCGTGCGCGCTCTTGATGTAGCCCAGCTCCACCAACTGGTGCTTGACGAAACCGGGATAGCGGTCGGTGATGGCCAGGTGGCCTTTCTTCGGTTGCAGCGGCAGCTCGGGCAGCAGGGCGCCGGAACGGACACCGGCGGCCAGCACGATGTGCTGCGCTTGATGGCGCGTGCCGTCACTCAGCACCACGCCGTGATCTTCAATCGCCGTGACCGTGGCGCGTTTGGTGACGGCGCCGCGCCGTATGGCGCGGTCCAGCAGAATGCGCGCGGTCTTGGGCGGATATACCAGACCGTCGCCCTTGACCAGCAAGCCACCGGCCAGGCCGGCGCGCAATTGCGGCTCGCGCGCATACAACGTGGCGGGCGTCAGCATCTCGCACTGCACGCCATGGCCGGCCAGCGTGTGCGCCTTGGCCAGCGCCGCCTCCATTTCCTCTTCATCGGCGGCCACCCAGATGGTGCCGCAGCCGCTGTATTCGTGACGCTGCGGACGATCGCCCACCAGATCCTTCCACAGCGCGACCGAGTAGGCCGACAGCGCCAGTTCGGCCGGGTTGTCGTCCATGACCACCAGGTGGCCCATGCCGGCCGCCGTGGCGCCGCCGCCGGCGATGTCCTGCTCGACGATCGCCACGCGCATCCCGCGCTCGCTGAGCACGTCCGCACACGCGGCGCCGACGATGCCGGCGCCAATGACGATCACTTCGGCATTATTCACCGTATGCCCCAGACGAAGGGATCGGTCGGATCGAGGATCAGCTGCGCCTGCGCATTGACCCAGGCCTTGCCGCGAATGCTCGGCAGCAGCTGGCCGTCGCGCACGCGGTACGAACCTTCGAACACGCTGCCGATGACGCTTTCCTGCTTCCAGGTCGCGCCTTCGGCCAGCTTGCCATCGGCCGCCAGGCAGGCCAGCTTGGCGCTGGTGCCGGTGCCACAGGGCGAGCGGTCGTAGGCTTTGCCGGGGCATAGCACGAAGCTCTGGCTGTCGGCGCCGGTGCGCGAATCGGCAAACAGTTCGATATGATCGATCACCGCGCCGTTGTCGCCGGTGATGCCCTGCTCGGCCAGCGCCTGCGCCACCGCCACCGTGTAGCTGGTCAGCGCCTCCACATTGCGCACGCCCAGTTCCAGACCGTGATTCGCCACCAGGAAGAACCAGTTGCCGCCGTAGGCGATATCGCCAGTCACCGGGCCGATGCCCTGCACCTCGACGGTGACGGCGGCGCGGCTGCGGTAGGAGGCGACGTTGTCCACGGTGACGCTGCCGTCTTCGTGCAGTTCCGCCTCCACCACGCCCACCGGCGTGTCGATGCGGTGGCGACCCGGCCCGATGCGGCCCATGAAGGCCAGCGAAGCCACCAGGCCGATGGTGCCGTGGCCGCACATGCCCAGATAGCCGACGTTGTTAAAGAAGATCACGCCCGCCACGCAATCCGGCGCGTGCGGCTCGCACAGCAGGGCGCCCACCAATACGTCCGAGCCGCGCGGCTCGCAGACTACGGCGGAGCGGAAGTGGTCATGGTCGGCGCGCAGCCGTGTCACGCGCTCGCTGAGTGGACCGGCGCCGAGGTCAGGACCGCCTTCGGTGACCAGACGGGTAGGTTCGCCGCCGGTATGAGAATCGATGATGGAGATGTTTTTCATGCTATAAATCTTAGGCCGGGCGCCCCGCGCTGTCTTGCACGGGCTACGCACAATGGGTGACGAAATCTGCACAGTAGTGCACAATGAACCGTATGCATACCGAATCCGACAACAATCACGCCGCGCGCCGTGGCATGGGCGCAAATATTGCCGATCCCTTTTTCGCGGAGGGCCTGTTCGACGCGCTGCCGGACGTCGTGTTCTTCGTCAAGGATGTCGAGGGGCGCTATGTAGTGGTCAATCAGACGCTGGTCCAGCGTTGCGGCCAGCGGCACAAATCGGCGCTGATCGGGCGCACGCCGGCCGAAGTGTTCGCCCATCCCTTCGGCCAGACCTATCAGGCGCAGGACTTGCAGGTGCTGGCCGGCGAGGCGGAGATTGAAGACCAGCTGGAGCTGCACCTGTATCCCAACCGCGATCCCGGCTGGTGCCTGACGCGCAAGCACGCGCTGCGCGATGCGCAGGGTCGCATCGTCGGCCTGACCGGCATCTCGCGCGACCTGGCGATGGCGGACAAGAAGAACCCTGCCTACCGCAAGGTGGCGGCGGCGGTGCATGTGATCCATGAGCAGTATGGCCAGCCCTTGCAGTTGCCGGAGCTGGCGCGCATCGCGAATATGTCGGTGGCGCAGATCGAACGCTACTTCCTGCGCATCTTCCACCTGACGCCGCGCCAGATGATCATCCAGACGCGCGTGGACGCCGCCTCGCGCATGCTGAACGGCGCCGCCAGTGTGGCGGAAATCGCCCAGGCCTGCGGCTACGGCGATCACTCGGCATTCACACGGCAGTTCAAGGCGACCACCGGCTTGACGCCGACGCAGTATCGGCAACTGCGACCGTCACGTGACTGTGCTTAGGATTGCGCAAGCTCAAAAAATGCTTTAAACCGTCGTGACATCATCCCAGACTTGCGTGGCTCGTCATTGCCGCGTGGCGAACGGGAGATACTGTGGAGAGCGATGAGGACTTCTTCAGCTTCATGACACTGGCCAAGGAACTGGTGACCGACAACCGCCCGCTGCGGCTGCGGCTCGACCTGGCCGGCGGCGCCAACGACGACATGCTGCTGCCGCAACGCGTCTACGGCGCCGAGACGATCTGCGGCGGTATTGAATACCGCGTGCTGTGCGTGTCCGGCAACGCCCAGCTACCGCTGAAGCAACTGATCGCCGTGTCGGCGGTGCTGGAACTCGTTACCGACCAGGGAGACTTGCGCAGCGTGTGCGGCATCGTCACCGAAGCCAGCTCGGGCGACAGCGACGGCGGCCTGGCCAGCTATCAGTTGGTGCTGCGCGACGCGCTGGCGATCCTGGAAAAGCGCAGCAACACGCGCGTGTTCCGCAACATGGACGAAATCGAAATCGTCCAGCGCATCCTCAACGAATGGCGGCACAAAAGCCCGGTGCTCGGCATCTGCTTCAAGCACGAGACCGACGACGCCTTCCACGTGCGCACTTACCCCAAGCGCGAATTCACCATGCAGCACAACGAATCGGAGGCCGCCTTCATCCGCCGCCTGCTGAAGCGGCGCGGCATCGGCTGGTACATTCGCGCCGACGGCGATGCCCACACGCTGGTGCTGTTCAACAACGCCGACAGTCTGCGCCGGAACGCCGCCGGCACCATCCGCTATCACCGCGACAGCGGGACGGAGGAACGCGACACCATCACCGCCTGGAGCGCCGTGCGCAGCCTGCAGCCCGGAACGGTAACGCGCCACAGCTGGGACTACATGAACCCGCAGGGCAGGGACTTCATGCTGGTGGACGCCCGCAGCGGCATCAACCAGGGCGTGAACGGCAACGAGTTGGCCGCCACGCTGGACGACTACCAGATCCTGCCGCCGCACGCCGGCGACGACCACGAAGACTTGTTCCGCTTCGGACAGTTGCGCATGAGCCGGCACGACTACGAATCGAAATGCTTCCATGGCGAAGGCAGCGTGCGCGACCTGTGCGCCGGCGAATACTTCACGCTGGCCGAGCACCCGGAGGTGGACCAGCACCCACCGGAGGAGCGCGACTTCGTCGTCACCGCTTTGCAGGTAATGGCGCAGAACAACCTGCCCAAGGCGCTGGCCGCGCGCGTGGATGGCCTGTTCGCCCGCAGCCGCTGGATGCATGGCGCCGCCGAACAGCAGATGCAGCGCGAGGTGGCGGACAAGGTGGCCCGCGGCCCCAGGCTTCCACTGGTATTGAGTAATGATCAAATCGCTTTATTAGGGCGCGCAATGAAGACAGATCAAATTCTTGCAAATTTGCGCAAAATGCGACCAGGAAAACACGCTGACTATTCAACAGCGACGGCATTCGAGTATGCCCATCGTGCGCGGGAAATGTGGATCGCTGCGGGGCACGTTGAAGACACCGAGTTGGTGCTATTGGTTCGCGCCGTTTTTGATACTGATGGTCGTCTGTTACATCACGTAGCGCTAGATAACGTGCTGGCACAGACAGATCCCGTTTTGCGCCGCAAGGACCTGCATCGCATAGCAAGCACCTTGTTGGCAGAGCGCTGAACCATGAAAAAATATTTGATCCTGTCGATACTCTCCGCAGTATTCGGAACCGCGCTGTGGTTTGGATACGCAGAGATTTCATCCCGATCCCGCAACGATGATTTTTCTCCAGTGTCGATCACCGGTGTACAGCATCTTGGACGTGGCTACATGATTTCGGAGTTCTATGTCGATAAATACGGAGGAGACACCGTTGGGAGAGAGGGCGGTGGTGGTTCGATACTTTGCTGCGCAATGCTGCCAGTAAAATGGCGACCTGGGCTCACTGTTGAAATCAGATGGGGAGTCGAAGATTGGACCCACGCGAACGATGCTGAGATCGCAAAGGGAAACTATGAAAGCGTTAGTGATGCAAGGTTGTATATAGCCAAGGTACCAGTAGAAAAGTATGACGAACCATATGATTTAATTGTCCACTTCTTTCCACGCGGAAGAGTACGGGTGGTAGGCGACAAGACCACTCACGGCGGCACGGTAATCGCTGCCCAACCAGCCCTGAAAGCGCTTGGGAAAGCGGTCGCGGTGGATGGCGACTTAACGATGTGCCCTCAATGCAAAGGCAACTTCCCGATACAGGTCGCCTCCAGCGACAGGCACCATCACGGCAAAGCCCTTGCTTACGATGGCGACAAGGCTGCTTGCGGAGCCAAGCTGATCTCCTCAATCTGACCTCATCGCCATCCACACAAGCAAGCGTCAGTTTTCCTTCACCAGCTGGTTGCCGACGTAGGCGCGGAAGTGCTTGATGCGGCCGGTGACACCCTCCGGTCCCTGCCGCGGCGTGTAGCGCAGGCCGGCCACCACGTCGTCCTTGCCAAGGTCGATGATCAGGCGGTGCGGGTGTTTCGCGCCCGGCGCCATGGCGGCCTTGCCGCTGTAGGCGGTGTGCCAGAAGTCCGAGGCCTGGCCGTTGATGGCGTTGAGCGCGCCGCCGTCCTCCTTGGTGAACTCCTCGCTGCTGACGTAGGCGATGGTCCAGTTGGACTGGTTCAGCGGCTTGCCGTCGGCGCCCAGCAGCGCCAATTCGGCGACGGCGGCGTACTGCTTGCCGTCAAAGGCGTCCACCGATTCAAGGCAGAACTGGCGGCCTGTCAGGGGCTGCGCAAACTTCACGTCCTGCACGGCGGAGCCTTGGGCGAATTCGCCTTCATACGCCGGCTGAACGCCGTCCAGCGCCGGTTTCACTTTGCTCGGTGGTCGTGGCAGGTCCAACTCCGGACGCAGCTTGTCGAGGATCGGCGTTTTCAGACCTTCGATGCGCGCGCTGCGCGGGCCGGTCAGGTCCAGCACCACCACTTCGTTGTGCCCTTGCTTGATCCATGGGCCGGGCAGGTACATGGTCTGCGTCGGGCCGATGCTCCAGTAGCGCCCCAGGCAGCGGCCATTGACCCAGACGATGCCCTGGCCCCAGCCGCTCATGTCGAGGAAGGTGTCGCCGTTGCGCGTGACGTCGAAGCTGCCGCGCCAGAAGGCGGCGCCTTGTGCGCGGCCGGTCTTCCAGGTCAGCGGTGGCAGCACGGCGTCGGCGTCGAAGTCGATGGCGCGGATTTCCCAGTTCTCCAGCGGTTGACCGTTGAAGCGCACCGGCCCATGCAGGCCTTTGCGGTCGTGGATCTCGACGCCGAAGTTGACGCGGGCGATGGTGTACAGCAGGATCTCCAGCGTCGCCGGCTTGCTGCGCGCCGGCAGGTCGATACTGAAGCGGCGGTGGCGCGTGTCCATCGTGCCGACCTCCTTGCCATCGATGCTGACCCACGCCAGGTCGCGTACCTTGGCCGCCTCCAGCTTGCCGGCGGGGCCGGCGGGCAGCGTCACACGATAGGAGACGATGCCGCGGCTGATGTCGTACTGCTCGATCGGTTGCGGCGACACCGCGCGGATCACGTTCGCCGGCAGCGCGGCGGCCACCGTGCAGGATTCCTTCAGCGCGAATGGTTTGATGGCGATGAGCGGGTTGGCCGCCGGCGCCGGTGGCAGTTTTTCGCCGGGCTGCAGGAAGGGTTTGATGCCTTCGCGGTAGGCCTGGAACTTCTCGCCGACCCATCCGGCTTCGCTGATCGGGGCGTCGTAGTCGTAGCTGCTGGTGTCGGGACGGAAGGGGCGGTCGCAGCCGCCCCACAGGCCGAAGCTGGTGCCGCCGTGCGCCATGTACAGGCTGAAAGAACCGTTCATCTTCAGCATGGTCTGGATGTCGGCGACGGCGCCGGCGGCCGAGCCGCGACGGTGTGGCGCGCCCCAGGTGTCGAACCAGCCGGAGTAGTATTCGCCGCACATGCGCGGGCCTTTCTGCACCTGGTCCAGCGCCTTGAAGCCGGTCAGCGGATCGCTGCCGAAGTTGGCCACGTTGAACAAGCCGTCGATGTGGCTCTTGACCACGGCGTTGGTCGGGTTGCACTGGAAGAGCGGCACGTCGAAACCGGCGTCCTGCAGCATCGCTTTCATGTCGCGCATGTAGTCCAGGTCTTCGCCGAAGAAGCCGTATTCATTCTCGACCTGCACCATCAGGATCGGGCCGCCGTGGGTGATCTGCAGCGGGCCAAGCACGCGGCCGACTTCCTTCATGTAGCGGCGTGCTGGTTGCACGAAGTTGGCATCGCGCGTGCGCAGGAAGGCGTCGCCCGGTTTCTTCAGCAGCCACCATGGCAAGCCGCCCATTTCCCACTCGGCGCAGGCATAAGGACCCGGACGCAGGATGACCCACAAGCCTTCCTGCTGCGCGAGCTTGCAGAACTCCGCCGCGTCGCGCTGGCCCTGCCAGTCGAAGCGGCCTTCGCGCCATTCATGGTAGTTCCAGAACAGGTAGGCGCAGACGGTGTTCAGGCCCATCGCCTTGATGGCCTTCAGGCGGTGCTGCCAGTATTCACGCGGCACGCGGGCGAAGTGCATTTCGCCACAGCGGACCTGCAGGCGCTGGCCATCGAGCATAAAGTCGGTGTCGGAGATGGTGAAGCGCGTCGCGGCTTGTGCGGACATTGGCAGCAGCATGCTGCCGATGGTGGTCGCCGCGGCCGCGGCGCCTGCGCCGCGCAATACGCGGCGGCGGTTTTTGGATTGGATCGTCATTAGTAGTTTACGGGATAGTCTTTAGGGAAGCGGGCGCCGGAGAAGGCTTTCTTTTGTGTCCAGTCTTGCGCTGGCGCGGTCCAGTAGCTGTCAGTGGGCGGCAGGCCCAGAGGCAGCAGGCTGGCGGATGCGATGTACATGCTGCCGTTGTTGGAGTACCAGTCACCCAACTCCGGCTGATGGCCGACGAAGCCGATGGTCAGGTAGCCGTCCTTGGTGAAGTTGGACGGCGCCGACCAGATGATGCTGTGCACCGCTTGCAGCGCGGCGCGGATCTGACCTTCGGGCAGGCTTTGCGGCAGTTGTTTGCGCAGCGCCAGCAGCGCCAGTGGCTGGAAGGCGGCGGTTCGGTAGGTGAGCGAACGGCCGATGGGCGGGAAGCTGCCGTCGGTGGATATGAAGCGCTCCAGGTGTTCGCCGTAGCGCTGCATGCGCTTGATGGCTTGCGCGCGCAGCTCTTCCGGCTTGCCGTTCCAGAACGCGCCTTTTTTCGCCTCCAGCACGTCAAGGATTTCGACCAGCATCGGGTGCATGACGAAGGCGTTGTAGTAGTCGAAGTGGAAGGCTTCGCCGTCCTTGATCCAGCCATCGCCGACGTACCATTCGTTGATTTTGCGGATGGCGACGTTCATGCGCAGCGGGTCGAATTCCTCACCGATCGACATCAGCCAGGCTTCGTTCATGGCGGAGAACAGCATCCAGTTGATGTACGGCGGTTCGATCCGGCGCAGCGCCTTGATTTCGGCGATGATGCGCTGCTTGGTCCTGGCGTCCAGCGGCTCCCACAGCGCCTTCGGCGCGCGCATCAGCGCGTTGGTGAAGTAGGCGGAATCGACCAGCGTCTGGCCCGGGCCTTTCCACAGCAGGTAATCCGGATTGGATGGGTCTACCGAGTTGGTGTAGCTTTGCAGTGCCAGCTGGTGCAGGCGCTTGCGCGTGCGGCCTTCCGCCGTGCCGTCGTCCGGCAGCGCGAGCCAGGGGGCGACGCCGGCGATCAGACGGCCGAAGCATTCCAGATAGGCCACGCCTTTGTCGCGTCCATCCCAGGTGGGACTGACTTCGAGGTTGAAGTTTTTCTTCAGCGTGCCGGCGGCCATATTGGTCAGTACCGGTTCTGTCATTTTCTGTGCCAGCGCCGCCAGCTGGGCGCGGGCTGCCGCGCCGCTGGCGTCGGCGGCGGTTGCAGGCGTCGCGGTTGCCGCAATGGCCGCGCCCTGTGTCGCCGCCATGCCGCCGGCGGCGGTGGCGGCGAGGGTGTGGATAAAGTGTCGTCGTTCCATTCAGTCTCCGTTGTTATTGTCGCAGCAGGCGCACCATCTCGGAGGATGCCAGCAGGTAGGCGCCGACGCCAAATGGCGTGGTCGAATTCTGGTCCACCACCTGGCCCGGAATCGCCCGCTCGCCGATCGGCTGCACGTAGCCGATTTTGCCGTCCGGCTGTAGCGCCGTCTTGCTCAGATAATGCCAGCCTTTGCGCACCACCGGCAGATACGCGTCGCGCTCCAGCAGGCCGTTATTGATGCCCCACAGGTAGCCGTAGACGAAGAAGGCGGTGCCGCTGGTTTCCGGGCCCGGCGCGTGCTCGGCGTCGAGCAGGCTGCGGGTCCAGTAGCCGTCTGCGGTCTGCGCTTGCTTCAGCGCCTGCGCCATGCCCTGGTACTTGGCGATGTATTCGTTGCGGTGCGGGTCGTCCTTCGGCAGCTCCTGCAGCACTTTCGCCAGCCCGGCGAACACCCAGCCATCGCCGCGTGACCAGAAGTCCTTCTTGCCATTGACGCTCTTGTGTTTCGGGTAGACGTAGCGCGCATCGCGGTAGTACAGCTTTTCGTCGCTGTCGTACATGATGCTGTTGGCGTATTCGAAGTACTCGTGCAGCTTGTCGAGATACTGGCGATTGCCGGTGATACCGTACATCTTGGTCATTACCGGCATCACCATGTACAAGCCGTCCGACCACCACCAGTAATCCTTGTTCGGCGTGCTCATCTGGTATTCCATCACCTCACGCGCGCGGGCGATTTTCTTCGGATCGGGATCGAGCTGGTACAGGTCCGCATAGGTCTGGAAGCAGATCTGCCAGTCGCCGAACAGCACATGCTCGTCGGTCTCGCCGTACCGATACTTCCATTCAGCCTTGTTGTTGGACTTGGCGCCTTGCCACTGGTTGTGGATCGCCCAGTCCTCCGAATATTTACGCCACACCGGGTTGCCGGTGATCTTGTAGGCCTCCATATTCCCGGTGTGGTAGGCGGCGATATCCCAGAACGACCATTGCTGCGGCTTCTCGCGCTGCTGCCAGTAGTTATTGACCTTGTTGATTATGCCGACCACCTCCTGCTCGGAGGTGTCGACCGCCGGCGGCGCCGAGGCGCAGCCGGCCAATACGGTCACGCTGGCCGCCATCAGCGTGACGGCGTAGAGTCGTTTCATCATGGCTTACAGTTTCCCCCGGATGCCGAATTTGATCGTCCGGCCATCATACTTCGCATAGTCCATCCGCGTCTTCTTGCCGTTGCCGTATTGGCCGCTGGCGTCCTCGAAGTAATCGTAGGCCAGCGTGTTGCTCAGGTTAAGCGCATCGATGCGGAACTCCAGGTTGTCGTTGAACTGGTAGCTGATGTTGGCATCGAGGTAGCCGCGGCCGGCGCGCCAGCGGATCAGGTCATCGCCGTTGTTGCGCGGGTTATCGCCGTGCAGCGACTTGCCCTTGTAGTTGTAGGACATGCGCGCCGCCCACTTGCCCTGCTCGTAGTAGACCGTGCCGCTGTAGGCGTACTTCGGCACCGAGTTGACCTCGATCTCCTTGCCCGCGTTGGTGATCCACTTGGCGCTGTTGAACGGATTGATGTGGGTGTAGCTGGCCAGCGCGCCCATGCCGTTGAAGGGCGCCGGCAGGAAGCTGAAGGCCTGCTGGTAAGCCAGTTCGTAGCCCTTGAGCTTTTGTTCGCCGGCGTTGGTGTAGGTGCGCAGCGTCATCGGCAGGTTGGGATCGACGCGGCCGTTCGCGTCCTGGAACAGCGGGCCGAGGGCCGTATCCGGCAGGCCGAGGGAGCCGAAGCTGACCACGCGCGTGTTGGCGACGGTGGCGTCGGTCAGCGTTTTGTGGAAAACGCCGGCCGACAGCAGGCTGCCCGGCTGGAAGTACCATTCCAGGCTGGTGTCCAGATTCTTCGACTGCTGCGGACGCAGGTTGGGATTGCCCGAGGTGGCGCTGGTGTCGAACTGGTTCGGGATCACCGTCTGCGCGGCGATGATCGACAGCGAGGCGCGGGTGATGGTTTTGCCCCACGAGGCGCGCCACATCAGTTGATCCGTGACGTCCAGCGCGGCGCTCAGCGCCGGCAGCACGTTGCTGTACGAGCCCTGTTCGTGATTCGGCGAGTAAGTCAGGCTGGCACCTTGCTGCTTGAAGTTGTCGATCTTGGTGTCGGTCTTCGAGTAACGCACGCCGGCGTTGATGCGCAGTTCGCGGCCGGCGATTTCGCCCTTGAAGTCCGACTGCACATAGGCGGTCTTCACGTCTTCCTGCGCTTCAAAGCTCTGATTGGGCTGGAAGGTCGATTGCGGGTTGTACACCTCCGGATCGAACTGCGAATAGAAGTAGCCGCTGTTCCAGGTGGCCCAGCTGTGCGGCCAGCCGGCGCCAAAGTCCAGATGGTCGATCGGCAGTTGCGAGGTCATCGCGTTACGCAGGCCGGCCGCGCCGATGCTGTTCAGCTTTGCGGTGGCCAGCGCGGTGCCGTTGCGCTTGTTGACGCCCTTGAGGGTGGAGACGAACGTCAGGCCGGACTTCAGGTGGCCGGTCCAGCCGCCGGCCAGGTCGTAGTCGTAATCGGCGGCGACGCGCGCCTGCTTGCCCTTGTCGGTTTCCTTGGTCTTGCCGCTGCTGATGGTGAAGCCGCTCCAGCTGTTTGGATCGGTGTAGCTGGTCGGTGACGAGATCGACGGATAGACGTGATCGTCGCCGTAGTCGATGGTCGAGGTGGCGCCGTAGATGTAGCCCGACAGCGTGCCGCCGGCGCTGGTGGCGGTGCTTTGATTGAGGCTGGCCTGGCCGCTCAGCGTCAGCTTGGGACTGGCCTTCCAGCTGGCGTTCAGGGCGCCGTAGCCGAATTTGGTCTCGTCCTCGTTGTAGCTGGCGCCGCCGTTGTAGGTGGTGTTGCCGAAGGTGCCGGTCAGCAGATTGGTGCTGGGGTCGATCTTGACGTTCAGCGGAATCAGGCCGTTGTTGCCGGCGGCGCCGACCGGGGCGTTGCGGTTGGTGGTGGCCGTGCTGCGGATCAGGATGCCGAACAGCTGTTCCGTGCGGGTGTTCTTCAGCTTCGAATACATGGTGTCGAGGCTGACGTTGAGGGTCGGCGTCTTCCACTGGACCGACGACACCAGACCATCGCGCGTGCGCTCGTTTTCCGAGCCGTAGAAGCGGTAGATGCGCGGCAGGAAGGCGTTGGCCACCTGGTCGCGCGTGTAGCCGCCCAGATTGGCCAACGGGCTGTTGAAGTCCAGCGACAGCCCGAAGTTGCCCTTGACCGGATTGGCGCTGCCGTTGGCCGAGCTGTTGTAGCCGCCCGTCGCCTCAAAGCCGGAACGGGTGTTGACGTTGCCCGAGTGCGAGGCGCCGATCAGGAAGCCGAGCTTGTCCCAGGTGTTCGAGTACAGCACGAAGCCGTTCGGGTCGTTATGCTTGGAGGCGGTGTTGTAGGTGTCGGTCAGGCCATAGCGGATGGTGCGCTTCGGATTGTCGAACGGACGTGGGGTCTGCAGATCGACCACGCCGCCGAGGCCGCCTTCGCTCAGCTCGGCCAGCGGCGATTTGTAGAAGTCGACGCGGCCGAACAGCTCGGAGGCGAAGACGTCGTAGTTAAAGCCGCGCGCGGCCGAGCCGATGGTCGAGGTCGACGTGGTGTTGACCGGCGCGCCGTTGAGGGTGGTGACCACGTATTCGGTCGGCAGGCCGCGCACCGAGATGCGCTGGCCTTCGCCGGAGGCTTCGTCGCGGTTCAGGATCACGCCGGGCACGCGCTGCAGCGATTCGGCGATATTCGCCTCCGGGAACTTGCCGATGTCCTCGGCGACGATGGAGTCGCGCACGCCGATCGCTTGCTGTTTCAGGTTCAGCGCTTTTTGCAGGCTGGAGCGGAAACCGGTGACGACCACGGTGTTGGTGCTGGCGTCGTCGGCCGCAGGCGCGGGCGACTCGCTGGGGCTGTTGGCGGGGGCCGCCGGACTGCTCTGGGCCAGGCCGGCGGGGGCATACATGGCCGCCAAGGCGAGCGGAATCAGTGTCTCCAATATTTTCTTTTTCATATTTTCCTCAGTGGTGTCGTTCTGGGAGCGCAGGATGTCTGATGACCTGTCAACAACAAGACTAATCACTTCGGGTTTTTGCGGCAACTTGGGCGCCAAACGGTTTATTGCGCCGCATCATCGCTGGATAATGACGCGCGCCGCCTATGGGTAAGGCGTTTTTGTCTATGTGAACAAATTGAATACAAACAACATTGGGGCGATTTGGCGGGAGTGGTATGTCCACTTCGTATAGGCGAATGCAAATTTTCTATACGATTTGTGGAAAAAATCCGACGAGCGGTCTCAAACCAGCGGTGGCGGCCGGACGTTGATCACGCGGGTGGTGGTGATGCTTTCCAGTTCATCGGGAATACGGACGTTACGCATCTTCCTCGTCGCGAATCTCTCTTACAAGATCATTCGGGATTGGCCCAAAGCTGAGCAGAAAGTCGCGATATGTGTTGATGGCCGCGATGCGACGGGCGCGTTCTTCGTAGTAGCCGGGGGTTTTGATCATCTCCTGGACGATCATCGCGAAGTCCTCGTCGGACATCGTTTCCTGCACGGGTTCGGATGGGCGGTCGTTCATGCGGCACCTCCTGTCAGGCAGTGTAGTTTGTGCCGCTTGCGGATGGTCAGTTTGATTTGTCGCAGGTGTGCAAAACGGCCGTTTTTCACGGATGTCGATATGCGTCGGTTGCTGATGTGTTTGCTGTGGCGAGCACTACCATGTGGACTTCGCCGTGCCTTGCGAATACCGCTGAAACGGAAAAAGCCGTAAATCATTTATCATGATTTACGGCTTCCGGAATCTTGGTGGTGATAGGTGGACTTGAACCACCGACCCTAGCATTATGAATGCTATGCTCTAACCAACTGAGCTATATCACCTGCAACGCGAAGCATTATCGGGGATGGAGGTCTGACTGTCAAGGCGGACCTCCAACTTTTTTGAAAAAAGTGACGTCTGTCGCGTGATGGACGTCGGAACATTGGTATATTTGTATTTCCGAATGGGGGCAACATGACTACCAACATCTTTGTGAATCTGCCGGTGCGGGACCTGCAGAAATCCATCCAGTTCTTCGCCCATCTGGGTTACAGCTTCAACCAGCATTACACCGACGACTCGGCCACCTGCATGATCGTGGCCGAGAATATTTTCGTCATGCTGCTGACCGAAACCCGCTTCAAGGAGTTTACGCCCAAGCCGATTAGCGACGCGCACCAATCAACCGAGGTGCTGGTGTGTCTGCAGGTGGAGTCGCGCGAGGCGGTGACGGCGCTGGTCAACAAGGCCATCGAGGCCGGCGGCAGCGCCTACAAGGAGCCGCAGGATCACGGCTTCATGTACGGCCATGGCTACCAGGATCTGGACGGCCACTTGTGGGAGCTGGTGTACATGAGCGGCGAGCCGCCCAAGAGCTGAGGTTGGCTTAGCCCAGCCGTTCGGCGATCCGCGCCAGCATGATGGGCGCGGGATCGGGGCCCAGGCAGTCGATGACCACGCGCTCCGGCATGGAGCGCAGCCACGTCAGCTGCCGCTTGGCCAGCTGGCGCGTGGCGATGATGCCGGTCTCGCGCATGGTCGGGTAATCAATGGTGCCATCGAGGTATTCCCACGCCTGGCGATAGCCGACGCAGCGGATCGATGGCAGGCCCAGATGCAGGTCGCCGCGCCGGCGCAGCGCTTCCACCTCGGTGATCAGGTTGCCGTCCGGGCCTTCCTCCAGCATCAAATCGAAACGGCGCGCGATACGCTGGTGCAGTACGGCGCGGTCCGACGGTTCCAGCGCAAACGACAGCAGCTCGAACGGCAGCTCGGTCTTGTCGCGCAAGGCCAGCAGCTCGGACATCGGCTTGCCGCTCAGCGTGTAGATTTCCAGCGCGCGCTGGATGCGTTGCGCGTCGGCCGGCGCCAGGCGGGCGGCGGTGTCGGGATCGACGGCGGCCAGGCGCGCGTGCATCGCCGGCCAGCCGAGGCGCGCGGCTTCCTCATCGAGCGCGGCGCGCACGGCGGGATCGGCGCCGGGCAGGTCGTCCAGCCCATCGGCCAGGCCTTTGAAGTACAGCATGGTGCCGCCGACCAGCAACGGCAGCTTGCCGCGCGCGCTGATCTCGTCCACCAGCCGCAGGGTGTCCTTGCGAAACTGCGCCACCGAGTACGCATCCAGCGGGTCGATGATGTCGATCAGGTGATGCGGCACGGCGGCCAGTTCTTCCCTGGTCGGCTTGGCGGTGCCGATGTCCATGCCGCGATACACCAGCGCCGAATCGACCGAGATGATTTCCGACGGGATGCGTGCCGCGATCGCCAGCGCGCAGGCGGTTTTGCCCGACGCCGTCGGGCCCATGATGGCGACGGCCAGTGGTTTGCCGCTCATGATTATTGACCGCGCAGGAAGAGCTTATCGAGGGCGCCGATTTCGACCTGCACCCAGGTCGGCCGACCGTGGTTGCACTGGTCGGCGCGTTCGGTGATTTCCATCTGGCGCAGCAGGGCGTTCATCTCCTGCACCGACAGGATGCGGTTGGCGCGCACGGCGGTGTGGCAGGCGAGGGTGCCGAGCAGTTCGTTCTGACGCTCGATCAGCACCCGCGAGCCGCCGAATTCGCGCACATCGCGCAGCACGTCGCGCGCCAGCGTTTGGGCGTCGGCGTTTTTCAGCAGCACCGGCACCGAACGCACGGCCAGCGTGGTCGGCGACAGGACGGCGATGTCGAAGCCCAGCATTTTGAGCGTGTCCTGGTGTTCCTCGGCGGTGCCCACTTCCACCGCGTCCGCGTAGAAGGTGATCGGAATCAGCAGCGGCTGCACCTGCATTTCTTCGCCGGCCACGCGGCTATCCAGCGCGTTCTTCAACTGTTCGTAGAGGATGCGCTCGTGCGCGGCGTGCATATCGACCAGCACCAGGCCCTTGGCGTTCTGCGCCAGGATGTAGATGCCGTGCAGCTGCGCCAGCGCGAAGCCGAGCGGGAATTCTTCCTGCGCCAGCGCGGCGGCGGAGACGGTGAAGGAGCTGGTTTGCGGCAGCGCCATGTCGGCCGCCGAGCGGTCGCTGGCAGGGCGCTCCGAGGCGCTGAACATGGCGCCGTATTTTTCGGTGCTCTGCGCCACGCCGCCGTTGGCGCCGAAGCGCGGGCCGGCGTAGCCGCCAGCGCCGCTCCCGCCACCAGCCTTGCCGGCGCCGGCGCTGTCCGCGCTGAAGGGCGATGGCGAGAAGGTCGGCGCGTAGTCCGGCGCCAGCAACGGGCCGAACGAAGTCTGTTCGCCGCGCCATGCGGGCGCGATGCCGAGACTTTCGGCCGCCGGCAGCGGCGACGGCACGCTGCCGTGGGCCGTGGCGGAAGTCTGCGCCAGCGCGCGCTGCACCGCGTGGAACACGCACTGGTGTACCGCGCGGCCATCACGGAAGCGCACTTCGATTTTTGAAGGGTGGACGTTGACGTCCACCAGTGACGGGTCCATGTCCAGCGACAGCACATACGACGGGAAACGGTCGCCATGCAGCACGTCCTGATACGCCGCTTTGACGGCGTGCACCAGCACCTTGTCGCGCACGAAGCGCCCGTTCACGTAAAAGAACTGACCATCGGCGCGCGCCTTGGACGCGGTGGGCAAACCGACATAGCCGTGCAGGCGCAGAGGGCCGATGGTCTCGTCCACCGGCAGCCGCGCCTCGGCAAAACCGTCGCCCAGAATCTGCGCGCTGCGACGGGCGATTTCGCTGGTGTTCCAGTGTTCGACCGTGCGGCCGTTGTGCGTCAGCGAGAACGACACGTCCGGCCGCGCCAGCGCGATGCGGCGCACCACTTCCGCGCAATGGCCATACTCGGTCTGCTCGGACTTGAGGAACTTGCGCCGCGCCGGCGTGTTGTAGTACAGGTCCTTGACGTCGATGGTGGTGCCCAGCGCGCCGGAGGACGGCGTCGGCGTGGCGTTGTGCGAGCCTTCGATCTCCCACGCATGCGCCGCGTCGGCGGTGCGCGAGGTGATGGTCACCTGCGCCACCGAGGCGATCGACGCCAGCGCCTCGCCGCGGAAGCCCAGCGTGCCGACGTTTTCCAGATCATCCAGCGAGGCGATCTTGGAGGTGGCGTGGCGCGCCAGCGCGAGCTTCATCTGATCATGCGCAATGCCGCGCCCATTGTCGGTGATGCAGATGCGTTTGACGCCACCTTCCTCCAGCCGCACGGTGATCTGCGTGGAACCGGCGTCCAGCGCGTTCTCCAGCAGCTCCTTGACCACGGCCGACGGCCGTTCCACCACCTCGCCGGCGGCGATCTGGGAAATCAGCTGGTCAGGCAGGGCCTGGATGGGACGTGGCGGGCGGAGGTCGGGGGCATTCATCGCGAGATTATAACTTGCCGCGCTCGCGCACCGGCATGGTGGCGTTGCACAGTTCCAGATAGTTGGCGGCGTATTTGTTCCACGGGCCGCCGCGGTTGCGCTGCGCCTCCAGCACCTGCTGGTAGATCGGCGCGTCGCTGCGCATCACCTCCAGGTGGCTGCGTTCCGCCTCCGGCACATCGGCCTCCAGCCGCACCGAGACGATCGGCATGCGCGCCTCGTTCGGTCCGTAAAAGCCCAGCGCCTCGCTGCCGCGTGGCAGAACGGTCAGCAGCGGCATGCCGGCGATGACGCGGCCGACCACCGTGATATTGCGGTCCAGGTGACGCGGCGCGTGGCCGGTCACCGCATACAGCTCGGCGCCGGTGCCGCTGTCGGTGTCGTTGTCGCGGCCCACGCCCACCGCGCCGTAGCAGTGCGCCAGCCAGGTGGTGCCGGCTTTCGGATCGCGGCCGACCGGGAAGCCGTTCGAGTGGCCGATCTGCGGCGCGTAGCCGTCCGCATCCTTTTGCGGCACGAAGTGTTTGTCATTCGACATCGGCACGCTGAATTCGCCCGCCACCTTGGCCTTGGCCGAGCCGAGCGACTTGGGTTTGGTCTCGGCGTTCGGATCGCCCCACTGCGCCACATAGTTGTCCTGCGAGCGGTTGATCGACAGGCCGTCGAAGTAATGCTCCTTGACCAGCGTTTTGATGTTGGCGATGTTCTGCGGCGCGAAGTCCGGCGCCAGCTCGATCACCACGCGGCCGGTCGGCAGGTCCATGTACAGCGTGTTGGCCGGATCGGTCGGGCGCCAGTCCGTCGGCTTGGAGGTTTTGACGATGTCGCCGGCGCTCGGGCGCGGCGGCAAGTCGGCGGCGTGCGCCAAGGCGGACGCCAGTTGCAGGCCAAAAGCCAACGCGGGCAGGGATAAAACACGGAAAGTGCGGGACAAAGCCATCCAAATCTCCTCGGTTGATCAAACCCGCTTGCTGCCGGGCATGCGCCGATTGTAAACTGGATAGTAATCGACGGGAAAGCGCCGCGCCGCGGCCCACGGTGCGATGGCGTGGTGTATGATTCTGGCGCTTACTTTAAGAGAAGAATATGGATTTTATGCAATTCTTCGACATGCTCCTCCATGTCGACAAAACGTTGGAAGTGCTGATTGACCAATACGGAACGCTGATTTATGTTGTTCTGTTTGCCATCATCTTCGCTGAGACCGGCTTGGTTGTCCTGTTCTTTTTCCCCGGCGACACGCTGCTGTTCATCGCCGGCGCGCTGTGCGCGGTAGGCCAGATGAATCTGCCCTTGCTGATGCTGCTGCTGACCACGGCGGCGATCACCGGCAACACCTGCAATTACTGGATCGGCGAGAAGGTCGGGCAGCGCATGTTCACCAATGACTACCGCTGGCTGAATAAAGCCGCGCTGACCAGAACCCATGAATTTTTTGAAAAGCACGGTGGCAAGACCATCGTGATCGCGCGTTTCATTCCGTTGGTGCGCACGTTCGCGCCGTTTGTGGCCGGCGTGTCGGACATGACCTTCGCCCGCTTCCAGCTGTACAACTTCACCGGCGCGATCCTGTGGGTGTGCTCGCTGACCGCCGCCGGTTACTTCTTTGGTAACATCCCGATCGTCCGCGATCACCTGACCGAAATCGTGCTGTTCGGCATTGGTCTGGTGATTGTGCCGATGGTTTTTGGCGGGTTGTACAAGCTGACGCGCCGCCTGCAAAGCCGCTGAAACCCGCGTGCCGTCATGCCGCGCGTCCGTCGCGGCATGACGGGGGGCCACTTCTTCCCTCCTTTCCCCTCAAGTTTTTCCCAAAAGCATCCGTTAACCAAGGTGTAATTGTCACCTCTGGAAAGCCCATGCGTACCCTCCTGACCCTGCTGGCCTGTTGCTGCGTTGTTTCCGCGGCCGTCGGCGCTGACAAAGATCCGCTGATTTCGCCGTCGACGAAAACGGCGCTCCTAGGCGGCGCGGCTGGCGCGGCTTCGGCTTCCGGTTCTGCCTCGGCCAGCGCCCCCGCGCGCAAACTGAGCAAGCGCGAAGAGGAAGCCCAGGCGGAGGCCGATTTGTCGGTGCGCATCCAGGAGCGGTTGGCCGCCATGCGCGCCAATCAGCAGGCGCGCGCCGCCGCCGCGGCCAAGGCCAAAAAGGTGGCGGCCGCCAAGGCGGCAGCGGTGGCGGCGGTGCCCAAGGTGTACAGCAATGTGTGGTCGTATGAGGGCGAGGCCGGTCCGGCCAACTGGGGCAAGATCAATCCCGCCTGGGCCAGGTGCGGCAGCGGCAACCGTCAGTCGCCGATCGATATCCGCGATGGCATGAAGGTGGATCTGGAGCAGATCACGTTTGATTATCATCCGTCGTCGTTCAATGTGACGGATAACGGCCATACGGTGCAGGTCATGGTCGGCAACGGCAATTTCATCACGGTGGGTAACCGCACCTATGAGCTGGTGCAGTTCCACTTTCATCGTCCGTCCGAGGAGCGTATCAACGGCAAGGGCTTCGAGATGGTGATGCACCTGGTGCACAAGGACGGCGAGGGGCGCATTGCGATACTGGCCCTGCTGCTGGAGCGCGGCAAGCCGCAGCCGGTGATTCAGACCGTGTGGAACAATCTGCCGCTGGAGAGGTTTGATACCGCCGTGCCGTCGTCCACGCTCGATCCGATGGATCTGATTCCGGCGCGCCGCGATTACTTCACCTTCATGGGCTCCATGACCACGCCGCCGTGCGAGGAGAATGTTCTGTGGCTGGTGATGAAGGAGCCGGTGCAGGCGTCGCCGGCGCAGATGGCGCTGTTCAGCCGTCTGTATCCATTGAACGCCCGTCCCACGCAGCCGAGCAACGGTCGGATTATCAAAGAATCGCAGTAATTACGCGATGATGCGGTGCTTGCCGGTCCAGGTGGCGCCGGCTTCCAGCGGCTGCTGGTAAATGCGCGCCGGCTCGATGCAGACGAAGCGCAGGTACTCGTCATCGGCCAGGTCGACCATCGCGGCTGCGTCTTCCTTCCCCGGATTCCATACCACCCATTGCTGGAAGCCTTGCTGCTCAAGGCGCAGCGTGGCGTCGGCCGTGTTCAGCGTCACGCTCGGCGTGGCTTCGACCATGCGGTCGTGCTTCTCGGTGAAGTGCAGCAGCGGCGTATCCTGCACGCGCGTCTGGTTGTGATGGTCGAGGAACTGCTGGTTCCGCAGGCCGTCGATGCTGGTCGCGTCCAGGCGGCCGACATCGTAGTAGGTGTGCAGCGCCACGCCGAACGGGTAGGCTTGTTTGCCCGGATTGTGCGCGCTGTATGCCATTTCCAGCGCGTTGTCGCGCAGCGTGAAGCACAGCGTCAGCGCAAAGTCGTGCGGCCAGGCTTGCGCGTGTTCGGCGGCGATGTCGCCCGGCGCCAGGCTGAATTCGAGGAAGGCGTCGCCGCTCTCACCACCCTGGCCCGTCAGGCGCCAGTTGCTGACGCGCGCGAAGCCGTGACGCAGGCCGGGACCGCGCACATTAAACTGCGGGAAGATGACCGGCACGCCGCCGCGAATCGCCTTGCTGCCGTCCAGCGGCGTTTGCGCGCTGACGAACAGGCGCTCCTTGCCATCGGCGGTTTTCCACGACAGCAAGTGGGCGCCAAACAGCGACACCGTCGCTTGCGCGCCATCGTCGGCGGTGATGTGTACTGCCGGCAGCGCGCCGTATTCGGTCATGTGAATGACAGCCATGTCTCTCTCTTTTTTAAATCAGCCGGTTTTTCGCCAGCGGGGGATTTTTCGCGAAGTAGCGGCGGATGCCGGTGACGATGGCGTCGGCCAGCTTGTTCTGGTAGTCCTCATCGCGCAGCTTGGCCTCTTCCTCGGGGTTGGAGATGAAGGCCGTCTCGATCAGGATCGATGGAATGTCGGGCGCCTTCAGCACCGCGAAGCCGGCCTGCTCGACCGACCCTTTGTGCAGTCGGTTGATGCCGCCGATCTCGCCCAGCACCGCGCGGCCCAGCTTCATGCTGTCGTTGATCTGCGCGGTGGTCGACAGGTCGAGCAGCACGCTGGCCAGTTGCCGGTCGTGGTTCTTCAGATTGACGCCGCCAATGGCGTCGGCCGAGTTTTCCTTGTCCGCCAGCCAGCGCGCGGCCGAGGAGGTCGCGCCTTTTTCGGACAGCACGAACACCGACGAACCGCGCGCGGTCGGCTGCACGAAGGCGTCGGCGTGGATGGAGACGAACAGGTCGGCCTGCACCTTGCGGGCTTTTTCAACGCGGGTGCCCAGCGGTACAAAGTAGTCGCCGTCGCGGGTCAGCATCACGCGGATGTTGGGCAGGTCTTCCAGCTTGTTCTTCAGGCGCTTGGCGATGGCCAGCACGATGTCCTTTTCGCGGCTGCCGTTGCGGCCCGAGGCGCCGGGGTCTTCGCCGCCGTGGCCGGGGTCCAGCGCGATGGTCAGCATGCGCACCATCTTGCCCTGCTTGTCGACCTTTTCCGCCGCCCTGGTCTGGGCTTCGGCGATTTTGACCTGCGCCTTCAGTTCCTCGCGCGGCTCGGCCTTCAGGTCCGGCTTGAGTTCGGACAGCTGCTCTTTTGGCGTTTGCACGCCCGCCATATCGGCCGGCGGATCGGTCCATTCGCCTTTCTCGATCATGGCGGCGATGGGATCGACCTCCTTGACCGGGTACAGGTCGAAGATCAGGCGATGCTTGTAGTTGCCGGCCGGCGGCAGCGTGAACACCTGCGGCTTGACTTCGGATTTCAGGTCGAACACCAGGCGCACCACGTTGGGCCGGTTCTGGCCCACGCGCACCTGCTTGATGTACGGGTCGTTGGACTGGATCTTGGCGACCAGGCTTTTGAGCGTTGGGTTCAGGTCCAGGCCTTCGATGTCGACCACCATGCGCTCGGGGTCCTTGACGATGAAGTGCGTGGCTTTGAGGTCGGTATCGTTTTCCAGCGTGACGCGGGTATAGTCGTCCGCCGGCCAGACCCGCACGGCGAGAATCTGCGCGGCATTGGCGCGCATCGGCGCGGTGACCGACAGCAGCAAGGTGGCGCCGGCCTTCAGGACGGTGCGGCGGCTCACATATTGGGCGCGAATTTGAGGCGTTGAAGGCATGAGTTACCCAAGGCGGTGGACGCCTGCAATTCTACATCACGACCGTGCCCTGCCACAGTCAGATACACATTCAAATCCGACGGCGGCAGCACACCTTCGGCTTTTTCCGGCCATTCGACGATGCAAATGTTCTCCCCGTTGAAGTCTTCGCGGAAACCGGCGTCGAGAAATTCCTCCGGGCTGCCCATGCGGTACAGGTCGAAATGGATGACGCCGACGGCGCGGCCGTCGAGCTCAATGCGGTAGGGTTCGGACAGCGTGTAGGTCGGGCTTTTGACGGTGCCGACATGGCCGGCGGCGTGCAGCAGCGCGCGCGTGAGCGCGGTTTTGCCGGCGCCAAGGTCGCCGTGCAGGTGAATCGACAGGCCGGGCAGCAGGGCGCGCGACAGCGCCACGCCCAGGGCGGCGGTGCCTTCTTCGTCGTGGAGATGGGCTGTGAAGTGCTGCATCAATTAAAATGTCATGTTGGGTTGACCGCCATTGTAACCGCCTGCTTGCTCAAGATGTCCCTGACCGAAACCAATTTAGCCGAACTTGCCCTCAGCATCAAGCGCTGGGGCGTGGCGCTGGGCTTTGCCGAAATCCGCATCACCGACGTCGACCTGCGCCACGCCGAAGCCGGCCTGCAGGCCTGGCTGGACGCCGGCATGCACGGCGAAATGGACTATATGGCAAGCCACGGCATGAAGCGCGCGCGTCCCGCCGAACTGGTGCCGGGCACCATCCGCGTGGTCAGCGCCCGCATGAACTATCTGCCGAGGGACACCGAAACGGGTGGTGAACAGGACTGGCGCGCGCGCGAGGCCGCGCGGCTGGCCGATCCCGGCGCGGCGGTGATCTCGGTCTACGCGCGCGGCCGCGATTATCACAAGGTGCTGCGCGCGCGCCTGCAGCAGTTGGCCGACAAGGTGACGGCGGAGATCGGCGATTTCGGCTATCGCGTGTTCACCGACTCGGCGCCGGTGATGGAGTTGCCGCTGGCCGAGAAGGCCGGTTTGGGCTGGCGCGGCAAGCACACCTTGCTGCTGTCGCGCACCGCCGGCTCGATGTTCTTCATGGGCGAATTCCTGGTCGACCTGCCGTTGCCGGTGGACCAACCGACCGGCGCCCACTGCGGCCAGTGCACCGCCTGCCTCACCGCCTGTCCGACGCAGGCCATTCTCGGGCCGGGCCGGCTGGATGCGCGCCGCTGCATCTCCTACCTGACCATCGAGTTGAAGAACGCGATTCCGCTGGAGATGCGGCCCTTGATCGGCAACCGCGTCTACGGCTGCGACGATTGCCAGACCGCCTGCCCGTGGAACAAGTTCGCGCAGCGCGCCGTGCTGCCGGACTTCGACGAGCGCCATGGCCTGGGCAGCGCCTCGATGACCACGCTGTTCGCGTGGAGCGAGGAAGAATTCAACCGCAACATGGAGGGCAGCCCGATACGCCGCATCGGCCATGAGCGATGGCTGCGCAATATCGCGGTGGGGCTGGGTAACGCGGCGGCGGCAGGCGCCAAAGGCGACGCGGCGATTGTCGCGGCGCTGCAAGCGCGCCGCGATCATCCGTCGGCCTTAGTGCGCGAGCACGTTGGCTGGGCGCTGGCGCAGCATCAGGATGGCGGCGGCGCCCCATACGACTAAGGTCACCACCGAGGCTTCCACGCCGTAGCCGCCGCCGGTCAGCCATTCCGGGCCGGACAGCGACACCTGCAGCCAGCCGCGCGCCGCGTGGCCGGACATCGGCAGCGCGAACAAGCCGTCATACGTGGAGTTCCAGGCGAAGTGCAGGCCCATCGGCAGCCACAGACGGCGCGTCCGCAGGTAGCAGGCGCTGAACACCAGCGAGGCGATGCCGGTCATGGCGATGCCCATCACGCTGATGTTGTCGTTCGACAGATGGGCCAGCGCGAACAGCACCATCGAGGTCAGCAGCGCGGCGCGCGTGCCCCAGCGCTGTTCGACGATGCGGAACACCACGGCGCGGAACAATATCTCCTCAAAACAGGCCACCATGATCTGCTCCGGCAGGCATTTGAGCAGCAAGCTCCAGCTGTCGCTGCTGCCGGTGATGACGAAGGCGCCGGCGGCGGCCAGCAGGCCGGCCACCGTCAGGCCGAGCGCGGCGCCGAAGGCCACGCCGATGCCGGTTTCGCGCGCCGCGCCGCGCAGCGACAATTCAGTGGGCTGGCGTTGTTCGAGGCGGATGACGAACCAGCGGTAGGCGCTCACGCTCAGCGCGGCCGCCAGCAGCATCGGCCACACCACGCGCAGCGGCTTGGGGACGAGGATGTCGGCCAGCAGCATGGTCAGCGTGATCGGCAGCATGGTGACGACGATGCCCAGCACGACGCGGGCGGCGGGATGCGCGCACAGACGTGCAAACAAGCTGGGGCCGGGGGGAACCATGTGCTGGGCGATGCTCATGATGTCTCCTGGTTGCGGGTGATGGCGGCGCGCGCGCTGCGGATGCGCGCGCCGAAGGGCTTTGTTTGCAGGGCGGCGATGGCCGCCGCCAGGGTGTCCGACAATGCGTGCGGCAGGTCGGCGTCCAGGCTGTCGGCGGCGGCGCGCGTGGCTTGCCAGCACACGCGCAGTTGTGGCAGCAGGGCCTGGCCCTGGGCGCTGAGGCGGATCACCTTCTGGCGCGCGTCGCGTTCGCCAGGGGAGGCGTCCAGCAGGCCTTCCTTCATCATCAGCGCGACCGTCTGCGTGGCGGCTGGCTGGGTGATGCCGGCGGCTTCGGCGATCTGGGTGATGGTGTGCGGCTGGCCGCCTTCCAGCGCGCGCATCACCGGCGTGTAGCGCGGGCGGTAATCGATGCCGGCCTCCTCGTAGGCGGCGGCGACGGCGCCATCGAGCAGGTCGATCAGGTGGCGCAATTGGGTTCCAAGTCCTTGTCTCATGGATATACTTTAGCACGATACATAAGTGCTTATGTATTTTATTTTAAGCCGGGGGCGGGACCCGGCGGGCGGCGACCTCAGTCGCTGACTTCGAAGGCGGCGGGATCGAGTTCGCTCAGCGTGGCCGGCGCGCCGGTCGGCGCCTGCTGGCCGAGCCGCGCGCGCAGTTGCGCCAGATAGTCGGCGCGGCAGCGGCGCAGCACGTAGTCGCGGAAGTTGTCTTGTTCCAGCGCGCGCCAGGCCTGCGCGCGGCCGGCGTCGGAACGCGCCAGCGCCGCCGTGCGATCGCTCGCCGACAGCGCGGCGTCGCCGGCGGTCAGGCGCGCGTAGCCGTAGCGGTCCATATAGTTGCCGGTCAGCGTTTCGATCACATTCAGCTCGTCTTCCGACAACTGCTGGCGGAATTTGTCGATGTTGGCGGCGATCGGCGGGTAGCAGTTGGACGACCACAGCGCCGACAATTGGGCGATCTGGCGCGCCTCCTGCGAGGCGCCGATGTCGAGCATCTGCGGCAGGAACGGCATGTCGAGGAAGTCGCACAGCGCCTCCAGCGTGGCGCGCTGCCGCTCCACGAAGTCCTCGTAGCGGATGGTCAGCACGCGTTCCGGATAGCGCTGCACCAGCCGGTCCGCCGCCTGGTGTGCTGCCAACCAGGTTTCGGCGTTCAGGCGGCTGTCGAAATCGTGGATGATGGCGCGGTTCATCGACGCCACCTGGGCGCGCGGATCGCGCACCACGTTGACGAAGCGCATCTCCGGCAGCAGCGTCATCAGTTCATCGGCGTAGTGCACATTGTCCAGCGACTTGTCCATCACCACCTGGGCGCCGTGTTGCTCGCCGGCGCGCAGCAGCAGTTCCCAATGGATGCGGTGGATGCTGCGCGGCTGGTGGCGCAGCGCCTCGAACAGTTCGACCGGATCGAAGGTCATCTGCGGCCACTTGACCATGCTGACCGCCTGCAGGCCGCACAGGTCGCTCACCAGGCGGAAATACTGGCGGTCGTCGTCCAGGTCGCCGTACAGCGGCAGCAACGGCATGAAGTCGACGATGTGCAGCGGGTAGGGCGAGTAGAACTCCGGCGCCAGGTTCAGCCGCAGCCGCAGCGCATGGCTGCCGCAGCGGCGCAGCGGGATCATCATCACGGGACGCGGACGCCGGATGGCGCCGGATGGGCTTGTTTGCATAGCGGTTCTCCTAGAAAAAACACCAGCCGGCCAGCGCGGCGCACAGCACCACCAGGGCGGCATCGATACGCAGGCGCAGCAGCGCCAGCAGCGCCAGCGCGCCGATCAGCAGCGCCAGCCAGTGCGGCGGCTGGCCGCGGGCGATGCCTGCCGCGGCCGCCAACACCATGCCGGCCAGCGCCGCGCGCATGCCGGTCAAGGCCGCCTGCAGCGCCGCGTTGTGGCGCAGCCGTTGCATGGCGCCGCTGGCCAGCACGATCAGTACCGCGCTGGGGCCGAACATGCCGAGTGTCGCCACCGCCGCACCCGGCAAGCCGGCCACTTTCAGGCCGATCAGCGCGGCGCTGATCATCGCCGGTCCGGGGCTGAGCTGGGTCAGCGCCAGCGCGTCGGTGAATTCGCGCGCGCTGAGCCAGTGATAGGTGTCGACCACGGTGTGCTGCAACAGCGGGATGAAGACGTAGCCGCCGCCGAAGGCCAGCAGGCTCATGCTTGAAAACACGCCCAGCAACTGGAGCAGGGTGGGCCAGGCGCGCAGGGCCAGCAGCAGGGCCAACAGGATCAGCAGCGCCAGCAGCAACGGCGCCGCCAGCCGCGTCCAGCGCGGGCCCTGCGCCGGCGGCACCGGCGGCACCGGCGTGGTTGCGGCGGGCGGTGTGGCGCCGCCATACCAGCGATAGCCG
>NZ_WWCP01000017.1 GCF_009857505.1 Duganella lactea
GTGTCAGGTCTGACATTCGCACACGGCCTCAACTGCTCCGCAGTTGAGGCCGTGTGCGAATGTCAGACCTGACACCGTTTTTTTAGAGGATGGTGGCCAGCGCGCACTGGCGGTAGTGGTTGGCGGCGTCTTCTTCCTGGCCCAGCGCTTCGTGCAACTGCGCCAGCTTGAGGTGGGATTCGCGCACCATGCGCGAATCGGACGCGTCCGACAGCGCCTGCTCCAGGTAGCGCTGCGCTTTGCCCCACAGCTTTTGTTTCAGGCACAGGGAACCCAGCGTCAGCGCCAGTTCGGCGTCGGTCGGGCGGGTGTTGGCCCACGCTTCGCAATGCTCGATCTGCAGCAGCAACGCCGCCGAGCCGGCCGGGGCGGCGGCTTCGCGGTAGGTGCGCACCACCCGCTCGTCCCAGTCGGCGGCCAGCGATTCCTCGGCGACGCGGCGCGCTTCGTCGTGCAGGCCACGGGCGTTCAGCGCGGTCGCCGCGCGGCAGGCGATGTAGGGCTTGATGCGGTCGGCCGTCGGCACCGTCGACCATACCCGCAGTAGCGATTCGGCGTCGTGGCTGGCGTCCGACAGCAGGTCGTCGTAGGCCAGCTCGCGCAGGCGCGACGACAAGGCCGGATGCAGCGCGCGGTGCTTGTCCAGCGACCGCACCAGGCGCAGCACTTCCGGCCAGTTCTTGGCCTGCTGCTGCGCTTTGAGCGACATCTGCAACGCGTGGATGTGGCGCGTGCCGCTGGCGTTGAGTTCGCGCACCGCGTCCAGCGCCGCTTCCGGCTGGTGGTCGTCGACCAGCAGTTCGGTCATCGTCATCAGGCGCGCGGTTTTCATGGCGTTGTCGTCGACCAGCTTGTTGAGCCATTGGTCGCGGCGCGCCGCCTGGCGCATGCGGTGCGCGGCGCGGGCGCCGATCAGCGCGGCCACGCCGGCGTTCTCGCTCAGCTCGGCGGCGCGCAGCGCGGCTTTTTCGGCGTGGCCGAAGCGGCCCTCGAACAGCGCCTTCAGCGCTTCGCGCAGGCCTTTGTTGCCTTCGCGCTCGCGCTTTTGCTGACGGTACGCGGCCACCTTGACCGGCATCTTGACCGTCGCCCGGAAGGCGCGGATCACGAGGTACAGGAAGGCGAACAGCGCCACCTCCAGCACGATGAAGAAGTTGAGCGACAAGTCAACACGGTACGGCGGGTAGAACAGCACCACATTGCCAGGATTAAAGCGCGCCGTCACGGCAATACCGATGGCGGCGGCCATCAGGGCGACTAGCCAGAGAAATAAACGCATGGTTATGGCTTCGCTTTGTAGTTGCGCACGGCGTTCAGGCTGTCCGACAGCGTCGGCATCTCAATCGCCAGATTGCTGCCCTGCACTTGACGCAGCAGCACCTGCACGGTCTGGGTGGCGCGCGCGCGGGTGTCGAAATACTTGTTCAGCGCGTCCTGCGCGGCGATCAGGTCGGCGCGGAAGGCGCCCTCGTTACGCGACAGCAGCGCCATGCGCGCGTTCAGCAGGCGCAGCTTCAGGTTTTCGCGCATGAAGTAGGCTTGCGTCGGCGACATCATCAGCGCTTCCGGCGTATCCACGTTGCGCACCCGGATCAGCTGGCGCACGTCGGTCCACATCTCGGTGCTCCAGCCGGTCCAGCCGTCCTGCAGCGATTGCAGCCATGGGCTGGTGGCCGGCGCCTCGGCCTCGGCCTTGACCGGCTTGCCCAGCTTGTCGTGCGCGACCTTGGCCGGTTTGGCTTTCTTGTCCGGCGGCGCCGGCAGCGTCGGCTTTTCGTCCGACAGCATCGGCAGCGTGTCGATCTGGGCAATGGCGTTGTCCAGGCGCAGCGCGACGCCGACCGAGTCCACGCTCGGCAGCGCTTTCAGCTTGTCGGTGTCGCGCGCGATGGCGCGGCGGATGGTGATGAATTGCGGCTTGTCCGAGCGCGACAGGCTGCGGTCGGCGTTTTGCAGCGCGATCAGCGCGCCCGACACGTTGCCGGCCAGTTGCAGCTGCTGCGACGCGGTCGACAGCACTTGTTCGATCTCGGTCAGCGCCCACTCGTCGCGGTTCTTCGACAGGTCCTGGTACAGCTGCTCCAGCGCCAGTTGCTGGCTCTGCGCCTCCAGTTGCTTGCTTTCCAGCAGCGCCACCTTGGTTTGCAGTTCCTTGGTGCTCTCCTGCACGTTGCGCACCAGGTTGCCGGTGTCGGCGTTGCTCGCGTCGCCCTTCTGCAGACGGGTCGCCATTTCCTCGCGCAGCTTGGTGACGCGCGCGTGCGACGACCAGGTCTGGGCGGCCAGCATGATCACCAGCATGGCGATGCCGGCCAGCAGCACTTGCGGCTGCTGCAAGGTCTCGAGCAAGCTCTGTTCAGGCTGCGACGGCGGTGGCGCAGGCGGGGTCTCGGCGGCCTTGGCGGACGAGACGGCTGGGTCGGGTAATGTAGGCAAATCGTTCATAGGCGTGATTGTAACGCGGCCAGCAGGCGTTCGTCGCCTGATCCTGTGAGCGTCAGCTTGGAAAATCCTAAATTGGTTGCCGTCTCGGCAATTCGGGCATGTGGCACGATCAAATGCTGTTGTTGCATAGCTACAACGCTATTGTGCGGCATCGCGTCGGCTTGCTGCAAGTCCACTTTTGCCAGAAGGTGGCATAGCCCACGCAACGCCTCGGAACTGGTGATGATCCAGTCGTTGGGCTGCGCCAGCAAGGCCCGCAGCCGGTCCGCCAGCGCCGGCGTCAGCGCCGGCACCGAGCGGCGGTAGGCCGGCACCACATCGACCAGCGCGCCGGCCGCGCGCAAGCCGTCGGCCATCAACTCGCGCCCGCTTTCGCCGCGGATGATCAGCACCGGCTGGCCGTTCAGGGCCGTCAGGTCCAGCGTTTGCAGCAGGTGTTCGGAATCGCTGTGGGCGCTGTCGGCCGGGCTGATGATGCGCGGCACGCCGCGTGCCGCCAGCGCGGCGCGGCTGCCCTCGCCCACCACGGCCGCCGTCACGCCGGCCGGCCATTGCGCAATATGGGCGAAGGCGGCGTCGATGGCGTTCGGCGAGACGAAGGCCACCAGCCGGTAGTGATCGAGCCGCGCCAGCGCGGCCCGCAACGGACCTTGGTCGGGCAGCGGCGCGATCTCCAGCAACGGCAGGATTTCCACGCGACGGCCCAGCGCGGCCACACGGTCGGCCAGCGCCTGGGCTTGCGCCAGCGGACGGGTGATGACGACGGCGCCGCTCATCCGCGGATCACGCGCCCGGCGTGCCCGCGCCGGTCAGCGTGGCCGAACGGGCGTCGGCCTCGGCCTGCGCCGCTTCGCTCAGGCACGACGCCAGGATGTCCTCGGCGTCCTGGGCACGCAGCAGTTCGGCCACCTGGGCGCCCAGCGCCTCGGGCGCGGACGCGGCGCCGCGCACTTCGGCGCTGGCCACGCGCAAGCCGTCCGGCGTGGCGACCATGGCGCGCAAATGCATGGCGTCGCCGTCGACGGTGGCGAAGGCGGCCAGCGGCACCTGGCAGCTGCCGCCGAACACTTGCGACACCTTGCGCTCGGCGGTGACCGCCCGCGCGGTGGCGGTGTGATTGAGTGGCGCCAGGATGGCCATCAGGTCGAGGCCGTCGCTGCGTTCGGCGATCTCGATGGCCATCGCGCCCTGGCCGGCGGCCGGCAGGCTGGACTCGGGCGACAGCAGCGCGCGTATCCGTTGCGGCAGGCCCAGGCGTTTGAGGCCGGCGGCGGCGAGGATGATGGCGGCGTAATCGCCACGGTCCAGTTTGCCCAGGCGGGTGTCCAGGTTGCCACGCAGCGGCTTGATCACCAGATGCGGGTAGCGCGCGGCGATCAGCGCCTGGCGGCGCAGGCTGCTGGTGCCGATGACGGCGCCGGCCGGCAGCGCGTCGAGCGAGGCGTAATCGTTGGAGACGAAGGCGTCGCGCGGGTCCTCGCGCTCCAGCACGGCCGCCAGCGCGAAGCCTTCGGGCAGCGTCATCGGCACGTCCTTGAGCGAGTGCACCGCCAGGTCGGCGCGGCCCTCGGCCATGGCCACTTCCAACTCTTTGACAAACAGTCCCTTGCCGCCCACCTTGGACAGGGTGCGATCCAGAATTTGATCGCCACGGGTCGTCATTCCAAGAATTTTGACATCGCACTGGGGATATAATAATGCCAAGCGATCGCGTACGTGCTCGGCTTGCCACATGGCCAGCCGCGACTCGCGCGAGGCGATCACCAGTCTGGAGGGGGGATTCTGAGGGTCCATGGAGCCCGCTTCGGATGTTTTCAAAACCAGTTCTTTCGCTGTAGCTGACGCTTACCGGCACAAGCCAGTACCACGCGCATGTTTAAGATCACAAATTTTAGCATGCTCACTTTGCAAAACCGGGTTAAGAGCCCTTGCACCGATATTTTCACTCTTTGTGGCTTAACACATGGCAAATCAATCTAGTGCATTCAACGAAGCAACTGCTAAACAACCGGGCGCCGATAAGGATGCCCCTCTGAAAGAAGACATTCGCCTGCTCGGCCGCCTGCTGGGCGACGTGCTGCGCGACCAGGAAGGCGAGGAAGTCTACGCCGTGGTCGAAACCATCCGTCAGACCGCCGTGCGCTTCCGCCGCGAGGCCGACGCCGGCGCCGCCAAGGAACTGGACGGCATGCTGAAGATCCTGACCAAGGAACAAACCATTTCGGTGGTACGCGCCTTTTCCTACTTCTCGCACCTGGCCAATATCGCCGAAGACCAGCACCACATCCGCCGCCGCCGCGCCCACCTGCTGGCCGGCTCGGCGCCGCAGCAAGGCAGCGTCAACTACGCGCTGTGCAAGCTGAAGCAAGCCGGCGTTGCGCACCAGACCGTATCAAGCTTCTTCCAGCAAGCCTTGATCGCGCCGGTACTGACCGCCCACCCGACCGAGGTGCAACGCAAATCCATCCTCGACGCCGAACACGACATCGCGCGCCTGCTGGCCGAACGCGACCTGCCGCTGACACCAAAGGAAACCGCCGCCAACCTGCACCTGCTGCGCGCGCGCATCGCCACGCTGTGGCAGACCCGCATGCTGCGCTACACCAAGCTGACCGTGGCCGACGAAATCGAGAACGCCCTGTCCTACTACCGCATCACCTTCCTGCGCGAACTGCCGGGCTTGTACGATGACATCGAGCAGGACATCGCCCACCACTACGGCGCGCCGGCGGCCGGCCACGCGCCGATCGACGCCCCCTACGTACAGATGGGCAGCTGGATCGGCGGCGACCGCGACGGCAATCCCAACGTCAACGGCGACACCATGTCGCACGCGCTGACGCGCCAGGCCACCACCATCCTCGACTTCTATTTAGAGGAAGCGCACGCGCTGGGCGCCGAACTGTCGATCTCGACCTTGATGATCGCCTGCACGCCGGAACTGCAGGCGCTGGCCGACCAGTCGCCGGACACCTCCGACCACCGCGCCGACGAACCGTACCGCCGCGCGCTGATCGGCATCTACGCGCGCCTGGCCTCGACCGCGCGCGCGCTGGGCGCCACCAACATCCTGCGCAAGGAAGTCGGCCATGCCGAGCCGTATGCCGACGCCGCCGCGTTCTCGGCCGACCTGCAAGTGCTGATCGATTCGCTCAACGCCAACCACGGCGGCATGCTGGTGCAGCCGCGCCTGGCCACGCTGAAGCGCGCCGCCGACATCTTCGGCTTCCACCTGGCCTCGCTGGACATGCGCCAGTCGTCGGACATCCACGAGCGCGTGCTGGCCGAGCTGTTCGCCACCGCCGGCGTGCAGGCCAACTACGCCGCGCTGGACGAGGACGCCAAGGTGAAGCTGCTGCTGAGCGAGCTGTCGCAGCCGCGCCTGCTCAATTCGCCGTATGTCAGCTACTCGGCCGAGACGGTCTCGGAACTGGGCGTGCTGCGCGCCGCGCGCGAGATCCGCGCCCGCTACGGCGCGCGGGCGATCCGCAACTACATCATCTCGCACACCGAGACCGTGTCCGACCTGCTGGAAGTGCTGCTGCTGCAAAAAGAGCTGGGCCTGCTGCGCCTGGCCGCCGGTGAGGCCGGACCCGAGCTGGACCTGATGGTGATCCCGCTGTTCGAAACCATTCCCGACCTGCAACGCGCGGCCGGCATCATGGCAGCGGTGATGGCGATTCCGCTGGTCAAGCAACTGATCGCCAAGCAGGGCCAGATCCAGGAAGTGATGCTGGGCTATTCCGACTCTAACAAGGACGGCGGCTTCCTCACCTCCAACTGGGAGCTGTACAAGGCCGAGACCAACCTGGTTAAGGTGTTCGAGAAGGCCGGCGTCAAGCTACGCCTGTTCCATGGCCGCGGCGGCACCGTCGGCCGTGGCGGCGGCCCGTCGTACGACGCCATCCTGGCGCAGCCGCACGGCACCGTCAACGGCCAGATCCGCCTGACCGAACAGGGCGAAATCATCGCGTCGAAGTTCTCCAACAAGGACATCGGCCGCCGCAACCTGGAACTGCTGGTCGCCGCCACGCTGGAGGCGAGCCTGATGCCCTTGTCGGAAGACGAGGCCGACCGCAGTCAATTGCGCCAGTTCGAGGCCATCATGGCCGAGATTTCGGACCGCGCCTACCAGGCCTACCGCAACCTGGTCTATGAAACCCCGGGCTTCACCGACTACTTCTTCACCGCCACGCCGATCGCCGAGATCGCCGAGCTGAACCTGGGTTCGCGCCCGGCCTCGCGCAAATCGACCAAGCGGATCGAAGACCTGCGCGCGATTCCGTGGGGCTTCTCGTGGGGCCAGTGCCGCTTGCTGCTGCCGGGCTGGTACGGTTTCGCCAGCGCCATCGGCGGCTGGCTGGCCGACGGCGACCGCGACGAGCGGCTGGCGCAGCTGCAAGCGATGTTCAAGCACTGGCCGCTGTTCGCCACGCTGCTGTCGAATATGGACATGGTGCTGGCCAAGACCGACCTGGCGATCGCCTCGCGCTATGCCGAACTGGTGCAGGACAAGGCACTGCGCGAGCGCATCTTCAAACGCATCACCGAAGAGCACTCGGACACCATCAACATCCTGGAAAGCATCACCGGCGCCGACGAGCGCCTGGCCGGCAACCCCTTGCTGGCGCGCTCGATCCAGAATCGCTTCGCCTACCTCGATCCGCTGAACCACTTGCAGGTTGAACTGATCAAGCGCCACCGCGCGCTGTCGGCCGAGAGCAAGGCCGACGAACGCGTCCATCGCGGCATCCACCTGTCGATCAACGGCGTCGCGGCCGGCTTGCGCAACACCGGCTAATCCCCCCAACGCCCCGCTCGCCGGGGCGTTTTACTTATCGGCCTGCAGCCGCACGACGCGGCCGGTACGGTCTTCCACCAAATAGATATAGCCGTCGGCGCCTTGCTTGACATCGACCGGCGCACCCATCGCCTGCTTGTCCTTGGGGCCCCAGTCGCCGATCAGCTCATACATCTTGCCGAGCGGCGCGCCATTGCGGTCCGGCAGAATGGCGACCAGGCGGTGGCCATGCTCGCGGTAACCGTGGAAACCGATAATCAGGCTATGCTTGTAGGCGGAAAACTTGTCGCCGGTGTAGAAGGTCATGCCCAGCGGCGCGGCATGGGCCGGCAACAGCCGTTTCGGCAACGCGTACGGTTTGCAATTGGCGTGCGGATATTCGGGACTGGCGCGGTTATCGTCGTAGCAGTAAGGCCAGCCATAGTTGGCACCGCGCTGGATCAGGTTCAGCTCATCGTGCGGCAGCTCATTGTCATTCGCCAGGCCAGGCATGGCGGCCTGGATGAAATCGCGGGCATTGTCGGCCTGCCACAGGGCGCCGCTGACCGGGTGGATGGCCATCGCCTGCGAGTTGCGCAAACCGGTCGCATAGTTTTCCCAGCCGACGGCCTTCCCCTGCACCATTTTGTATTGGCGGATCACACCCAGCGCTTGCGGTCCCTCCGCCTCGGCGCATGGTTGCGTGGGCGCCGGCGCCTTGCCGTCCTTGCCTTCGCAATGATCGCTGGCGGAGCCGACATTGACGAACAAGTCGCCGCGCGCATCGAAGCGCATGGTGGTCAGCAAGTGGCGGCCGACACCGGGCAGGTCGCCAATCACGTCCTCCACCTTGTCCGGGTGGTCCGGATGGAAGCGGATGACGCGGTGAACCAATCCAACGTAGAGCATGCCATCCGGACCAAGCACAATACCATTCGGCCGGTCGAGCCGGTTTAACAGTTGGTCGCGCTGATAGCGACCATCCACCAGCTTCAGACGCCAGACGCTGCCGCGATTGGGCTCCCAGTTGCGCATGTCGACCACCACCAGGTCGCCATTCGGCAACGGCTGTATGCCACGCGGAAACTTGAAGCCGTCGGCCAGCACCGCCGCGCACATCCCGCGTGGCGTGCTGACATCCAGACGCGGGAAGCCGCCACAGGTGTCCGCCGCCGGCGTCCGCAGGGCGGCAACCGCCAACGCCAGGGCAAGCCAGCGCTTGCTCATGCGTGCGGCAGCCAGGCAGGTTTGGTGTCGGTGATCAGGTGCGCGCCCTGCTCGATGGCGAAGCCGGCGCTGGCCACGTTGGCGTATGATCCCGCAGCGGCGCCGTGCTGCTTCTGGCACATGGTGCAGTAGCAATGGCTGGCGTGAGACACCGGCAGCGCCGCCCTGTAGCGCACGCCACCACACAAACAACTTCCCTGCAGTTGATTCATCGCACCGTCCTCCTCAAAAGGATAGTAGCACGGCGAAAAAAAAGGGAGGCACCGTGCCTCCCCTCTTGTTTGCTCGCGCAAGCTTAGTTTTGTGTCAGGAACGTTTTCAGCTTGTCCGAACGCGATGGCTGGCGCAGCTTGCTCATCGCCTTGGCTTCGATCTGGCGGATACGCTCGCGGGTCACGTCGAACTGCTTGCCCACTTCTTCCAGCGTGTGGTCGTTCGACATTTCGACGCCGTAGCGCATGCGCAGCACCTTGGCCTCGCGCGGGGTCAGCGAGTCCAGCACTTCCTTGATGACGTTGCGCATCGAGGCGTGCAACGCGGCGTCCAGCGGCGCCAGCGTGGTGTTGTCTTCGATGAAGTCGCCCAGCTGCGAATCGCCGTCCTCGCCCATCGGCGTTTCCATCGAGATCGGCTCTTTGGCGATCTTCATGATTTCGCGGACTTTGTTCTCCGGCATTTCCATCTTCAGCGCCAGCGTCGCCAGGTCCGGCTCGCTGCCGGTTTCCTGCATGATCTGACGCGAGATGCGGTTCATCTTGTTGATCGTCTCGATCATGTGCACCGGCACGCGGATGGTGCGCGCCATGTCGGCGATCGAACGGGTGATGGCCTGACGGATCCACCAGGTCGCATAGGTCGAGAACTTGTAGCCGCGACGGTATTCGAACTTGTCGACCGCCTTCAGCAGGCCGATATTGCCCTCCTGGATCAGATCGAGGAATTGCAGGCCGCGGTTGATGTACTTCTTGGCGATCGAGATCACCAGACGCAAGTTGGCCACGGTCATTTCGCGCTTGGCCTGGCGGGCGCGCTTCTCGCCGGCGGCCATCTGCTTGTTGATCTTGCGCAGGTCGGCCAGCGGCAGCGCCACGCGCACCTGCAGGTCGATCATCTTGCGCTGCAGTTCCTTCACCGCCGGCACGTTACGGCCCAGCACGGTGCTGTACGGATAGCCGGCGTCGACTTCGCCGTCCACCCAGTCCAGGTCGGTCTCATTGCCCGGGAAGACCTTGATGAAGTGGGCGCGCGGCATGCCGCAGCGGTTGACGCACAGGTCCAGCACGGCGCGCTCGATCGAGCGCACTTCTTCCATCTGGCCGCGCAGCGTGTCGCACAGCTTCTCGACCACCTTGGCGGTGAAGCGGATGCCCAGCAGCTCGGCCGAAATGGCTTCCTGCGCCGCGACGTAGGCCTTGGAGCCGTAGCCGCCGCTGGCCTTGCGCATTTTCTCGAACTGGGCCGAGATGAAGGCGAACTTGTCCAGCGCGGCGATTTTCAGCTGCGCCAGTTGCTCGGTCGAGTAGCCGGCGGCGCCGCCGGCGGCGTCGCCGTCTTCTTCCTCGACGTCGTCCTCATCCTCGTCGTCCTCGTCGTCGGCGGCGGCGCTCACGGCCGGCGCCGGGGCCGATTCGTTCGGATCGACAAAGCCGTCGACCACGTCGTCGATCTTCATCTCGTCGGCGCCGATCTTGTCGGCCAGCGCCAGAATCTCGGCGATGGTGGTCGGGCAGGCGGAAATCGCCTGGATCATGTCCTTCAAGCCGCCTTCGATGCGCTTGGCGATCTCGATCTCGCCCTCGCGGGTCAGCAGCGCCACGGCGCCCATCTCACGCATGTACATGCGGACCGGGTCGGTGGTGCGGCCGAAGTCGGAGTCGACCGTCGACAGCGCCGTGGCGGCGGCCGCCTCGACCTCGTCGTCCGAGGTCACGGTGGCCACGTTGTCGCTCAGCAGCAGCGCCTCGGCATCCGGCGCGCGCTCGTAGATGGCGATACCCATGTCGTTGAAGGTGGCGATGATGCCTTCAATCGCCTCCGGATCGATGATGTTTTCCGGCAGCTGGTCATTGATCTCGGCGTAGGTCAGGAAACCGCGCTCCTTGCCCATGTTGATCAGGTTCTTGATCTGGGCGCGGCGCTTTTCCAGCTCCTCGGCGGACGCTTTCGGATCGATGCCGAGCGTGTCGATGCCCTTGGCCTTGCGCTCGCGCGCCTTCGACACCGCTTTCAGTTCGGCGCGCTCGACCGCGTTCAGCGCGGCGACTTCATCGTTTTCCGGGGTGAATTCGGACGGCTTGCGGCCGCGGCGGCCCGGCACCTTGACGCCCGGCAGCAGATAGCCCGAGGTGTCGATCGACGCCAGCGCGGCGGCGTCGGTCACCTGGTTGACCGCCGGCGCGCCGGCGATGGCGCCGGCCGGCGCCACGTCGACCTTGGCCACCTTGACCAGTTTCGACTTCGGCGCCGCCTTGACGCTCACGGCCGGCGCGTCGGCGTCCAGCGCCGTGGCGGCCGCGCTCTTGCGCGTCGCCTTGGCCACTTTGACGTCGTCATTGGCGTCGGCCACCGGCACCTCGGCTTGTGCGGCGTCGGCGGTGGCGCTCAAGCGGGTTTTCTTCTTGACTACCGTAACTTTGCTCGCTGCCTCTTCATTATCGATGACATAGGACAGAGTCGTCTTCGGCACGACCAGCGGCGCGGCGCTTGCGCGGGTGGGCTTTTTGACGGACAACGTTAAAGTTTTCGGTTTTGTCATTAAAATCTCTCAATGCGTATTCGCCAGAAATTACAAAAAAGCGGACCCCGCGCCGACCGCGAACGGTGCGCATGGGCGAAAATGTTGTAATTTAGTTGACGATTTTCTGCGGAATAAAAAAAGCCCGCTTCCAGCCACGGGCTTGTTTCTCTTTTCAGGGAAGAATGAGAAGGGCAAATGAGAAGGGCAAACGCCCTTGGTCAGACCATCCGAATCGCATCCTGTTCCAAGCTGAACCACACCTTACTGCAGTAGTGCGTCGAGCATTATACACATTTTAGGCACCCAGCGCACGCCCACGCGTCGTTTTAACCCCATCCTAAGCCTAGGCAATTCGATACAGTGGCCTAAAATGCACTGCAATCCGCTGGGCCGCATGCTATGCTGACGGTTGTTGCTTAACCTATGAAGTCGATGAACAATAGTCTTACCCCCCAGCCACCGGTAGCCGAGCCAGCCGCCGCTGCCGCCACACCGACGGCTGCCGCCCCAACCCCGCGCAGCCTGCTGAAACAACTGCAAACCCAATTCCCCGCTTTCCGCGACTTTCTGCCGCTGGCGATCGGTATCGATAAACAGCTGCTGGCCGTGATGCCGGACCTGGATCGCAAGACCATGCGCACCGCGCTGGGCATCCACACCGGCTCGCTGCGCTACCTGAAAGTCATGGAAAAGGCCAAGCTTCGCCACGATCTGGACGGCAAGCCGGGCGCGGAAGTGACCGACACCCATCGCGCCCACGCCACCCAGGTGCTGCAGGAACGCTACAAGAAGGAAGCGGAACGCAAGAAGGCCGAACGCGACGCCAAGGCGGCGGAAGAAGCCGCGCGCGTGCACGCCGACAAGCTGAACCAGCTGGCCGCGAAGTTCTCGAAAAAGGGCTGAGTTGGACCACCAGCCTGTGCCGGCAGCGGCGGCAGACCCTCTGCCGCCCTACTTCGGCATCGACCGCGCCGACGTTCACATGGTGGTCACACTGGAGCAGGCCAGCGCCGCGCGCGAGGCCCTGCTGGTGTGCGACGCCATCGGCTTCGACACCGAATCCAAGCCCACCTTCACCCGCGGCGAAACCTCGACCGGGCCGCACCTGATCCAGTTCGCCACCGACAAAAAGGCCTGGCTGCTGCAAATCGGCGACAGCCCCGAACCGCACATCCGCGCCCTGCTGCTGGCCGTGCTGGAACGCCCCTTGCCGCTGAAAATCGGCTTCGGCCTGGCGGACGACGTCAAGCGCGTGCACGCCAAGCTCGACATCCGTGCCGCCGGCGTGGTCGACATGTCGGTGGTGCTGCGCACGCCGGGTCAGCGCAACGACCTCGGCGCCAAGACGGCGGTGGCCAAGTTCTTCGGCCTCGCGCTGCAAAAATCGAAAAAGATTTCCGTCACCAACTGGGCGCTGCCGCGCCTGAGCGAAAAGCAGATTCTGTACGCCGCCGACGACGCGCAAGTAGCGTTGCGGGTCTACCGTCACTGGATCGGCCTGGGCAACACGCTGCCGCCGCTGAAACCGGTGAAGTTGCCAAAACCGCCAAAAAACGGTATATCCTAGTCACGCGGCCGCCATGCGCCGCCTTGCACAAGGAGGGGTATGCGGTTATTTCATGCATTGGGCCTTGCCGCCGCGCTGAGCGTCGCATCGATGGCGTCCGCCGCGCCGCCGGACACCCTGGAGCAGCGCATCGCCGCCTGCCTGTCCTGCCATGGCGTGAAGGAGCACGGCGACGCCTACTTCCCGCGCATCGCCGGCAAACCGGCCGGCTATCTGTACAACCAGCTGCGCAATTTCCAAAACGGCCATCGGCAATATCCAATGATGAACTACATGGTGGCGCATCTGCCCGACGCCTACCTGCGCGAGATCGCCGACTACTTCGCCGGCCAGCATCCCCCCTATGCCACCGCCACCGCCGGCAGCGGCGCCACCGCGTCGGCGGCCCAACTGGAGCGCGGCGAGGTGCTGGTGCGGCAAGGCGATGCCGGCAGGAAGATTCCCGCCTGCGTCAGCTGTCACGGCACGGCGCTGAACGGCGTGGCGCCGGCGATTCCCGGGCTGCTGGGTCTGCCCAGCGATTACATCAACGCCCAGTTCGGCAACTGGAAAAACCACAGCCGCCGTGCCGCCGCGCCCGACTGCATGGCCGACATCGCCGCCCGCCTCAGCGTGGAAGACGTCGCCGCCGTTTCCGCCTGGCTCGGCAGACAAGCGCCGGACGCCGACGCCCGCCCCGCCAGCAGCCTGCCCGCACCGTTGCCCATCCGTTGCGGCAGCGTGCCGGCCGGAGGCGCGCAATGAAGAAAATCGTTTATACCCTGCTCGCCGCTGTGTTGGTCAGCGCCGCCGCCGCGGCCGTCTGGCTGTTCTGGCAAATCGACGACATCGGCCCGCCGGCCACCCGAACCGCCACGCTGACATCGGCCGAGCGCGTCGCCCGGGGCGCCTATCTGGCCAAGGCCGGCGACTGTCTGGCCTGCCACACCACCCGCGGCGGCCAGGCCTACGCCGGCGGCCGCGCGCTGCAAACGCCGTTCGGCGCGGTGATCTCGCCCAACCTCACGTCCGACCGCGGTACCGGCATCGGCATGTGGAGCGCGGACGACTTCTGGCGTGCCCTGCACAACGGCAAATCGCGCGACGGCCGCCTGCTCTATCCGGCCTTCCCGTACACCAACTACACCCGCATCAACCGCGACGACGCCGACGCGCTGTACGCATACTTCCAGTCGGTGCCGGCGGTGAACCAGCCGAATCAACCGCACCAGCTACGCTTCCCCTACAACCTGCAAATCTCGCTGGCGGTCTGGCGCGGCCTGTACTTCAAACCCGCCGTGTTCCGCGAGGAAACCGGCCAGTCCGTCGCATGGAACCGTGGCGCCTACCTGGTGCAAGGCCTCGGTCATTGCAGCGCCTGCCATAGCGCGCGCAATCCGCTCGGCGCATCGGCGGGCGAAAGCCTGTCCGGTGGCATGATCCCGGCCCAGGGCTGGTACGCCCCCGCGTTGAACGCACGCGGCGACTGGCAACAGGCGCATCTGGCGGCACTGCTGAAAACCGGCACCTCGCCGCGCGCCACCGTGTTCGGCCCGATGGCGGAAGTGGTGCGGCAAAGCCTGCAATACCTGGACGACGGCGACATCAACGCCATCGCCGTCTACCTGAAAGCGCTGCCGCCGGCCGCGCCACCGAAGCCCTTCGAGCGCGACACCGATCCCGAGGCGACCGCCTTCCTGAAGGCCGGCGCCCGGCTGTATGAGAAACACTGTGTCGATTGCCATGGCGCCGGCGGCACCGGTCAGACGCCGGCCTACCCGCCGCTGGCAGGCAACCAGGCATTAACCATGGAAAGCGCGGTCAATCCGATCCGCATCGTGCTCAACGGCGGCTTCGCGCCCGGCACCGCGGGCAATCCGCGGCCGTACAGCATGCCGCCGTTCAGTCACGCGTTGAATGACATGGAAGTGGCGCAGGTGGTCTCCTACCTGCGCAGCGCCTGGGGCAACAACGCGCCGCCGGTCAGCGGCACCGACGTCAATCGCTACCGGGCCGTGCCGCTCGATTAGGCGACGAAGCCGATGCGGTCGGTGGTGGCGTTGCGCGCATCATCGACCGCGATCTTGCCGGCGTCGAGCAGCGCGTGCAGCGAGGTGTTCATGGTGTGGCAGCCCTCGCCCGGCTTGTCTTCCATCCAGATGCGCAGATTGGCAATCTGGCCGTTGGCGATCATCTCGGTCACTTGCGGATTGTTGGTCAGGCACTCGGTGGCCAGGTAATAGCGCTCGCCATTGACCGCCGGCAGCAGCGCCTGGCACAGCACGCCGCGCAGCGCGTGCGCCAGCGCCTGCGCCTGTGCTTCGGTGTTGCCCAGCAGGCGCAGCATCTTCTGCAAGCCCAGCTCGGTAGAGCGCGCGTGCAGCGAGGCCAGCACCAGCGGGCCCGCTTCGGCCAGCGCCAGCGCCTCCTGCGCCGTCTGCGCGTCGCGGATTTCGCCGATGACGATCACGTCCGGACGCTCGCGCAGCGCATCCAGCGCGCCGAGGTAGAAGCTCTCGACGTCGCCGTCCGCCCCCACCTCGCGCTGCGTGATCACGCACTGGCGCTGCGGAATCAGCGTCTCGACCGGATCTTCAATCGTGATGATATGGCCGGAACGGTGCTTGTTGATTTCATCGAGCATCGAGGCGATGGTGGTCGACTTGCCCTGGCAGGTGTCGCCGATGATCAGCACCAGGCCGCTGGTGAGGCGGGCGAAGTTCTGCTCATGCTTGCCCAGGCCCAGCTTGGCCAGCGGCATCGGTTCCTTCGGGAAGCGGCGGATCACGCAGCCGAGCCGCTTGCGGCCCTGGAAGCTGAAGCAGTTGGCGCGGATGCGGGCCGTGTGCAGGTCCACCGCGCGGTCGAAGGCGCGCTCCTGGATGCGTTCGGCCCAGTTCGGCTCCACCACCTCGAAGAATTCCTGCAACTCCTCGCGCGTGATCGGCGAGTCGCTCACCGCGACCAGGCCTTTCGGCTGGCGCAGCATCAGCGGGCTGTTCTGGTGAATCAGGATGTCGCTGAAAATCAGCTTGGAGTTCAGCAGGTGCAGGATCTGCTCGACGAGGGTGCCGAAGACCGGATGGTCTTCGTTCTCGATGTAGCTCAGGGTGCGAATTTGCGACGATTGATAGTGTTCCATCTCTGCTCGGATCTCCGTGGGATGCGCGGACGATTATAAGAGAAAAACTTTCAACGTCGAAACTATTAATCGCGCAAGCGGGGATATTTGAAACCGGTGCGCAGATCCATGCTGAAGCGCTGGCCCTTTTCCGTGACCAGCACATGCTCGGGCGGCTCCTCGCCGGCCAGCGCACGGTAAAACACCGGCAAGCCTTCCGATTTGCGGATCAGCTCATCGCAGCGCTCGTAGACATTCGGACAACCGGTATCGGCCAGCAGCGCTTGCACGATCGGCACTTTCCAGGCGTCGACGCCGGCCGACTGGAACTGGCAGATCAGATAGCCGGCGGTGCCGCCCCAGCTATCGACCAGCAAGCCGGGCAGACCGTCCTGATCGCCGCGAATCACCGGCACGATATCGGTCGGCGCGGCCGCGCGCACGGCGGCGGCGCGCTTGGCGACGGCGGCGCGCACGCGGCGCTTGATCATCGCGTGGTCGACCGGCTCGTCCTCCTTGTAGCTCCAGACGCGCGCGACCACCTCGGATTTCGGATTGTAGGCGGCACGCGCCAGGAACTGGCGCGCGGAGGTTTGCACGACGGCGGTGGCGCCGGGCTTGTTCTTTTCTTGCGGGCGGCCGTCCACGCGCTCGATGGCGGTGGCGTAAATCAGCAAGTCGCCGGCCAGCAGGCGTTTTTCCTTGCCTTGTTTGATGGTGATGGTAAGCATAGCCCGAATGATACCTCATGCGCGGCCTGTTCCCGGCTGGCGGCATTCTGCGCCGCGCAGAATGCACTTCGTCGCAGCACGGTTCCACTCAGCCGGGCGACGCCGTAGGATGCAGGCTCAAGCTAACCGAATTAGAGGAGAACACCATGGCCGCCCCCCGCATCCTGTCCACCCTGCTGCTGTCCGCCGGCCTGCTGGCCGCCATTTCGCCATCGCTGCCCGCGCAGGCCGGGCCGCTGAGCTGGCTCAGCGGCGGCGAGCGGGTGCAAGGTAATGGCAACATCGTCAAACAGAATCGCGATGTCGGCCATTTCCGCGCGCTGACGATAGGCATCAACGGCGATGTGGAAATCCGCTCCGGCAACACCGAGGGCGTCACCGTGGAGACCGACGACAACCTGCAGGCGATGATCGAGACGGTGGTGGAAGGCGGCACGCTGCGCATCCGCACGGTGCGCAACAATGTGCGGCTCGATACCCGCCACATGAAAGTCATCGTCAACGCGCGCGCGCTGGAGAAGATGTCGATCGGCGGCGCCGGCAACGTCAGCGCCGACAAGCTGCGCGGCGAAAAGCTGACCATCGACGTCGGCGGTTCCGGCTCGGTCAACATCGACCAGATCGATAGCGAATCGCTGGCGGTCGCGCTGGGCGGCAGTGGCAACTTCAAGGCCGCCGGCAACGTCGAGCGCCTGCAAGTGTCGATCGGCGGCTCGGGCCGCGTCCAGGCCGGCCAGCTGCAAAGCCGCGACGCCGTGGTCAGCATCGGCGGCTCCGGCCAGGCGACCGTGTGGACCAAGAAAACGCTGAGCGTCAGCGTGGCCGGCTCGGGCGACATCAACTACTACGGCGATCCGCAGATCAGCAAGAGCATCATGGGCTCCGGCACCATCAAGCGCCTGGGTGGCGCGCCGATGTAAGCTAGAACCGGGTGGGGCAGTCCGACAGGGTGGGCTGCCCGCTACCGGCCCAGCCGGATTTCGGCGCGCTGTTGAAGGCGATGCTGCCGGTGTCCGGGTAGAACAGGCAATATTCCCCCGTCGCCGTGATCACGCGGTAGATGCGCTTGGGATCATTGGGCGCGCTGAACAGCTCGATTCGCGCCTGCTCGAACCACTTCGGTTTGACCGCGGCGCCGGCGGCCGCGATGCCGCGTGCGAGACGCGCGTTCGGCGAGCCAGGCGGCGGGGTCAGCGCTTGAGGATGCTCGGCGCGCAGTTGGCGGTCGATCGCGGCGACATCTTTCAATGCCTGGCGCACCAGGTCGGGCGGCAGCGACTTGGCCGGCGCCGGCTCGGCCAGCAGTGCCTGGACTTCCGGCGTGTCGGCTGACGCCGCCGGGACCGGCACCGTTGGGGCCGGCGCGGCGGCATCGGGCGGCGGCGCCGCGCGCGTCCTCGGTGGCGGCGCCATCGCGGGCACGGGAACGCGCCGCGCCTGCACCACGGCCGGCGGCGACGGCGTCAATTTCACTGTCGGCTGCCAAAGTTGCAGCCAGATGCGATCATCGCGGACCAGCGGCTGATGCACCGGCCGCAGCGCCAGCCAGAGCAGCGCCAGATGCAACAACAGCACCAGCGCCACGCCGGGTGCTACCGGCCTGGTGCGCATTTACGGTTTGAGCCGGTCGAGCAACTGCGTGATGGCGGCGGTGATGGCCGCCGGCTCGGCCTGCCGTACCTCGATCACCGGCAGTTCGCCGAACGGCTTGCGGGCGGTGCGCAGTTGGTTGGCGCTGGTGTCCAGGCTGTCCAGCTCGGACGCGCGGGCGCGCCAGTAGGCGGGCTGGCGTGCCAGCGCCGTGTCGAGCTGCGCGCCGCGGTCGACGGGCAAGGCGTCTTCGTGCATCGGCTGCACCAGCACCAATCCGACCACAGTCGCGGCCACTGTCGCGCCGGCGTTGCGCGAGCGTAGCGCGAGGTGCTGCGACACCATCGCGCCATAGCCGGCGCCGACCAGCACGAATGGCGCTTCCAGGCCGGCGTTCTTGATCAGAAAATTCAGGTCCTTGCTGGCGTTGGCAACCGTCGCGGCGCGGAGGATGGGATCGCTGGCGCCGAGGCCGCCACGATCATAGACACAGGCGCGGGCGCGCTGGGCTACCGCCGGCAGCACCGCCGACCAGTCCCAGCCGGCGCGCCCCAGATCGGCCTCGAACAGCGCGGTCGGCGATCCTTTGCCGGTGCAATACAGATTGAGTTTGTGGCCGCCGACATCGACTTTCATCTGGGCGCCGGCCAGCGCGTTCTGGCCGGCCGGCGGCGCGGCGTGGACGCTGGCGGCGGCCAGCAGAAACATGGAGGAGATGATTTTTCGCATCCCGCCATCTTACCCTTATTGCAATGCTACTGGGTAAGTTCTCGGGGCCGAGGCGGACGGCGCAAGTTTAAACACGCTCATCATTTCGCTCAGGCCGCTGGCTTGCGCCTGCATCGCTTCGGCGGCGGCGGCGGCTTCTTCGACCAGCGCGGCGTTCTGCTGGGTCGCGTGGTCCATCTGGGTGATGGCCTGGTTGACCTGCTCGATGCCGATGCTCTGCTCCTGGCTGGCGGCGGTGATCTCGCTCATGATGTCGGCCACGCGGGTGATGCTGGCGACAATCTCGCCCATCGTCGTCCCCGCCTGGTCCACCAGCCGCGTGCCGGCCTCAACCTGCACCACCGAATCGCCGATCAAGCTCTTGATGTCCTTGGCGGCGGCGGCCGAGCGCTGCGCCAGCGTGCGGACTTCCGACGCCACCACGGCGAAGCCGCGCCCTTGTTCGCCGGCGCGCGCCGCTTCCACCGCGGCATTCAAGGCCAGGATGTTGGTCTGGAACGCGATGCCGTCAATCACCGCGATGATGTCGACAATCTTCTTCGACGACGCGTTGATCGAGGCCATGGTATCGACCACCTGCCCCACCACGTCGCCCCCCTTGACGGCGATGCTGGACGCCGACAGCGCCAGCGTGTTGGCCTGGCGCGCGTTGTCGGCATTCTGCTTGACGGTCGAGGTCAGCTCTTCCATCGACGATGCGGTCTCTTCCAGCGAGCTGGCCTGCTGCTCGGTGCGCGAGGACAGGTCCTGGTTGCCGGCGGCGATCTGCGTCGACGCGGTGGCGATGGTGTCGGTACTGCCCCGCACCTGGCCGACCAGACGCTGCAGACTGCCATTCATGTGCTTCAGCGCTTCCATCAACTGGCCGGTTTCATCCGCCGAAGTGACCGGCACCTCGGCGGTCAAGTCGCCATCGGCCACCTGGCGGGCAACCGCCACCGCGCGGCGCAATGGTTCCCCGACGATGCGCGCCAGCCACAGCGCCATCAGCGCGCCGATCACGATATCCAGCGCCAGCACGCCAATCACCACGTTGCGCGCCGACAGGTAGGTTTGCTCGGCATTCTTGCCGGCGGTGTCGCCGCTGTCCTGCGTGAACTGGGCGATCTTGTCGAGCACATCGGCCTGCTGGTTCATCAGGTCGAACGAGTGGCCGGTCGCCAGCGCCACGGCGTCGTCGCGACGGCCCTGCCGCGCCATCTCGGAAATCTTGCGGCGCTCGATGGAATATTCACCACGCACGCGCACGAACTGTTCCAGCAGCTGGTGTTCCTCCGGCGACGCAACCGTCTCCTTGTACTGGCCCTGCAGCTTGCCGACCTTGTTCAGCATGCGGTCAATCAGTTTGTCGTAGCGGGCCAGGTGCTCGGGCTTATCGCTCAGCAGTTGCTCCATCTCGTAGCGGCGCTTGGTGTTGACGGCGGCCTTCAGCGCCAGGATGTAGCGCATGCTCGGCAACGATTGCTCCGACAGCTTCTGCGAGGCGACGTTCATCCGCGACATGCTGCTGATGGTGGTGACGCCGAGGATCGACGTCAACAGCAGCATCACGCCGAACGACAGGATCAGTTTTTTGGCGATATTCAGATCGTAAAACCACTTCATGATGATTCCTTTCAATGGGATTGCCACGCCGCCGATGCCTTGGCGGCGGAGATGAAACGGTTACGCCTTACTGTTGCGGCGGCGCCAGAGCAGCAGCAGGCCCAGCGCCAACATGACCAGCATTAACATGCCAGCACGCGCCAGCCACAGCAGCAGCGGGGCTTCGCCACCTTGGCGCAGGGCCGCCACACGATGCTCATCCGTGCCGGCTTTGCTGGCGCCGAAGGTGGTCATCACATAGTTGGTGACATCGGCGATTTGCTTGTCGCTCAGCTCGTGCGCGAAGCCGGGCATGCCCTGCCCCGCTTCTGGCCAGACGCCTGCCAGGATGGCCATGCTGACGTTGTCCGCGTTCGGCTGCCGCAACACGGTGTGATTGCGCAGCGCCGGCAGGCCGCGCACGCCGTCACCGTTGTTCTGGTGGCAGGAGGCGCAGTTGTTGCGATACAGCTGTTCGCCGGCGCTGGCCTTGCCGGCCAGTTCGACGATATCGCTGCCGGACACCGGCGGCACCACCGCTGCGGCAGCCGCAGCGGTGGCGGGCTTGGCGCCGGGCAGGTCGGACAGGTAGACGGCCATGGCCTTGATGTCGGCCGGGTCCATCTTGGCGAAGCTCTTGTCGATCGCTTCCAGCATCGGGCCGGCGGCGGTGGCGCCGTTTTTGGCGTGGCCGGTGCGCAGGTAGTCCATCAGCGCTTGCTGGTCCCAGCCGTTCGTGCCGGGCGTGATGGCCGGCGCGTACCAGGTGCCCAGCGAGCCGCCCTGCAGATACAGTTCGTGCTTCTCGGCCATCAGGAAGTTGCGCGGCGTGTGGCAGGTGCTGCAGTGTGCCAGACCCTGCGCCAGATAAGCGCCGCGGTTCCATTCCACCGATCTGCGCTGGTCGGCCACATAGGGTTGCGTTTCGACGAACAGCGCGTTCCACACCGCCATCGAGGCGCGGATGTTGAACGGGAACGGCAGCCGGGTTGGCGGCGCCTGCGTGTCACTGGCGGCAACGCCTTGCATGAAGTAGGCGTACAGCGCGGCCGTGTCCTCATCGCTCAGCTTGGCGTAGGCGGTGTACGGCATGGCCGGGTACAGATGGCTGCCGTCGGCGCGCACGCCGCCACGCACGGCGCGGCTGAACTGCTCCAGCGTGTAGCCGCCGATGCCGGCGTTGGCCGATGGCGTGATATTGGTCGAGTAGATCGTACCCAGCGGGCTGGAGATCGCCACGCCGCCGCTGAACGGCGCCTTGCCGGCTTGCGTATGGCAAGCAACGCAGTCGCCGGCCGTGGCCAGATACTTGCCACGTTCGATTTGCGCGCTATCGGCCGCGAAGGCGGTCGAGGCGATCAACAGGCCGCAGGCCAGCAGGGATTGCATCAGCTTAGCCATGACGTGCCTCCGACAGAATCTTGTCCGCGGTCCGCAGGGCCAGCGCCACGGCGGTCAGCGTGACGTTGCAGGTGCCGACGGTCGGCATGACGCCGGTGCCGACCATGTACAGATTGGTGTGATCGTGCGCGCGGCCGAACGGATCGGTCACGCTGGTCGCCGCGTCCTTGCCCATCGACAGCGTACCAATGATGTGCTGGCGATTGCTGAACGCGCCCGCCTTGCTGTGCTTGATGTTGGTCGCGCCCAGTTGCTTGGCGATCTCGTCGTAGCGCTTGCGGGTTTCCTCCGTGCCTTTGAGCACGTAGTCGTCCATATTCCAGTAGATGCTCGGCACCGGCAGACCCATCGCATCCTTGTTCTTGCCCAGGGTGACGCGGTTGTTCGGATCGGGCAGTTGCTCCAGCGCGTTCTTGATGCTGACGCGGCGCGACGCGCGGTCGCGGATCGCGCCTTCCAGCTTGACGCCATACACGCCTTCACCTATAAGCTCCTTGGTCACCGACGCCACTTGCGAAGCGTTCGAGATATCGATACGGAACGCGGCGGATTCGGAACGGAAGGCGCCGTCGCGGAAATCGCCGATCGAGCACGGGCTGACCGGACCGCGGCCCGGCCATACCGGCTCGTCCATGTCGAAGGTGACGCCGATGGCCGGGTGATCGCACAGATTGCGGCCGACGAAGCCATTGCTGTTGGCCATGCCGTTCGGGAACTTGTCGCTGGTCGACATCAACAGCAGGCGGGCCGATTCGATCGCGTTGGCGGCCAGCACGAAGGTCTTGCCGGTCACGCGGTGGCTGACTTTTTTCCAGTCATAGTAGTTGACGGCGACGATGGCACCGCTGGCGTCATGCTCGAAGCTGTACACCACCGCCTCGGTCACGATCGCCACGCCAGCTTGCTCGGCGCTGGCGGCCGAGATGCCGCCGTGGTATTGCGCGTCGATCGGGCACACCGGCATGCAGTTGTTGTTGCCGCAGCAGGCAGGACGGCCGTCGAAGCTGCGGCTGTTACGCGCGGTGCAATCGTCCTGCACCTTGAATTTCGGCGCCAGCCGCTCGCTCACGCGCTGCTGGAAGTACGAGGCCGGCACGCGGTCCATCGGGAACGGCTTGGCGCGCGGCGAACCGGTATCCGGGGCGCCGCCGACGCCGGCGATCACTTCCGCCTCGTAGTAGTACGGCTCCAGATCGTCATAGCTGATCGGCCAGTCCTTGCCGACACCATACATCGACTGGGTGCGAAAATCGCTCGGCAGGTTGCGCCACATCTGCGCCGCCCAGTGCCAGCTGGTGCCGCCCAGCATGCGGATGTACTGCGCCTGGAACGGGTGCGGGCCGGTCTGTTCAATGTACTTATTGGGTTCCGGCGAGAAGGTCGGGTGCGGTGCCATTTCCGAGAACGGATACGGCGCCATGAAGTCCGCCTTGAAGGCCGAATGGCGATAACGCTCGACCAGCTGGCCGCGTACCACGCGCGGGCCCGATTCCAGCATCAGCACGGAGCTGCCGGCCAGCGCCAGCTTGCGGGCCAGCAGCGAGCCGCAGATGCCGCCCCCGATCACGACCACATCGGCCGAATTAGTATTGTTCATAGCATTCTTTCAGAGTTGCTCAAGGCTTGGCCGACCATGTGCCGCAAGGGCCGTAGGAATAGCTCGGCGGCACCAGCACGTCGGCCACCGCCAGGTTGGACAGCGCGTCCACAAAGGTGACGCACACGGCTTTCTTGCCCTTGCCCACCACGCCCAGATACCAGCCTTGCAAAATCGCCTGCACCAGCGCCTTGTCCGGTTCGCCCTGCGCGGCCAGCGTGTCTTTCAGCTTCAGCAGCGCGGCGTCGAACTCCGGCGTGGCTTTTAGCAACGCCGCGTGCAGCGCCAGCGCCAGCGTGGCGTTCAGCGCGGTCTTGCCGGTCAATTCTTTGGACACGGCGATAAAGTCCTGCAAGCCCTGGCCGGCGGGCGCCAGCGCCGCCCTGGCGCGGGTGTTCAGCAGCAGTTGGCCGGCAACGCCGGACAGCATCACCGCGCCGACCACCTTCAGCGCGCCACGGCGCGACAGTGGATTCGTCTTCATCTTCATTCCCCTTGTTTGGATTGGGCGCGACGGCGCAACAGCACGATGATCAGCGCCGCCAGCGCCAGCAGGCCGACGATCATGGCCAGCCGCGCCAGTAACAGCAGGTTCGACTGTGGACCGCCCTGGCGGATCATCGCCACGTCCTCCACCTTGATGCCGGGCGCGCCGCCGCCATAGCTGACCTGGAGGTAGTTGGCCAGCGCCGCCACCTCGTCATTCGACAGGTGCTTGACGGCATTCGGCTGGTCGCCGAACGGCGGCATGAACACATGGCCGTCCTTGGTTTCCCGCTCCACGCCGAACAGGATGGTCGCCAGCAGATTGCTGTTGTTCATCATGGCCGAGTTGTGAAACAGGCTCGGGTAGTAGCCATCCTTGCTGCCCTGCCCGTTGAAACCGTGGCAGGACGCGCAGTTGGCCGAAAACACCTGCGCCCCCAGATGCGGCCCCTTGATGCTCTCGTTGTAGGTTTTGCCGCGGAAGCCAGGCAAGGCATTGCCGGCCTGGCCCTGATTGAAGCGCGCGACGGGCTGCTCGCCCGCCACCGGCGGCAGATCCTTGATGTAGACGGCGATGGCCCGCAGGTCGGCATCGCTCAGGCGGCTGAAGCTGTAGCTGATCGCCTCGGCCATGCTGCCCGCCGCCTGCGCCTTGCCTTCGACGCGGCCGGTGCGCAGATACCGCACCAGTTCCGCCTCGGTCCAGCTGCCGATGCCGGCGGTCGGATGCGAGGTGATGTTAGGGGCGTACCAAGGGCCCACCTGGGAACCGGTCAGGTACAGCTCCTTCTTCTCCTGCATCAGCAGGCCGCGCGGCGTGTGGCAGCTACTGCAGTGGGCGGCGCCGTCGGCTAGGTAGCGGCCGCGCAGCCATTGCTCGGAACGCTGCGGTTCCGGTTTCAACGGCTTGTTGTCGAGGAACATGGCGTTCCACACCTTCATCGAGGCGCGCACGCTCATCGGGAACGGCAGCTCGGTCGGCTTGGTGCCCTGCTCCACCGGCGTCACATCCTGCATGAAGTAGGCGTACATCGCGCGGATATCGTCGTCGGTCATCACCGCGTAGGCGTTGTACGGCATGGCCGGATACAGGTTCTGGCCATCGGCGCGGACGCCCTTGCGCACGGCGTCGCTGAACTGCTGTTCGGTGTAGTTGCCGATACCGTATTGCTTCGACGGCGTGATGTTGGTCGAGACGATGTTACCCACCGGCGAGGACAGCACCAGGCCGCCCGCCATCGCCTTGCCATGGCGCGCCGTGTGGCAGGCCATGCAATCCGAGGCGGTGGCGAGGTAGCGGCCGCGCTCCACGGTGGCGGCATCAAAGGTGGCGGCTTCGGCGTGCAGCGCCAGCGCCGCCAGCAGCATGAAGACAGTACGCATCATCATGCCCCCTTCAGCTGACGCACCATGGCGTCGGCTGCCTTGAAACCCAGTGACACCATGGTGATGGTGCTGTTGCCGCAGGCCGTGCTGGCCATGGCGCCGCCGCCCGGCAGGTACAGGTTCGCATGGTCGTGCGCGCGGCAGTCGGCGTTGACCACCGAGTTGGCCGGGTCGTTGCCCATGATGGTGCCGCCCATGATGTGCTTGCTCTGGTTGAACTTCGGGCTGATCTTGATGTCGGTCGCGCCCATGGCGGCGGCGATGCGCTTGCCGATCGGGATCGAGTACTGCTCGGCCGCCTTGCGCGTGTAGTCGCCAACATCGTAGTGGATGGCCGGCTTGGGCAGGCCCAGCCAGTCACGCTGGTCCGACAGCGTCAGGCGGTTGTTCGGGTCCGGCAGCACTTCATGCGCCAGCACGATGTCGGCGGTGCAGGCGGTCATGCGGCGGATTTCCGTGTCCAGCGCCTTGCCGACCAGGCCCTGCTTCAACGCGTTGAAGGTGACGAAGCGGTTGCGCGCGAAATTATTGAAGCGGAAGTAGGCGCCCGCGTGCTCGCCGCGGAAATCGCCTTGCGAGGTTTCCATGATGCCGCTGTTGACCACCGGGCCGACACCGGCCCAGTACGGTTCTTCCAGCGTCAGCGTCATGGTCAGCTGCGGGTGGTCCATCATGTTGCGGCCGACCTGGTCGGAACTGTTGGCCAGGCCGTTCGGGTTGCGGTCGTTCTTGGACATCAGCAGCAGCTTCGGCGTTTCGATGCCGTTACAGGCCAGCACGAACAGCTTGCCGGTCACGCGGTGCGACTGCTTGTTCTGGTCGAGGTAATGCACCGCCTCGATGTGATTGGCGGCATTGGTTTCGACGCGATAGGCGACCGCGTTGGGCGTGATCACCGCGCCCTTGGCCTCAATGCGCGACAGCGCGGTGGCGGCGTCGTACTTGGCGCCGACCGGGCAGACCGGCACGCAGTTGTTGTTGGCGCAGCAGGCCGGACGGTCATCATACGAGGTGCCGCTGTTGCGCGCCTGCGCGGTCGGGATGTTGTGGTAGCCGAGCGATTTGACCACGTCGGTGAAGCGCTGCTCGCCGGGGCCGAACGGCAGCGGCGGCATCGGGTAGGGTTGGGAGCGCAGGTCGTCACCCGGCGGCCATTGCAGGGCCGGGTCGGACGGGCCGCAGATGCCCAGTGTATGTTCGGTACGGGCGTAGTACGGCTCCAGCGTCTGGTAATCGAAAGCCCAGTCGCGGCCGACGCCGTATGTGCTTTGCAGGCGCATGTCGTCCGGCGTCAGGCGCCAGCAGGTGCCGGCCCAGTGCCAGGTCGAACCGCCGGCGTAGCGGATGAAGCTTTGCGCGTAGCGGTCCGGGCCGCTCAATTGCAGGTAGGCGTCTTCCGGCGTCTCCTGCGACGGCATCGGATGCGGCGCCCACGGCGCCGGCGGATAGCAGGACGAGGGATCGCCCTTCAGCGCCAGCGGCAGGTTGCGGAAATTTTCCACCACTTCGGCGCGGCTGACGCGCGGGCCGGCTTCCAGCATCTGCACGGAAATGCCGGCGTCCAGCAGGGTTTCGGCAATCGCCACGCCGACGACGCCGGTGCCGACGATGACCACGTCGGCGCTTGTTGAGATAGGCATGAATAAATCTTTCAGAAACTCGGCATCGGCGTCAGCGGCACGATAGGACGGCCCCACTGGTTCGGGCCGGAGAAGCCATAGGAAGGAATCGCCACCGCGTCGGCCGTGGTCTGATAGGTCAGCGCGGTTTCATAGGCGAACACCTGCGCGTCTTTCTTCGGCGACGAGCAGCCGCTGTACCAGGCGAAGATGATCCAGTGCGCGAAGTCCTGCAACGGCCCTGCCGGGATATCGGCGAAGAAGTCTTCCACTTGCCGCGCCTGTTTGGCGTTGGCGATGCCGATGATGGATTTCATCATCTGCGCATACTGCGGAAATTTTTGCGCGGCGGCGGCGGCCATGCGCGCGCCCACGCGGGCGTCCAGCCGGTGGTTGACCAGCAGCGCCGAGACCTGCATGAATTGCTCTTGCGGCGGGGCCGGCGCCAGTCCCCAGGCCGGCACGCCGCTCCAGGTCAGCCAGGTGGCCGACACGGTGGCCGCGCCCAGCAACAATTTGCGTCTAGTGAGTGCCATATGTTGTTTCACCTTGATCTTGGGCGCCTGCGCGGGAGCGCAGGCGCCATGTGCTTAGAACGCGTGGCGCAGACCTATGCCCAGCAGCATCTGGCTACGGTCCGAGGCGACCAGGCCCGATTGCGAAACGCCGATCGTGGCGTTGGCGTCGATCACGCTGACGCCGTTGGTGCCCAGGGTCTTGCCGCGCGCGCGCTGGGTCGATTCCAGGATGTAGATCGAGGTGCGTTTGGACAGCCAGTAAGCCTGTTGCAGCGCGAACTGGCGGTAGTTGGCGTTGTCGCTGATGCCGTTGGCGCGGTTGGCGCGGGTGTAGGTGAACCCTGCGCCCAGCAGCCACGGGCTGCTGGTCTGCCAGGTCGCCAGCAGCGCGCCGGTGTTGAAGGTGGCGGTGTCGCGGAACAGCGAGGCGCTGTTGGCGCGGTACTGCACGTTGCTGAACGAACCGCCCAGGCTCCAGTTGGATTGCTCGTAGCGGGTGGCGGCGGCCACGTACTGCACCTCGGACGCCGACAGGTAGCCGGCGTTGACCGCCGACTTGGAGAAACTGGTGGACGCATTCGGGTCCCAGTTGGTCTGGACAGGACCGTTTTTCAGCACCTGGTAGGCCAGCGCGTGGCGCCAGCCGCCGCCCTCATAGCGGATCGACGCGCTATGCGCGCCGCCGCTGCCGGCGTGGCCGGCCTGCTCGCCCGCCGCCACCATCGCGCTGGCGGTGAAACCGGCCCAGGTCGGCGAGGTGTACTTGACGGCGTTATTGCTGCGGATGGTGATGTCGAAGCCGTCGATATCGCCCGGGTGGTCGCCGGCCGCGCCGGTCACCGGCGGCACCGGACCGAGCGGATTGACGGCGTCGAAATACGACGAGTACTGGCGGCCGAGCGTCAGCGTGCCGCGTGTCTTGTCGCTCAGGCCGACGAAGGCGGCGCGGTTGAAGATGCTGCCGGCCTGACCGGCGGTGCCGTCATCGGCGTTGAAGCCGGCCTCCAGCTTGAAGATCGCCTTGGTGCCGCCGCCCAGATCCTCGCTGCCCTGGAAGCCCAGGCGATTGCCATCCTTGGAGCCGGAGCGCATATACGTCTTGGAGCCGCCCGGCAGGTTGTCGATATGCGTGATGCCGACATCGACGATGCCGTACATCGACACGTTCGATTGGGCGGCGGCCATGCCGGTGGCGCTGGACAGCAGCACGCCGCCCACGATCAGGAGTTGAGATTGTTTCATAGCTTTTCCAAATAAGGTCGCACCAAGCGACAAAAAAAACCAGGCGGCGCATCCACCTCCAATGCGACTTGCCTGGCCGAGCGCAGCGTCAGCGCGGGTTCCGCGACCAGCCGAGCAGCCGATCAACCAGAATTACAATCGCTGGTGTTACCAGCGCGATATACATATTGTCGATATCGCAGGGATCTCCCAGCAGATACCAGACCGTCGTGGTGACCGTCGCCGCCAGCAGGCCGGCGGTCGCGCCGCGGTTGCAGCCAAACAACGGCAGGTACAGGCCGATCAGGGCGACGACGGAAATCGACAGGCGCAAGGCGCGCGTAAAAAACGACAGCTGCAGCAAGCCCGGCGCCAACCAGGCGAACACCAGCGGCACCAGGCCGGTCGCCAACGCCAGCCAGCGGGTCACGCGGAATTCGCGTTCGGCCGAGGGCTGGTAAAACGGCACATAAAAATCTCTCACCACCAGCGAGGCGATGGCCAAGGCCACCGTGCTCACGCCGGCAAAAATCGCCGCCACCAGCGACACCGTCACCAGCCCGGCCAGGAACACATTCATGCTCTGCAAAAAGATCGGCAGCGCGTACAGGCTCTGCATATCCGGATACAGATAGCGCGCGGCGACGCCGATCAGTCCCAGCGCGAGGCCGAGCGGGATCGCCAGCGCGCCGGCGATGAAAGTCGCATTGCGCGCGCCATTGGCGCTGCGCGTCGACGAGATCGCCTGGATGATGTACTGCGTCGAAAAAATCGCCCCCACGTTACCGATAAAAAACGCCACGATGGTCGACGCGCCCAGCGTGCCGTCCCATGTGAAATACGCCGCCGGCAGCGCCGCCCGGATCGGCTCCACGCCACCGGTCATGCTCAGCGCCACCGCCAGCACGATCAACACGCCCAGGTACTTGAGCGCGCTGTGCCAGATGTTCACGTAGGCCAGGCTCTTCATGCCGCCCAACGCGAAGTAAAACGTGCTGACCACCGCGATCAGCAGCGCGGCCAGCGGCAGGCTTATGTGCAGCACGGTGGCGATCGCCGCCGCGCCGCTGAGGTAGTTACCGATATTCACCAGCAACAGCGCATAAATCATGATCAGCGACACGATCAACTGCGTCGAGCGGCCGTAGCGCTGGAAGATCGCGCCGGAGATCGTGTACTCGCCCGAGTTGTACAGCTTGCGCGCCAGCAGCATCCCGAACAGCGGGAAGCCGATGGCGGTGCTGAGCACGGCCCACGACGCGGCCATGCCCGATTCGAACGCGCCCTGCGCGGTACCGATGGTGGACTTGGCGCCGACGAATTCGGACACCATCAAAATCCCCACCACCAGCGCCGGCATGCTGCGGGCGCCCACCATGAACTCGCTCGACGACTTGCTGCGCGAGCGGGCCGTCAGCCACGCGGTCAATGCAATGTAGAACACCACCATCGCAATGATGATCAGCGTATCGGCCGGTCCGAACGTGCTCATGTATCCATCTTCCCCTCTGGCTGCGCCGAAGCGTGGCGGCCTAGTTGATCGCCGTCCCCGCATAAGCGCCGGTTGCGTGCAACGATCTCGACAACTGCTGCGCCGCGTCCAGCACCGCCTGCAGCGCGTTGTCCTGGAACTGCTGCAAGCTGCCGCGGTGCGCCGGCGCCGCCACGCTCAAGGCCGCCACCGGCATGCCGTCGATATCGAGCACCGGCGCCGCCAGCACATACAAGCCGCTGACGGTTTCCTGGTTCGACGCCGCGTAGCCGAGGCCGCGAATATCCTGCAGGCGCGCCAGCAGCGCGTCCAGATCGGTCAGCGTGGTCGCGGTCAGTTGCACCCGCGGCTGGCCCTCCAGTACCTGAATCTGCCGCTCGCGCGGCAGCCAGGCCAGAATCACCTGCCCCACCGCGCTGGAATACGCCGCCACCCGGCTGCCGATGCGCACATCGACACCCAGCTGCGTCAGGCCGGCCTGCACGCGTTCCACATACATCACGCTGCTGCCATCGAGCACGCCGATCGATGCCGCCTCGTTGACCTCGCCCACCAGGCCGCGCAGGATGGGCCGCGCGCGCGTGCGCAGGTCCGAGCGGCCAATCGCGTGAAACCCCAGGTCCAGCACTTTCAGCGACAGCCGGAACAGCCGGCTGTTGTCGACCTTGTCGACATAGCCCAAGCTGACCAGCGTGTTGAGGAAGCGGAACGCGGTGGCGTTGTCCAGTCCGGCCTTGCGGGCCACTTCGGCCATCGTCAGTTCCGGTTCCTGCGCGGTGAAGGCCTGCAACACCTTGAAGCCCTTGGCAAGGGACTGCACGGTGTTCTTGGTATCTGCCGGCGCGGCGGTTGGTTTCATGGTTAATCTCATCAATAGTTCGGATAGCGAATTGTACTCTTTCTGGAAAATTCGGAATGCGAACTTTAATTCGAACAGTGAAAATTATATTGCGGTTTTTAGTTAACCTCAAGCAAAACTGTATAAGACCCGCTTTTGGTGGAGGAATACGGAGTTGATGAATTTCTGGCAAAGTAGCGCTTGCACGCGCGTTGAAACAGCCGCGCGCCCTGACATGAATGGAGATTTCCTATGACGACCGTTACCTATCCAGACGTACGCTTACTGATCGCCAATGAGTGGACCGACGCCACCGGCGGCAAGACGATTCCCGTGGTGAACCCGGCCACCGGCAAGCCGATCGGCACCGTGGCCCACGCCAGCATCGCCGACCTGGACCGCGCGCTGGCTGCGGCACAAAAGGGTTTTGACGCCTGGCGCAAAGTGCCGGCGTTCGAGCGCACCGCCACGCTGCGGCGCGCCGCCGCCCTGCTGCGCGAGCGCGCCGACGAAATCGCCCGCCTGCTGACGCAGGAACAGGGCAAGCCGCTGGCCCAGGCGCGCGCCGAGGCGCTGGCCGGCGCCGACATCATCGACTGGTTCGCCGCCGAAGGCATGCGCGTGTACGGCCGTATCGTGCCGTCGCGTAATCCGGCGGCGCAGCAGCTGGTGCTGAAAGAGCCGGTGGGCCCGGTGGCGGCGTTCACGCCGTGGAACTTCCCGATCAACCAGGTGGTGCGCAAGCTGGCGGCGGCGCTGGCCACCGGCTGCTCCTTCCTGTGCAAGGCGCCGGAAGAGACCCCGGCCTCGCCGGCGGCGCTGTTCCAGTGCTTTATCGACGCCGGCGTGCCGGCGGGCACGGTGGGCCTGGTGTTTGGCGATCCGGCCGAGATTTCAAACTACCTGATTCCGCATCCGGTGATCCGCAAGGTGACCTTCACCGGTTCCACGCCGGTGGGCAAGCAGCTGGCGGCGCTGGCTGGCGCGCACATGAAGCGCGTGACCATGGAGCTGGGCGGCCATGCGCCGGTCATCGTGGCGGAAGACGCCGACGTGGCGCTGGCCGTGGAAGCCGCCGGCGGCGCCAAGTTCCGCAACGCCGGCCAGGTGTGCATCTCGCCGACCCGCTTCCTGGTGCACAACAGCATCAAGGACGAATTCACCCGCGCGATGGTGGCCCATGCCGAGCGTCTGCAACTGGGCAATGGCCTGGTCGAAGGCACGACCCTGGGGCCGCTGGCCAATCCGCGCCGCGTGGCGGCGATGACGCAGTTTGTCGACGATGCCCGCGCCAAGGGCGCCAACGTGATCACCGGCGGCGCGCGCGTGGGCGCGGAAGGCAACTTCTTTGCGCCGACCATTCTGGCCGACGTGCCGCTGAACGCAAGTGTGTTCAATGATGAGCCGTTTGGCCCGCTGGCAGCGATCCGCGGTTTCGACACGCTCGATGAAGCGATCGCCGAATCCAACCGTCTGCCGTTTGGCCTGGCGGGCTATGCGTTTACGCGTTCGATCAAGAATACGCACCAGTTGATGCACAACGTGGAAGTCGGCATGCTGTGGCTGAATCAACCGGCCACGCCGAGCGCCGAGATGCCGTTCGGCGGCGTCAAGGATTCGGGCTACGGCTCGGAAGGCGGCCCGGAAGCGCTGGAAGCCTACCTGAACACCAAGTCGGTATCGCTGCTGGGCGTCTGATCTAATCGGCCTGGTCCCCGGCAAACAATTGGCGGGGGCTGGCGCCGTTAAACAGCGCCTCGATCCAGTCAGTCAGCTGCTCAGGGTTGGCGGCAGCGATTTTTACCGCCACATTGGTTGGCATGTGTTCCTGACTGAGGCGGCGGCGCAGCACCCGCTGCAAGGCGAGTCGCTCACCTTGCTGTCGACCTGCTTCGAGACCTTGTTCGAGACCTTGTTCCAGACCTTCTTCCAGACCTTGCTCCCGGCCTTGCTGCAATCCTTCAACAATGGCTTGAGCGCGGGCCTTGGCGATAGGACGTTCAAACATTCCCGGATCGAACATTTCATCGTAAGTGAATTTACGTCGCATCTTCATGGTGAATGCCTCCTCCAGATCCATGCTAGTCGCCACCACAGCGTCTTGCAAGGTGATCTGAATCCAGCGCGTCAGGCTTTCTCGCGCCGGGTCCAGATCGCGTTCGCGTATCCGCTCCGCCACGGCATCCAATGCCCCACGCATCTCGGCATCCGTGACCGCGCTTAACAAACGAAATAACAGGCTGACGATATTGGCACGGTTGCCGGCGTGATGCCGGTCAATCAGCAGATACTGCTGGCTGGCCTGAAAGTGCTCCAGCCCGGCGGGCGCCGGCAGCATCAGCTCAGCCAACCGCGTTGCCGCACGCCACGGACGACTGCCGTCATACAGAACGATGGGCAACACCGGCGGCAACTTGCCGTGTTTGCTCAGTTTGTGCTGCGCCACCAGATCCTGATACAGCAAGCCCACATACACCTGCATGCGCAGCGCCATCCATTTATCCGGCCGCGACTGGAACTCCAGCAGAATATACACATACACCCAGTCACCGCCGATGTGCGCCCGCCATACGACATCCTCATGCCGCGCCCGGCCCTGGTCGCTGGCGTAGCTCGCGTTGACCCGCTCGAACGCCCGCACCGGCAACGCCGGCGCCCAGTCGGCCGCAAGAAACCCCGCCACCAAATCGCGCACGATTTCCGGGTGGGCGAACAACTGCTTGTACAGGATGTCGGCGCTGGCGCTCATGAAAATGATTGTAGCTTTCGCCATCATTGCCGAGTGCGCCAGGAAGCGAGCCCGGTTTGGCTCTCCTCAATAAAACGGCGCAGAGCAATTCCGGTGTCAGGTCTGACACCGGAATTTGGGTTAGCGCTCGGCTTTGAGCACTTCGCGAGTGATTTCGACGGTGTCGGTGCCGTCGGTCAGCCAGATCTGGCCGTCCTGGATCGTGCATTGCAGCTGCATCGTGCGCTGCGCCATCTTGCTCAGCTGCTCGGTGGCGGTGGCGTCCAGATCCACCACGGTCAGGTTCTTGCAGCGCTCGACCTTGTTGGCCAGGCCTTTCCACCAGATGTGGCTGGTGGCGGCGTAGCTGTACACGTAGACGTGCTCGGAGCGGCCACATGCTTTCAGGATCACCTTCTCGTCCGGCTGGCCGACCTGGATCGACAGTTCGATCGCGCCCGTCAGGTCCTTGTGCCACAGGTCGGGCTCTTCCACGTCGAACAGGCCCTTGGTGAAGGTCAGCGCTTCGTTGGCGTGGATGGCGAAGGCCACCAGGCGCACCATCATGCGCTCGTCGGTTTCCGAGGGATGGCGCGCCAGCGTCAGTTGGTGCGTTTCGTAGTAGTTGCGGTCCATGTCCGCAATCGACAGTTCGGCTTTGTAAATTGTTGCTTTGAGGGCCATCTGAAAATCTCTTAATTGAATACCACGGTCTTCTGGCCGTTTTGCAGCACGCGGTGCTCGACGAACCATTTGACCGCGCGCGCCAGCACCACGCACTCGACGTCACGGCCAATCGCCGACAGCGTTTCGGCGTCCATCGCGTGATCGACGCGCTCGACATCCTGCTCGATGATCGGACCTTCATCCAGATCGCCGGTAACGAAGTGCGCGGTGGCGCCGATCAGCTTGACGCCGCGATGATGCGCCTGCGCATACGGCTTGGCGCCCTTGAAACTCGGCAGGAAGGAGTGGTGGATATTGATCGCCTTGCCCTTCAGCGCCTCGCACAGGCCAGGCGACAGGATCTGCATGTAGCGGGCCAGCACCACCAGGTCGATCTTGTGATTGTTGACCAGCTCGATGATGCGGGCTTCCTGCGCCAGCTTCTCTTGCGCCGACGCGCCGGCGGCCAGCGGCAGGTAGTGGAACGGGACGTTGTAGCTGGCGGCCAACTGGTAGAAGTCCATGTGGTTCGACACGATGGCCGGAATCTCCACCGGCAGCAGCCCGCTCTTGTAGCGGAACAGCAGGTCGTTCAGGCAATGACCGATCTTCGACACCATCAGCATCACGCGCGGCTTATAGTGGGCGTCGCGCAGCTCCCAGTCCAGCTGCATGCCGGCCGCCAGCTGGCCGAAATCGGCGCGCAGCAATTCATCGCTGACCTGCTGGTCTTCGCGGGCGAAGTGCACGCGCATGAAGAACAGCCGCGATTCGCTGTCGCCAAACTGGGCCGAATCGATGATGTTGCAGCCGTGTTCAGCCAGGAAGCCCGATACGCGATGCACGATACCGCGCTGGTCGAGGCAAGACAGTGTCAGAATGTATTCGGGATTGCTCATAACTACCGTGGGGAGTGGACAAAGTCGTGTATTGTCGCACGCCTTGACTTCCACGACAAAAATAGCGCCGCCGCAGCCGTCCGCCGGCGCCGGATTTGCTTCGCCTATAATGAATTCCCCCCACCAATGAGAGGATGAAAACGATGGAGACCAATCTGCAGTTTCGCCTGGCCGCGCGTCCGGTCGGCATGGTCAAGGACAGCGACTGGCAAGTCGTCGAGGAAGCGTTGCGCCCCTTGGCCGACGGCGAGATTCGCGTCAAAGTGCTGTACCTGTCGCTCGATCCGGCCATGCGCGGCTGGATGAATGAAGGCAAATCCTACATCCGCCCGGTCGCCATCGGCGAGGTGATGCGCGCTGGCGGCGTCGGCGTGGTGGTGGAGTCGAAGTCGCCCCGGTTCGCGCCCGGCGACCACGTCGCCGGCGGTACCGGCGTGCAGCGCTACTGGACCGGCGCGGCCGACGACAAGGCCGGCCATTTCCACACCATCGATCCGCAACTGGCGCCGCTGACCACCTATCTGAACACGCTGGGCATGCCGGGCATGACCGCCTACTTCGGCCTGCTCGAAGTCGGCCAGCCGAAGGCCGGCGAAACCGTCGTCGTATCGGGCGCGGCCGGCGCGGTGGGCCAGACCGTCGGCCAGGTCGCCAAACAGCTGGGCTGCCGTGTGGTCGGCATCGCCGGCGGCCAGGACAAGTGCGACTTCGTCGTCAACCAGTTGGGCTTCGACGCCTGCATTGACTACAAGAACGCGTCGGTCAAAGATGGCCTCAAGCAGCATTGTCCACAAGGCGTGGATGTCTACTTCGACAACGTCGGCGGCGAAATTCTCGATACCGTGCTCACCCGCATCAACCTGAAGGCGCGCATCGTCATCTGCGGCGCCATCTCGCAGTACAACAACACCACGCCGGTCAAGGGGCCGTCGAACTATCTGGCGCTGCTGGTCAACCGCGCCCGCATGGAAGGCATCGTGGTCTTCGATTATGCCGACCGCTACCACCTCGGCGTCGCCGCGCTGGCCGGTTGGATGAAGGAAGGCAAGTTGAAAAGCAAGGAAGACGTGGTGCAGGGCCTGACCCAATTCCCGCAGGCGCTGAACATGCTGTTTGAAGGGAAGAACTTCGGCAAACTGGTGTTACAGGTGGCGACAGCATAATTCAGGGAACCTTCCGTTCGCCTCGGCGTCTATGCAAATACCGCCAACACGCCGAGGACCCACCATGTTCCCCCAATTTCCTTCCCCCGCCGTCCGTACCCACATCGAAACCCTGCTCGGCTTCTACGTCGACCTGTCGCAGCGCATGTTCGAAGCCGCGCAAAGCCTGACCGAACTGAATCTGCAGCTGGGGCGCGACCTGCTCGCCGAAACCGGTGCCAACACACAGCGCCTGCTATCGAGCAGGAACGCCTGCCAGCTGGGCGCGAACGTCGCCGCCCAACTGCGGCCGGGCGGCAGCCATGCGCTGCTCACCTACCAGCGCCGCGTGGCCGAGGTGCTCAGCCGCTGCCAGGCCAGCGTTTCGCAAAGCGCCGCCAAGCACATGCCGGCGGTGCGCCGCAGCGCCAACGCCATGGCCGAGGACATGGCGCACGAGGCCGCCGCCCACGGCGCGCACGCCGCCGAACAGCTGGCGCGCTTCCAGCCGGGCAGTCCGCTACACCATTAACTGGAACTTCCGTCAACCTTGCAACTCTAACCACACAGAACAGCAGGGTTACCCGCTGTTTTCTTTCAATATCCGACGGAGGTTCAATATGGCCAGCAATACCACGAACGACAAACCCAAAGGCACGGCCAAGCGCGGCTTTGCCGCCATGGACGAAGCCACCCAGCGCGCCATCGCCAGCAAGGGCGGTCAAGCCGCCCACCAGAAAGGCACGGCGCACGAGTTCGATTCTGAAGAAGCCCGCCGGGCCGGACAGAAAGGCGGCGAGGCGGTCAGCCGCGACCGCGAGCACATGGCCGCCATCGGCCGCAAGGGGGGCGAGAGCCGCCAGTCCGCCGCCCGCGCCGCCGCCGAGAAAGGACGTGGCGCCGGGTCCGAACAATCAACCAAGGGAGGCAACCAGCAGTAGGCCTGCCGCCGGGGCGTTTCGTGCTTCAGGCCGGCGTGCCGATGATGACGCTGGAAGCCTTGAAGATGGCGCTGGCCTCGGCGCCCACCGCCAAGGCCAGCGCCTCGCCGCTGTCCCTGGTGACGATGGCGGCGATGGTGCCGCCGCCGGGCAGTTCAATGCTGACTTCGGTGTTGACCGCGCCCGGCTGCACACGGCTGACCTTGCCCGTCAGCCGGTTGCGCGCCGACAGCCTGGCGCCGCCCAGTTCGGTGGCGACGATAACCGACGAGGCCTTGATCAACGCAAACGCCTCCGCGCCCACCGCCAGCCCGAGGCTGTCACTGCTGTCGCGGGTGATGGTGGCGACGATCCGCTGACCGCCCACGATCTCCAGCACCACCTCGTCGTTGACGGCGCCACGCGTCAACGCGACCACCGTGCCGGTGAACTGATTGCGGGTGCTGGTTTTCATCTTCATCCTTTGTATCAGCAAAAAATCATCCGCCAGCGCATGCGACTGGCGGCTCAGGTGCGCGACAAACTCGCGGTGGGCGGCGTCGACCTTACGGAAGTTCTGCACCAGCTGCGCGCCGCGCGCGGTCAGCCGCGTGCCGCCACCGCCCTTGCCGCCCACCACGCGTTCCACCAGCGGCTCGCCGGCCAGATTGTTCATCGCCTCGATCGCGTCCCACGCGCCCTTGTAACTCATGCCGACCGCCTTGGCCGCCGCCGTGATCGATCCCGCCGACGCCACCGCCGCCAGCAAGGCCACACGGTCCGGTCCGCCCAGCTTCTGGCCGTCGATGGTCATCCAGACATTGCCTTCCAGTTCCATGCTCATGCCGCGTTTTCCTCCTCGCTGAAGATGCTGCCATGTTCCATGCGCAGCACATGGTCGCCGAAGGCGCGCACATCCTCTGGGTCGTGGGTGATCATCAGCATCGGGATGGCCAGGCGGCGCTGCACGGTATCCAGCTCGGCGCGCATGCGCTCGCGCAGCGCCGGATCGAGCGCGGCGAACGGTTCGTCCAGCAGCAGCGCCTGCGGCTGCGGCGCCAGCGCGCGCGCCAGCGCCACGCGCTGCCGCTGCCCGCCCGACAACTGATGCGGGTACTGGTCGGCCACCGGCGTCAGCTCGAACGCGTCCAGCCAGTGGCGGATCGCCGCGTGGTCCGCGCGCGCCAGCGGATTGCGCCAGCCATGCAGCAGGCCGAAGCCGATGTTCTGCCGCACATTCAAATGCGGAAACAGCGCGTAATCCTGGAACAGATACGCCACCTTGCGCTGCTGCGGCGGCAGGTTCACACCCGCCGCGCTGTCGAACAGGCAGCGTCCGGCCAGCTCGATGCGGCCGCTGTCGGGCGTCATCAGCCCGGCCACCGCCTTCATCATCTGGCTCTTGCCGGCGCCGGACGCGCCATACACCACCACGCGCTGGCTGGCCGATGCAAACCGCGCCTGCAACTGGAAGGTTCGGTCGCCGGCGCGCAGGTTTTTTTGGAGATCGACTGTAAATTGCATACTCATGCCAAAGGATGACGGTTAGGCGTCAGTTTGTTGGCGGCGACCAGCACGCCCACGCACACCAGCGACGTGATGATCACCAGCAGGTTGGCATGATCGTCCTGTCCCGCCTGCACGGCTTCGTAGACGGCGATCGACAGCGTTTGCGTCTTGCCGGGAATGCTGCCGGCCACCATCAGCGTTGCGCCGAACTCGCCCATCGAACGCGCGAAGGCCAGCAAGGTGCCGCCCAGCACGCCGCGCCAGGCCAGCGGCAAGGTCACGCGCAGGAACGTGCCGAACGCGGACACGCCCAACACCTGCGCCGCCTGTTCAAACTGGGTGTCGACGCTCTCGAACGCCGCCCGCGCGCCCTTCAGCACCAGCGGAAACGCCACCACCGCCGCCGCGATCACCGCCGCCTGCCAGGTGAAAATCAGGTTGATGCCGAAGTGCTGCTGCAACCACGCGCCCACCACGCCGTTACGGCCGATCAGCACCAGCAGATAGTAACCCAGCACGGTCGGCGGCATCACCATCGGCAACGTCAGCAGCGCGTCCAGCAGCTCGCGGCCGGGGAAGCGCTTGCGCGCCAGCAGATAGCCCAGCGCCACGCCGACCACCAGATCGATCAGCGTGGCCAAAAAGGCGACCTTCAGCGACAGCCGCAGCGCCACCCAGGCCGGTTCGGCGAACAACCCGTCCATTTACGGACGGCCGAAACCGTACTTGGCCAGAATCGCCTGGCCGGTGGACGACTGCACATAGTCGGCGAACTTGCGACCGGCGGCCGCTTGCGGTCCGGCGGCGATCACCGCGATCGGATACGTGACCGGCGTCGCGGTCGGCACCGTGGCCACCACGTTGACCTTGTCCTTGACGATGGCCGCATCGGTGGCATACACGAAACCGGCATCGACCTCGCCACGCGCCACGTAGTCCAGACACTGGCGCACCGACGTGCCGAGTATCAGCTTGGGCTCGACCAGGTTCCACAGTTTGGCGTTCTCCAGCGCGGTCTTGGTGTAGCGGCCGACCGGCACACTGGCCGGATTGCCGATGGTGATCCGCGCCACGCCCGGCTGGGTCACATCGGCCAGCGACCGGACCGCCACCTTGCCGTGTTCGGGCACGATCAGCACCAGACTGTTGCTGGCGAAATTCTTGCGGCTGCCCGGCGTCAGAAGGTTCAGCTTGTCAGCCTTGTCCATCGCATCCTGGTCGGCGGAGGCGAACACATCGACCGGCGCGCCCTTGCTGATCTGCTGCACCAGCGGGTCGGAGGCGGCGAAGTTGAACAGCACCTTGTCACCGGCATGCGCCTTCTCGAAGGCGGCGCCGATTTCCTTGAAGGCATTGGTCAGGCTGGCGGCCGCCGAGACCGTGATGTCCGTTGCCGAGGCCGAAGCCGCACAGGCAGCCAGCACGACCGCCACACTTGCTTTCAACATACACACTCCTTTGAGATGAACCGCAATAAACTCAATTATATAGCGCTAGAGCAATCTGGCCATTCTCCGGAAGAACTAGGCATTCCGGCGGGTGGATTACACAACCGTAATGATGAAATCTTGCTAATCGGGTCTACCCTGTGGCTACGTTCAATGACTCATCTTCGGGGACGCCATGCACAAATTCCGGCTTTCGCTATGCGCGCTGCTGGCCACCGCCAGTGTCCATGCCGCCACCAGCGGCACGCCCCCGCTACCCCATGGCTGGCAAGCGCTGGCGGCACCGACGGTGTCGGGGAATTTCCAGCGCGAGGGACAGCGCGATGTCGCTGTGCTGGCCAAAAACGGCGCCACGTACGGCCTGCTCGTGATAGCGGCCGGCAACGGCGCGGTCAGCGTGGTCAAGACCTTCGGCGATATCCAGGCCAATCCCCCGCAATGGTCGCTGGTCCGCCCAGGCAGCTATCAGCCGGTCTGCCATCACGGCGGCGCCTGCGCGCCGGTCGAGATCCATACCGACGCCATTAGCCTGTGCTTCGGCGAAGCGAGCTGCCAGATCGTCTATTTCAACGGCAAGGCCTTCAGCGCGCTGGCGATCACCGACTAGCTGCAGGTGCTGTGGTACAGTCTCGGCTCGCCATTTTGATGCAGCCGTCATGCCTTCCCTGAAGTACCTCAGCGCCTATTCCGAACAAACGCGGCAGCAAGTTTCGCAACTGATCGCCCAGAACAAGCTGGGCGAGGTACTACTCAAGCGCTACAGCACGCCGCACGAACTGCGCACCGACCGCGCGCTGTACCAGTACGTGCAGGATTTGAAATCCGAATATTTGCGCAATGCCGAACCGATCAACAAGGTCGAGTACGACAGCAAGATCCATGTGATCAATCACGCGCTGGGGCTGCACACGGCGATCTCGCGCGTGCAAGGCGGCAAACTGAAAGCCAAACACGAGATCCGCGTGGCCAGCATGTTCAAGGACGTGCCGCTGGAATTCCTGCGCATGATCGCGGTGCACGAGCTGGCGCACATCAAGGAAAAGCAGCACGACAAGGCGTTCTACAAGCTGTGCACCTATATGGAGCCCAACTACCACCAGTATGAATTTGACCTGCGCCTTTATCTGACGCAGCTGGAGACCGAAGGCCGCAAGTTGTGGCGTTAAATGAAGCGGCGCAGCAACGCTTCCGGTTCGCTTTCCACCATCATCAGTTCCGCGTGCTGCGGCCGCACCAGCCCTTGCTGCGTGGCGTGACGGATGAAGCCCACCAGGCTGTCGTAGTAGCCGTCGACGTTGAGCACGCCGATCGGCTTGCTGTGGATGCCAAGCTGGGCCCAGGTCAGCATCTCGAACAATTCCTCCAGCGTGCCCATGCCCCCCGGCATGGCGATGAAGCCGTCGGACAACTGCGCCATCATGGCTTTGCGCTCGTGCATGTCCTTGACGATGAACTGGCGCGTCAGGCCGGTGTGGCCGACTTCGCGCTCGACCAGCGCGCTCGGAATCACACCCGTCACTTCGCCGCCGAGGCGCAACACCTCGTCGGCGATGATGCCCATCAGGCCGACATTACCGCCCCCATACACCAGCGCCAGGTTGCGTTCGACCAGCACCTTGGCCAGCACGCGCGCCTGTTCGGCGAAACGGGGCGAGACGCCGGCATTGGCGCCGCAGTACACACAAATCGACTTAACCACTGAGTTTTTCCTCGTCCAGTTCTTTCTGCGCCGCCAGTTGATCGAGACGCTCGGTGGCGTCGCGCACGTTGCCGTCGGCGGCTTGCTTGTATAAATCCATGGCCTGCGCCACCTTGTGTTTTTTGTCCAGCATCAGCAGCGCGCGCGCGTACTGGATGCGGGCGATGGCCGAATCCGGATTCAGCTTTAACGCCAGCTCGAACTGGCGATACGCCTCTTCCTTCTTCACGCCGTAGGTCAGGCCGGCCAGCACGGCGCCGACCTGATCCAGAATTTCCGCGTGGTAGACGCCCAGCGCCACATGGGCGTCGGCGCGCTGCGGTTCCAGCCGGATGGCGATGTCCAGGCTGCGCTTGACCTTGGCGCCCAAGCCCTGGGCCAGCGCCTTCACCACCGAGATGCCGCGCGAATACTGGCCCAGCGCATAGGCATGCCAGTAATAGCCGGCCAGGTTGCCCGGCTGTTCCAGCTGCTGCCGCTCGCAGCGCTCGGCCACGCACTCGAACGTGGCCAGCCGCTTCTTGTCGTTCGGTTCCAGATAGTTGGTGTACATGCAGATGGCCTTGTGGGCCACCGCATAGCCGTTGACGCCTACGTCCAGCCCCAGCCGCGCGGCGCGCTCGAACTCGCCGGCGTGGAAGGCGATCCAGGCCTGCAGCAGCACCGGATGGGTCGGGAACGTTTCGCGGTCGCCGCCGTGCAATTGCGGCCAGGCCGCTTGCAGCGTCTCCGGCGTATAGCGGTATGCCGGGTCGGCATACGGAAAAGCGGTCCATGCCATCGCGGCCTCCTTGCCGGCTATTTCAGCTTCTTCAGATATTCTTCGGACAGTTTCTGGAACAGCAGCGCCGTCTCATTGCGCAGGTACGGGCCGATCTGCGACAGCACCTGATAGCAGCCGCGCGCCAGCGCGTCGGCCATCGACTGCTGCTCGCTGTATTTGCGCGGATTGCGCACGTATTCATAGGATAACCAATAAGTCGCCACCACCACCATATTGGTGGCCATGGCGTCGATGGCGTTATCGGACGCCTCCAGCGATTTTTCACTGCGCAGGTCTTCGCACAGCTGCTTGGCGACCTTGATCTTGTGCGCCAGGATTTGTTTGAAGTGCAGCTCCAGCTTGCGGTTGCGCGACAGCAGATCGTTGAGGTCGCGGTAGAAAAAGCGGTAGCGCCAGATCAGTTCGAACATCAGATGCAGGTACAGCCACACGTCCTCGATATTGGAGCGGCGGCCGTTGGGCACGGTCAGGATGCGTTCGATCTCGGCTTCAAACTGGACGAAGATCGAGTTGACGATATCGTCCTTGTTACGAAAATGGTAGTACAGGTTCCCCGGCGAGATATTCATCTCTTCGGCGATCACCGTGGTGGTGATGTTCGGCTCGCCAAATTCATTAAACAAGCGCAACGACAGCTCTAAAATGCGTTCTCGGGTGCGGCGGGGGGCTTTTTGTAGCATGACGGGGGTGACCTCTGTTTTTTCTGCTGCAAGCATAACACCGATGCCCGCCACAGAGGAACACCCGCGCACGCTTAAACACAGTGCGGCCGGCCGCCGCCGGCGCGCTATTTTACTTTCTTGACGGCAGCTTTTTTAGCGGCGGCTTGCTTGGCGGCGGGCGGTTTGACGGCCGCTTTGCCGGCCTTGGCGGCCGGCTTGGCGCTCAGCGCGGCGACCTGCTGGGTCAGCGCGTCGATGCGCTGGTGCAGCGCGTCGATTTCCTGCCGGGTCGGCACGCCGATCGAGCTCAGCGCGCGCAGCACGCGCTCCTCGAACAGCTGCATGGAAAAGAACTTGCCCTCATCCTCCTGCGCCTTGGCGAAGGCGGCCAGGCCGGCCTGCCAGATTTCCTGCGACGACATGCGCACGGCGTCGGCCAACTGGTCGTCGCTCTTCTTCAACTTCTTAGCCATTTCCATCCTGTCGGTTGTGTTTGCCGGTAGTTTATTCTACGCCGGCAGCACTAGAGCAGGGTTACTAGCTTTCCAGCTTGACCGCCGCTGCGGGGTTGGGATAGGCCGGCGCGCCGGCGCGGCCATGCGCCTGGGCTTGCAGGCGGAAGCCTTCGCGGATGTTTTCACGCAGCACCGCGCCCTTCCACGGCTTGGTGTAAAAGCGGTCGATGGCGCCGTGGTTGATGGCGGCCATGATCGGCGTCAGATCCGCATAGGCCGACAGCATGATGCGGAAGGTGTCCGGGCACAGGTTCTTGACCCGCTCCATGAACTCGGTGCCGCTCATCTGCGGCATGCACTGGTCGCACAGGATCACCTGCACCCGGTTGCGCGCCAGCAGGTCGAAGCCTTCGGCGGCGGTCTGCGCGGTGAGGATGCGGTAGCCATCCTGCGCCAGGAAATCGGTCAGCACCTCCAGCATGAAGGCGTCGTCGTCGACGATCAGCAGCGTCTGCCGGTGGTCCAGCTCGGCGTCCGGCGGCGCCTGCAGCCGGCGCCCCTCGCGCAACATGGCCTCGAATTCCTCTTCCGGCAGCGGTTTACTGAAGAAGTAGCCCTGCATCTCGTCGCAGTTGTGGCGGCGCAGGTAGGCCAGTTGCGCCTCCTTTTCCACCCCCTCGGCGATCACGTTCAGCTTGAGGCTGTGCGCCATATTGATGATAGCCAGCACGATGGCGGCGTCGTCCGGATTGCTGGTCACCTCGCGCACGAAGGCGATGTCGATTTTCAACTTGTCGATCGGGAAGCGTTTCAGATACGCCAGCGAGGAGTAGCCGGTGCCGAAGTCGTCGATCGAGATCTGGATCCCCAGCGCCTTCAGGTTTTGCAGCACGCTGATGGTTTCCTCGGCGTTGGACATCAGCGAGCTTTCGGTCAGCTCCAGCTCCAGCAGCTCGGGCGCGATGCCGTGCTCGCGGATGGCCTTCAGCACCTCCTCCTCCAGCCCGCCGACAAAGAACTGGATGCCGGAGACGTTGACCGACAGATGCACCGCGCCGACATTGGTCTTGTGCCAGTGGGCGATCTTGCGGCAGGCCTCGTGCAGCACCCAGGTGCCGACGCGCACGATCAGTCCGGTCTCCTCCAGCAGCGGGATGAACAGCGCCGGCGACACCATGCCGTGCCCTGGCCGCTGCCAGCGGATCAGCGCCTCGGCGCCGCTGATGCGGCCGCTGTCGATGCTGACCTTGGGCTGGAAGTGCAGCACAAACTCGTTGTTCTCGATGGCGCGGCGCAGCGCGTTTTCCAGGTCCAGCCGCGCCAGCGATTGCGCGTTCATCTCGGCGGTGAAGAAGCGGAAGGCGTCGCGCCCGGCCTCCTTGGCGCGGTACATGGCGGTGTCGGCGTACTGGATCAGCGTGTCCGGCTCGGCGCCGTCATCCGGATAGACGGCGATGCCGATGCTGGCCGTCACCGTCACCTCGTGCCCCTTCAGGTCGAACGGGCGGCGCAGCGATTCGCGGATCTTGTCGACCACCGTGATGGTGTTCTGCGCCCCTTCCGGCAGCATCAGGATGGCGGCGAACTCGTCGCCGCCGAAGCGGCCGATGGTGTCGCGCACGCGCAGGCAGTCCACCAGCCGGCTGGAGAACTGCCGCAGCAGCTCGTCGCCGATGCTGTGGCCCAGCGTGTCGTTGACGTTCTTGAAGCGGTCGACGTCGAGGAACAGCACCGCCAGCGACCACTTGTGCTCCTGCGCCTGACGCAGCGAGTGCACCAGCGAGTCGTGGAACTGGCTGCGGTTCGGCAGACCGGTCAGCGTGTCGAAATGCGCCAGCTTCAGCAGCCGCTGCTCGGCTTCCTTGCGTTCGGTGATGTCGCGCGCCACCGCCACCAGGATCCAGCTGGCGCCGGAGCGCAGCGTGCGCCGCTGCACCTCCACCGCCAGCGGCGCGCCGTCCTTGCAGTGCAGCAGCAGCTCGGTCATGGCGCCGCTCTGGTCGCCCGACAGCAGCTTGTCGTGCAGCGCCTCCAGCGGGTGCAGATCGCCTTCCAGCGCCTTGTTGGGACCGATCTGCAGGAACTCCTCGCGCTCGAAGCCCAGCATGCGGCAGGCGGTGGCGTTGACGTCGACAAAGCACATGCCGGCGCGGTCGACCAGGAAGATGGCGTCGGCGGTGGCGTCCATCGCCAGGCGGAAGCGGCGCAGGTCCTCGTCGAGGCGGATGCGCGCGTTCATGTCCAGCGTCAGTTGCGCGTGGTGGCGCTTGATTTCATCGTACAGCAGCAGGTTCTCAAACGCCACCGCCACCTGCGCCGCCACCGTGCCGGCCACGCGCTCGTCGACTTCCGAGAAGCCGTCGGCGCCGAGCTTGTCCACCAGGTACAGCCAGCCATGGGTGCGCTCGGGCGAGGCGATCGGCACGCCGAGGAAGGAGTGCACCGGCGGATGCGCCGGCGGCAGGCCGAGCGTGGCCGGGTCGCCGTTGAGGTCGTTGACGCGACACGGCAGGCGCTGGTCCAGCAGGCCGCGCAGCACGCCGGCGCGCGGGGTTTGCGCGATCTGCCGCAACGGCATGCCGGCGCCGCAGCTGGCGAAATGGGTCAGTTCGGTCGCGCCCGGCTCCAGCACGCCGATGCAGGCATATTTGGACACGCAGATGTTCTGCGCCACGCGGCAGCCGATTTCCACCAGGGCGCCCGGATCGCGCTCGGCGCCCAGCTCGATGCCCAGCTCGATCAGCGCGGTCAGGCGCAGGCTCACCGCCTGCAGGCTCGACAGCGATTGCGACAGCCGCTGCGTCATGCGCGCCAGGCTTTCCGGCGACGCCTCGTCGGTGTCGTTGGCCAGCCGGGTGATCAGCTGACTGCTCGATTCGAGCTCGTCCAGATACTCGGCCACCTGGTGGTCGATGTCGTGGAAGCGCCCTTCCGGCGGCGGCTCCGGCGCGAACGGCGGCCGGCCGTCGGCCGGCGGCGGCGCCGCCAGGCCGAGCGCCTCCTGCACCGTGGCCAGGATCACCTCAGGATCGGACGGCTTGGGCAGTACCCAGCGCACGCCGCACGACTGCGCCACCGCCACCGCCTCGCGCTCGCGGTAGGTGGCGGTGTAGAAAATCACCGGCACATCGGCCGTTTCCTGGTGCTCGTGCATGCGGGTGACAAATTCGTAGCCATCCATATTCGGCATCAGGATGTCCGAGATCACCAGGTCCGGCTTTTCGGCCAGCACCATCTTCAGGCCCTCGGCGCCGTTGGCCGCCTCCAGCAGGCGATGGCCGCCGTAGCTCAGCAGCGTCATCAGGAATTCGCGGTTGAGCACATGGTCGTCGACGATCAGAATCGTGGCGGTATCGTTTTTAGTGTGCGGGGACGAGACAACCCCTTGCAAGAAAGACTCGATCTGCGCGACAAAGCTGTCCGGCTCGATCGGCTTGCCGATATAGCCGTCAAAGCCGGCCTCCAGCAGTTTCTCGCGGTCGCCGACCATCGCCAGCGCGGTCACCGCCAGCGTCGGAATGTGTTGTACTTCGGGATCGGCCTTGAGTGCCGCCACCACGCCGTAGCCGTCCAGCTTGGGCAGGTGCACGTCGCAGATGATCAGGTCCGGGCGCTCGCGCCTGGCCGCCGCCACGCCGGCCTCGCCATCGCTGGCCGACAGCGGTTCATAGCCGAAGGCACGCAGCAGATACACCATCAATTCCATATTGGTGGCGTTGTCTTCGATGATCAGGATACGTGCTGCCACGTTGCATCTCCCTTGCGGTAGTCGTCCAGCGGCAAGGCCAGCGTGAACACGCTGCCCTTGCCATACTCACTATCAAATAAAATCTCGCCCTGCAACAGCGCCGCCAATTTGCGGCTCAGATGCAGGCCCAGTCCGGTGCCCTCGAACTGCCGCAGCGCGTTCCCGTCAAGCTGGGAGAACGCCTGGAACAGGGTGTCGCGCTGCCCGCTGCCAATGCCGATGCCGGTATCGCTGACGCTGATTGCCGCGCACGGCCGCGCCCCCATCACCGAGCGCGCCAGCCGCACCAGCACCGCGCCGCTGTTGGTGAACTTGATCGCGTTGTCCAGCAACGTCATCAGGATCTGCTGCACCGCGCGACGGTCGCTGTTTACCATCAGGTTTTCCGGCGGCGGCTCGAACTCCAGCGCCAGCCCCTTGCTGCGTGCCTGCTGCTTTAACGAGCTCAGCACTTCATCGATCAGTTCGCGGCACGGCAGCGGCTCGACGTCCAACGCGATGTGGCCGGACTCGATGCGCGTCAGGTCCAGCAAATCGTTGATCAACGACAGCAAATGGCGGGCACTGCTTTGCACCATGCGCAGCTGTTTGCTTTGCTCATCATTGATGGGCCCAGGCAACTTCATCAACATAGTACCCGTAAAACCGATGATCGCGTTCAACGGCGTGCGCAATTCATGCGACATGCCGGCCAGGAAGCGGTCCTTGGTGGCAACCGCTTTGGCCAGTTCGACATTCTTTTCCTGCAACGCCAATTCAATCTGCTTGCGCTGGCTGATGTCGCGGATGGCGCTCATCACCAATGCCCCCTCCTCCGTGGCGACCGGGCTGAGACTGATCTCGACCGGGAACTCGACGCCGTCGCTGCGCAGGCCGTACAGGTCGCGGCCGCTGCCCATCGGGCGCACCAGTGGCTGCGCGGCGAAACCGGCGCGGTGCTGCATATGGGCGGCGCGGAAGCGTGGCGGCATCAACGCTTCCAGCACCATGCCGCGCAGCGCGTGACGCGGGTAGCCGAACAGCGCCTCGGCCTGACGGTTGGCCAGCACGATGCGGCCGGCGGCGTTGGCCAGGATGATGGCGTCCGGCATCGACTCCAGGATGCCGTCGTAACGCGCCTCGACCAGCTTGGCGTCGCGCAGCACCTTCAGCGCGGTAACGTCTTTTTTGCTCCACAAAATGTAGACGGGCCGGCCGTCGGCGTCGCGCAGCACCTTGCACGAGCCATCGATATACACCAGCGTGCCGTCCTTGGTCCGGCGCACCGACTCGTAGCTGACCAGGCAATCGTTGACGGCGTGCCGCGGCGCGGCGTCGCCGGCCAGCCCCGCCGGCGCGATCAGCGCCTCCAGCTGGCGCCCCAGCGCCTCGGCGCTGGTATAGCCGAACACGGCTTGCGCGCCATTGCTCCAGCACACCACCTCGCCCCCGGGCGTGGTCACCACAACGGCGTCTGGACTCTCATTCAGGATCAGGGTGCCGAAATCGATCGTCATCGCTCCGCCTTTATTGCCATGCGTACAGCACTCACCATACCTTAACAGGACCGGCAGAAACTCACACAAAATCACGCGGACGCGCTTGGCACCGCCGCCACAATCTCTTGCAATGTGCAACGCAGAATGGCCGGATGCCGACCCAGCGCGACGTGGCCTATGGCGCCGAACACCAGATTGCGCGCGCCCGGCAGTGCGCTGGAGTCTTGCGGCGCGACGATGTTGTCATGGACAGAATAGATGGAACTGATCAATGTCCGTTGCGTATTTGCCTCAGATGCCGCCAGCGCGTTCAGCCAGTCACTGTCGCGCCGCATTTGCGCCGCGTTGCTGCCGGGGCCGAAATGGGCCAACGCGGTGCCGTAATGCGGCGTGCCCAGCGTGATGACGCGGGCCACGTGGGCCGCGCCATAGCGGCGCAGATACGCGCGCGCCACCAGCCCGCCCATGCTGTGGCCGACGATGATGACTTGCGCGCTGCCAGTTTCCCGGCACAGCCGTTCGACGGCGGCGTGCACCTGCGGTGCGAACTCGTCGATCGCCGCGCCCGGCGGTTCGAGGTCAATGCCGTAGTGGCTGATGCGTGCCCGCGTCAACCACTTGCTCATCGGTAGCCAATAGCCGCTGTTGCAGGCGTAGCCGTGGATCAGCAACACCGGTAGGCCTTGCGCGTCGGGTTGCAACCGCAGGCCGATCGGCCGCAGCATGTAGTACGACGAGGTCAGCATCGAGGCGTGGAATTCATGACAGAACAGGCTGGCGGCACTGAACAGATTGAGCGCGTGGGCCGGCGGCGTGACGCTGCCGGCGCGTGCGCTCAGGTAGAAATTGTTGGCCGAGATGAGCAACCGCAGCAACACCATCAGCGCCAGGCCGCAGGCCAGGTAAACCACCGCCGTCGCCGGCGCGCTTAGCTCAGCCTGCCAGGCGGGACGCCACCCGTGATACAGGGCGGCCGCCAGCAAACCGATGAGTGCGGCTTGCGCCGCCAACAGCAGGATCAGCAGTCGTTTAATCATGCACGCATGATACCGTGTTCAGGCGGGCGCGGGTCGGGCCGCCGGGCGACCAGTCAGCTGTTGCGCCAGCCCGCTGGCCAGGCGCGCCACGATGCCGTAGATCGACAGCTGCGGATTGGCGCCGATCGCGGTCGGGAACAGCGAGCCGTCGTGTACCGAGAGATTCGTCAGACCGTGGTAGCGGCCATTGGCGCTGGTGACGCCGAGGCGCTCGTCGTCCGCCATCGCACAGCCGCCCATCACGTGCGCCGACACCAGCCGCGTTTGCAGCACCTGGTAGGGCAGCGCGTTGATGGCGGCGCGCGCCTGCGTCCAGCTGTTGTAGGCGCCGGCCCGCTCGTGCGCCGGCGTGACACTGCGGGCGCCGGCGGCAAACTGGATTTCGGCCATGCTCAGCAGCGCGCGCCGCACGCCGTCCCAGAGGAACGGCGTCAGCGGATAGTCGAGCACCGGCGCGCCGTTCGCCAGCGCCACGCTGCCGCCGGGCGCGTCGGCGTGGAAGCCGTCGCGCAGCAAGGCCAGCAGCGCGTGCACCTGCGGGAACTGGCGCATCACGCCGGCGTGCGGCGCGCCGAAGCCCGGCATGGTGGTGGCGAACAGCAGCGGATGCAACGGCGGGGTTTCCAGCTTGTAGCCGATCGGACCGTCGAGGGGGCCGGTGTGCAGGAAATGATCGGAGTACACCGTCTGCGGCGCGCCGGCAAAGCCGTCCACGCGCTGGGCGAACACGGCGGCGGAGATCGCCGTCGGGTGCAGGAAGGTGCGCTTGCCCAGCAGGCCGTGCGGATCGGGCGCGGCCGAACGCATCAGCAAGGCCGGCGTGTTGATGGCGCCGCCGGCCAGCACAAAGTGCCGGGCCCGCAAGGTCAGCCGACGGCCGGTGGCGGCCAGGCCGTCCGCGGCCAGCGCCACGCAGTCAAGCCGCGTGACGCGGTCGTTCTGGATCAGCAGTTGTTCGGCGCGGGTGCGCGTCAGCAAGGTGGCGCCGTGCCGCAGCGCCGAGGGTATGGTGGTGATCAGCATCGACTGCTTGGCGTTGGTCGGGCAGCCCATGCCGCAGTAGCCGAGATTCCAGCAACCGTTGACGTTGCGGCGTATCAGTCCGGTTGTGATGTTGAGCTTGGCGGCGCCGCGCCGCAGCAGATCGTTGTTTTCGTTGGGCGGCGTCGGCCAGTCGCGGATGCCCAGCCGTTCCTCCATCAGGTCGAACCATGGCGCCAGCGCCGCCGGCGTGTAGTCGGTCAGCCCGAAATGCTGGTTCCAGTAACGCAGCGTGCTGTCCGGCGTGCGGAAGCTGCTGGTCCAGTTGATGGTGGTGCCGCCGCCAACCGTGCGGCCCTGCAGGATGTTGATGCCCTTGTCGCGGGTCTTGCGCGCGGCCGCTTCCTGATACAGCGCCGGATAGGCGTCGGCCTCACGCATCTTAAAGTCCCTGGACGACTTCAACGCACCCTCCTCGACAAGGATCACCTTCAGCCCGGACAGCGCCAGAATCTCGGCCGTGACACCGCCGCCGGCGCCGCTGCCAACGATGACCACGTCCGCTTCCAGCGTCTGGTCCGCCTGCAGTTGCGCGCCATCGATGACGCGCCAGCCCTCGGCCAGGCCGGCCTGGATGGGATCGGGCATCACGCTCATGCCAGCAGCGCCTTCGGCGGTCCCGGATAGCCGATGGCTTCCCAGGTGGACGGATCGGCGTACCAGGCGCCGATGATCAAGTCGTGCAGCGCGTGGTAGGCCGTTTGCAGCGTCTGCAGGCGATGCGTGCGCCAGCTTTGCAGGAAAGCGGCCACCTGCGCCGGATCGGCCTGCGCCCAACCGCCGCGCACGCCGGTCAGCAGACGGCGCGCCGGCCCCAGCGCCAGCAGTCCGAACAGATCCTGCACTTGCGGTTGCGTCGCCAGCGGCAGGCTCAACACGGCGTCGCGCACCCGTCCGCTGGCGGCGGTCAGGGCGGTGGCGCGCGCGGCCGGCGGTGCCGGCAACACCGGCCCCAGCATGACGGGAATGATGGCGTACAGCACCGCCAGGGCTTCGCCATCGAGCGCGAAGCGCGATGCCGCCGCCGGCGCTTGCGCCAGACGATAGACTGCGCCGCCGGCGGCCAGCGCGCAGGCGCCGGCCACGCCGATCTTCAGCCAGGATCTGCGGGATATGAGCATGGTCTCCGTTTATTTTTTTGTCGTTAGCCGACAGTGTAGGCGGCAAAGTTAGAGGACGGCATCTAACCCGGCGTCAGCGTCGCCGGCTCAGGGGTCCTGCTTGCCGTCGCGGCCGCTCATGTGGCGGGCGATGCCGCGCAGAATGTTGACCTCTTCCTTTTCCAGTTGCGCGCGCGCGAACAGGCGCTTCAGGCGCGGCATCAGCTTGCGCGGATTGCTGGCGTCGAGGAAACCGATGTGCACCAGCGCCTGCTCCAGATGCGCATACATGCCCTCGATCTGCGCAATGCTGGCGGCCTCGCCGTGGAAGCCGACCGGATTGGCATCGCCGACCGGCAGGCGCGGCGTGTGCAGGACGCCGCCACCGTCCAGCACCGCCATGCGGCACTCGTAGGCCAGCACCTGCGCCGCCTGCGACAGATTCAGCGACGAATACTCCGGATTGGCGGGAATGTTGATCAACACATTACATTTCTCGACCAGCTCGTTGGGCAGGCCGAAGCGCTCGTTGCCGAAAATCAGCGCCGCGCGCGCCTCCGGCGGCGCCACCAGTTGCCCGGCGAATTGTCGCGGAGATAACACCGGCGGCGAAAACTCGCGCAAGCGGGCCGACACGGCGGCGGCAAAGTTGACGCCTTGCAGCGCCTCGGCGATGCTGCCGACCACCCGCGCCGCCGCCAGGATATCCTGCGCGCCACTGGCGAAGGCCACCGCTTCCGGGTCGTGCAGCGGGTGGTCGCAGCGCGGCGTCACCAGCACCAGGTCGCTGTAGCCCATGGTTTTCATGGCCCGCGCCACCGCCCCGATATTGCCCGCGCGGCTGGTCTCGACCAGAATAAATCGCAGTTGGTTGAAAAGATTCGTGTTGATTTGGGGCAGGTTCATTTAAAATAGCGCAATCGCGCGGTATTGATCCGGAAATTCCAGCAGAATTCTACCTGTTGCTGCCGCCCCGCTCTTTGTCATTTTGTCTCCTGTCGTGCCGCCGGGCTGGAAATCCCCCGGTGGGCGTTAGCATTTTTATACGGAAAAGCCCATGCATCCAATGATCAACACGGCGGTGAAAGCCGCGCGCCGTGGCGCCGCTGTCATCAACCGCGCTTCCTTCGACCTTGACCGCGTCATCGTCACCGAAAAAAACCACAAGGACTTCGTCACCGACGTTGACCAGGCCGCTGAACAAGCGATCATCGAAGTGCTGTCGAAAGCCTATCCCGACCACGCCTTCCTGGCGGAAGAATCCGGCGCATCGGCCAATGCCCACGACGAGGCGGAATACACCTGGATCATCGACCCGATCGATGGCACCACCAACTTCATGCACGGCTTCCCGCAATATTCGATCTCGATCGCGCTGTCGCAGCGCGGCGTCATCACCCAGTCGGTGGTCTACGACCCGGTGCGCAACGACCTGTTCACCGCCACCAAGGGCGCCGGCGCCTACCTGAACGAAAAACGCATCCGCGTCGGCAAGCTCGACCGCATCGCCAACGCCCTGCTGGCCACCGGCTACCAGACCGGCAGCCCGAAGGCGCTGAAAGAATACCTGGAAATGTACGGCGTCATGGCCGAGCGCACCCAGGGCATCCGCCGCGCCGGCAGCGCCGCGCTGGATCTGGCCTACGTCGCCTGCGGCCGCCTGGACGGCTTCTATGAAAAAGGCCTGAAACCGTGGGACATCGCCGGCGGCGCGCTGCTGGTGACCGAAGCCGGCGGCATCGTCGGCGAGTTCAGCGGCGAATCGGACTACCTGTACAAGGGTGACGTCATCGCCGCCAGCCCGAAAATCTTCGCGCAGATGGTGGGCCTCCTCACCCCCTACGCATAAGCCAGCGCATGCCGTGATAGAGGGGAGCCGCGGCTCCCTTTTTTGATCGCAGGTTTTATTTCCGTATTGAAACAAGCTGTTATACTGAAAACCTGCGGCAACCGCCCCACCTGTAGAATCTTTACGTAAAGTTAATATGTCTTTTTCCTCTCTCGGTTTGTCCGACGCCCTGATGCGCGCGGTTAGCGAAACCGGCTACACCACGCCGACGCCCATCCAGCAACAGGCCATTCCCGCCGTCCTCAACGGCGGCGACCTGCTGGCGGGCGCGCAGACCGGCACCGGCAAGACCGCCGGCTTCACGCTGCCGCTGCTGCAGCGCCTGTCGACCGACGCGGTCGGCGCCAAGCTCACCAGCAACAATTCGCCGCGCGCCATCCGCGCCCTGATCCTGACCCCGACCCGCGAACTGGCGGCGCAGGTCGAGGAAAGCGTGCGCATCTACGGCAAGTACACCAAGCTGAACTCGGCGGTGATCTTTGGCGGCGTGGGCATCAACCCGCAGATCAAGCAGCTCAAGCACGGCGTCGACATCCTGGTGGCGACGCCGGGCCGCCTGCTGGACCACATGGACCAGCGCACGGTCGACCTGAGCAAGGTCGAGATCCTGGTGCTGGACGAAGCCGACCGGATGCTCGACATGGGCTTCATCCGCGACATCCGCAAGGTGCTGGCCGGCCTGCCGCCGAAGCGCCAGAACCTGCTGTTCTCGGCCACGTTCTCGGACGACATCAAGGCGCTGGCCGACGGCCTGCTGAACAAGCCGGCGACGATCGAAGTGGCGCGCCGCAACTCGACGGTGGAAATCATCGCCCAGAAGATCCACCCGGTCGACCGCGACAAGAAGCACCCGATGCTGGCGCACCTGATCAAAACGCACCAGTGGAGCCAGGTGCTGGTCTTCACCCGCACCAAGCACGGCGCCAACAAGCTGGTGGAACAGCTGGAGAAGGACGGCATCGGCGCGATGGCGATCCACGGCAACAAGAGCCAGTCGGCGCGCACCAAGGCGCTGTCCGAGTTCAAGGACAACAAGCTGCAAGTGCTGGTGGCCACCGACATCGCCGCGCGCGGCATCGACATCGACCAGCTGCCGCACGTGGTCAACTACGACCTGCCGAACGTGCCGGAAGACTATGTGCACCGCATCGGCCGTACCGGCCGCGCCGGCGCCACGGGCGAGGCGGTGTCGCTGGTCTGCGTGGACGAGCACGACATGCTGAAAGACATCGAAAAGCTCATCAAGCAAACGCTGCCGCGCGAAGTCATCCCGGGCTTCGAGCCTGATCCGACCGCGCGGGCGCAACCGATCCAGCTGCGCAGCGGCGGCCCGGGCCACCGCAACGGCGGCGGCGGCGGCAACCGCAACAGCGGCGCCCCGCGCAAACCGGGCGGCGGCAATGGCAACGGCGGCGGCAACAAGCCACGCTCGGCCAGCGGCAACGGTGGTGGCGCGCGCAGCGGCGGCGGCGGTGGTGGCAATGCCCCACGCGCGGCAGCCCAGCACCGCAGCGGCGGTCGCGGCCGCTAACAAAAAACGGTGTCAGGTCTGACAATCGCACACGGGCTCAACTGCTACGCAGTTGAGCCCGTGTGCGATTGTCAGACCTGACACCGGACCTTTATTGCCATGCCTAAGTTTGCTGCCAACCTGTCGATGCTGTACACCGACGTCCCTTTTCTGGACCGCTTTGCCCTCGCCCACGAGGCGGGCTTTGAGGCGGTCGAGTTTCTTTTTCCTTATGCCTTTGCGCCACAGCAGATCGCCGAACGGCTGCGCCGTTATCAGCTGAAGCTGGTCTTGTTTAATTTGCCCGCCGGCGACTGGCAGGCCGGTGATCGCGGCATGGCTTGCGATCCGCGCCGCTTGACGGCGTTCCGGGACAGCGTCGATGCCGCACGCGACTATGCCGCCGAACTGGGCGTCCAGCAGGTGCATTGCATGGCGGGCCGGCTGCCGGATGGCCTGGCGCACTCCTTGGCCCACGCCACCTATGTCGATAATCTGCGCTATGCGGCGGCGCGCCTGGCGCCGGCCGGCGTGCGTGTGCTGATCGAGCCGATCAATTCTTTCGATATGCCCGGCTATTTCCTCAACCGCAGCCGCCAGGCGCTGGATGTCATCGCCGAGGTCGGCAGCCCCAACCTCTTCCTGCAATACGACATCTATCACATGCAGCGCATGGAGGGCGAACTGTCGGCAACCATCCAGGCCCACCTGCCGCTGATCAAGCACATGCAGATCGCCGATACCCCCGGCCGCCACGAACCCGGCACCGGCGAGATCAATTACCGCCACCTGTTCGCGCTGATCGACCGCCTCGGCTATGACGGCTGGCTCGGCTGCGAGTACCTCCCGGCCGGCGACACCAACGCCGGCCTCGGCTGGCGCGAGGCGCTGACCACTTAGTCTGCGCTCGCGCAACACGCGCCGCGCCGCCCCGCGCCACAATCGTCCCACTCATTTGTGGGGGGATCCATGAAACGTCTTTGTCTGCTCCTGTGCCTGCTGGCCCTGCTCACCGGCTGCGCCAGCAGCACGCCGCGCATGGCGGCGGTGCGCGCCTTCGCCGCCGACGCGCCCAAGCTCGGCGCCTACCACGAGCTGACCGAGCGCTACCGCAACACCTATCAGCGCCAGCAGCCGTACATGTATCCGGCCGCCGACGCCCGCGAGCAACTGCTGGACGCGCGCCGCCAGCAAGCCTGCGACGATTTCGTCAAGCTGCAATACGGCCTGCAAGCCTATATGCGGGCGCTGGGCAAGCTGGCCGGTGACAACCAGTACGATCTGGAGGACCAGGTCAAAAGCATCGGCAGCGGCATCAAGGCCTGGCCCGATAGCGGCCTGGAAGACCGTCACGTCAACGCCTACGCCGGGCTGACGCGGCTGGCGGCGCGCGCCCTCACCCGGCCGCTGCAGGAGAACACGGTCGACCAGTTGCTGCGCGAGGGCAGCGCGCCCATGCAACAGGTGCTGGACGCCATGGCCACGCTGCTGCGCCTGTACAGCAAATCCAGCGACAACGAGGAGGACCTGGTGCTCGGCATGCTGGAATCGGAAATCCCCTTCCTCGACGCCAACCGCAAGCGTCTGCTGCTGGCGCTGGCCAAGGCCAAGCAGCAAGAAAAACAGGCCGAGTTCCGCCTGATCGGCCTGCGCTTCACGCTGGCCCGCAACAACCTCGATCTGATCGCGCAAAAACAGCGCGCGCTGCTCGACCACCTGCCCGCCGACTAAGGAGCCGTCATGCCCGACCCGCAACCACCCAGTCCCGAAGCGCTGGCCGATACGCTGTCGGCCTGCGCCGACGCCCTGCACCGGCGCCTGATGCGCGCGCTGCGCCAGCCCACACCCGACGCCCCGCTGCCCGGCATTTCGCACCCGGTGGCGCAGGCGCTGTTTGACAGCGAGGTGCAGCTGCGCCAGCGCGCCAACCTGCTCTACCTCGACGCCGCCGTGCAGGCCGGCGGCCACCTGGCGCCGCAGCGGCAGGCGCTGGCCGAGCTGGCCGCGAAGGCGGAACAGATCATCGCCTGCGTCGACCGCGTCAAGGATCTGGCCGACCTCGCCGGCGAACTGATCGGCGCCGGCGCGGCCATCGCCAGCGGCAAGCCGGAACACATCCTGTCGTCGCTGGAAAAACTCAAGCACCACATCGAGGCGCTGTAGAACGATTCGCCGCCGCGCTAGTCCAACGCCCTAAGGAGCACGCGGCATGAACGGACTGGACGACGAACAATGGCAGACCTTGCAGGCACGCCTGGAGCAGGCCCGCGCCGCGCTGCTCAGCCAGCTTGCGGACGACCTCGACCGCAGCACCGACCTGCGCACGCCGCTGCCGCATCAGGCCGAGGCCTCGCCGGCCGACAACGCCAGCCAGCGCACGCTGCACGCCGCCGTGCACGAGGCGGCCACGCTGACCGCGCGCCAGCTGGGCCATGTGCGTCGCGCGCTGGCCAAATTCGACGACCAGCGTTATGGTTTGTGTGAAAGTTGCGGCGAGCCGATCGGCTATTCGCGCTTGAACGCCCGCCCGGAAGCGCGTTTTTGCATCCATTGCCAGACGCGGTTGGAGCAAGCGCGGCGCTAGTCGTCGCTGAGCCAGGGCTGGCTGCGGATCTTGGCCACCTGCCGCTGCGCCATCAGCCGCCACAGCTGCAAGGCGTCGGCCTGCCGCGCGACGGTCATGGTGCGCGGCGCGGCCAGCGCGATTTCGCAATCGCGGTCCGACCACTCGGCAAAGCGCACGGCGCCGCCGGCCGCCACTTCCATCTCGTACATCAGGCCGTCGTCATAGCCGAAACGCAGCACCGCGCTGCCGGGACCGCCGTCGGGATCGCCCATCTTGCCGCTGTAGACGTCGGCCAGGGCGGCCGCCATCTGGGCTTCGGACGGCGCCGCAACGTCGCGTCCGTCCGGACGTGTGAGTACTAGCCATGCCTGAGTCATTGCCGCCTCCGCGCTCGGTGTGATGTCGTGGAGCTATCATACCGAAAATTGCTCTTGGCGCAGGCATCGTCGCCGATAAGCAACAAGGGCGGCGGCTGGCATGGCGGCCTTGCGTGGCGGCTGGACATTGCTGCCGTCCTCGTCCGGCTCGCCGCGTTCCTTCATCTTGTTCAGGCTGTACAGCGAGCCGACGTGGGCGCTGCCCTGCACCACGCCGGGCAATGCCAGGCGCGCATCGGCGATTTCATCCTGCAACTGAAAATAGCCTGCGATACATCCGCCGTTCACCAGCCGTGGGCGTAGCCGAGCGGCGGCTCCGGCGAAGGCGGCGGCGGTGGCGACATCCATTCGCGCGGATCGACGCGGTAGTATTTGAGGAATTCCGCGAACAATTCGGGATAATGCTCGGCCATCTGGTACGGCTTCTCGTAGAAGGTTTCGGTGGCGACGGCGAAGAATTCGGCCGGATTGGTGGCGCCGTAGTGGTCCATCACCGCAGGCTGACGGTACATGGCATGCCAGCGCAGGTTCTGGTAGGCGCGCGACAGCACTTCCGACCATTCGCTGTAGCTGGCGGGATTACCCAGGTAAGGCGCGCCGTTGGCGCGGCCCGATTCGCTGTCCAGCTGATGGGCGAATTCGTGCAGCACGACATTGTGGCCATCGGTCCAGTCGCCGGCGCCGCGCCGCACATCGTCCCAGGACAGCACCACGCGGCCATCGTCCCACGACTCGCCCAGCATGCTTTGCCTGCCCGGCGTGACCACGCCGCCCGGCCCCACCTCGGCGCGCTGCGCCACGAATTCCGTCGGATACAGCAGGATGGTGTGCAAGGCCGGATACACCTTGCTTGGCCGGTTCAACAGCAGCATGCACGCCTGCCCGGCGATGGTCACCGCCATTTCATCGGTGACCTCCAGCCCCTCGCAGCCGACAAACTTTTTTTGATGCAGGAACTGCACCACCATGCGCCGCAATTGCTGCTGCAAATCGGCAGGCATGCCGCTGTAGACGGGGATGTTGCGCCGCAGGATATCCTCGGCCTCGGGCGGCAAAGGCCGGGCCAGCACCCGCCGCAGACGCCAGCGCGGGTAGATGAAGGGCAGCGCGATCGCCAGCGCCGACAGGCCGATCCAGATCAAAGCTTCCATGTGCGGCGGGGTCCGTAAGATGTCATGCCAGCCAAGGTGGGGCTGCATATCAACATTTCAATACGAAAACAGCCGGCGCATGCGCCGGCTGTTTCTGCTCCCCTTGCGGGCAGTTTATTCCGCTTTTTGCTGCGACGGCGCGCTGCCGAACAGTGCCGCCACCAGCGGATCGCGCATCACCGGGCCGCGGTTGACGCGGATCGCGTAGTGGGTGTCGTCGGCCAGAATGTGGAAGTGACGGCCGCTGCCCGCCATCGCTTGCTCGCGCAGGCCCGGACGCTCCTTGCGCGGTGGCGCGCCTTCACGCTTCGGCTGGGCGATGGCCGCGAGGAAGGCGGCGATGCGCTCCGGGTCCGGCGTCAGCTGGTAGACCGCCTTGCCCAGGTAGGTGGCGGTGCCCTCGACGTAGCGGGCCAACTCGATCACGCCGGCTTCGCGCAGGTCGCGGATGTATTTGCGGGCGCCGGAGGGCGAGAATTTCAGGAACCAGGCGATTTCGTCGGCCAGCATCTCGTGCATGGACAGCTCGGCAATCAGTTTTTGCATGTTTTCAATACGGCGCAGCGTGGCCGAGGTCGAACGCACCCGCTCGATCGACGCCATCGACAGGGCAGGCTTGCGGTCCAGCGGCGCAGGCGTCGAGCGCGCCATCATCACCAGGCGCGCCGTGGTGGAATGCATTTCCGGCGAGGCTTTCATCTCGTTCTGGACCATGGTTTGTTGTTTGCTGACTGCGTGCATGGGATCACTCCTTAAATTTAATGCGCGAATTGGTACGGCTTGACCCACAGAATGCCCGCTCGCGCCCCCACAGTCTGTGCGTCAACGAACATTAGTGAAGCATCACTGGTGTTTAAGGTCGGACACGCGGTGTTGGGATAAGTTTCAGGAAATGTGACGGATTTGATACACCGCAAAGTTTGGTGCGGTAGCGAACGGAAGACCCGCACCATGTCCCCTAATCTTCGGTCCAACAGCGATGCAACAACATTGCTGGCAATGAAATCTTTTAAACATAACGGGAGCACCCTGTGAATAAATCCAAGAAAATCGCCTTAGCCGCAGCAGCACTTTGCGCTTCGTTCTCCGCCATGGCCCAGCAAGACCCGGTCATCAACCCGTCCTGGTACATCCAGCCGAGCGTCAACGCCGTCAAGCCGGACAAGGATTTCGGCGCTACGGACAAGACCGGCTACGGCGCCGGCCTGAAATTCGGTAAGGCCGTCAACGAAAACTGGGATATCCAGACCGGCTACACCTATGGCCGCTCCCGTGAAAACGGCCAGCGCTACCAGCAGGAAACGCTGGGCGTGGACGGCCTGTACATGTTCTCGCGCAAATCCTTCCGTCCCTTCATCCTGGTCGGTGTCGGCGCGGAACGCGACAAAGCCAACCTGATCGGCGACATCGAGCGCCGCAAAACCTCCCCGTACGTCAGCGCCGGCCTCGGCTTCCAGGCCGACCTGAGCGAGCGTGTCGCCTTGCAGGCCGACATCCGCAACGTGCACGGCTTCATCCGCGGCGATGAATTCCCGAACAGCAAGAGCAACAACTACTACGCGACCGTCGGCCTGAACATCGCCTTCAACGCGCCACCGCGTCCGGCACCACCTGCGCCGCCAGCACCGCCAGTGGCCGAACCACCACCACCGCCACCAGCGCCGCCAGCACCACCGCCACCACCACCAGCGCGCTTCGAGAAGGTGACGATGTCGGCCACCGAGCTGTTCGGCTTCGACAGCGCCAAGCTGAATCCAAACCAGCCTAAGCTGGACGAGATCGCCAACGTGCTGAATGCCAACCAAAGCATCAACGACGTCACCATCTCCGGTTACGCCGACCGCCTCGGCAACGACAAGTACAACCAGAAGCTGTCCGAGCGCCGCGCCAATTCGGTCAAGGACTACCTGGTCGCCAAAGGCGTCGCCGCCAACCGTCTGACCGCCGTCGGCAAGGGCGAGTCGAATCCAGTGGTTGAGTGCCACGACAAGAAACGCGCCGACCTGATCAAGTGCCTGGAGCCTAACCGCCGCGTCGAGGTGGAACAGATCACCATCGAACGCCGCGTGCAATAAACCCTCGTCACCACAGCCCCGCAACCCTGGTTGCGGGGCTTTTTTCTTTTTATGACTAAAAAAATGCTCTTCTCGGTGCTGAAATGCACCGTTCTCGAATGGTTTGAACACCGCGGCAGCAGCATGGGCGCGGCGTTGGCGTTTTATACGCTGTTCTCGCTGGCGCCGGTGCTGATCCTGGTGCTGGCGATCGCCGGCTGGTTCTACGGGCCGCAGGCGGCGCAGGGCGAACTGTTCGCGCAACTGCGCGGCCTGGTCGGCGCGCAAGGCGCGGAAGCGATCCAGGCGGTGCTGGCCGGCGCCCGCAACAAGGAACAAGGCCTGCTGGCAACGCTGATCGCCAGCGCCCTGCTGCTGTTCGGCGCCACCACCGTGTTCGCCGAGCTCAAGGCCAGTCTGGACGCCATCTGGCAAGTGCCGCCGCTGACCCGCGGCACCGCATGGGACACCGTGCGCACCCGCCTGCTGTCGTTCGGCATGGTGCTGGTGCTGGCGTTCCTGTTGATGGTGTCACTGGTGGTCAGCGCGGCGCTGACGCTGCTGGAGAAGTTATGGGGCAGTTACTGGACCGACGCCGGCATGGTGCTGACGGCGATCAATATGGCGATCAGCTTCGCGGTGATCGCGGCGCTGTTCGGCGTCATCTTCAAGATGCTGCCGCGTGTAAAGCTGTCGTGGCATGACGTGAGCATCGGCGCGCTGGGTACCGCCGCCCTGTTCACGCTGGGGAAATATGCGATCGGCGCGTATATCGGCAACAGCGGCGTGGCCGGCAGCTTTGGCGCGGCCGGCTCGATGATCGCCTTGCTGCTGTGGGTGTATTACTCGGCGCAGATCTTCTTCGTCGGCGCCGAGTTCGCAAGGCAGTATGCCTTGCAGCTGGGATCACTCGCCAAGTAGCTCGGCCAGCACTTCCATCCCCTCAACCCGCTCGGCCACCACCTTGACGATGACAATCACGGGTACGCCGAGCAGCAAGCCCCAGACACCCCACAGCCAGCCCCAGAACAGCAGGCTGACAAACACCGCCGCCGCGTTCATGCGCGCGAAGCGACCGGTCATCCAGGTGGTCACGATGGTGCCGATCAGCGTGGCGATGGCCAGCGAGATGCCCATCACCAGCAAGCTCATCTGCAAGGACTCGAATTGCAGGAACGACACCAGGCCGGTGGCGATCATGATCAGCAACGGGCCGAAATACGGCATCAGGTGCAACAGGCCGGCGACGATGGCCCAGGCGCCGGCGTTCTCCAGGCCGATCCAGCGCAGCGCCACCCACATCAGCAGCGCCAGCGCGGCGTTGGTGACCAGCAGCATCAGCATGTATTTCTGGATCGAGGTGTTGATGTCGTCCAGGATGTGCACGGTGATCTTCTTCTTGGTCAACGACGGCCCGGTCAGCTTGACCAGCTTACGCTTGAAGGTATCGCCGGACAGCAGCAGGAAAAACACCAGGAACACCACCATCGTGGCCTGACTCAGAAACCCGGCCACCCCCATCGAACCTGCCCAGATCCAGTCCATCACCGGGAACACCGACGGCGCCGCCGAGGCCGCCGCACGGCGCGCCGCGCGCCGCTCCTGGGCGTTGGCGGTGGTGGCTTGCTGCAATTCGCTGGCGACGTCCTGGATGCGCTGTATGGCGCTCGGCCCGCCGCTGTGCAAATGCTGCTGCAGCAGACGCGACAGCTTGTGACCGGCGGTCGGCAGCTCCTCCATGATCGCCTGGAACTGGCCCTGCACCTTGTCGACCACCAGCACCGAGCCCCCCAGGATGGCGGCGGTCACCAGCGTCACGCCGATCACGCGCGGCAGGCGCAGGCGCTCCAGCCAGCACACGAGCGGACTGAGCATGTAAGTCAGCAGGATCCCGAGCAGCAGCGGCACCAGGAAGTCGCGCGCCCATTGCAGCGCCCAGACGAAGGTCACGGTGGCGATCACGCCCAGCGCCAGGCCGCGCGCGTTGACATGCAGGGGAAGACGGGAAGGCAGGATGGGGTGGTGAATCTCAGCGTCGGCGTGGACCGCCTGTGCTTGAGTCGGTGGAAGATCGACAGGCTGGTTCATGATGACTCACAAAGAGGACGCCGGCGCGCGCCGCCGCGGACGCGCGCCAGTCGGGGGGATTACTTGACGTGCAGGTCGTTTTTCACGGCGGTCACGCCTTTGACGCCACGGGCCACCTGGCCGGCTTTGGCGATGTCTTCAGGCTGGGCCACGAAGCCGCTCAGCTGCACGGTGCCCTTGAAGGTTTCGACATTGATTTCGGTCGATTTCAGGGTCGGCTCGTTGAAGATGCTGGCTTTGACTTTGGTGGTGATGACGGAATCGTCGACATACTCGCCGGTGCCTTCTTTGGTCGAGGTCGATGCGCAACCGGTCATGGCGCCCAGCAGCGATACGGTGAACAGGGCAGTAGCGATTTTATGTGCGATTTTCATGGCGATTTCTCCTTGGTGTTGAAATTGAGTTTGTCAGCCAGCGGGACGTTTGTTTGCCGTCTCTGCTACCGATGTCGCCATTAAACGCCGCTTCCCGGCGCTTTACTGTTCGATAGCGTACATAAACTGACACGTGGGCGCTTGGTGCGGAATCGCACAGACCCGGCGTGTGCGGCTGTCTAAGCTGAACCCACACTTTTCCAAGGAGAATCACATGAAACGCACCACGACCTTTGCCGCCGCCCTGCTGGCCGGCGTTGCCGTCCTGAGCGGCTGCGCCAACACCCAACAGCCACAACAGATCGGCTACATCAGCAACGACTCCTCGACCTACGGCACCATCGACTCGATCCAGATCATGCAGGCACGCGGCGGTTCTGGCGTCGGCGCCGTCACCGGCGGCCTGATCGGCGGCCTGCTGGGTAACCAGGTCGGCGGCGGCAGCGGCCGCACCGCCGCCACCATCGCCGGCGCCGTCGGCGGCGCGGTGGTCGGCAACAATGTCGAGAACAACAACAACGCCGGCAAGCAGGAATACCAGATCAGCGTGCGCATGGACAACGGCGATACCCGCATCATCCAGCAGGACAGCGTGTATGACCTGCGTGTGGGCAACCGTGTGCGCCTGATCGACGGCCGCCTGTACCGCTACTGAAAGCTGACCGCGGCCCCGCCGCCACCACTATAAGGAGAACCTCATGGGCACTATTATTCTGATTATCCTGGTGCTGGCCCTGATCGGCGCCCTGCCGACCTGGCCGCACAGCCGCAACTGGGGCTACGCCCCCAGCGGCGTCACCGGCCTGATCGTGGTGATACTGTTGATTATGCTGCTGACCGGCAGACTGTAAACTCGGGAGACTATCATGCACCATCGCATCATCACCGGCGTGATGATGGCGTGCGCGGCGCTGGCCGCGCACGCGCAACAAGACACCACGCCACCGCTCAACGCCCAACTGCAGAAACAGGAAATCGCGCACGGCGATCCGGCGCGCTGGTCGCGGCCGGACCGCACGCCGCAGGAACGGGAACGCACACTGCGCAAGGAAATCGGCGCCGCGCTGGCCGAAGCCAGGCAAGCATGCAAGCAGGTGCCCGCCACCGAGCGCGGCGCCTGTCTGAAGGACGCGCAGCACACCTACCAGGCCGACATGGCCAAAGTGCCGCAACTGCTGGCGGGTCAATAAAACACAAGGGCCGCTATTAGCGGCCCTTGCTTCATTCCGAACGCTGATGCCGCATCAGCCAGGCCACGCCCGCTCCCGCCACCGCCGTCAGCACCAACACCGGCTTGATCAAGCGCTTGCGCGCGATGAACGACCCCACCGTCAACGCATACGGCAACAACGACCTGAGCGACTTGAGATTCAAGCCCCCCAACAAGCCGCCACCACCCGGCTGCAGCAGGCCACCCAGGCGCGCCTGCGCCAGCGCCACCGCATGGTCGACCGCCCCATGCATCAGCGCGTCCGGCTGCAAGGCCTGACCGACCAGCGCCTTCGAATGCACCACCTTGATACGCAGCAGCTCGCCCTCACGGATCAGCCGCTGCTTGTCCGCCGCCAGCGCGGCATCGTCTTCGTGCTTGTTGCTCATGGCCTCTCCTTACACCAGCATGTCACGGTCGGACTTCAGTTCCGCCATGGTCGCCGGCAGCGTCAGCTTGCCGCTACGCAGCATCGCGCGCGCGTACAGGATCAGGCCGATGGTGACCAGCAGGAACACCACGGTGATGATCGGCAGGATCACCCAGCCGATCACCGCCCACGCCAGATAGACGATGGTGATCGAGGCGTAGATCAGCGCAAAGCCGCCCAGCAGCACAGCCAGCGCGAACACCACCACCAGTTGCAGCAGGTGATTGCGCACCTGCGCCAACTCCAGCGCGGCCAGTTCCAGCCGGTTCAGCAGCAAGGCCAGCGCGTTGCGGGTCACCAGACCCAGCGACGCGATCAGGCCCGGCGGACGGGTGCCGTCGTCTTGCGCCATTACTTGCGGCCGATGATGACGCCGATCAGCAGGCCGATGCCGGCGGCGGCGGCGATCGAGCGCCATGGGTTTTCTTTGACGTACTCGTCGGCGTGCTGGGCGGCTTCCTTGGTGGCGGCCACGGCGCTGATCTGGGCTTCATGGGCCTTGGCCAGCGCGGTGTCCAGCACGCGCATGCCGCGGCCGCGCAGTTCGTCAGCCTTTTCGCCGGTCAGCGCGGTGGCGGCGGTGAACAATGCCTGGGCATCCTTGACCAGAGTTTTCACGTCGTTATTCACGGTACTGATGTTTTGTTCCAGCATGATGAGGCTCCTGTTTTGGGTTGTTGATGTGAAAACTGTATAGCAAATCGCCTTGCGCCGTGTCAACCGTGTTCGGTCAACATATCACGCATATCGTCCGCGTGCTCCTCTTCGCTCGCCATGATCTTGATCAAGAGATGGCGCGTTGTGGGGTCGGTGTCGTCGATTTGCTGGATCATCTGGCGGTAGGCCTCGATGGCCACGCGCTCGGCGATCAGGTTGGCGCGCACCATCGATTGTACGTCTTCAGACGCATCATACTCGGCATGGCTGCGTGCAAGCAATGTTGCAGGATTAAAATCAGGATCGCCGTTCAGCTGGACGATGCGCTCGGCCAGCCAGTCGGCGTGCTGCTGCTCCTCGTTGGCGTGCGCGAGGAACTCGGCCTTGATGGCGGCGTTCTCGCGCCCGCTGACGGTGTAGTAGTGGCGCTTGTAGCGGTTGATGCACACCAGCTCGGTCGCCAGCGCGTCGTTGAGCATCTTGATCACTGCCTGGCGGTTGCCCTGATAGCCTGAGGTGACCGCGCCGTCCTCCAGGTTGCGGGCGGCGGCGCGGATGGCCTCGGTATCGATGCCTGCCGGTTGGGTGGGGGTGGATTCAGCCATGGGGTTTTCCTTCCTTGGTAAAAGTCAAATTAACGGCGGTTGGCGATCGGCGTGCCGTTTTGCGACAGCACGATCTCGACGCGGCGGTTCAGCTGGCGGCTGCCGGCGTCGGCATTGCTGGCCACCGGGAACGCTTCGCCATAGCCGCGGGTGGCGATCTTGGCGCTCGGCACGCCCAGGCCGATCAGCGCGTTGCGCACCGATTCGGCACGGCGCTGCGACAATTCGAGGTTGTGCGACGAGGTGCCGGTGCTGTCGGTAAACCCTTCGACCTGCACCACCGCCTGCGGTTCCTGCGCCAGCACGTCGGCCACCTTCTGCGCGGTGCGCAGGCCTTCGGCGCTCAGCTCGGCGCGGTCGACCTGGAACAGCACATCGCTCAGCGTGATGACAATGCCGCGCTCGGTTTGCTTGGCTTGCAGGTCGGCCAGTTGCTGTTGCAGCGCGGCGTTCTTGGCGGCCTCGTCGCGCGCCGAGTTGGCGGCGGCGTCCGCTTGTGCGCGGGCAGCGTCGGCCTCGGCCTTGGCGCGGTCGGCGGCGACGCGGGCGCTATTGGCTTCGGCGGTGCGCGCCTGCAGGCGGATTTCATCACGCTGGCGGGCGGCGCTGGCGACCTCGTTTTCAGCCTGCTTGGCCTTGGCCGCTTCCTGCGCGGTGGCGATCTTCTGCTTGGCGATGTAGGCCAGCTTGTCGATGTCGTCCAGGCTCTCGCGTTTCGCGGCGGCGGTATTGGCGCTGTCCAGCGCGTCCGACGCGGCCTTGAATTCCAGCGGCGCGTTGGCGGCCACCGACGGGTTGCTTTGGGCGGTCATGAAATCGCTGCGCGCCTGGTCCAGCTGACGGGTAGTGGTCGGCGTGGTGCTGCAGGCGGCGAACAGCATCGAGATGGTCAGGGCGGCAGGCGCCAGAACGAATTTTTTCATGGTCGTGATTCCTTATTATTTATTGTTGGTTGGTGGCGTTGGCGCGTGCCAGTTCTTCGCGCAGCAGGCGGATGTTTTGTTGCAGTTCATCGGAGGCGGCGGTGGCTTTGGCCGAATTGGCCTTGCTCTGCGCCAGTTGCGCGTCGGCCGAGGCCTCGGTGGCCAGGTCCTGCGCCGTTTTGTAATCGCGCGCGGCCAGCGCCTGGTTGGCGCGCATCAGTTTTTCACGGGCCGACTGCATCTCGGCCGGGGCCAGGTCGGCGGCGCCGGCGCTGGTGGCGGCCGCCACGGCCTGGCGCGACACGGCCACATCGGCGGTGGCCGGGGTTTTCTCGCTGGCGCAACCGCTCAGACCGACCAGCACGGCCATGCCACACAACAGCTGCCACCGGGTATTCATCGTCATCATTCTTATTCTCCTTAAAAGTTGATGGTACGGTTGACGTTATAGGCGCTTGCCGCCTCAGCATCAGTACGGTGACGCACAAAAAGCCGGAGTGTGTAAAATGATGCAACTCGCGTTTCAAGGTTGACTATGCCCCTGCCCCGCCGTACCCGCATCGCCATCGCCGCCGGCGCCGTGGCGCTGGCCATCCCCGTGATCGCCGTTGTCGCCCTCAACAGCGTCGACTGGAATCGCGCGCGCCCCTGGCTCAACGACAAGATCGGTACGGCCATCGAGCGGCCGTTCGAAATCCGCGGCGCGGTGTCGCTGGCCTGGCGCCAGCACGGCAGCTGGCTGCCGCTGCCGCACCTGGTGGCGCGCGACGTCCACATCGGCAATCCGCGCGGCATGCGCGCGCCGGCCGAGATGGTCAGCGTGGATCAGTTCGCCTTTGCCATCGAGCCGCTGCCGCTGCTGCGCCAACGCATCGAGATTCCGCAGCTGCGCTTCGACAATCCACGGCTGCTGCTGCAACGCGAGGTCGACGGCCGCAACAACTGGACCTTCGGCGACGACGACGCGCCGTCGGCATGGACGCTGAACGTGCACAGCGTGGTGTTCACCAAAGGCACGGTGCGCTACATCGACGCCATCACCCACGTCGACGCCAGCGCCCAAGTCGACACCATCGACGACCCGCGCTACGGCGTGGCCTGGCGGTTGCGCGGCAAGTGGAACGGCCAGGACGTCAGTGGTGGCGGCAAGGCCGGCGCCGTGCTGGCGCTACAACAGATCAAGCCCTACCCGCTCGCGGCCAGCCTCGACGTCGGCGGCACCCGCATCAGCTTCGACGGCACGCTGACCAAGCCGGCCTCGCTGGCGGCGATCGACATGCAACTCAAGTTGTCCGGCCCCAGCATGGCGCGGCTTTACGGCCTGACCGGCGTGCTGCTGCCGGAAACGCCGCCCTTCGCCACCGAGGGCCACCTGAACGGCAACCTCGGCGCCAACGCCAGCCGCTGGGTGTACCAGCAATTCACCGGCAAGGTCGGCCAGAGCGACATCGCCGGCAAGCTGGAATTCAAGACCGGCGCGCCGCGGCCGCTGCTGAGCGGCACGGTGCAGTCCAAGCTACTGCAGGTGTCCGACCTCGGTCCGCTGATCGGCGCCGACTCCAACGCCAGCAAGGAGGCGCGCGGCGCCGACGAACTTCAACCCGGCAACAAGGTGCTGCCGGTGGAAAAATTCCGCACCGAGCGCTGGACCGCGATTGATGCCGACGTCAACTTCACGGCGGCGCAGATCACCCGCGAGCAGAATCTGCCGATCCAGAACCTGACCACGCGGATCCACCTCAAGGACGGCGTGCTGGCGCTGACGCCGCTGAACTTCGACATCGCCGGCGGCCGCTTCACCGCCAACGTCATGCTGGACGGCAGCGGCAAGATCACGCCGGACGCTATCCGCGCCGAGCTGAAGGCCGATGCCCGGCAGTTGCAGCTGAAGCAGCTGTTCCCGTCGATCGACGGCATGCAGGCCACGGTGGGCGAAATCAATGCCGACGTCTCGCTGTCGGCCAGCGGCAACTCGGTGGCCGACCTGCTGGGCGCGTCCAACGGCGAACTGAAAGGCGTGATCAACCAGGGCAGCGTGAGCAAGCTGATGCTTGAAACCATGGGACTGAACATCGGCAGCGTGGTGTTGACGCGGATCGCCGGCGACCAGCAGGTCAAGCTCAATTGCATGGTGACCGATTTTGCCGTCAGCAACGGCGTGATGAAGTCGCGGCTGTTCACGGTGGACACCTCGGAAGCGCGCATCGATATCCACGGCACGGTCAACCTCGGCAACGAGAAGCTGGACCTGACGCTAAAGCCGGACGCCAAATCGGTGCGCGTGATTTCGCTGCGCGCGCCGATCTATGTGCGCGGCACCTTCAAGACCCCGGACGTCAGCGTCGACAAGGGCACGCTGGCCTTGCGCGCCGGCGGCGCGCTGGCGCTGGCGGTGGTGGCGCCGGTGGCGGCGATTGTGCCACTGGTCAGCACAGCGCCGGGTGAAACGCCGGCCTGCCGCACGCTGATCGCGCAACTGGGCGGCAAGGCGGTGGCGCCGCCACCGGGCAATCCACAGCGTTGATGTTTCCCGTATGTGTGATGGCGAACAGAACTGGTTGCCGCTTTGACTTATTCTGACCTCATCGCCCGGGTGCAATACCGCGCCTGGCCTGCCAGAGGAGAAAAATCATGAACAACATCAAGCGTATCGCAGCAACCGCCACCGTGCTGGCGGCCACCCTGGGCCTGAGCGCCTGTGCCAATATGTCGGGCCAGGACAAAAATACCGCCATTGGCGCCGGTGTCGGTGCCGTGGCTGGTTCGGTGCTGACCGGCGGTAGCGCCATCGGCACCGTCGGTGGCGCGGCCGTGGGTGGCGTGATCGGTAACCAAGTGCAGAAGCCACCACGTTAATCTACCACCACCCGCTCACACGTTATTCCCGCGAAAGCGGGAATAACGTTTTGGCGTTTTGGCGTTTGTGGATGATTTGTGGATGATTTGTGGATGATTTGTGGATGATTTGTGGATGATTTGTGGACGTGTTAACGTCCTCGTCGTCTTATTTGTCTTTGAACATTTCGTAGCAGTGGCAGGACGCCGACTCCAGTCCCGCCGAATCCAGAATCTCGATATTGCCACGGCTGTAGGTGATCAGCTTCTGCTGCTGCAACGCGCTGGCGGCCTTGGTCACCCCTACCCGCCGCACGCCCAGCGAATGCGCCAGAAATTCATGCGTAAGGTGGAATTTCTCCGACTGCAACCTGTCCCGCGTAATCAACAGCGAGCGCGCCAGCCGCGCCTCCAGCACATGGAAGCGGCTGCACACGGCGATCTGAATCGCCTGCGCCAGCGCGGTATCGGTATAACGGTGCAGCAAGCGCTGCAACGATTCCATCCGATAAAACTCGGCCACAAAATCGCCCGCCGCCATGCGGTAGGTCCGGCCCGAGCGCTGCACCACCGCGCGCACCTGCGCCAGCTCGTGGCCCAGCACCACCGGCGCGCCGAGCATGCCCTCGCGGCCGATCGAGCCCACCTCCAGCGTCATGCGGCCGTCTGCCACGCCGAGCAGCGACACCAGGCAATCGATGGGGAAATACACATACCGCACTTGCTGCCCCGGCTCCGACAACACCTCGCCGTTGTCGACCCGCACCGTCTCGCATTTTTCAGCAAGCTGGGCCTGATCGTCATCCGGCAGACTGGCCAACAGGCGATTGTTCGCCAACCGCGGCAGCGCGCGGTCGTCGTCGGGGGAATGTGAAATATGAGTATGCATGGAAACAGCTTAGTGGCAATTATTTGCTCTGTATGTACGGTGACGCACGGAAGCAAAACATGTCCCCTCGGAAAATAGCGGCATTCAAAACAAAAAAGGACTTACCCATGGATACGCAAAACACCAAACCTGGCACCCATCCCATCATGATCATCGCCGCCGTTGCGGTGGTGCTGTTCTGCGGCGTGGGCGCCGCCGCCATGCTCGGCTGGCTACCGACCTCCAACGCCAACGTTCCGGACAAGATGGCGGGCATGCCGCCGCCGCAATCGCAGCAGATGGGCTACGCCGACAACGGCGCCCCACGTGCCGCACAGAACACCGCGCCGGCCGTGTCGCAAGGCCGTGGCCAGGCGCAAGAGCAGGAAAGCCGCAACGCCCCATGCAGCAATTGCGGCGTGGTGGAATCGGTGCGGCAGATTGAACATCGTCCGGAAGGCAGCGGCGTCGGCGCGGTCGGCGGCGCGGTGCTCGGCGGCCTGCTGGGCAACCAGGTGGGCGGCGGCCATGGCCGTCAGCTGGCCACGGTGGCGGGCGCCGTCGGCGGCGCGGTGGCCGGCAACCAGATCGAAGGCAGCATGAAAACCACCTACAGCTGGAACATCGTGGTCCGCATGGACAACGGCACCAAGCGCACGATTCACTCGTCGTCGGCACCGCAATGGCGTAACGGCGACGCGGTGCGCGTCGTCAACGGCCAACTGCGTTCGCTGGACTAAGGCACAAGGTTCGGCAGCGTACAGAAAGAAACACTGGTACGACTGATAATAGATCCAACACAACCCGAGGAGATCATCATGCTTTATACCATCGCTGTCGTTCTGCTGATCCTGTGGCTGCTGGGCCTGGTAACTTCCTACACCATCGGCGGTTTCATCCACATCCTGCTGGTGGTCGCCATCATCATGGTGCTGCTGCGCCTGATTAGCGGTCGCGGCATCTAGCGCGGAACCCATCGTTCCAGAGGAAACGGCGCCGGCGGCGCCGTTTTCATTTATGCTGCTGACTCAAGGAGGATTCATGATGAAACGTCTGTTCATATCGCTGACCATGCTGGCCGCGGCGCACGCATCGGCGCAAACCGTCAAGCCCGGCTTATGGGAATTGACCAACAAGATCAAAACCGGCGACAGCCAGACCGACCAGGCGCTCAGCGCCGCGCTGGCGCAACTGGCCGTACTGCCGCCTGATCAGCGCGCGAAAGTGGCCGGCATGATGGCGCAGAACGGCGTGTCGATGCCGCAGGCCGGCGCCGACGGCAGCCTCAAGGTGACCGCCTGCGTCACGCCGGAAATGGCCGCGCGCAAAGAACTGCCGCTGAATCAACAGGGCCAATGCACGTCGCGGCAGGACCCGGTGGCGGGCGGGCTGAACGTGTCGTTCACCTGCACCAATCCAGCCTCCAGCGGCAACGGCCAGATTCGCTTCCAGGGCGACAACGCCTACACCGCGACGATGAACGTCACCAACAACAGCGGCACCGGGCCGCGCAACGCCACCGTCGAGTCGACCGGGCGCTGGCTGGGCGCCACCTGCCCGGCCACGGCGCGCTAGTTACGCGCCGGCCGCGAAGGCCATGTAGCGGTCGCGCGCCAGCGTGGCGATCGGGCCGACCGGCAAGGTGCGGCCTTCGTAGCGCACGCAGGGCGTGACCTTGCCGTAATTGCCGGTGTTGAAAATTTCCACGGCGCTGTCCAGCTCTTCCGGCCGCACGCTGCGCTCCTCCACCGGGACGCCGGCTTGCGCCAGCAAGTCGATCACACGCGCGCGGGTGATGCCGGACAGGAAAGTACCGTTCGGCACCGGCGTCACCACCTTGCCCTCCGGCGTAACGAAGAACAGATTGGCCGATGCGAACTCGGCCACATGGCCGGCGCTGTCGCACACCACCGCGTTGTCAAAACCCCGGTCGCGCGCCTCGCGCAGCGCCTTGCTGGTGTTGGCGTACAGCGATGAGGCCTTGGCGTCGGTCGGCGCCATCAACGCGTCCGGACGGCGCAACGTCGACAGGCAGGCCGAGAAACCGGTGACCGGCGGCATCGGCGCATCGAACAAGGTCAGCGCGAAGGCGCTCTTCTCCGGCACCGGAATCAGCAGGCCGTCAGTGCCGAACACCAAGGGACGAATGTACAGCTCGGCATCAGCCGGGAACTTGGCCACGCCCTCGCGCACCAGTTGCTCCATCTGCTCCACGCTTAGCGGGCAGCGCAAGCCGACCCGCTCGGCCGAGTGGATCACGCGTTGCAGGTGCGGGCGCAGGTCAGGCAGTTGGCCGCGTATCGAACGGGCGCCGTCGAATACGGACGAGCCCAGCCAGACGCTGTGGTCCATGGCGCCAAACAGCGGCGCGTTGCCTTCGGCCCAATTGCCGTTGAAATAAGTGAGGTACATGCGGCGTTCCTGGTCAACAAAACCAGCAATGTAGCATGTTTGGCGGCGTGCCTAAAAGGCGCGGCGGAAGCCGACGTTGATCGCCCGGTAGGTGGCGTTGCCAGAGGTAAAGCCGGCGCCGTTGCGGTTCTGAATGGTCGAAAACGCCGCGTACACATCGCTGCGGCGGGAAAACGCGTAGCTGGCGCCGATGGCGAACTGGTTGGCGTCGCGGTCGGCGATGCCGCGGTCGTCCTTGCGGATGAAGGACGCCAGCAACGTGGTGGCGCGGCCCAGCGGCACCACCACGCCGACCAGCGAGTCGCGGCTGTTGGTGTACAGGTCGCGCTGGCCGACCAGGCCATACGGGTTGGCTTCGCTCCACTGGCTGCTGATGTCGCCCTTGCTGTGACCATAGCCAGCGTAACCGACGAAGCCGCCGAAATCATAACTCGCCGCCATCAGCGCGTTGCGCGCGGTGTGGTCGAGCTCGGGCGAGGCGCCGGTGGCGTCGAGCGTGTTTTCCTTGCGCTGGTAGCTGATGCGCAGCTTGGCCTTGCCGCCCTCGTAGCCCAGGGTGGCACCATAGGCGCGATTGGTCGCGCTGCTGAACTGCGATTCGCCCAGGCTGTACGTCATGGAACCGATGATGCCGCTGCGCGAGCGCGACGATTGATAGCGCACCGTGTTGTCGTAGCGCTCGCTGGTATAGCCGGCCAGATTGGCAGCGCCATCCTGCAGCGGCTTGGCCAGAACGGCCCGCGTTTCGTCGATCAGGTTGTACTGGCGACCGAGCGCCACCACGCCCAGCGGACCATCGATGCCGACATCCGCCGGCCGCTTGAACGGATTGGCCTTTTGCTGCGGCGCGTTGGCGTCGAGCATTCCATACACCTCCGTCTGCGCCATCGCGGCCAGCGGCATCAGCATTACCAATGTGAGCGGAGCGGGTTTCATGATGAGCAAGGTACGTTGGGATGGTCAGGCTCAGTGTAGCCCCCTCCCCGGGCCCGTTCTGTGCGCATCATCACGCATCTTTATCATTTCATCGCGGAAACCTATGTTCGACACCGTACATACTTGCCGCATGCCGGCGGTTATACTGCGTTTTTTGCATTACAAAGCTCTTTCCATGCTCGATATTCTGGAACGCATCCACGCAGACAGCAACGACATCGGTCCGATGATCGCGCTGTTCGACACCCTGCGTCCCAAGCGCGCCACCGACGGCGCCCGCGCCACCGCCAACGTGCGCACCCTGACCCAGCTATTAAAAGGCAATCTGGCGCACGCCAACGCGCTGCGCGACTACGCCCGCAACCTCATCGCGTCGCGCCGCCATTCCAGCCTGTACACCGAGCTCGGCGTGCTGTCGAACGACGGCTTCTTCAGCGAACTGCGCACCCGCATCGCCTACCGCATGCTGCCGCCCGCGCTGGGCAACGACTACCTGGACGAGGCGCTGGACCAGATCGTCTACAAGCGCACCGATTACCTGTGGATGCGCGCCGTGCCGGCCGAGGACTGGCTGGCCTTGCTGGACGTGGTGATCCACTCCGAGCAGCGCGCCAGCGTGCCGCGCGGCGGACAGCCGTACCTCGGCAACCTGATGTTGCAGGGGCTGCTGGAAGCGATCCGCACGCTGTCCTACCGCGTGTGCGCCATCGGCCTGGAGCCGCGCCTGACCAACTTTCACACCGAAATGGAGACCTACGAATCGCCCTTCATGGTGCAGAATTTCGAGGTCAACGCCTACCTCGACGCCTACCAGCGCAAGCTGGCCGGCCAGGAAGTCGCGCTGGCCGACGCCCGCCACCTGCTGGTGATGCTGGACCAGTGCGACACCGTCATCAGCAAAATCCGCAAGAAGGCGCTGAGCCAGGGCACCAGCATCGCGCTGACCTACCTGCTGGTGTCGCTGACGCAAAGCATGGACCGCATGCGCAAGCTGCTGGTGCTGGTCGATGTGGACCAGCCCGGCGAGGCCGACGACCACGCGCGCCGCGCCGAGGGCATCGCGCTGGCGCTGGAGCTGATCGAGGCGCACAACAAGAAATACATGGTGGGCGATCTGCTGCGCGACAATATCAACCTGCTGGCGCGCAACGTCACCGAGAACGCCAGCCACACCGGCGAGCACTACGTGGCCAACACGCGCCGCGAGCTGGGCGCCATGTTCTTCTCAGCCGCCGGCGCCGGTCTGATCATCGGTTTCATGGCGCTGTTCAAGATCCTGCTGTCCTACCTGCACGCGGCGCCGCTGGTGGAAGCCTTCCTGTTCAGCATGAACTATTCGCTCGGCTTCGTGTTCATCCACCTGCTGCACTTCACGGTGGCCACCAAGCAGCCGGCGATGACCGCCTCGCGCATCGCCTCCGGGCTGCATTCGCGGGACGGGCGCAACATCGACATCGACAGCATGGCCGAGCTCTGCAACAAGGTGCTGCGCACGCAGGTCATGGCGGTGCTGGGCAATCTGGCCATTTGCATTCCCACCGCCTGGCTGATCGCCATGGCGTGGCCGCGCCTGACCGGCCACCACCTGGTGTCGCCGGAGAAGGCCATGCACCTGCTGCACGACATCGACCCGATCCACGCGCCGACACTGATTTACGCGGCCATCGCCGGCGTCTGCCTGTTCGTGGCCGGGCTGATTTCCGGCTACTACGACAACAAGGCGCTGTACACGCGCTGGGCGCAGCGGATCGCCCAGTTGCGCGGTCTCGGCCGGCTGCTGGGCCAGCAGCGGGTGCAGCGGCTGGGCGTGTATCTGGAGAATAATCTGGGTGGTCTGATGGGGAATTTCTTCTTCGGCATCCTGCTGGGCACGATGCCGTTCATCGGCTTCGTACTGGGCATACCGCTCGACATCCGCCACGTGACGTTCTCGTCCGCCAATTTTGCGACAGCAATTGTTGGACTCGATCACAATGTCGGCTGGGAACTGGTTGTCACCTCGGTGGCGGGTTTTCTGTCCATCGGGATCGTCAACTTGCTGGTCAGCTTTGGCCTGGCGCTGTGGGTGGCGCTGCGGTCGCGCCAGGTGCGTTTCAAGCAAGGCTGGCAGCTGACGAAGGCGCTGGGGCGCCGGTTCCGGACCGGGCCGATCTCGTTCCTGTTCGGCTCAAAAGAAGCATCCATCGCGCTCATCGAAAAGGTCGACCCATGAAAATCTTGCCCATGCGTTACTGGCTTGCCGCTGGCACCCTGTGTCTGGCCTCGCTGAGCGCATGTGCATCACTGCCCGACGTCACCGGGCTGAGCGGCAAGCTGGAGCCGGCCGCCGCGACGGCGCCGACAGTCAAGGGCAAGGACGGCGCGCTGAGCGACGCGCGCGCCAAGGCGCTGCTGTCCAAGCGCTGGAACAAGGGCACGCTGGACTTGCAAACGCAAGCGTCGCTGGAGGAAGCGGCGACCGGCGTGCCTCTCATCGCCGGCAACAAATGCACGCTGCTGTTCGACGGCCCGCAGACGCTGTCGGAAATGCTCAAGGCGATCCAGGGCGCGCGCAACCACATCAATTTTGAAACCTACATCTTCGACCAGGACGCGCTGGGCCTGAAGTTCGCCGACGCGCTGATAGAAAAGCAGCGGCAAGGCGTGACGGTCAACATCATCTACGACAGCGTGGGCACGCTGGGCGTGCCGGCCGAGTTCTTCCAGCGCATGCGCGACGCCGGCATCCGGCTGATCGAATTCAACCCGGTCAATCCCGCCAAGGTCAACGGCGACGGCTGGAAGCTCAACCACCGCGACCACCGCAAGGTGTTGATCGTCGACGGCAAGACCGCCTTCACCGGCGGCGTCAACATCAGCGTCACATATGCCAAGAGTTCGCTGTTCCGCTCGGCCTCGCGGCCGACCAGCGAAGCCGACGTCGGCTGGCGCGACACCCACATCAAAATCGAAGGGCCGGCGGTGCAGGCCTTCCAGTGGCTGTTCATCCGCCAATGGACCAAGGCCGACCAGAGCGACCTGCGGGAAGCGGACTACTTCCCCAAGCCGGTGATCGCCGGCGACAAGGTGGTGCGCGTGCTGGGCAGCGAGCCGGACGGCCACTTTGAAATCTACAAGGCCTACGCGCTGGCGCTTCAGGAGGCCAAGAAATCGATCCACCTGACGGTCGCCTACTTCGTGCCGGACCGGCAGACGGTGGACGCGCTGAAAGCGGCCGCCCGGCGCGGCGTCGACGTCAAGCTGGTGGTGCCCGGCGTATCGGACGTCGGCATGGTGGCCTACGCCGGCCACAGCTTCTACGACGAACTGCTGGCGGCCGGCGTCCACATCTACCAGCTGAAGCTGGCGGTACTGCACGCCAAGACCGCCGTCATCGACGGCAAATGGTCGACGGTCGGCTCGACCAACATCGACATGCGCAGCTTCCTGCACAACAGCGAGGTCAACGTCATCGTCATGGGCGAAGCGTTCGGCACCGAAATGGAAAAAGCCTTCCAGGAAGACCTGCGCGACTCCACCCAGGTAACGCTGGAAAGCTGGCGCAAGCGCCCGCTGAGCAACCGCATGAAAGAATGGTCAGCCCGCTTCATGAACTACTGGCTGTGAAAAAAACGGTGTCAGGTCTGACATTCGCACACGGGCTCAACTGCTCCGCAGTTGAGCCCGTGTGCGAATGTCAGACCTGACACCGTTTTAGGCTTCGGCGGCCAGCGCCCACACGTCGCCGCTGCGGCGGAAGTATTCGGTGTGGACCGGCTCGAAGCTGCCTGTGCCTTCCACCCAGCTGTAGCGCTCGACCTGGACGTCGTCGGGGGCGATGCGCAGGACGTTGAAGGAGTTGGATTCGCCACGCCCGCGGGTGGAGGTGGCGGTGCCGGCCTGGACCACCAGCGCGGCGTAGCCGGCGATCTTGTAGCGGCCGGCGCTGTTGCCGGCGTGGCTGGCGTGCAGGTGGCCGGCCAGCAGCACGTCGACACCGCATTCGGCAAACGCTTGCATCGCCATCGGCGCGCGGTCGACCAGGTCGTGCTGGTCGAAATTCTGCGGCAGGTCGAACGGGTGGTGGGTGACGATGATGCGCGTGTGTTGCGGCCCCGCCGCCTGCATCCGCCGCCGCATCTGCGCCAGCTGTTCCTGGTTGACGCGGCCGTCCTTGAAGGTCAGCGAGCGCGCGGTGTTGATGCCGAGGACGGCAATCTCGTCGTCCACGTATTCCGGCGCCAGGTCCAGCGTCACGTAGCGCGTGTATTTGCGCAGCGGCGTCAGGAAGCGGCTGGCGACGTTGTACAGCGGGATGTCGTGGTTGCCGGGCACGACGATCTGGGGCCCCGGCAAGGTGTCCAGCCAGGCCCGCGCGGCCTTGAATTCCTCGGTCTTGGCGCGCTGCGTCAGATCGCCGGAGACCACCACCACGTCCGGCGCCAGCCGGGTCACCAGTTCCTGCAGCGGCCGCAGCAGCGCCTGATCGACGCGGCCAAAGTGCAAATCCGATAGATGGACGATGGTGCGCATGCTTGCCTCCTATGCCGCCGGCACGATGACGTGCAGCGCGGCGGCCCTGGAACGATAGCACAGTGGCGGCTTCATCAGCGTGACCTCGCCGTCAGTGGCCACCCGCAGGTGGCGGTGGCGCGTCTCGATTTCCAGCGAGGTGGCCGACAGCACATCGAAATCGCGCGCCTCCCGCAACTTGCCGAACAGCGCGTGCAGCGCGTAGCGCAACAACCCGAGACGAGTCGGTTTCTGCGCCACATACAGGCACAGCTTGCCGCTGTCGAGCCGCTCGCGCGCGCCCAGCGTCAGTCCCTGCAGGTATTCGTTGTTGCCGATGAAGACGAAGGGCGTGCGCCGCAGATGCTCGGCGCCGTTGATCTTCAGCCGCACGCTGAGGAACGGAAAGCGCCGCAGCGCCGCGAACAGCGCGCGCCCGAACGCCGGCCACTTGCCGCGTCCCAGATGGCGCTGCTGCTGCTCGCGGTCGCGCACGATGTCCGGGTAGATGCCGAGACTGGAATTGTTGACGAAGATGCGGCCGTTGACCTCGCCCACATCGACCTGGCGCACGACGCCATGCACCACGTTGGCCACCGCGCCCTCCAGCGCCAGCGGGATTTTCAGATCCTTGGCGAAGTGGTTCAGCGTGCCCAACGGCAACACGCCGAGCCGCGTCGCCGTTCCGACCAATACCGACGCCACCGCGTTGATGGTGCCGTCACCGCCGCCCGCCACCACCAGCGGCGCGCCCTCGGCCAACGCCCGCTCGGCGCGCGCGATCATCTCGTCGCCGCTTTGCGCCAGCGTGATCTCGGCCGCCGCGCCGTGACGGCGAAACTGCTCCTTCAGCGCGGCGCTCCAGCCGCCGCAGTAGCCCAGTCCGGCACTCGCATTGACGATGACGACGATATTATTCATATTATTTATAACGTTTTACCCTCGCGCCGGCGGCGCAGCGTGGAAATGGCCGTGATGCACACCGCCAGCCACGCCACGCTCTCGGCCATGGCCGCCAGCACGTCGCTGAGATAGTGCGCGCCCAGATACACACGGCTGAACGCCACCAACAATATCATCGTCAGGCAGAAGATGACCGTTCCCAGACGCACACTCCACGCCGGCCGGGCGATGACCAGGTAGCAGGCCATCAAACCGTAGAAACAGGTAGCGGCGGTGGTATGCCCGCTCGGGAAGCTGTAGGTGGCCAGCGTCACCATCGGTTCCTCGAACACCGGCCGCGCGCGCTGGAAATAGTATTTGAGCGCCACGTTCAGCAGCATCCCGCCGGGCACGGCAAAGCCCAGCGCCAGCAGCCAGTAGCGCGCGCCCCGCCGCCGCAGATGCCATGCCAGCAAGCCAAGCAGCACCAGCATGCCCGCCACCGAATGCAGATAGGTGATCAGGTACATGATGGTGGTGAACGGCTCGGCCGCATGGGCGTTGAACCAGTCGGCGATACGCACATCCAGCACCGTGATGGCGGCCTGCCCCATGACCGCCTCGGCCAGCTCATGGAACACCAGCCCGGAAATGAACAGCAATACCATGCCAACGGTCAGATGCAGACCGAATTCACCGTGCGGAGACAGTCTTGCCTCCACGAAACGCGCTAATTTGCTAAAAATTTGGTGCTCCCTGCTTGACCGCCGATAAAGTTGCTGCAAAAACGAGCAAACAACAAATTTACTGTTTATTTGCACAGTACCTGTTTATTCATACAGTGGTTATGCTATTCTGAACTCCTCGTTAAACAACTCCAACAACAAAGGAAATGTCATGAGCACTCTGAACAGCAGCTACGGTTCCCGCTTTGGCTTGGAATACCTGCCCACGTCTTTCATGGTTCGCATGGGCAAACGCGAAATGATGGTGTGCCGTGACTTCCGCAAGCGATTCTACGCCGTCAACCCGATCCTGGAATGCGACACCGGCGTGCAAGCGGGCCATCTGGAAGTGCTGCTATTCCGCCGCTGGCTGCTGATCCTGTCCAAATCGAAAGCACATTAATGGTTGCCGGTGCCAGTTGCCCTGCCCATGCGTATGACCGGCCGGCCGATGCCGCGGCCGCGTTTGCGCTCCTCACCTGGGTTGGGCAACTGGCGAGCCGACATCCTGAGGATGCGTGCGCGCCTCATGCCACAGCGTTACAAACAGCACCATCACCACTGGACCAATAAACAGTCCCACCAGGCCAAGCGTCTCGACGCCGCCTAATATGCCGAACAGCACGGCCAGGAAAGGCAAGCGCGTGGCGTTGCCGATGATGCCGGGCCGGACGAAGTGATCGGCGACGAACAGCACCAGCGTGCCCCAGACCACGACGGCCAGCGCCGCCGGCAGCGCGCCGCCCACGGCCAGCAGGCCGGCGGCGCTGACAAACGCCAGCGGCGCGCCGAAGGGAATGATGGCGAGGACGCCGGTCGCCGCCGCCCACAGCGCGGCCGATTTCAAATCGGCCAGCCAGTAGGCGAGGCCGATCAACACGCCCTCCGCCAGGCCCACCAGCACCAGGCCGTTGACGGTGGCGCGGATCGCGGTTGGGATCTTGTCCGAATACCGCGCCCAGCGCTGCTCGCCGAACCAGCGGCTGCCGATGTGCGTGATCTGCCGGGTCAGCGCCTCGCCGTCCTTGTAGAAGAAGAACAGGCACAGGAACGCCAGGCCGAAGTCCACCAGCCGGTGCATCAGGCCGACGCCGGCCACTTTGATGATGTCGCTGGCCGAATGGAAGCCGTTGATCTGCCGGTCCGAGAACAGATGCGCCAGGCCGTGCGGCTGGCTCAATGTCGCCCGCCACCATTCGGCCAGCGAATCGCCTATCACCGGCAAGTGCTGCACAAAGTCCGGCACGGCGATACCGTCCGTATTGGCGGTGACGATGTAATTGGCCAGCTCCGGCCCCTGCCGCATGGCTTGCGTCACGCCCAGCAGCACCGGCACGATGAACACCGCCGCCATCAGCAACGTCAGCAAGGCGGCGGCGATGATGTCGTGGCCGATACGCGCGCGCAGCCGCCGATACAGCGGCCAGGTGGCCACGCACAAGATTCCTGCCCAGATCAGCGGCAGGAAGAAGCGCTGCATGACGAAGGCGGCAAGCGCAATCAGCGTCAGCGAAAAGCCGGCGCTGAGGATATCGCGCTGGGTTTCGGTCATTGCTCTCTCCCGATAGTTCTTATTGGCGCTATGTTAAGCGTATTTTGTTGCGGCGCAACTATGCGCAAGGCAGATTTCAGGCCGCCTTAAGCTTTCTCGCACTGCGCACGCAGGAATTCGCGCAATTGCAGCACGGTCGGCGAGATCTGCGAACGGTGCATGCACAGCAAGTTGAGCGGCGCCGGCTCGCCCAGCACGCCGGGCAGCAGCACTTGCAGCCGGCCGGCGCGCAGGTCGGCGCTGACGTCCAGCCGCGACTTGTAGGCGACGCCGACGCCGGCCACCGCCCAGCGCCGCACCACGTCGGCGTCATCGGCGCTACGGTTGCCGTTGACGTGGACCACGGCTGGCCCGGCATGGGCATCGCGGTAAAAGCTCCAGCGGTCATGGATCACATCTTCCAGCATGAAGCGCAAACAGTTGTGGCGCGCCAGGTCTTCCAGCGCCTCCAACTGACCGTGCTGCTGGAGGTAGGCTGGCGCGGCCACCAGCACGCGACGGTTGTCCGGCGCCAGCGGCAAGGCGATCAGGCTGGAATCCTCCTGGGCGCCGTAGCGGATGGCGATGTCGACCGGCTGCCGGTACATATCCGCCACGCGGTCGCTGATGCTCAGTTGCAGCGTCACCCGCGGATATTGCGCCTGAAACGCATCCAGCCAGCCGAGTACCATATTGCGTCCCAGGTCCGACGGCAGCGAGATTTTCAGCGTGCCCCCCAGGCTGGCCTGGCCCTGGATCAACGCATCGTGGCCCTCTTTCAGCAGCCGCAGCGCCTCGCGCGCGTGCCGCAGATAATGCTCGCCCTCCTCCGTCAGCCGCAACGAGCGCGTGGTGCGGGCGAACAGCCGCAGCTTCAACTCGCCTTCCAGCCGTTTGACAGCCGCGCTGGCCAACGCCGGCGAGATCTCCAGCTCGCGCGCGGCGGCCGACAGGCTGCCACGGTCGGCGGTGCGAACAAATACGGTCAAATCATCCAGCCTGAGCAATTTTCTTCATTTCCTTGAAAGTGTTTCGGTGTGGCGCCTCTTTTTCATCGCCACGAATTAAATCATGATACGCCCATCCCCCAACTTTTCGGAGAAATTTCAATGAAAGCCATCGCTTACCGCCAGTCCCTGCCGATCGAACACGCTGAATCGCTGATCGATATCGACCTGCCGGCGCCGCAAGCCACCGGCCGCGACCTGCTGGTGGCGGTGCGCGCCATTTCGGTCAACCCGGTCGACACCAAAATCCGCCGCAACGTGGCGCCGGCCGACGGTCAGGCCAAGGTGATCGGCTGGGATGCCGCCGGCGTGGTCCAGGCCGTCGGTCCCGACGTCAGCTTGTTCAAGGTCGGGGATGAAGTCTGGTACGCCGGCGACCTGACCCGCGCCGGCACCAACAGCGAGCTGCACCTGGTGGACGAGCGCATCGTCGGCCACAAGCCGAAGAATCTGGACTTCGCCCAAGCCGCCGCGCTGCCGCTGACCACCATCACCGCGTGGGAACTGCTGTTCGACCGTCTGCAAGTGGGTCGCGACGCTGGCGCGACGCAAGGCAAATCGCTGCTGGTGATCGGCGCGGCGGGCGGCGTCGGGTCGATCCTGGTGCAGCTGGCGCGTCAGCTGACCGGCCTGACCATCATCGGCACCGCCTCGCGCGCCGAAACCGGCGACTGGATCAAGCAGCTGGGCGCCCATCACGCGATCGACCACAGCAAGCCGTTGAATGAGGAAATCGCCCGTCTCGGCCTGCCACCGGTAACGTATGTCGCGGCGCTGAATCAGACCGACCACCACTGGGCCGCGATCAGCGAACTGGTGGCGCCGCAGGGCAAGGTCGCGCTGATCGACGATCCGGCCGCCATCGACGTGCGCACGCTGAAGCGCAAGAGCGTGTCGCTGCACTGGGAGTTCATGTACACCCGCTCGATGTTCCAGACCGCCGATATCCAGCAGCAGCATCAATTGCTGAATGATGTCGCCAAGCTGGTGGAAACCGGCGCGGTCAAGACCACGCTGACGGCGCGCTTCGGCAAGATCAACGCCGAAAACCTCAAACGCGCGCACGCCCTGATCGAGAGCAACCGCGCCAAAGGCAAGATTGTGTTGGAAGGCTTTTAAACCCTGGCCGCATGGGCCGTGGCGGAATCCGCCTCGGCCCGCAGGCGCGCCAGCACGGCGTCATCGTGCCGGGTCAACGCCTCCTGCATGCGGGTGGCCGAGACGCAGGACGCTTCCAGCAGCGCCAAAAAAGCCACCTGCCGCTTCTTCAGCCGCGCCGATTCGTATCCAAGCTGCGCAAACATGCGGTCGATATCCTCGCAGCACGAGCCCAGATCCCGCATCGTCACCTTGGTGAATTCGATATCGGTGCGCATGCCGTGGTCCAGGTCCAGCATTTCCCGCTTTTCCTGCGCCACCGGCGACGCTTCGCGGATCGCCGGCCCCCAGCGGTCGAACTTGCCCCTGATGCGCGTGATGCGCGCAATCTTTTGATCCAGCATGCGACAGTAATACCACGCCAGCCACCACACCGGCATCCGCGCGACAAAGTGTGGCAAACCGGCGCTGGACAGGTTGCGTTCGAGTTTTTGGACGGCGTCAACCAGGCGGCGCGCGCTGATTCCAGTGGGAATTTGGGACATGATGGCAGCTCCTCTAATGGTCCAGAGAGCTACAGTAGCCGCCGCATCAAACAAAGGTTTGATGCGGCTTAAACTCTGCGCAGATTTTATGCGGCAGTCTTGCGCAACATCGCTTTGATGCCACGCAGGCCCTGCCGGATGCGCGCTTCGTTCTCAATCAACGCGAAGCGCACGTACTCGTCACCGTACTCTCCGAAACCGATGCCGGGGGACACGCAAACCTTGGCCTCGGCCAGCAGCAGCTTGGCGAACTCCAGCGAGCCCAGATGGCGGTAGGCCTCGGGAATGCGCGCCCAGATGTACATCGAGGCTTTCGGCTTGTCCACCGGCCAGCCGGCTTCGGCCAGGCCTTTGTGCAGCACGTCGCGGCGGCTCTGGTACTGCGCGCAGATGTCGCTGACGCCAGTCTGGTCGCCCTCCAGCGCCGCGATCGCCGCCACCTGCACCGGCGTGAAGCTGCCGTAGTCGTGGTAACTCTTGATGCGCGCCAGCGCCGCCACCAGCTCCTTGTTGCCGACCATGAAGCCGACCCGCCAACCGGCCATGTTGTAGCTCTTGGACAGCGTGAAGAATTCCACCGCCACCTCGCGCGCGCCCGGCACCTGCATGATCGACGGCGCTTTCCAGCCGTCGAAGACGATGTCGGCATAGGCCAGATCGTGCACCACCAGGATGTTGTGCTGCTTGGCCAGCGCCACCACACGCTCGAAAAATTCCAGCTCCACGCATTGCGCGGTCGGGTTCGACGGGAAGCCGAGGATCATCATCTTCGGTTTCGGATAGCTCTCGCGCACCGCGCGTTCCAGTTCGTCGAAGAAATCGACACCCGGCGTCATGCGCACCGAGCGGATATTCGCGCCGGCGATCACCGCGCCCCAGATGTGGATCGGGTAGCTGGGATTCGGCACCAGCACCGTATCGCCCTGGTCCAGCGTGGCCAGCATCAGGTGCGCCAGGCCCTCCTTCGAGCCGATGGTGACGATGGCTTCGGCGTCCGGATCGAACTCGACGTCGTAGCGCGTCTGGTACCAGCGCGAAATCGCGCGGCGCAGGCGTGGAATCCCCTTCGAGGCGGAGTAGCCATGGGTGTCCGGACGTTGCACCGTGTCGACCAGCTTGGACACGATGTGTGGTGGCGTGGCGCCGTCCGGATTGCCCATCGACATATCGATGATGTCTTCGCCACGACGGCGCGCCGCCAGCTTGAGCTCGGCGGTGACATTGAAAACGTAGGGGGGCAGGCGATCAATACGCGCAAAGCTGCGCGGATGTTGGGTGTCAGTCATAGATGTCTCACGTAAGCGCCCGGAACCGTCCGAGCGACGTCGATGCTGCTGCATCGGGATCGATACTAGAGCATCTCCACCAGGTCTGGCAAGACTTTTACGCGCCAAACAAGCCGTGGCTATTGGTAGGCGGGCCCCTGGATGACGATGGGCGTGGGCGGCGCCGGCGGCGCTTGCGGCACGGCGTTGTTCAGCATTGCCGAGTTGTGTCGTGGTTGCCATGCACGCAGCTTAGGCGGCCAAAGCCGGTTCAGGCAAGCTGAGCCGGTTTGATCTAGCGCAAGGCTGGGCGTGCCGACAGTGCCAGCTTGACCGCGACGGCCTTGCCGCTGGCCTCTTCGGTCGCCACCGGCGCGCCCGGCGCCGCCACGCCGCCCGCCTCCTTCAGCGTGGCCACCACCGCCGCCGCGCGCCGCGCGCCCAGTTCCGGCAAGGCCTCCTTCGGCAGCGGCTGATGCTGCAGCAGGCGCTCCTCCAGCTTGCCATAGAACGCCGTCGCATCCGCCACCTGCGGCTCGCCCTGCACCAGGTTGCCGAGACGCCGCAGCACCGGCAGTTTCTGCTGCGCCGGGCCGGCGGAGGCCGAGGTGGAAGCGGCGCCGGCAACTTCGGCGGCTTGCTTCTCCCGCTCCAGCTCGGGGGCACCGAAACGTTCGGCGTACAGAGCGCGTATCGCGCCGCGCACCGTGCGCTGCGACATATCCAGCGGCCCCGGCTGCTCATTGGCCGCCAGCTTGACGCCAGCGCGGCCCAGCACCTCGCGCCGCAAGGCTTGCATCCGCAGCGCCGCGCCATCGGCCGCCTCGCTGTACAGGCCCGGCACGGTCAGCTTCAAATCCGGCTTCTTCGTCATGAGCTGTGCAACCTGCTTGAGCTTCTCACGCTCGGGCGGCAGCACGACGGCGCTGCCGGCATCAAACTCCACCGCCTCCAGCTTCTCGCCGCTGACGCCGAACAGATTGCCCAGCGCGCGGAACGGCGACGTCACCACCTTGGTCAGCACATTGCCCAAGGCTTTCCACACCAGCGCGCCATAGCTGAAGCTCGGGTCGTTCAGATTACCCGTCACCGGGATGCCGAGGTCGATGCGTCCGTTGCTGTCCTTGAGGACCGCCAACGCCAGTTCCAGCGGCAGCTTGAGCGCGTCCGGGCTATCGATGCGCTCGCCCAAAGTCAGCTGATCGAGGATGACCTGATTGTTGCCATCCATCTGACCGTTGCGCACCTTGTACTGCAAGTCCAGCGAAATCTTGCCCTCGGCGATACGGTAGCCCGCGAACTTCATGGTGTAAGGCGACGCCGACACCATGTCGATATTCTTGAACAGCACGTTCAGATCGGTGTTATCGGCCGGTACGAAGGGATTGAGCTGACCACGCACGCGGGCCAGGCCGTAATCATCCACCCGGCCGTCCAGTTCGATCTGGGTGCGCGCGTCACGCCTGGACGACAGGCCGTTGATCACGCCGTTCAACTCGTAAATCCTGGCGCCAAATTGCGGACGCAAACTGAGGTCGGTGAAGTCCAGCTTGGCGTCCTGCACGCGCACGCGACGCACGCGCAGCGGGAAGGCTTCGGCGGACGGCTCCGCTGGCTGCGCGGCAGATGCGGCAGGCGCGGCGGCTGGCTGCTCCACCAGCAAGCGCTGAGCGTTCAAGCTGCGGTCGTTCTCAATGATCAGAATCGCGTTCGGCTCCACCACGCGCAACTCGGCCACATCCAGCAGATTCGGCTTGACGCTCAGCGCCAGTTGTTCGGCGCGCACGCTGGTCCAGTGGGCGAAGCGGTCGTTGTCCAGTTCGTTCAGCGACAGTCCGGCCACCTCGAACGACCCATTGTAGCGCAGCGCCGGGTCGGCCTTGCTGGCGCCGCTGCCGGTCCGTAACCAGCCTTGCGCGTTGATATTGCCGTCCGCGATCTTCAGCTTGACGTACTTGCTCAGCAGCGGCTGCACCGGCGCCAGCGCCAGCTTGGTCAGCTTCAGTTCGCTATCGAGCGCGCCGCTGGCGGGAACCACTTTGCCTTTGGCCTGTAACAGACCGCCCTCCTTCAGACCGACGCCGCCTTCGAACGCCAGCGGTTTTTTCAGGTCCGTGCTGGCGTCGTGCAGTTTCAGGTTGAAATTTTGCAGATTGACCTTGATGCCGGAGCCGGCATCGGCGAACAGCGCGCCGACCTTGTTCACCTCGACCGACTTCACGTCCGCCGTCCACGCCGGACCGCGCTGCTCGGCTGTCGTCGCGGACGGCGCGCCACCACCGGATTTCGGCAACAGATCCAGCACCATGAACTGGCCCTTGGCGTCGCGCGACAGGTCCAGCTGGCCGCCATCCGCATACAGGCGGCCGGCGTTGATCTGGTGCGCCTCCAGGTCCAGCGACGCGTCATCGAAACCAAGACGCCCCAGCTTAAATGGCGCCTGCATGCCGCTGTTGAGTGACAGGTTATCCAGCGAAAAGGCCGCCTTGTCGATGTTCAGCTTTGCGCCATCCATCTGCAATGCCAGATTCAGCCTGGCGCGATTGGCGCTGACTTTCAGCGCCGGGCTGACGGTCTGGTCAAAATAATTGAGCGCCACGCCGTCCAGGCCGATCTGCTTGAATTGCAGCTTCCAGCCGCCGGCCTTGGCGGGCGCAGGCTTGGCCGCGGACGGCCGCGCCGGCAAAGTAAGATTCGCCACGTCCAGCTCGCCGCGCGCATCGCGCCGCACCGTCAACGCCCCGCCGTTCACGCGCAAGGCGCCAACCTGCACCGACTGCTTCAGCAAGTCGATACCGATATCGTTGACCGACAACTGTTTCATTTGCACAAACGGCGCATCGGCGCCGCGCCGCAGCGACAGGTCTACCAGGCTCAGACCAGCACCTACCAGGCTGGCGTCCAGCTTGCCGTCGAGATAGCTGAACTTGTACGGCAGCTGCGCCGACAGCTTGCCATCGGCCACCACCACGCGCGAGAACGATTTCAGATAGGCCGCCACGCCTGGCAGCGCGACGTTTTCCAGCGTCAGCAAACCACTGCCGCCGATTGGATTGACCGCCGCCACGCCCTTCCAGCGCAGCTTGCCACCCTGCCCCGCGTCCGCGCTCAGCGTGTAGTCGCCGTTCTCGGACGGCAGCGTGCTCAGGTTGTTCAGCGAGAAGGTAATCGGCGTGAAGGTCTCGTCATAGCCGGCGTGCTGGTCGTGCATCGCTACCTGGCCGCCCTCCAGCGCAAAGTGGTCGATCACCAGACGCGGCAAGCCGCTATCGGGCTCGTCCTTCTTCTTGTGCCGCTCGATGGTGGCCAGCAGCTCGGCGATGTTGAACTTGCCATCGCGGGCAATCGACAACTGCAACGCCGGCGCGCTGATGCGGATCTCGGCCACACTCCAGGCGCGGCGGAACAGCGAGCGCCACTGCATCTCCAGCGCCAGCCCCCCGACGGCCAACAGCGGCGCGCCATCGGCCTCGGTCAGGGTCACATTCTTGGCTTCCAGCCGCAGCGTGAAGGGATTGAAGCTGACCTCGGCGACACTGGCCTTGCGCTCCAGTTCGGTTTCCGCATACTGGGTCAGCTGGCTCTTGATGATGCCCGGCAGTAGCACGAAACCGGCCACCGCATACATCCCCACCGCGCCCGCCACGCCAATTGCCCATGGCTTCAATCGTCTCGTCATGCCCAAAACCTTTGCTGTTTTTATGCTACAGGCAACAGTATAATCGAAGCATGAATGCGCAACTTGAACCGTTCCACGCCATCGCCATCAGCAAACAGGCCCACGCCCTGAAAGCCGCAGGCCGTTCGATCATCCACATGGAATTTGGCCAGCCGTCCACCGGCGCGCCGCAGACCGCCATCGCCAAGGCGCACGCGGTGCTCGACGCTGAAGCCATGGGCTACTGGGAAAGCGCGCCGCTGAAAGAGCGGCTGGCGCGCTTCTATCAGGAACGCTATGCCGTGCGGGTCGAGGCCAGCCAGTTTATCCTCACTTGCGGCGCGTCGCCGGCGCTGGTGCTGGCGCTCAGTTCACTGTTCGCGCCGGGCGACCGCGTCGCCATGGCGCGCCCCGGCTACGTGGCTTACCGCAACACGCTGAAGGCGCTGCACATGCAGCCGGTGGAGATCGCCTGTGGCGCCGACGTCGGCTTCCAGCTGACGGCCGCCGCGCTGGCCGCGGTCGAGCCGGCGCCGCAAGGCGTCATCATCGCCAGCCCGGCCAATCCGACCGGCACGCTGATCCGGCCGGATGAGCTGAAAGCCATCGCCGAGGTGTGCCGCGCGCGCGGCATCCGCCTCATTTCGGACGAGATCTATCATGGCCTCAGCTACGTCGAGCCGGCGCAGACCGTCCTCGCCTACGCGCCGCAGGCGCTGGTGGTCAGCAGCTTCTCGAAGTATTTCAGCATGGCCGGCTGGCGTCTCGGCTGGCTGCTGGCGCCGCCGGAGCACGTCGAACGCGCACAGGCATACTGCGGCAACCTGTTCCTGACCGCGCCATCGCTGAGCCAGCACGCCGGCCTGGCCGCGTTCGATGCGCTGGACGAACTGGACGGCCACCTCCGGGTCTACCGCGCAAACCGCCGCCTGCTGCTGGCCGCCTTGCCCGGCCTGGGCCTGACCACGGTGGCGCCGCCGGACGGCGCCTTCTACATCTACGCCAGTATCGCCCACCTGACCGACGACAGTCTGGCCTTCTGCCAGCGCCTGCTGCGGGACACCGGCATCGCCACCGCGCCCGGCATCGATTTCGATCCGGTCGACGGCAAACACTTCATCCGTTTCAGCTTTGCCGTGTCCACGGCGGAAATCGAAGAAGCCATCCGCCGCATGCAGCCGTGGTTTGCGGCGCAAGCGCGCCTCGCCTGAGGCGCGACGGGCCGGCCGCCGCCGGGCTACTGCTCGGTCATGCCACGTAAGTTTTCAATATCGGCGACAGCGTGGCGCCAGGCCACTTCCGGGTCCAGCACCGGCGCCGATTGCAGGCCGAGCTGAATATCCTTGAGCACCTTGTTGCCCAAGGATATTTTGTAGCGCAACGCCGTGTATTCGACGTCGTAGGTTTTCTTCAAACCTTGCTTGCGGGTATAGGTGTCGTGAGAAGCAGGCATGTCATCCTCCTTGTTCAAAACGTTCGGATAGCATAGCACCAAGTGCGATTGCTGGCAGGTCCGCGCACGGTTTATCGCGCGTCACCGGATTGAAGCCGGGTCTACAATGTTATCGGGAGGCCGACATGAACGAACACATCGCTGCGAAATACATGCCGCTCGCAACCGAGCGCACCAAGGACGCCGTCAAGGACTTGATTCCAGGCGAGCGCCGCAAGATTGATGTCGTCAATCCTCTGGACCCGACCGACCGCCTCATTACCGACATTTGGGTGATCGAAGACTACGACGGCGCGCACTTCGCGTTCCAGGACGGCCCCACCGGCGGCGATGTCTATCTGGGGCCGGCGGACCAGGTGCGCATCGCCATCGAAGAGGCGCCGTTTGCGGAGTGAGCGGCTGCGCTGCTACGCTGCCACTTCTGACACGGACTCAGCCGTTGGCTGTTGATTAGGTGGGGAACGCGCGCCTTCGGCGCGCGAGGCTGGCGCTGCGCGCCAGCAGTTGGGCGATTCGGGGCGGGATGGCCCGGTAGGGCCATGCCCTTCGAATCTCACACGGGGAGCGCGCAGGCGCTCCCCTCGTTTCCGCCAAGACATAAAAAAACCGCCTTTTAGGCGGTTTTTTTATGTCTTGGCGGAAACGGTGAGATTCGACGTCACTTAAATACTACCAATAAAATCAAACACTTATAGAACATGTTCACAAGGGTTTGTACCAGCGGTTTGTACCATTTTTTGTACCGCTATGGCAGATGGTAAACCAAGGCCCATTGCCCCGCAACCACTTCATCTCTCCGTTACCCCTCACACTTCCCAGGACAATGTCAATGTGCTCGGGTATGACAGTTGAACTAAAGTGGGAGAGTGACTAGGAAGCGCACTCTTCAAGTTAAAGCGGTTTAGAAAAAGCAATGACAATGCCCATAAAACAACTTCTCGGTTAATGAGCGTTAAGGTATCATGGACTTATTACCAAGACTCAAAAAATCAGCAATAGAGACGTCTTAAGACGCGGCTGTACGAATTCCAAACAGGGGAACTAGCTTGGCAAAGCGTCGCAAAGGAGGCAATGGCCTTACCTCCACAATCGCAATTATCGTGGCCGCACTGGTTGTCCTGGCAAAGCTTGTCGCCGACTACTGGCCCTTCTTCCTTGCCGCCGCAGCTGCCTATGCGATTTACCGATACTATCGCCACTCGCAACAATCGCAGCGAGACCCTGTCTCGAGCGCCGCGCCAAGGCCCAGCTCTGCACCGGTAGGTCATGCCAACACAGCGAACGTGACAAATCGCACGTGGAGCGCACGTCCGACTAGCCAGCCGCAATCGACCGGTAAAGCAGCCCAGCTCGAGGACGACGAGCTGAAGTCGTTTGGCTCGGCTACCAATGTCGCTCGCGCCAGCGATTACAAAATACCTTCAGCACCTAGCGAATTCAAGACTGCGCGGTGGCTACGCGCAGGTGCGGGTGAACAGTTCTGTCGCACTTTCATCAATAAAGAAAAAAGTTGAGCTACTCGACCAGCAAACTCGCGAGGCAATCGCGGCGTTTGCAGCTGCTATGGTCTTGGCTGACGGCGTAGCATTGCCAGAAGAAGTCAAACTTCTGGAAAAGATATATCTTCAGCTGGGCCTGGAACGGACCAGCGTTTACAGTGACATCCATGCAGGCCATGACGGCGCCAAGACGCTCGCTCAATCTACCAGTGCTAGCACTGGAGGTACGACACCTGGGTTTAATCTGGACCAGTCGAAGATTGCAGCACTCAAAGAATCGAGTGACAAGATTGCTCAGCGCCTTGCCGATATTTTTGTCGAGGAACCTGCACCGTCACCAGTAGTGGCTGAAGTTCCTGCGGAGCCCATGCAGTCCAACAATATACTGGGCCTGGACGAAAATCATAGCGCATTTGCCCGCATGCTCATGTCTCGTCCAATCTGGGAGCGGGCCGAGCTACTTGATGTGGCGCAAGACTTGAACATCATGCTGGACGGAGCTCTCGAAAAGCTCAACGAAGCGAGCCTTGATGAGCTGGACACAACGTTCACAGAGGGCGATGACCCGATAGAAATCAATGCAGAACTGATAGAGAGCCTGACGCAATGACCACGACAACTATTCGCCCCAAAGACCGTGATGCGGTCATTCAATCCCTGCGAGCCGGGGTCTCGCCACGGCATGGCCAGCATCTTATTCAAGTCGGCCGAAATCACGAAATTGAAACGCTCATCCAGGACATTGACCGCATCGCGGACGGTGGCTCAACCATTCGCTTCGTCATCGGTGAGTACGGCGCGGGCAAGACCTTCTTCCTCAATCTGGTCCGAGCCGTCGCCATGGAGCGCAAGCTCGTCACCGCAAACGCCGACTTAAACCCGGACCGTCGACTGCATGCTACTGGCGGCCAGGCAAGGTCGCTCTTCGCCGAATTGATGCGCAATCTATCGACCAGAACAAAGCCAGACGGTGGCGCCATGAACGGCATCGTCGAACGCTTCGTAGCAACGGCAAAGACGGAGGCGCTCACTGCAGGTACGACCGCTGAAGCGGTCATTCGCGCGAAACTGGAGCATCTGACGGAAATGGTCAATGGATTCGATTTTGCCGAAGTCATTTCCTGCTACTGCAAAGGCTTCGACGAAGGTAACGAGCAGCTAAAGTCCGATGCTATTCGCTGGCTCCGCGGTGAATTCTCTACCCGCACCGATGCACGCCAGGCGCTGGGGGTACGCACAATCGTTGACGACGCTTCGTTCTACGACCAACTCAAGCTGTTCGCACGTTTCGTGCGCCTTGCGGGCTACTCTGGCTTTGTCGTGTGCCTAGCTTCGCCTGTTTCCGCCTCCTCGCCCATCACCGCCTCAGCTTCTTTTTCCGTCAATTCGAGTAGGTTGTCGACATCGAAATCCTGAACGGGTCCTTCTGTTTCGCGGTCGAGCAGCTCGAGGACTACAGGACGAGGATGCATCGCCGACCGCGCCATTTTTAAAACCATCGAATGAAATGTCCGAACAACGGACTTCGCCTCGTCTTCGGATATCGGGCACCCCCACTCATCCATCCGCTCGCGGTACTTCTTGATGAAATCTGCACGGCTCGCTCTGGTAAAGGTGAAGACGGATATCTGCCCTCTGTCAATTTCGGCATACAAATTGAGAAGAAGAACACGCAGGACAAGGGAGGTGGATTTGCCCGAACCCGCGCCAGCAATGACGTAAGTAGCGGGACAGTCCGATAGGATCATGTCCCATTGGTGCGACTCCGACTCCGGCGGATACTCAAGCCTTCCGTTCACATCAGATTGGAACTTGGCAATATGCTGGCTAATCGGAAGTGGATTCGGGCTTACTAACCACTTGGCCCGCTCAATCGCCGCTTCGCGTTCGAGACGCTCCGCTTCCTCGATTGCCTCCCGCTCCTTACGGGCGACATCCAGCCGCTCAAATGCCCTCCCCTCTTCGAATCCAAGCCCGCGCGACGATGCCACCTCTTTCGCCAACGCAGCAGCATGCGCATCGCTAACGCTCTTTAAGTTCTGTTCGAACTGTCTCCTAGCTGCTGCCCGTTCGCGGGCGCTAACTTCCGTAACTTCCTCTTGGTGGCGGCTCACTGTGACCAGCGAAATCACCTCCAACGCTCTGTCGATCCAATCCATTCACACAACCCCATTCATTGATACTTGGCAACATCATATACCACCAAGGTCCAATGATTAGCGAATTGAGAACCGACTCGCTTGATAGAAAATAGGCGCATTTCAAATCTGGGTTGAGATATCGCCTGACTGCGCCTGTAATCTCCCACAGGACCGCAGGCGTAAGCCTACCCAGCCGCTAGTGCTTGGTCAGCTACTGAACGCAGTGCTCGAAAAATATTCGAGTTTGCACGGTAAGCCGATAATTTAAGCTGGCCGCTCCTGTGATGGTTCATTCGGATCGAGTCCGCACTGTCCAAAACGTTCGCCAACTCGGTTTATTTCGCCTGCGAGTGCGACGGCGATGGCGCCGATCAGATTTCTTTCTTTGATTTGTTTCATACCTTGGGAATACAGATGTCATGGACGACGACGCCCATGCAACCGCCGCGCTGCGCAGCATCATCGACGTCGGCACTTCCGCCGGCGGCGCGCGGGCGAAAGCCGTCATTGCCTGAAACCCGAAGACCGATGAAATCCGCTCGGGCCAACTCGAGGCTCCGGAAGGCTTCGAACACTGTCTGCTCAAGTTCGACGGAATCGGCGACGACCACGAACTTGGCGCCTCCGAGAACTACGGCCGCGTCGAATACGCCTATCACCTGATGGCGCGCGCCGCAGGCATTGACATGACCGATTGTCGTCTCTTAAAGGAGAACGGCCGCGCACACTTCATGACTCGGCGTTTTGACCGGGAAGGCATGAGTGGTCGCAATCACATGCACACACTCTGCGCGATGTCTCATGTCGACTACAAGAAGAAAGGCACCAATGCCTAACCTTCTGCTTGCGCCTGACGCGCGCGATACTTGACCCTGCTTCCAAATGGCTGCTTTGGACGGCTGATTGGCCACTGCGGAGCACATCTTGGCTTAACGCCGATCTACGATGTTGATCATCGCAAATAGGGAACGGATCGACAAAATGTCTGTACAAAAGGAAGAATCAACCACGGTAGTCATTATCGGGGCCGGAGTATCGGGACTGACCCTTGCTAACATTCTCGTCAGGCAGAAAATTAACTGCGTAGTGCTTGAGCAGCGGAGCTTGGACTATGTGGAACGGCGTCAGCGCGCCGGCACCGTAGAGGTTCGCGCTGTGCAGATGTTTGAGCGCTGGGGAATGGGGAAATTGGTGGACGTCGGAGCTCCTTACGACGGCCTGTCCGAATTTAGGCTTGACGGGATTCCTTATATCCTCGACGAGAACGGGTTCAACGAGAATGGCCTTCCGGCAATGCGGTTGTGCCCCCAGCAACTGCTGGTAAGGACGCTGGTCGGGGCATTCAAGGAGGCTTGCGGGGATATCAGGTTCGAATCGAGCGACGTACGGCTAAGCGGGTTGGACACTGGCAAGCCGGTAGTGCGGTACGTTGACGAATCAGGCGTCCCCCGTGAATTGACTTGCGAATTCGTCGCCGGTTGCGATGGTTTCCACGGGGTAAGCCGCAAGAGCATTCCGGAGTCGGTGCTGACCGCCACGAGTCGGGACTATGGCGTCGCTTGGCTTAACGTGCTTGCCGACGTGCCGCCAAGAATCGTTATGGCGATGTCTAACAGCGGCTTCGCAGCGCAATTCCCCCGAGGGCCGCACAGCCGGTTCTATCTGCAATGCTCGGTCAACGATACAGAGGCCGACTGGCCAGATGAACGAATCTGGGCCGCTCTTCGTGAGCGCATGGGCGAGCCCGCATTGGCCGCAGGGGCAATAAGCGACCGCCTCGTGTTTCCGCTCCGAAGCGCCGTATTCGAGCCAATGAGCTACGGCCCCCTGTACCTCGTGGGCGATGCCGCCCACATAATATCCCCCGTCGGCGGGAAAGGCATGAATCTCGCGTTGTTTGATGCGGATACGCTTGCTTCGGCACTTACCGACCAGATCAAGCATGGCAGCGGCGAGGCATTGCGGAACTATTCGGACGCCTGCCTCAAGCGCACATGGAACTACCAGGAGTTCTCCGCGTCGCTGGTAGACATGCTTCACAACGCTGGCGACAACTCCAGCGCTGGCGCGTTCGGAAGGAAGCTGGCCCGAGCGCGATTTGAGCGCATGTTTAGCTCAGTGAACGCCGCTCGCAGCTATTCCGAACTGATCGCAGGCCTGGCCTGATTCAGGCCAGCCATTCTTTATTACCATAATTGAAAGAACTTAACATGAACACTTCTTCCCCGAGCGTACTTATCGCAGGCATGGGCGTGGCTGGACTCGCAATCGCCAGGCTGCTGAGAAATGACGGATGGAAAACTACCGTCGTCGAGCGTGCTGCGTCGCCCCGAATGGGAGGGCAGCCTGTGGACGTGCGGGGGCCCGCTCTCGATGTCGCGGACCAGATGGGCATCCTCGGCGGGCTGCGGGCAGTTCGCACCCGGGTTCTCGGCATGTCCGTCGTAGACGGCAATGGCGTTGAACTGGAAAGGAACACAGATTGGACACTCGGTACGGGGGAGTTGGAGTCCCCCGATATAGAGGTCTTGCGAGACGACATCATGCTTCTGCTGAGAGGCGGGGACGACTACGATTCAGAGGAGATATTCGGCGACTCAGTAAAAGGCTTCGAACAAGACGCAAACGGTGTCGATGTCAGCTTCGAAAAGGCGCCGTCACGGAGATTTGACCTGGTAATCGGAGCCGACGGCCTCCACTCAAAGGTCCGGCTGGCCGCATTCGGACCCGCCCGACGCTACGTGAAGCACATGGGGCAGTACCTGGCAGTTTTCACCTGTCCAAATTTCATGGGCCTCGATCACTGGCAAAACTGGTACCGGAGCGAGGACTGCAACTACCTCGCGTTCCCCGTCCGGGACAACTCCGCTTTGCGGGCAGGTATCTGGTTCAACAGCGACGAGATATCTCGCGAGGGCTTTTCCGCCGAAGACCAGAAGCGCCTTATCGCCAATCGCATGGAGGGACTAGGCGGGCACGTCCCCAGGCTGATGCGGGAAATGCTCGATGCCGATGATTTCTATTTCTCTCCGATTGCGCAGGTCCACATGGATCGCTACTCGAACGGCCGCATCGCCTTGCTTGGCGACGCCTGCTACTGCGCGTCGCCTTTCTCCGGACAGGGCACCAGCCTTGCGCTGATAGGTGCGCACATACTTGCAAGCGAGCTGCGGCTGAACGGACGGGACTTCGGAGCGGCCTTCCGCTCCTACGAATCCAGAATGCGCCCCTTCGTCGCAATCAACCAAGAAATAGTCGGCCTGGACAGGGCGGACCCAGGCTATCTCGACGCTTTCAACAGGGCCAAATCGGCCATCGTTATTTAGCGATTGGATTGCCCTCCGGTCCGCGCGCCGCTTGCCGGAAGGCAATTTTCCTCATAGTCCAATGCTTTCTGCTCAACGGCGGATTTCCGAGTGACCCATAGCGAGCGGCAGCCGTCTCGCTTCCGGCTCGTTTTTTCCAGCCCCGTGGCCTTCGCCGCCCAGCTGGAAAACTCCGACGAGCGCAGATAGGTCGCGTGCCTGGTCCTGCATGGATTGGGATGCAGCAGCCGACTCTTCCACTAAAGCGGCGTTCTGCTGCGTGACCTGGTCCATGTGGATGATAGCCTGGTTTATCTGCTCGATGCCCGCGCTTTGCTCGCTGCTCGCATGCTGAATGTCGATCACTATGTCCGCGACCTTTTTTATCTCGTAAACGATTTCGCGCATAGTATCTCCCGCTCTGCCGACCTGCTCGGAACCTATCCCGACCTTGCTGACCGAATCCTCGATCAGCTTTTTTATTTCTTTCGCCGCCTCAGCGGAGCGCTGCGCCAGATTTCTAACTTCCGAGGCGACAACCGCGAACCCTCGGCCTTGCTCCCCGGCCCTGGCGGCTTCGACTGCTGCGTTCAGCGCGAGGATGTTCGTTTGGAACGCGATGCCGTCTATAACGCTGATTATTTCCGATATCTTTACCGAGGAATCATTGATGCCCTTCATGGTCTCAATTACCTCGCTGACGGCATGGCCGCCCTTTACGGCAACATCGGATGCGGACTTAGCCAGGTTGCTGGCCCGCCGCGCGTTGTCTGCATTGGCTTTGACTGTCGAGGTCAACTCCTCCATGGAGGACGCCGTCTGCTCAAGTGCGCCGGCTTGCTGCTCCGTGCGGCCGGATAGGTCTAGGGTCCCTAAGGCTATCTGCGAAGAGGCGGCGGCTATAAGGTCGGTCCCAGAGCGGACTTGCCCGACGATGTTCGCCAGGCTATCGCGCATTGACCTGATAGAAAATAGCAGGCTTTCGCGGTCCCCCTTGCCAAGCAAAACGTCAGCGCTGAGGTTCCCCCCCGCAATCTTGTTCGCGAAGGCAACCGCGTCGGGCGGCTCCCCGCCCAGCTGTCGTTCCAAATTGCGGGATATGAGTATCCCGAGAATGATCCCGAGGCTCAGGCTCCCGATAACCAGCCCAGCCATCAAGGTCCGGCTCGCCAAGTACAAGCCATGTGTTTCCTCCGCCTTTTCCTTTGCCATTTTTTCCGTGACCTTTGTAATTGCGGTCAGCATGTCGTCAAGAACGTTCGCCTGGGACCTTACGTCGGCCATGGCTTTCGAAAGAGCTTCCGGTCTTTCTTGCAAGGGCTCCGAGTCGGCAAGGTCCATCGTCTCGCTCAATAGCCGGCTGTACAGCTTCGATTCTTTTCTGTAGTCGTTGAACAGCTTCTTCTGGTCTTCGTTGCTGGACAGGCTTTCAGCATTTCTGAGGTTCTCATCCACCGCAAGCATGTATTTCTGGATTCTTCCGCGCTGTTCTTCCCGCTCCTCAACCGACTTGGCCAAAAGGAAATTTCCCCGTGCCCGGCCGACGTAAATTAGGTTTATGTTTGCCTCTTTGACATAGGACACGCTCATCAGGTCGTTGCTGTACATCTCGGAGGCGAGGTCGTTTATTCTCGCCATGTTCAATATCCCGACAAATGCGACGATTGCGCCCATTACCGAAACGAATACAAAGCCGCCAATTATCTTTGTGCCAACCCTCATTTTTTTCAACATTGCCGAGTCTTTCTTTCAATAGGGAGTGAAGAACCTAAATTGATGCGCGCTGTGGGGATGCCCTGGCCGAACTAACGGAAACCCCATGGCACGCCGCGCCACGGGGCGCGCGGAATCTTTTCCCAATTCTGAAAACGCATGAAAATCCCCCATTTCTTCCGCGCCAAATTTTTCATTATTGATCGGCAGAGACTTTTCCGGTGATCCGAATCCGCCAATCAGCAATCCGTTCAGGCCATTTTTTCATCACCGGATTAACAGGTGCTGTAGTATGCGCGAATGAGAAAAACATCCATCGAAGCGCCGCCCGATCTTCTTAGGGCCGTTCAGCGCTGGTCCGAGGCGGTCGACTCCGACACGCGAGACGTCATGGCGGTTAGCTTTGAGGTCGCGACGGGCAGCCGGGCCCCCGCATTCGTGCACAGGCACCGGAAATCCCAGCTGATGTATGCGGTGAAAGGCATGCTTTATTGCACGACCGGGGAAAAGGTCTGGTCCGTTCCGTCGGGTTGCGCGATTTGGATACCCGGGTGGCAGTATCACGGCGTGTTCGCATCGGGCGAGACGAAGTGCCATAGCATTTACCTCGAACCGGGCAAGAATGTCGCGCTTCCCGGACATTGCTGCACAGTTTCGGTCTGCGCGCTGCTGGGGGAGCTGATAAAGCGCGCTTGTACGCAGCAGCGGGCGCCTGATGGGGATGGTCCGGAGTCACGTGTTTTAGGCGTACTGCTCGACGAAATCGCGAGGGCTCCGGTCGAAGATCTGCAGCTGCCCATGCCGAAGGATTCACGCCTGATGAAGCTCGTTTTGATTTTACTGAACGCCCCGTCCCAGCGGGACGGCACTGAAGCCTGGGCGAAGGCCGCCGCCCTGAGCAAGCGCAGCCTTTCCCGACTGTTCCTAGAAGAGACCGGAATGACGCTTCGGCAGTGGAGGCATAGGCTTCATGCGCTGATTGCTGTTGGACTGCTGTCCAATGGGCAAAGCGTCCAGACGGCCGCTTTTGAGTTGGGCTACGCCAATTCCAGCAGCTTCATCAAGATGTTTCGCGGAGTCCTAGGCTACCCTCCCGCCCGATTCGTTGCGAAGAGCCGGAGAGAAGAAGCTGAGCCCGTATTTTTCAGCGAGTAAGCTGGGCGCCTATGCGGCGGGCTCCATTTTCCGATGAGGAAGTGATACCGCACCATACCCAATCCAGCGATCCCGATTGCCATGCTTAGCAACTCGCACTCACGCACGACTCTGCCGCTGCCATTTTCCCATCCCTTCCATAAGTGAGTGCTGGAGACGAAGCGAGCCTTGGCGGAAATTCAATTAATTATCATTGCCGACTTAAATGACCTTCTGTAACTTTAATATCTATGGGTATAAACCGCATACAGTTGCCTGTTTCAAAGCTTTCGTGAACGCAACAACTCTCAGCGACGCGAGAAAAGCCTTTAGGAGAAAGTTGGATAGGATGCCTCTGTTGCCTGTCTCGATCAACGCATCCCCAAGCAGTTCAAGCCCGGCGGCATTCATCATTCAGCCAGGCAACTTGCAAGGCACCCGCGAGTGCCGAACCACCGTAAGTGAAAATCACTGAATCTGCAATGCTCGGTAAACAAGAAACAATACTGGCGCAACTGTCAGCCATTCGGGAGCTTTGCATAAAGCTACATTTTTATGACTGCGGGAACGGTTATTCTTAATCGTCGCAATTGCAGCATCTAAAGATGGGCGGCCTGAAGGCAGGCAAGGCCGTTACTTCGCGCCTAGACGAGTCAAATGAGGCAGGGTTGTTATTCCAGGTGATCTTATCTATGGGCAAGGGCTAGGCATGTCGGTGGTGGCAAAAGGCGTCGAGACGGAAAAACACCTCCAAATATTAAAGAAACTGGGCTGCGACGAAAATCAAGGGTATTACGTTGTCCAACTATGCAGTCAAATGAGATGGCCTAAAAAAATGAGACGCCGCTTAGTTTTGCCGGGCCAGCAAGCAAGCAATACAGAGGATAAATGATTTCGAAACAACAGCCCTACTCATGACACAAATGAAAAATGGGGAGATCATTCTTAATGTTGAGGGCGCCTAGTCGAACAATATAAGTTCATAAAATTTTAAAATATGAGAGGCATAAATGGCTAAAATTCAGATTCCACATTACCTCCTACCTAAACTGGGTTCCGGCGCGAACTCCGGATTCTGCTTGGTAACTGTTGAGTTGTTGGATGGCAGGATATTTTCCAATTTGGTTGTAAAAGAAGGGATTTACATCACGGGGCGAAGAGCGGACGTCGGCGGCGAGGGGCCATTACCTTTTTCAAGCGGTGAAATTTGCGACATTCAACGATGCGCCTTTATTTTTTAGACATGTATCTAGCAATTCAATACCGTTGCCATACATGACTTGGACAGGTCCTCAACAATGATGGACAACTAAGCGTGGCAGAAAAATATTCGCAATGGTTCTTTTTTTCCCGCATTGAAAAGCCCGATTGGTCAGACCGGCCGAAAATTTTCTTAATTTATTCCACTGCAGCTGGATATGCCCAATGGTTTCCTACTCGTATTCGCGTCTGCTCAAAAAGGAAAGCAGGAGCGCCTCTTTTTATTTGAAATTACAAATCAAAACACCCTTATTCATGCCACAACATAAGGTGACCTCATCCAAGGAAAAATCATGGATGCCATGCTCGGAAATTCGAGATTCAAAAAATCCAACAAGGTCTTCGATTGATTAGGCGAGTGCCTTGAGTGATTGGAATCAAATGGCTGCACCTGAATTACCATTACCCATGAAGGAAACGACCTGAAACGCTTAGGAGGCTGAATTTCGAAACGACAACTATAACCATAAACCATAAAAATCTGCAGTTGAGTTTTTTATTTTTCCATTGAAGAATTTCAAATCTCAACCGAATTGAAAAACCTTATATAAACAATTACTTTTTAGATTGCATTTTTATTTACCAACCAAACTCGCTATCCGATCAATATTTCTGCGCCTACATCAGTACGGGATGAGCTACCGCTGCGAAAAAAAGCAGATATTTCTAATTATTCAAAATAAACCAACTATATCCGTGGGGAAATATGTTTTTTAATAATTTTAAAGTCAGAACTCGTCTGACGTTCGGCTTTGGGCTGTTGCTGATTATTTTAATGATAGTTTCCATAATTAGCATCAGCAAGCTTGCCTCGTTGAATTATTCGCTTGTGATATGTGTTGATTTTAACGCTGAAGAGGCAAATATCATTTCAAAAGCCTTGGGTGAAGCTCAAAAATCCTCTACCGCCATGCGAAACCTGATTGTCCTCAGCGACATACCGAGAATGAAGGTACAGAAAGAAATATTCGACAGCAGCCTTGAAGCTTATGATATGGCTATATCCGAATTGGAGAAGCTGTTTCAAAGCGATCCCAATACCAGTCCGGAAGAGAAAAATTACCTGATCAAGATCACGGACATGAAGGCTACGGCTTTACCCCTAATTAAGAAAGCCGCTGAACTCGGATTTGCCAACGATCCTAGTGCGCCTGATGTTTTGATGGGCGAAACAGGGCCATCGCTGGATAAGTGGGTTAATACATTGATTGAGTTTCGCGAGTACGAGAAGAAAATAAGCAATCAAACCGCTAGCGCTGCGTATGCGAACTACGAGGCCAGCAGGCTACTAATCATCTCCATTTCAATCGGGGGGATTTTCATATCTATCGCTGCCGGTTATGCTATCACGCAAAGTATTTTGAAACAGTTGGGCGGAGAACCAGCCTATGCAATGACTGTTGCTCAGGAGATCGCAAGCGGCAACCTCAATACCACGATTGCGGTTCGGGCAGGGGACGGCAGCAGCTTGATGGCCTCCATTAGGCTTATGCGGGATCAACTCGCCGATATCGTCGGGCGCGTGCGAACCGGTACAGATACCATCGCTACAGCTTCGACGCAAATCGCTGCAGGCAACCTCGACCTGTCCTCACGCACGGAGCAACAAGCAAGCTCGCTCGAAGAAACCGCGTCATCGATGGAAGAGATTACCGCCACCGTCAAGCAGAATGCAGACAATGCCCGCCAAGCCAACCAACTTGCCGTGTCGGCATCGGAAGTGGCTCTAAAGGGCGGCGCTGTGGTGGCGCAGGTGGTCGATAAGATGGCGTCGATTAGTCAATCATCCAAAAAAATCGTCGATATCATCGGGGTAATCGATAGCATCGCCTTCCAGACCAATATCCTGGCGCTCAACGCCGCCGTCGAAGCAGCGCGGGCCGGCGAGCAGGGACGAGGTTTTGCCGTAGTGTCCACCGAAGTTCGCAACCTAGCGCACCGTTCCGCCGCCGCCGCCAAGGAAATCAAGATCCTGATAGACGATTCCGTCATCCAGGTGGATGCCGGAGGAAAATTGGTGGACGAAGCAGGCGTAACCATGACCGACATCGTGCATTCCATAACCCGCGTGACCGACATCATGAGCGAAATTGCCTCGGCCAGCCTGGAGCAAAGCACGGGCATCGAACAAGTTAATTCGGCCATTTCTCAAATGGATGAGGTAACCCAGCAGAATGCCGCGCTGGTAGAGGAGGCAGCAGCAGCTGCCAACTCCATGCAAGAGCAGGCCGCAACGTTGTCCCAGGTCGTCAGCATTTTCCAGCTGAGGCAACAGACGGCGGCAGGTAGCCACGCGGCAACACCTCTTGCCGAAGTACCATTCTCCCCGCAGACATCCGTGCGGCGCATCGTACTCGTGCCACCTGTGCCTACGCACCCAGTGAAAGAAGTCTCGAAAGCTGACGCGGGAGAGTGGGAGCACTTCTAAGCCCGGTCTGAATCGAGGTTAGTCCAGGATGGTGGGCGCCCATGCCTATTCGGGTCAATTACAGCCAAGCTGTAATCAATTTGCTGCGCCGCCGTGAGTTTCTGTGCGCTTGCTCGATGAACTGTGAATGTGAAAAAGGGCAGCCCAAATCAGGCTGCCTTCTTTATTTTTGAGGGGGGAGAAGAGTCTCGAACTCTCACCCTCAACTTTGGCAGAGTTGCGCTATACAAACTGAGCAACTCCCGCTCAGGAGTCTTTGGAGGCGAGGATGGAAGTCGAGCCCATCTACACGGCTTCGCACGCTCCCCTCAGTTATGAGTCAATATCTGACGATTGCCACAATTGACACCTCACCAGTGAGTTTTTAACGGCCGATGAGTGGCGGCAACAGAGCCTGCTCAGCGGCTCCGCCCCTGTCTTTTTCGCCACCAGATCAATACGCCTGTCACACTCAGAATGCTCACGGCGACACCTGCGGCAGAAATGATCAGCTTGATCGGGAGCCCGCCCAGCAAGCCACCAACGGCGGCCCGGTGCAGCAAGGTCAGCCACGAGCGCAACGTGTCACCTGCGGCCGCACCGCTCGGCAACCAGCGCCCCCGGAATTCACCAGTGTTGGCATCGAAGATCACGCGTGTTACGCCGTTGACCCGCGCCACGTCGATCGAGCTTTTCACATCGTAGACATAGAGCCCGCGCTCCGGCACATGCGCCAGCGAATCCTCGCCAACGATGGTGAAGCCCACCTCCTCGGCCTGTTGCGCCATCAAGCGCCTGGCAACAGCGCGCGCGGCCCTCCAGTTCAGGTCTGGATGCCGCTGCGGAGCAGCCAATGGCGGATACGCGTCCTCCGTCAACTGCTGCGCAAACAGGCTGCCCATGATCGGCTGGTAGACTTCCTTCAGATTGAAGGCGACGCCGCTCCAGCCAAGCACCAGTAACAACGCCCACGGCCACAGGCCGCCGGCGCGATGCAGGTCAAACACCAGCTTGTACCCGCCCACAATGCGGATCTTCCACGCCGGCCCCCAGCGCACGCGCCAGGATTTTGCGGCGGGCCGCTGCGTGCGCGGCGGGAAAGTCAGCCAGGCGCCGGCAAAGCAATCCAGCGTCCATAGCAGCGACACTACGCCAAAGGCATACGTCCCCACCGTACCGAGCACCAGCGTGGTATGCAAGCGGTAAATGAACGGCATCCAGTTTTTGCGGCCTTGTGCAAGATCGCCCCATTTACGGGTGCCCAGCAGCGCACCGGTGTACGGATTGATGAAGGCCTGGTCGTCGCCGACACTGCCATCCGCCGCGGGCGGCCGACGCTTGATGGAATACATCACGCTCTGGCCGGGCTCCAGATGCAGCGACGCATAACGCAGCTCCACGTCCGGAAAGTAGGACAGCACTTTTTCCCGCAGCAGCAAGGCATCCAGCGGGAGCGCTCCCGGCGGCGGCTCCACCAGCATCAGTTCCGGTGCGGCCAGTGCCTCCAGCTCATCGTTCCACGCCAGCAGCGTGCCGCTGATACCGGCGACCAGCAGAAAGCCCGCCAGCACCAGGCCGACATAGCGGTGCAGCAGAACCAGCAAACCTCGTTGCGGCAGGATGCGGCCGGAGAGCGTCATGCAGCATCCGGCTGCCGCACCGCGGTGTCGCGCGCCAGCACGCCTGTCACGATGACCAGCACTGAAACCAGCCGCACTGCTTTCCTACCCATAAATTGTCCTTGCCCACTGTCGCTCCGCTTAAGACGCCGCAGCGCCCCTCATGTTTAGTAATTAAACAAATGACGCCTTCACACGTCTATGAGGCACTACCTCACGGAGCCGCCCCCTATGTCCTTACAACCCGCACTGCAAAGTGGCGCATCCGCCGCAGCGCTCGGACGGGAGCTCGCTCGACATCTTCGGCGTCGCCGTGCAAGCGGTGCGAGGCTATATTCCCCGGTCTTTGCCATCCGCAATGGCGGCATGGGCGGGCCATCATGATTTATCAACCAAGGCATGACTCAAGCATCTCCTATGAAAAATAACGATATACCTTCGCGTCCAAACCATCCATGCCGCAGTGTCCTGTCGCTGTCGCTGCACGCAGCGCTGATGGGCGCGGCCTGCAGCGGCAGCTGGGCCTATGCCCAGCAAGGGGGCCACGCCACCGATGAAAAAACCCTGACGACGGTCACCGTCAGCGGCAGCGCCATCGCCGAAACCGCCACCGGAAAAGTCGACGGCTACGTCGCACAGCGCAGCGGCAGCGCTACCAAAACCGATACGCCGCTGATTGAAACGCCCCAGTCGGTATCGGTGGTGACGGCCGACCAGATCGAGGCGCAGGGCTCTACCTCGCTACGCGAAGCGCTGGGGTTTACGCCCGGCGTGGGCATCCAGGGCAACGGTTACCGCGACGCCGACAATATCGTCCTGCGCGGCTTCAGTATCGACAACAGCAGCATCCGCCGTGACGGCATGCGTTCGCCGAGTAACACCTTCACCGGCCGCCAGGAACCGTTTGGCCTGGAACGCATTGACGTGCTGCGCGGCGCCGCATCGCTGCTGTATGGCGCCGCCGAACCGGGCGGCATCGTCAATCTGGTCACCAAGCGCCCGACCACTGAAAGCCTGCACGAGATCAGCGTCGAAGGCGGCAGCTACCAGCGCAAGCAGGTCACCGGCGACTTCGGTGGCGCCCTCAGCGACGACGGCAGCCTGGCCTACCGCTTCACTGCGCTGAAGCGCAACAGCGACACCTTCATCGACTTCGTTCCCGACAATCGCTGGTACGTTGCGCCGGCGCTCACGTGGAAACCGTCGGCGACCACCTCGATCACGCTGTTAGCCCAGTACCAGAAGTCCCGCTACAACCGCCAGTGGGGCGTGGCGCCGGAAGGCTCGCTGCTGTACAACCCGAACGGCAAGCTGCCGGCCGGACGCTACATCGGCGAGCCCACCGACAAGAAGGAAGACACACACAAGAACATCGCGGCGCTGATCTCGCATAAGCTAGATGAGCAAACCAGCCTGAATTTTTCCGTGCGCCACAGCGACGCGCTGATGCACTGGAATTACGCCGGCCGCAACTCGCTGCAGGACGATTTGCGCACTCTGAACCGCTTTGCGGTCAACCGCATGGAACACGTCAAGGCGTGGACCACAGACGCCTACCTGCAAAGCGCCTTCGTCACCGGCGCTCTGGCGCATACCGTGGTGGTCGGCATCAACGCCAGCGATGCGGATAACCGCCGCCTAAGCGCCTATCAGCTCATTGCGCCGTTGGATCTGTTCACGCCGGTGTATGGCGCCAAGCCCTATGGCGACGACGGCAATGACGGCTATCGCCGCAAGGAACGCCTGACTGGTTTTTATGTGCAGGATCAGATCAAGGCCGATCAACGCTGGGTCGCGGTGGTGGGGGCGCGCCACGACGATGTGAAGTACCGGAACAGCGACTATTTCGTCACCGACTGGAGCGAAGAGAAAAACAGCGCGACCACCGGCAGCGCCGGACTGGTCTACCTAGCGGACGGCGGTGTGGCCCCCTACCTCAGTTACAGCCAGTCCTTCCAGCCACAGGGCGACAGCGACCGTCTGGGCAAGCGCTTCAAGCCCACCAAGGGGACGCAGTACGAGGCAGGTGTGCGCTATCAGCCGCCGGGCAGCCATACCCTACTGTCGGCCGCCGTGTACCAGCTCACGCAAAGCAATGTGCTGTCGCCGGATCCGGTCGATAATGACTACTCGGTGCAATTGGGCGAAGTGCGCGCCCGCGGCGTGGAATTTGAAGCGCGCACCAACATCAGCCGCGACCTGCGCTTGATCTCGTCCTACACCTACACCGACGCCAAGATCACCAAGGCCAGCGCTGCGGACCAGGCTTCGGTAGGCCTGCGCCAGCCGAATACGCCGCGCAGCATGGCATCGGCCTGGGCCGACTATCAGCTCTCGGTGTTCGGCCTGCCGGGCTTGCGTCTGGGCGGCGGGGTGCGTTACATCGGTTCCACGCTATCGTCCGGCGATAACTACCGCGTGTCTGCCTACACGGTGGCGGATGCCGGCCTGAATTATCAGCGGGGTCACTGGAAGTATGCGCTGAATGTGAAAAACCTGGCCGACCGCAGCTACCTGGCGGAATGCGGTAGCGGCTATTGCAACTACGGCGATCCGCGCCAAGTGCTGGTGACAGCGACCTACCGCTGGTAACCGGCGTTACGCACGGCCTGCGCCACGGTCGGGGCCTGCTTAAAGGCTCCCAGGCATGGCGCCGCTGGGTGATTGGCCACCGCAAGCCGCGGCGGCGGCTCCAGCCAGGCCAGCAGTCCGTGCCAATACGCCTGTTCCGCCTCCTCCTGTCCGGCGCTGCGCACGCTCAACCACGCGATGTAGTCGCGGTACTGCGGCGGATCGCCAACCGGCGGCCAGCCAGCGTATCGGCCCAGCCCCCGTCTGCAGGCGCGAACTGCTCTAGACGTCCGACAGCAGGTGTTGGTGGGAGAGATTAATTGCGGATTCATCGCCGAAGGCCGGCGGAATCATGCCGCTCAGCATCCATAGCCGGCAGGCCTTGTCGTATTGCTTGCAATGACGTGGGTCGGCGGCCAGCCAGCGCTGCAACTCCTCGCGTGCGTGCGCTCACGTTCGCGCAGTACCCATGCCTATGCGGTATCCCATATCGGGGCCGGGGCGTTGTCGTTATTCATGCTAACTCCCGACGCTGGCGGATTTCGTCTATCCGTTTTTTTGCAAGCATAGTGCACAACAGCAGGAAATACCAGTTTCGCTTTGAACGTGATTCAGTCGTCCAACAAATTGCGGCACCTCTGCAAGGCGTCGAGCGCGTCACGTATCATGAAGTTGACCAGTGTCGCCGAGCAGCCGAGCGCCTCGGCGATGTCGCGTTGGGTCATTTCCTGCAACCGGTACAGTTCGAAGGCGCGCCGCGTGCGCTCAGGCAGACGGCCCAGTGCCTGCTCAAGCGCGACAATGACCCGCTTCTCGCTGAGCAACTTTTCCGGCGTCACCGTGGTAGGGTGGTAGATCTGTTCCACGTCCAGCCCGAAACTACGGTAGCTGGCTTCAGTGGTGCGACGACGAAAATGATCCATCGCCAAATTTCGTACGACCTGGCAGCAATAGTAAAGCGGTTTTTGCACGCTGCGCATGGAACTGCCTTCGGCCAACTTCAGATAGGCATCCTGCATGATTTCATCGGCGAGATCCGCCGCACGTACGATACTCATGGCGATCTGCCGCAACTGCTGTCTGTGCTGAACGAAAATGTCAGCCAATGGAGTTTGTAAGGACACGATATTGCTCCGAGCAACATGATTATGGAATGAGAATCATTATCATCCAATTGTACACTCAAAACAAAATTCATGTTGCCGATTTTACATCCCAGCCTAAAAAGGTTACGCATTGGCTTGGGACGCGCAGTGTGGGAGGGTTAGCCCGATATGGCCCTCCTCTGGCGCAGTCAATATACCTAGGCAGCTGTCCAGAACACTCGTCACAGCCCACGTGCAGCGATCAACGCCGCGCACCAACGAGACCATGCCGACGCTGCCAAGGCAGAAAAGCCTCACGAGTGCTCTTTCGGCGAAAGGCAGCGCCTAGTTCCACTCCTGCGAACGTAGCGCTGACGGCGACACGCGGTGGGTGTCGCGAAGCGCGGCAAACGATACTCGCCACACGATTTACTAACGACACATCTCCCATCCCACTCAATCGTCCGTGCCATGCACCGTAGATAGTTGAGGCGCTACCCAGTACCTAGAAAAATTTCACGACCAACTACATACCGAGGCGGCGAGCGTGCGATGTATGGGATGGATATGGTTTGTCCCCGCCTTGCCATTGCCTGCACTTCAGGCTCCTGGCTACAAAGAGCTATAACCAGGAGCACCTACTTAGATTTCGCGAGCAGGCGCTGCGCGCGGCTGCGCCCACAGCGGATTTCGGCAAAAGATCAGCCAGCAGGTCGCCTTCGCTATCGAAGCCCGAGTCGACTGGAGAGCCGGCGCCTTTTACTTCAAGCCGAAGCATCAACGCGTGGCTCCAAAGGAAGTTCACGCGCAGCGGACACGTCGCAGGAACAGCCGTAAATTCGGCGTTCGCGAGCACGATCATTTTTTTGTTGTTAGCGCGGAGCTTGCCGAGGTTACGCGCCGCATGGCCAATGATCCAAACCACTTGGGTACCGGCGTGGTAACGCAGAAAGCCGATCTTCTCCAGCACAGCCAGCGACGACTCAATCTCGGTCGCGAGCATGCCGAGGTCGCTGGCAGCCGCGTTGAGCTTCAAATGGAAGAAGCCGGTGCTGTTCGATGCATTGAGCAAATGACTCGCGACGAGCATAACGGAAGGGCCCGCAACGCGCAGATCGGCGGCACGGGGATGGTTCAAAATATCGAGGTGGTTGGACATTGGTTATTGCTTATGAGTGAGCACCTCGGAATGAAGCGCTTCTACTCACGTATAGGAAGAAACCAGCGTGATCGCATCTCCGTTCAAAACTACTTGAGATTACTGGAGCCTTTTAGAGGCAAGACGAGTGGCACACTCGTCGCCAGAGCCGAATCATAAGTTTGCGCCAACTAGATGGATGAGAGTGCTACTGGAGCCGCAGTGTCGATTGCAAGCCCGGCACGCAACAAACGCTCTAGGTGCGCACTTCGCGCGTCAGCATGTCTGCAATCGGAACGCCCCGCGACGGGTTCCGAGCACGGCTAAGCCGGCTCCAAACGAGCTCCATCCACAAACACGCTTGCAGCAGTTAGTTGATCTAGCGAAGCAATAACGCCGTGAAACGCAAACAAGTGCTGGCAGTCCCCTGTCCCACCAGGCCGAGGCGGGCGCAACCCAGCACGCCATCCTTGGCCGCCTCGGTCATCTGTGCAAGTGCGGCACATGAGTTCCAACGTTGGAACTGCAAGGCCTGCGGTTGATCCGCCGCGATTCTGAACCCAGGGCGCACCGCCCAATGGCATTCCAGGTATGCTGTGCTCGCCTCAAAAATCTCCACGAATGCAAGCTCCGGCAGGCCCAAGCCTACCGGTTGATGTTCACCCGAAATAGACGAACTACGCAGGCACGATCCGCAAGAGCCTTCCAAAGGAGGCGCATAGCGGTGGGCGATGAAGACCTGAGAGAGCGGGATTGCCAGGTCGGTTAGTTCGCCCGGCGTCTTAGGGCCACCTCGAATAACCCGTTTTTGACGACGTGGGGAGGCCTCGAATAACCTGTTTTCCGAAAATCGCTCTTTTACGAATTAATGGCTCAGAAGGTGCGCAAAGATGAAAAAGAAGGTTTCTCTAGGTGCCCTATTCACCACACGAACTGATGCAGACACGTCGCTTTAGCGACGTTTCAACAGCAAGCTGCTCTTTGATGTTGTTCTTTTATAATGATTAAAGATCGTTAAAGTTCCCGATATCTTGTCCGACTCAATCTTGCCAGAGAATCTTTCAGTTTCCAATACAGCCGGAGAGTCATTGGGGGCTGAAAAAGAAATCGTTTGATTGATCGATGAGTAAAAAACGCCATATATTGGCGTACCTAGCTTATCGCAGGGGCCATCTGCGTGAGTAAATATACCGATAACTTGGTCTTCCCTTGCTGTTTTACTGAGTTTCCATAAGCGCAGAGCGTAACCATCGCAATCTCCGCTTTCGTTCCCTCGAGCGATATTCGAAAACTCTCCCATAAACGACCATTTTGTGTCGCCGGCGAGAGCGCTAGTCGCCAAAAAAAATGATAATGATAGTGCAATTATTTTTTTCATATTTTAAATCTCGTATAATCTGGATTTCATAAAAACATATTTTAGCCTAGATAATGCTAGTCAATGAGATGACTAGCACGATCAGAATTTTGAAAGTCCAGAAAAGCTATAGGTATCAGCGCTTGGGAAAAACTTCGAAGTGTACATGAGTATTCTGCGACGGCCCTAGGTCGCCTGAGGGCCTCCATTCACCGCCCGGTGTAGTTCGCACGAAGTTGCCCATAGGGCCTTCGACAAAGCGGATGTTGTCATTTGCCTTAGCAGCATTCTCAAGCGCCGTAGCTAAAGCAAGACCTTCACCAGTTGTACCAATATGCACGCCATTTGCGTAATTGATATCAACTGCGTCGCCAACGCCATGGTTAGATTTTGCATCGTGACCATTGGTCGTCGCCGAAATATTGATACTCGTGATGTTATTTACCGAATCAATAATGCTATTAAAGCCAGTTAACAACGATTGAGTAACGAGACGATCTGCGTTTGGGTCAAATCTTACGCTAGCATGAGCAGTCGAGGTAATGTGGACCGTTCTAGCTTCCGTAGTAGGGAAGAAAACGCCCGGGCCGCCAATATCGTCCGGTTCGGTATTATAATGCCTTGGACCTTCGTCATGCTCGTGACGTTCATGGTTTCCAGAGGGGGCTGCACCTGGGTCGTAATTGTTGTTATAGATAGGGTCCGAAGGATCCGGATGACCAACAATAATGATTTGTTCCATAAGCTTCCTTCAAATATCAAATAGGCTACATTTCGATTGATTTGGCGATTAGATTTACCACACTCTCCAAAGTCAATATTTCCACAATAGCATAAATTTTAATAAAGAAAATTCATCTACTTGAATCACCACCTTACCCCTCCATATCGCCAGATTCAGGTGAGGTCGATACGACTCCCCTCCCCAACTTGCGGAACGTATCGGCCATATCGGGTAGTATCGCGTCCCAATGACCGTCGCCAAATCGTGCGAACAGAGACCCTGGCTTATGATTCGGATCGGATAGCTGTTGGGACTTCTCGGTCATCTTTCATCCATTAAATTCTGCGACCAATCCGCTCGGACCACAAGGAGAGAAGTAAGCGTCTTCCCAGCGCCGTCTGGACTGCCTGATCGGCGTCATCCATGATCGAATTTTGGCACAGTATTTGTGCCCACAATTTTCGATTATGGACACAAATTTTCAACCGATCATTTCCACGAATGCACGCGGCCACTACCTCCAGCATCCATTGGAGTTCAAGCGCGCCCTAGTGGCGCTGTCGCTGGAGCCTCGCGCCTCGGTCGCGCGCATCGCGCGTGAGCACGGCGTCAATGCCAACCAAGTCTTCAGCTGGCGCCAGCTGTATCAACAAGGACGCCTCGGCTTACCTGCATTGATGCGAGGCGATGGCCTGTTACCGGTGATGCTGGCGCCAACGGCGCCGGCATCGAGCAACACCAGCTCCGATGCCGACGGCATTATCGTGCTTGAGTTGGGCGAGGTCCGCTTGCGGATCGAAGGGCAACCCAATGCGGCCACATTGGCGCAGGTGTTAGACCGGGTGCTGCGATGATCGGTCTGACCACCGGCACCAAGGTCTGGATCGCCGCCGGCATCATAGATATGCGCTCCGGCTTCAATGGACTGGCTGCAAAAGTACAGACGGCGCTGGAGGAAGATCCGTTCAGCGGCCACGTGTTTGTGTTCCGAGGGCGGCGCGGCGACCTCATCAAATTACTGTGGTGGACTGGCGATGGCCTATGTCTGTTGGCCAAGCGGCCGGCGCTGCTGCGCTAGTGGGACGACGGTTCCATCGAGATCGATAACTCGGCTGCCGAGCGCGCCTTGCGTGGCGTCGCCATCGGCCGCCGCAACTACCTCTTCGCCGGCGCCGACAGTGGTTGCGAACGCGCCGCTGCGATCTATTCGTTAATCGGCACGGCCGAGCTGAACGGTGTCGACCCCGAAGCCTGGTTGCGTCACTTGCTGAGGCATATCGCCGAACATCCCGTGAACCGGGTTGATGATTTCTTGCCTTGGAACTGCAACCTACCAGCAGCCCTTTGAGATGACGCCGCTTCCCAGCGGGGTGATGCCATCATCGATCAAATTACCGTCCCACTCAAGACCTGAGCAGACGCTTACCGATAGAATAGCATGTTGCACTCAGTTAAAAACCCTCCGAATCTCACTCAACTATCGCATAGCACTACCACATACTGATTCACAGTCAACTGTGTACGGTGAACAAAATGGCGATCTGGCAGGTAGACTTACAAATGATCCTGCTGGCGGACGGGGTAGTCGGCGGCTTCAACAGTTCGGTGGAATTGCCATTGCCAACCTAGCTGGTGCTTCAGGCTCAGCAACGGCTCTCGGAATACCTCGATTCGCCATGGCTCATGCTATCTGACTGGTTGGTGTATGGACCGGAAAATGGCAGTCCTGTCGACATCATTTTCATTTCACCGCAAACTGCTGTTCAGCAGCTTCAAAACGGAATGGCTGCCGTCCACCGGTTACATGACGGCACAGGAAGCACAGCGGGACATCAGCCACTACTTGATGCACAGGTATAACTAGATGCGGCCACATAAGTTTAATGAGGGATTGGCACCGGCCGTTACCGAAGAAAATCTTAACGTAGTGTCCGGGATGGATTGACCACTACAAAAGAGCTTGCGATAGAGTGCTAATGGCGCCGCGCGGCGGGAATCGCGAAGCGCGGCCAGAGCTACTCGCCATACTATCCACGATGGCCCCCCCCCACTCCACACAATCGCTTGTGGTGCTCCTTGTAGACTGGGACGCCTGCATAGTACCGACGCAACTCCCTGTTGCCGAGCACGAACAGTGGCAGCGAATACAATGCCACGACTTACGGCCTGATCCGCCGCCCAAGCTCGACGGTAGCTATCAGAGGCAGGCTCTTGCATCGGCCAAGAAGTTCACGACTCTGCGGTAGCCACCTCTTCCACTTCTTCATCCAGATCGCTCAGGCGCAGCTTGTACTCGTATTGCTCAAAGAACTCCTCACGCATCGTGCATTCGAGAGGGATCGCAGCGAACTCTGCATTCGCGAGCTTGATTCGCGCCTTGTCGTTTGCCCGGATGCGACCGAGCGCAAAATCAGCACGGTCAATAATCCAGACCATCTGGGTCTGTTCGTCATACTTCAAAAAACCGGTCTGCTCCAGCGTCTGCAGCTCAGCTTGAACTTGCTCTGAGGTCAACCCGGTATCGGAGGCAGCACGGTCAACGTCAAGGCAAAAAAGGCCAATATGATTCGTGTATGCCGTGTTCAAGAAGCAGGCCACAAGCATCGTCACAGGACCAGCAGCACGCAGCGCATCAGCGGTTTCGCCACGCCAGAAGAAGACATAAGGGTTGATTTTATCCACCATCGATGATCCTTTTTTCAGATTGAGTTCGCGGGCCAATAAAGGGGCTCGTTACCAGTAAAGCGCGAAACCGAGCTGATGATTTTGGCGAAGAGTCCAACGCTGGTGAAAACTACCTGGGATCAAGCAGTGTTTCCTATTTCAGTTTTTTTTTGCATGGCTATGAGATGACCGGGATGCAGGTAAGCCCAAGGGCGCAGTTGGGGGCTTGTCTCAATTAAAGATGGGCAGACCTGTCGCACGCAAGGGCAACCGAGATTCAGGTGCATCGTGTCATTGCAAAGGCCGTCTGGGAGTGCTACCTTTTCCGCAGTTGAAATGGTCACAGACTGGGTGGACAACCAGGAGGTAGTATGACGCCGCAAATTCAGAACGTGCCGGCCGACTTGATGTCGATCCTCTCAGACGCGAATGCGACACAGCACGGCAAGTGTTACGAGAACTGCGTTGTCGCAGTTCTTGGCACGCGAATCTCTCGCCAGCTTAGGTACGTCGTCGGCTTCTTGACACCTCCGGACCACCCTCCGTTTCCACATGCGTGGCTTGAGCAAGAGATGCACGGCGGCCCTATTTACCTAGACCCGACCTTGCAGGCATCCTCGGCACTTTGGAACAGCAGGAAGAACATCTTCATGTACAGCGCTCGGTATTCATTCAACAAAGACGAACTATTGAAGTGGTTTAGAGTGAAGTACGCAGGTCGTGAATTTAACGAACTGGGGCTGCCAGTGGGCGATATACAAGGCCCAGTGCTCAACTCGAAAGGCGAGCTGGAGCCTGTAAGAATTTCTGTGTGAAACGGGGTCATGAAATAATACCGAAAGGGATGCTCCATGATCGACACGATGACCACCAAGAAACCGCGCAAAAAGAAAGAGCCGTATCCATTCCCAGTTGAGC
>NZ_WWCP01000018.1 GCF_009857505.1 Duganella lactea
CTTCGTCATGGTGGAGTTTCCTCTGTTGGTTGGTTTTGATCTCGACAATCAAATTTTCCAACAAAATCTCCACCGCCTCATCCCCGCCTGCAGATTTCAGCCCGTACACCAGATTCGACTATAGCTCTCATCGAAGACCAACAGACGCTTTCGGTATCTGCACAACTGCTTACCCGAACGTTCCGCCCGGAGAGTAGTGAGAAGTCGCCGCTTTTTATCAAGTGTCGCTTTGAAGATAAAGACCGGTTGGTTTCAGTTTTTGCAGCAAATGTGCTTGCTGCGGCTAAGACAGGGGCGTTATTTAATACTGCAAACCCAAGCCTGATTCTCTTTACATTGGCGCATCTAGGCGGAGCTGCCGTTTGTTCTCCAGTTTTCTCGGCAGTGGAAGGCAACAGCCTATTGATGGACGAGTTCGCCATGGCCTTAATGGGATATGCGACAGATGAACGCGGACGCGTATTTCGGATGCCAAAAAGTGTCACCGTGGTGGAAGCTTACTGTGGCGATGAGCAACTTAAACAGACCGCGAAACTTCGATTGGAAGATAAAGCTCTAGTTTATCCGGCTAGAGCTGCTTGGCGAGCTATCGTGGAAGGAAAAGCTCTTTATGGCGTTGACGGCATGCCGGCGCGCCTCTAGATTAGAGTACTAGCACTTTCGTCAAACTCTCATACGCCAAAGGCCCCAATGTCTCGCTATGCTCAGCTCACGCCATTTCTGGTATCAAAGCCAGAAGCACAAATTACGCTTTCATTTGATGATTTGGATAAGGTCATCGCTGGAGGTCTTCCTGCCAGTGGTCGGCAATACCACGCATGGTGGGCTAATAATGCATCAAGCCAGCCCCATGCAAAGTTCTGGCTCGATGCTGGCCGTCGTGCATCCCCAGACTTTAAGAACAAGAGAGTAACCTTCACGCTCGACGCTTCGGTGGACACGAGCGAATTGGCAGCAGCTGTGGTGGATGAATCGACCCATCAGGACCTGACGGAGTATGTTGAAAGTAGCTTGAGCCTGGAACGGGACTTGGAAGACCAGATTGTCAGCCACTTGGATATCCTGGAGCCAGGTCTTACGCTAGTGTCGAGGCAGGAGTCGAGCGATGTTGGACGACTGGACTTGCTCGCGAGAGACGCTGAGGGACGTACGGTTATTATTGAACTGAAGGCAGGAGAAGCCAAGGACTCGTCGATTGGCCAGATTGCCCGATATATCGGCTGGTACGGCGAGAAGGAAGGCACCGCGCCGCGCGCCATCTTGGTCGCAAGCGGCTTTGCAGAGCCTGTACGGTGGGCGGCCAAGGCGATTCCAGGCCTGAAGCTAGTGACTTATCGGGTTCAGTTCGCGTTCGAAGAAGCCACTGTTTAACGAGCGACGCTCGTTAAAACGCTGAGCTTGTGGATGGACCGGTAGTGCGACCCGGCCGCATCGGACGCTAATATCGCACACCACACTGCCACAACAAATCTACCCCAAATGGATGACCATGCATTGACAGGCTGGAGGCCAGATTGCCCGCCAACGCTGCAAGTCTCGAAGAGCAACGGGTTGTCTCGGGTGAATGAACTAGACCATTTCGAACTTTACGTACCTCATGAAGGTCGTGTGCGGTTGCGGCCGCAAGTTTGCCATCTTGCGATAGTAAATCAATGATGTGCTTCGCCTTTACGTTTTTGCGATTCCCACGTACATGTATATGCGGTGAATCATCGTAGAGCTGATTGCAGACCGACTCGATGACAAACCAGGATTGGAGCAGTGACATTGCGAAGTCATTCTTGCTGTACGCGACCTTGCTCCTGGTGACGAACGCGAGCCATTTCAGAACTCTCGGATGAGCGCAAATGTATTCGAAATTCCTCATTGCGGAATCCAAAGTACTTACCTTAACTTTTGGCCAACTATAAGGGCTGAATGTAATTTCAGAGGGGACCTCCCCGTGCTTAGAGACATACCGTATGTAGTGTTCTAGGTCTCGCAATTGCTCGTTGATAACGCGACCGCTTTCCCAATTCCGCCTGACTGGAAACCAATCAATCATGCCGATGGTCGAAGTGTAATCTGGTGCGACTTCACTAGCGGCGATGCCAAAAGGGGCTGCAACGCGCATAGTTTCTGATTCGATAATGGCTTGCAAAGCATAGGCGTAGTCCAGAAACTCATCCCACCAACTAAGGGCTTTTTCGATTTGCGTCGGGTCTCCCATCTGGGGGACGTTCGACGCCATTTCCTTGTGATGGAGTAGCACCATGCCGTCAATCGTGATGGCTACCATAAAGGCGGGACAGTCGTAGGCGTAGCCGATTTCTGCACACATGCCAGTGAAGCGTCGAGCCTCGTCATAAAGGCTTAAGTCTGGACAGCTTCCTATCCAGAACCCTGTCTGCATATAGAACCCGATGAAGTCATGGATGTGCTGCAATGGTCGCCTCCATGTATTTTGAGAGGGGGACCTGCATGCTGCTGGGACTCGTGGTTGCGTTGTACATGTTAGTGCTGCGTTTTTCCCCTAGAAGAGATTAGTTGGTAGCGAGGATTAAAAGAGAGACGCCTGATGAGTGGACCGAGATTCAGGATGTGGGCCTTCTGCATCCTGGACGTCATCATTGTCTGCACCTTGCTTCGGTGCAGCGTACGCACGCAACTCCAGCTCGGGGCGCAGCTCAATTAGGACGCGTGCAAATTCCGGGTTCTTTGAACTGAGCCAGTCGTCACAATGCTCTGGCCGCAGTATTGCCACCCCGCGCTTTTCCTCACCAGGGCGATGGAAGCGCTTCAGTAGTGGATGTTCATCGGCGTTCAGCGTGAAATGGGTAAAGCTGTGCGATATGGTTCCGTCCTTTTCCTCCCAGCTTCGTCACATGCCAGGGAGGCCAATTGGCTCGCCGCCGGCGAGTTCAAGTGCCCAACGTTCATGCAGACCTGTCTCCCAGTTCGGTTCGAACACCTTTAGGGCGGGCACAATGCACAGCTGCTGTTGTAGCCAAAAGCGCTTGTAGGTGACCTTGCTCCCTACTTCTTCTGCGCGGGCATTCATCGTGTCCATAGAAATGCGTGGGGGCTCTGTTAAGGGCTTACCGTCGGCTTTCGCCTTCTCGATTTTCCGCTCGAATTTTGTCTGCTCTTCCGGCGTCAACTTTTTGAAGGGCCGGTGGCGCTGCGGGACGAATCCGTACGTGCCCAGCAGACCCTTGCGACTTCCTTGGTCGTCGTGGATGATGAACGGCGCCAGGCGGTCCTTGTAGATTTCCTCGCGCCAGTCTTCATTGACCTCAATTGGGGTCTTGAACCAATCGAAGCAGATTTGACGGCTGACGGTGATGTAGTTGACACACATGGCTTTCGACACGAAGTTGAGGCTATCACTATTTTAGCTCTACACGATGCTTTTGAAAGCTGTCAGCTTCACATGTTGGTGTGATAATTGGTGATAATGCCACTTGGAAATTATGGTAAAGTAAGTAACTATGATTACCAATAAGAAATATCGAGATTTAAGGCTGGTTATTTTCCCATTTATGAAAGGACGAAGAACTCATGCAGGATACAGAGAATATCGAGTTAGAGATTCAAGAACTTAAGGGTATCAAGAATTTGAAATTATCGCTCCCTTTCAAAAAAGGGCTTTATGCGGTGACCGGCGAGAATGGCATTGGCAAGAGTACGACTTTCGCAGCGTTGTCTAAGCTTGTTTACCGGGGCGCTTTGCAGAATTCGTTCAGAAATGACGGGAGTTCTAATTCAAAAATAACGTTTAAATTAAATGGAACCGAAAACGTTTGGACCAAAACAATTAACTGGCAAAGGTCGGATGGAAATTCCGAAATATTTCTTGATGGATTTTATGAGGGAAGTTTGATTTTTGGAAGTCGTTTTAGTGATGCCCATACATCTAGAATCGGGAAAACTCAGAAAATTAAAGCAACTGACGTCTGTGACGCAGATGATTTTGTCATTGAAAATTTAGGAAAAATTCTTCGCGATAACCCGTTTGCTTATGGTGGGCTCAAGAAGGTAAAATCCAAGTCTATTGCAGAGAATATGGGATTCGGAGGCATTCCCTATTTAATCGAGAAGAACTCGAAATGGCTTTATCATTTCAATATGAGTTCGGGCGAATTTTTGCTTATTGGATTGCTTCACTTCATTAGCGAGCGCATAAAATTCAAGACAAAGACTAGAAATCACAACCTTAGTCTAATAATCATGGATGAAATAGAACTTGCCCTGCATCCATCAGCACAGGAAAGACTTGCGGTTTTTTTAAATAAGATTTCATCTGACTTCAACTTCTGTATTTATTTTGCTACTCACAGCGTTCAGATAATCCACAACATACGACCTGACCGTATTTACCACTTGGCTCTGGACATCGCAGGCGATATTGAAATTGTCAACCCATGTTACCCTGCTTACGCAACGCGGTGTTTGTACACGGCTGACGGGTTTGACTTTGTTCTACTAGTGGAGGATGAACTTGCAAAGTATTTTGTAGAAAAAGCTATAAGGGATAACAATATAAATGCTAGCAGACTTATTAAGATACTTCCGTCAGGAGGTTGGGAAAATACATTAAATTTACAGAAGGACCTGATTACTTCAAAATTGGCAGGTACAGATTGTAAGGTAATCGCGATTCTGGATGGTGATGTTCAAAATGAGTTTAATTCAAAATACGGAGGAAACTCTAAATTTAAAGGGCAAATTGTGTCATTCTTGCCAATTCAGAGTTTGGAAAAATATCTTAGGAAGAAGCTCGTAGATAATCCAGATGCTGTATTTGCGAAAAAATTTGGTGATGCTTTTTATAGTGTAAGAAGCTTGCCGAATATATTGGCAGATTATAATTCAAGGTCGGAGTCCGAGAAGGATAAAAATGGAAAAGGTCTTTTCCTTGTGCTAAAGAAATGTGCAGAAGAGCAAGGCATTAGTGAAGAATCTTTTAAGCGTGAAACCTGTTCTTTCATTTCCAATTTTGAGAATATTTCGACGCTCTCTCGCACTCTCATCGGCTTGTGTAGTTAAAATTGACGAGATAGTGACCATTACATAGGAGATGGGGGCGTGACGTGTAAAATTTTAATGGCGTTGCGTTGCCTCTCCTCATTACTGAAAATCTCTGGATTTTGTCCGAATCTCTCCCAGCAGTGGACTAAGGTCGACCATGCGTTTTGCCACTAAGTGTCGCACACCGCTTTCCGACTGCCATATCCCGTAGACGCCGAGCAATTCGGCGCCCATGACTTCCTTGCGATATTCGTCGACCAAGCTTGGCCAGCAAATGACGTTGACCGTTCCGTGCTCGTCTTCTAGCGTGAGAAATACTACGCCTTTCGCAGTGCCCGGTCGCTGACGCACGGTGACGATGCCGCACGCACGCGCGAGCTGTCTGTCCGCAAACCCTGCCAGTACATCGCTGGTGACAAATTTGCGCGCTGTCAGAGTCCCTCGCAAGAACGACAGTGGATGACTGCGGAGAGTGAGACCGAGACGTTTGTAGTCAGTAACTACATCCTCTGCCTCGGTCGGAGCGTCAAGCTCTACAAGCTCTTCTTTAATTTCTGCTGGCCTTAGTAATCCTTTGTCCGGCACGCTGGATTTCGCCTGCCAAATCGCTTGTCGTCGGTTCCCCGAGAGCGTTTGAAGAGCGTCTCCCTGAGCCAATTTGTTCATGTCGCCTTCGTCCAAATTCGCGCGGGAGGCAAGGTCGGTAGTGCTCTTGAACGGCGCGATGGCGCGTGCCTCTTCGATACGCCAAGCGGCTTCCTGTTCCATCCCGTTGATGATGTTCAGACCTAGCCTCACTGCGGGCTGCATTCCTTTGGTTGGTGGTTCCAGTGTAGCCTCCCAATTGCTGATGCGGACGTCCGGCGGACGCACCTCGATTCCATTACGCTGCGCATCTTGGACGAGAGAAGAGGGCGAGTAGAAGCCCATTGGCTGACTGTTCAGCAGGGCTGCCAAAAACGCAGCAGGCTCATGGCGCTTAAGCCAGCAGGAGGCGTAAGCTATCAATGCGAAGGAGTGAGCGTGAGACTCTGGAAATCCATATGCAGCAAAACCTTTGAGCTGACCGATGATGTTGTTTGCAAATGCCTCGTCGTACCCGCGTCCCAGCATGCCGGACAAAAGGTCGTCTTCGAATTGCGCGAGGTTGCCTTTACGCTGCCATGCCGCCATGGCTCGTCGAAGTGCGTCCGCCTTGCCAGCAGAGAAACCGGCTGCAACCATCGCAATCGACATGACCTGCTCTTGGAAAATCGGCACGCCGCACTCGGCACAAGCATAGAGGGGGACGCCCGAGGCGAGGGCATCTTTAATCTCCAGTCGCTTTTTGACGGCATCGCCGTAGACGTCTCCAACCACCTCAGCCAATGTTTGGTAAGAGCCGTCAGACAAGTTCAGGACTTCTGGAATCTCCGGGTCTGGAACATAGTAGGGCGGCGGGGGAATGTCAATGAACTGCATCAGCAAGAATCAGGTTAAATGCAAATCGAACTTCCGCGCCGACGTCTGCTTCGTGCCGGCGTCAATAGCGCGTTCGGGACTAGGTCAGACCAAAAAATCTTCTTTCTTCTTCCCATCGAGCCACCTTGGTGCGCGTCCTCGGCCGGTCCAAGTCTCACCAGTTTCGTTGTTGCGATATTTGATTTCAACAGGCTTGCTTGCCTTGCGTACGGTTTTCTGCGTGCTGGAGAGGTCCGCTAGCGTGATGCCGTACTCATCCATGATGGCTTTAATGTCAGCACAGGCCTTGGATATCTCATCTTTCCGAGTCCGCTCGGCAGCCGCCTTGAGTTCAGCGATTTGCTTTTGGTAGTCTGCGTAAGTTGGCATATCGGTCCTTTATCAAATAAGATAATTGTACAGGCGCTGCTACTGATTAGTGCTGATGAAATGTTGGTTCTCAAACGTTCCAATCTTTAGCGCCGATGGAATTGAAGTGAGCGCTATCCAAGCCAAGTGCGGGTATCCTTTCTGCCAACTTGTCAGAGCCGTGACCGGTAACTAATTTCAATGGATGCTAATGAGCTCTCTACCGCAAAATTTCGTAAAAGCCATGGGCGATTTTGTTGACCCATTTGTCACCGCCATCGCCTTGATAAAGCCCGGCGATACCAGAAATCCACCAGGTGACCACGAGGGCACTGGTAACTTCGTCACCATTGATAATCGCATTTATATCGTTACCTGCGAGCATGTTGCACGCTCGCAAAGTTCGGGAATGTTGGGGTGGACGCCGTTCGGGAGCAATGCGGGGCTGAGCATTCCTGAGTCTTTTCAAAGCGACCCATACCCTGTTGATATCGCAGCAACTCGGCTCTCATCGAACAGTTGGACGCTTGTCCCCCACAGAGCACAATGCGCGACAACTGAAATGTTTGCCAACACGCATAGTCCGGTGGAGGGAGAATTTCTTTACGTGTTCGGGTTCCCGGGCTCGGAGGCGACTGCCGGCTTCGGACAACATTTAATCAGAGGGATAGGCGTCATTACGCACGAAGGTCCATATGACCCTGTGCTTCTCAAAGAGAGCCCGGTGCCAAAAGAGGGTATCCATCTCTGTCTGCCTTATCTGCCCGAGGTGGCAGAAGTTGTTGCCGGCGATAACGGCGTACTTCCACTGGGCGATGGGTTAAGCGGCTCGTTTTTATGGAACACCAGGTACAAAGAGGTAACTGATGCGGGGGGGGCATGGAGTCCAACGGATGCGCAGATAACTGGGTTGGTTTGGGGGCATTCGCAAAAAGCAGGGATGCTTATCGCATCTCGTGTCGAAGATTTTCGCCAATTTCTGGGTATTTGATTGTTGAAATAATGTAGGTCCCACTTCCATTCTCTACGGAGTCTAATATCCACCTCAGTCGGCCGGCACTGTAGGCATTGGGTCTACAAGTTAAAGTTAATTTGTGTAGAGATAGATGAGAGAAATATGGCAGAACTAAGTTTGGCAGAGCATCTTGAAATGCTGAAGAAGTCGACGGAACAAAGCTCGGACTTTGGGAAATGGGTTGAGACACTTGCTTTAGTAATCGATACAGCGGGCGACGAGTCTAACGAAAATGTGCTCGTTGCCGCGATAGAAATCTCGGAAGGGATGGAAAACAAAAGCATCCAAGCCGACGCAAGTTTGGTTCTCTACCATAGGTCGAATGCGTGGGCATCACTACAGCACATCAGGCGGACTGGCGATGATGTTTGGAGGTGGGAGCAACCTGAGTTAGTGGAACAAATTTTTGCCCTGAGAGGCGCCATTCAGCATCCAGGGTTTGTAGAGTTGCCCGCACCTCGACGCGCGCAGATATATTGCAATCTTGGGAATTCCTTGAGCACCGCAGGGAGGATTGTTGATGCCCTGGTGGAATGGAAAAACGCCCTCGTAGAGCAGAGGAATCTGGGCATGGCGCGCGGCAATCTTGGAGTCGGGCTCGCGCGATATGGAATGCAGTTGTATGACGAAGGTCACACCTATTGGTTTTTGCGTTCAGCTCAGAATGAATTGTCGCAGGCAATTACAGGCGGCCTAGGCAGAGATGGTTCGACATACCCGGAAGCTCTTGATGCTTTTAGGTGGCACAGTACAAAAGTCGAGCGCGAGCTGAGCTGTTATGAAGGCCCCCATGATAGCGGGCCGTCCGAATATCCGGTTGGAAAATCAAAGCGGGAGCGTGCCTATCGGACCTGGTGTTTGGGGCGCAATCTATTTTTAAATCCGTTGAATGACCTCGGCCCGCTTTCCATTGCCGCGCAGGACGTGCTCCTTTTGCCAGGTCATAGGATTAAAGGGGCAGGAATCACATACCGTGCTTTCTTCAATCAGCTTAAGCAGGAATACGTCTATGCGCGCTTGAATCTCTTTGAAGGAACAGCAAGAGAGCGGCAGCATTTTGCGGACCGGGAGCTACCGCTGGAGTCAAATGCTGACTTTGCTCTGTACTCAATTGGCGTCGAGCAGGTCAAAACATCGTTCCGGCTTGCGTACTCATTACTTGATAAATTGGCCTACTTTATTAACGATTATTGGAGGTTGGAAATCCCCGAAAAGCAAGTGAGCTTTAGAAAGCTTTGGGTCGAGGACAAAAAAGGCAGGGAGGTGCCGGTTGGGTGCGTCCGGAAAGTCTTTGAGGACTCTAAGAACCTACCGCTGCGTGCACTGTACTGGTTGGCTAAAGATATCTACGACCAAGATTTCCAAGAGGTGGCGGACCCTATCGCTAAAGAACTGGATGCGTTGCGCAATCATCTTGAGCACAAGGCACTGAAAGTCGTACTTGACGGTTTGCCGCAGGCAGACCGCGGCGAATCTGAAATGTTTGAAGACCACCTTTCCCATCTAGTGGGGCACGATGAGCTTGCGGCACGAGCTGAGCATCTTCTTCGCATGACTCGGTCGGCACTGATATATCTTGCTTTAGCTATGTTTGTCGAAGAGCAGCGTGCCTACCGCCCAGGCGATAAACTTGCACCGGTTGACTTGGGGTTATATACAGAAGATAGGAATTTTTAGTCGTTCAAGAAAGGCGAGGCATGCTCTTTTGGTGGCTATGGCAATCGTAATCCTGCAATACAATCGAAAGCTGAATTCTATTAAGTCGCGCTCCAGTTCTAAAAGCCCGCTCCAGAGAAGACCATCAAGTCCGATACCGTGGGCTAGCGAATTGCGAATGTCCGACAAGTTCATTCGCGCGCGCGGTTGCTCACCATGACGTTCGGGCTTCTTCGGCTTCAGCACGTGCATAACAGAGCCGCCATACTTCCGAACAAATGAGAGTTTGTCGTCGGACAGTTCGTCTTCGCCAATGAGATGTGTCATCAGCCGTTTAAGCTTTTTTGCGGAGGCTGGCCTTGGTGGAAAGCGGCTTAGCCTTGCCAGCGGGTTTGCTCGTGGCAGTGCTTGGTCGCACGCCGTTGCGAACGCTCGGCGCTTTGGTTTGCTTGCCCCGGTTACGAAAATCTTCTGGCGCCGTTGCGTCAATACCGATGACCCTCAGATATCTCGACCGGTCCTTCCCCTCGAGTTCTTGCGCCTTTGCCGACAGAATTTCTAAGACTTCTTCGAATCCAACCTTCTTACCGGTCGACGGATTAGTCCATCTTCTTCCCTTCGTTTGAAGAACGAGCACCAAGAATCCGGTGGTCGCGCTACGGTGCCGCATATACTGTCCGACCAACTGAGATTCGAGAGCTTCGATGTAGTCTTCGATAGTCCACCGCTCTGACATCTTTAACTCGATTGAAGCGCGCCAATCGTTGCGGCTGCAAAGTACATCTCTGCGTTTGCTTTCTGCAGTTTCAGACTCAACGGAGACAGAGTAGCGGCCGCGCGAGTGATGATTTAGCTCGCTTGCGAGCAGGCGCTGGAAGTTAGCCTCAAGTGCAATTCCTGCTTTGGCTCCTTGAGCACCGGGTTTTAAAACACGTGTAAAGTCAATCTCGCTGAAGAAGCTACGGAGACTATGTTCTCCACGCTCGATGTCGTATTTCATCGCCTGAAGGTCGGAGTGGACGGACATCGCGAACGAAAGCGAGTCCGTCACCTCCGCACGGAAGTCTTTTTCAAACTGGTCATACCTTATTTGAGGCAGTGGTTTGCGAGTGAGCTGGCGCTCGCGCAGCTCGAACTGAAGCCGGCGTATGTACATGCGCATAGACTCATGCGTTGCCTTTCGTCGAAGTACTCCAAGAATCTCGTAAGCCATCTGCGAGTTCGCAGACGCGATGCTTGGAATCAGGGTGTCTCTGAAGCTTTGCGCGTTGTCCCTGGCACCTGGACTGTATACGACGCCGTTTGGACGTGCCTTGTCCTCGTCGGGATTGACCGCCCACTTTGTCCATAAATATAGGTCTCCAAGTACCTCCACGCCGTCATCACTACTTCGCGCGAGTTGACTGATGCTTCCTTCTCTGTCTCTGCCGAAATGAGCCGCCAGCGCGAACAGGAAAGCCCGCACAGCTTCGGGGTCCTTTGGTCCCCAATTACTAACGGCATTATAAAAACCGTTCGGATAGGTAGTCAGCCAATAACTCGCCCACATGGCAGCGGCCGCGCGTTGTGCGGTCAATGCGGTGTCAGGTTCTGCCGGAAGAGGGGACTTAAACGCTCCCTTCATCGCTCCAAGCGCAATATGTTCGAACTGCTTTGGTCGGGCCGTCGTTGGATTTTCCAGCATGGCACGGAGAATCTGCTCCGCGACCCACTCCCGAGAAGGGTTTTGTTCGACGAGATAGTTCCAGGCAATCGGCGCCAGTACCTCTCTGACCGGTTCCGGAGCGTCAGACAGGGCTGTGAATAGTTCTTCCGCGTGCTCCTTAGATACCGCGCCTTTACTTGCTTCGTTGGCGATGTTCGACAGCTCAGAAATTGAGGTGACGTGATGCGCTGCAACCAATGGCCAAAACCACTTCGGATATCCGTTCATTTCGAACGTACCGTAGCGCAGAGCCTGCCGTACTTCCGCCGCAGAAAGAGCGGGCAGATTCTCGCCGGTCCCCAGCTCCAAATGCAACCCCTGCAGACCAGCTACCGTGATGTTATAAGTCGTCCTGGGGTCTTCTTCATCGTAACGAGGTAGTTCCATTCTCCATAGCTTACTCAAGCCCGAAAGGACAGCGTCAGCTAACGGCTTGCCTGCCGCTCGTCGGAAGACCTCAAAGTCGACTTCGCCGTAGCGGGAGTCTGTATTTGTTTGCAGCAGCCATCCCGCAATCCATGCAAGGTCACCCGTTGAAGTCGCATCAGCGATGCAAGCGCGCCTGGATTTCAGGACTTTCTTCGACTTGCTGTCTATTTTGAGCTCATTATCCTTCGAAGATTTCTTGCTCTTGAAGGGGGGCTGCGGCGCCGGCGTCGCGAGTTGCGCTTGGTAGTCCGAAAACGCCTTCGACAGGCGAGGGTTGTCGAGCCACTCGACATCGGTAGCCTGGAATTCGAATATACTTCGGTGGCCGAACACTTCCCGCATGAGGCGCGCATCGTCAACCTTGGACTGGCCGACAATGTATGTCAGCAGCGCCCGACGCACAGGTGCGTTGTCCTTCAGTGATATGCTCAGCTGTTTCTTGTCAATTCCGAAGTGACCTTCCCTAAGCGCGTGTTGCAGGACAAAGCAAACTCGAGCGGCTTTCTGTGTGTCTCCCGCACTGTCTCGGCTCAAAAAAGCTATAACGATGCCAACTGCCATCTCGACATACTTGTCCGTGTTTCGCCTGTCTGTACCGAAGAGACGTTGTCTACGGTCGCTCATCCTAGCGACCTTCAACACCATGCTCCTACTCACCTTGTAGAGTTGTTCGTAGGAGGCGCTTCCTAGGAATTCCTCTGAATCGAATAAATATGAAAGATTGAAGAAACTTCTGTCCTTTGCGAAGTGTCGGTTGATAATGCTCAATACTTCACGCGCAGTAAAATAGCTCCAACCCAAGCGGCGAAGTAATAAGGAAGCCAAGCTGTCGTTTGCTGTTACGCTGGATACAATCGCTGCGGCGATGCCCTTGAAATCATCTTCTATGCCTACGTCCAAGAGATACTCGACCCCCGCGCGGTCGCCAAGCAGGCGGTTGTAATCGCCTTCTGACCGACGCAACACTTTGCCCCTCAGTATGTCCGATTTGGACGCGGCTGCGATGTCCATCAGGAGCTCTCGAGCCACGTAATTTTCACAGTGCTCCTCGAATAGGCTAGCGATGGTCGGCAACAAGCGTTGAGGACCCGCCTGCCAGTGGTTCTCAGAAGTCAGAGTGAACATTCCGCGCCCAGGATGGTCGCCTTGGTCTGCAAGCCGTTTAAAGCTCTCGCGCAGTGCGTCCTCGGCATCCGCAATGGGTATCGCGGCATTACGCAAGTCGCCGAAGAAGGCCAATGCCTGCGGGTCTGATTGCAGTATGATTTGGCGACAATGCGGATTTAGCGTAGCGAGCCAGCCCATCAATGGCAAGTATTCGCGCTGAATCCCTTGCTCACCGCTTGGTGCTGACCAAATGAAATTTTGAACAAGTCTCTGAGCTTGTTCGGCAGATTCGACGAGGTCAGCTAGGCGCCGGGCAGCTAAAAACGGAAGCAGTTCGTCCGGATATATTTTTACTTGATGAAAGCCGACGTCAATGCAGAGCTGCGAATTGAGCAGCTGCTTTATCGATGCCTCGTTCAAGATGGGAGTGGCGATGAGACGGGCTGATAGAGACTTTACTGGGATGTCCAAAGTCGCTGGAGGCATCTCGATATTGACCAGTTGACATACCTGCGAAGCTGCCGCAAGACGTTGCGCGGCCTGAGCGAGCGGCTCGCTCGCTGGAGCCCCCGCATCTGTTAAGCGATGGTCCGCCGAACGTAAGATTTGAATGGCGTCAATTACGCGGTTGAAAACTTCTGTGAGCGAGTTTGGCGGAGCCTCGAACATGTCAATATGAGCCAGAATGTCGAGCCCGCCAGGGTTTTTCGTGAAGCCCCCCAGCCCGCGTTCGCGGGCAATGCTAAGAAGTTGCGCGCCATCGATGCTTGGGTGGTGGCCAGTAAGATACTGCTGCGCTTGCTTGGTCTCCAAAGGAAGCATCGAAAAAAGACTAAGGCTTCCTGCTTCAGTGCTCGTCTCAGTCGTTGATGATGACGCTTCATGGCTCAACATGCCGCCAGATACTGGTACTGAAGACGTGTGGATAGTTGAAGCGGGCCGGGCAAGAATTTCCGCAAGCTTTCCGTATATCGCTGGGGTCAGAACTGCCGGCCTGGTCGAGACAACCCAGTTCACTCGGTCGCTTGGCCACGATACCGCCTCTGCAAGCTCGCTAATCAGGTATTCGATGGACTCAGCCTTGCCGGCTGCAGCCTCGTCCAAAGAATCCACGAAGAGCGTCAACGTTTCGGTTGGCGATTCCCTCCAGGTTTTGAAAGCTGCAAGGTCCTCGCCCGTTAGCGCTTTCTCGACGCTGCCACGGTCAGCGAGAGCCCTCAACGCGATGAACACTGCCGTACTAGGCTCACTACGCATTTGAGCTGCACGGTGCTTCATCTCCGTCGTTTTTCCGTAATTTGCTGGCGCCACCACCAAGCAAATTCGACGCTCCAGTACTGCGGGCCAGTCTAGACGTTTTCCACGAATTTCAGAGGCAATGAGTTCATCGGCGTCGTAGGTTTTTCTTTCGACGAAGCGTCGGTTTAAATCGATGTAGGGCATTAGTAATTTTATTGAGAAGCGGGCTGGACAGACGCGTTCGGGGATTCGACAGAATCAAAGTGTAGAAGGATGGTACAAGAATTAGCGAAGGCCGGCGAGTTATCGAAGCTATTTCGGATGTTCCAATCGATGCAGCACGCACAGCGCGGCGAACCGCACCATTGCGCGAAGCGGTTTTCGATAGCGCTGGCAACTGAATTGGGAGAATGCGTGCATAACTGCGTAGTCGTTGGCGCTACTGCGCTGCGTACAATCCATAGGGTACTATGGTTATTCCATGACCAACGTGCAGAGATTTCATGAACTTTACGCTTCCCCAGAATTGGCCTTTACCTGATGAATACATGCTGGAAATTGGGCGCCTTTCTGCCAATTTTAGTGTAATGGAGTCCGGTGTGAATATGGCGATAGGCAAGCTAATGGGTTACGAGGGCGTCCACGACTGGCGCGCTGCTGTGGTGGTAGCTCACTTAAATTTTAAGCAGCGGGTTGATATGCTTGAGACGCTTTGCCACGAGCTGCACGACGAATTCCCCGCACTCGCCGACTATGCGAAAGTAATGTCGGACATCAAAAAGGCCCAGAACGGCCGAAACCGCTTTTTGCACCAATCACTTTTTTACGACAAGAAGTCCGGTACGGTCAGCTCAGTATCATTGAGTGCGCGCGGGCAGATGAAGCCTCGCATCGACGCCGTGTCGCTCCAAGACATTCAGCGCGTATCGGCAGAAAGCCATCTGGCTACGCTTAGCCTCCATCAACTCATCACAGGTAGCAAGTACGCTCCGATTTGGGAAAGGCAAAACCAAGAAGTTGACAGTGGTCAAAACGCGACCTGACGAATCAGTGGAGGGCTGCCTTATGGATAGAAGACTCAAAAAGCTAATCACCGATTATCAGGCCGGCGTGCGTGAGGCCGTCGAACTTATGGCTCGCTCAGGAATTCCGATTCCTGTTACTTCGAGCGACTGGGTCGAGAACAGCATCCCTCACTGCGGCAAGCTAAACGGCGAAGTGAAGTATTTCAAGCACGGCGTCGGATGTGAGGTCGAGCTAGAGACTGGTCCGGTAGACTTTGACTTTGGCAGGCTAGGGGAGATAGACGGTTTTGATGCATGGCGCCTTGGCAAATTTGCTGGTTCAAATTTGACAAACTTTGGATTCGAATCTGCAGAAGCGATTGATAGGTGCTTTGAGGCGGCCATTAAGTCAGGCGAACTCATTGCGCCTTCATTGACCATTTATTATGTGGCGGAAGCTGAGCGCATGCTGGCGAGTGAGGTATGTCGAGACATTCCGGGAGACCTTCTACCCCACTACGACCAAGACAAAGTAGTAGCTCTGAACGTCCACAGCTTTTTAGCCGCTGATTTGATGCGCAAGAATTATCAGAAGCTTGCAAGTAAGCTGAACAAAAATAACTACCTAAGCCAAAATGACGCGCTTGCGTATCGAATCTACTTTTTGACTTGGTTAGGGTATCTTTCTGAAACATGCTCAAAGTTCGATAAGCCGACCATGTGCATCTTGCTTGCAGAAAGTCGCCCTCAGGCGTTTCGAGAGCTCATCGACCAAGCCCAGGAGCTAACGCGGCTTATCAAGCTTCACATAAAACCCCTTAAAAAGCTTCGAAATAACGTTTTTCATACACGTGAAGACGTGAAGCCTATATTGCAGTTCGCGACTGACGAAATGGGACGGTTATCCTGGGCAGGTGAACTACATTCGGCTTTCGAGGAGTTCTTTTCCATGTATAGCATACTTTGTGAGGACCACTACCTGACACGTGGACGGTTGGATGAAAGTCAGATTCGCAAGCAACACGCTCGCAGGAAAACCCAAAGGTCTAAGCAAAGTTGAGCAGCGCAACCACTAATGTATAACGGCGCACTCGAGATAATTAAGGCCCGCGTTAGCGCCTTGGGCCGGATGGCGCTGAGCTAATGTGAGTTAGACAGTGTCGTCCCGTGAGCTATCGACAATCTCCGACCATAATGCGAATGCACGAGAGCCTAAACGCCGAGTAGCTAAAGGCCTCCTAGCGAAATGCGTCACTCAAATGCTGGACAGCGAAGGTGTGTCCATTTTCCGCTCATCTCACATGTGCCGATGACCTTTGGGTTACGACGTGGTTTACCCTGGTTCCGCGTTTGTGGACAATGATATTTGGGAACACGGTTTTTGCGTCGGTAGGCATAGGCTACCGACGCTATGCAGCGCTCCAAGTCGCGTGAAGGTATTTATCTGTATCTCTTCCAGTTAAACGACGTGGTTGGGCGGAAGTGACCGCAACTACTCTAGCATTTGAGGCGATGCGAAAGTTCAGGTGTAGCACTTACTTCAAAGCTTGAATCGGATGCGTCCGGCTGACATCACGTCCTTATTCATCCACGTCGCTGAACAGCGAGCGTCCCGTTGCGTGTTCGCGTTGAACTGCCGCAGGCGCGTTCCAAAAGATGCTCTCCTCCTCAGGGTCTGAGGACTTGTGAGATTGGACTTCTGCTATTGCGGCCTGAAGCGTATCCCATAGTTCTTTATGCTGCGCCTCGAAAACAATATCCGACTCAGCTAATTCGCGCAAATCCGCAAGGAAATTGGTTATCTCCTCAAACTGACTCTCAACGTCATTGTTAGGGTCTGCTTGAGATTGAAGGTGCTCAATTCGCGAAGCAATAGCCGAGTCCATTGTTGCAAGCAGGCCAGCTGAGAGGTGCATAAGTTCGGAAGGCTTAAAGAGCGCAAGGACGGAGTCGTTGTGTACAAAGGACATTTCAAATGAATGAAGCGCTCCATGCTCAAGCATATCGACGGTCGCGTAACGTGTGCTGTCGTCAAGTAAATGCATTGAATGGGCTGTCGCGCGTAGCACGACTTCTTCGCTACCGCTAAACCTCATCCATCGTTGCAAATGTCCGTCGCGCTCAAGCAGCTCTGGGGCACGCTCGAGAATTTTTTTCACTAACTCCGCAGGCAGGCGATGGTTCAAAAAATGGAACAGTTTTTGGTTGGCTCTGGTTTCGTCTGGTGTCTCAAGCAGTCTTTCGATAAGGTCGTCGCTACAGCTCATTGGGACGACCACGGCATCTCTAACGTAAGTCGCGCCTTCAGACACTGCTTCGGAGAAAAGCGTATCGAGTTTTGCGCCGCGGACGAAGACGCTAATGAGGTCAGGCCGTTTGCTGAGAATTTCGCTGATTGCGTCAGCAAACGTGGGATGCCAGAAAGCCCAGTACTCGTGCGGGCCATCTCGGCGGCGAACGACAAGAGAATCCGCGAGCTGCATCAACGATTCAGTAAGTTGCGCTTTTGATACCCCATAATTTTTCGCTAGTAGGTCAACATCGGTCTCAGGAAATAGATAGACCGGTAGCCTAGACTGGCTCAGGAACACTAGCGTAAGGGCGGCGCGCTGGGGCACATTAAGTTCTTCGAATGTTTGAACAAGAAATTTTTGCGGCTCAGAGATGAAGCGACGCAGGTCGTCTGGGAGTGCTCGGATATGTGCCGTGTACGTGCTGTCTCCAAGTCGCCGCGCCAGTTCGGGCAGAAGTCTCTTTTCCTTCGACAATTCCGGCAAGTGCTCACGAATCTTTACTTTCCATTCAGCAGGCTGGTTGCCCACCTTTAAGTGGTTGTAGAGAATTTGTTCACGTTCCGAATGTGACAGTTCGCCAACATTAACCACCGCTACATCGTTGGCTAAGAGCTGGTGGTTTCTGGAACCCAGGCGAGGCTTGGCCTCATTCCATATGTGAGTACGGGACGTTAGGATGAAGTGGCAACCGTGCTCAATTGCCGTCTTCAGTTTTGGCATGAACTCCAGCCAGGCATTTACGTAATCTGGCATCAATAAGTTGGAGCCAAACGCATCATCCACCCAAAATAAGCGTTTGGTTTCGTGGGGATTCCAGTGTCGACGCAACTCCATGGGGCCTTCGCACTTGAAGACCTCGACTTCATCTTTGTCCACTGCTAACGTCGCTAAGATGGCCGCCAGAGTAGATTTACCCGTTGCGGGGGCGCCAAGAAGTAGAACAAGTTTATGCTCCGCAAGAATGTTGACAGCCGCTCTGTGAGGGGCGGTAGGCACGTAGACGTTGAGCGCCTTTTGGTGAGAGCCCAGTAGGGCAGCCGTTTGCTGCGCACATCTGTCGTCAAGGATGGTCGAGAGGTCGCCAAGTCCATATACTCGTGGAACCAGCGCGCGGAGGCGGGGACTACCTCTAATTTTCAGGAATAGCCATTCCCTCCCAAGAACGTGTGCTTGCTCCACGCCCAATTCCACTAAGCGCTTGCGGATTTGCGTGCCAATGTCGGCATCAATCCCCATGCTCGTGATGAAGTAATAGCGCGAAGCCAATCCCTTGGCGACCAACTCAGTGACGTTCTGCAGCTCGCCGGTGATATCCGCTGCCTTTAACCTACGGTCGGCCTTGCTAGAGAACTTGCACTGTACCGTTCCGATTGTCGATTTCCCGTTCAGCCGAGTAGCAAGGAAAACCGCGTCCTGGCCGCCGTCTTGTGCTTCGCGGTAAATCGATACTGTGCCCTGGATTTCTTCTTCCATTACTTGAGCACACAAGTCTTGGAACGCCTTCCAGCCAAGTGTGTGCAATGCAAAGTCAGCGTGATATCCCTGTGCCTCTCGGACCGGATTCGGTTCATTTAGGTGCGGTTGTTTTGTGTTCATGTCTATTTGGTCGGGCAGATTTTGGCTCGCGCAGTTCCGGAAAGGCCTCTGCATTATGACTGAAATGTTGAAGGCTCCATTTTTAGACGTAAGGTAGAACAAGGATGGTCTCCGCTGGCGATAAAGATTCGTCAGAGAGCTCAAAGTGATAATTGGTGTATTTTTCTACTAGGAAAACTGTTAATCTTTTGGCTTCTAATGTGGGTGTGGTACGTACTAAACGACAATGAAAAATTTCAGAAATCGAATGCTGCGATTTATGCAGGAAGCGAATATGAGGCGTGCAGTGCAAGTTAGGCTTGAAAGCTCTGTATTGCATTGGAGACAAGGGTGAATCCGGCTGATATCTTGGCGGGTGCAGCAGTTCCGGACAGCCCTAAACTTTATGTCATTGGCAGTTTCGACAAGCGAATCACTTTTTACTCGCAACAGGCGCGCGCGCTTTCTCTTGTTCATGCTCTGCACGACCAGGGGCACCTGAAAGATTGCAAGCGCGTTGCTGTCATCGGGGCAGGAGCTGCGGGAGTGACGGCGGCAGCCGCATTGCTGCTAGCGACGAGTGCTAAAGTGGTGCTCTTCGATAGTGCGCCTAATATGCTGTCGCTCCAAGGCGCCACAGAGCGACGAAAGCTAGACCCCCATATTTATGACTGGCCTAAAATCGATACAACAGATAGGGCTGCGAATTTACCTTTGCTCGATTGGGAATCCGGCTCCTCCAAGCAGGTCCGGATGGATGTAATCAAACAATTTGAACAAATCGTGGCCTGTCGGCCTGAGCTAGAAAAAAAGCTAGGCTGTAAAGTCACAAAAATCGAGCGCGACGATAAAGTGTACAAGGTAGCATTCACCCGTATTGGAAGCGCAGCCAATCCGGTGCCGGAAGACGATAACCCCGGCTACTTTGATATGGTATTTCTCGCAATTGGTTTCGGGGTCGAACCTAAACAAGCAATCCGCGGTGTTCGAAGCGCAAGCTATTGGTCTGACGCTGGAGTGCCTGGACCGGAGTTCGATGGACGGCCATCGCCTTCCTTTTTCATTAGTGGCAATGGAGACGGTGGACTGATTGACTTCGTTGCAGCGGCTTCGTCGGACTTTAATCACGGAACGATGCTAAGTCTCATCACCGAGAACCTGCGCATGGAAGCAGTGCGCTCAGCTTTGCAAGACATCGACAAGAGGGCGCGAGAAGTGGAGCCTGGTCAGCCACCATTGGACCTGTGGGCTGCTTACGAGACGGAAATCCATCCTCTCATCCGTGACAACGGACTTGTTCACCAGTTTCGCATGCAGATGAGGCCTGGCGTTCGCCTCGTCCTACAAACTAGAGAAAAGCAAATATTCAGTCTTGACACGGCGGTGCTCAACCGTCTTGCTGTCTACGTGAGCGTTAAAGCTTGCCAAGAGATTGGAGCGCATATTTTTAAACATATTCACTGCGGTGAAGTGACGTCGACGATTAGTGATGATGACGGGTACTTGCTAAATTGCGATGGAATTGGAGAAATAGCTGCAGATGAAGTGATTGTACGCCGCGGGCCGAATCGAGATGCTGTTCGCGAACCATTCCAAAACGTGCTAAACGCCTACGGTGAAGCTCACGCGAGATGGCTAGCACGGTACAAGAATATGACAGTTGTTCCAGGACTTTCACAGGACGCTCGCTCGTTCTTTGAGAAGTTGTGTAGAGATGCTGGCGTCCCGCCGTCGCCAAGAATACAAAATGCAGCAATACGCGCTCGTCGATTCAAGATGACGAGGGACGGCACAAACATTCATTGGACCGGGGCGGTGGCGAAAACTGACCTTGCTCAAATTTGGTCGACCTCTAACTATTACGAGCTTGTTCTTGCTGACGGAGCGGAAAGCCTCGGCAAGATGGCGCCGCTCGTGCTGCGAATTGCCGGACACTGTAAAAATTTGACTGTTTATTCGGACCGCGTATTTTGGGACGGTCTAATCAAAAGCGTGATAGATAAGGGGCCCGCCAAGGGACTCAACAAACCACTTTTCGGAGAGGGCCTTCCTGCGGGCGCTACCGAGGAGCCTCATGACTTTCCCCTCGAAGCGTTAGCTGAAGAATTGCATCACCACCTGGACAGGTGGGTGTTAACTAAGGTGGACAATTACATTAGCAAATTCCTAGCCGATGGTACCGAAGAGGGTACAGATATCGCGCTCACAATCGCACAGGACCTGCGTGAAATGATGGCAGTAACCTGGAAGAATTGGACCGCCTTATTTGATGCGGACCCTGCCTTGCTTGGGAATTTCTTGTGTCTCATGATGAACTCCAATCATGCAGAACATCCTGCTGCTCGAGTCCTTGTGGGGCCAAGCTCGACTTCAGAAATAATCCTTGGTGTCGTGGTTTCGTTAGCCATCGCCTCATGCTGGAATTCAGTTGGACCGAAAGCTGCTCTCCCTGGTAATTTGCATCGAAAATTTGATGCGGAGCCAGAGTGGGCGGGCCACACCTTCGCTGCTACTCGTATTAACGGGAAACATACACTCCGAAACGTCGCCGAGGGAATGTGGCGCACTGAGTTCGTCGTACTTGCAGTAGATGGGGCACTTGACAGCGAGCGCGCTTCCAATTTGTCGTTTAGAGATAACTCTTCAGACGAGCTAACCTTCAGTGTTCCCCTCGGTCACGAACCAGTAATGCTCACACTAAGCGGCCAGTTCTGCGAGGCGATGGAGCTCGGCGCGGCTGCGTTGACCAAATTCCTAGCTGGGGTGGACGCGAGGCGGTTTATTAGATGGGACAACGTAATCGATAAAAGGACCGCAGCATGAGCGCCATTTCCAATTCTTCGGTACTCAGTCACTTTTGTGAGCGCCTTATGTCGACAGCACAGCGAGTGTCCGCTGTGGACCATCGCGAGATGATTGCTGAACTCAAACCAGCATTAGCTGGTCACCACTTTAATGGCGGTACCACGTCCGCAAGTATGCTGAGTCCGAGCGACCTGCCGGCGGAGTGCGAAGCGCTTTCCATTAACCGCTACACGCTGATACTTGGATTACTCCCGGACACTCCAGCGCTTGAGGCGGTTCAGGAGGCCGTAAGACGCTATCGAAATCAGTGCGTTATCGCTAGGTCATTTCTAAGTCCGGCACAATCGTTAGATTTGCTCCTTGTTCTGGTCGGTCCACGTGGCAGTGATACTGACGAAGAATGGGATGCCTTGGCGAAGTTTGTGGAGCGGGATGAAAGGGTAGCGCGAAAGCTCGTATGGTTGATGCCTATAGACCCCGCGAGCGATGCCGAAAGTTACGAGCGTTTTATCAAGCAAACCTTTTTCGCACGTCCGTGGATTCAAACGGACATTCTCGATGATGTTGAACTTGATAAGTTAACGACTGAATCGACTAACAATGACGGGTTGCCGCGCGAGACAATCGATGCATGGGAGTTGGCCGTACTTGACCAAGATAAAACTCCGGATGAAATTGTGAATGAGTTAGTGGAAGCGTGGGCAGTAGGGAGGACCAAATGAGCGAAATTTTCCTATCAGGCGTAAGTATCAAAGATTTCCGAACCTTTGGAGATTTCGACATTAGCATTCCTGCTGGACCTGGTTTGACCATCGTGACTGGGGCCAACGGCTTAGGGAAGAGTAATTTCTTTGATGCTATTGAGTGGGGCCTCACAGGAAACGCAAGACGTTTCCAGCAATATGCGGAGAAAAAGAAGGTTTCGGAAGACGAGTACTTAACGAGAGCCGGGGCGCCTTCGGGGGCTCATAAAGTGAAGCTCACGTTCACTGACCAGATTGATATTGAACGGGGGCTCGGCTTAGCAACTTCTCAAGAAGAAATCATCTCTTATCTTGCCAGGCACGGTAAGAAAAAAATTCAGGACCTTGCCACTTATCTCGCGTTGACCCATTTCCTCGGACAGGCATCTGCACAGCGATTTACAAGCAGGGACGAAAAGGACCAGTGGAGGACGTTGCGTGGACCCAGTGGCATAGAGCAGTTGGAAAGCGTTAGAGAACGGATTAAACATCGGTCAATTACGCTGGCTTTCACTCGTAGAAATCAAGACGAGCAAAAAGCTATAGACGACATTCGCAACAAGCTAGCGCAATGGGAGAATTGGCAAGTCCGACTCTCTCGCCTCAAACAGTCGTTGAACGCGGCCGGCACATTGACTTCCGAACAGATGGAGGAGCGCATTGCGACTCTCGAGCTTGAAATCGCAGGCGCTCTTTCGGAAGGCCCAAAGGAAATTCAGGGCGCTTCGATTGCACAGCGCCTCGCGCAATTAGGGTCAAAAATTCGTACAGCAATTTCCCGGCTGCATGAACGGACGGACCAACTCGACGGGCTTTCGAGTTTAGTGGATTTGTTCGCCAATGCAAAATTGAATGCTGACCCCGAACATCCAGTCTTGGTCCGTGCTAGAAACGACGTCGCAAGTGCAAACGTAGTCGTCCGAGAACTCTCCGAAAGAGTTAACGCTGCCGTTTCGAACTGCGACGCTCAAAGTACGGCAATGCGCGATGTTGAACAGCACATCAATATGCTGGAGTCGACTAGATTAGACATCACAAAGCGCGATGACGTTGCAGCGCAAATTGTCTCGTTGGATGCACAGCAGGTTCATTTTTCAGAAGTAGTGCTTCAGCGCCGGACAGTATTAGTAGAAGCAGAAGCTGAGGTGCAGAAGCATCATGATGCTGCTAGCACAGCAGCAGCCTTGCGGGCTGAGGTTGATAGGGCTAGCGCGCTTGCGGTTTCGCATTCTAAGTTGCTGGAATTGGACGACGCCGTCGTGCGAGCCTTAGCAGCATCAGCTTCGGCGTTGGAAGCAGCAAATACAGCTAAGCCAGCGCTAGAATCCGCATTGAAAGAAAGAGGAGTCCTGGCCGAGGCAATAGATAAAGCCACAGTCGCATACGCTGATTCTGAGGCGCACACTACAGCCATCAATGCTGCGGTCGCGATGATTGCGAGCCATATCGCACATGACGACACCGACTGTCCAGTTTGCAGCACTCCTTTTGAAGTCGGCCAACTGAAGCTATTAGCCGATAAAGCTGCCCGCGCTGAAAGCGAAACCTTGGCAAGGATTTCTAGTGAGATTGCTTCTCTTCGCAGCAAGTCCGCTCAGCTGAATTCAAAAATCGAGGAGCTCAGCGGAATAGTGAATCGCTCGTCGGAACTCGATGTCAGTCTCAAAGCCGGTCAGGATGCAGCATCGCGAGCTCGCCTGGAATTAGCCACGGAGTTAACCCTTGATGTAACTGCAGACCTGAGCGCTGCTATTACCTCTCGCCAGCAAAGAGCCGTTGAAGGTCTGTCAATCGCCATTGCGCAACTAGAAGCGCTTGCTGGTTCTGCTGCTAGTGCGTCGGAGCGACGTCGGGCTCTTATCGAGGACATTGAGAACCAAGTCGCTCGACAAAGCCAGCTAAATGCCGGTCTGAACCAATTGCGAGCTGAGGAAAAGGCATGCTCAGAGCGCATAGTCGCTCGAGGTATGGCGAGCTGGACCATTGACGCTATCAATGACCGATTGCCTGAACAGCGGTCAACACTCGAAGCGGCGCGAATCCAACTCGGAAAATTGAATGACGAACTTTTAGCATCGCGCTCTGCGCTTGATAACGCTGGTCAGATTCTATCCGTGGCAGAGAGAGCATTGGCTGAATCGGACCTTGCACGAAAAAGCGCGCAGGAACAACTGGCGCAATTAGAGCAGCGGTGGGAGCGGGCGGGTCTGGATGGATTGCCAAGCCGCGTTGCTTTAGATGGCGCGCTATCGGCCACGCAGTCAGAGACAGCTGACTTGCGCAATAAGCAGGAGGGCCTGGACGTACTTACAACGAGCAATCAGCTTCATCTTATGCAGACTGAGTTGGAAGAAGTTATTGCCTCGATGAAGGCGGAAGGCGGTGAAGATGCAATCATCAATTCCGAGCTTCATAAAGTAAAGTTGGAGTCGCAGCTAAAGGCCGCCACTGAAGCCGCTGAGGCAACCATCGAAGCACAGAGGGCGGTGAACGGCTATGCAAGAACACTAAAATCAAACGTTGAGGAATATTCAGCTCAAGTGCTAGCTCCACTTAATGGAGTGATTTCAGAATTCAACGAGGCGATGCTGAGCACACCGGGCCAATCCATCCAGTTTTCGACAACTCATCGAGTGGATACCACGACGTTTGGAATGTCCTTGCGACGTCGAGCAAACCTTGTAGCCGGCCACAGCACGGCAGGAAGCACCGCTCCTCAACTGACGCTGAGCGAGGGCCAACTTGCCGCAAATGGGTTCAGCATCCTTTGCGCGGCCAGCACTTCGTATAAGTGGTCCCGTTGGCGTGCATTGCTGTTGGATGACCCGCTTCAACATAACGACATAATTCACACATCTGCGTTTATTGATGTAATGCGAAACCTCGTTGAACTTAATGGGTATCAGTTAATTATGTCGACACACGACAAAGCCGAGGGCGAATTTATCGCTCGTAAGTTCGATGCTGCCGGATTGCCATGCACTCGGATTTCGCTTACTGGGCCTTCAAGCAAAGGGGTACAGTTCGAAAAGCCTATTTATAACCTACCAGCTCAGGCGATAATTGGTAGGGCTGATACGCTTGGAGTGTTGGAGGCATAGGCTCGGTCAGTTTACAAAATGCGAAGCTATTTATCGAAGCCACAATTGTTTTAATAGACGCGACGCGAGATAGGACGTGTTCGTTACCACGTGCAGTATGGCCAAGACTCGGTCCGGGCTCCGCCTCCGTGACTGGCTCCACTGACGCACTCTGAACGCCGTCGCAGCGACTCCGGCTGATAGTCCCACTATCATAAGGAAGAAATTATCGAAGCCTAGTCTTCCCCCTGACTGGCGTAATTGCGGTGCAATTGCCACTCTAGGAGGAGAGCGACGATAACCCAGTTAGAGGAGCTCCCGCTTGGATATGCAAATCAGAGAGTTGAGCGGGCGTTTTGGCTACTCTAGTTAAATTTCGCCCGTAAAACATACAAACGGCCATGGATTCGAATGGTTGCCAACGCCTAGTCTCATCAGTGTGAGCATGAACAGCGATGACCTTTCAATCAGATGTTGAGGGTTCGTCGTTAATCGTCACTACGAGTAATATCGGCACGTGCCCAGCGCCTGAAGTAGGCTCTTCCTCAATAGGCATGTCTGGCGTTCCATTGCCTCCCGTATCCGAATTGCCATTTCCGCCAGAGAGAATTATTGATACGATGCGGGACGTCGCATCGTTATGTAAGGTGGGATAAGTTGAAAGAGTCTGGAAATTCTGAGCGACCTTCGAACTGAAGCTCATTGTAATGCCTCTCGGTTCCGACGTTATGTCTTGATTCTTCGAGTTATAGTTGTAACGAAGGCTCGACGTTGCCGCCGCCGCGAGCATAAAGTTCACAAAAACAGACCAGTGGTCCGTCGCTGCTGGTGTTCCCGGAGTGAACTCCCGTCCCGTAATACCGTCTAGAAAATCTGAAAAAGCCTTGCCGAAATCATCAGGGCAGTCAACGCCATCTCGAGGCTTTGTTTTAGTACCTGGGCTGGCGCCGATTGACCAAGTGCATGTATTGGGAAAACCTATAGATAGCACGCTATGGTGCGTCCCGTGAAGTACGGGGGCAGCCCATTGCTTTGCGTGCGCGGTAGTGGTGTAAGCTTCATCTTTGAAGATAGTAATATAACCCGACCCCGATTGAGCAGTCGTTGTGGCCGGGGGAGTAGGGTGAAAATCCCAATCACCGGTGCCCATTGGTGGCTGCTTTGGAAGGCGAGAAGTTCCTGTAAATTTATCCCAGTCCCTATACAGCATGAACTGCCAAGATTGATTCCCACTAGCCAGCGAACCGGTCTGGGATGTTGAGGTGGTTTTAGCCTGCAACAGCAATGCTCGCCCTGTGGCTGGTGCGCCTCCCGCATATTCTATGTGGACAAACATTAAGTCTCCGATTTCGACAGAATTTGGAGCCCTCGGAGTCTTAACCTTTGGAGTTTGATGCGTGAAGATGCCTTGTGTGAGTACGGTTGTTCCCTTCGGGGCATGCCTGCTCAGTATGTCTCTCATACCCTGAATAATTTGTGCGGAAAGCAGCGCGCTAACGAAGGCGGGCTCATCAGGAGTTTTCGGAGGATTTTGAATCCCTGCACGATGCCAGGCATAAGCATGCGACAAATTGGCGTAGTCACGAAGTTCGTCTTCACGAGCCATCTTAACTCTCTCCATAAATTATAAAGTCCCTCACAGAACTTTTAGCTGCCGTCAACTCTGCAGCGCGCAAGCAGAGACGCGCTCTTGATAGCCCCTCAGTGTTGCCTTTATAATATCTCAAAATCGCTCTCTAATGTTGAGATTGCTGGTGGAGCGGAAGCTCCTTTCCCTCGAGCCTCATGTTTCACTACGCTGTAATGACATACCCAGTTAGCCACATCAACTGAAATCTGCTACCTCTCAACTTCGCTACTTTGCGACAAAAAGCCTAACTTCTTCGCTGTTTTTCGATAGACGCGCCTAATTGCTTCAGTTTCGCCATCCCAGAACGACAGCGCATCATGCAGCGTCATTGAGGCGAGCTATTTTTAGCCGAGGCTATTGGCGTCAGCGTCCAGGAGCTTCGAAGTGGGAATGGCCCTCTTCACATTTGCGAGTGCACTGGCTTTCGCAGAAAACATATCTTCAGCTTGCCCCGTAAACTCGAGTGTGATGCGACCAGGCTGACCAACACCTAATCGCTGCTTGGTCTGCGAGTCTGACGCCGCAAGATATCTTGCGCCTCGGCTAGCTTTGAATTTATGAAGCCAACCGATGCATCGCAAAAGGCGGTCCACTCCTCGAGATGCGACCCAATCGAAGACTGACCGCTCAGCACGTCAACCTCCGTGTGAGTCGGTCCCATTACTTACTCTGACCATGGTAGGAAGAACTGGCGTTGAGGCATATCTCCCGCACTCGAGCCATAATCCATTTCTGCTCAGCTTCTGTGAACAGCCATTTTCCTTGCGCCACTTTGTTCGCAATTCCACGGCGAATTCTTTCCAGGTGAACTTCGTCTGGCCACGATGGGAATTGAAATTTTTTGCGTTCAAAGTAAATGACGAGCTGACGTACCAAATTGTCGGCGGCTTCGAAGCGGCTCATAACTTCTTCGGAAGAGCGACGCGGACTTGCATAATTGCCTTGCTCATTGCGGCACAATGCAAGCTTCGGTTGAGCGCCGCCGACGATGGCAAAAATTGGTTCAACCGGGAAATCCGCAGGCGGTGTTCCAATCGAATTGCGTTTCGACCCGGTCATTTAATTGTTCTGCCTAAGATTCAGGTGTTTGTCGAATTGCGTTGCAAGCGGCTGGACAACGAGGGCTATATGAGATTCGCCATGAGAGCGGACTGCTGACTGCTAATTTCTAGGGGCGGCCAGACTTTACGTTCTTCACTGCGCATGTGAACGCTCTTCAAGACCAGTTCGGAATCAAAGACTGCATTGAACAGTCCCACCTCATTGCGAAATACTGCCGTGTATGGAGATGCTAAAGTAGGCGTGAGACAAATAAATTCCAGGTCTCCTCCCCTAATTGCTCTAGCAGATTGAACCACGGCAGTTAACGCTACATTTAGCGCCTCCGAAATAGCTTTCAATATCTTGTCCCGACGTTCGGAATGCCCAGGGGCTGATGCGAGAGATTCCTTGGAAAATGTGTAAAGCGCAAGTACCTCCATCTCTGCATAGAAACTGCTGAGCGCGTCGGGTTTTTGCAAGCAGAGCAAGTGCTCAAATGCATCTGCAATTATTTGGGAGCTTACCTCGCGGAACCGGCGTCTCGCCAAACTTTTAGCAGCGTCGCTTAGCTCAGAGTAATGGGAATCCTCGACGCTGAAGCGACCCCAGGAAATGGTGTTGCGACAGAGTCTAAAACGTCTACCGTACCAGGTTTTAGAACGCGCATATTTTGGTGTCAAAGCAGGTGCTCCTAACAGGCAAACGGTCGCAGTCCGGCCCGTGCTGGCATGATTTACTGAAGTCGGACCACGCCAAAGGCGGCCGCGACCGACAAAAAACGTGATTTAAAAGGCGATTTTTCATACTGCGAAATTTTGTAAACTATAGTTTATATACAAAATAAAGTAAAGCGGACATGCTTTCGCTCAATGAGCACGCCGCCTAAAACCCTCGACGCAAGACAGAGATTTGCAAGCAATTTGCGAAGATGGCGTATGGTCCGCGGTATCACTCAGCAATACGTCGCAGAGCACTCCGGTTTATCGCGTGTCTACATCTCCAAAGTTGAGAACAGCTCAGCATCAGTGTCCATCGATGCAATGGAGAAGATTGCCATCGTCCTTTCAATCGATGTAGCTGAGTTGCTTGCTCTCTGAAGTGCGAAGTTGGCGAGAGATGGAATTGATGGCAGCGGCCTTGTTATCCGTCCCGATAGTGTTCTTGCGCTGACCTTCGCATCGTGAATGCTCGCGCTCAATCAAGCGCTGCAGTGGCTGCCGAACGTGGAATCTTGAAGTTGGTCCATGACGAAACCGTAGCCCACTTGTAGGCCTACAGCTGAATTCTTCACCCTGGATGCATTCGAATCACTTGACTCACTGATGGGGGAAATTCATTGCGTTCAAATGACACTCTTCGTCTATGTACACAAATGCGCTTTGTATCTGTCCTTCCGCAGTCGCCTTCGCGGCCATACAGTATTCTGTTGATGTTTTGGCGTCGAAACGATGTAGAAGGATGTATGTATGAAGGTCTTGAGATGTCATCGTAAGTGTTTGAACGCAAAAAAGAATTTCGGGATGCCGCCACTAACTTTGTATGTTTTAGGGGGGGACCTCAAGCATGAACGCAGGCAAGTCCACCGCCATGTTGCAGGTGGCCCACAACTACGAAGAGCAGGGCCAGATGGTGCGCCTGTTCACGGCGGTGATCGACAATCGCTACGGCGTCGGCAAGGTGACCTCCCGGCTGGGGCCGCAGCGCGAGACCGAGGTGTTTGACGCCAACACCGACTTCCTGCAAGTGGTGGACAAGAAAATCGCCTGCCTGCTGGTGGACGAGGCGCAATTTCTGAGCAAGGAGCAGGTCAAGCAGCTGCACCAGTTGGCGCAGGTGCGTGGCGTGCCGGTGATTACCTACGGCCTGCGCTCGGACTTCCGCGGCGAGCCTTTCCCCGGCTCGTCCTATCTGCTGGCGCTGGCGGACGATATCGAGGAGATCAAGAACATCTGCAGTTGCGGCAAGAAAGCCACGATGAATATCCGCGTCGACGAGAACGGCAAGCGCATCAAGGATGGCGAGCAGATCAGTATCGGCGGCAATGAAAGCTACCGCCAGGCATGCGGGCGTTGTTTTTATAGCGAAATCCACTAAGCCGGCGGGATGCCGAACCGAACCGAACCGAGATGAGGCGATTTATTTCCCTGCTGCTCCTGTGCTGTGCCAGCATCTCGGCGCAGGCCGCGTCGCACTATGCGTACTTGAATGCCGCTGGGAAATATCCGGTCGGCTTCCAGCTGATCAAACAATACGACTACAGCCGCTCCTCTCTGCCGTTGATTGACTCCGATACCGGCAAACCGCGGCAAGGCGAATGGGCGCGCGCCATGCAGACGCTGGTGTGGTATCCGGCCAACGGCAGCGGCAAGAGCATGACCTACGCCGATTATCTCGGCACGGCCTTTACGCGCACGGATTTTTCCCTGAGCGACGCGCAAGTGGCACAGAAGACGGCGCGGCTCATCAACCAGTCCGGCAAGGCGCTGACGCCGGCGCAACGGCAGGCGGAAGCGGACAGCCCGGTGTGGGCGCGGCGTGACGCGGCGCCGGCCGCCGGCCCGTTCCCGCTGGTGGTCTACGCGCCCGGCGCCGGTGGACCGGCGCATGAAAACGCCGAGCTGTGCGAATACCTGGCCAGCCAGGGCTATGTGGTGATCGCCAGTGCCAGCGTTGACGGCCAGGGGCGCGGGATGAAGGCGAATCTGGAAGGGGCGGAAGCGCAGGCGGCCGATATCGCCTTTCTGATCGGCTACGCACACAGCCTGCCGCAGGTGGACATGGGCCGCATCGCCGTGGCCGGCTTCAGCTGGGGTGGCCTGGCGAACGTGCTGGCGGCCGCCAGGGACCAGCGCATCCGCGCGCTGGTTTCGCTGGATGGCTCGATGCGCGGCTTCCCGGAATACATCAACGGCGGCAAGGATGCGGCCAAATACGTTACGCCGGAGCGGGTCAATGTGCCGCTGCTGTATCTGTCGGCCCGGCCGAGGACGATCGAGCAGCTGGAAGGCAGCTATGACGTGTCGTTCAGCTTCATCAACGCCATGAAGTATTCGGATGTGTATTACTACATCCTGCATCCAATGGCGCACACCAATTTCAGCACGTCGCAAATCCGCTTCAGCGGTGACGACGACTTCGATGAATATTCACGCGAGGAGATCGTGCAGGCGCACAACTGGGCGTCCCGCTATACGCTGGAATTCCTCAACGCCTACCTGAAGGGCGATGCCGGCGGCCGCGCATTCCTTGCCGCGCGTCCTGTGCGCAACGGCGTGCCGTCGCATATGATCAGCGCCGACATCCGCATGGCGGAGCAGGCGCTCAAAGTGCCTGAGGCGACTGGGCGCTAACGGCCTACGCGGCGGCGTCATTGAAGGGCGCGGTGGCGCGCCGCAGATCGGCCACGCTGGCTGGCTTGGTCAGGTGCAGATCGAACCGCGCTTCATAGGCGCGCGCCACGTCTTCCTTCTGGCCATAGCCGGTCAGCGCCACCAGCCGCACGGCGTCGCCGCCGGCTTCCCGGCGGATGGCGGTGGCCAGTTCGTAGCCGCTCATGTCGGGCAGCCCGATGTCCAGAATCGCCACTTGCGGCATCCGCTGTCGCACCGCCGCGAGCGCCTCGGTGCCGCTGTGGGCGATGCGCACCTCGTGCCCCAGCAGTTGCAGCAGTGCCGCGCCGGAGAGGGCGGCGTCGACATTATCGTCCACCAGCAGCAGGCGCAGGCCGTCATGCGCCGCCGCGCCGTCCATTGACAGTTCGGTCGCTGGCGGCACCGACAACGGCAGCACCAGCTCGAACTGGCTGCCCATGCCGGCGCCGGCGCTGCGCGCGCTGACCAGGCCGCCGTGCAGATCGACGATCTTGCGCACGATGGCCAGCCCCAGGCCCAGACCGCCGCCACGCCGCGCCAGCGATTGCGGCGCCTGATGGAAAGGCTCGAACACGCGCGCGATCAGTTCCTCGCTCATGCCGATGCCGTTGTCGCTGATGGTCAGCCGCGCATGGCTGGCGTCTGCGCTCAGTGCGATCTGGGTGACGCTGCCACCGAAACGGGCGGCGTTCGACAGCAGGTTGTTGAGCACCTGGGTCAGACGGCTGTCGTCGCCCATCACCCACACCGCGTCCGGCGCCGACAGATGGATCTGCAGGCCCGGCGTGGCGGCCACCGCATGACGCACCACGTCGGCCAGATTCAGTATGCGCAGCTCCAGTTGCAGCTTGCCGGAGGTGATGCGCGACAGATCGAGCAAGTCATCCACCAGCCGGCGCAAATGGTTGACCTGGCGCCGCATCACGCCGCGCTCCTTGCGGCTGGTCGGCTCGTCGCGCATGTCCAGCAAATCGAGCGAGGTGACGATGGGGCTGAGTGGGTTGCGCAGTTCGTGACCCAGCACGGCGAGGAATTCATCCTTGGCGCGGCCGGCCTCGCGGGCGTCCGCCAGGGCGCTTTGATGGCTGGCCAGCGCGCGGTTGAGCGAATCGAGCAGTTGCGCGCGCTCTTGCTCGCGGGCGTCGCGTAGCTGCTCGGCCTGTTTCAGCGCGTGGCCGATCTGGGCGATTTCGGTGATGCCGGACGGGCTCTGCGTCAGCGGCGCGCCGGAACCGAGCGCGGCGGCATTCTGTTGCAGCGTCCTGATGGTCGCCACCAGCCGGCTCGACAGCAGCGAGGCGAACAGGAAGCAGGCCAGCAGCGACAGCACGATGCCGGCGGCATACACGCCCATGCGCTCGTAGGCGGCGGCGCGCAGGCCCTCGGCCGGCCGGCCGACCACCACCGCCCAGCCGTAGCGCGAGCGCGTGGTGTAGGCGGTGGACATGTGCTGGCCTTCGCTGGTGACGGCGTTGCCGAAACCCTCGGCCCCGGCCCGGCGCATCAGCGCCACCAGCGAGGCGCTGGGGGCATCGCCGACCTTGCCTTGCTGGTCGCGCGAGCGCGCGACCACGGCGCGGGTGCCATCGCGCACCGCGATCACGGCGTCCGGCGGCACTTGCTGGCGCTGGATCAGGCGCACCATGCGGTCGGGCTGGATCACGGCGGTCAAGGTGTACAGCTTGCCCTGGTCGCCGGCGATCAGCACCCGCACCGGGAAGGCGAGGCGGCCGCCCGGCCCGCGAGTGAGTTGCCCTGCCACCGGCTGCTGGGTGGCCAGCAGCTGACGCAGGCTGGCGGGATCGGCCAGCGGCGGCGCGGCGGCGCCGTAGGTGTCCATGGTGCGCAACAGGACCTTGCCATCGCCGTCGGTCAGGATCACGCCGAGCCAGTCGGCCTGGTGCCGGTTCAGCGCGCTGGCGGCGGCGTAAAATCCGGGCAAGTCACCGTTTTGCAGCGGCGCCGCGTTGCCGAGCGAGGTCAGCGTGGCGATCGCGCTATCGAGTTCGGCGTCGACCGCGCTCGACAGGGCGCGCGCCAGGTCCAGCATCCAGCGCTCCTGCTCGCGTTCCTTGTAGATGCCGGCCTGGTGCAGACTCCACGCTCCCAGCAATGCCAGCGGCAGCAACCCGATCGCGGTCAGCATGATCAGCAAGTACCGCAGGGAAAACATAAAACGGGGCCGTGCAGGCATAGCAATTCTTGAACTAAATGTTGGAGTCTGACAATTTACACGAAAAAAAAGCCCGCACCGCGGGCTTTTCTGTATCGTGCACGCTCAGATGGCGTTGGCGGCGTCGTCCAGCTTGCGCATCACCGGCGTTTTGAACTCGAAACGCTTGATTTCGCCCACCATCAACAGGTAGCAGGCAATGGTCACGACGGCGTTGGCGCCGACGAACACCAGGGCCCCCGAGAACGAGCCGGTTTTCTGCAGGATGTAGCCGATCACGATCGGGGTGGTGATACCGGCGGTGTTGCCGAAGGTGTTGAACAGCGCGCCGCTCATGCCGCCCGCTTCTTTCGGCGAGGTGTCGGCCACCACCGCCCAGCCCAGCGCGCCGATGCCCTTGCCGAAGAAGGCCAGCGACATCACGGTGATGACCAGCCAGTCGGCCTCGACGTAGTTGCAGACGATCATCGAGGTCGACAGCAGCATGCCGCACACGATCGGCGTCTTGCGCGCCGTCGACAGCGATTTGCCCGACTTGATCAGGCGGTCCGAGATCACGCCGCCCAGCACGCCGCCGAGGAAACCGGCCACCGCCGGCAGCGCGGCCACGAAGCCGGCTTTCAGAATGGTCATGTGACGCTCTTGCACCAGGTAGACCGGGAACCAGGTCAGGAAGAAATAGGTCAGCGTGTTGATGCAATACTGGCCGATGTACACGCCCAGCAGCATGCGGTTGCCCAGCAACTGGCGGATGCAGGCCCAGGTGTCGAGCTTGGTGGTGGCGGCCGCCTTGTCCTTGCTTTCCAGGTCGACCAGCGCGCCGCCGGCTTCGATGTAGGCGATTTCAGCGGCGTTGGCTTTCGGGTGCTCCTTCGGACCATACACGGTTTTGAGCCAGATGAAGGCCATGACGACGCCCAGGCCGCCCATGACGAAGAACACGCTTTCCCAGCCGAACGAGTGCACCAGCCAGCCCATGATCGGGGCGAACAGCACGGTGGCGAAGTATTGCGCCGAGTTGAAGATGGCCGCCGCGGTGCCGCGTTCGCTGGTCGGGAACCAGGCCGAGGCGATGCGCGAGTTGCCGGGGAAGGAGGGGGCCTCGGCCGCGCCGATCAGCAGGCGCAGGCAGAACAGCACCGTCACCGCCGTCGCACCGGTGAAGAAGCCGACGCCGCCCATTAGCATGGTGAACACCGACCACAGGAAGATACTGAAGAAATAGGTGATTTTCGAGCCGAAGCGGTCGAGCAGCCAGCCGCCCGGCAGCTGCGCCAGCACATATGACCAGGCGAAGGCCGAGAACACGAAGCCCATCTCCACCGGGGACAAGCCCAGCAGTCGTTTGAGTTCGGGGCCGGCGATGGCGATGGTGGCGCGGTCGGCGTAGTTAATCGTGGTGACGGCGAACAGAGTCGCCAGAATGGTCCAGCGCACGCGGGTGGCTTGAGGTTGTTGCGGGGTCATGCTGTCTCCTTGCTGTGGTGCGCTGATCATAGCTCAGATATCAGACATCATACAACTGGATATCTGCTTGCAGCTTGCTAGTAAACGTTTAACGTGTTGATTTTCAGGCACATGCACCAGGGCGATGCGGGTGTCGGTTGTATGATGACAAGTGAGCCCATAAGCAAACTGGCATCATTTGCACAAACCGGGGTGTGAAGGTTTAAAATAACGGGCGGCATTACTCCAAGCACCGATTGATCACGAGGGAATAAACATGGCAACAAACAATCCAAAAATCATCTACACGCTGACTGACGAAGCGCCATTGCTGGCAACTTATTCCCTGCTGCCAATCATTAAGAAGTTTACGGCGCCGGCCGGCGTTGACGTGGTCGCCAGCGACATTTCCGTCGCCGCCCGTGTGCTGGCGGAGTTCCCGGAATTCCTGACCGACGCGCAAAAAGTACCGAACAATCTGGCCGAACTGGGCGCGCTGACGCTGAAGCCAGAAGCCAACATCATCAAGCTGCCGAACATTTCGGCCTCCGTCGGCCAGCTGCAAGCGGCGATTCGCGAGCTGCAAGGCAAGGGCTACCAACTGCCGGACTTCCCGGAAGATCCAAAAACCGACGAAGAAAAAGCGCTGAAAGCGCGCTACAGCAAGTGCATCGGCTCGGCCGTGAACCCGGTGCTGCGCGAAGGTAACTCCGACCGCCGCGCGCCGAAGGCCGTTAAAGAATATGCCCGCAAGCACCCGCACTCGATGGGCGAGTGGAGCCAGGCGTCGCGCACCCACGTGTCGCACATGCACGCCGGCGACTTCTACCACGGCGAAAAGTCGATGACCCTCGACAAAGCGCGTGACGTCAAGATGGAACTGATCACCGCCTCCGGCAAGACCATCGTGCTGAAACCGAAGGTCGCGCTGCAAGCCGGCGAAATCATCGACTCCATGTTCATGAGCAAGAAAGCGCTGCTGGAGTTCTACGAGAAGGAAATCGACGACGCCTACAAAACCGGCGTGATGTTCTCGCTGCACGTCAAGGCGACGATGATGAAGGTGTCGCACCCGATCGTGTTCGGCCACTGCGTGCGCATCTTCTACAAGGACGCGTTCGAGAAGCACGCCAAGGTGTTCGACGAGCTGGGCGTGAACGTCAACAACGGCATGGTCAACCTGTACGAGAAAATCGAGAAGCTGCCGGCGTCGCAGAAGGACGAGATCCTCAAAGACCTGCACGCCTGCCACGAACACCGTCCGAAGCTGGCCATGGTCGACTCGGCCAAAGGCATCACCAACTTCCACTCGCCGAACGACGTCATCGTTGACGCCTCGATGCCGGCGATGATCCGCATCGGCGGCAAAATGTGGGGCGCCGATGGCCGCACCGCCGACGTCAAAGCCGTCATGCCGGAATCGACCTTCGCCCGTATCTACCAGGAGATGATCAACTTCTGCAAATGGCACGGCAACTTCGACCCGACCACCATGGGCACCGTGCCGAACGTCGGTCTGATGGCCCAGCAAGCCGAGGAATACGGCTCGCACGACAAGACCTTTGAAGTCGCCGAAGGCGGCATCGCCAACATCACCGACCTGGCCACCGGCGAAGTGTTGCTGACCCAGACCGTGGAAGCGGGCGACATCTGGCGCATGTGCCAGGTCAAGGACGCGCCGATCCGCGACTGGGTCAAGCTGGCCGTGACGCGCGCCCGTCAGTCCGGCATGCCGGCCGTGTTCTGGCTCGATACCTACCGTCCGCACGAAGCCGAAGTGATCAAGAAAGTACAGACGTACCTGAAAGACCACGACACCAAGGGCCTGGAAATCCACATCATGTCGCAGACCCGCGCCATGCGCTACACGCTGGAACGCGTGTCGCGCGGTCTGGACACGATCTCCGTCACCGGCAATATTCTGCGTGACTACCTGACCGACCTGTTCCCGATTCTGGAACTGGGCACCTCGGCCAAGATGCTGTCGATCGTTCCGCTGATGGCCGGCGGTGGCATGTACGAGACCGGCGCCGGCGGTTCCGCGCCGAAGCACGTCAAGCAACTGGTGGAAGAAAACCACCTGCGCTGGGATTCGCTGGGCGAGTTCCTGGCGCTGGCGGTATCGCTGGAAGAGCTGGGCATCAAGGAAAACAACGCCAAAGCCAAGATCCTGGCGCAGACGCTGGATGTCGCCACCGGCAAACTGCTGGACAACAGCAAGTCGCCATCGTCGCGCACTGGCGAGCTGGACAACCGTGGCAGCCACTTCTACCTGTCGCTGTACTGGGCGCAAGCATTGGCCGCGCAGACCGACGACGCGGAACTGGCCGCCAAGTTCGCGCCGCTGGCCAAGCAGCTGTCGGAAAACGAGACCAAGATCGTTGACGAGCTCAACAGCGTACAAGGCGCGGCCAAGGACATCGGCGGCTACTACCAGCCTGATCCGGTGAAAACCGCGGCCGTGATGCGTCCAAGCGCCACCTTCAACGCCGCGATCGACGCAGCGTAAAGCCAATGCCGGGTGTCAAAAACCGGTGTCAGGTCTGACAAAAGCACACGGGCTCAACTGCGTAGCAGTTGAGCCCGTGTGCTTTTGTCAGACCTGACACCCGGTTTTTTACTTAGGCGTGAGCATCTGGCGCGCGTAGCGCAGGCCGACGCCGTAGCCGCCGCCGTTCTTCTCGATCACGGCCCGGGCGGCGTCGTAGGTCTCGTGGCGGGTCCAGTCGCGCTGCAGTTCCAGCAGCACTTGCAGCCAGCTGGTCATCTGTGCGCCTCGGCCCGTCATGCGCTGCACGGCGAGGTCATGGCCGGCCAGCGTCAGGCCGCCGCAGGCGTCGCCCACCACATAGCATTCGTAGCCGGCTTCCAGCGCGCTCAGCACGGCGAAGCTGATGCAGGCTTCCGTCAGCATGCCGGAGAAGATCAGCTTCTTGCGGCCGGTCGCTTCGATCGCGGCCCGCACCGTGTCGTCTTCCCACGCGTTCATGTTGCGGCGCTCCAGCACCGGATGGGCCGGCGCCAGCGCTTGCAGGTCCGGCAGCAGCGGGCCGCTGTAGACCTTGCTGGCCGAGGTGCTGATCACCATCGGCAGCGCAAACGCCAGCGCCGATGCCATCAGCGCCACCGAATTGTTCAGCAGCGTCTGGCGCTCCATCGATTGCACGCCGAATTGCAGGCCGGCCTGCTGGTCCAGCAGGATCAGGGCGCAGTTTTGGGGAGTCAGTAAGTCGTGCATGGTTTTCTCGCATTCAGGGGATGATGGCGGATTGTAGGCGCGTCGCGCCGTTCGACCATCCCTTGAAGTGGCAGCCCCGGGTTCTCCCATTGGGGGCAGATTTGACGGCGCGCGCCGGCCGTGCGAGCATGGCTCATGCTTATTTTTCATTCGCTGACGGGGAATGCCGTTGCCTCGGCCGCGCTGGTCGTGGCGTGGTTGTGCGTGTTGCGCTGGGCGCGCCATTCGGGCTGGGGGATTGCGTTGCTGACCTTGATCGGCACGATCGGCCACGAGGCCTTGCACGCGGCGGTTGGCTGGGCGGTCAATGCGCAGCCAACCTCGTTTTCCATCATTCCGAAGCGACAGAAGAACTGCTGGGTGCTGGGCTCGGTCGGTTTTAGAAACCTGAATATCTGGAACGCGGCGCCGGCCGCGTTTGCGCCGTTGTTGCTGGCCTGGGTCGCCTGGCTGGTGTTCGGGCATTGGATGCAGCCGGCGTTTCAACACGGACACTATCTCAGCTGGGCAGGCGCCGGCTACGTGACGGCGGTGGCCTTGTTTTCCGCCGTGCCGTCACATATCGACATCAAGTTGGGCGCGGCTTCGGCGCTGATGTATGGCGTCATCGGCGGCGTGATTGCGCTGGCGATTTATAGTTCGTCCTCGACCTTGGCCTTCGGCTGATTGGCCGCGTCGCCGATGCGCTGGATGCGCAACGCCATGAACGGTGTGCCGGGCAGCTTGACCACGCGCCGGTGTTGGTCGGCGGCGGTGTAGCGGGTTGGCGTGTCCAGCTCGAAGGTTTCCGGCACGCGGGTGATGCTCATGTTCCAGGTGTCGATCACGTCGACCTGGAAGCGCATGCCTTTGCTCAGATCGCGCACCGGCAACACGAACGGCCATTCCTTGATCGGATCATCGCCAAAATAGTAGAGGTAGTATTCGCCTTTCTTGCCGGCGGCGTTCATCACGAAGGCCGGATCGATCGGCGTGAGTCCCTTGGCCGGACCGGCTTCGACGATCTGGCGCAGGAAGGCGATGCGTTGCGGACTGCTGCCGGTCAGTTTGCCGCCGCCACCGATCCAGCCGTTGTCGATGATCTCGCCGTGGGTGGCGTAGGCGCCGCCGGTCAGCGCGATCCAGAAGCGCCGCGTCAGTTCTTCGCCGCTGAGCTGACCCCAGCGGCTTTCCGAGTTGCCTTCGTAATTGATCTCGTCGTGGATGATCGGTTTCTTGTAGATGTCGCGCAGCAGCGGCGAGACGCCGAACACTTTCACCGCGTTATAGTACTGCAGGCTGACGTGGGTCACCCATGGCTTGTTGTAGTCGTACAGGCGGTCGGCGTTGTGGATGGAGCGCAGATGGTCATACGGGTCGTATTTCTGCACCAGCTGGAAGTAGTGGTCGAAATCTTCATCGCTCAGGTGCTTGATGTAGCTGTTCTCGTTGGCCAGGCTCCACCAGATGTTCTGGTATGCGGCGAAGCGCGCCACCAGGTATTGGATGAAGCGGCGGTTGGTGTCGTCACTGGTGGTGTCGAAGCCCCACTGGCCTTTGTCGTAGGGCCGGAACAGGATCAGGTCGACCTGAATGCCCAGATCGCTGAGACGTTGCACATCGCGCTCCAGACGCTGAAAATACTTCGGATTGAAGCGCGAGAAGTCGAAGTTGTCCCTGGCCGTACCGACAAACGGGAACTCGGTCAGCCTGGTCGGCCCTTGCACGTAATAGGGCTTGTAGGGCGGCACGGCGAGCATCCGCGCCTTGTTGAAGGCGGTCCCTTTTAACGTCTCCAGCGTTTGCAGTTTGCGCGCTTCGGGTTGGAACGCCCATTCGTACATCGTGGTGCCGAAAGGGTAGAAGCGTTCACCATCGGCGTAGGCGAAGTGGTAGGTGTCGGCGACGCGCACCGGTCCCCGGTTCTTGCTCTCGACGCAGAGCAGGGCGCCGGTCTGGTTGTTCAGCTCCGCATAGTTGCTGTGCGTGGTGTAGGTCCATGTGCCTTCGCGATCCGGCATGAAACGGATCTTGTACACGCCTTCGCCATCATAGAATCCTTCGGGGCGGTAGGTCTTGTCGCCCTGCTTGAAGGTGGCGCTCAGCTCCAGGTTGGCAAATGGATTGCCAGCGGCAGGGCCGGACAGGGTGATCTCGTAGATGCCGTACCTGGGCACGCTCTGCTGTGCCCACACCATGCGGTGGAGGCCATACAGCAGTAGCATGCTCAACAAGATTTTCCTCATTGCTTGTCCTCTGGTTGAAAAGAATGCAGGATGCGATTATGGCAAACAACACAATGGAAGGACATGAATATGGTGAAACAAGTTTTGCTGGCCGTGCTGGCGGCGCTGGCCTTGCCGGGACAGGCCGCCGTGGTCGGGACGGTTGTGCCGGCGGCGCCGTTGACGGCGGCGCGGGTCGCCGACCAGCCTGCGTGGCGGGCGTATCTGGCGCGTTCGCGCGCGCTGATGGCGGCCGACAAGGCGGCCTTCAAGGCCGAGCGGCCGGCCGGTCCCGCGCCCGCCGTGCCGGCGTCGTCGGCCGGCGCCAACAGCATGCCGCTGAACCGCTCTGCGGCCTGGTATGCGTCGGCGGAGGCGCGCCACATCGCCGAAGTGATCGTCAGCTTCCAGACGCCCGCCGGCGGCTGGAGCAAGAACACGGCGCGCGACGGCGCCTTGCGTCAGCCCGGTCAGCCCTATGCGGCGGGCCACACCGGCGCGCCGGATGATGTGCCGTGGAACTGGATCGGCACGTTCGACAACGACGCCACCACCACCGAGATGCGGTTCCTGGCGCGCGTGGCGCAGGCGGCGCCAGACGCCGCCGGCCCGTATCGCGCCAGCTTCCAGCGCGGCCTGCAATACATTTTCGACGCGCAGTATCCCAATGGCGGCTGGCCGCAGGTGTATCCGCTGCAAGGTGGTTATCACGATGCGATCACCTACAACGACGACGCCATGGTGGACATCGTCAAGCTGTTGTCGGATGTCGCCAAGGGCAATGACAATTTCGCTTTCGTGCCGGCCGACTTGCGCGAAAAGGCCGCCCAGGCCGTGCAGCGGGCCATCGATTGCATCCTGGCTTCCCAGGTCCGTATCGACGGCCGCCTGACCGCATGGGCGCAGCAATATGATCCGCTCTCGCTGCAACCTGCCGGCGCGCGCAACTTCGAGCCGGACGCGCTGTCGAGCGCGGAAAGCAGCGGCCTGCTGATGTTCCTGATGCAGATCGAGCCGCCGACGCCGCAGGTCCAGGCCGCCGTCGATGCCGGCGTGGCCTGGCTGCGGGCGACCGCCTTGCATGATGTGGCGTGGCGGCACACGCCACAGGGCAGCGTGCTGGTCGCGCAGGCCGGCGCGCCGCCGCTGTGGCCGCGTTACATCAGTCTGGCATCCGGCCAGCCGGTCTTCGGCGACCGCGATCGCACCCTGCATGACGACGTGCGGGAAATCTCCGCCGAACGCCGCGACGGCTACGCCTGGTACGTCACCAGCGGCCAGAAGGTGCTGGCCGTCTATCCGCGCTGGAAGCAGCACCAGCACTAGGTTTGACGCGCCGGCGCCGCCCGGCGACATGCCTTGCTATAACTTGCAATAAAAAAGTAATCTATGGTTTTTTAGCAACATGCGTTGATTTTTTCTGGCAAAAGTGGCCTGACCACATTACTGTACTGGTAGTGCCACCTCTGATGCTGGTACTACCACTTAAAAAAATGGTCAGCCCATCGACCGTATAAAACGACAGGAGATAGAATGAATACACCACGTTCAACCCGTGTGCGGCGGCTCGCCCTTGCCAGTGCCGTCGCCAGCGCGATGCTGCAACTGGCCGCCGAGGCACAAGCCCAAACCGCCCCCGCACCGGAAGCTGAGCCGGTCACCGCCGTTGTCGTGACCGGCTCGCTGATCCGCCGTGTCGCCGACGAGGGCGCCACCCCGCTGAGCATCACCAAGTCCGCCGATCTGGAATCGCGCGGCAATACCGAACTGAAGGACTTCGTGCTGGAGCAGCCGCAGTCGCTGTCGCTGGGCACCAACTCCGGCGCCGCCGGTCCGGTGACCAATCTGCGCGGCCTCGGCCCGATGCGCACTCTGACGCTGCTCAACGGCCGCCGCCTGGCCAACGAGCCGCTGCAGGACCAGTACGTGTCGGTCAACGTGATTCCGCGCATGGCGCTGGACCGCGTTGAAACCCTGAGCGGCGGCGCCGCGTCGATCTACGGCGCCGACGCCATCGGCGGTGTGCAAAACTATCTGACCAAGCGTAACTACCGTGGTGGCGCCGTCAAGGCGGAGTACGCGACGCCGGAAATGAGCGGCGACGGTCGCACCAAAAGCGTCGGCTTCATCGCCGGCTGGGGCAACCTGAATACCGACGGCTGGAACGTCTACGTGTCCGCCGATCACCAGGAAAAGGGCGCGCTGTTCCAGCGTGACCGTCCCGACCAGCACGACCCGGCAGTATTGCGTCAGCTGGGCCTGGGCATCGCGCCGGATGCGCGCAACGCCTCGCCGTTCGCCAACTTCGGCTTCACCCGCGCCGCCAACAGCAACTACAACCCGGCCTTTGCCAGCGGTTGCGGCGCGCCGTATGCGCTGCCGACGCTGGGCAACAACAGCCAGCTGGCCAACCCGACCTATGCGCCTGGCTGCGCCCGCAACACGCTGTACTGGAACCAGATCACCGACGGCAGCCGCATCACCACCATGTCCAGCCGCGCCAGCCTGAATCTGGACGGCGGCCACCGCATCGACCTCGACCTGTTGCACTCGGAATTCAACGTGCAGAAGTATCGCGGCATGCAGACGCCGGGCTCGTCCAATCCGTTCACCACCTATTCGATGCCGGCCAACAGCCGCTTTTATCCGGGGGCCGGCATCACCCCGGCCGTCAAGGTGGTCAACGGCAGCGCCGCCACGCCAACCATGTACATCGACGCCACCAAAACGCCGGGCACTGTGAGCAACCTGGCGATGGGCGGCCGCACCATCTACTTCCAGTGGGGACCTGCTGAACTCGGCCCTGCGTATCGCAACGACCGCCAGACCAACGACCGCCTGGTGCTGACGGCCGAAGGCACGGTGCTGGGCTGGGACTACCGCGCCGGCATGAACTATGGCCGCTCGGAACGCGACACTGCGGCCGGTCAGGGCTATGTGCTGTACTCGAAAATCCAGGACGGCTTCAACAAGGGCATCCTGAATCCGTTCGGCCTGCAGGACGCGGCCGGCGCCGACTACCTGCGCAACGCCCAGGCGCTGGACTATACCTACCGCCTCAACAAAGCCTACAACCAGAGCGTCGACCTGACCGTGTCGAAAGGTCTGTGGGAACTGGGCGGTGGCGATCTGACGGTGGCGATTTCGGGTGAGCTGCGCAAGGACTCGGCCAAGGTCGGCGCCGCGCCGCTGGACTACGTGCTGAAGAAAGCCGACGGCAGCTACAACATCGATGCCTCCGGCAACGTGGTGCAGACCGATCTGGTGGGCGAGACCCCAAGCGGCGTGGCCAAGAAGCTGGAGCGCAAGATTTCCTCGCTGACGCTGGAAGTTGATGCGCCGCTGACCGACAAGTTCCTGCTGAACGGCGCGGTGCGTGCCGACCGTTACGACGACCTGAAAACCACCACCGTCAATCCGAAGCTGGCCACCCGCTGGCAGCCGATCCAGCCGCTGGTGCTGCGCGCCTCGGTGTCGACCGGTTTCCGCGCGCCGTCGATCATGGACATCCAGAATCCGACGCCGGAAGTGCGTACCCAGATGATGGACGATCCGGTGCTGTGCCCAAGCTCGCAACCGACCGTGCCGGCCACCGGTACCCCGCGCGCCGGCTACACGGCCGACCAGGTGTGTAACGTCAACACTGCCTACTGGACCAAATCGCCGAACAACAGCTTCCTGAAGCCGGAAAAATCGCGCGGCTTCTCCTACGGCTTCGGGCTGGAACCGTTCAAGGACTTCACGCTGACCGTCGACTACTGGGGCCTGCTGCTGACCGATGTGCTGGGCGCGACCTCGATCGCCGAGATCCAGCAGAATCCGGGCAAGTATGACTCGTTCATCATCCGCAATGCCGATGGCCTGATCGACCATATCGTCGCCAGCCAGGCCAACCGCGGCAAGGCCCGCATCCGCGGCGCCGACCTGTCGGCCTCGTACCGCTTCCCGCGCGCCAGCTTCGGCAACTTCGATGTGAAGCTGGACGGCACCTGGTATCAGAAGAACGAGTTCCAGGCCGAGAAGGATGGCGTATGGCTGCAGAACGTCGGCGTGATCACCAACGACGGCCGTTATGGCAGCGCTGGTCCAAACGCCGGTCTGGCCGGCATGCCGCAGATTAACCCGCGCTGGAAACACACGGCGTCCGTCAACTACAGCCTGGGCGACTGGCGCGCGACCCTGTCACAACGCTACAACACCGGCCTGACCGACCTGACGCCACGCGCCGGTTCGACCAAGACCAAGGTGGAGTCGTACAGCCAGTACAATCTGAACATGCGCTATGTCGGCATCAAGAACACCACCATCTCGCTGGGTGTGAACAACATCACGCAGGAATGGCCACCGGTGACCGCCAACACCATCTACAACGGTTATGTCACCAGCATGGCCGACATGATGGGCCGCGTGTATCGCCTGTCGGTGGAGTACAAGTTCTGATCGGCTAAGCGGTAGGAATAGCTAAAAAGAAGGGCGGCTTTTTAAGCCGCCCTTTTTGCCTTCAGGTCGGTTCGATGATTCGGCACGCCGCCTAGCGGCGCGCCGCGTCGAACATGCGTCCCATGTCGATCACCGGTGCAATCTGTGGTTGCGGGGATGCCTGGGCCACGCTCAAGGCGCCGGCGCCGTCCGGCTCTTGCAGATAGGCCGCCGCCGCGCACGTGGTGACCAGTGCGCCGGCGGCAAATACTCGCATCAGGGTGGTCGCTTGCATGGTGGGTCTCCTGTTCTGATTATTGGTGCTTGCATGGTAGGTCCGCATTCGCCGGCCCACAAATCGGTTTTGCGGATGCCTGCTATCGGCGTCGTGTATGGTGGCCCGCTGTCATCGTATGCGACCGTCGTCGTATCGGTGCGCCGTATTCCGGCTATCCGTTTTATCGATACCTTATTCCACGGTTTTTCGTTGACTTTCAAAATGCCGACTCATAACATAATCAGAATTCGGATTCTAATTTAGTGGATTCCGGCTTTTTGTGTATCACTCACCGAAGGGAATTACCATGCGCTTCTCCGTTTTCCTCAATGCGCGCACCATGAGCGCGGACGCCGACAAACAGCTGATCATCGATCTGGAGCAGCACGCGCTGCTGGCGGGGAAGCTGGGTTTCGACGCCATTTTCCTGCCGGATCATCACTTCAACGGCTATATGCCGGTGGCCAGCGACAGCTATATGTTCGCCTCCTACCTGGCGGCCAAGCTGCCGGACATGCACTTCGGTTTCTCGGTCACCTCGGTGCCGCTGCACCATCCGGTGCGCTTCGTTGAGCGCATCAATATTCTCGATCACCTGACCAAGGGCAAGCTGCTGGTCGGTATCGGCTCGGGCACCACGCCGGAAGAGATGATCGGCTTCGGCGTCAACTACAAGGACGCTGGCCGCATCGCCGAGGAAAACCTGCAAGCGGCGGAGGCGCTATGGAAGAAGACCATCAACGATGCGCCGGTGGAGCTGGACGGCTTCCACAAAGGCCGCGTGCTGCAGCGCATCGCTCCGGCGCCATATGGCCAAAAACACGCGCGCCTGATGCCGGTGGCGATGAAGGAGAGCAGCACCACGCGCGCCGCCGTCAACGGCTGGCCGGCCTTCATCCCGGCCTTCACGCCACCGAAGATCGGCGGCACCGAACCGCTGACCCACGTGAAGAAATACTTCGGCAGCTACCACGAGCAACTGCTGGCCGCCGGCCACTCGGACGAGGTGGTGGCCGACGCGCTGTCGTGGACCACGCACAGCTACCAGTGCGTGCACCTGGCGCCGACCGACGAGCAGGCGCACAAGGAAGTGATGGAAATCCTGACCTCGTACCAGGAAGCGATCGAGCGCGAGGCCGCATTCAACGCCAAGGCCGAAGCGGATGACGCCAACAAGAAAACCGACCGCACCAATTCCGCGCTGACCGATGAGTGGATGGCCACCTGGTGCCTGTACGGCAGCCCGGAAACCGTGATCAAGAAGCTGCGCGACTATCAGCAAGTCGGCATCGGCAACATCCTGTGTGGTACGACGACCGGTCCGCTGACCGCGCAGCGCCTGAAGTACGCCAATCAGACGCTGGAACTGCTGGCTCAGCACGTGCTGCCGGCCTTCAAATAAAAACGCATCAGCAGGAGATGGAGACGATGACAAGAGAATTGAGCCTGGACGAAATGGCCTCGCTGACCGCCGGCGCCACCATGTGGACCACGCAGGCGATACCGGAGGCGGGCATCCCCTCGCTGTCGATGGCCGATGGCCCGATGGGCGTGGCCGGCGCGCGTGTCGATGAACGCGACATCTCCTTGCTGACGCCATCGCCGCTGGCCCTGGGGGCCAGCTGGGACCCGGCACTGGTGCGGCGCGTCGGCCGGCTGGTCGGTGGCGAAGCGATACGTCGCGGCGTCGACCTGATGCTGGCGCCGAATCTGAACATGGCGCGCAGCCCGCTTTCGGGCCGCGCCTTCGAATATTTTTCCGAGGACCCGCTGCTGTGCGGGACGCTGGGTGCATCGTGGGTGCAGGGCTGCCAGTCGGTCGGCACCGGCGCCGTCGCCAAGCACCTGGTGTGCAACGACAGCGAAACGGAGCGCGACCGCATGAACGCGGTGGTCGATGAGCGCACGCTGCGCGAAGTGTATCTGCTGCCGTTCGAGATGGCGGCGCAGGCGGGATGCGCCGGCATGCTCACCGCCTACAACAAGATCAACGGCGACTGGTGCGCGGAAGCCGGTCCGGTGGTGCGCGATATCGTCAAGAACGAATGGCGCTTCCCCGGCGTCTTCATGAGCGACTGGTTCGGCACCCATTCCACCGTTGGCTCGCTGGCCGGCGGCCTGGATCTGGAGATGCCCGGTCCGGCGCGTTTTCTCGGCAGCCGCAGCGCCGGCGCGGTCGCCGAAGGCCAAGTGGAACAGGGGCGCCTGCACGACGCGGCGCAACGCGTGGCCACCGCCGCGCGCCGCTTCGGCGCGGGCAAGGGCATGCCGGTCGATGAGGCGGCGGCGTCGGAACTGCTGATCGAAGCGGCGGCCGCCGGCTTTACGCTGGTGCGTAACCAGGACCAAATGCTGCCGCTTGATACGCGGCGCTGGCCGCGCATCGCCGTCATCGGCCCGAACGCCAGCGCGCCGTGCTTCCAGGGCGGCACCTTCGCCAAGATCGCCGTCAAGCCGGACGCGGTGCTGCCGGTCGAGGCGTTGCGCGCGCGCTTTGGTGCGGCGATTGTTGGCTACGCGCCGGGTGTTGATCCGCAGCCCAAGCTGCCGCGCATGCCGGTGCGGCCGGCGCGCGCGCTGGACGATGGCTGCGTCAGGGGCATGACGCTGGATTATTTCGACAACGCCGATTTCACCGGCCGGCCGCTGCTGAGCGAAACCCGTGACACCAACTCGCTGACCTGGTTCCACGGCGTGCATGAAGCGGGCGCCTTGCAGGCCAACGCCGGTACGCGCGCCAGCGGTGTCTTTAGCGCCAGCGAAAGCGGCGAGCATCTGTTTTATGTCGGCGGCACCGGCGCGCTGCGCCTGCTGGTGGACGGCGAAGAAGTGTTTCGCCGCGACGAGCAACTGGCGCCGGGCGATGTCATGGGCCGGCTGAAAAGCGGTGACGCCGACAGCGTCACCATCGCGCTGGAGCGGGGCCGCGAGGTGACCGTGGTGGTGGAGCTGCGCTACACGCCGGCGCGCTGCCAGGGCCTGTGGTACGGCGTGCGCGGTCCCGGCGGCGCGGAAGCCATGCTGGCCGCCGCCGAGCAGATGGCGCGCGATGCCGATGCCGTCATCCTGATGGTCGGCGAAACCTCCGACGCCAGCGTGGAAAGCAAGGACCGCCCGGACACCTATCTGCCGGCCGAGCAGCTGGCGCTGATCGAGCGCGTCTGCGCCGCCAATCCGGACACGGTGGTCGTCACCAACGTCGGCCACGCCTTCGACACGCGCTGGGAACAGCAGGCGAGGGCGGTGCTGCACTGCTGGTATCCGGGCCAGGAATTTGGCGCGGCGCTGGCGCAGGTGCTGGCCGGCGAGCGTGAGCCGGGCGGGCGCATGCCGGTCACCATCGCCTGTGAAGACAGCGACTATCCGGCGCTGTCGCTGCAACCGGACGCCGACGGCAACCTGCATTACAGCGACGGCGTGCGCTTCGGCTATCGCGGTCTGGCGGCACGCGGCGTGGCGGCGCGCCAGTCCTTCGGCGCCGGCATGGGCTACGCCAGCTTCGAGTTGTGCGACGCGCGCGTGCGGCCGGCCGACGATGGTTGCACGCTGACCGTCAGCGTGCGCAATACCAGCGCGCGCGCCGGCGCCGAAGTGGTGCAGGTGTATCGCACGCAGCCGGAACTGACGCTGGTCGGCTACCAGAAAGTGTGGCTGGCGCCTGGCGAGCAGGCCGACGTCAGCGTCGCCATTGCGCTACGCCGGCTGCAGCTGTGGCGCGATGGCTGGACCACGCTGCAAGGACCGATCGAACTGCTGGCCGGCCGCTCCAGTGCGGAGCTGCCGCTGTCGGCACATATCACAATCAAAGGAGACCAGGCATGAACCACTTTTCCAATTCCGCGCGCGCCAGCGGCCGCGCGCCATTCATCGTCGGCATCGGCGGCACCACCCGTCCGGGTTCCAGCACCGAGAGCGCGCTGCGCGCCACCTTGCGCCACGCCGAGGAGCTGGGAGCGCAGACGCGGTTATTCGGCGGCGAGGCGCTGGCCGCGCTGGCCGGCTACTCGCCGGAGCTGGCCGACCGCACCGACGGCCAGCGCGCGCTGGTGGAGGCGGTGCGCCGCGCCGACGCGGTGATTTTCGCCTCGCCCGGCTACCACGGCGGCGTCTCCGGCCTGGTGAAGAACGCCATCGACCTGCTGGAGGATTTGCGTGCCGACGAACGGGTGTACCTCGATGGCATGCCGGTCGGCTGCATCGTCACCGCCGCCGGCTGGCAAGGCTGCAACACCACGCTGGCGGCGATGCGCTCCATTGTGCACGCGCTGCGCGGCTGGCCAACGCCACTCGGCGTGACGCTGAACACGGCCGGCGTCAAACTGTTTGACGGCGACGGCCAGTGCCTCGACCCGCAAGTGAGCGGCAGCCTGCGCGTGCTGGCGGAGCAGGTGGTGGGTGTGCGCAGTCCGACCACGCCAGCTGGATAAAAATTGGAATTTTGATTCTGAATTTATGCTATTCTGAATTGGTGTGACGCCTGACGATAACAGGCGCGCCCAGATAACTAGACTGCAAAGTCAAGAAAATCGGAGACAACAGTGCCCTCGCAAACCGTAGCCAACCGCCGGTTGCGCGCCGCCCTCGCTCGGCCGCATCACGCGTTAATCCTCGCCAGCCTTTGTGCGGCAACAGCCGCCGCCCAGGATGGCCCAATCCAGGAAGTCATCGTCACCGCGCAAAAGACCGCGCAGCCGGCGTCGAAAACGCCGCTGGCGTTGTCGGTGCTGGGCGGCGGCGATCTGCGCCAGTCCGGCGCCACCAACGCGGTGGCGCTGACGGAGCTGGCGCCTAACGTGCAGATCACCACCGATACCGGCATGCTGCAGGTGGCCATCCGTGGCGTGGTCAGTCTCGACACGACTGAAAAAGGCGACTCGTCAACCGCGTTTAATGTCGATGGCGCATACGTCGGTCGTACCGAAGCACAGTTGGGCAGCTTCCTCGACCTTGACCGCATTGAGGTACTGCGCGGGCCACAAGGCACACTGTATGGCAGAAATGCCACGGCGGGCGCGATTAATTTGATCACCAACAAGCCTGGAAAAAAGCTGGAAGGCCGGGTCGACGTTGAGATTGGCGACTATGCGTCGCGCCATGTGGAGGGCGTCGTCAATATTCCGGTCAACGATACGCTGGCGTTGCGTGCGGCGGCGCTCGCTGTCAGCCACAAGACTTATTTGAATCCGGGGCCGAATACGATAGGCCTGGACGACCGGGATGACAAGGCCGGCCGTCTGCACGCGCTGTTCACCTTCTCGCCACGCACATCCTGGCTGCTGACGGCGGAGCGCAGTAACACTGGCGGGAATGGTGCGAGCACGGTGCCACTGACGAATTTCTTCATTGGCACGCCCATCTCCAGCGGCAACAACCTGGCCAATCCGGTCTACGTCGATCGTGGCGCGACCACGCAGCTGACGGCGGCCGCGCGCTACGCGGACGTCGGTTCGCACCGGGATAATGTTGCCACCAGTCTGCGTTCGGAATTCAAGACCAGCCTCGGGAACCTGGCGGACTTGACCTATCAATTCGCCCGCTTGAATGCGTCGGTTGATCAGTTGAATAACGGGATCTACTTCGGCTTCCCGATGTACAACACCATCAATGGCAACTCCAGCCAGCGCACGCATGAGATAAGGCTGAATTCCGCTGGCGAGCAAGCGCTGAGCTGGGTGGCAGGCGTCTATCATTTCGATGAACGTATATTCCGCCTGTCCACTTACAATACGGTCACGCCGGGACCGTTGATCACGCTGCCATTTAGTCCCAACATCGACAATCGGTCAAAGGCGGCTTTCGGTCAACTGACCTACCGCGTCGACGAGCAACTGCGCTTGACGCTGGGCGCCCGCACCACGCGCGACGAAAAATCGGGCCACGATCCACTGAGCGGCGGTCCGACCGGACCAGGCTACAACGCCCATGTGGACAGCTCAAAGTCCAATTTCCGCTTGGCGGCCGATTACGATCTGGCGCCGGCGGTCATGGTGTACGGGAGTGTGTCGACCGGGTACAAGGCTGGTGGCTTTAACGACACCACGGGATCACCCTACAAGCCTGAAAATATCAAGTCGCTGGAAGCCGGTATCAAAGGACGTTTTTGGGGCAACAAGCTGCGACTCAGCGCGGCCGCTTTCCACTATGACTACAAGGACATGCAGCTCACTTCCGTCGTCTGCACCGGCACCAGCACCGCGTCGAATTGCGGCGTGCTGACCACCAATGCATCGAATTCCACCATTCAAGGCGTGGAAGTGGAGGGCAACCTCAACGTCACGGCCGACGACAGGATCAACTTTTCGCTGGGCACCTCGGATGGCAAGTTCAAAAAATATCGGCCGAATACGACCGATGATTGGTCCGGTCAGCGCATCGACCGGGCACCGGCGTATAACGCGACGCTCAGCTATGTCCGCACATTTGTCCTGCCCAGCGGCGCGACCGTCCAGGGGCGCGTCGGTACACGCTTGAACGGCGCTTATTTTATTAGCGATTCGTCGAACGGGGTGCGTTATCGCCAGCCTTCATACCGCAAGAGCGATATCGGCGTGACCTATACGTCGCCGACGCAAAGCCATTATTTGCAGGCATACGTCCGCAACATCGAAAACAGTATTACGCTCGATAGCCTGGTGCCGAGCGGCTTTGGCATCGGTGCGCCACGCACGTTCGGGCTGCGCGCGGGGACCCAGTTTTAAGCGTGCTCGCGGTATCGGCCAAGCCGATATCAGCTATCGATAAAAAGCCAAGCGGATTGCCGTCGCGGTGGCCCAGCGCGGTGCGGGAAAGCGCTATCATTTTCCCGCGAAGCGATAATAACCGAGGAGACAAGATAATGCGCAGTTCGATGTTTTTCCGTCGCAGTCCCGACGTCGACGCCGATGGCGGTGGCGTCTCGCGGCGCGACGTGCTGGCGGCGCTGCTGGCCGGCGCCGCCGTGACGGCCACCTGGACCACCTCCAGCGCCATCGCCGCTATCGAGGCGGCCGGTGGCCCGGCCGCCAAGCGCCCCGGCCTGAGCGCCGATGAAATGGCGCTGCTGTCCGCCGCCGCACAAGTGATCGTGCCCGCCACCGACACGCCGGGTGCGCAGGAAGCCGGCGTGCCGCACTTTGTCGGCGCCCTGGTGGCCGGCTGGATGAACGACGACGAGGCGGCGCTGTTCCGCAAAGGCCTCGCTGACCTGGACGCCAGCGCCCGCGCGCGTTACCAGCGGGGCTATGCCGCCTGCACGCCGGAGCAGGGCGCCGAGCTGCTGCAAGCGTTGCGCGCCGCCAGCCCCTATGGCGGCCGCACGTTCTCGCTGACCGACCGCATACTCGATCCGAAAGCGCCGTTCTACCTGCGCCTGCGCGACTTGGTGGTGCTGGGCTACTTCACCTCCGAGGCGGGCAGCAACCAGGAACTGCGTTACCTGCCGGTGCCCGGCAAGTTCGAGTCGAATGTCGATATCAAGACCTGGCCCTACCAGGTTGTCATCTGAGGACGCACATGAGCAAGACTACCCAATTCGACGCCATCGTCATCGGCTCGGGCATCACCGGCGGCTGGGCCGCCAAGGAACTGACCGAGAAGGGCCTGAAAGTACTGTTGCTGGAACGCGGCGCGCTGGTCGAACACCAGAAAGGCTACATCCACGAATTCACGCCGCCGTGGCAGGCCCCCAACCAGGGCTTGCCGGACCGCGAACTTGATGCGCACGATTATGCGGTGCAAAGCAAGATCGAGCGCGGCGCCTACAGCTGGGCCAACCGCCAGTACTGGATCAACGACCGCGAAAATCCGTATGAGCAGGTCAAGCCGTTCCGCTGGCACCGCACCAATGTGCTGGGCGGCCGCTCGCTGACCTGGGGCCGCCAGTCCTACCGCTGGGGCAACGACGACTTCCTCGCCAATGCGCGCGATGGCCATGGCAACGACTGGCCGATTCGCTACGCCGATCTGGAACCGTGGTACACCCACGTCGAAAAATTCATCGGCGTCAGTGGCCAGCCGGAGGGGCTGGAGCATTTTCCGGATGGCCATTACCTGCCACCGATGGAGATGACCGCGCTGGAGCGTGCACTCAAGGAGCGCATCGAAGCCAAATGGCGTGAGCGCCGCGTCACCATCGGTCGCGTGGCCAACCTGACGGTGCCGCACAACGGCCGTGGCCCGTGCCAGAACCGGAACATCTGCAATCGCGGCTGCTCGTTCGGCGCTTATTTCAGTTCGCTCAGCTCGACGCTGCCGGCGGCGCAACAGACCGGCCGCCTGACCATCCGCACCGACAGTGTGGTGGAAGCGATCGACATCGATCCGCGCACCAAAAAAGCCAGCGGCGTGCGTGTGATCGACGCCAAGAGTGGCGAGCGTTTGACCTTCAAGGCGCGCATCGTGTTCCTGTGCGCCTCCACCTACGGCACGCTGCAGGTGCTGCTGCAATCGCGCAGTGCGCTGCACCCGAACGGCATCGGCAACCATAGCGATCAACTGGGCCGCCACCTGATCGACCACCACGGCGTGGCCGCCTTTGGCGAAATCAAGGGTTTCGAGGACCGCAACTACAAGGGCCGGCGCCCGACTGGCATCCTGATCCCGCGCTTCCGCAACGTCGGTGGCCAGGATGCGGACGCCGATTTCACGCGCGGCTACGGCTTCCAGGGTGGCGCCATGCGCGACGACTGGACCAACACCGCCGCCATGACCGACGACTTTGGCGCCGACATGAAGCGCAATATCGCCCGGCCCGGCAAGTGGATCGCCTTCCTTGGCGCGTTCGGCGAGCAGCTGCCGCAGGCGCATAACCGCGTCACGCTCAACGACAAGAAGCTTGGCAACTTCGGCTTGCCGCAGCTGAGCTTTGACGTCGCCTACGGCGAGAACGAGCGCAAAATGGCGGTTGACGCCGGCAAACAGGCCGAGCAGATGCTGAAGGCGGCCGGCGCCGAACGGGTGCAACTGATCCCGGTGCGCACGCTGCCCGGCGTCTCGATCCACGAGATGGGCGGCGCGCGCATGGGCCACAATCCGGCCGAGTCGGTGCTGAATGGGCACAACCAGGTGCACGGCGTCAGCAACCTGTTCGTCACCGATGGTTCGGCCATGGCCTCGGCCGGCACGGTCAATCCGTCGCTGACCTATATGGCGCTGACGGTGCGCGCGGTAGATTATGCGGTGGCCCAGTTCAAGGCTGGAAAGCTATAATCTTCCCTCACCCTTCAGCGAGCCATGCCACCGTCACCTATGCCAACGATCAGCGCCCATGCCCGCGCGCCCAAACAGGGCCGCAGTCGTCAATCCTTTGAGCGCATCCTCGAAGGCACCATCGACCTGCTGCGCGAGCGTCCCTACGACCAGATCACGCTGGCCGAGATCTGCGAGCGCTGCGAGGTGTCGACCGGTTCACTGTACGGGCGCGTGGCCGGCAAGGATGAGCTGCTGCGCGCGGTGCAGGTGCGCTTCCTCGAACGCCTGGCCGGGCAGTTCAGCGCCGAGGCCGCGCGCATCGCCGCCGAAGCGCGCGGCCTGCGGCAGGTGGTGCCGGCGGTGGTGGCCAGCCTCGGCAATCTGCTGAAGGACAACGCCAGCGTGCTGCGCTCCTTCATGCTGCGCAGCGCCGCCGACCCGGCGATCGAGGCGGCCGGCAAACAGTCGGCGTTGGAGAATCACGCCAAGTTCATCGCCTTGCTGACGGCTTGCTCGACGGAGATTCGCCACACGCAGCCAGAACGTGCGATAGATACGTCGATGTTGCTGATTTATGCCACCCAGGCCCGCTTTCTCGGACTCGATAGCGTCGGCGGCCAGGGTGACGCCAGTGAATGGAACGCGTTGCTGCAAGATTTGAGCGACATGATGCTGGCATTCCTGTTGTTTACGCCTCCCAAGCGCTGACCAGGCGTGGTGCGCGGTTCCGCCGCGTGCCAGGTTGCGCAAGAAAAAATAATCAACATTCTAGTTCTAGAAAAGGAATAGGCATGACTGCACCCGCAAATAAGCTGCGCTGGGCCTACATGGACCATTGGCGCATCGACACGCCGCAAGGACAACTGTCGCAATACACCTCGGTCAAGCGCTTCGACGCGTTTCTCAAGCAGATCTCTGCGCTGGGTTATGAGGGCATCGAGACCTTCGATTTTCATCTGGGCCCGCTGCGCGAGCTGTTCGGCTCGCTGGAAAACGCCCGCGTCTTCATGCAGGAACGCGGCATCGACAAGGTGCTGAGCCTGTTCCATGCGGTGATGTACGACGAGCGCCAGAGCGCGCCGCATGTGCGCTCCACGCATGACCACATCTTCAACTATGCGCAGCACATCATGCGTTCCAGCGCCGGCCTCGGTGTGGAAAACTTCATCGTCATGCCGGCCGGCCTGTACTACGACGTCGAACCGGTCACCGACGACAAGCTGCGCGCCTGCGCCGAATTGTGGAACCGCGTCGGCAAGATGACGCTGGACTACGGCGTCAAGACCTGCGCCCACCACGAATTCTTCTGCGGCATCCGCAGCGCCGAGCAACTGCGCAAGTTCTACGAATGGACCGATCCGCGCTACGTCTTCTTCTACTGCGACACCGCGCAGCACGTGATTGCCGGCGTCGATCCGGTTGACCTGTACCTGAAGCTGCACGACCGCTGCGGCGGCTTCCACATGAAGGACACCAAGCACGTCGACCTGACCGGCGACTATCGCCGCAAGCCGGACGCCGAAGTGATGGCGCCGACCACGCCACGCTGGTTCCACGAAATGGGCGTGCCCGGCGGCCTGGTTGATTTCCCGGCCATGATGCAGGCGATGAAGGCTTGCGGCTACGAGGGCTGGGTCGGCGTCGAGCATGACAAGGCCGATGTCGGCGGCGGCAACTACCCGGAAAGCACGGCATTGTCGGCCTGGTATATCCAGCACGTTCTGAAGAAAATCTACGCGTAAGGTGACAACATGATCAAATGGGGATATGGAGTAAATCAATGGAAGGCCGGCTTTACCAGCTTCGCGCGCCTGGAGGAAATCGAACGGGCGCTGAAGGTGACGGCGGCCTGCGGCTTTGATGCGGTGGAACTGAACGCCGGCAGCGGCCGCTGGGACCCGATCGGCCGGCCGGAAAACGTCGCCATCAACTACGGTTCGGCGACCCACTTCCGCCTCAAGCTGAAGGACCTGGGCATCCACCACGTGGCCAGCACCTTCTTCGACCCGACCGTGATGAGTTTCGAGGAGCTGCACTTTGGTCTGATGAGCACCCAGCCGGGCGACCACGCGCGCATCGTTGCGCAGGCGCGGATACACGCCGAGATGCTGGCGGAATTGGGCGGCAAGCTGCTGGTGGTGCGGCCGTTCCCGTCGTTCTGGAAAGAGGGCGCCCTGAATGGCGAACGTCTGCATGCGGCGGCCGATTGCTGGAACCAGGTGGGCGCCATGGCGGCCTCGCTGGGGCTGAAGGTGGCGCTGCACGTGGACGCGCTGTCGGCGCTGCGCAGCGAGGACGAACTGGAACAGCTGCTGCAACGGTGCGACCGCGACCACGTCGGCCTGGCGCTGGACACGGCCGAGCTGACCATCGCCGGCCACGACGTGGTGGCGCTGTACCGCCGCTTCCATGCGCGCGTGCTGCACTTCCACTTCAAGGATGCGCTGGCGGTGGACACACTGGGCGAATACCAGTTGCAAAACGCCGAGCGGGCGATGATCGCCGCCGGTGGCGAGCGCGAAATCCAGCGCTGGTTCGGCGAGATGGGCACCGGTCTGGTGGACTTTCCGGCGCTGCTGGCGGCCATCAAGGAGCATCGCTACGCCGGCTGGATCATCGTCGAAAGCGATAAGGGTCCGGAGCCGATCGCCACCGGCATGATGCTTAACAGCTGGTACAAGCAGAACGTCCTGGACCACGTATGAACCCGCTATCGACACCGCAGGGCGCGGGTGCGCCGTCCGCCGCCGCGCCACGCCAGGCCGGCCGCGCGCAAGGCCTGGCGCTGATGGGCATCCTGGCCATGCCGACGCTGGCGCTGGCGGCGCTGGTGCCCAGCTTGCCGCAGCTGTTCCAGCAATTCTCGTCGGTGCCCAACTTCCAGTTGCTGGTGCCGATGATCATCACCGTGCCGTCGCTGTGCGTGGCGCTGTTCTCCGGCTTCATGGGCGCGATCGCCGACCGCTGGGGGCGGCGCACGCTGCTGCTGGTGTCGCTGTTCGCGTTCGCGCTGCTCGGCCTGGCGCCGATGATGTTCGACAGCCTGCTGTTGATCGTCGCCAGTCGCGTGATCGTCGGGCTGGCGGAAGCGGCCATCCTCACCGTCGGCAACGCGCTGATGGGCGACTACTTCGAGGGCGAGGACCGGCAGAGGTGGCTCGGCTACCAGAACATGTTCGCGCCGCTGATCGGCTCGGCCATCCTGCTGTCGGGCGGCTTCCTGGCGGGCATGCACTGGCGTTATCCGTTCCTGTTGTACCTGAGCGGCTTCGCGGTGCTGGCGCTGGCGTGGGCGGTGTGCTGGGAGCCGGTCAAGGCGGCTGCGGCGTCGGACCAGCCGCCGCGGCCCGCCGCCGCGCCGTTCCCGTGGCGCTTGTCGCTGCTGGTGTGCGGCGTGACCGTGTTGTTCTCGCTGGTGTTCTTCGTCCAGGCGGTGCAGCACGGCCGCATCTTCGGCGACATGGGGGTGGCGTCGCCGGAGCGCATCAGCGTACTGGCCACCATCGCCAGCCTGGGCACGGTGGTCGGTGGCTATCTGTTCAAGCGCTACGCCAACGTCACGGTCACTCGCTGGATGGCGATCCTGCTCGGCTTCTACGGCGTCAGCTACATCGGCGTGGCGTGGGCGCCGAATCTGAGCGTCGGTCTGCCGCTCGACGCGCTGGGCCAGATCGGCGGTGGCCTGATGCTGCCGGTGCTGGTGACCTGGGCTTTGCAGCACTACGGCTTTGAGCATCGCGGCCGCGGCATGGGCCTGTGGGGCGGCGCCTTCTTCCTTGGCCAGTTCCTCAGCCCGCCGATGGTGACGCTGATCGGCGGCTTCGGCTTCAGTTTCCTCGGCAGCGTGGCGGTCATCGGCGTGGTTTGCCTGATCGCGTCCGCCATCCTGACCCTCACTCACAAGAAAGAGCAATGATCATGCAATTAGCAGCTTGTATCGAATGGATGTTCCCCGAGGCCGGCGACGCGCTGGCCGACCGCATCCGCGCCGCCCATGCGGCCGGTGTGCCGGCCGTCGAGTTTCACCTGTGGCGCGAGAAGCCGCTGGACGCGATTGCGGCGGCGCTGAATGAAACCGGCGTGCGCCTGCTCAGTTTTTGCGTCGAGCCGCGCCGCAGCCTGGTCGATCCGGCCGATCACGAGGCGGTGCTGGCCGCCGTGGCCGACGCCATCCCGGTGGCGCGGCGCTTCAATAGCGCGATGATTCTGGCCTCCGGCTTTACCCGGCCGGGCGTGGCCGAGGGCGAGCAGTTCGACGCCGCCGTCAGCGTGCTGCAACGCGCCGCCGAGCTGGCGCGGCAGGCCGGCGTGATGCTGTGGCTGGAACCGGTGTACATGGTGATCAATGGCCAGCGCATGTTCGTCGACACGGTCGGCCGCGGTCTTGATATCGTCGCGGCGGTGGACAGTCCGGCGCTGCGCCTGCTGGCCGACGCCTACCACTCGGCGCAGACGCAGGAAGACTTTGCCGCAGCAATTTCCGGCCGGCTGGCGCTGATCGGTCACGTGCAGGTCGCCGATACCAACGGTCGCCACGAACCGGGGACCGGCGACATCCCGTGGCGGCGCATCATGACGGTGCTGCGCGAGCAGGGTTATTCCGGCCAGATCGGCCTGGAATACTTCCCGACCGTTGGGGATGGCGCATCGCTGACCCAGAGCCGTCATGCGCTTGGTCTTTGATCGTCGGCAGTTTTTATCGGCACTCGCCGCTGGCACGGCGCTGGCAGCGAGTCCGCGTGTGCTGGCGCGCGGACGCCTGCGCCAGGGATTGACGCCGCACCTGTTCGATGCCGATATCGAAGCGACCTGCCGCATGGCGAAGCGGCTGGGGATCGACGGGCTCGACTTCGTCAGCCATCCTGCCGACTGGCCCACGCTGAAGCGTCATGGTCTGACTATGACCGTCTTGCGTGTCGATTATGGCGGCGGCATTTCCACGCTGGCCAGGGCGCCGGCGGGGCCGCCCGGCTGGAACGCCATCGGCACGCCCGATCAGCACGGCCAGTTCGAAGCGGCGTTGCGCGAGCGGATTGATGCGGCCGCCCGCGAAGGCATCCCCAATATCATCGTGACCTGCGGTGCGCGCGGCAGCTTGTCCTACGAGGAAGGCAAGCGCAATGCGATCGGCTTTTTGCAGCGCGTCCGTGCCCAGGCCGAAGCGCGCGGCGTGACCCTGGTGATGGAGAATATCAACTCCGGCCACGCCGGCGGACCACCGGCGCCGCCAGGCAGCATGTTCGACCATTTGCCCTGGGGGCTGGACGTGGTCACGCAAGTGAACTCGTCACGCGTGAAGTTGCTGCTTGACCTTTATCACGCCCAGCTTATGGACGGGAATATCACCAACTTCCTGCGCAACAATATCCAGTGGATAGGGCACATTCATACGGGCGGTGTGCCTGGCCGGCATGAAATCGACGAAACCCAGGAACTGAACTACCGCCACATCGCCCGCACAATCGTCGAGCTGGGCTATAGCGGCTTTATCAGCCATGAATGGACGCCCTCGGCCGGGCAGGACAAGCTGATCGCGCTGCGCAACAGCATCGCTATCCTCGACGTTTGACAAGCATGGCCTGGCGCTGGGACTGAATCGGCGCCGCTTACCCGCGCGCCTGATAATGGAAGTTGCGGAAACGGACGCTGCCGCTGCCCGTCGCGAACAGGGCGGGCCGCAGGCTGAGCAGCTCGCCGCCGGTGTTGGTGTTGTAGCCGGAGGTCTCGGCGCGCAGACCGTGACGCTTCCATTGGCGGCCGTCCTCGCTGTAGTACATGGTCACGATGTGGCGGTCATTGACGATTTTCAGGTGCAGCCGGCGTACCGCCGGCGCCGGCTCCTTCCAGTACGGCGAGGCCTGGCCGAAACGGTAGCTGCTCATGCGCGTGCCATTGTGGCCCATGCCGACATACAGTGCCCGGCTGTAGAACAGCAGCAGGCCACCCTGTACATCGCCGATCAGTTCCAGTTCGACGCTGAACTCATAAGCGTGGTCGCCCACCAGGCAGGTGAGCGGCGAACAGTCCGACGGCGTGCTCCCTTTGCCTTGCAGTACCAGCGCCGCCGGTTCGTAACGCACGCGCCGCAGTTCGTTCAGGCCCGGATCGTAGAGGTTCCATTTAAGGCCCAGCAGGTTCTGGCTGAAATCGTCCGACAGCGCGATGCCGTGCGCCTGCGCCTGGCCGCCGCGCGGCTTGGGCAACGGTTGCGACAGGTCGCCGCCGCGCGCCTTGAACCAGCCGTCGCTGGTCCACTCGACCGGTTCGAGCAAGGTCTGGCGACCGAGCGTCCAGTAGCCGTTTTCGTAGCCGTGGTAGACCATCCACCAGTCGCCGGCCGGGCCTTCGACCAAGGTGGCATGGCCGCGCGACCACCATTTTTCGCTGGCGTCGCGGGTGCGCACGATGGGATTGTGCGGGCAGTTTTCCCACGGGCCGTTGACCGAGCGCGAACGGGCGGCGATCACCATGTGGCCGGTCGGCGGGCCGGCGGTGCCGCCCACCGCGCTGACCATGTAGAACCAGTCGCCGCGCCGGATCAGTTTGGGGCCCTCCAGCGCGTAGGCCTCGGTGACCCAGTCGTCCGGGTAGCGCCAGCCGTCGTAGACGTGCTCGATGGGACCGCTGGTGGACAGGCCATCGTCGCTCAGTTGCACGCGGCTGACGCCGCTGAGAAACAGGTAACGCTTGCCATCCTCGCCGACAATGTGACCGGGATCGATGTGGCCGGCGATGTTGAGCGATACCGGTTCGCTCCACGGTCCCTCGATGCGCTCGGCGTGAATGACGTAGATGCCCGGCTGCTGGCCCAGCCCCTGCGAAATGGCGGTCGGGATGATCGGAATGTAGAGGTAATAGCGGCCCTGGTGCTTGACCAGATCGACGGCGAATACGCTGCCCGGCGGATGGGCCAGCGCCGGCCCCAGCGGCTGCCAGTTGACCAGATCGCGCGAATGCCAGACCACCAGCGCCGGCGTGGCTTCGAACGAGGTGAACGTCATGTAGTAATCGGCGCCGTCTTTCAGGATGCTGGGGTCGGGATGGTCGCCGGCGAAGATCGGGTTCAGGTAGCGGCCGTCGCCGAGGTCGGCGACGCGCTGGCCGTCATGGCCCCGGCGATACGGCGGCGCGGCCCTGGCGACGGCGGCGGCCGGCACACCAAGGGCGGCACCGCCCAGCAGGGTTTGTTTCAACATCTGACGACGGCTGTTCATCTTTATGCCTCCTTGTTGTTTATCTGCCGCATGGCAGGGAATTTTTGTCAGCCATTCTGCGGCGGCTCTGTCATTCGGACAAATGGCGAAAGCCGATACCTGCTAGCGTCAATGCGGATAGCAGGGGCATGGCGCGCATGGTGAAAATAGCTATAATCGAAACGCTGGTTGTGCCTCAAGCCGTCACGGCCAGCGATAAAAAAAAGGAGACATGAACATGAATGTTCAGAGTATGCGGTTCAATCGGCTCGACCTGAATTTGCTGATCGGTCTGGACGTGCTGTTAAACGAATGCAATATCACCCGCGCGGCCGGCCGTTTGTGCCTGAGCCAGTCCACGGTCAGCGGGATACTGGCGCGCCTGCGCGAGTATTTCGGCGACGATCTGCTGGTGCAGTCCGGCCGGGCCATGGTGCCGACGCCGCTGGCGCTGTCGCTGATGGAGCCGGTGCGCGACATCCTCACCCGCATCAAGCAGACGGTGGAGACGGTCACGGAGTTCAACCCCGAGACCACGCTGCGCCATTTCCGCCTGGTGGCCTCGGATTATTTCAGCTCGGTGGTGATGACACGGCTGGTGGCGCAGCTGAATCAGATCGCGCCCTTCGTCACGGTGGAAATCCTGCAGCTGACCGATCGCTCGATGCTGCAACTGGAGCGCGGTGAAATCGACATGGTGGTGCTGCCCGAGCGCTATCTGTCGCGCAGCATGCCATCGGAGACGCTGTGCTCGGACCATTTCAGCTGCATCGCGTGGGACCGCAACCTGGAGGTGGGCGCGCAGTTGAGCGAGAGCGACTACCTGCGGCTCGGGCATGTGGTGACGTCCTTTGGCTCGCACCAGGAGTTCGCCTTTGACGAATTCTTTTTCCGCAGCGTCGGGCTGAGCCGGCGCATCGAGGTCACCTGCGCCGCGTTCAACCTGCTGCCGCAGTTTGTCGTCAACACCCAGCGCATCGCCACGTTGCAGACCACGTTGGCCAGGCAGCTGGCGCACCATTATCCGATCCGCGTGATGGACTTGCCGGTCGCGGTGCCGCCCCTCGTTGAGTGCATGCAGTGGCACGCGTCGAAACACAACGAACCGGCCCATATCTGGTTGCGCTCCATGCTGCGGCAGGTGGCCAAGGCGGCCGGTGACGCGCCGGCCGCCACCGCGTCAGAGCCCGTTCTTGCGGGCGATTGATCCCAGCACCAGCGCGCTGGGCTTGGCGGTGCGCTGGAAGGTGGTGCGGTCGACGCTGTGCAGGCCGAACTTGGCCTTGTAGCCGGCGTTCCATTCGAAGTTGTCGACCAGCGACCAGTGCAAGTAGCCCAGCACCGGCACGCCGTCGTCCATCGCCTTTTTGAGTGCCGCCAGCGCCGGCGGGATCAACTGGGCGCGGACGCGGTCGTCCACGCTGTTGACGCCGTGTTCGGTGACCATCACCGGCACGCCGGCCACCGCATGGGCATAGCGTACCGCGCCCGCCAGCGATGGCGGATAGACTTCGGAGCCGGCCATGTTGCGCACCACGCCGGCCGGCGCCGGCACTTTGCCTTGCGCGTCCCAAACCGTGCGTTCATAGTTCTGCACTCCGACAAAGTCGTCGTGGCGGACCGCGCGCAGCCACTCGCCGTACAGTTGTTCGCGCATCGCGTCGCGCTTGCTGTCGGGGCCCGCGGCCTGGTCGTCGATAATGGCCAGGCTGGCGCCGACCGGCAGATCGCCGCGCACCGCCTTGATGGCTTGCCGGCCCAGCTTGTGCGCCTGCAGCATGTTGCGGCGCACCCGCTCGGCATCCGGCAGCCACAGGCCATTGCCCAGCAAGAACAGTGGCACGTTGAATTTTTTCGCGATCGCCTCGCTCATGGCCTTATCGGATGCATACAACCGCTCGCCGACGCCAGGCGGGAGCACCAGGTGCAGCACGCCGGACAGGTTGGGCTCGTTGAGCGTGAGCGCATAGCCGATGTGGGCCGACAAGTGGCGCGCGGCGCGGTCGCAGAAGCGCGCGAACAGGTCGGGCGAGTCATCGTTCATCCAGCCGCCGCGCAGGGCGAACCAGCGCGGCGTGGTGAAGTGGTTGAAGGTGACGACCGGCACGATGTGGCGCGCGCGGCAGCCCTCGATCATGGCTTTGTAGTGGTTCAGCATGGCGATCGAGAACATGCCCGGCTCCGGCTCGATGCGCGCCCATTCGAGGCTGAAGCGGTAGCTGTTCAAGCCCATGCCGCGCACCAGATCGAGATCGGCCGGCCACAGTTCAAAACTGTTGGCGGCGTCGGCCGACGGTTCCTCGAAGCCGGAATTTTCGATGTGTTCGGCCACCCAGCAATCGCTGTTGACGTTGTTGCCTTCCACCTGGTGCGCGGCGGTGGCGGCGCCCCACAGAAAACCTTTGGGGAATTTGGCGGGTGCGCCACCGGCGCCCAGTGCGGGTACGCTGCTCACCGTTGCCGCGACACCGGCGGCGGCCATGAAAGTACGACGATCCATAAAGTCTGCCTTAAAAATGAAGAGGGGAAGAAACCGCGCCATCGAGACAGCTGGCGGCGGGGGCGGTGAGCAAGCGAACCGGCCCGATCAGGCCGGACCCGCGTAACGGCGCTTGCGCGTCGTAGACGCCGCGCATGTTGGTGATGCTGGTGGCGCCGGGCTGGGCGTCGCCGATCAGGCGGTTTTGCCACGGGTTGGTGACGTCGACCTCCAGCCGGTTGTCGCCGGCTTGCAGCAGTTGACCCAGGTCGATGCGATAGGGCGGCTTCCAGGCGATGCCGGCGTCCTTGCCGTTCAATCGCACGCGCGCGATATCGCGCACCTCGCCAAGGTCGAGGATGACCCGCGCCGGTGCGCCCGCGCCGACGCTGATGGTGGTGCTGTAGGTGGCGGTACCGGAGAAGTAGCGGATGCCGGGAACCGGACTCTGGGTCCACGACTGGAGTTGCGTCAGACGGATGCTGTCGTCGGGCGCGCCGCGGCCGGCAGCGAATCTGAGTTGCCAGGGTTGGTCCAGCGTGGTCCACGACGTTGGCTCGGCCAGCGTCGCGGCGCGACCGGGCGTGGCCGCGCGCGGGAAGACGACGAACAGCGACTGCTGCGGCGCCAATCGCAAAGGCAGGCGGACAGCGGCTGCATCGGCGCCGCGCTGGTGCGGCGCGGCGGCGATGCAGCCGCTGTCCGCCTGCCAGATTTCCGGTGCCTGCCGGCTGTCATGGCCATCGCGGAACAGCGCCTCAATGGTGCGTGTCGCGCCGCCGGTGTTGGCGATGAAGTAGATTTCATGCGTGCCGCTGTGGCGCTGCGTCACCATGACATCATCCCCGGCGCCTTTGATTTGCACCGACGGCGCCAGTTTGATGCGGGCCAACGCGGCGCCCAGGTGGCCGCCGCCGTCCACGCTGCCGCGACCGACGCGGCGCACACTGGCGCGGCTGCCGGTCGCGCCCCACAGGCTGTCGGCCAGCCGCTCGAATGTGCGCCGGTCGTCCGCCAGGCTGGGTGTGCCTTGCGGCCGTTTGCCGACCACGGTGGCGCCGGCGCGCGCCAACGCGACGATGCGTTGTAGCGCGCCCAGCGTCATGCGGTTGCTGGAGCCGCCGAGATACAGCACGCGGTAGCGCGCGCCGCTGCGGCTGAGCAGCTGATTGCCGCGCACCGACAACTGCTGGCGCAGCGCGGTCAGATTCACGTAGTCGTAGGCGTAGCCGGCTGGCACGTCACGGTTCGGCGCGTTGCCGAACAAGCTGGTGATGGGCGCGTCCTCGCCGTAGAAGTAGGCGATATCGGCCACATGGCGGCCTTGTTGCAGCAGGTAGGCGCTGCGCGCCAGGTAGTCGATCCACGGCCTGGCCTGATCGGCCCAGGTCTCGTGACGCGAGAAGTACTGGCCGAGGAAGGGCGCCAAGCTCATGCCCGGCGTCACGCCGTCGAGCGGCTGGTGTGCCGAGGTGTGGAGGACGATGCGGTTGACGCCCAGCGCGAATTCAATGTCGGCGGTTTTCTTCAGGTCGCGCGGCGTGGCGTTCCATGGTTGGCCGAACACGGTCATCGATTCGGCGGCCACCAGGTTCTGACCCCACACATGGGCCACCGAGGCCGCGCCCTGCACGTCGGCCACAAAGGTGGGGCGCGGCTGGCCGCCGGCCGGCACCGACCACATGGCCGCCATCGGCACATCGGCGTGGCGGCGCATGTCCATGTCGTCGCCCAACTGCGGGCGCTGGTCTTCCAGCGCTTCGCCGTACACCTTCATGCCGCGCTGATGCACCTCCCGCGCGATGGTGGCGTAGTGGCTGTCCGAGAACAGCTCGCCGATGGTGCGGCGGAAGTCCCACAAGAAGCTGTCGCTGGCCGCGGCGCTGTCGACGATGCGGCCGGTGATGGCCGGCAGCCAGCGCGTGAGCGCATAGCCGCGCCGCGACTGGAAGGCGGCGGCCATGTCGTCGGTCCAGTTCTGGAAGCCGGACTCGATGGAGTCGTTCAGCAGGGCGCGCACGCCGCGCTGGCCGATCAGGTCCGGGCCCACGGCCTGTTCGATTTTTCCGAGATAGGTGTGCAGGTAGTCGCGCACATGGGTGGCGCTGAGTTTGTCCACTTCCAGTCCGGTGGCCTCGCTGGGCGCGGGGCCGTTTTGTTTGCCGGTCAGCGTGTAGCCAAAGCGCAGCACGGTCCAGCGGCCGGGCGGTGGTGTCCAGTCGAGGTGGCCGTCGGCCCGCATCCTCGCGCTCAGGTCGATGATGTCGCCGGCAGCGATGGCGCCAGGGGCGTCCGTGCCGGACGGCGTGTCAATGGCGTAGTAGTCCGGCGCGGCGGCGTAGCCGGCCTTTTCCTCGGCGCGGTGCACGCGTGGTTCGGCGTGCAGGGTTACTTCAGATAAGGGGACGGTGGTGGCGGGCTGGCCGAACGGCGGCAGCAGCACGCCCGGTGCGGCCGGCGGCGCGGCGCTGTTGGCGGCGCCCTGCAACCGCACGCGCCAGTGCTGCGCGGTGTGGGCGGGGAAGGCGATGGTTTGCTGTGGCGCGGTGCTCAGGGGCACCGGGGCGATGTCGGTGTAGTGCGCGCCGTCCGCGCTGGCTTGCAGCGTGACCGTTGGCAGCGGGGCGGCGCCGAAGCCGCGTGCCGCCGGCAGCGCGAGGGTCAGGGCGCGGAAGGTTTCGGGGCGGCTGTAGCTCAGCGTGACCCAGGTCTGGCCATCGGCGGCGAGCGGCAGATTGACTGGGTCGCCGAGCAGGCCGTCGCTCAGTTGGCGCGCCACGTCGGCGTGGTCACGGCTGAGGATACGCGCCGGCGTCGCGGTCGGCGCGCCGGCCGGCACGGCCAGCACCGCGATGTCGCGAAACCATGGGGCGGGCGCCGCGTCGGGGTTTTCCAGACGAGCTGCGATATCCAGGTAGGGGCCGGCCACGGTGGGCGGCTGCGGCAGCAGCAACGATTGGGGTTGCGTGGCGCCGTCGATCGTCAGCTCGCTCCATACCAGTTTTTTCATCGCCTGTTCCGGCCTGACCCACGGCCCGCCGGTCTCGCTCCAGCCGGGGGCGCTGGCGACGGCCATTTCCAGTCCCAATCGCTGCGCTTCGGTCGCCGCGACCCGCAGCAGTGATTGCCATTCCGCACTGCCATACACCGCCCGCTGCGCCACCACCTGCGGCGTGTGCAGGTTGCCATCGAATTGCTGCATGCCGCCGATGCCGGTGCGCTTCATCCATTGCAGGTCTTGCAGAATGCCCGATGACGTCACATTGCCGTCCATCCAATGCCACCACACCCGTGGCCGCGCGCTGTCCGGTGGCTGGGCAAAGCCTTCCTCAAGCGGCGCCGCCAGCAGTGGCAGGGAGCACAGCGAGGCGAGTGCAAAACAAAGTCGGCGGATGCGCATGATGTGGCCGGGAAGTGATCGTCAGCGCCGATTGTAGGGATGGCCGCGCCGCCGGCGTTAGTTGGCATTATGGATACCTGGGATTGGTTTTACCGATACCCGGCGCTATTGGAAAAGCTAATACATCACCATCGGGAATGCCCACTTTCCGATGCGTTTCAATTGCCGTACCCTGATTTGGTCGCTGCGCAAGGTGGTGACCAACAAGAGAATAAATCTGTCCCCAAGGGACTTCCACAGGAGACGCTTCATGCAATACAAACGATTACTTGAGTGCCTGCTCGCTAGCGGCGCGATGATGATTTCCGCGCAAACCGCTTTTGCCCAGGTCGGGCCGCAGCCGGCGAGCGACACCGCCAAGGCCGCCGTGCCGGAAGAGAACACGGTGGTGGTGACGGCCAACCGGGTCCGCAGCAACGCCCAGACCACGGCGGTGGCGCTGTCGGTGTTCAACGGCACCGCGCTGGCCGACGCCGGCGTCGGCAACGTGCAGGCGCTGCAAACCATTGATCCCAGCATCAACGTCACCAGTGCCGCCGGCGGCGCCTATGTGGCGGTGCGCGGTGTCGCCTCGACCGACACCACCGAGACCGGCGATCCGGCGGTGCCGATCGCGCGCGACGGCTTCTTCACCAATCGTTCGTTCAGCATCGGCTCGTCGATGTACGATCTGGAACGGATCGAGGTGCTCAAAGGCCCGCAAGGCACGCTGTTTGGGCGTAACTCGACCGGCGGCCTGATTAACATCATCACCGCCAAGCCGCGCGAAACGCTCGGCGGTTATCTGAGCGTGGACCTTGGCGCCTTCAGCACCGTGAACCTGGAAGGCGCGGTGAATGTGCCGCTGAGCGACACGGTGCAGATGCGCTTCTCGGCCGTCTCGCGCCGCCATGATGGCTACCGTCAGCTGACCGGTGTGAATATGGACGGCGACGATGAGGACGCCAAATCGGCGCGCCTGCAATTTGCCTTCCAGCCGGTGAGCGGCTTTGAAGGCTTGCTGTCGTACCAGAAGGACAAAATTGGTGGTGTTGGCGAGGTGACCAAGAATTCGCCGCTGGGCGTGGCGACGCCCGTCGGCGACGCGCGCACCTTCGAGGGCTTTGCGCCGGTATCGACCAAACTCGATGGCGAGCGTTGGCGCTGGGAGTTCAGCTACAACCGCTTGCCGGGCGACCTGACGCTGACCTACGCCGGCGGCTACGATACGCAGGACTACCGGCGCAACACCGACGCCACCGGCTTCACCGTGTATCCGGCCACGCGCTGGTTCCGTCAGGGCGAGTCGCCGGCCACGCGCAACCATGAGATTCGGCTGTCCACGCCGCAGAACGGCCGCTTTACCGCGCAGGCCGGCTATTTCTACTTCACCGAAAAGAACGTCATCGACAGCGGCATCTATAACCTGGCGATGCAGCCGGGTGTGCCGGTTAGCTTTGCCAACACCTACGGCCTGAAGTTCGACTATCTGATCGAGACCAAGACCCAGGGCCTGTTCAGCCAGCTTGGCTGGAAACTGACCGATGACCTCAAGCTGACCGTCGGCGCGCGCTATTCACGCGACGAGAAACAGCGCACCGGCAACGCGCGCCTGTTGCTGGGGGCACTGGTCAATCCTTTCATCGGCGCGCCGGCCATCGTCAACCCTGGCAACGGCAACATGGAAGAATCGAAGCCGACTTTCCAGGTCGGCCTGGACTGGATGCTGACGCCGCAGAACTTCTTGTACACCAAGTACGCGACCGGCTACAAGGCGGGCGGCTTCAACTCCAATGGCAGCGCCGCTTCGATTCCCTACGATCCGGAGACGGTCAAGTCGTTTGAGGTGGGCAGCAAGAACAGCTTCTGGGACCGCAAGGTCAAGTTCAACGCGGCGCTGTTCTACCAGGATTACCAGAACTACCAGGCCTCGCAGATGACCGATGCCTTGAGCAGCGGCGGCATCTTCAACGTCGGCAAGGCCAAGATCAAGGGGCTGGAGACGGAGCTGGTGGTCACGGTGCCGGAGCTGGCGCGCTTTGACTTCAACGCCACCTTCCTCAATACGCGCTTTGGCGACGGCATCGTCGTCAGTGAAGCGACGACGCCGCCAACCAATCGCAATATCGGCGGCAATGCGTTGCCGAACGCGCCCAAGCTGGCGATGACGGCTGGGGTGCAGCGCAACTTCGGCGTGGCCGGGGGCGATATGATGGCGCGCCTGTCGGTCAAACATTCGGATGATTTCTACTACTCGGTGTTCAACGACCAGGACACGCGCTCGTCAGCCTACACCACGGCCAATGCGCTGCTGACCTTCAAGCCGGCGGACAGCGCATGGGAGTTCCAGACCTATGTCAACAACCTGACCGATAAAGTGGTGGTGTCCACCATCACGCGCAACTACAACAGCCGCCAGAACGTGACGCAGTTCCAGCCACCACGCACCTACGGCCTGCGCGCCCGCTACAGCTTTTAGACGAGCAGCATCGTCTCCTTTCACCCGTACATGTCAATGTACGGGTTTTTTTTCGTTCACGCTTAGTAGGACAGACCGTGGCCGAACGGGAACAGCGGCTTGACGCTGTCGTGCGGCAGGTCGGAGCGTTGGGCGGCCGCCGCCGCGTCGGACGAGGGCAGTTCGATTGGCAGCTTGCCTTGCGGCGCGCTGCGACCGGTCAGCACGTCGAGCAGGGCGATATCGCTGACGCCGAAATTGGCCACCACGGCGGCGGCCTTGTCGACGATGTTGGTCAACACCGCCGGACGGTCCAGATAAATGGTGACGATGGTCGGCACTTTGGCGGCGCTACGCTTGATGGCCGCGTAGTCGGCGTTGTCGTCACCGAATTCCAGATTGCCTTCGTGCGTCATGGCGCCAAAAATGTAATTCGGGTGCAGCATCTGCGATGGCGCGGCCACGCGCATGATGGCGACATCGGCCAGCTCCGGCGCGTCAACCACCCGCATGCCATAGCGCTGCGCCACCTTGGCGTCGACGCCGTGCAGGTACACCCGCTTGCCGCCGGCCAGCGGCAGGATGCGGTCCTTGTTCTGCAACAGCACCAGCGAGCGGCGTTGCGCGTCCAGCGCCTGCTGTTGCGCTGCCGGGGTGTTGACGCGCGCCGCCGCTTGTTGTTCATCGACGAACGGCGCTTCAAACAAGCCTTGCTGGAATTTTTGCAGCAGGATGCGGCTGGCCGCGCGGTTCAGATCTTCCACGCCGAGTTCTCCCGCGTTGACCGCCTCGACCAGCAGTTCGGACGCCTCGGTGCCACCAAACTGGTCGACGCCGGCCCGCACCGCCTTGACCATGCGCGCGCGTGGGCTGAGCTGTTCGACGCCCCACGGCGTGCCCCATTTGGCGAAGTAGGCGAACGGATTGGCGCCTTTGGGAATGCCTTCGGCGCAGTCCTCGGCACAATCGCTGGTCACCGCCCAGTCGCTGAGGACCACGCCGTCAAAGCCCCTGTTTCGGCGCAGCAGACCATCGATCAGCGGCTGGTTGAAGGCGCCGCCGACGCGCTCCAGCGTGACGCCTTCCACCGTCACTTCGCCATCCGGCATCGAGTAGGTGGGCATGACGGCGCCCACCTTGGCGGCAAAGGCGCCGTCGAAAGGCTTGAGGTGGTAGGCGAAATTCGCCGACGGGAAGGTCATGTGTTTGCCGTAGGGGTTGTGGCTGTCCCAGCCATCCTTGGCGGCGCCATAGCCGGCCCAGTGCTTGACCACCGCCACCACGCTGCCGGCGCGCACGCCGTCGGCGCCGTTTTGCACGCCCTGGATATATGCCTGCACCTGCCGGCCGGCGATGGCCGCGTCCTCGCCGAAGGTGCCGGCGACGCGCGACCAGCGCGGATCGGTCGCGAGATCGGCCTGCGGCGACAAGGCTTGCCGGATGCCGACCGCCAGATATTCCTGGCGCACGATGTCGCCAAAGCGCGCCGTCAGCGCTGGATCGTTGATGGCGGCCATCCCCAGCGGGTCGGGCCAGGCCGAGAAGGAGCCAGCGGCCACGCTTTGCCCCACGGTGTGCTGGAACTGGTTGCGCGGATCGGTGCTGACGGTGACCGGTATGCCGAGGCGCGTGCGTTCCGCCGAGGCTTGCAGCGTATTGTTGGCCGCCGCCAGCGCGGCCGCATCGCCGCTTTGGCGGGTGATCAGGGTGTTGAGGTGTTTTTTGCCGATCAGCGCGGCGGCGGCGGCGCCGTCCAGCTGCTTGCCGCCGGTGGCCAGCGGCACGGTGCCGTGGATCATGGTGCCGGCTTTTTCCTCCAGCGTCATCCGCGCCACCAGATCGCGCGTGCGCTCGGCGGGCGACAGGCGCCAGTCTTCGTAGGGATCGAGGCGGCCATTGTGGTTCAGGTCACGGAACTGCTGGCCGTCCACCGTGAGCAGGCTGGCCGCCAGCAGCGGCAAATAAAGCAGGGGCATAAAAGTCTCCTTTGTTTTAATGACGGCTGGCGCCCATGACCCTGGCCAGGCGATGGGCACCGGCCATGGCGATCATCACCAGGCCGGCGAACAGCGGCAACACGTGCAGATACGCTTGCGCGTAGTGCGCGGCGGCGGCCAAGGCCGTTGGCTGGCGGTGAAAGAATACCAGACCGGCCAGCGCCACGCCGAGCGCGGCGGCGACTTGCTGTACCGCCGTCAGCAGCCCGGCGGCGACGCCGGCGTCCGACATCGGCACATCCTGCAAGGTGGCGTTGGACAGTTGTGGCCCGCACAACCCCATGCCCAGTCCCATGCCGAACTGCGCCACCAGCAGCGGCCAGTATTGCAGCGCGCCGCCGTACACCGACCAAGCGGCCAGACACAGGCTGGTGCTGGTGATGGCCAGGCCGACCATCATCACGCGCACGCCCAGCAGTTTGAACAGCCTTGGTCCGATCAGCGTGATGCCGCCCATGGCGCCGAGGGCGATCGGGGCGCAGGCGTAGGCCATCTGCAAGGCGCTCAGGCCGATGCCTTGTTGTAGCACGAAGGTCATGACCAGCAGGTAGCCGGGCAGGATGGGATTGATGCTCAGCGTGCAGATCAGGCCGAGCGCCACCTTGCGCAGCTTGAACAGCGACGGCGGCACCAGCGCGTCGCCGCGCGCGGCCTGGCGCCAGCGCAGGTAGCGCAGCGCGCCCCAGGCCAGCGGAACGGTGGCGATCAGCAGCATGATCAGGCCGACCGGCCAGCCATGTTCGGGCCCCTCGATCAACGGTCCCAGCAGGGCAAACAGCACCAGTACCGACAGCGCCGCGCCGATCACGTCCACCGGCACGGCGTTGACACCACGGCCCGGCGGCAGCAAGCGCCACCCGGCGACCAAACTGAATAAGCCTATCGGCAGATTAATCAGGAACGTCAGCCGCCAGCCCAGGTTGAACCAGTTGGCGTCGATCAGCAATCCGCCGATGATCGGCCCCAGCGCGGCCGAGAAGCCGCCAAGAAAACCGAACACCGTATAGACCTTGTAGCGCTGCTCGGGCGGATACATCACCTGCACCAGCGCCATCACCTGTGGCACCATCATGGCCGCCGTCGCCCCCTGCAGCACCCGCGCGATCTGCAGCGACAGCGCGTCCGGCGCCAGGCCGCAGGCCATGGAGGTCAGTGTGAACAACGTTATCCCCAACAGGAACATGCGGCGGTAGCCGTAGCTGTCGCCCAACCGGCCGCCGACGATCAGCAGCACCGCGAAGGCGGTGGCGTAGCCGGCGATGATCCATTCCAGCGCGGCGCGGTCGGCGCCGATGGTGCTGCCGATCGACGGAATGGCGACGTTGACGATGGTGGTGTCGAGCAAGTCCATGACGAAGGCCAGCGCCACCGCCACCAGGGCGAGCTGGCGGCGGCGCGGCGAGAACGCGGCGGCGGCGGCGTAGGCGCTGCCCTCCGTACCTGAAACGGCGTGGTGCATCGGTTTTCCTTTGATATTGGTTTAGACGCCGGCGGCGGCGGTGACGATTTTGTCGCGTATCCAGCGGATGGCCGGATCGTTGCTGCGGTGCTTGTGCCATTGCAGCATCTGCACCAGCCGCGGTATGCGCGGCGGCGGTTCCCAGACCTTGATCGGCAGCGTGGCCTGGGCGCGCAGCGCGATGCGGCGGTGCACGGTGGCGATGCGGTCAGTGCCGATCACCATCGAGGGCAGGGCGCTCAGCGTCGGCGCGGTGACCTCGACCCGGCGCTTGACGTCGAAGCTTTCCATGAACCAGCCGTCGAAGGTGGACAGCGGGTTGGTGTGCTCAAAGGTGGCGATCACGTGGCCGCAGGCGAGGTAGTCGTCGAAGGTGAGGCGCTCCTTGACGCGCGAGTTGCCTTCCCAGGTGACGCACAGGTAATCTTCCTCGAACAGCGCGGCCGACGGATGGTCCTTGGCCAGGTATTGCGACGGGATCACCAGGAAATCGGCCTCGCCCTGTTCCAGTACCTCGTCCGGACGCTCGGCCTGGTTGCGCAGGCGGATGCGCAGATTGGGCGCCTCCCGATACAGTTCGGCCAGCAGGGTCGGGATCAGCACCGTGGAGGTGTAGTCGGACACCAGCAGCGTAAACACGCGCGACTCCGTCGCCGGATCGAACTGCGGCTGGGCGGCGATGGTGGTGTCGATGCGCATCAGCACCTCGCGCACCGGGTCCACCAGCTCCTTGGCGCGCTGCGTCAGCATCAGCTGGCGGCCGGACGGCACCAGCAGCTCGTCGTTGAAATAGGCGCGCAGGCGCGACAGCGCGCCGCTGGTGGCGGGCTGACTCAGGTACAGCTTTTCCGCCGCGCGGCTGATGTTGCGCTCGGTCAGCAGCGCGTTCAGCGCCACCAGCAGGTTGAGATCGAGTTTATTGAAGCGCATGTGGGCTCCGCAATCAGGCCGAGGCGCGCACGATCAGCGCGTGGTCCAGCGTGAGCGACTCGCTGGCGCCGCCGGCCAGGCGCTTGAGCAGCAGCTGGGCGGCGGCGGCGCCCAGTTCGCGCACCGGCTGGGCGATGGTGGTCAGCGCCGGCTCGAACACTTGGGCTACCGGGATATCGTCGAAGCCCATCACCGCGACGTCTTCCGGCACGCGCCGGCCGACGCGGCGGAAGGCCTTGATGGCGCCGATGGCCAGCGTGTCGGCCACGGCGAACACGGCGGTGGGCGGCTGTTCCATCGCCAGCAGCGCGCCGGCCGCGTCCATGCCGTGTACATAGTCGGTGCCGCGCGCCACCCGCACCAGTTGCGGCTCGATCGGGATGTTGGCGCGCCGCAGCGCGAACTCGTAGCCGGCATGGCGTTGGCGCGCCCAGCGGTAGTCCTCGCTGGCGCTGAGCAGGGCGATGCGCTGGTGGCCGCGGTTGAGCAGGTACTGCACCGCGTCAATGGCGGCCTGGCGGTGGTCGATGCTGACGCTGGGCACGTCGCTGTCGTCGACGAATTCCGAGCAGGCCACCCACGGCAGATCGGGGATTTCCTGCAGCAGCGGCTTGAGGTCGGCGAAGCGCGCCAGGCTGATGACGCCGTCCGCCATGCGGTTGTACAGCGAGTCGAGGGCGGCGCTGTCGCGCGACAGCGTTTGCGAAGCCTCGGCGATGACCAGGCCGTAGCCGTTCTCGCGGGTCACCGATTCCACGCCTTTGACGATTTCGGCGAAATACGGATTGGCGAAGTCCGGCACCAGCACCAGCAGCAAGCGCGTTTCGCCGCGCATCAGGCTGCGCGCCAGCGCGTTGGCGCGGTAGCCCAGCGCCCCGACCGCCGCCTCGACCCGGGCGCGGGTGTCGGCGTTGACCGCCTTGGTACCGTTGAGCACGCGCGAGACGGTGGCGATGGACACGCCGGCATGTTCGGCCACGGCGGAGATGGATGCGGTGGCGGACGCCTTGGCTTTATTGGTTTTAACGGACATCGGATGTAAAGATGGGAAAAGTTTTCCTAATATAGCCGAAAACCGCCCGTTGCAATACATTCCCGGGTATCCAAGATATGAATACGACATATCGGTAAAAAGCCAAAACGGCAAGGTGGGAAAGCGTTATCATTTTTTGCCGTATAGATTTTCCTGCATAGACAGGCAAACAACAATAGGAGACAGACAATGCGTAGTTCTGAATACCCGCAAGGGCAGGGAGGTGCGCCGGCGGCGCCACGAAAAGCCGACTGGCGCCAGGGCTGGATACTGGTGTTTTCCGGCTTCCTGCCGGTGATGGCGATTATCGCGCTGGCGCCGACCCTGCCCACGCTGCTGGCGCACTTCCACGACGTGCCGAACGCCAGACTGATGGTGCCGCTGCTGATCACCGCGCCGAGCGCCTGCATCGCCCTGTTCGCGCCAGCCGCCGGCGCCATTGCCGACCGCTTTGGCCGCCGCCGCTTGCTGCTGTGGTCGATGGCGTTTTATGGCGCCGGCGGCCTGATGCCGTTCGCCATCGATAATTTCTGGGCCGTGGTGGCCGGCCGCGTGGTGATCGGCGTCGGCGAAGCCGGCGTGCTCACGGTGGTCAACACCCTGCTGGCCGACTATTACGAAGAGAAGGAGCGCCACCGCTGGCTGATGATTCAGGGTGTGGTCGGTTCGGTGCTGGGCACCGTCACCATCGCCAGCTCCGGCTTCCTGGCGGCGCAGGGCTGGCAATATCCGTTCCTGGTGTATGCGGTCGCCATTCCTATCCTGCTGGCCAGCCTGGCCTTCCTGTTCGAGCCCGAGCCGCGCAAGCAAGCCGCCGGCCAGACGGCGGCCACCACGCCGTTCCCCACCATGACGGCGTTGATGGTGTGCGGCGTGACGGTGGTGCTGTCGACCATCTACTACGTGCAGGTGATTAACTTCTCGCTACTGCTGAAAGAACTGGGCCTGGCCGATCCGAAATCGATCGGTTTGAGCATGGCGCTGCCCAGCATCGGCGTGCCGATCGGCGCGGTGCTGTTCAAGCTGACCACCCGCTACGGCGCCGGCGCGCAGATCGTGCTGGTGTTCCTCGGCTACGCGATTGGCCTGGGCGGCATCGGCATGGCGCCGGATTACCAGACGGCGCTGGCCTTCGCCTTTGTGCAGCAGCTGGCCAACGGCATCATCGTGCCGGCGCTGATCGCCTGGACGCAGAGTAAGTTCTCTTTTGAGCACCGTGGCCGCGGCATGGGCTGGTGGGCCAGTTCCTTCTTCGTGGCGCAGTTCCTGTCGCCGGCCGTGGTCAACCTGATGCGCGGCTATGTCGGCAACCTGCAAGGCGCCTTCCTGGCCTTCGGCCTGATCGCCGCCGCCTGCGCGCTGCTGGCCTGCCTGCTGCGCTGGCGCGCGCCGGCGGCGCCGTCGTCGAGCGCCGTTCTTTGATTTTTGTTTGACTTAACCGAGGTCCATAGTATGAATACTCAACACAGCATCAAGCGCGGTGTCTCGCTCTACAGCTACCAGTACGAGACGTTCCTGCGCAAGATGAATCTGGACGACTGCATCGCCCACGCCGCCGGCCTTGGCGCGCGCGGCATCGAAGTGGTCAGCGAACAATCGTTCACCGGCTTTCCCAATGTGCCGCAAGCGCAGATCGACGGCTGGTTCGCGTCGCTGGAGCGGCACGGCGCCTACGCGCAATGCCACGACATGTTCCTGGACGTGAAGCTGTACAAGGATCGCAAGCTCAATTTCGAGGAGATGGTGGCCTCGCTGAAGCGCGATCTGCACTTCGCCAAGCGCGTTGGCTGCCGCAATGTGCGCGTCATCGTCAACACGCCGCCGGAAGTGGTGGTGGCCTGCGTGCCGCTGGCCGAGCAGCTCGATGTACGCATGGGCATCGAGGTGCATTCGCCGTTCCACTTCGACCATCCATGGATTTTGCGCTACACCGAGCTGACCCGCGCCACCGGCTCCGATCACGTTGGCTATGTGCCGGACATGGGCATGTACACCAAGAACTACCCGCCGGTGTTCCGCGACCGCTTCCTGCGTAACGGCGCGACGCCGAAGATTGTGGAATTCATTCTGGAAGCGCATGCCGCGCGCGTGCTGGCCGACTATGTGCTGATGGATGTGCGCAAGCTGGGCGGCAACGCGGTCGACCTGCAAATGGCCGAGACGCTGCGCCACAATATCTGGAGCAATCCACGCCGTATGTTGGAGTTCATGCCATGGATCTTCAACATCCACGCCAAGTTCTACGAAATCGACGACAGCGGCAAGGAGCCGGCGATTCCGTATGAGGAAATCATTCCGGTGCTGATCGAGGGCGGTTACGACGGCCACCTGTCGAGCGAATACGAAGGTCAGCGTCACATCGAGGATGCCTTTGAGGTCGATGGCCGCGAGCAGGTGCGCCGTCAACAAGCAATGTTCAAGCGCCTGCTGGGCGAAGCGTAAGGGAAAGCAGATATGTACGATCAACACATCATTTATCCGGGCAGCGTGGAAAACACCAGCGATGGCTGGCGCCTGGGCGCGCGGCTGCCGTATTATCGCGGCCAGATCCTGTCTGCCGTGGAGGACGTGGCGCTGACCGTGGACGGCGTGCAGGTGCCGCGTGAGAACGTGCGCTTCACCGTGCGCGGCAAGACCTACACGCTGGCGCAGCTCGAAACCACCTATGACGAGCGTTGGGAGTTCGGCGAGGTGGCCGAGGTGTCGGTGCTGCAGCCGGGCGGACTGACGGCCGGCGAGCACACGGTGACGGCGGCGGTGCAGTTGCGGATTTCGTATCTGCCCTGGAGCCCGGTCACCAGTTGCACCGTCAGCGCCACCGTCGCGGGTTAAGATCATGGCGACCACCATCAAGGGGCCGGCCATCTTCCTGGCGCAGTTCATGGGTGAGCAGGCGCCGTTCAACAGTTGGGACGTGATCACGCGCTGGGCCGGCGATCTGGGCTACCGTGGCGTGCAGTTGCCGACCAACGACGCCCGCATGTTCGACCTGAAGCTGGCGGCGGAGAGCAAGAATTACTGTGACGAGGTGGCCGGCATCGCGCGCCAGAACGGCGTCGCCATCACCGAGCTCAGTACCCACTTGCAGGGCCAGCTGGTGGCGGTGCATCCGGCCTACGACGAGGCGTTCGACGGCTTCGCGCCGGCCGAAGTGCGTGGCAAGCCGCAGGCGCGCCAGCAATGGGCGGTGCAGCAGATGCTGTTGGCGGCGCAGGCCTCGGCCAACCTCGGACTGGACGCGTCGATCAGCTTTCCCGGTGCGCTGGCGTGGCCGTTCGTCTACCCTTGGCCACAGCGTCCGGCGGGCCTGATCGAGTCGGCGTTCGATGAGCTGGCGCGGCGCTGGCTGCCGATCCTGAACGCATATGACGAGGCGGGCGTCGATCTGGCGTTCGAGCTGCATCCGGGCGAAGACCTGTTCGACGGCGCCACCTTCGAGATGCTGCTGGAGCGCGTGCAGCATCATCCGCGGCTGTCGATCGCCTATGATCCGTCGCACTTCCTGTTGCAGCAGCTCGACTACCTGGGCTTCATCGACCGCTATCACGAGCGCATCAAGGTGATGCACGTGAAGGACGCCGAATTCCGTCCCGATGCGCGCCAGGGTGTGTACTCCGGCTATCAGCCGTGGACCGAGCGCGCCGGCCGTTTCCGCTCGCTAGGCGATGGCCAGGTCGATTTCAAGGCCATCTTCTCCAAGTTCGCGCAGTACGGCTTTAAAGGCTGGGCGGTGCTGGAATGGGAATGCTGCCTCAAACACCCGGAGCAGGGCGCGGCCGAAGGTGTGGCCTTCATCCGCGATCACATCATCCGCGTCACCGACAAGGCGTTCGACGATTTTGCCGGCAGCGGCGCGGACCCGCAGCGCAATCTGCGCATGTTGGGCATAGGCTGAGGAGCGGGCATGCAACACGATTCCTCATTCCCGGGGCGCGTGCGGCTCGGCATGGTCGGCGGTGGCGAGGGCGCTTTCATCGGCGCCGTGCATCGCCATGCGGCGCGCTTCGACGACCGTTACGCGTTGCTGGCCGGGGCCTTGTCGTCCCGCGCCGACGCGGCGCAGCGTTCCGGCCTGGCGCTGGGCCTCGACCCGGAGCGCATCTACGACGATTACCTGCAGATGGCGCGTGCCGAAAGCGTCCGCGAGGACGGCATCGAGGCGGTGTGCATCGTCACGCCGAATCATATGCACGCGCCGGTGGCGCGCGCTTTTCTCGAAGCCGGCATCCACGTCATCTGCGACAAGCCGGTGACCACCAACAGCGACGATGCGCGCGCGCTCAAGGCGCTGGCCGAAGAGCGTGGCCTGCTGTTCGCCGTCACCCACAACTACTCGGCGTATCCGATGGTGCGCCATGCGCAGCAGATGGTGCGCGAGGGTGCGCTGGGCACGATCCGGGTGGTACAGGTCGAGTATGCGCAGGACTGGCTGGCGTCTCCTCTGGAGCAGAGCGGGCAGAAACAGGCGGCATGGCGCACCGATCCGGCCAAGGCCGGCGGCGGCGCCATCGGCGATATCGGCTCGCACGCGTGGCAACTGGCGGACGCCATCACCGGCTTGCGGCTGGAGGCGCTGGCGGCGCAACTGAGTTCCTTCGTGCCGGGTCGTGTCATCGACGACGACGTGCAGGTGTTGCTGCGTTACGAGGGCGGCGCGCGCGGCATGCTGTGGGCCAGCCAGGTGGCGCCGGGTTGCGCCAATGAGCTGCGCATCCGCGTGTTCGGCAGCGCTGGCGGCATCGAGTGGGCGCAGCAGCAGTCGAACGAGCTGCATTGGACGCCGTTGGGCGAGCCGACCCGCATCCTCACCCGTGGCAGCGGCGCGATGAACGCGGCCGGCGCGCGTGTCAGCCGCATTCCAGCCGGCCATCCGGAGGGCTATATCGACGCCTTTGCCGCGTTGTACAGCGAGATCGCCAGTCATCTGCTGGCGCGACGGCACGGCGGCGATCCGGGCCCGGCGCATTTCCCGACCATCGATGACGGCTTGCGCGGCGTGCTGTTCATCGAAACGGTGCAGCAATCGTCTCTCTCCGGTGGTGTCTGGACGGCGCTACGTACTTGACCGTCGCCGTCCGAGCAGCACCACCCTTCGGCCCCGTCAGGCAATTGACGGGGCTGTTTTTTTGGTGGGTAAGAGATTTCCCCGCTGGGGCTGCTATCCGGCGGACGAATGTCAGCTATCCAAACAATAGGCTGGAGGAATAACTGGGAAAACGCCTATCATTTTTACGCATACTCAACCAGAGCGGCGCCGACAGAGCGCCGCGCAAATCAGGAGACTTTCATGCATAAACCACAGCTCACTTCCATCGCCAGCGCACTGCTCGCCATCGGCGCCATCTCCACCTTCAACCTGGCCGCGGCAGCGGAGGCGGACGACAAGAAAGACACCGGCCTCACCGAGGTCATCATTACCGCACAAAAAATCGCCCAGCCGGCCAGCAAGACGCCGCTGGCGCTGTCGGTGGTCTCGGGCGAGGACTTGAAGAACGCCGGCACCGTCGATCCACGCGCGCTGGCGGCCACGCTGCCGAACGTCGAAATCGCCCAGGAAAGCGGCATGTTGCAGGTCTCGATCCGCGGCGTCACCAGCCTGGACATGACCGAGAAGGGCGACCCGTCGGCCGCCTTCCATATCGATGGCGCGTATGTGCCGCGCTACGAGGCGCAGGCCGTGGCCTTCTATGATCTGGACCGGATTGAGGTTCTGCGCGGCCCCCAGGGCACGCTGTACGGCCGTAACGCCACCGCCGGCGCGATCAACCTGATCACCAACAAGCCGACCCGCAAGCTGGAAGGCAAGGTCGGCTTTGAGCTGGGCAACTACAACACGCGCCGTTATGATGGCGTGCTGAATATTCCGCTGGGCGATGTCTGGGCCTTCCGCGCCGCGCTCAACGCCAACAAGCACGATACCTACCTGAATCCGGGCCCGAACAAGATTCCGCTGGAGAGCCAGGACGACCAGTCGGCGCGCCTGCACCTGCTGGGCAAATTCAATGCCGACACCAGCCTGCTGCTGACCGCGGAGCACAACAAGATCGGCGGCGGCGGCGTGTCGCCGGTGCCGCTGACGAACTTCTTCAACGGCACGCCGACCGGCACCTTGCCGTTCACCGCGCCGGGGCGTGGCAACGATCTGCTCAATCCGGTGTACGTTGACCGCGGCGCCGATGCCCAGCGCACCGCCGGCTGGGAGTTCAAGGCGGATAACACCAAGCCGCGCGACAACTTCGCCAATTCGCTGCGGGCCGAATTCAAGACCGTGCTGGCCGGCACCGAGCTGACCTATCAGGCGGCGCAGATGCGCATGCACACCAATCAGACCAACAATGGCGTGTACTTTGGTTTCCCATTCACCAACAGCAATAACGGCGACTCCAAGGCGCTGTCGCACGAATTCCGTCTGAACTCCACCGGCAACGGCGCGCTGCGCTGGGTGGCCGGTTTCTACCACTTCGACGAGAGCGTGTTCCGCGACGCCCAATACAATACCTACGTCACCGCGCCATTCGGCCAGTTGGTCGTCAACCTGCCGTTCCTGGCGTCGATCAACAATAAATCGAAGGCGGTATTCGGTCAGGCGACTTATTCGCTGCGCGAAGACACCCGCCTGACCATGGGGCTGCGCTACACCAAGGACCGCAAGTCCGGCTATGACCCGTTGAGCGGCGAGGCGGCCACGCCACCGGCGACCACCAGCTCGAAGGCGTATTCCGAGGACGTCAGCTTCAACAACACCAGCTGGAAGGTCGGTATCGACCATGATCTGATGCGCAACGTGATGCTGTACGCCAGCGTCTCGACCGGCTACAAATCGGGCGGCTTCAACGCCGAGCGCGACACCGGCATCTACCAGCCGGAGACGCTGAAGTCCTTCGAGACCGGCGTCAAGGGACGCTTCCTTGAAAACCATCTGCAGGTGTCGGCCAACGTGTTCTACTACGACTACAAGAACCAGCAGATGACCATTACCACTTGCCGCACCAACGATCCGGCCACCTGCCACTCGTTCACCAGCAACGCGGCCAACTCGGTGGTCAAGGGCGCGGAACTGGAAGGCAAGCTGAAAGTCGGCGACAACGGCGAGCTGCGCGCCACCGCCGCCAGCACCGATGCGCACTACAAGGACTACCATCCTTCGAGCACTATCGACTACTCGGGCAAGAAGCTGGACCGCGCGCCATCGACCACCATCGCGCTGGGCTATACCCACCACTTCCCGCTGTCCAACGGCGGCGAGGTCACGGCCAATCTCAACACCCGCCATTCGACCTCGTACTACCTGAGCGACCCGACCCAGGACATCCGTTATCGCCAGCCGTCGTTCCACAAGTCGGATGCGTCGATCGGTTACGAAAGCCCGGACGCCAAGTGGAACGTGCAGCTGTTCGTCAAGAACATCGAGAACGAAATCACTTTGCAGAGCCGCGTGCCGGGTTCCTTCTTCATCAGCGACCCGCGTACCTATGGTGTGCGCGCGGCGTATAACTTCTAAGCCGGAGAACCATGTTTAAGTACTTCCCCACCAACTACGTCTGGAATCTCTCGGTCGATCTGGCCATCGAGATGGGCGCGCGCATCGGCGAAATCGAGGAGATGTGCGCCCCGTTGCAGGAGGCCGCCAGGCAGCCCGACGCCGCCGGCACGCAAGCCTTCCGCGCCACCTGGTCACGCATGGCCGACAAGCTGTGCGAGCTGGCGGCGGAAGACGAGGCGCGCGGCCGCCTGATCTCCGCCGGCGAAAAATACGGCCGCGCCGCCACCTACTACCTGACCGCCGAGCGCCTGCAGGCGCATGGCGCGCCGGGCCGGGTGGCGTTGTATCAGCGCTTCCTGGAGGTGTTCGCCCAAGGCCTGCGGCTGGCCGGCGAGAACTGCGAGCGGGTCGAAATTCCTTACGGTGACCAATATCTTTCCGGCTTGCTGGTGCGCGCCGAGGGCGTCGATGGCCCGGCGCCGATACTGGTACAGGTCAACGGCCTGGATTCGACCAAGGAGATGAAGTACCGCGTCGGCCTGCCACGCTGGCTGGCGCAGCGCGGCGTCTCCTCGCTGGTGGTCGACCAGCCGGGCACCGGCGAGGCATTGCGCCTGCATGGTCTGACCGCCGTCCACGACAGCGAACGCTGGGCCAGCAAGATTGTCGACTGGCTGGAGACACGCAACGACATCGACCCGAAACGCATCGGCCTGGAGGGCGTATCGCTGGGCGGCTACTACTGCCCGCGTGCGGTGGCCTTCGAGCCGCGCTTCGCCTGCGGCGTGGTGTGGGGCGCCAATCACGACTGGCGCGACGTGCAGAAAAAGCGCCTGGCGAAAGAGGGCAGCTTCCCGGTGCCGCACTATTGGGAGCATGTCCGCTGGGTGTGGGGCGCCAAGGACATGGACGACTTCATGGCCAACGCCGAACAGGTGCATCTGGACGGTGTGCTGCAGCGCGTCGAGGTGCCGTTCCTGGTCACGCATGGCGAGAAGGACTCGCAGATCCCGCTGCACTGGGCGCAGCGCACCTACGATCAACTGGTCAACAGCCCGAAACGCGAACTGAAGATTTTCACCGAGCGTGAAGGCGGCGTGCAGCACTCCAGCTTTGACAATTCCGCCAACGCCGGCGCCTACATCGCCGACTGGGTCGCCGAAACCCTGGGCGGCCGCACCGCACTTTAACAAGGAGCCAGTATGAATATCATAGGACCAGACGCACTCGTATTCGGCGTCGACGACGTTGCCGCCTGCAGCCAGTACCTGACCGACTACGGCCTGATTCCTGCCGGCGGCGGCCGTTTCGAAGCGCTGGACGGCACCGCCATCGTCATCGCCCACAAGGACAGCGCGGAGCTGCCGCCGTCATTGGGTAGCGCCAGCATGCTGCGCAAAACCATTTACGGCGTGGCCGACCAGCAGACGCTGTCGGCCATTGTGGATGAACTGGCGCGCGACCGCGAGGTGCGCAAGCTGGCCGACGGCAGTATCGAAACCCAGGACGACATGGGCTTTGCGCTGGGCTTCCAGGTCACGGTACGCAAGCCGCTCGACCTGCGCGCCGAAGCGATCAACGCGCCGGGCGCCTCGGTGCGCCGCGCGATCAATGTCCCTGCGGTGGACGAAAACGCGGAAGTGCGTCCGCGCTCGCTGTCGCACGTGGTGTACTTTGTGCCGGATACGGCGAAGGCGGAAGCCTTCTACTGCGAGCGCCTTGGCTTCCGCTGCACCGACCGTCTGCTGGGCGCCGGGCCGTTCCTGCGTCCGGGCGGCACCGACGACCATCACACGCTGTTCATGATCCAGACGCCGCCGTTCATGAAGGGGTGCGAGCACTTTACCTTCCACATGGGCGGTCCGACCGAAGTCATGCTGGCCGGCACCCGCTTCGTCAACAAGGGTTATCAGTCGTTCTGGGGACCGGGACGCCACAAGATGGGGTCCAACTGGTTCTGGTACTTCAACAGCCCGCTGGGCTGCCATGTTGAATACGACGCCGACATGGACACCCATGACGAATCCTGGGTGGCGCGCCAGGCGCCGATGAGCGCCGACGCGTCGCAGCTGTTCCTGTTCCAGTCGCGCGAGAAGTGGGCGCCGGGCGGCCCGCCACCGCCAGCGGCCAAGGGGTAAGCCATGAGCCGTCAATTCATCGACCTGTCGATTTTCCTGGAAAACGAGGTGCTGTCCGACCCGCCGCCGCTGGCGCCGAAGATCACCTACCAGAAGCACACCGATACGCTGCACGAGTTCATCGCCATGATCCCCGGCACCACCGCCGAGGATTACCCGGATGGCGAGGCGGCGGCCGCCGAGTGGGTGACCATGACGACCCATAGCGGCACCCACCTCGACGCGCCGTACCACTTCCATTCGACGATGGACGCGAAGAACGGCGAGAAGAAGGCCTCGATCACCATCGACCAGGTGCCGCTGGAGTGGTGCTTCCAGCCGGGCGTGAAGCTGGACTTCCGTCATTTCCCGGACGGCTATGTGGCGACGGCGGCCGACGTCGAGGCGGAACTGGCGCGCATCGGCCATGTGCTGCAGCCGCTCGATATCGTCATGGTCAACACCCGCGCTGGCAGCCGCTATGGTCACAACGATTACGTGTCGGCCGGCTGCGGCATGGGCTATGAGGCCACTATGTATCTGCTGGAGCGCGGCGTGCGTCTGACCGGCACCGACGCCTGGAGCTGGGACGCGCCGTTTTCCTACACCGCCAAGAAGGTCGCCGAAACCGGCAACAAGGCGCTGATCTGGGAAGGCCACAAGGCCGGACGGGACATCGGCTACTGTCACCTGGAGAAGCTGCACAATCTGGAGGCGTTGCCGGGACACGGCTTCTACGTCAGCTGCTTTCCGCACAAGGTGCGCGCCGGTTCGGCCGGCTGGACCCGCGCCGTGGCCATCGTCGATGACGCGCTGTTGGCGCTGCCGCGCGGCTGACGGACGGCATCCTCAAGTACCGCCGGGCTGCGACTTGGCCAGCCAGCGCTGGCGATATTCCTGCCAGCCGCGCAGCTGCAAGGGCGTGGCCAGCGCGTTGCCACCTTGCGGCGCCGTGCCCCAGTGATGCAGCATCCAGCCGCCGCAACTGGTGCCGCTGGTGTCGCTGGAGGAAGCGATGGACTGCTGCGGGCGCAGCGCCGCCAGCAGCGGGGCGAAATGCGGATTATCGGTATAACTGCCTTCCACCACCACCGGCCCGCTGGCGCCGAGCGCGGTCAGACAGTAGTCGCTCATCAGCACGCAATACAGCGTGGCCAGCGCGTAGGCTTGCTGGCGGCTGTGCGGCGCCGGACCGTCGATGCGGCCAGCGCGGCCGGCGAACGGACCGCCGGCGGCCGCGAAGCAGGGCAGCGCCATGCTGTCCTGGTCGATCAGCGCTTGCAGATCGTCGATGCCGCAGACTTGCGGCTCGGCGCCGGCCAGTTCGGCAAATTCGCGCCCGCCCATGAAGCGCATGCAGGCCACCGGCTGGCCCAGCGCATTGCTGTTGGCCAGCATGTCGGCCTCTTCACGCAATCCGTCCAGCGGCATGCCGATGGCGGCGGCGATCACCCAGGTGCCGGTCGACAGCACGGTCAGCGGTTCCCCTTGGCCACCCACAGGCAGGTGGCGTAGCAATGAGGCGTTGCTGTCATGGATGCCGCAGATGACCTGGCAACTGGACGGCAGGCCGCTGTGCGCCGCCACCTCCGGCGTGAGCGTGCCCAGCGCTTCCCAGGCCGGCCGCATCGGCGGAAACAGCCCGCGCCAGCCCATGCCATCAACCAGCGACGAATAATCCTGCCGCGCCGGTTGCCACAAGTCGGTATGGCAGCCGAGCGAGGTCACCTCGCTGGCGGCCACGCCGGACAGGCGCCAGGCCCAGTATTGCGGATACATCAGAATCTGACGCGCCCGGCTGAAATCATCCGGGAAGGCATGCGCCAGCCACGCCAGTTGGCGCCCCAGGTTCAGGCCGGCCGGCAGTTGCGGTGAATGCGTCGATTCATAGGCGGGGCGCAGTGCGGCGTAGTGTTGCAGCTGGGCGGCCGGCGGCTCGTACTCGTAATCCAGCACCGGCAGCACCAGTCCGTTGTCGTCCACCAATGCGGCGGTGGCGCCGTGTGTGACCGGCACAATCGCCGCTACCGGCGCGATGTCGCCCAACTCGCGCAGCGTGTCCAGCATCCAGTTCCAGATGCGCTCGGTGTCGTGACGCGGATAGGGACCGTCGCGCAGCACCGCGTTCGGCATGCGGCGGCTGGCCAGCGTGGCGCCGCCTTGATCGAGCAGCACCAGCTTGACGTTGGTCTTGCCGATGTCCAGTACGATGGTGGCGCTCATTTGGCCACCTTCTTGCCGCGCAGCAGACGCGGCAGGGCGATGGTCACCAGCAGCAGCACGCCGACCACGATGGTCATGTAGATGCCCGGAATATTCGCCAGCGACAGGCCATAGGTGACCGTGCCCAGCGTCAGCACCGCCAGCAGCACGCCGCCCATGGTGCCGGCGCCGCCGGCAATGCTGACGCCGCCAAGAATCACCATGGTGATCACTTCCAGTTCCCAGCCCATGGCGATATTCGGCCGGGTGCTGCCGATGCGGCCGGTCAGCAGCCAGGCCGCCAGGCCGGCCATCAGGCCGGTCAGCACGAACAGCGCCAGCCGGTAGCGCTCCACCGGAATGCCGGAGAAGCGCGCCGCCACCGGATTGTTGCCGATGGCGTAGATGCGGCGTCCCCACGCGGTCGCGTGCAGCATCAGCGCGAACCCCGCCGCCAGCACCAGCAGCAGCACGAACTCGCGCGGGATGAAGTCAAAGAAATAGCCCTGGCCCCAGTCCGCCATGATTTGCGGATAGCCGGTGTAGGCCTTATCGCCCAGCACCACGCTGGCCAGGCCGCGGAACAGCGATACCGTGCCGATGGTCACCACAATCGATGGCAGCGCGAAGCGCGTCACCAGCAAGCCGTTAAGGCAGCCGCACGCCATGCCGGTGGCCAGCGCGATCGGCAGCAGCGACGCCGGCGGCGCGCCGGCGCTGTGCGCCATGCCCATCGCCACCGACGCCAGCGCCAGGATGCCGGCCACCGAAATATCGATCTCGCGGATGATGATCAGCAGCGCCATCGGCAGCGCGATCAGCGCCTTTTCACTGAAGTTGAAGGTGCCGTCCGCCAGGTTGTACGGATCGAGAAAGGTCGGCAGCAGCGCGCCGTTGACCGTGAAGGCGATCGCCAGCAGCAGGAGCAACAGCATCTCCCAACTGCCCAGCGCGGTGCGCAGGCAGAACACCGGCTGGTCGGCGATGACGTAGCGTGACGTGTGTGCCACGGAAGTGAGGACGGTCTGGTTCAAGTGCCACTCCTGCGCGCCTGCGGCTGGATCTTGTGCAGCGGCAGAATCTGTCGCCCTTTGCCGAGGCCGCCGCGCGAATTGATCAGCACGGCCGTGAGGATGATGGCGCCGGTCAGCGCACCTTGCCAGAACGGCGACACCTTGACCACCGGCAGCGCATTGCCGATCACCGACAGGAACAGGCCGCCCAGCACGGCGCCCGCCACGCTGCCGCTGCCGCCGGCGATGCTGATGCCGCCGATCACGCAGGCGGCGATGACGGTGAATTCAAAGCCGTAGGCGATCTCGGTGTAGGCCACGGCGTAGCGCGCCACCCACAGATAGCCGCACAGGCCCGCCATCAGGCCGGACAGGCCGTAGGTCCACAGCAAGCGCTGCGCGATTGGAATGCCGACATAGCGCGCCGACGCCGGTTCGTTGCCGATGGCGTACAGGTCGCGGCCGAAACGGCTGTGCCGCGCCAGATACCAGGCCGCCAGCACCGCCACGGCGGCGATCCACACCAGGTGTGTCAGGCCGAACAGGCGGCTCAGCGGGAAGGCAATGAACTCGGGCGGCATCTGGTGCGACGACACCCAGGCGCCGCCGGACAGCACAAACACCAGCCCGCGATAAACGCTCATGGTGCCCAAGGTGACGACGATCGGCGGCAGTTGCAGATAGCCGATCAGGTAGCCGTTGACCAGACCGAGCAGCAAGCCGATGCCGGCCGCCGTCAACATCACGAGCAGCAGTGGCAGTTCCGGATGCTGCGAGGCCAGCAGCGCCGCCAGCATGCCGGACAGTGCCAGGGTAGAGGCCACCGACAGGTCGACGCCGCGTGTCACCAGCACCAGCATCTGCGCCAGCGCCATCATGATCAGCAGGGTGGAATCGGTCAGCAGATTGGCCAGGCTGCCGCCGCTGAGGAACACCGGCGCGCGCCAGCCGACCAGCAGGATCAGCGCCACCGTCAGCAGCGCCAGCTGTACTTCGCGTAATTTCAGAAATGTCATTGCTGCTCCCCGGCGGCCAGTTGCACGCCCGACGCCGCCGCCACCACGATTTCCGGCGTGGCCTCGGCGCGGCGGTATTCATTGATGATGTGGCCCTGGTGCATGACCACCACGCGGTCCGCCAGTCCCAGCACTTCCGGCAGTTCGGACGACACCAGAATCACCGACAGTCCCTGCGTGACCAGTTGCGCGACGAAGCGGTGCACGGCCGCCTTGGCGCCGATATCGATGCCCTTGGTCGGCTCGTCGAGGATGATGACGCGCGGCTTGGTGGCCAGCCACTTGCCCAGCACCACTTTCTGCTGATTGCCGCCGGACAGCTCGGACACCAGCTGGCACAGGTTGTGCGCCTTCAGTTCCAGCTGTTCGGCAAAGTGGCGCGCCACCGCGTTTTCCTGCTGGCGCCGTCCGCGCAGCAGAAAGCCCAGTTGATTCAGGATCGGCAGCGTGATGTTGTGCAGGATCGGCAGCGACAGGTGCGCGCCTTGCTGCTGCCGGTCTTCCGGCACATAGGCGATGCCGTGCTTGATGGCGTCGGCAGGGCAGCCGATGTTGATCTCGCGGCCATCCAGCGTCACCTTGCCGCGCGCCGCCGGACTGAGCCCGAACAGCGCCTGCATCACCTCCGAGCGGCCGGCGCCGACCAGGCCGTAGAAGCCGAGGATCTCGCCCCGGCGCAATTGGAAGCTGACATCCTGGAACTCGGTCGGATGGCAGAAGCCGTCCACCGCCAGCAGCACCTCGCCGGGCGTGACATCGGCCTTCGGGTAGGCCTGATGCACGGCGCGGCCCACCATCAGCGCCACCAGTTCCTGTTCGCTGATGTCGTTCAAGGCGCCTTCGGCGACGAACTGGCCATCGCGCAGCACGGTGTAGCTGTCGGCCACCGCATAGATCTCGTCGAACTTGTGCGAGATGAAGATGACGGCGGTGCCGGCGGCGCGCAATTGATCGATGATGCGGTACAACTCCTGAATCTCGCGCTGCGACAGCGCGGCGGTCGGCTCGTCCAGAATCACCACCCGCGCATCCTGCGACAGGGCGCGGGCGATCTCCACAAAGTGGCGCTGCGCCACGCTCAGGTCCTTGACGCGGGCGCGCACCGGCAGTGCCACCTCCAGCCGCTCAAACAGCTGCTCGGCCTCGGCCTCGATGCGGCGCCAGTCGATGCGGCCGGCGGCGCGGCGCGGGTGGCGGCCGACGTAGATATTCTCCGCCACCGTCAGCTCGTCGAACATCACGCTTTCCTGGTGCACGGCGGTGATGCCGGCGCGGGTGGCGTCCTGCGCGCTACTGAAGCGCAGCGGCTTGCCGTCAAGTTCCAGCGCGCCCTCGTCCGGCTGATAGATGCCGGTCAGGGTTTTCACCAGCGTCGACTTGCCGGCGCCGTTCTCGCCGATCAGGGCCATCACTTCGCCCGGACGGACGCTGAGCGACACCTGGTTGAGCGCCACAATGCCGGCAAAACGCTTGCTGATGCCGGACAGCTTGAGCACCGGCGCCGCCTGGCGGTCGAGCGGAGCGCGGCCTGGCGTGTTCGGGGCTGGAACAGGGGCCGGGGCCGCCATGAGATTCATCTGCATAAAACTATCCGCTTAAAAAATACTGGAGAACTGATCGACGTTGCTCTTATCGTAGACAAACGGCGGCGCCATCGCGCCATCGCCGTTGGCGTCCAGCGCGATCTTGCCCATGCGGCCGGCGCTGACGCTACCGCCCGGCTTGGCCGCCGGATCGCCCTTGACGAAGTCGTAGGCGGCGTAAGTGATGGTGTAGCCGAGGTCGATCGGATTCCAGATCGCGAACTCGCGCACCGCGCCGCTCTTGACGTGGCCGGCCATTTCGGACGGCAGGCCGAGGCCGGTAACGGCGACCTTGCCGACCAGCCCCTCGTCAACCACCGCCTTGCTGGCGGCGTTGATGCCGACCGTGCTCGGCGAAATGATCACCTTCAGGTGAGGATAGCTGCGCAGCAGGCCGACCGCTTCGCGGTAGCTCTTGTCGGACTGGTCGTCGCCGTAGGTGGTGGCCACCAGTTTCAGGCCGGCATATTCGGGTTTTTCCAGCACCTTCTTCATCACGCCGATCCAGATGTTCTGGTTGGTCGCCTGCGCCGAGGCCGACAGGATGGCGATTTCGCCGCTGCCGCCGGCCGCCCTGGCCGCCATCTCGATCTGCTTCGCGCCGATCAGTTCGGCGTTGGATGGATTCAGCTGCATCAGCCGGCCTTCCGGCGCCAGGCCGCTGTCGAACGACAGCACCTTGATGCCGCGCGCCATGGCCTTCTTGGCGATCGGCACCAACGCGTTCGGGTCGTTGGCGGAAATGACGATGGCGTTGACCTTCTGGCTGATCAGCGAGTTGATGATTTCAATCTGCCCCTCGGCGGATGGCGTGGTCGGGCCGGTGTAGATGATTTCGACGTTTTTCAGCTCGCCGGCGGCCTGCCTGGCGCCGTTGTGCGCGGCGTCGAAGAAACCATTGCCCAGGTTTTTGACCACCATGGCGATGCGGATCTTTTCATCGGCCGGCGGCTTGCCACAACCGACTAGGAGGGCGAGGGCGGCCAGCACGGCCGCGATGGATGGATAGTGTTTCAATGCGAAATCTCCGGTTGGTACAAGGCTTCCAGTTGCGAGTCAAAAACGTTACCGTAGGTGGCGGGCGCGGCTTCAGGGGGCAGGGCTTCCGGTTCGACGGTGACCACGCGCACGCCGTTCTGCTCCAGCTGCTGCACGGCGGCGTCGGAGGCGTGGGTGTCGGTGATCACGGTGGACACGCGACCCAGGCCGCACAGGATCAGGCCCGCCTTGCAGGAAAACTTGGAGCTGTCGGCGAGCACCACCAGTTGTTCGGCCTGGTTGATCAGGCGCTGCTCGGCCTGGATCAGCAGCGGGTCGGCTTCCAGCAGGCCCAGCAGCGAGACGCCGTAGACGCCCATGAAAATCTTGGCGGCGTAGTGGTGCTGGGTGATGTCGTTGTCGAACGGGCTGAGGATGACGTTCTGTTCGCGATAGACCTTGCCGCCGGGGACGATGATTTCGTTCTCGCTGGTGGTCAGCAGGCGCTCGGCCATCAGGAAGGAATTGGTCAATATCTTCAGTTGTTTGTCGACCAGGAACTCGGCCATCATGAAGGTGGTGGTGCCGCCGTTGATGATGATGGTTTCGCCGTCGTCGCACATGGCGGCCGCACAGCGCGCGATGCCGCGCTTGCGCTCGGCGTTGTTCTGCATATTGTTCTGGAAGGTTTCGCTGGCGTGGGCCAGCCCGCGCACCTTTTGCGGCAGGTTGGCGGCGCCGCCACGCGTGCGCGTCAGCAGGTTGCGCTCGGCCAGCCAGCCGATGTCGCGCCGCACCGTGGCTGGCGATGAGCTCAGCCATGTCACCAGCTGCGGCACGGTCACGCTCTGGTGCTCGGCCAGCAGTTTCAGCAAACGCTTGCGGCGCTTGTGTTTGATCACGATGGTCTCCTGTTGTTTTGTGCAATCACTTCGGGCGGCATGCGTCGCGCTCGCGAAATGTTGCTTTATTGTTTCCAAGGCTAATGCATTTCAAAAACCGCCGTCAATCATTGGATGATCAACTCGGTGATTGTTTTGCGTTACGTGTCTCATCACATGATTTCTCCAATCACCATTTTGATTATTTAACGCTTAATCATGATCTTGATCGTTCGCCGATTGACACCCGCCGGCCTGCTGATTTCTACTGGCTGCCATCGCCACCAATGGCCCTCATCGCACCAAGCACACATCAACAACGGAGATCAGCAATGAATCAAGCGAAGCAGAAAGAACCGATCAGCTCTTTGTGGGACGACAGCAAGGCCGCTCAAATGAGCGAACCTGAACTGCTGCTGTACCGCTCCAACCTGCTCGGATCGGATCTGCGCATCACCAATTTCGGCGGCGGCAACACCTCGGCAAAAGTGACGATGCCGGACCCGCTCAACGGTGAGCAGGTCGAAGTGCTGTGGGTGAAAGGCTCGGGCGGCGACCTCGGCAGTATCAAGCTGGACGGGTTCTCGACGCTGTACATGGACAAGCTGAACGCGCTGAAAAACCGTTATCGCGGCCTGGAGCACGAAGACGAGATGGTCGGCTACCTGCCACACTGCACCTTCAACCTGAACCCGCGCGCCGCCAGTATCGACACCCCGCTGCACGCCTACATCGCGCGCAAGCATGTCGACCACATGCACCCGGATTCGGTGATCGCCATCGCCGCCTGCGCCAACAGCAAGGAACTGACGCAAAAGATTTTTGAAGGCGAACTGGGCTGGCTGCCATGGCAGCGTCCGGGCTACGACCTGGGCCTGAAGCTGGAAGAGGTGTCGAAGAATAATCTTCAACTGAAGGGCATCATTCTCGAAGGCCACGGCCTGTTCACCTGGGGCGACACCGCCAAGTCCTGCTACGAGACCACGCTGGCCATCATCAAGCGCGCCGGCGACTGGCTGGACGCCAATGTCAAGCAGCCATCGTTCGGCGGCGCCGCCGCGCAGCCGCTGCCAGCCGAACAGCGCGCCGATTTCGCCGCGCGCCTGATGCCCATCCTGCGCGGCAAGATCAGCAAGGATGAGTTCAAGCTGGGCCACTTCGACGATCAGGACGCGGTGCTGGAATTCGTCTGCAGCCGCGACCTGCAACCTCTGGCCGCGCTCGGCACGTCATGCCCGGATCACTTCCTGCGCACCAAAATTCGTCCGTTCGTGGTCGATTTCGACCCGGCCAAGCCGGACTTTGACAAGCTGGTGGCCGGTCTGGACGACGCGCTGGAAGCCTACCGTGCCGACTACAAGGCCTACTACGACCGTTGCAAGCGCAGCAACAGCCCGGCCGTGCGCGACGCCAATCCGATCATCTACCTGATTCCCGGCGTGGGCATGCTGTCGTTCGCCAAAGACAAGGCCACCGCGCGCATCGCCGGCGAGTTCTACGTCAACGCCATTAACGTGATGCGTGGCGCGAATGGCGTCGATAAATATGTTGGCCTGCCGGAGCAGGAAGCCTTCGACATCGAATACTGGCTGCTGGAAGAAGCCAAGCTGCAACGCATGCCGAAACCGAAATCGCTGGCTGGCCGCATCGCGCTGGTGACCGGCGGCGCCGGCGGCATCGGCCAGGCGGTGGCGAAACAGTTGCTGCAAGAGGGCGCCTGCGTGCTGCTGACCGATATCGATTCGGCAGCGCTGTCTGAAGCGCACAAGAATCTGGCCAAGGTGGCCGGCAAGGACGCTGTCGCCAGCGTGGTCGCCAACATCACCGGCGAGGACGCGGTGGACGACATTCTGAAAGCATCGTCGCTGAACTTCGGCGGCGTTGACTTGCTGATTTCGAACGCCGGCATCGCCTCGTCGGCGCCGCTGGAAGACACCACGCTGGAGGTATGGAACCGCAACCAGGACATCTTGGTCAAGGGCTACTTCCTGGTCAGCCGCGCCGCCTTCCGCATCATGAAGCAGCAAAAACTGGGCGGTTCGATGGTGTTCGTCGCCAGCAAGAACGGTCTGGTGGCGTCGGCCGGCGCGTCGGCCTACTGCACCGCGAAGGCGGCGGAAATCCACCTGGCGCGCTGCATCGCGCTGGAAGGCGCGCCGCACGGCATTCGCGTCAACGTGGTCAATCCGGACGCGGTGATTCGCGGCTCGCGCATCTGGGACGGCAAGTGGAAGGAAGAACGCGCCCAGTCCAACAAGATCGAAGCCGACGACGTGGAAGACTTCTACCGTCAGCGCAGCATGCTGAAACTGAGCGTGCTGCCGGAGGACATCGCGGAAGCCGTGTATTTCCTGGCCTCCGACAAGGCCGGCAAGAGCACCGGCAACATCATCAACGTGGATGCCGGCAACGCCGCAGCCTTCACCCGATAAGAACAACAGAGGAGACAAAACATGGGTACGCTCATTGATCAGGCCCTGGTGGCCGAACATAACGCCAAGCTGAAAGCCGACCTGGACGCCGACTACGAGGCGCTGGCGGGCAGCTTGTCGCGCCGCGGCGTCGACATCGAAACGCTGACCGCGCAGGCGGAGAAATTCGCCGTGGCCCTGCCCAGCTGGGGCGCGGGCACCGGCGGCACGCGCTTCGCCCGCTTCCCCGGCAAGGGCGAGCCGCGCAATGTATTCGAGAAGCTGGATGATTGCGCGGTCATCCACCAGCTGACCCGCGCCACGCCGGGCGTGTCGCTGCACTTCCCTTGGGACAAGATCAGCGATACCGCCGAGCTGCGCGAGAAAGCCCGTAGTCACGGCCTGTATTTCGATCTGGTCAACTCGAATACTTTCCAGGATCAGCCTGGACAGGCGCACACCTACAAGTACGGCAGCCTGACGGCGCAGAACGCCGCCGCGCGCGAGCAGGCGGTGGCGCACAACATCGAATGCATCGAGCTGGGCCGCGCGCTGGGCTCGAAGGGGCTGACGGTGTGGATAGGTGACGGCGCCAACTTCCCCGGCCAGAACAATCTGCGCGGCTCGCTGGAGCGTTATCTGGACAGCATGCGTGCGATCTATGCGGCCTTGCCGGACGACTGGCAGGTCTACATCGAGCACAAGTTGTTCGAGCCGGCGTTCTACGCCACCACGATCGCCGACTGGGGCACCAGCTTTGCGTGTGCGCAGGAGCTGGGGCCGAAGGCTAAATGCCTGGTCGATCTGGGTCACCATGCGCCCAACACCAATATCGAGATGATCGTGGCGCGCCTGGCGCAGTTCGGCAAGCTGGGCGGCTTCCACTTCAACGACAGCAAGTACGGCGACGACGATCTGGATTCCGGCTCGATCAACCCGTTCCAGCTGTTCCTGGTGTTTAACGAGCTGGCCGACGCCGCCCAGCGGGAAGGCGCGTCGTTCAAGACCGCCAACATGCTGGACCAGTCGCACAACGTCACCGATCCGATCGAAAGCCTGATGAGCAGCGCGGTGGAAGTGCAGCGCGCCTTCGTGCAGGCGGCGCTGGTGGATCGTGAGGCGCTGCGCGGTTTCCAGGAATCGAACGATGTGCTGAACGCGGCGCAGACGCTGAAGAAGGCGTTCCGCACCGATGTCAGCCCGATTCTGGCGATGGCCCGTCTGCGCATCGGCGGCGCGATCGATCCGGTGGCGGCGTATCGCAGCGCCGGTTATCGCGAGCAGGTGGCGGTGGCTCGTCCGGCCAAGGCCGGCGCCAGCAGCAGCGGTATCGTGTAAGAGACCGTACTCCGTCATTCCCGCTTTCGCGGTAATGACGGGTTCAGGCGGTGTATGGCTTGCCGTTGACGGTGACGTTCTCTAGCCTGAGGTTGCTCACACCGGTGGCGTGCAACTCACCGTCGCCCAGGCGAACATCGAAGTCCTTCAACAAAATATCGCTGATCGTGGTCTGCCCCGGATTCGGCGCGATATTCCCCAACGTCCCGGCCGTGCCGCTGAAACCCGTGAAGCTGATGTTGCGCACGGTCGATTGCGGCGGCTTGTTACCAAGCAGATTGGTGTACTGCGACCACGGAATGATGTCCACAATGGACGCGCTCTTGCCAGCCAGCCTGATGTTGCGGTAGTGGATATCCTCGTAATGCTGCGGCGTGTCCGAGCGTAGCTTCAGGTGCGCAACGCGCACATCGCCCACCTCGCAATCCTCGATCAGCACGTCGCGCACAATGGTGGCCTCGCTGCCCAGCGTCAGCACGCTGTGGCCGCGCTTGAACACGCAGTTGCGTACGCGGATATGCTCCACCGGCGGGCTGCTGCGGTCTTCCAGCGCGAGCGGACCTTTCGAGCCCTTGGCGGCGATGCAGTCGTCGGTGACGGAGAAGTAACAGCCTTCGACGGTGACGCGCTGGCAGCTGTCCAGATCGATGCCATCGGTGCTCGGCGCCTGCGGGTAATCGTCCGGCACCAGGAAGCGCGCCTTGCGCACCGTGACATCCTGACAGTTGTAGATATGCAGGTTCCAGAACTGTGCATCCTTGAACGTCACTCCCTCCACCAGCACATCGCGCGATTCTTCGAGTAGCGCCAGGCGCGCGCGCGGCAGGCCGAGGTTGGGGAAGTTATGCGGATCTTTGGCGGCGTTGCGCAGTTGCCAGAACCGGTCCCAGACCGGCCTGCCGGCGCCGTCCAGCGTGCCTTCGCCGGTGATGCGCAGGCCGTCGCAACCCTTGGCGTTGATCAGCGCGGGCGTGAAGTTGTCCTCGAAGTGGCCTTCGATGCGGGTGCGGCGACCGGGGAAGTTGCGCATGTCGGTCGAGCATTCCAGTACCGCGCCGGGCTCGAAGTGCAGGTGTACGCGCGGCTTGAGGAACAGCGCGCCGCTGACGAACCTGCCAGCCGGCACCACCACCGTGCCGCCGCCTTGCGCGGCCAACTGGTCGATCGTCGCCTGAATGGCGGCGGTATTGACCGTCTTGCCATCGGCGACGGCGCCGGATTCAGTGATCGGTTTGCGGACGGCGCCTTGCGCGGCGACCTTGCCCACCGCGATGGCGAGCGAGGAGGCCAGCAAGGCCCGGGTGAAACGGCGGCGAGTGGCATCGGCTGACATGGGGTCCCCTGATAAATAAATCAGCGGTCATGATGAGCCTGATGCGACCCGCCGCGCAAGCGGGTAGCAATCAATCCCGTGAGTAATTACCACCAGACCGTGTACACCACCACCAGCAAGGCCAGCACCACCGCGCTGCCGAAGGCGAAGCGGCGATCGACACGGAACATGGCGAGCTCGAATTCCAGCGGCTTGGCGGATTTGTCCAGCGGCTTCGCCAGGCTGAGCAGAATCATGCCGACGACGCAGATCAGGAACACAAAGCCCATGCGATCAAGGAACGGAATCTCATACACACCCGCCGCGTTGGGCACGGCGAAACCGGAGCCGGCCAGAAACGACAGGTTGACCCAGTCCGGCAGGAACTTGAAGATCAACGAGCAGATGAAGCCGCCAATGGTGGCGAACATCGCCGCCGCCGCCGTTGTGCGTTTCCAGAAGAAGCCCAGCAGGAACATGGCGAAGATGCCCGGCGACACAAAGCCGGTGTACTCCTGGATGTACTGGAAACCGCCTTTCTTGTCGATGCCGAGGAACGGTGCGATCACCACCGCCAGCAGCAGCGAGACCACCACGGTGACCCGTCCCATCCACACCAGCCGCTGTTCGCTGGCGTTCGGTGCGAACACTTCCTTGTAAATGTCGAGCGTGAAGATGGTGGCGATGCTGTTGGCTTTGCCGGCCAGCGAGGCGACCACCGCCGCCGACAACGCGGCGAACGCGACGCCTTTCAGGCCCGACGGCAGCAGCGCCAGCAGCACCGGATAGGCGTGGTCGGGATTGAGGCCACCGGCGTCGGTCATGGCGGTGCCGAGCGCGCCGGACTGATGCAGCACGAACGCGGCGATGCCGGGCACCACCACAATCAGCGGCATCAGCATCTTGAGGAAGCCGGCAAACAGCAGCCCGGCGCGGGCGGTCGCCAGATCGGCGCCCAGCGCGCGCTGGGTGATGTACTGGTTGCAGCCCCAATAGTTCAGATTGACGATCCACATGCCGCCCAGCAGTACGGTCAGGCCCGGCAAGTCGATGTAGTTCGGGTTCGACGGTTGCAGCACCATGTGGAAGTGGTCCTGCGCGCGTTCGGTCATCAGCTTGAAGCCATGGATGACCGTGCCGCCGCCGTCCAGGTCGGCCACCATCTCCAGCGCCAGCCAGGTCGTCGCCAGGCCGCCGGCCACCAAGCAGGCCACCTGGATCACGTCGGTATAGCCAATCACCTTCATGCCGCCCAGCGTGATAAACATCGCCAACACCGCCAGCACGACCATGCACGGCATGATGCCGATGCCGGCGATGCCGCTGATGGCGATCGCGCCGAGGTACAGGATCGAAGTCAGGTTCACCACGATATACAGCGTCAGCCAGAACACCGCCATCACCGTCGCCACCGTGTTGTTGTAGCGCTGACGCAGGAACTGCGGCATGGTGTAGATGCGATTCTTCAGGTAGACCGGCATGAAGAAAATCGCCACGATGATCAGCGTGGCCGCCGCCAGGAACTCATAGCTGGCGATCGCCATGCCCATCTTGAAGCCCGAGCCGCTCATGCCGATGAATTGTTCGGCGGAAATGTTGGACGCGATCAGCGAGGCGCCGATCGCCCACCAGCTCAGCGAACCTTCGGCCAGGAAGTAGGCATGGGACGGCGACGCCGCAGCCTGCCGCTTACGATAATGGACCCATAGGCCATAGCCGGCCACGAGCAGGATGTAAGCGAAGAATACAAACAAATCCAGATGACTCAAGATATTAGTTCCTTCTTAATAAAAGAAAAGGCCGGGCAAATGTCGCAAATGCTAGCGTGAAAACTTGTCGAATAGGCATAAGTAAATTCACGTTAGCCATGCGAATTTCGTATAAGCGTCGCGCCGCCAGGCCCGGCGATGGCGGCAGGTAGGTCGTGGAAATCGCAGGTTTCGGCGTGGGTGACCAGCGCCGGCGGGCAAGCCGCAAGTGTGAGGGGGAACCGCATTTGTCTCGTTATCGTAATGTTATTTGCCGACATGATACCGCAATCACGAGCTTGATTATTGTCCTTTCGCGATTGACATGCGTTGGTCGGCTGATTTCTACTGAAGGGATGAAAAAACGTATCCTGTGCCTGCTCATTTGCGCGGTGGCGTGCGCCCATGCGGAGCCGCCCGGCGGCGACGACAGCGCCTTCCGTTTTTCCACCGTGGCCGAGGTGCAGCGTTATCTGGCGGCGCCGCCGGACGAGGCGCGGCCGATGGTGCGCTGGTGGTGGTTTGGTCCGGCCGTGGTCAAGCCGCAGCTGGAACGCGAAATGCTGGCCATGAAGCAGGGGGGCTTTGGCGGCTTCGAGATTCAGCCGGTGTATCCGATGGAGCTGGACGATCCTGCGCGCGGCATCCGCAATCTGCCTTATCTGTCGGCGGATTTTCTTGATGCGGTCAGCTTCGTCAACCAGAAGGCGCATGAGAATAATCTTCGGGTCGATATGACGCTGGCCAGCGGCTGGCCTTACGGCGGGCCGCATGTGCCGGTGACGGAGGCGGCGTCGCGCCTGCGCGTGGCGCCGGTCACGCTGCCGGCCGGCGCGGACTCGGTGGCGCTGCCGCCGATCGGCAGCGGCGAGAAACTGGTGGCGACGTTTGCCGGCGCCGGTGACGCCAAGCAGTTTGACGCCACCCGGCTGGCGATGATCGCGCCGGTGTTGGCCAATGGGCGCGCCCAGGTGCCGCCAGCGGCGGATGAGCGGGTCGTGGTGTTTTACATTGCCAGCCGCACCGGGCAGCAGGTCAAGCGCGCCGCCGTTGGGGCGGAGGGCTTTGTGCTGGACCATTTGAGCCGCACGGCGATCGATCATCATTTGCGGCAGGTGGCCGAGCCGCTGCTCAAGGCGTTTGGCGACCAGCCGCCGTATGCGGTGTTCTCGGATAGTCTGGAGGTGTACGGCACCGACTGGACCGACGATTTCCTGGCCGAGTTCCAGCGTCGTCGCGGCTATGACCTGACGCCGCATCTGCCGCTGGTCTATGGCGGCCAGGGGCCGGATGCCGGCGCGCTTCGGCGCGATTGGGCGCTGACGCAGACGGAGCTGGTCAACGAACGTTATCTGACGCCGGTTGACGCTTGGGCGAAACAGCATCGCACGCGTTTCCGTTCGCAGACGTATGGCGAGCCGGCGGTGTCCTTGTCCAGCAATCGGCTGGTGGCGTTGCCGGAGGGTGAGGGCCCGCAGTTCCGCGAGTTTTCCTTCACCCGGCTGGCCACGTCGGCCGGCCATCTTTATGGCCGCAACGTGATCTCGGCCGAAACCTGGACCTGGCTGAATTCCCCGGCCTTCGCCGCCACGCCGCTGGACATGAAGGTGGAGGCTGACCGCATGCTGCTGCAGGGCGTGAACCTGTTCGTTGGCCATGGCTGGCCGTACACGCCACCGGGTGCGCAGGAGCCGGGATACGCGTTCTATGCGGCGGCGGTCTTCAACAATCACCAGCCCTGGTGGAGCGTGATGCCGGATGTGAATGCGTATCTGCAGCGCACCAGCTATCTGCTGCGACAGGGCGAGCCGGCCAACGACGTCGCGCTGCTGCTGCCGAATAATGATGTGTATGCCGAATCCAAACCGGCCAAGGTTTCGCTGTCGGCCGAGATGCATCGACATGTGACGCCAGTGGTGATGGAGCAGATTCTCGATGCCGGCCACAATCTCGACTTCCTCGACGACGAGGCGCTACGCGACAGCGGCAAGCGCTATCCGCTGATCGTGGTGCCGCATGCCACGCGCATGTCGGTCGAGACGCTGGAGCGGCTGATTAAGCATGTGCGCGGCGGTGACAAATTGATCGCGGTCGGCGGCAAGCCGTCGCTGGCGCCGGGCTATCTGGATGCGGCGGCGCAGACAAAGCGGGTGCGCCAGTTGAGCGATCAGTTGTTCGCGCTGCCCGGCGTGTCGGTGGTGGCGGAGGAGGGGGCGCTAGGCGCGGCGGTCGGCAAGGCGATCGCGCCGGATTTCGCGGTGGCGTCGCAGGCCGCGTCGATCGGTTTTATCCGCCGCAAGCTGGCCGATGGCGACATCTACTTCATTGCCAACACCAGCAACCGCGAGGTGCGAACCAGCGCAAGGATCGCCGCGCGGCGTGCCTCGGCGGCCTGGTGGAACCCGCACGACGGCTCGGTCACGCCGGCCACGGTGCGGCCATCGCTGGAATTGACCCTGGCGCCATATGAGTCGCGCGTGCTGGTGCTGTCGGATAGCGCGAGTGCGGCGCCCGCACCCGTCGCATCGCGCATCGCCACCGTGGCGGATCTGGGCGGCGACTGGCAACTGCGCTTCCCCGGCGCCGGCGGCGCACTGGCGCAACCGCGCATGCTGACGCGCCTTACTTCCTGGACCGACGATCCGGCCACACGCTACTACTCCGGCATCGGCATTTACAGCAAGACGGTCAAGCTGGACGCGGCGCAACTGCAAGCGCAGCGCCTGACGCTCGATTTCGGCCTGGGGACGCCGCTGGAGAGCAGCCCCAAGGTCCCCGCCGGCATGCGCGCCATGCTGGACAGCCCGATCCGCGAAGCCGCCGTGGTCTACGTCAACGGCCAGCGTGCCGGCGCCGTCTGGCACCCGCCGTATAGGGTTGATGTCGGCAAGCTGCTCAAGTCCGGCGACAACCGCATCGAGGTGCAGGTGGCCAACCTGTCGCTCAACCTGTTGGCGGGCCAGGAGCGTCCCGACTATCGCCTGCTGTGGGCGCGTTACGGCCAACGTTTCGTGCCACAAGATACGCACCTGATCAGCCCCCGGCCATCGGGCATGCTGGGCCAGGTACGGCTGCTTTCGGAGACCCTGCAATGAACAAAAAGACCCTGTGGCTGGCGCTGACGCTGGCCTGTGCATCCCACGCAAACGCGCAGCAAAACTACCCGCTGCCGACGCCGGAGATGCAAGCCATCATCGACAAGGACTCGACCCGTTTCTTCGGCGACGCGCCCGCCGACGCCGGCCCGCGCGCGACCGACCTGTCGCCGGAGCTGAGTCCCGCCGCCATCGACAAGGCGATGCGCAAGGTGGCCGACTGGCAGCTGGAGCGCACCATGCGCCATCTGGACAAGATCTGGACTTCGGCGGTGCTGTTCAGCGGCTTCATGGCCGTCGCCGAATCGACCGGTGATCCGAAATACCGCGACGCCATGCTGGCCATGGCCAATGGCTTCGAGTGGAAACTGCGCACGCCCTATCCGAACGCCGACGATCTGGCCGTCGCCCAGACCTATCTGGAGCTGTATTTCGAGCAGCCGTCAGCGGAGCGCATCGCTCACACCAGGGCGCAGCTGGACACGCTGATCGACCTGAAAACACTGCGCCCCGGCGATGACCGGCTGCCCTGGTGGTGGTGCGACGCGCTGTTCATGGCGCCGCCGGTCTGGGCGAAGATGTACCAGGCCACCGGCGAGCGCAGATACCTGGACTATGTTCACACGCAGTGGCGTCGGACCTATGATCTGCTGTATGACAAGGACGAACACCTGTACGCCCGCGATGCCAGCTACAAGAGCAAGCGCGAAGCCAATGGACAGAAGGTTTTCTGGTCGCGCGGCGAGGGTTGGGTAATGGGCGGCCTGGCGCGTACGCTGGCGTACATCCCGGTCGATGATCCGCAGCGCCCGTTCTATATCGAACAACTGCGGCAGATGTCGGCCCGCATCGCCCAGCTCCAGGGGCCGGATGGTCAATGGCACGCCGGCCTGCTGGACCCGACCAGCTATCCGCTGCCGGAAACCTCCGGCGCGGCGCTGTTCGTCTACGGCATGGCCTATGGCGTCAATCAGGGCTATCTGGACGCCGGCACGTATCGCCCGGTGATCGCGCGTGCGTGGGCCGGGCTGCTGACCAATATCTACGCCGACGGCCGCCTGGGCGGCATTCAGCAGACCGGCGCCGAACCGGCGTTTTACCGTCCGGCGTCCAGCTACAACTACGGTGTCGGCGGCTTCCTGCTGGCCGCCGCCGAACTGAAGAAACTCGCCAGCCGTCAGCGCGCTCCCTGATACATCAAACCGCTGTCGTTCAGGCCGAACTTGAACTTGCGGTTCATCTCGATGATCTCGGCGCCCGCCAGCAGCACCGGGCCGTATCCATGGGCGGCCTTGGTGCTGACCGGGCGATAGTAGTAGAACGCCGGGTCGAACGCCATGCCGGTGCCGACGCACGTGCCTTCCACCTCACCCTTGGCGTTGACCTTGGCGGCCACCGCGTTCCAGGCCAGGTTGGCCATCGGGCCGAACATCTCCTTGTCCAGATAGCCGCGGTTGACGCCGCGCGCGATCGCGTAGGTGTAGATGGCGCTGGCCGAGGTTTCCAGGTAGGAGTCCGGGCGGTCGATCAACTGGTGCCACAGGCCGTCCTTGTGCTGATACCTGGCCAGGCCGTTGGCGTGCGCGCGGAACTGCGCTTCCACCGCCTTGTACTGCTTGTGATTCTTCGGCAGCACGTCCAGCACTTCCACCATCGCCATCAGCGCCCAGCCGTTGGCGCGCGCCCAGTGCAGCTCGGGATGGTCGCGCATGCCTTCGACGTAGCCGTGCATATAAATGCCCAACCGCGGGTTGAACATGCGGCGGGAGAATTGCAGCACCTGGCGGGCCGCGTCGTCATAGTATTTGGCGTCGCCAGTGCGCTTGCCCATCAGCGCAATGGTCGGCACGCCCATGAACATGTCGTCCAGCCACAGCGTGTTGGCCAGCGGCCGCATTTTCGGCTGGCCATCGGCGCCCGGACCGCCGCGCGCCAGCGTGCCGTCCTTCAGGCGATATTCCTTCTCGGTGACGAAGGTGCCGCAGATCGGTACCAGTTGGCTGTAATCGACCTTGATGCCGGCTTGCTGCGCCTTCAGAAAGCTCATGCACAAGGCGCCGGCGTCGTCCAGCGCGTGCGGGTTGAGGAAGCTTTTGATCGGCGCATGGGCGTTGGCCTTGTCGGCCTGCACCACCGGCAGGTAGAGCCGGGTCAGGTCGGCCATCAGTTGGTGACGCTTGACGGTGTAGTCGGTGTAGCGCTGGTCGCCGGTGGCGCTGCCGGCGGCCAGCATGCCGGCGTAGGTCACGCCCCATTCATAGCTGGTCAGGCGGAAGTCGCCTGGCTTCAGCACCGCGTCCGGATCGGGTTTGTCCAGTTTGGCGATGGGGGCGTGGCTGTCCTTGTTGATCAGTTCGGCGGGGGTGACGGCGTCCAGATAGCCGAACACGCGGTCCAGCACCGCCTTGACGTCGGCCGCGTCCATGGCGCGGTAGGGATTGGGGTAGGTGACGGTCAGTGCGTGCAGCATGGCGTCCGCTGTGTTGGGGCCTTTTTCCTGCGCCGGCGGCGCGTGCTGGGCCAGCACGTGGCCGGACAGGGGCAGGGCGGCGGCGATGACGGCGGCCATCAGCAGATGTTTGGTATTCACTTGTTGCGGTCTCCACTATAGGTATTGATCACGTCACACTAACCGATACAGGCAGAAATTTGCACCGGAAATGATCGAATAATCTTATTGTTGATTGAAGCCGGACGGCCCTGTGATCAACTCGTTGAGTATTTCTTAAAAGCGAGGCAAGGCCGCCACAACCTCAGTCTACCGTGCGGCGTTTGCTACGTAACATGGCCGGTGAGCACCAAGCTCGGATAAAAATAACCGGAGACTCGTATGCACATCAGTAAAAAGAGAGGAATGCAGCCGACATTGATCCATATCGGCGTGGTCGCCATGCTGGCGTCGCTGTCAGCACACGCGCAGCAGGTCGCGCCGCCGGCGGAGGACAATCAAACGGTGGTGGTGGTGACCGGTTTTCGCGCCAGCTTGAACAGCGCGCTGAACACCAAGAAGAATTCCGATGGCATTGTCGACGTCATCAAGGCCGAGGACATCGCCAAATTCCCCGACGCCAATCTGGCCGAATCGCTGCAGCGCGTGCCCGGCGTGGCACTGGCGCGCGGCGACGGCGGCGAAGGCAAGCAGATCACCGTGCGCGGCCTGAACGCCGGCTTTACCCGCGTGCGCATCAACGGCATCGAGGGCGTGGCGGCGACCGGCGCTTCCGACATCAACGGCAGCACCAACCGTGGCCGCGGCTTCGATTTCTCGGTGTTCGCCTCCGAGCTGTTCAACAGCCTGGAAGTGCGCAAGACGTCGGAGGCCTCGGTGGAGGAGGGCTCGCTGGGCGCCACCGTCGATCTGCGCACCGCGCGGCCGTTCGACTTCAAGGACCGCACCATCAGCCTGGGCGTGCAGGAATTCCGCAACACGCTGACCGAGAAAACCCAGCCGCGCGTGACCGGCCTGATCTCGGACCGCTGGAACACCGACTACGGCAAGTTCGGCGCGTTGATTTCCGGCGCCTTCGCCAAGCGCCGCGCCACCGAGGAGGGCTATGAGGCGGTCGAGCTGCTCAGCGCCAGTGCCGACGGCGGCTTTTGCTCGCCGGTGGGCGCCGCGGTGCAGAATCCGGGCAACAACGCGGTCAAAGGCATCAACGCCGCCAATTGCGGCTTCAATCTGCCGCGCACCTCGGTGCCCAGCGCCTACAACGATGTGATGTCGCGACTGGACAACTATGGCGGCACGGTGGCCAGCCCGGCGGCCGGCTCGGGCGCCTTCGCGCCGCGCATTCCGCGCTATCGCCGCTCGCAGACCGACTATGAGCGCACCGGCATCACCAACTCCTACCAATGGCGGCCGAACAACGAGACGGAGTTCAATCTGGACTTCATGTACGGCAAGTTCGCCAACACGCGCTATGACAACTACATCTCGGCCATCTCCTTCGGCCGCACGCTGGGCGCGGCCAACGGCAAGCCGCAGACCTCCATCGTCGATAGCCATTTCGACGGCAACGGCAGCTGGGATTACGGCAAGTTCAACGGTGTCGACGTGCGCACCGAGGGCCTGGTGGACGTCTACACCACCAAGTTCCGCCAGCATGTGCTGTCGGGCAGCCACAAGTTCAGCGACACCGTCAAGCTGGACTTCATGACCGGCAGTTCCAACAGCAACCTGAACGAGCCGATGCGCGCGACGGTGCAGTTCGACTCGCCGAACGCCAACGGCTTCTCCTGGGACTTCCGCAACAACCGCAACGTGCCGGCGCTGAACTTCGGCATCGACATCACCAATCCGAACAGCTTCAGCTTCGGCCCGCAGGAGACGGACGGCACGGTGCACGGCCAGTTCGTTGGCCGCTACCTGGACACCACCAACAAGTTGCAGACCCATGCGGCCAACCTGAGCTGGGAGGTCAACGACCATCTGACCACACGGGTCGGCCTGTCCAAGCGCAAGAACACCTGGAGCAATTACGAGGTGGGTTCGGGCGCCAACGGGCTGACGCTGCCGTCGGGCGTCACCATGGCCAGCATTTCGCGCCAGATCACCGGCTTTGGCAGCGGACTTGGTGGCACGGGCGTGCCCTCGTCGTGGGCGGCGGTGGATCTGGATAAATTCCTGTCCGTCTACAACATCGAGTGCCATTGCTCGGCGGTGCCGGGGTCGGAATACAATCTGCTCGGCCAGACCAACCGCAACGTCGAAGAGAAGATCGATGCCGCCTACGGCATGCTCGACTTCAACTACGACGCGCTGGGCATCGGCTGGCGCGGCAACGTCGGCGTGCGCGGCGCCGATACCACCGCCACCTCGTCGGCGCTGATCAACGTCAACGGCAAGCTGCAGCCGAACGTCGGCGTGAAGAAGTACCGCGACTGGCTGCCGGCGTTGAACCTGACCGCACAGTTGCCGAAGGATGTGTTTGTGCGCTTCTCGGCGGGCAAGACGCTGTCGCGGCCGGAGTATGTGGACCTGGCGCCGTCGGCCACCGTGTCGCAGATCGCGCAGTCGGTCTCGATCGGCAATCCGCAGCTGGACCCGATCCGCGCCAAGACCTACGACCTGCAGGCCGAGTGGTATTACGCGAAGAACGCCATGGTGTCGCTGGGCTACTTCCACAAGGACATCGGCTCCTTCATCCAGAGCGTCAACGAACGCGTGCCTTACAACACGCTGGGCCTGCCGAACGAGCTGCTGGTCTTCAACGGCTGCTCGATCACTGGCGCCACGCCGGTCTGCCCGACGCTGCCGAGCACCGAAGTGGTGGTGAGCCGCAAGGTCAACACGGCTGGCGGTCCGCTGAACGGCCTGGAGTTCAATTTGCAGGCGCCGTTCAGCTTCCTGCCAGCGCCGTGGAACAACTTCGGCGTGCTGGCCAACGCCACGCATGTGAAGTCGAAGATCACCTACATCACGCGGGTGGACAATCCGACCACGCCGGCCAACGAGCAGCTGACGCAGGTGGCCAACTTTACCGGCTTGTCGCCGAATACGCGCAACCTCACGCTGTACTATGAGGATCAGAAGTTCAGCGCGCGCGTGTCGGCGGCTTATCGTTCGTCCTACATTCTGGCGGTGCTGGGGGATGTGAACGGGGCGGACTACACCACTGTCGATGGTTCGACCAATGTGGACATGAGCCTGTCGTACAACGTCACGCCGCAGTTGCGGGTCAGCCTGGAGGGGCAGAATCTGCGCGACACGCCGTTGCGCTATGGCCGCGACACCCAGCGCAACGACACGCTGCTGTACGTGCACTCGGGCCGGACCTTCGTGCTGGGGCTGAACTATAAGTTCTGAAGTTTTGTCGTTCCTCATACGGCCTGGGCAAGCCAGGCCGTAGACTGAGCGGATGCCATCCACCGCGCCATCCGCCCGTTACGACTCGCCTTGGAAAGCCGCGCTGACGCATGCTTTCCGCGCGTTCATGCGCTTCTACTTCGCCGAACTCGGCGCCGCGATCGACTGGTTCAAACGGCCGCGCTTCCGCGACAAGGAACTGGCCGGCATCAGCCTGGGCGGTACGCCCGACGGCCTGATTGCCGACAAGCTGGTCGAAGTCCACCTGCGCGACGGCAGCGTGCAATGGGTGCTGATCCATATCGAAGTCCAGGCCCAGTATGAAGCCGGCTTCGCGCGGCGCGTGTTCGATTACAACTACCGGATTGAAAAGGAATATGCTCAGCCGGTGGCGAGCCTGGTCCTGCTGGCCGATGACAAGCCCGATTGGCGTCCGGATGCTTATCATCGCCAGACGTTGGGAACGGCCACCACATTTCACTTTGCCCATGCCAAGCTGCTGGACTATACAGACCGGACGGATGAGTTGATGGCCTCGCACAATCCTTTTGCGCTAGTCACGTTGGCGCATCTGCGCACGCAGCAGGCCGGCCATGACGCGGATCGCTTGTACGCCGCCAAGTGGCAACTTACAAAACTACTGTATCAACATCGTTGGAGCAAGGCGCGCATAATTGTGCTGTTCAAGGTAATCAACTGGATGATGGCCTTGCCGGAGCCGTATCAGCAACGCTACTGGCAAGCCATCCTGAAGCTGGAGAAGGAGCGGAACATGGAATGGATCAGCCCGTTAGAACAGTCGTTCATGGACAAGGGATGGGAAAAAGGACTGAAAAAGGGCCGCAAAGAAGGCCTGCAAGAAGGCGTGCAGAAAGGATTGGAGCAAGGTCTGGAGCAGGGGCTGGAGCAAGGACTGGGGCAAGGCCGCAGGGATGGTGTGGTGGCAGTGCTGGAACGGCAGCTGACGAGGCGGTTCGGGCCGCTGTCGAACACGACGCGCGTCAAGCTGGCGAAGGCCAGCAGGACGTGTAAGAAATTCTGTGTGTGCGGGGCCGGTTTTTAGTTAATCGCGTTCGTGAAGCGTTCGCCAAACATGATGGCAAATTGATTGGCCGCCAGCTTCCAAGTCCGCTGTGGCATCTTCCAATC